>NZ_FNFB01000017.1 GCF_900100395.1 Nonomuraea maritima | reverse complement strand
CTTTTCTTGCTCGCGTCCACTAGGCAATTCTGAGACAGCAAACAGTGATGTTTGTGTGTTTCGGAGGGTTACGGCGGTTATGGCGGGAAGGAAACACCCGGTTACATTCCGAACCCGGAAGTTAAGCTTCTCTGCGCCGATGGTACTGCACTCGGGAGGGTGTGGGAGAGTAGGTCACCGCCGGACAATCTTTGATGAGTGAGGGGTCTCGCCTTCGGGTGGGGCCCCTCCTCTGTTTTTGTTGTGGGTCGCGCTTGTGTGGGTTGTGATGGCGCGTTGCGTGTAGGTGTTGTTTGGGTTCTGCTGGTGGCAGGGCCCTTTTTTGTTTTGGGTGGCCGTTCGGCTGGGCTTCTGCTGTGGGGGTGGGCCCGTTTCGGTGTGGGGTTCGCTGTTGGTGGGCCCCCTTTCGTGTTTATGGCGAGTCGACCGCCCGAAACAGACACCCCCTCGCCCGAGCAGGCATTCGCCACAGGACGAGCGCAGGCGCCCGACCAGTGCCCCATCAACGAAATCTCCGGCAGTGCGGCAAACACGCGGCATCACGCCACTGGGCGAAGCGGTCGTAGACCGTCTACCAGGCGCCGAACTCCGCGGGCATCTCCGGCCATCCGCGAGACGACATCACAGGACCCAGTCGCGGCCACCCTCACCAGGCAGAGGAACCCGATCTCAGAAACTTCACGTACTGTCGGATGCGCAGCACGTCGTCGGGGAAACAGTTCTCCCAGCCCTGGTCCAGCCGCATCCAGGCCGCGGGCTGCCCGTCCTCCGCGATCAGAGGCTGTTCCAGGTCGCCGATCGCGGCATAGGAGAGGGACAGCGTCTTCGGCAGACCCGGGGCGAACGACCGCACCGCCACCGCGGCCGGCCGCTCCAACACCCGTGGCCGCAGCCCAGTCTCCTCGGCCAGTTCCCGGGCCGCGCCATCACGCGGACACTCTCCGGGCTCGACCTCGCCACCTGGCGGGACAAGCCCGCGCCGCGGGTGCCTGACGAGCACGATCTGCTCCAGGGTTGCATCCAGAACCCACACCTCGGCGCCCAACGGCTCCACGGGGCCAACCAGCACAGAGCGCAACCAGGCCCTGGCCCCGTCGAACTCGAGCGTCGCGCTCTCGGCGTCAGCGACGGCAGCATCAAGCGGACGCTGCTCAAACAGGCTACGGATCATTGCGACAGGCTAGAGACCGCCACCGACAACACCGGGCTGCAGCGATGGCCGTCGCCGCGGCGGCCGCGCACACCGCTACGCCACATCGAACGATCTCCGACACCGATCACAACTCCAGACAGGCCCTGGTCGACTTCAGGATGCCAACGGGACCATCTTTCGGATGCCAGCGAGACCGAGCAGTGGCGATCGGGGTTCTGTCCAGGGGCTGTCGTCTGTGCGCGGATGCGTCGATGGGGTGGTCGGAGTACTGGTGATGTGGCGGAGCGGGCAGTGTATATGCCTTGACAGTTATATGCGCAATGGAGAATATGGTGGCCATGGCCGTTGATGCGTTCGCTGTGCTTGCTGAGCCGACTCGGCGTCGGATCCTCGGACGGCTGCTGGAGGCCGAAAGTAGTGTGAACGAGCTGGTTGAGGCGCTCGAAGTCAGCCAGCCCACGGTGTCCAAGCAGCTGAAGGTGCTCAGGGAGGCCGGGTTCGTCATCTGCCGTACGGAGGCGCAGCGGCGGATCTATCGCATTCGCGCGGCTCCCTTCCAAGCGCTCGATGACTGGCTGCAGCCGTATCGAGCCCTGTGGGACCGGCATCTCGACGCTCTCGAACGCCACCTCGACAACCTGGAGTAGTCATGAGCCAGAACCCGTACCGTACGAGCTCGCTCGCCCAGGTCGGCTGCGAGGCGGCTGGAGACCGCTGGACGCTTGTCTTCGTCCGCGAGCTGCGCCACTCGCCCGAGAAGGTGTGGGCCGCGTTGACCGAGCCCGGACAACTCGCCGCGTGGGCGCCCTATACCGCTGACCGCAGCCTTGCCGAGGCAGGCAGCGCCACGATGACGATGATCGACGACGAGCATCCCCAGGACATGGAGGTCGAGGTGGTGCGAGCTGAACCACCGACGCTGCTGGAGCACACGTTCGGCACCGATCTGCTGCGCTGGGAACTTGCTGCCACTGACACCGGCACCCGGCTGACGCTTCGGCACACCGTTCAGGATCGCGACTGGATCCCGAAGGTCGCGGCCGGCTGGCACCTCTGCTTCGACGTGGCCGAGAAGCTGCTGGAAGGACGTCCGATCCCACCGATTCGCGGCGCCTCAGCAGCCGGCTTCGGCTGGTCCGAACTCAACGATCAGTACGCGCACAAACTCGGTATCCCCAACACCGGCCTCCCCGAGGATCTCAAGGGGCAGAACGAGGGGCCCTGACCGACCGAGGTGCACTGCACGACTGCCTGGTCTTGCTTCTGTGGAAGTCGCGCCGGTTGCCCGGGAGTTCGATCAGCGTCAGGACTTCGAGTAGTAGGGGTGTGCTCGCTCAATGCATAGCCGGTTCAGGGTCTGAGCGGGCCCGCAACCATGAGCTGGAGCTGGGATCCCGGCAGCATGAGCAGCTGGGGTCGCTATCGCCTGGCGAGAGCCGCCAGGCGCGCCGCTCGGGAATGAGAGTCGATGCCGCTCAGCACATGCGGGAGCCGGCGGGCGGCGGCCGCGACGTTGGGGTTGCCGAGGAACGGCAGCGGCAGCAGCAGGAAGGCGAGCTCGAGCACCGCGGTGAGGGCGCCGAGCGCGACCGCGCCCAGCAGACGCAGGCCGTCAGCGGCGACTGGCATGATGCCGGTGTTGCTGATCTCTTCGATCAGGGCGGCCCCGGCGGGGGTGAGCCCGACGCGGCGGACGCGGCGGTTGTACGGGTCCTCGTGTCGGCTGGCCAGGCCCGCCGACCAGCCGACACGAGGCTGGCCAGGCCCGCTGGCCGCCGCCCTGACCGGGACCGTCGAGGCCGACGGCGAACAGGTGCCCGTCGAGCCGGCCGCTGATCACTGCGGAGAGGGTCCACAACGCCGTCGACAGCTGAAGGTGTTTTGCTCTGACCACATCGATCGGTGTGACGTGGCCTGCTCTGACGACCATCAGCGTCACGTGGCCTGCCCTGGCCCTCCGATCGCGTCACGTGTGCTGCTGTGATCACTGCGATCGCGTCACGTGTGCTGCTCTGATCACTCCGATCGGCGTCACGTTGCTGTGCCGACCCCTTCGCACGTAGTCACATGCTTTGCCTTTGACCACTCTGACGGCGTCACGTGTGCTGTTCTGACCGCTTCGCACGCCTGCTCGACCACCATGCGCGACGTGCTGCTCTGGTCACATCGATCGGTGTAGCGGCTGGCCTCCGCCGGCGGGGTAAGGCCCTGTCTTGCGCGGGTCGGCGAAAACCTCAGCAACCAGGCATGATCGGAACAACTGCGGCTTCCGGCGGGTCTGCGCCGCCATGTCGCCGGCAGACATTGACGCTGTCGTGCTTGTCGTTCACGGTCTCCAGCCAGATGCCCAACGACGGGACGACCTTGCAGCCCACAGAGATCTATGACCATGTTCCGGGTGGTCATTGTCGCAAGCCTGTCGGCTGTCTTGAGGATGGGCGCACGTCTCGGTCGATCCGTTTCCATGTCGATGCGTGAGCAGGGCTTCATCCTGGCGCGGGTGCATGGCGTTTCTGCCGCACACCACTGTGCGGGGGACTGTCGGGTATCCCCGCCGGTCAGCCGTGACTTCGCCGCTGAGTGGTCCGGGGGGCGAGTTGGTGGGCGTCATTCCCTGTCAGGGGCCTCGCCGCAGGGCCGGGCCCAGGTAGGTAAGGCGATTGACCATGGTTCGAGCTGGTAGATACGGTGGTCCGCTGCCTACGGGAAGGCCCTGAAGATGTCTGATTCCTATGATGACGAGAAGCTGTCCGCGGTGTTGGTGCACGGTCTGCGTCCGGTGAAGGTGACCATCGCCGACTACGATCCCGGTTGGCCGGCGCGCTTCGAGCGGCGAGCCGCAGACCTGCGGGCGGTCCTCGGCGAGCGTGTGCGGTTGATCGAGCACATCGGCTCCACATCGGTGCCCGGACTGGCTGCCAAACCCATCATCGACATCGTCATCGGAATCGACGACCCGGACGACGAGCCGGCCTACCTTCCCGATCTTGAAGCGGCAGGCTACAACCTGCGAGTTCGCGAGCCGGAACATCGCTGCCTCCGTACCGGGGACCCCGACGAGCCGGTGAACCTGCACTGTTACCGGCCCGATCACGTCGAGGTGCGCCGGTATCTCGCCTTCCGCGATCGACTGCGGGCAAGCGAGAGCGACCGGAACCTGTATGCGGCCACCAAACGCGAACTGGCACAGCAGGAATGGCGCGACATGAACTACTACGCCGAAGCCAAAGGCCCCGTGATCGGCCAGATTCTCAGTCGTGCAGGGTGGCGAGACTAGCGACACGTTTCCGCGCAGGCGGCAGAGGTACGGGAATGAGCCCCTCGGCCGCGCAGCAACTCGCTCAGCTCTGCGGGTGCACGAGAACTCGCTCGGCTCTGCGCTCCAACCGAATCCCTCCTGCGGATCCGGAGCCGATGCGAGGGCGGCTGCGGGCCCGGGTTACCGACCTGGAATCGCCGATCGCGGGCATGCCCTCCGCAAGGGCTTGATCGACAAGGGGAAGAGCCCTGACGGAAGGGTCGTGTTTCGAGATGGATCGTCAGCGGGTGTCGGCGATTGATGATCTTCCCGCAGCAGGCGATTCAAATGGGGCTCTCCGGGCGCGCTTGGCTGGGGTCTCTCCGTGTGGGGCCTTCTCGCGGTCGCTCCAGGTTGGGTCGCTCCATGCGCAGGCGCTTTGGGCCGCTCTGGGTGAGGTGGCTGACCATGTAGGCGATGGCTGTTCACCGGGGTGATCGCTTCGGAGGGTGCGGGGTGGCGTTCGTAGTTGCGGGCCGATCGGTACACGTGGTCAGTCAGGGCAGCCTCCTGTCTGCCACCCATCTGCGGGAGATGGTGCGGAGAGCTCTCTGATTTGCGGGCATAGGGAGCATTTCAGGCTTGAGGTGGGCTGCTGAAGCGTCCGCTGTCCTGGCACACTGCAGCGGTGGAGGGCGACATGACGCTGCTGCGAGTGCGAGTTGGCCGATGTCGGCTCGTGGGTCTACGTGTGGGTCAGGACGGGCTCACAGCGGAAACCGGTGATCTACGTGGGAGGGGACCGGCCTTCCGCCAACGGTACGGATCTGGCTGCACCTGCACGACAGCGATCCCGAGGTAGGTCGACTGGCGGCTCGATACAGCGAGCTGGCGCGTGAAGACCTGGACGTCCTGGCGTTCGCCGTGCCCGGGCATCTCGCACGGAGGCTGGTCAAGGACGCTGTCGTGCAGTTGTCGCACCGTCAGGGGCTGCTGGCCGATCCCGGTACGCAGCACGTAAAGGATCCCCGCCAACGCTGCCCGGTCGTGTCGATGTAGACGGAGCGGACGAAGGTCGGTGCGGCGCGGCCGTCCTGTGGGGCCCGGGTGGTGAGCATGGCCAGGTCAGGGGCTGGGTGGGACGAGGGACTTCGCTCACGGCTGATGACCGGGATGCGTCGGTTGCTCAGCATCTTGGCGTCCGGTCGTGGGTGGTGCGGGACTAGCATGAGCCGGTGATCGTGTGGCTCAACGGTACTCATGGTGTGGGTAAGACGACGACCAGTGGGCTCGTGCAGCAGTTGCTCCCGGAGTCGCGGGTGTTCGATGCCGAGAAGGTCGGGGAGACGCTCATGGACGTCTCACCTGGGCTGCCGGCGACGGACAACTTTCAGCACTGGCCGCCCTGGCGGCCGCTCGTGGTCGAGACGGCACGTCGCATACTCGACTACACCGGCGGCACGCTGGTGATGCCCATGACGGTCCTGGTCGAGGAGTACTGGCGCGAGATCAGTGCGGGGCTCGCGCATCATGCCGTTCCGGTACGGCACTTCGTCCTCCACGCTGACCAGGACACCCTGCGCAGGCGTATCGAGGGCGACACCGTGCTGGGACCCAGTCCCTCCGCCTTCCGCCTCAAATACCTCGCGCCTTATGCCGAGGCGGCCCGCACGTGGCTGCACCATGAGGCCGAGGTCGTCGACACCACCCACCTCACACCCTCCGAGGTCGCTCTGCGGATCGCTGAGGCCGTCAAGAACTGAGCTTCGCGTCACGACCCTCCAGCGTGCAGACCGCGGTCAGTCGCGTCTCATCGCTGTGGGCAGGGGGGCTGGACGGGCCGAGGTGGCGGGGGAGCTGCCGCGCCCTGTGGTGCGTGCGTGCGCAGGATGAGGGCGGACCTGGGCGAGGTTGGTCGGGGTGCAGGTCCGGGTGGGTGTGGTGCTCGAGGCGTTCGCCGGTGTGGTGGGTCAGATCTCGAGGGTGGCGGAGAGAACGGTGACGGCTCTGCCGGAGAGATGGACGCGGGATCCCGCGTGACGGACGTGCACCAGTCCGCCGCGCGCGGAGAGCTGGGCGCCCACGAGTGCGTCGCGGCCGAGGCGGGACGACCAGAACGGCGACAATGCGCAGTGGGCCGATCCCGTCACCGGATCCTCGGGAACGCCCACTTTGGGAGCGAAGAAGCGGGAGACAAAATCGGTCTCAGTGCCTCTTGCGGTGACGATGACGCCTCTTGCCTCCTGAGCGGACAGGGCCGCGATATCGGGCGTGAGTGACCGTACCGTTTCCTCGGAGTCGAGCTCCACCAGCAGGTCGAGCTGGCTTTTCCAGACGCTCACCGGCGTCGCGCCGAGTGCTTTCTCCAGATCCGCCGGAACAGTGACGGCGGTCACGTCCTTGGCCGGAAAATCCATCGTGATGCTGCCGTCGGCGAGCTGATTCACGGAGAGTGTCCCGCTGGCCGTGCTGAAATGCATCGGTCCGGTCGCCGCTCCGGTCGAATAGAGCACGTGTGACGTCGCCAGAGTGGCGTGACCACATAGAGTGACCTCAACGGCCGGTGTGAACCACCGCAGGGAATCTCCGAGCAGGAAAGCTGTCTCAGAGAGGTTCATCTCGGCCGCTACGCTCTGCATCCATCGGTCGGTAACCGGAGACTCCAGCAGGCAGACAGCTGCGGGATTACCCTTGAAAGCTGTGTCGGTGAAGGCGTCGACGGTGAACAGTCGCATGGGGCTGATGCTATAGGGGGCTGGATATCCGGCTGCAAGCGGGCTGCAAGCCGTACAAAATGGAATTAGGGCTGGGCGTGTCGCGTGGCGAATGCGGAATCGTCGGTTACCGTCCAATGTGTAGGGACGTGCCGATTACGGTGAGTTCCTGAGGAAAGGACAAGCCGATGGGGGCAGTGCGCAAGGTGGTGAGCTACCTTGGCCTGAGCGGGGTCGATCACTACGACGAGGGCTATGACGACGAGCAGTACGAGGACGAGTACGTTCCCGCGACGGAGCGGGCCGCCAGGCGGTGGCGGGCGAACGTCGACTCCTCGCGCATCGTCATGATCCAGCCGCTCAAGTACAACGACGCGCCGTTGATCGGACAGCATTTCCGTGACGGGCAGACGGTGATCATGGACGTCACGGGCATGTCGATGTCCGAGGCGACGAGAATGGTCGACTTCGCCGCCGGACTGGCTTTCGGGTGTGAGGGTCGGATCGAGCGGATCGCCGAGCGGGTCTTCCTGCTCGCGCCGAGTCACGTGGAGATCGAGACCACCTAAGCAGCGCGCGGGCCGCGACGAATCAGCCGGGTCAGCTCGGCTGCGTCGTCCGCGGCCTGTTTCGCGCGTGCGTCCGATTCGCGGGCGTACGCATGGAGGGCCCAGACGGCGCCCTCGGCGAGTTCCCTGAGTTCGGTGACCTGGCCGGCCAGATAACGGGCGTCGGCCTCGGCGAGCCTGCGGCGCTGCCACAGCTGCCACGCGGCCAGGCCGATCATCGCGAGGCCGGCCGCGGCGAGCAGGCGGACCGAGAGCGCCGCGCCGACGAGGCAGGCGACCCCGGCGACGAGCAGCACGGCCGCCGCCCACGGGCGGCCTCGGTGCACCACGCCGTCGGTGAGGATCGACTGCTCGGCCGTGGCCATCGACTCCTGGTCGGGGCCTTCTGGACGGAGCATGATGCGGTGGCCCAGCAGCGGCACCACCAACGTCTCGGGTGGTTCGAGCCGGCTGTCGGCCTCGAGCTGCTCGGCCACGTCGCGCAGGATGGGCGCCGCCACGTGCAGCGCGATCGCCGCGAGGTGCGGGTCGGCGCCGGGGCGCAGGTCGTCGAGCAGGTACGTGCTCAGCGAAGCCATGGGACCGCTCGGCCCGCCCTGCCCGATCAGCGTGCGCAACACGGCGAGCGGCTCGTTCTCGACCCAGGCCGAGGCCGGTTCGCCGGAGCTGTTGTCGAGCGGCGCGGGCGGGATCTGTTCGGTCTGGCGCGTGGAGGTGATCTCGGCGCAGCGCTCGCGCAGCCTGGCCAGGCGGGCGGCCGCCATGGCGGACCTGGCGAGCTGCGGGAGCTCGGCCATCTCGGGGAAGTCGACGAGCGACGGCGGAACGACGACCGCCGGGTCGCCGGGCGCGATGGCCTGCACCCACTGCTGGGCGTCGGTGTGCTGCTGGATGGAGAGCGCGTCGAGTTTGCGCAGCACGAAGATCTTGCCGGCGGGGCCGTACGCCCCCCGGGCGGCGGCCAGCCAGAGCGAGCGCTGGCCGTGGGTGACCGGGTGGTCGAGGGAGAGCTCGCCGAAGGCCGTGCCGAGCCAGGACGCGTGGATGCGGCTGCCCTGGCCGGACACCGCGAGGGCCAGGCAGAGGAAGAGCGCGGTCTGCTGCTGGTCGCGGCTCGCGGCCCTGCTCAGCGGTTCGAGCGGGTCTTCGCCGGCGAGGATCGCGACGAGGGCTTGGACGGCAGGAGGCAGCCAGTTGCCGGGGACGTCGTCGAAGCTCGGCGGGGCGGGAGGGGCGGAGCCCTTGGCGGCGAGGTGCGCGAGGAGGGCCTCGGCGTAGCGGTGCACCTCGGGGGCTGCTTGGGGGCCCGCTGTCAGGTCCGTGCTCAAGGCAGAGAACTCCCCCATTTCGGCCTCAGTTCATGACCGCGTAAAGCCTAGTGGTTGGGGCGCGCCAACCCGGTGGAGGCGCGCCCACGTCGGAACGGGAGACTTTGCCGGTTACATGCGCTCGGGGACGGGGACACCGAGGAGATCGAGGCCGGTCTCGAGCACCCGCAGGGTCAGCGCGCACAGCGCCAGCCGCGAGGCCCGGACGTCGGGCTCGACGCCTTCCTTGAGCACGGGGCACTGCTCGAAGAAGTCGGTGAACGCCGTGGCGGCGGCGTAGATGTACGCGCACAGCCGGTGGGGTTCGCTCAGGGCTGTCGTCTGCTCGACGACGGCTCCGAAACCGAGCAACTGCAGGGCCAGGGCGCGCTCGGCGGGCTCGCCGAGGACGATCGGACCGGTCGCGGTGGCGGGGTCGACGCCGCCGCGGCGGAAGATCGAGCGAATGCGCGCCTGGGCGTACTGCAGGTAGGGGGCGGTGTTGCCGGTGAAGCCGAGCATGCGGTCGAAGTCGAAGACGTACTCGCTGTCGTGGCTGACCGACAGGTCGGCGTACTTCACCGCGCCCATGCCGACGGCGTGGGCGATCTCCCGCTGCATTTGCTCGTCGTAGCCCCGGTCGGCGATCGCCGCGGTGGCGCGGTCGATGGCCTCCTGGAGGAGGTCCATCAGCTTGACGGACTCGCCGGAGCGGGTCTTGAAGCGGCGGCCGTCCTTGCCGAGCATCATGCCGATCTTGACGTGCTCGGCCGAGACGGTGTCGGGCAGCCAGCCGGCCATTCGAGCGGCCTCGAACACCATGCGGAAGTGGAGCGCCTGGTCGGCGCCCACCACGTAGAGCATGCGGTCGGCCTTGAGGTCGTGGACGCGGTAGCGGACGGCCGCCATGTCGGTGGTGGCGTAGCCGTAACCGCCGTCGCTCTTCCTGATGATCAGCGGCAGCGGCTTGTCGTCGGAGCCGGTGAAGCCGGGCGGGAACACGCACAGCGCGCCCTCGCTGATCTGGGCGACGCCGGCCTCCTCGAGGTCGTCGCAGACCTTCTGGAGCATGGGGTTGTACATGCTCTCGCCCGCGATGTCGGCGTCGGTGAGGGTGACGCCGAGCATCTCGTAGATCTTGTTGAAGTAGCGGACGGTGGCGTCCATGAAGACGTGCCACAGGCGCAGCGTCTCGGGGTCGCCCGACTGCAGCGTGGTCACCCGGACGCGGGCGCGCGTCTTGAACGACTCGTCGGCGTCGAACTTGGCGCGGGCGGCCTGGTAGTACTCGGTGCCCATGCCGGCTTCGAGCTGCGCGACGGCGGCCTCTTCGCCGATGTCGAGCAGGTGCTCGATGAGCATGCCGAACGGGGTGCCCCAGTCGCCCAGGTGGTTCTGCCTGATGACCTTGTTGCCGAGGTGTTCGTGCAGCCGGGCCAGCGCGTCACCGACGATCGTGGTGCGCAGGTGGCCGACGTGCATCTCCTTGGCCGCGTTGGGCGCGGAGTAGTCGATGACCACGGTCTGGGCCGGGGTGATGGTGCCGATGCCGAGGCGCGCGTCGTCGAGCATCTGGGCGGCCTCGGCGGCGATCCAGGTGTCGTCAAGGGTGATGTTGAGGAAGCCGGGGCCGCTGACCTCGATGGTGCCGGGGAAGTCGGACAGCTCAGTTCTGATCGCTTCCGCGACCTCCCGCGGGGCGCGTCGCAGGCGCTTGGCCAGGCTCATCGCGACGTTCGCCTGGAAGTCGGCGAACTGGGAGGGCCGGATCAGCGGGTCTGCGTCGGCGTGCTCCTGACCGAACGCGCGTGCCAGCGCCTGCTGGACGCGCTCGGTGAGCACTATCTGCGGGTCGGTCATGGGTCAAGGGTACCGGGGACGTCGACCGTCGCGCTGATCGCGAGCTGGGGGTCACCACAGGCGGTGGGAGCGTCCTGAGGCGGCGATGCGCTCGCCGATCGCGGTGACGATTTCGGCGGCCGACAGGTCGGTGGCGAGGGCGCAGGCCGCGCTGATGCCCGGGGCTCTCGTCGCGCCGTGGGCGATGACGACGGTTCCGTTCAGCCCGAGCAGGACGGCTCCGCCGTGCGCCTCGGCGTCGAGGCGGCGGCGCAGGTCGCGGATGCGGGAGCGCTGCATGGCCGCGCCGAGCCGGGCCAGTTTGCTCTCCTCGATCGCCTCGCGCAGCTCGGAGAAGGCGTAGCGGACCGCGCCTTCCATGGTCTTGAGTGCGACGTTGCCGGTGAATCCGTCGGTGGTGATCACGTCGACCTTGCCGGACAGCAGGTCGTAGCCCTCGACGTTGCCGGCGAACTCGATGCCGGGGGAGCTCTGCAGGAGTTCGTGGGCCCGCCTGACCAGCTTGTTGCCCTTCTCGGCCTCGCTGCCGATGGTGAGCAGGCCGACCTTGGGGGCGGTGATGCCGTGGGCGAGTTCGGCGTACGCGGCTCCGAGGTGGGCGAACTGCACCAGCATTTCCGGCTTGGCCTCGGCGTTGGCACCGGCGTCCACGAGCAGGGCGGGCGTGGGACGGGTGGGTAGCGCTACGGCGATGGCGGGCCGGAGCACGCCCGGCTGGCCCTTGAGCCGGAGCCGTCCGGTGGCGACGATGCCCGCGGTGGAGCCGGCGGACACGACCGCGCAGGCGTCGCCGCGGCGGACGAGGTGGCAGGCGATCGCGATGCTGGAGCGGGGGCGGCGCAGGCTGGCGAGCGCGCCCTCGTCCATGGACAGGGCCTCCTCGGCCCGGACGATGGGGACCTCTTTGGTGGCGTCGTGGTCGGCGAGCGCCTCGTAGAGCACGCGTGGCGAGCCGACGAGCACGACGCGCAGGCCGCGCTCGCGCACGGCGTGCACCGCGCCGGCGACGATCTCGTGGGGCGCGTGGTCGCCGCCCATGGCATCGAGGGCGACGGGCCTGCTGTCGGACAATGGTCACCTCGTACGGCATCGCGCCCGCCGGCACGGCTCAGCCGGATCGCGGGCTCGGGATGCCGCATCGCAGGCAAGGCAGGTGCCAGGTTAACTGGCGGGTAGGACTTGTTGGTTCCCGCGCGCGCCGGTTCCAGTCCTGGCCGGGGTATCAGCGCAGGTTCCAGTCGTCCATCGCGCGTGTGACGATCACCTTCGAGAACATGGACGTGCCCGTCACCCGGATCAGCGGCCCGTCGGCGCCCGATCCGGCCGTCACGTTGCGCTTGCCGAACACCGAGCCGCCCTCGTCGACGACGTGGGCGTCGGCGGGCACGCGGACGATCACCTTGCTGAACCATGCGTCCGTCTCGACGGTGATCTCACGGCCGGGCAGCACGGCGTCGGACAGGTCGACGACGAGCGCGCCGAAGCGGGCCGACAGCCGGGTGCGGCGGGAGGCCACCCAGCGGCCCTTGCGCACGATCTTGCTGAAGGCCGCGCTGATGGCCTGCTGTTCGACGGCGGCGGGGACGTCGGACCGGGCGACGTCGGGCAGGTCGTGGGTGATGGGGACGAGCTCGCCGACGGTCTTCGCGGTGTAGGCCTGTTCGAGGCGATCGGCGTGCTCGACGCTGGTGAGCCGTCCGGTGGCGAGCGCCTCGCCGAGCACCGCGGCCACGCGGTCGCGGTCGGCGTCGGAGGCGCGGAGGTCAGGATTCTCGGTCACGGTTCCGAGTCTACGCCTTGACGCGATATGTCGTGATTGACAAGGAACCTTAAGGAAAACTTGGAGAGCTGTGGAACCGGTCGCACGGCGAGGCGCGTCCGGATAGTAAGACCGTAGACGCGCGACTTGGTCGTGAGGTTTACCGCCGATCGAACAAAAAAGATGGGAAACGCCTAGTGATTTTGAACGAAGCTGGCACCCGACGCTTCCGGGCGTACACGTCCAAGCACCTCGACCAGCTCCTCCAGCGCGCCGGGCTGGCGGACGACGAGCGGCTCAGGGTCCGCGCGGTCGCGACAGTGCTGCCCTTCAGGACGAACGCCTACGTCGTCGACGAACTCATAGATTGGTCGGCCGCCCCCGACGACCCCATCTACCGGCTCGTCTTCCCGCAGGAGGACATGCTTCCCGAGGCCGACGTGGCCCGGCTGGCCGACCTGCTGAAGGCCGAGGCTCCCAACGCCGAGATCCAAGCCGAGGCCAACAGGGTACGTACTCAGCTCAACCCACATCCTGCCGGACAGAAGGAGCTCAACGTCCCGAAGCTGGGCGATGAGCCTGTTCCTGGCATGCAGCATAAATATCCAGAAACAGTACTCTTCTTCCCGAAGCAGGGGCAGACCTGTCACGCGTACTGCACGTACTGCTTCAGGTGGGCGCAGTTCGTCGGCGACGCCGACCTGAAGTTCGCCTCCGACGACGTCGACCAGCTCGTCACCTACATCCGGCGGCATCCCGAGGTCACCAGTGTGCTGATCACCGGCGGCGACGCGATGATCATGGGTGAGCCGGTCCTGCGGCGCTACATCGAGCCGCTGATCGGAATCGAACAGCTCGAGTCGATCAGAATCGGCACGAAGGCGCTCGCGTACTGGCCGCAGCGCTTCAGCACCGACCCCGACGCCGGCGACACGCTGCGCCTGTTCGAGCAGGTGGTGAACGCCGGCAAGAACCTGGCGTTCATGGCGCACTTCTCGCACCCGCGGGAGCTGGAGTCACCGCGCGTCGAGGCGGCCGTCAAGAACATCCTCGGCAGCGGGGCCACCATCAGGACCCAGGCGCCGCTGATCAGGTCGATCAACGACGACCCGGCCGTGTGGTCGGGCATGTGGCGGCGGCAGCTGTCCATGGGGATGATTCCTTATTACATGTTCGTCGAGCGCGACACCGGGCCTCAGGACTACTTCGCGGTCCCGCTGGCGCGGGCGTACGAGATCTTCAGGGACGCGTACTCCTCGGTCTCCGGGCTGTGCCGTACGGTCCGGGGGCCGTCGATGTCGGCCACGCCGGGCAAGGTGTGCGTCGACGGCGTCACGGAGATCGCCGGCGAGCGGTACTTCGTGCTCCATCTCATCCAGGCGCGCGACCCCTCCCTGGTGGGGCGGCCGTTCTTCGCGCATTACGACCCGGAGGCGGTCTGGCTGACCGACCTGCGGCCGGCCTTCGCGGAGCGCTTCCCGTTCGAGTCCACGGAGGTGCTGCTTCCCGTCTGATCCGGCCGCGCGCCCCTATCGCGACCGGAGAATTCTTGCCCCGCGGTCCGTCGCAATTGTTTTCACAACATTTCGTCGACGGGCCGCGGGGCACTTGTCTTTTGGTGTAAGCCGCCCATCCCGGCGCGCATAATATTGGAAACTAGAAGCGCCTATTTCCGGTTTGTCGCTCCCGCTCAACGCTGCCCCTCCAGTCGGTAACCGGGCTGCAAACCCCTGCTACACAGGCATTCATGCGACCACCGACCGCTCTCGGACGGTGATACAACTGCTGCCGTAGCTCAGCCGTGACGGCACGCTCGTGTGGTGCCCATAGCGCGTACGCCACGGCATACGGGGGTTATCGATTCGCATTTCCATCGCATTCGAGAGCGATCGATCACGAGCCGGGAAGGCAATCATGAATCGTGTAGTCAAGGCGGCGGTAGCCGTCACAGCATTCGGCTTGGCGGCGGCATTGGCCGCGCCGGCTCAGGCCGATCTTCGCAACGACGTCCTGTCGCGTTCCACCGACGTTCCGCTCCTGGGTGCCAGCCCGGCCGGCGGTTTCGTGCAGAGCATGCTCGCCAGCGCCTACGTCAACGGCCTGCTCGTCGGCGTCTCGCACGCCAAGTCCGCCGGCGCCGGCTCCGACCTGACCGCTGTGCAGCGGGACATGTACATGGAGCGGCGGGCGCAGATGGACTGGCGGTCGCAGGTCAACCGGCCAGGGCAGATCAACCGCGGCTTCACGCCCAACGCGGAAGAGGACGTCACCCGCGAGACCTGGCCGATGCCGGAGATCTCGCCGATCGTGGCGGGCACTCCGTTCGGCGGGCAGGGCATGTCGGCCTCCGTGCCGAGCACCCGCTCGGTCAAGCGGGGCCGCAGCGTCTCCGTCGGCCAGGACGCGCCGCCGATGCAGGGCGTCCCCCTGCCCGGGACGGTGACCTCGGTGGGCGACGCGCACAACCTGCCGGGCCGGGGGGTGGTGCCAGGTCTCGGCACGGCGGCCAGGATGGCGCTGCCCGACCTCGCGGCCGACATGGTCGCGTCGCTGCCCGCGCAGGCCGCGGCGGTCGCCGATCAGGTGGAGACGTCCGATCGGATCCGCAGCCTGAAGGCCAGCGGCACGGCGAACGGGCTCACCCCGCTCACCAACAAGGCCACCGGCAAGATGTCGAACGGGACCGTGACCATGAGCGGCAGCACTGAGGCGCTCAAGGCTCTCGGCTGGACCGCCGACACGGTGACCGGCACGGTGGCGGGCCAGGCCGAGGACTAGTCCGCGGGTGTCACAGCCGCCGACGTCCGGGCGTCGGCGGGGTGGTTCGCGGGCGTCGCCGGTGTCGGCGGGGCGGTTCACGGGCGTCAAAGGTGCCGACGCCCGGGCGCCGGCTCGTCCGGCGAGGGGACGGTCCGCGCGGGGCCGCACCGGTCGACCGGCACGCGCGATCATCATCGACCACTGCCTTCTGTCGACGAGGCACAGGTCGAGACCATGCGAGTCATTCGCCGTGCGAGCGAGCGGTCTCACGACGGGCTGGGGCGGACGCGCCCTCGCCCGGAGTGCGGCCGGTCGGGCGCCGCGCCGCCATCGCGCAGAGCAGCGGCGCGGCCTGTTCTTCTTCTCCCGCGTATGGACCCCGCGGCCGCACCTGCAGGTGCCGCTGGAACGGCCGCGTGCTTGCCGGGGTCAGGGCAGTCTCACGCCGGTGCGACGGGCTATCTGGGCCTGTAGCCGGGCCATCTGCCAGTGCAGCTCGAGGAGCTGCTCGGCGAGCTCCAGCCGCGGGATCTCCGACACGTCTTCGGTGGCCAGGTGGTCAATCGCGGCCGAAAGCTCTCCCATCGCGCGCCCCCACTCCATCACCGTTCCTCAACTCGAATCGACGTTCGAATTCTAGCGGAACGCTGACCTCTCTGTCAGTCATCCGTCACGCCAGTACCCGCGGTTCGCGCGCGGACACGACGAAGCCCCCGGCCACCGGCCGGGGGCTTCGTCGTGCGTGCTCAGCCCTTGTTGTAGGCGGCGATGACTTCCTTGGGGTCGCCGTCCATCTTGATCTTGCCCTTGTGCAGCCAGATGACCCGGTTGCAGGTCTGCTCGATGACCCGGAGGTCG
Organism: Nonomuraea maritima; assembly: GCF_900100395.1. Classification (GTDB taxonomy): domain Bacteria; phylum Actinomycetota; class Actinomycetes; order Streptosporangiales; family Streptosporangiaceae; genus Nonomuraea; species Nonomuraea maritima. The sequence continues at coordinate 142,544 of NZ_FNFB01000017.1, read as the reverse complement.
TGGGCGACGAGGAACACGGTGCCGGCCGACTCGCGGATCTGGCGGATGCGCTCCTCGCTCTTCTTGCGGAACTCGCGGTCACCGGTCGCGAGGGCCTCGTCGATGAGCAGGACGTCGTGCGTCTTGGCCGAGGAGATGGCGAAGCGCAGGCGGGCGCCCATGCCGGAGGAGTAGGTGGACATCGGCAGCTGGACGAACTCGCCGATGCCGGAGAAGTCGACGATCTCCTGGTACTTGTCGCGGACCTCGCTGGGCGTCATGCCCATCGCGTAGCAGCCGAGCACGATGTTGCGTTCACCGGTCAGCTCGCGCATGAGCGCCGCGTTGACGCCGAGCAGCGACGGCTGGCCGTCGGTGTAGACGGCGCCCGCGTGCGGGGGCAGCAGGCCGGCGATGGCCCGCAGCAGCGTGGACTTGCCCGAGCCGTTGCGGCCCACGATGCCGATCGCGTCGCCGTGGTAGGCCACGAAGGTCACGCCCTTGACCGCGTGCACTTCTTTCATCTGCGGCCGGCCCTGGCGCTTCAGGATGCGCGTGAGGGCGTTGACGGCGTTGCCCTTCTCGGACTCGGACGCCGCCCCGTAGACGCGGTAGACGATGTGGAGGTCGTCGACGATGACGGTCGGAGTGCCCGTGGGGACGTCGAGGGGCCGCTTGTCCTGGGGCTCCGGGGTGGAACGCGCCTTGGCGTCCTTGCCGGGGACGGCAGGCGTGTCGCCCTTCACCTGTGACAGCTCCTTGGTCAGTTCAGCCACGCCCGTACCTCTCCTCGGACCGCCAGAAGTACCAGAAGCCGAAGCCGAGTGCGAACACCGCCCAGAATACGCAAGACACCACCACCATTGTCGGCGGGTGGTGCCCGAACGACTTGTTGTGGCTGCTGATGAGGATCTCTCGCATCCACTCGATGAAGGACGCCGCGGGGTTGAGGTACATCACGTTGGCCACCCACTGGGGCAGCTTCGCGGCCACGACGACCTTGTCCTGGATCGAGAAGAAGACGCCGGAGGCGTACAGCCAGGTGCGGGTGATGAACGGCAGCAGCTGGTTGAGGTCGCGCATCTGGGCGCCGAGCCTGGCGACCACCAGGCCGGCCCCGACGTTGAACATCGTCTGGAGCACCAGCACCACCGGGATCATGAGCCAGAACCAGGTGGGGGTCTCTCCCGTCATCACGACGATGGCGAGGAGCACGGCCATGGAGATGACGAGCTGCTGGAGCTCCTGGATCGTGTAGGCCAGCGGCAGCGAGGCCCGCGGGAAGTGCAGGGCCCGGATCATCGACAGGTTTCCGGAGATCGACTTCGCGCCCGCGCTGACCGTGCGCTGTGTGTAGGTGAAGACGAACATCCCGGTCAGCAGGAAGGCCGGGTAGTTCTCGATGCCGTTCTTGCCGCCCAGGATGAGGCCGAACATCACGTAGTAGATGGCGGCGTTGAGCAGCGGGGTCAGCACCTGCCACAGCTGGCCGAGCGCTGACTTGGAGTATTTCGAGACGTTGCGTGAGGTCGCGTACGTCAGGATGAAGTGTCGCCGCTCCCAGAGCTGACGCACGTAGACAGGGAACCTCGGCCGTGCGATGGCACGGCGAAGCCCGTGTCTCTTGGCGAGCTTGGCCAGCGGCTCCTGCCCGCTTCGGCCGCCCGCCTGGGCGTCCGCGACAGCGGATTCCGGCTGGCTCATGGCAAGGACTCTATTGGATCCGGGTCGGTGAGGTAGCTGTCGCGCGGGTCGGCGACAGAGGGTTGGACGGAGTCTCGCGACGCCTGGTTCCAAGGCTTCGCAAAGACCTGCTCAACGGTAGCCCAGGCGGCGGCGGTGTGGGGGCGACGGCGCCCACGCCGTCATGTACCGGATAACTTTCATCGATTGTTCATGACCGTGGCTTCACCTGGACCAGAGAGTCTGTACTGTTTGAACCGCATCGGGCGAATTGTCTGTGACGCTAGATAGGCACACGTGTGACCGAACTGCAACGCGCCAGAGACTTCCTGATGGCAAGGAGTAAGGGATAGTCGCGAATCGACTGGCAGGGCGTCAGCTGGCTTGACAACGTCAGCTAAATCCGGGGGGGATACCAGGACCTCCCCGTCAGGCTGCGCACGATCATCACTCGTGCGGCCCAGCGCTGGGTGCCCGGCTGTAGAGGGAGGATTTGTTTCACCATGCGTGTTACTAAGGGCGCACGGATCGTCGCCAGTGCCGCACTGCTCGCCATCGCCGTCGCCGCGTGTGGCAGCGGTGCCTCGGGAAGCGGCGACAGCGCCGCGGGCGGCGGTGACGACACGCCGGTCCGCATGGAACTCGGTGAGCCGCAGAAGCTCCTGTTCCCCCAGGACACCACCGAGAGCGAGGGCGCCGAGGTGCTCGCCGCCCTCTTCGACCCGCTTGTCACCTACAACGACAAGAAGGAGCCGGTCGAGGAAGCCGCCGAGTCGATCACCACGGACGACAGCAAGGTCTGGACGATCAAGCTGAAGCCCGGCTACACCTGGCACGACGGCACCCCCGTCAAGGCCGCCGACTACGCCCGCGCGTGGAACTTCGCCGCGCTCCAGGACAACGCCATGAGCTCGTCCTTCTTCTTCGGCCGCGTCGACGGCTACGACGACGTGCACCCCGGTGAGGGCAAGACGCCGACGGCCAAGGAGATGAAGGGTCTCAAGGTCGTCGACGACAACACCCTCGAGGTCACGCTTAACGCGCCGTTCTCGCAGTTCAAGACGATGCTCGGCTACACCGCCTTCTACCCGCTGCCGGAGAAGGCCATCGGCGCCGACGGCAAGCTCAGCCAGGAGTACGGCGAGAACCCGATCGGCCAGGGCCTGTTCAAGATGGACAAGCCCTACAAGAAGGGCACCGACACGGCGATCGACCTGTCGGTGTACGACAAGTTCCCTGGCAAGAAGCCGGCGGGCTGGACCAAGCTCCAGTTCAAGATCTACACGAGCTCCGAGACCGCGTGGAACGACCTCCAGGCTGACAACCTCGACATCCACGACTCCCTGCCGCCCACCGCCATCGGCACGGCGAAGACCCTGCTCGGCGACCGCTTCAAGCAGGAGCCCGACGCCGGCGTCGGCTACATCGGCGTCCCGCTCGCCTACAACAAGGAATGGCAGAACGCCGACCTGCGCAAGGCCGTCTCGATGGCCATCGACAGGAAGACGATCACCGAGACGGTGTTCTCGGGCGCGATGACGCCGGCCGACGACTTCATCAACCCGGCCATCCAGGGCAACCGCCCCGGCATCTGCACCGCCTGCACGTACAACCCGGCCGAGGCCAAGAAGCTGTACGAGGCGAACAACGGTCCGAAGAGCATTGACCTCGGCTACAACGCCGACGGGGGCCACAAGGAGTGGATCGAGGCCGTCGCCAACAACCTGCGCGCCAACCTGGGCGTCGAGGTCAAGACGCAGCCGTTCGAGAAGTTCCAGGGCATCCTGGACGCTCTCGACGCCAAGGAGTTCAAGGGCCTGTTCCGCATGGGCTGGGCCATCGACTACCCGTCGCCCGAGAACTACCTGACGCCGATCTTCGGCACCGGCTCCATCGGCACCGGCTCCAACTACGGTGGCTACTCCAACAAGGAGTTCGACGAGACGGTGGCCAAGGGTGACCAGGCGACCGACCCGGCGGAGGGCCTGAAGTTCTACCAGCAGGCCGATGACATCCTGCTGAAGGACCTGCCGTACATTCCTGTGTACTTCTACCGGCTCAACTACGGCTACTCCACGAAGATCAACAACGTCAAGGTCAACCTGCTGAACCAGGTTGAGTGGGCTGACGTCACGAAGGCCTGACGCCGATCGGCGGGCGGGCGACCGACGTCGTCCGCCCCGCCGAAGGACTGATCTTGAAGGCAGTCGTCCGGAGCCGGATTGATCACCGATTCCGAAGGGCTGCCTTCAAGCATGTACCGGAGGGCTTGAATGGGCCGATATGTCATCAGGCGACTGATCCAGGCGATACCCGTCCTGATCGGCGCCACGCTTCTGATCTATTGCATCGTTTTCGCGCTGCCGGGTGACCCCATCGCGGGGTTGTTCGGCGACAAGCGCCCCGACCCCGCCATCGCGGAGGTCCTGCGCGAGCAGTATCACCTGAACGACCCGCTGCTGCTGCAGTACTGGTACTACATCAGCGGCGTGATTTTCCGCGGCGACTTCGGCGTCAACTTCGCGAACGTCCCCGTGTCGCAGATCATGGCGGGCAAGTTCCAGGTCACGTTGAACCTCGCCGTGACCGCGCTCGTCATGGAGGCGATCATCGGCGTCGGCCTCGGCCTGTGGGCGGCGCTGCGCCGCGGCAAGGCCGCCGACACCTTGATCCTCGCCGCGACGCTGCTGCTGATCTCGGTGCCGACGCTGGTTACCGGCTTCGTGCTGCAGCTGGTGCTGGGCGTCAAGCTCAAGCAGTGGACCGGCGCGGACATCTTCCCCGTCGCCGGCACGACCGAGGGCCTGCGCAGCTATCTGGTGCCGGGCTTCGTGCTGGCCGGGGTCTCGATCGCATACCTCACGCGGCTCACCAGGACGAGCCTCGCGGAGACCCTGCGATCGGACTACATCCGCACGGCGACGGCCAAGGGTCTGCCGCGCCGCCGCGTCGTCGGCCGGCACGCGTTGCGCAACGCGCTGATCCCCCTGGTCACCTATCTGGGCGCCGACCTCGGTCAGCTCATGGGTGGCGCGGTGATCACGGAGACGATCTTCAACCTGCAGGGCATCGGCAACCAGCTCTTCACCTCGGTCCACCTGCGCGAGCAGCCGGTCGTGGTGGGTGTCGTGACCATCCTGGTGCTGGTCTACATCTTGGCCAACATGATCGTCGACCTGTTGTACGCCGTGCTCGACCCGAGGATCCGCTATGAGTAACCCAACCCCGCTGGACGGGCCGGGTCTCGAGGAGGGGAAGACCATGGTCGCGGACGCACCCGCAGCGCCGGCTCCCGGACGCGAGGGCAGGCGCAGGCACGCCAAGAAGGAGGCCAAGCCCGCCAGCCTCTGGACGGACGCCTGGCACGACCTCCGGCGCCGCCCGATGTTCATCATCTCGGTGATCATCATCTTGATCCTGCTGGTCATGGCCGTCTGGCCGTCGCTGTTCACGTCGATCGACCCGTTCGACGCGCGGACGTGCGACCTGTCCGCCGCCCGTCAGGGCCCAGGGCCGGGCCACCTGTTCGGGCGCGACAACCTGGGCTGCGACCTCTACGCGAGGACGATCTACGGCGCCCGCAACTCGATCGTGATCGGCGTGCTGACCACGGTCCTCACCGCGATCATCGGTGGTCTGTTCGGCATCTTCGCGGGCTACCGCGGCGGCGCGATCGACACCCTCGCGTCCCGTATCACCGAGGTCTTCTTCGCGATCCCGTCGGTGCTGGGCGCGCTGCTGATCGCCTCCACCCTGCGCGGCAAGTACAACAGCATCCTGCTGGTCATCCTCGCGCTGTCGGTGCTGGGCTGGCCGATGGTGTACCGCATCATGCGGGCCGCGGTGATCACGGCGAAGAGCCAGGACTTCGTGGTGGCCGCCAAGGCGCTGGGCGCGGGCTCCGGCCGGATCATGTTCCGGCACCTGCTGCCGAACTCGCTGGCCTCGGTCATCGTCGTGGCCACGATCAACCTGGGCACCTACATCGCGGCCGAGGCCGCGCTGTCGTTCCTGGGCGTGGGCGTGCAGTCGCCGGACATCTCGTGGGGCCTGATGATCGCGGACGCACGTGACCGGTTCATCACGGCGCCGCTGCCGCTGGTGTTCCCGGCCCTGTTCCTGAGCATCACGGTGCTCGCGTTCATCATGATGGGCGACGCCGTGCGCGACGCGCTCGACCCGAAGCTCAGGTAGGAGGTGATCACGTGAAGAAGACGTCCGCAGACGTGTTGCCCGCCGGGGGAGGGTCGGGCAACGAACCGCTGCTGGCCGTGGACGACCTGCACGTGGAGTTCCACACGAGGGCCGGCGTGGTACGCGCGGTCAACGGCGTGAGCTACACGGTCCGCGCCGGTGAGACGCTCGCGGTGCTGGGCGAGTCGGGTTCGGGCAAGTCGGTGACGGCCCAGGCCATCATGGGCATCCTCGACATGCCGCCGGCGGTCATCCCCAAGGGGGAGATCCGCTTCAAGGGCACCGACGTCCTCAAGCTGTCGGAGCGCGACCGCACGCAGGTGCGTGGCGAGCGCATCGCGATGATCTTCCAGGACGCGCTGTCCGCGCTCAACCCGGTGTTCACCGTGGGCTGGCAGATCAGCGAGATGTTCCGGGTGCACCGGGGCATGTCCAAGGGCGCCGCCATGAAGAAGGCGGTCGAGCTCATGGACCGCGTCCGCATCCCGGCCGCCAAGCAGCGGGTGCACGACTACCCGCACCAGTTCTCCGGCGGCATGCGGCAGCGCATCATGATCGCCATGTCGATCGCGCTCGACCCCGAGGTGCTGATCGCCGACGAGCCCACCACGGCGCTCGACGTGACCGTGCAGGCGCAGATCATGGAGCTGCTGGCCGAGCTGCAGCGCGAGAGCCAGATGGGCCTCATCCTGATCACGCACGACCTCGGCGTGGTGGCCGACGTGGCCGACAAGATCGCGGTCATGTACGGCGGCCGCATCGTCGAGAACGCGCCGGTCCACGACATCTACAAGGCGCCCGCGCATCCGTACACGAAGGGTCTGCTGGACTCGATCCCGAGGGTCGACCAGAAGGGCCAGGAGCTGTACGCGATCAAGGGCCTGCCGCCCAACCTGCTGTCGATGCCGACAGGTTGCGCGTTCCACCCCCGGTGCCCGTACCGGCAGGAGAACTGCGTGACCGACACCCCCCCGCTCTACGAGATCAGCGGCACGCGCGGCAGCGCCTGCCACTACTGGAGGGAGGTCCTCGATGGCGAGCGGCAGTGAGCCGGTGCTCGAGGTACGCGACCTGGTCAAGCACTTCCCGCTGACCCAGGGCATCCTCTACAAGAAGCAGATCGGGGCCATCAAGGCCGTCGACGGCGTCTCGTTCGACCTGAGGAAGGGCGAGACGCTCGGCATCGTGGGCGAGTCGGGCTGCGGCAAGTCCACGCTCGCGAAGGTGCTCATGGCGCTGGAGCAGCCGACGTCCGGCTCGGTGCGGATCGGCGGCCGGGACATCTCCAAGGCCAGGGGCGGCGAGCTCAAGCGCATGCGCCGCAACATCCAGATGGTGATGCAGGACCCGTACACCTCGCTCAACCCCCGGATGACGGTCGGCGACATCATCGGTGAGCCGTTCGAGATCCACACGGACGTCGCGCCGAAGGGCGACCGCCGCAAGAAGGTGCAGGAGCTGCTCGAGGTCGTCGGGCTCAACCCCGACCACATCAACCGCTACCCCCACCAGTTCTCGGGCGGCCAGCGGCAGCGCATCGGCATCGCGCGCGGCCTGGCGCTGCAGCCGGAGGTCATCGTCTGCGACGAGCCGGTCTCCGCGCTCGACGTGTCGATCCAGGCGCAGGTGATCAACCTGCTCGGGCGGCTGCAGGACGAGTTCGGCCTGGCCTACATCTTCATCGCCCACGACCTGTCGGTGGTGCGCCACATCTCCGACCGGGTGGGCGTGATGTACCTCGGCAAGTTCGTCGAGCTGGGCAAGGACGCCGAGATCTACGACCGGCCGGCGCACCCGTACACGCAGGCGCTGCTGTCGGCGGTGCCGGTGCCCGACCCCGAGGGCCGCGAGCAGCGGGAGCGGATCATCCTGCAGGGCGACCCGCCGTCGCCGGCGAACCCGCCGAGCGGCTGCCGGTTCCGTACGCGGTGCTGGAAGGCGCAGGAGATCTGCGCCAAGGAGGAGCCGCTGCTGCAGATCAGGCCGGGTACGGCGCACATGAGCGCCTGCCACTTCGCGGAGACCCACGACGTGGTGCACGCGGGCTGACCCCGTTAGTTCGGGCCCCCGGGGGATCGTCCCCGGGGGCCCGTCGCGTGTCTAGGGCCGGCGTCGGCGGCGCAGCAGGACCCGCGCGGACATCGCGAGCGCCAGCCCCACCATGGCGGCGACGACCGGCGTCCTGGAGGCGGGTGCGGTGCCGGCTCGGGCCGCGCCGCGCGCGGTGGCGTCCAGCCGGGCGGCCTCGCGCAGCGCGCCCGCCGCGCTGACGACCCCATGGCCGTAGGCGGGGCTGTAGCCGTCGGCGGGCCGCCGCCGGGTGCCGAGCTCGATGGCCATGCGTACGTGGTACGGCGACATGCCGGGATGGGCCGCGCGGATCAGCGCCGCGACGCCCGCGACCATGGCCGCCGCCGAGCTGGTGCCGTCGCTCACCACGTACGACTCCCCAGGGTCGGCCGTGACGATGTCGGCGCCCGGCGCGACGACCGACACGTAGTGCTGCCGGTTGGAGAACGGGGCCACCTTGAGCCGCCGGTCGACCGCGCCGACGGCGATCACGCCGGGGTAGGCGGCAGGGAAGTTCTTGCGGTTGGTGGAGGCGCCGTCGTTGCCCGCGGACGCGACCAGCACGCAGCCCTTGCCGATGGCGTACTGGACGGCCTCCTCCTCCGAGGCGGAGCCCTCCCAGGAGCCGCTGCCGCCGCCGAGCGACATGCTGATCACGTCGGCGCCGTGGTCGGCGGCGTACCGGATGCCCTTCGCGAGGGCGTCGCGGCCGAGGTGGCGGCGGCCGCGGCGCGGGTCGCCGTTCTCCAGCGTGACGCGCACCGACAGCACCTTCGCGGCGGGCGCCACGCCGAGGACGCCGCTGCGATGGTTCTCGCCGTGCCCGCGTCCGGCGATGAGGCTGGCCATGGCGGTGCCGTGCCGTGCGCGCGGGCCCTTGCCCGCGCGGGTCAGGTCGGGGCCCTGGATCACGGTGCCGCGCAGGTCGGGGTGGCGGGCGTCGACGCCGGTGTCGAGGACGGCGACGAGGACACCCTCGCCTGTGGCCGTGCGCCACGCCTCCGGCAGGCGCAGCGCGGCGAGCTGCCACTGTCCGGCCCGCGCGGCCTCGCCCACGTCGTCCTGCGGGCCCGCGGCCCCGGTCACCAGGGTCAGCCCGGCCGCCAGGAGAGCGGCGAGGACACCCCTCATGCGCTCAGCGTCCGGTGCAGGGCGGCGGCCAGGTGCCGGGCGGCGAAGCGCAGCCGCGGCAGGATCTGGTCACCCGGCTGGTACGTCCGCCCGTCGGCGTAGCCCGCGGCGGTCGCCACCATGCAGCCACGCGGGCAGGCGGCGACGGCGCCGGTGACGTACTGGCGCTGGCCGAACCGCTCGGCAGGGCCGCCGGGGAAGGGAACGGGCCGCACGGTCGCGGGCCGCCCGGTGTCGCGCCGCTCGCGCGGCCCGGTCCGAGGGCCGTCGAGCACCGCGACGCCCACGGTGACGACGAACGTCTGGGTGCTGTCGGCGTACGTGGCGCGCAGGGTCGTACGGCAGCCGGGCGGGACGGCGGCCGGCTGGAACGCCTCCCGGCAGGGCGCCTCGGGGGCGATCCCGGCCAGCACGTACGAGATGCGCGCGCCCGACGGGCTGACGCCGGGGATCGCAGGGGGGAAGACGCGCGACGTCGGCCGGGGCGGAGGCAGCTCCGGCACGGGTGGCCAGATCGTGGAGAGCAGGACGAGCAGGACGACAGGGAGGTTACGCACAGGGACCTCGAACCGGGGGAGGGGGCGCCCGATCAGTGCGTGCATTCTGACATGCGACCGGCCAGTCAATCCGACGCTTCAGTAAACAGCCCGATACGCGGAGTAGTTCCTATTTGTCTAGTCGATGGGTGAAAGTCGGACATGTGCACCGGGCGGCAGTCCCAGCCGCTCCGCCGCGTCCCCCGAGTTGACCGCGATCGCGACCAGCCCCGCCGAGTCGGCGAACGCCACCAGCTCGCCGGGCGGCACGGCCGCGTACGTCTCCCGGTACGGCAGCGTCAGCTGCCGCCGCCCCAGCCACACCACCAGCGTGTCGCCCACCCGCACGCCCAGCGCCCGCACGTCGCCTGCCGTGATCGACAGCTGCGCGTTGCCGTAGCGGTCGACCGAGACCACCTCGCCCTCCACCGAGCCGTCGCGCAGCACCGAGGTCGGCTCGGGCAGCGTGACGAGGCGGGACACCGGTATCTCAGGCCCCAGCTCGGCCGTCCGCAGCCCGCCGTACAGCCGCGCCGCGACCGGCGCGAGCACGTCGCGGCCCGGGAAGGTGGGCGAGACCGGCCGCAGGAAGAGCTCCTCGTTGGAGATCTCGTACGCCGTCCGCGCGCCGCCGCAGGCGTGCAGGGCCCACGACAGCAGGCCGTTGTCGGGGCCGATGAAGACCCGGCCACCCGCCTCGATCGCCACCGCGCGCCGGGAGCCGCCCGTGCCGGGATCGACGACGCCGATGTGGACGCCCTCGGGCAGGTAAGGGATCGTCTGGGCGAGAACAGCCGCGCCGCGGCGTACGTCACCGGCGGGGATCAGATGGCACACGTCGATCACCCGCGCCTCGGGGGCGATCCTGGCGATCACCCCGTGGCAGGCGGCCACGTAACCGTCCTCGAGACCGTAGTCGGTGAGGAGCGTGATGACAGAGGTCACACTTCGTGACTGTACGTCTCGGTATCCGTCGTCAACAACCTGACCCCCGCACATTACGATGGGCGGGCGCGCGTTCCTTGTGAGGAGGACACCATGGGAACTCCCGACGAACCCGCCCTGTCCCCACGCGAGATCGAGCTCCTCGCCTTCGAGCGTCACTGGTGGCGTCAGGCGGGCGCCAAGGAGCAGGCCATCAAGGAGACCTTCGGCATCTCGGCCACCCGCTACTACCAGCTGCTCGGCGGGCTCATCGACCGTCCTGAGGCGTTGCAGCACGACCCCATGCTGGTCAAGCGGCTGCGCCGGTTACGGGCCACCCGCCAGCGCGACCGCGCGGCGCGAAACCTGGGCATGCGTCCCTGACCGGCTGGGTAAAGGGTGCCGGGTGAAGAACTTCCCTGGAATGGAAGCGATACTGAACGACCCGTCGGGCGCGGTGATCGGGCTCGACTTCGACGGCACCCTGGCGCCGATCGTGCCCGACCCGGCCAGGGCGGCGATCCACCCCAAGGCCCCCGAGGTCCTGGCCGAGCTCGCCTCCCACGGGCTCTCGGTCGTCATCGTGACCGGCCGGCCTCCGGCGACCGTTCTGGAGCTCGGCCCTGGGCTCGCCGAGGTGCCGCGGCTCGTCGTCCTCGGTCACTACGGCTTCGAACGCTGGGAGGACGGACGCGTCACCGCGCCGCCGCCACCGCCGGGGATGCCGCACGTCAAGGCCGAGCTGCCGCTGCTGATCGGCTCGCTCCGCCTCGACGGGGTGACCGTCGAGGACAAGGGCCGGTCCGTGGCCGTGCACACCCGGCGGGCCGCCGACCCCGACGGCGCGCTGGCGGCGTTGCGTGAGCCGCTCACGAAGCTGGCCGGTGAACACGGTCTCGTGATCGAGCCCGGCCGGATGGTGCTTGAGCTGCGGGCGCCCGGCATGGACAAAGGGCACGCGCTCGGCCTCTTCCTGGCCGAGCGGGGGGCGCGGTCGGTCCTGTTCGCGGGTGACGACCTCGGTGACCTGGCCGCCTTCGAGGCTGTTCGCGGGTCCGGGCTGCCAGGGGTGACCGTGTGCAGCGGCTCCACGGAGGTGGTCGCGCTGGCCGAACAGGCCGACATCGTCGTCGACGGGCCCGACGGCGTTGTGGCACTGCTCGCCGAACTGGCCTCGGTCTTCAGCCACCCCTGATCCCGTACGGCGTGCTCAGCCGCGGCGGGCGGAGGCGAGCACCCCGGTGACGGCCAGGCCGATGAGGACTGGAACCATCAGGAACGCGGTGACGGTGCCGAACCCGTCGGAGAGTGCGCCGAGTGCCAGCGGGCCGACCGCGATGGCCGCGCCCGCCCAGATCGGCGAGGCCGCCGCCGCGAGGTCGGTCCGGCCGCCCGACCCGGCGATCAGCCCGGTCATCGCCAGCGGGAAGTGCAGCGCCGCGCCGACCCCGCACAGCGCCAGCCCGGCGAACGACAGCACGGGCACGGTGCTGAGCCAGAACACCAGCCAGCCGGCGCAGGCCGTCGCGAGCGCCCCGGTGAACAGCGGCGCGGGTGGCAGCCGGAGCGCCAGCTGCGCCCCGGCGAACCGGCCCGCCGCCAGGCCGCCGGTGAACGCCGTCAACCCCGTGGCCGCCGCGGCCGGGCTCACACCCGTACGGACGGAGAACAGCTCGGCCGCCCACAGGTTGAACGTGAACTCCAGCGCCACGCAGCAGAACAACACCAGGCCCGCCATGTAGAAGCGCCATCCCGGCCGCCCCGCAGGGGCCGCCGCGACGTCCGCCGCCCGGGGGCGTGCGGCGGGCCAGACCCGTCCCATCGTGAGCGCGAGCACCACACTGGCGACGGGGGTGACCACCAGCGCCGCACGCCAGCCGAGGGCGGACTGGGCGACCATGCTCAGGACGAACGTCACCCCCATGCCGGCCAGGACGCCGACCGCGTTGGCCTCGCTGAGCGCCGCCGCGCCCTGCGGGCCGTGGTGGTCGCTGAGCGCGGCCATGGCCGTGTAGAGCATGAACGCGCCGAAGCCGCCGGAGACCGCGTAGCCCAGCAGCGTCACGGCCAGGGCGTCGGTCGACAGGACCATGAGCACGCCGACGTTCATGCCGGCCATGCCCGTCCAGGTCGTCACGCGTCGGCCCAGCCGGCGGGTGAGCGCGGGGAGCGCGAGGCCGGCCGCGACGGTGCCGAGGGCCATGGCGGTGCCGTGCAGCCCGGCGACGGTGGCCGAGGTGCCCTGATCGGCCCGCAGCAGCGGCACCGCCGCGCTCAACGCGTACACAAAGCTCGCGAACGTGGCGAGCAGCAGGTAGACGAGCCAGGTCGGCCGGTCTCTGACAAGTCGAACACGCGGCAGGACCGACGTCACCCGGCAACCCCCTGAGGGCGAGACAGAGACCTCCCATGCTAAACACCCACACCCCACCCGCCCACCCCCGAAACGGACCTGGCCGCTCCGACGGGCGGTGAGGATCCTGCACCCGTCCAGGCTCAGGACCGGCCCCGGTGCTTCGAGGGGCGGTGGGGCGCGCTCGCGCCGGCTGCCGGAACCCGAGGGTGGCCCGGCGGTGGTGAGGTGGGTGGCTTCGTCAGGTGAGGGCGTCGAGTTGGGTGGTCAGCCATTCGCGTGGAGGCAGGGCGGTGGCGGCGGCGTGGAGGCGGTCGCGGCGGGTGCGTCGTTCGTCCTCCGGCATGATCAGTGCGCGGTGCAGGGCGTCAGCGGTGCCGGTGATGTCGTACGGGTTGACGAGCAGCGCGTCGGGCCCGAGCTCGGCCGCCGCGCCCGCCTCCCGCGACAGCACCAGCGCGCAGCGCGGCGACAGCACCGGCCCCTCCTTGGCGACCAGGTTCATGCCGTCGCGGATCGGGTTGACCAGCAGCACGTCGGCCATCCGGTACGCGGCCAGCGAGCGCGGATAGTCGTCGTCGACGTTGAGGATCAGCGGGTCCCAGTCCTCGGTGGCGTAGGCGTCCTCGATCTCCTGGGCGCAGCGCTGCACCGACGCGGTGTACTCGCGGTATTCGGGCAGGTCGTGCCGGCTCGGGTAGGCGAAGGCGAGGTGGACGACGCGCCCGTGCCATTCGGGGTGGGCCGCGAGGAACTCGCCGTAGGCCACGAGCCCGCGCACGATGTTCTTCGACAGCTCCGTACGGTCGATGCGGACGATCAGCTTGCGCTCGCCCACCTGCTCGCGCAGCGCCGCCATGTGCGACTCGACGTCGGGTTCGGCCGCCCGCCGCCGGAGCGCCTGGCCGTCGACGCCGAGGGGGTGCACGCCGATGCGGGTCGTACGGTCCCGGTGGGTGACCGTGCGCGCGGCGCGGTCGACGTCGGCGCCCAGCAGCCGCTCGCAGCAGTCCATGAACGCCTGCGCCCACCGGTCGGTGAGGAACCCGGCGTGGTCGGCGCCGAGCACCCCCTCCAGCACCTCGCCGGCCACCTCGTCGGGCAGCAGCGAGAAGTACTCGGGCGGCGCCCACGGGGTGTGGCTGAAGTGGGAGATACGCAGGTCAGGACGCTCGGCGCGGAGCATCGCCGGGGTCAGCGTCAGGTGGTAGTCCTGCACCATCACGCGGGCCCCGTGCCCGGCCTCCTCGGCCAGCGCGAGCGCGAACGCGCCGTTGTAGTCGCGGTACGACTCCCACTCGCGCGCGAACTTCGTGCCGAAGCTGGGCGCGTTGGGGATGTCGTAAAGCAGGTGGTTGACGAACCAGAGGGTGGAGTTGGCCACGGCGTTGTAGGCGCGGTGGAAGGTGGCCGGCGCGATGTCGAGCATCCGCACCGGCCCGGTGTCGTAGCCGGCCTGGTCGACCCGTCCCCCTGGAGCCTGGCGTACGGCGCTGCGGTCGCCGTCGGACAGGGCGGCGCAGACCCACAGCACGCCGTCGTCCTTGGCCACGCCGGACAGCCCGGAGACGAGGCCTCCGCCGCCGCGTCTCATCGTCAGCTCGCCGCCGTCGGAGACGGTGAAGGAGACCGGCCCTCTGTTGGAGGCCACCAGGACACTGTTCATCGACTACCTCCAAGGAAACCGGGCAATGAGGGGGAGGGTTGGGATTCCTTCTCCGGGAGGAGGGAGTCAACCTGGCTCCCTTCGATCTAGGATCCCAGCTATGGCGCTTGATGAGCTAACCGAGGAACTCGCCCGCTCCGCAGCCGCCGGGGATCACCGCGCGCTCGGGGAGCTCCTGGCCCGGATCGAGCCCGACGTGCTGCGCCACTGCGCCCGGATCCTGCCGTACCACCAGGACGCCGAGGAGGCGGCCCAGGACACCCTGCTGGCCGTGGCCCGCAACATCGGGCGCTTCGAGGGGCGGGCCAGGTTCAGCACCTGGCTGCACATCGTCACGGCCAACTGCGCGCGGACGACGTACCGGTCGCTCAAGCGGCGGGCGGCCGAGCAGAGTTCCGACGAGCTGCCCATGCAGAAGCCCGACGTGCGCCGGGTCAGCGTGATCGCCGGCTCGCGGCTCGACCTGCTCGACGCGATGGAGGCGCTGGAGGCCGACAAGCCCGACCTCGCGCAGGCGCTGGTGCTGCGCGACATCGTCCAGCTCGACTACAGCGAGGTGGCCGACCAGCTCGGCATCCCGCTCGGCACCGCGAAGTCCCGCATCCATCAGGCCCGCAAGTACGTGCAGGGGGTGCTCGGCGAGGACTATCGCTGAGACAGATCATTCCGCATGGTGAGACGGGTGCTCATTCCTGCCACTTGAGCGGGTACAGTCCTTCTCAACAACTTCATATTGCTCATCCAGAGGGGTGGAGGGACCGGCCCAGCGAAGCCCCGGCAACCCTCCCGGCTTGTGACTCGCGACCTGGCGAGGCCGACCGGGACAAGGTGCCAATTCCGGTTCGCGGTCAAGGTGGCCGTGGGCGAAGATGAGGGAAGGCCTCGCTTCATGTCGCTTGACTTTGGTCCTGCTGTCGCTCTGTCCTGCCGTGAGTGCGGCGCGCGTTATCCCCTCGGCCCCGTGTTCGCGTGCGAGGAGTGTTTCGGGCCGCTCGAGGCGGCCTACGAATTCGGGGAAGTGACGCGGGCCGACATCGAATCCGGCCCCGCCAGCATCTGGCGTTACCGGGCGCTGCTCCCCGTCCCTGCCGACGTGACCAGCAAGCCCAACATGAACCCCGGCTGGACCCGCCTGGTCAAGGCCGGCAACCTCGGGCGGACGCTGGGCATCAAGTCCCTCTACGTGAAGGACGACTCGGGCAATCCCACCCACTCCTTCAAGGACCGGGTGGTCGCGATGGCCGTCGAGGCGGCGCGCAATTTCGGCTTCCACACCCTCTCCTGCTCCTCCACGGGCAACCTGGCGGGCGCGGTCACGGCCGCGGCGGCGCGGGCGGGCCTGGAGGCATGCGTGTTCATCCCGGCCAACCTGGAGAAGGCCAAGATCGCCATGGCCCGCGTGTTCGGCGGGCGGCTCATCGGCATCGAGGGCACCTACGACGACGTCAACCGGTTCTGCTCCGAGCTGATCGGCGACCCGATGGGCGACAAGTGGGGCTTCGTCAACGTCAACCTGCGGCCGTACTACGCCGAGGGATCCAAGACGCTGGCGTACGAGATCGCCGAGCAGCTGGGCTGGCGGCTGCCTGAGCAGATCATCATCCCCATCGCCTCCGGCTCCCAGCTCACGAAGATCGACAAGGGCTTCAAGGAGCTGATCGCGCTGGGCCTGGTGGAGGACACCCCGTACAAGATCTTCGGGGCGCAGGCCCAGGGGTGCTCGCCGGTGTCGACCGCGTACAAGGCGGGGCACGACGTCGTGCAGCCGGTCAAGCCCGACACCATCGCCAAGTCGCTGGCCATCGGCAACCCGGCCGACGGGCCGTACGTGCTGGACATCGCGCGGCGCACCGGCGGTGCGGTCGAGGACGTCACCGACGCCGAGATCGTGCGCGCGATCAAGCTGCTCGCCTCGACCGAGGGCGTCTTCGCCGAGACGGCGGGCGGCGTGACGGTCGGCGTGCTGAAGAAACTCACCGAGACCGGACAGCTCGACCCAGAGGCGCTCACCGTGGTGCTCAACACCGGCGACGGCCTGAAGACGCTCGACGCGATCAGCGACGACGCCGAACCCACGGCCGTGATCAAGCCCTCTCTCGACGCGTACCGCGCGACTGTCTGACAACCAGGAAAGGCAAGTTCAACCATGAGCGTTTCTGTGCGGATTCCCACCATTCTGCGCACGTACACGGAGGGAAACGCGGAGGTCAGCAGCGAGGGCGCGACACTTCGCGACGTGCTCGCCAAGCTCGACTCCGACTACCCGGGCATCGGCGCGCGCATTCTCGATGAATCGGGCAAAATTCGACGTTTTGTGAACGTTTACGTGGGGGAAGAGGACGTCCGTTTCGTGGACGGACTGGACACTCCCGCGCCTGAGGGCGTGCAGATCTCCATCATCCCGGCGGTCGCCGGCGGCTGAGCGCGACAGGACTCCGCAACAGGAAGGCGCCCCTTGTGGGCGCCTTCCGCTTTTCTCCCTCATTTAAACTTGAACGAGTGTCTCTGTAGGAATAAAGAGTTCGCAGATTGACTCTGTTGCCAAACCCTGTGCCACAGGTATGGTCGAGGGCGATCGTCTCGGCTGATTTTCCGTTAAGTCGGACGATTGCAGGTCCCGCGGAGGAATGGGCGAGATCTGGGAGACAAGTAAGAGGAGTCGGAAGTGGCGCAGGGCACCGTCAAGTGGTTCAACGCGGACAAGGGCTACGGCTTCATCGCGGTAGACGGTGGAAAGGATGTATTCGTCCATTACTCAGCGATCCTGATGGACGGGTACCGGTCTCTCGAGCAGGGTCAGCGCGTCGAGTTCGAGATCTCGCAAGGTCAGAAGGGGCCGCAGGCGGAGTCCGTCCGCATGGTCTGATCGGCGGCCGCCGGTCGTCGCGGGGCGGGCTCGTACGGGAGCGCAGTCCGTGCGAGCCGCCACTCTTTGTCTCACCTGACTCTGGTACGGCGGGCCGCCGGGCGGCTCGCCGTACAGACTCGCTGACCTGGGGGGGAACCTCGGGCGGGGTGGTGTTCGCTTGCACTCGGCAGGGTAGAGTGCTAAACAGTTCGTTGGCACTCGACGCTGTCGAGTGCCAGCAGGGATCGAGACGATGGGGTCTGCCGAACGGAGATGCTGACCCATGCCGTCGCGGGCGTCGGCTCGGTCCACACAAGCCACCCTGCATCTGGGAGGTCTAGCCTTATGGCAGCCAAGATGATCGCGTTTGACGAGGACGCCCGGCGCGGTCTCGAGCGCGGCATGAACCAGCTCGCTGACGCCGTGAAGGTGACCCTCGGCCCCAAGGGCCGTAACGTCGTGCTGGAGAAGAAGTGGGGCGCTCCCACGATCACCAACGACGGTGTCTCCATCGCCAAGGAGATCGAGCTCGAGGACCCGTGGGAGAAGATCGGCGCCGAGCTGGTCAAGGAAGTCGCCAAGAAGACTGACGACGTCGCCGGCGACGGCACCACGACCGCCACCGTGCTCGCCCAGGCTCTGGTGCGCGAGGGCCTGCGCAACGTCGCCGCCGGCGCCAACCCGATGGCCCTGAAGAAGGGCATCGAGGCCGCCGTCGAGCGCGTCAGCGAGGAGCTCTCCAAGCTGGCCAAGGATGTGGAGACCAAGGAGCAGATCGCTTCCACCGCCTCCATCTCCGCCGCCGACCCTGAGATCGGCGCTCTCATCGCCGAGGCGATGGACAAGGTCGGCAAGGAAGGCGTCATCACCGTCGAGGAGAGCAACACCTTCGGCCTCGAGCTCGAGCTCACCGAGGGTATGCGCTTCGACAAGGGCATGACGTCGATGTACTTCGTCACCGACTCCGACCGCATGGAAGCGGTCCTCGAGGACCCGTACATCCTGATCGTCAACAGCAAGGTCTCCGCCAACAAGGACCTGCTGCCGCTGCTCGACAAGGTCGTCCAGTCGGGCAAGCCGCTGCTGATCATCGCTGAGGACGTCGAGGGCGAGGCCCTGGCCACCCTGGTCGTCAACAAGATCCGCGGCCTGTTCCGCTCCGTGGCCGTCAAGGCCCCGGGCTTCGGCGACCGCCGCAAGGCGATGCTGAACGACATCGCGATCCTGACCGGCGGTCAGGTCATCGCCGAGGAGGTCGGCCTCAAGCTCGAGACCGCCACCCTCGACCTGCTGGGCCGCGCCCGCAAGGTGGTCGTCACCAAGGACGAGACCACCATCGTCGACGGCGCCGGTGACGCCGAGCAGATCGCCGGCCGGGTCAGCGAGATCCGCGCCGAGATCGAGCGCACCGACTCCGACTACGACCGCGAGAAGCTCCAGGAGCGCCTGGCCAAGCTCGCCGGTGGCGTCGCCGTCATCAAGGCGGGTGCCGCGACCGAGGTCGAGCTCAAGGAGCGCAAGCACCGCATCGAGGACGCCGTTCGCAACGCGAAGGCGGCCGTCGAGGAGGGCATCGTCCCCGGCGGTGGTGTCGCGCTGCTGCAGGCCGGCGCCAAGGCGTTCGACAAGCTCGAGCTCCAGGGTGACGAGGCCACCGGTGCCGCGATCGTCCGCAAGGCGCTCGAGGAGCCGCTGAAGCAGATCGCCGTCAACGCCGGCCTCGAGGGCGGCGTCGTGGTCGAGCGCGTGCGCAACCTCACCCCGGGTGAGGGCCTCAACGCCGCCACGGGCGAGTACGTCAACATGTTCGACTCCGGCATCCTCGACCCGGCCAAGGTGACGCGCTCCGCGCTGCAGAACGCCGCTTCCATCGCGGCGCTCTTCCTCACCACCGAGGCTGTCATCGCCGAGAAGCCCGAGAAGAACGCCGCTGCTCCGGCCATGCCGGGCGGCGGCGACATGGACTTCTAAGTCCTTCGCGGCAAAGCTCAAACAAGAACGGCCCGGATCTCTCCGGGCCGTTTCTGTTTTCGGACGCCATGGCGCCCGGGGTCCGGCGGCGCTGGGCGCCGACGGGAGCGCCACACGCACGTCCCAGCGACGCTGCGCGCCGTCCGAGGTGGGGCGGTCAGACGCCGTAGTGGCCGATGATGTGGCCGCGGGCCAGGGTGTTGGCGGTGATGTTGAAGCCCACCACCGCGGGGCTGGCGTCGCTGTCGACGCCGAGCTTGTCGACGCCCAGGGCGTGCACCGTGAACACGTAGCGGTGCGGGTCACCGGGGGGCGGGGCCGAGCCGCCGTACGCCTTGATGCCGTAGTCGTTGCGGGCGTGCGTGGCGTCCTCGGGCAGGCCCTTGAAGTCGGGGCCGGTGCCCGCGCCCGTGGGCAGCTCGGTCACCGAGGCCGGCAGGTCGAACAGCACCCAGTGCCAGAATCCGCTGCCCGTCGGGGCGTCGGGGTCGAAGCAGGTGACGGCGTAGCCTCGGGTGCCCTCGGGGGCGCCCGACCAGCGCAGGTGGGGCGACTGGTTCTGGCCTGTCATGCCCCAGTCGTTGAAGACGTGGAGGTCGCTCAGCGTCTCGCCGTCGCGGACGTCGTCACTTTCGACGGTGAGCGAGGGGACCGACGGGAGATGTTCGTGGGGAAGGGGTGCGGGCACGGCGTCCTCCTAGGGTGAGAGCTGCTTGCCCCGCCATCCTAGAATCGGCCGCGCCCGCCCGATCTCACTCGGTCAGCATGGTGGGCAGCGGCTTGTCGTGCAGCACCGTGAGGGTGGTGACCGCTCGCGTCAGGACGACGTAGAGGCGGGCCAGGCCGCGGGGTTCGGCCTCGACGATGTCGGCTGGTTCGACGACGATGACGTGGTCGTACTCCAGGCCCTTGGCGAGGGTCGCGGGGACGACGAGCAGGCGGTGGTCCTCGGCGGAGTCGGGGTCGAGCACCGCGTGGGGCAGGTCGGCCAGCGCCGCCGAGACCTCGGCGACCCGCGCGTCCGGAACGATCACGCCGATGGAGCCCTCGCGTTCCAGCGCCTCCTTCGCGGCCACCGCCACCGAGCCGCCGGCGCGTACGGTGAGCGAGCCGGCGCCCGGGCGCAGCGAGCGCGGCGCGGCGAGGCCTGGGGCGATGGACGGGAGCAGCCGGGCGGCGTAGTCGAGCACCTCGCGCGGCACGCGGAAGCCGAGCGTCAGCTCCGTCACCGCGCCCTCGCGCTGGCCCAGGTGGTGCAGCACCGACTCCCACGAGCTGGTCGACCAGGCGGTCGTGCCCTGGGCGAGGTCGCCGAGCACGGTGGCCGAGCCGTTGCGGCAGCGCCGGCCGAGCGCGCGCAGCTGCATCTCGGAGAGGTCTTGGGCCTCGTCCACGACGAGGTGACCGAGGGACGGCGTGCGTTCCATGAGGTCGCGCAGCTCGTCGAGGAGGGCGGCGTCGGCGGCCGTCCACTTGGCGGATTTCCAGCTCCGGTACGGCTTCCGCCAGATCAGCATTTCCTGCTCGTCAGGCGACAAGTCGGACTTGGCGGCCTTGGCGAGGAACTCCGGGTCCGACAGCAGCCGGTAGAGCACCTGCTCGGGCACCAGCTTCGGCCACACCGCGTCCACCAGTTGCCGGACGGGCTTCGACCGCGCCACCGCGTCCTGGACCCGGTCGTCGGGCGACTCGCCGCGCTGCTCCATCCGGACCAGCACCATGTGCGCCAGCCGCTGCGCGAGCGCCGCCCGGCCCGGGTTGTAGCGCGTGGTGCCGCGCAGCGAGGCGACGATCTCGCGCACCTCGTGGTCGGCGACCCTGAAGCGGTAGGCGCCCTTCGTGAAGACGACGCCCTCCTCCGGCTTGACGATGTGCATCCACAGCGCGCGCTCGAGCACCGCGGCCATCCGGGCGTCGCCCTTCACCGCCGCGACGAGCGCGTCTTCCGGCGCCGCGTGGTCGCCGAGCATCCCGGCAACCGTGGTCTGGTCGACCTTGACCTCGCCGAGCGCGGGCAGCACGGAGGAGATGTAGGACAGGAAGGCCCGGTTGGGGCCCACGATCATGACGCCGGCCCTGGCCAGCCGCTCGCGGTGCGTGAACAGCAGGTAGGCGGCGCGGTGCAGGCCCACGGCGGTCTTCCCGGTGCCGGGCGCGCCCTGCACGCACACCGTCTGGGTCAGCGTGGAGCGGACGATCTCGTCCTGGTCGGGCTGGATGGTGGCGACGATGTCGCGCATGGGGCCCGTACGGGGGCGTTCGATCTCGTCCGTGAGGATCTTCGAGGGGCCGAGCTCGACGCCCTGGCCCAGGGGCTCGTCCTCGTACGCGGTGAGCGCGCCGCCGTGGTAGCCGAAGCGGCGCCGGCGTACGACGTTCATCGGGTCGGCCGGGCTGGCCTGGTAGAACGCGCGGGACACCGGCGCGCGCCAGTCGACGACCAGCGGCTTGCTGTGTCCGTCGTGCACGTGGCGGCGGCCGACGTAGATGATGCCGGGCAACTCGTCGTCGGCTTCACGGTCGAGCCGGCCGAAGAACAGCGGGGTGTCGGGGTGGTCGGCGAGCGCGGCCACCCGCTGGTCGAGCAGCGACTGGAGGATCTGCTGCGAGACCCAGTCGCCGGCCGCGTCGGCGGAGAGCGAACGCGCGTGCTCGCGCATGGCCGTGAGCGCGGCTCTGGACGCGGCCAGATGGGCCTGCTCGGCGGCGAGTACGCCGGAGGGTATGTCGGGTGCCAGCTGGTGTGCGGGCATGCGGAAGGGCCTCCCGGAGGTAGACGGAGGTGGTGGTCCTGGTAGCGAATCCGTCAGTTTAATCGCCACTTCGAGGACGCTCCAAAGCATTTACCGAGCGCGTGTTGGGTACACCGAGGAGGTGGTGCGGGTCCAGCTCGGTTTCTCGCCGGTCATCCCGACGATCGCGAGTTTCCTGCTCGCGATGCTCTGGGCGCTGTTGGTGTTCGCCGGATGGGGGTTGCAGGCGTTCTGCGAGGGCGGGGAGGCGACGTGCTCGCAGCGGCTCGGCACCGTGGCGGGCGTGTCGGGGTTCTTCGCCGTCGTGGCGGCCGCGTGCTCGGCGGGCGCGTGGCTGTTGCCGTCCTCGCGGCGCGACCGGCGCGCGTTCATCCGGACGATCAGCGCGGGCATGCTGGCCTGGGTCGTGGCGGAGGGCGTGTTGTTCGTCGGGGGCATGGTGGTGCGCTGACCTGTGTGATCACATATCCGACAGATCATCATGCTGGTTACATCATGGAAATACCGAAAAATTCGGGCATATCAGGTGGGTTTGGCGGATCATGGGGGTATGTCGCAGGCGGCGTGATAGTACGCAGGTGAGGGGGGTGGTTGGATTGTCTTCGACCCGCGGAGTCTCGTGGACCTGAAAGCACGACGGACGCCCGGCCGCTCGGCGCGAGCGGCCGGGCGTTCGGCTTTCCGGTAGCCGGGCGTTCGGCCTCAGGCCTCGTTCGCCACGTCGTCGGCGTCGATGATCTGGTACGCGTACCCCTGCTCGGCCAGGAACCGCTGGCGGTGGGCGGCGAACTCCTGGTCGACCGTGTCGCGGCTGACGACCGTGTAGAACCGCGCGCCCCCGCCGTCGGACTTCGGCCGCAGCACCCGTCCGAGCCGCTGCGCCTCCTCCTGGCGTGACCCGAACGTGCCCGACACCTGGATCGCGACGGCGGCCTCGGGCAGGTCGATGGAGAAGTTGGCCACCTTCGACACCACCAGCACCTGGATCTCCTTGTCGCGGAAGGCCTGGTAGAGGCGTTCGCGCTCCTTGATCCGGGTGTCGCCCTTGATCACCGGCGCGTTGAGGTGCTCGCCCAGCTCGTCGAGCTGGTCGATGTACTGGCCGATCACCAGGACCTGCTCGCCGAGGTGGCGGCGTACCAGCGCCTCGGTGACGCGGGTCTTCGACGGCGTGGTGGCGCAGAAGCGGTAGCGCTCCTCGGCCTCGGCCATCGCGTACGCCAGACGCTCGTCGTCGGTCAGCGTCACCCGCACCTCGACGCAGTCGGCGGGCGCGATCCAGCCCTGGTTCTCCATCTCCTTCCAGGGCGCGTCGTAGCGCTTGGGGCCGATCAGCGAGAACACGTCGCCCTCGCGGCCGTCCTCGCGTACCAGCGTCGCGGTCAGGCCGACGCGGCGGCGGGCCTGGAGGTCGGCGGTCATCCGGAAGATCGGCGCGGGGAGCAGGTGGACCTCGTCGTAGACGATCAGGCCCCAGTCGCGGGCGTCGAACAGCTCGAGGTGGCTGTAGACGCCTTTGCGGCGGGTGGTCATCACCTGGTACGTCGCGATGGTGACCGGGCGGATCTCCTTCTTCGTGCCGGAGTACTCGCCGATCTCGTCCTCGGTGAGGGACGTGCGCTTGAGCAGCTCGGTCTTCCACTGGTGGGCCGAGACCGTGTTGGTCACCATGATGAGCGTGGTGGCCTGGGCGTGCGCCATCGCGGCCGCGCCGACGATCGTCTTGCCCGCGCCGCACGGCAGCACGACGACGCCGGAGCCGCCGTTCCAGAACGCGTCGGACGCCTCGCGCTGGTAGGGGCGCAGCGACCAGCCCTCTTCCAGCAGCTTGATCGGGTGGTGCTCGCCGTCGACGTAACCGGCCAGGTCTTCGGCGGGCCAGCCCAGCTTGAGCAGGGCCTGCTTGACGTTGCCGCGGTCGCTCGGATGCACGACGACCGAGTCGTCGCCGAGCCGGTCGCCCAGCATCGGCTGGATCTTCTTGGAACGCAGCACCTCCGCCAGCACGGCCCGGTCGATGGAGGTCAGGACGAGGCCGTGGACGGGGTGCTTCTCCAGGCGCAACCGGCCGTACCGCGCCATGGTCTCGGCGATGTCGACGAGCAGGGCGTGCGGCACCGGATAGCGGCTGTAGCCGATCAGCGCGTCGATGACCTGCTCGGCGTCGTGGCCCGCGGCACGGGCGTTCCACAGCGCGAGCGGGGTGACGCGGTAGGTGTGGACGTGTTCGGGAGCGCGCTCGAGCTCGGCGAACGGCGCGATCGCCTTGCGGCACGCGTCGGCTCGCTCGTGGTCAACCTCGAGCAGCAGCGTCTTGTCCGATTGGACGATCAGCGGTCCGTCGCTCACTGGCATGTCTCCGTGGGGTCTGTGCGGGGCCTTGCGCAACAGGACCATCGTCTCCCGATCCCGGCTCTCCCGCTTCGACTCTCCAACAACGGCGCGGCCGTGATTAGTCCGCGGTCAGTCGTCGAGGCGGCCGGTGACACCCAGGAAGACGAACAGGGTGGCCATCACCAGGAGGCCGAGGCCGAAGATCGCCCAGCTGCCGACCAGCAGGCCGCGGGCCGTCTGCGGCTGCGTCGTGGCCCTCTGGAGCGCCAGGACGGCGAGGACCGCTCCGCCCACTCCGAAGATGTTGCAGCAGCCGACGACGGACAGCAGGTTGAGCACGAGCGCGACGATGGCCTGGGCCGTTGGTCCTCCGTCGCGCGGGGGCGGAGGCGGGCCGTAGCCGTGTCCAGGGGGCGGCTGCTCGCCGTAGGGCGCGCCGTAGGGGATGTAAGGGGGTTCCTGGCTCACGTCCACCTTCAGGGGGCTGGGGTGTGCAAGATCTCACGATAGCCCGATAAATCGTGGGATACCGGCTCTGCGGAGAAGCAGGACTCAGAGGCCAGCGACGCCGGTGATGCGGTGCAGGGCGAAGCGGTGCACACGTGCGAGCGTTCCGGTCAGGGCAGGATGCCTTCGTGCAGCGCGCGGAGTACGGCGTTGGTACGGTCGCGGGCGTCGAGTTTGAGCAGGATCGTGGAGACATGGTTCTTCACCGTGCCTTCGGCCAGGAACAGCGCGCCGGCGATCTCGCGATTGCTGTAGCCCTCGGCCACGAGCCGCAGCACCTCCAGCTCCCGTTCGGTGAGCTCCTGTCCCGGCGGCGCGCCGGACGGTGACGGCCCGGAGCGGATGGCGCGCAGCAGCCGGTCGGTGATCGAGGGGGCGATGAGCGTGCCGCCGCCGGCCAGGGTGCGCACCGCGCGGGTCAGCTGCTCCAGGGTCACGTCCTTGAGCAGGTAGCCGCGCGCGCCCGCCCTGAGCGCCTCCAGCACGAGGACGTCGTCGTTGAACGTCGTCAGGACGAGGACCGGCGTCTCGACGCCGAGCTCCCGGAGGCGCTGCAAGGTCCAGATGCCGTCGTACCGGGGCATTCTCAGGTCGAGCAACACCACGTCCGGCGTGGCGGACGCGATGACGTCGAGTGCCGCGCGCCCGTCGTCGGCCTCACCGACGACGTCGACCTCGGCGATCTCCAGCAGGCTGCGGATGCCCTGCCGGACGAGGGTCTGGTCGTCGACCACCACGACGCGGGTCACGACGCCGGCGCCCGGGCGATGACCTGGAAGCCGCGCCGGCCGTCGATGCGCACGTCGCCGTCGAGCGCCTCGAACCGCTCGACCAGTCCCCTCAGCCCGTTGCCGAGGATCGGGTCGAGGGCGCCGCGGCCGTCGTCGGTGGCGGTCAGGCGTACCGCGTCGCCGTCCGGTGCGATCTCGATCCACAGCTCGCGTGCGTCGGCGTGCCGGATCGTGTTGGTGACGACCTCCTGTACGGCTCGCACGAGCGCGGCGGTCGTCTCCTCACCGACCCGTACGCCCGGCGCGACCTCGATCGACACCTCGAGCCCTGGCAGGTCGCGCACGATCTGACGCAGGGCCGCCTCGAGGTCGGGGGACTCGGTGCGCATCCGGCCGACGGTGGCGCGTACGTCGGCCAGGAGGTCGCGGGCGACCCGGCCGGCGCGCTCGACATGCTCCCTGGCGCGTTCCCCGTCACGGTGACGCGCCGTCTCCAGCTCCAAGGTGAGGACGGTGAGCTGGTGTCCGATGAGGTCGTGCAGGTCGCGGGAGATCCGCAGCCGCTCGGCGGTACGTGCCGACTCCGACAGCAGCACGCTCGCGGCCTGCAGCTCGACGTGAGCCTCGGTCAGTTTCCCGCGCATCCGCTTCTCCCTTTGGTTCGCCAGGGAGCTCAGCAACGTCGCCACCTGGATGAGCGCGTAGAAGCCGGTCGTGAGGAGCGCGTCGGCGGCGCCGTAACCCGTCCGCAGCACGACCAGGACGAGCACCACGGTGTTGAGCGCCACCACGACGATGCCGGCCCACGTGGGCACGGCGTACACGCTGATCGCGGCGGCGACCACCAGCAGCACGGGCAGGAGTCCGGGCAGCGTCGCGGACGTCACCACCACCCACGCGGCCACGACCAGCGTCGCGAACGCGGTGTGCCGGACCCATCGCGGATGACGCGAGCCGCCCGCGACGAACACCGCGACGATGTACACCGCGAACACCGCGATCCACCAGGCCCGGGGGATGAACGTCTCGATCACGCCCAGCACGACCGGGCTGCCGACCACGGCGGACACGACGAACATGGCCACGCCCGACCACTCTTCCGGCCCGAGTCGACGCACGGAATCAATCTAACTCTTCCGATTCGGGCATCTCGGGTGCCGAAAGTCATGGGCGGAGGACCTGACCTTCGGCACGGGCGGGCGCCCCGTCGGCCTGCCTAACGTCGTCCGTATGGAAAGTGAACCCGCTGCGGTCGACGTCCGGAACCTCAGCAAGCGCTACGGCGGCATGCTCGCGGTGGACGACGTGAGCCTGCGCGTCGAGACAGGCGAGATCTTCGGCGTCCTCGGCACCAACGGGGCGGGCAAGACGACGACGGTGGAGATCATCGCGGGGCTGCGCAGGCCCGACGGCGGACACGTCCGCGTGCTCGGCCTCGATCCGCGGCGCGAGCGTGCGAAGGTCCGCCAGGTGCTGGGGGTCCAGCTCCAGCAGGCGCATCTGCACCATGCGCTGACGGTCGCCGAGCTCATCGACCTGTACGTCGGCTTCTACCCGAATCCGCGACCCGCCGGGGAACTGCTGGACCTCGTGGGGTTGACCCCGCAACGCACGACCCGGTTCGAGAAGCTCTCCGGCGGCCAGCAGCAGCGGCTGTCCATCGCGCTGGCCCTCGCCGGGCGTCCCAGGGTCGCGATCCTGGACGAGCTCACGACCGGGCTCGACCCGCGGGCGCGCAGAAAGGTGTGGGCCACGGTCGAGCAGCTCCGCGACGACAACGTCACCGTCGTGCTCGTGACGCACGCGATGGAGGAGGTGGAGCGGCTCTGCGACCGCGTCGCCCTCCTCGACGCCGGCCGGATCATCGCGCTCGACACACCCGCCGGGCTGGTCGCCCGCGCGGGAGCCGCGAACCTCGACGAGGCGTTCGTCGCCCTCTCGGGGAAGGAACTGGAGGAATCCGCATGAGCTCCCCGGTCATCGCCCGCCGTCCGGGCCTCGGCTCGTGGCTGACCCTGATCCGATGCGAGACGAAGATGGTCGTACGTGACACGGCCGGCCTCGTCGTGCCCATCGGGCTGCCGCTGCTGATCCTCATGATGAACTCGTCGGCGGCCGGCGGCGAGGTAGTGATCAACGGCCGCACCGCCCTGGACGTCTACGTCCTTCCCATGGTGATCACCATCGTCATGGCCACGATCGGGATCATCAACATGCCGAGCTTCCTGGCGTACTACCGGCGCTCCGGGATCCTGCGCCGCCTCTCGGTCACGCCGGCCTCGCCGGCCATGGTGCTGATCGCCCAGGTGGTCGTGAGCCTGCTGCAGACGGTCATCGGCATCGGGGCGGCGTTCGCCGTGGCCCTGCTGGTGTTCGACGCGAACCCCCCG
This sequence comes from Nonomuraea maritima, assembly GCF_900100395.1. Lineage (GTDB taxonomy): Bacteria > Actinomycetota > Actinomycetes > Streptosporangiales > Streptosporangiaceae > Nonomuraea > Nonomuraea maritima. Next base: position 114,474 of record NZ_FNFB01000017.1, on the reverse strand, counting down.
CTGCGTCCGGCCGCGACGATCGGGGCCGCGCTGCTCGCCATGACGGCGATGTACGCGCTCGGCATGATCGTCGCCGCGGTGGCGCCGACCCCGAACTCGGCCGTGGCGATCGGGCTCGTCGCCTTCTTCGCCGTCGGCGCCCTCGGCGGGCTGTTCGGCGGTCGCGACTCCTTGCCGGACGTGCTGGCGCGGGCGGGGGAATGGCTCCCGTTCGGCGCCAGTGTCGAGGTCCTGCAGTCGGCCTGGGCCGGCGTCCCGACGGAACCGCTGCACCTGATCAGCCTCACCGCCACGATCGTGCTCGGCGGACTCGTCGCAGCCGTCTTCTTCCGCTGGGACTGATCGGCTGATCAGAGGCCCGCGACGCCAGTGATGCGGTGCAGGGCGAAGCGGTGCACCGCGGCTCGGGTCTCGTCGTACGCGGTCAGGTAGCCGCCCTCCATGCGGGCCGGCTCCAGGATGCGCGAGGTGGCGTTGCCCTGCGAGTCGAGGTAACCGATCCACACCCGTACGCCCTGTTTGATCGCGTCCTGAAGGGCGGAGATGGTGGCCGTCGCGGGCCCGCGCGGCACCTGCCCGTCGGGGGCGTCCACCGGCTCGCGCCGCGCCAGGTGCGCGGCGTCGCCGGCGCGCAGCGCGCGCACGGCGGCCGTGGCCACCTCGGGGTCGAGCCCGTTCGGCGAGGACACCGCGCGGACGGGCGCCACCCCTTCGGTACGGCGGCTCTCCAGCTGGGAGATGATCACGTCGCCGTCGAGCGACTCGGCGACGGGGGCGTACCCCATGGCCCGCAGGGTGTCGATCAGCACCGTCCGGGACGAACGCGAGGCGATGACGTTCGGCGCGAGGCGGCGCAGCCGCAGCGCGGCGGAGCGCCGGTCGGCGGTGATCTGGTCGAGCAGCGCGGTGTCGTCGCACCGGATGTACGCGCTCGCGGTGCCCACCCGGATGCGCCCGTGCCGCCGCGCCACGTCGGTCACCAGGTACGACAGCGCCTGCGGCATCGGCGTGGCGGAGTGGCGGGCCAGCATCGAGACCAGCTCCTCACCGCCGTGACCGGCGTCGAGCGCCCGCCGGATCGAGCTCTCGCTGAATCGGTAGACGGTGGCGCCGCCCTTGGACTCGACGTCGGCGGTGAGCGCCATCCAGCGGTTGAGCTCGCTGGTCAGCGGCCCAGGCGCCACCGCCGTGAGGTCGGCCTGCAGCAGCACGTGGTCGACCGGCTCCGGCAGCAGCGGCGCGAGTGTCGCGGCGGGGTCGCCGCCCTCGATCAGCGCCCGCCCGTGCACGGACAGCGCGCCGAGCCCGGTGACGCCGATCTGCTCGGCCTCGCGCAGCGCGAACTCGGTGAGCCGCTCGCGCAGCGGGCCCCTGCGGCGCGGCTGCTCCCACGACAGCCGTTCGAGCACGGAGTCGCGGTCGGGCGCGAGCCCCGGCGCGGCGGCCAGCACCGCCAGGGCGGCCGTCCTGACTCCCGGCGCGGACGACCGGCGCAGGTCGGTGTGCAGGGCGTTGAGCGGCCGGTCGCGCTCGTCGCGCTCGCCGACCAGGCCGGGCACCCGGTCGGTGTGCAGCCACGTCGCCGCCAGCGTCACCCATCGGTCGGCGGTGCTCCGCACCCGCCACAGGTCGTAGCCGGACGTCGGCAGCCACTCGCCGTCGACGCCGCCGCCCGCCGCGACCAGCCCCGCCGCGTGGGCCACCTCGACCACGAGCGCCGCCACCCACTCAGGCACGTCGAGCTCGGACGCCGTGCGCTTGAGGTCTCTGACGCCGAGCCCTCCGGTACGCAGCACGCCCGGCGGGTCGGCGCTCCAGCGCTCGCACAGCTCCTCGACGGCCCGTACGAACGTGAACGCCTGCCCGGCCGCGGTGCGGTCGGCGAGGTTCTGGTCGCGTACGGCGCCCCGCAGCGGCGGCGGCACGGCCGCGAGGTCGCGATGCAGCCGCCCGCCGCGCAGGTGCAGGCCGACCTCGCGGGGCAGCGTCACGCTCTCTTCGCCGGTGGCGGCCAGCAGGCCGCGGGCGAGCAGTTCCTCGATGGGCGAACGGGCCGAGGCCACGCGCACCTCGCGGCGGGCATTCGGCACGCGTCCGGTGGGCGGGCCCCAGGTGAGCTGGTCGAGGGCGGCCCTGGCCTCGGGCGAGACCGACTCGACCAGTGCGGCAGGCTCGGCGAGGAGGGCTGCGAGGCGTTCCTTGCCGGACCCCGCAGTGCCGGGAGCGACGTCGTCGGCCATCTCGTCGAGCTGCTCGGGCGGGTGGTGCCGGAACGCGTCGACGGCCTTCGGGCCGAGCCCGGCCGGGTCGTCGAGCACCTTGCGCACGCCGGGACCGAGCTCGAGCGCGTCGTCGGGCCCGTACACGAGGGCCAGGTCGGCGAGCCGGTCGAGAGCGGACGACAGCGCGGGCTCCGGATCGTCGGCGGGGTCGAGGGCCGCGCCCATGAGGGCGCGCAGCGCGTCCTTCCGCACCGGCCCTTCATGGACGGCCAGCGTCTCGACGACGGCCAGTGTGAACCGGTCGAGCCGGTCGAGCACCCTGCCGATCGCAGAAGGGCTCGCCGCGCGCGCCGCGAGACCCTCCAGATGCGCGGGCACCGGAGTGATCAACTCGGGCCGCGCGGAGACGAGCGCCCGCAGTTGTGCGTCGGTGCGTCCCCTGATCCACTCCGTGAACTCCATCGTTGCCATGGTATGTCCCAGCTGATTGAGGCAGCATTGCGTGACGTGACAGAGCGCGCGGACCAGCTCGTGCTGAACTACGTCTCCAGGGCGGCGGACGCCGCCCACGGCGTGCTCCGGTCCGATCAGCGGCTCGCCTTCGCGCGGCGGCTGCGGGCCCGGATCGAGGAGGAGCGGCGCGGACGGGAGAGCCTGCGCGAGACGGCCAAGGTGCTCGCCGGGTTCGGCGACCCGGTGGCGCTGGTCGAACGCGAGGCACGCAGGCTGGCCGAGGCGGGCGTCCCCACGAAGGGGCCCGTACGCGAAAGGCCGCCCACGCTGGAGGGGCCGCCCACGCGAGAGTGGCCGCCCACACGCGTCGGAGGCGCGGTGGCGAGGGGGGCGGGGGTGGCGCGGCCCGCGGGCGTCGTGCAGGCCGCGGGCGTTTCGCGGGGCGCGGGTGGCGGGACCCTCGTCATGGAGCATCCGCGCGAGGTGGCGGCGCTCGTGGTCCTGGTGGTGGCGGCGCTGCTGGTGCCGTTCGAGCCGCCGTCGCTGGCGATCTTCCCGGTGCCGCTGGTGGTGTGGGCGGCGGGCTCGGTGCTGGTGCTGTTCGGCGAGAGCTGGCAGATGGGGGAACGCATCGTTGGGATCGGCGCGCCGATCGTCGGCTACACGGCGGGCGGGGTGATCGTCGGTGGTCTCCGCGTGGGGGCGGACGCCGGGCTGGGGGAGTTGGTCAGACAGTTCTTCGACGTCAGCGGCACGATGTTCATGATCGGTACGGTGCTCGGCGTCGTCTGGCTGGGCTACCGGCTGCTCGTCGTCAGCTGACCGGGGCGGGGGCAGGCAGCAGGCCGACGGCCAGGCGTACCCAGGCGGCGACGAACGCGTCCTTCTCCGCGTACCCCGGCATCTCGCCCACCGTCTCCTGGAACAGCCGGTAGTGCACCACCGAGCCGCCGAGCACGGCGGCGACGCCCGTCCAGTCGAGGTCGGCGTCGCGGTACTCGGGCTGGCGCTGGAACCAGGTGACGATGGCGTCGAACATCGGCTGGAGCAGCCCCTGGCGTACGACGGTGACCAGTTCGGGGAACTGGCTCAGGTCGCGGAAGAAGACCCGGGTGAGCTCCGACTCCTCGCGGACCTTCGCGAGCCCGGCGCGGCACACGTGCGCGAGCCGCTCCTCGAGGGCCACCGACGACTCCATGGCGTTGAGCTCGGCGAGGCTCGCGGCAACCTGGACCCGGGTGCGGGCGGCGTGCTCGTTGATCGCCGCGGCGAGCACCTCGTACTTGGACTTGAAGTGCCGGTAGAGGCCCCCTGCGCCGGGGGACAGCCCGGAGGCGGCCTCGATCTCGGCCACGGACGTGGCGGCGTACCCGCGCTCGGCGAACAGCCGCAGGGCCTCGTCGATGATCCGCTCACGGGTCGATCTGCTCATGTCCACGCTGATACCTCCGTGAGGAGATTAGTCGGTACGGATCGGCGCCACCGCGCGGGCTCCCGGGACGCGGGCGGCGGAGCCTGCCTGCCGGTCTGGTGAAGTTCGGCGCTCTCTGGGGAGTAATTCCTTTCCTTCCCCTTTCCTGAGCAACAATCCCGGTTACGCAGGTGAGAGGCCTGTTTGGCATGCTTCTACCGTGATGACTTCGGTGGGATTCGACCTGGACATGACTTTGGCGGACACTCGCTCCGGGATCGCGGCGGTTTACGACGAGCTCGCCGTGCGATTGGGCGTGCCATTTGACAGTGCCGCCATCGTCCGGCGGTTGGGCCCGCCGTTGGAGACCGAGCTGGCCAACTGGTTGCCCGCCGATGAGGTACCGGCGGCCGCTGACCTCTATAGGCAGATATATCCGGAAAAGGGAGTGCCGGTGCATACCGCCATGGACGGCGCGCACGAGGCGATCGACGCCGTCCGGCGGGCCGGCGGCCGCGTGATCGTCGTGACCGGCAAGAACGTCCGCGACGCGAAGGGCACGGTCGCGGCGCTCGGCCTGGACGTGGACGAAGTGGTCGGTTCCCTCTTCGGTGCCGACAAAGGATCAGCACTCGCGCGCTTCGGCGCATCCGCTTATGTTGGTGACCATGTCGCGGACATCGAAGCGGCGCGCGCGGGCGGCGCCGTGAGCGTGACAGTTGCGACCGGCCCTTACACGGTGGGAGAGCTGCGTGATCACGGAGCGGATGTGACGCTGTCCGACCTGACCGAATTCGCCGCCTGGTTCACCACCTGGCGTGACCCCTTGGAGGGCCGGTAATTCTCCGGCAATTACCCGGTCGCCCTCGCGCTGCGCGGGGCATAACCTACATCCATCCGTCCTTCTTTTCGACTGTTTGAACGAGGTCGTCCTGTGCCGAGTGGCAAGGTCAAGTGGTACGACGCCGACAAGGGTTTCGGCTTTCTCACCCGCGACGACGGCGGTGAGGTCTTCGTGCATTCATCCGCGCTGCCCTCAGGTGCGGGCCCGCTCAAGCCCGGCCAGAAGGTGGAGTTCGGAGTCGCGGAAGGCCGCCGGGGCCAGCAGGCCCTGTCCGTCAGAATTCTGGAACAGCCCCCGACGCTGGCCAAGGTCAAGCCCAAGGGCAAGCGGAAGAAGCCGGATGAGATGGTGGTCATCGTCGAAGACCTCATCAAACTCCTCGACGGCGTCTCCGAGTCCTACCGGCGCGGCAAGCACCCCGACGCCGCCCACGCCAAGAAGATCGCCCAGGTCCTGCGCGCCGTAGCCGACGACCTGGACGTCTGACCCCCGTCCCCCGATCAAGCTTTCGCTGTCGCGTCCGCCGTGCGAACCCCCGCGCGGCGGACGCGGCTTTTCTGTGGTCAGGCGTTCGGATTGGTGAGCGGTTTGGTGGAGTCGATGGTCTCCACGCGCTGGTCGGCGACGCCGGAGCCCCCGCGGCGGAGCCTGTCCTCTGCGGCACGTACGCGCCGGCGGCGCGACACCAGCAGCCAGCCGAACACCGCGATCAGGGCGACGGACAGCGTGACCAGGCCGGGAGCGTGGCTGCGGGTGAGCGACAGCACCAGCCCGATCAGGCCGCCCGTCACCCACGCCAGCTGCAGCACCGCCTCGACCACCCCGAACGTCGACGAACGCACCTCCTCGCCGATCTCCCGCTGCACGATCGCGTCGAGCGCCAGCTTGCCGAGCTCCTGCGCGAACGCCGTGACCAGCGAGATCGCAAGAGCCGTCCACACGCCGAAGACGATCGCGGTGACCACGGTGGTCGTGGCGGTGACGGCCAGCGTGACGAGCACGAGGAGCTGCGGGGCGTGGTTGCGCGTCCAGTTGGCGGCGACGGCGCCCAGCAGGCCGCCCAGCCCGGCCGCGCCCGCGAGCAGCGCGATCGTCCGGGGGATGTCGAAGAGCGGGTCGAGCGCCGGACCTGCGGCGAGCCACGGCACCGCGCGATCCTGCACCAGGAACAGCAGGAAGAACAGCAGGAAGCCGGAGAAGACCCGGATCGCCACGTTGGCCCACACCGCCTCGGCCACGGTCGGGCCCACCTTGAGCAGGGTGCGCCAGCGCGGCGCCGCGCCGTCCTCCTCCAGGTCGGGGGAGTCGATGTGGCGCGGCAGGCGTACGGCGACGACGCCCAGCAGCAGGAACGCCACCATCGCGACGCGCAGCACGGCGGCGCTGCCCAGCCACGCGGTCAGCCCCGCGCCGACCGGCACCAGCACGCCGGCCGAGACCAGCGTGAACAGCGCCACCCGCGCGTTCGCCGACACGAGCGTGATGTCGGCGGGCAGCACGCTCGGCATGATCGCCGCCCGCGACACGTTGTACGCCTTCGACAGCACCAGCACGCCGAGCGCCCCGATGAAGAGCGTCGGCAGGTCGCCCGGCCCCACGGCCGCCGCCATCGCGAAGCACAGCAGGCCGCGCCCGAACAGCGTGCCCGCCATCACGTAGCGGCGGCCCGACCTGAAGCGGTCGAGGATCGGCCCGACGAACGGCGCGAGCAGCGCGAACGGCACCATCGTGATGACCAGGTAGAGAGCGACGGACCCGCGTGCCTCGCCGACCGGCACGCCGAAGAACACCGTGCTCGCCAGCGCCACCGTCACCAGGGCGTCGCCGGCGCTGTTGCCGGCCGACAGCTCGATCAGCCGGCCGAGCCCGGTGCGGTCGGCGCCGTTGGCGTGGGTGAGCCTGCGCGTGGCGCGGCCGACCTTCTTGACGCCGGTGGCGGTGGCCCTGGTCGCTCTGGTCGTGCCGTCAGCCGTGGCCTTCCCGGCGCGCACGCCGGCGCGCCCGGCGTCGGCGGCGCCGCGCGCCACCCGGCGGGAGATCTCCCGCGCCCGCTCCCAACCGCCCTCCACGCCTACCAGTCTTACCCGATTCGTACGCGCTGCCCGCGGGGGATTCTGGGTCGTGTGCGCTTTCCATGTCCGACGTACGGGATCCGTGCGCTTCTTGTACGTGGTGCAGGGGTTGCCTGTGCTTCTGACGCGGGCGCTCCGGGGTCGACCGTGCGGGAATTCCTGTGCCGCGCCTTGGGCTATCTGCGGTTGTCGGCCCTTGCAGGTCCCCGCATGGGTGAGAATGAAGTGTGAGCGAACAGCACCTTTCGGCGGAGGCTGGCCGATGAGCCGCACCAGGGCCCGCGTCTCCGCTCCCGACCAGGCCTGTGTCGCCGCGGTCGATCTGGCGCGTGCCGCGGCCGAGGAGCTGGCGCGTCCCGGCGAGCCCGGCGAGCACCTCGGTCATGAGAGCGAAGGCGACCGGATCGTCACCCACTACTTCGCCTGCCTCGACCGTGCCTACCACGGTTGGCGATGGGCCGTCACCGTCACGCGTGCCTCGCGCGCGAAGAAGGTGACGGTCAGCGAGGCGGTCCTGCTGCCCGGCACGGGCGCGCTGCTGGCCCCGGAGTGGCTGCCGTGGAGCGAACGCCTTCGCCCCGGCGACCTCGGGGTGGGCGACCTGCTGCCGTCCCCCGAAGACGACGACAGGCTCGTCCCCGGCTTCACCGACGCCGCCGACGACGCCGAGCGACAGACGCTTTTCGAGTACGGCCTGGGCCGGGCCCGTGTGCTCTCGGCCATCGGCAAGGACCGAGCGGCCAGGCGCTGGCACTCGGGCGAGCACGGGCCGCACACACCGATCGCACACGCCGCTCCCGCGCAATGCTCCACCTGCGGCTTCTACTGGCAGCTCGCGGGCAGCTTGCGGCAGATGTTCGGGGTCTGCACTAACGAGTACGCCCCCGACGACGGCAAGGTGGTGGCCGCCGACCACGGTTGCGGCGCCCACTCCGAGGCCGCCGTGCTGCCGCCGCCCGTGGAGCAGGCCATCCCGATCCTCGACGACCTCGGCTACGACCTGATGGAGGAGGAGGGCTCGGTCGACGCGTCCGCCTCGGAAGAGCTCGGCCACTCCTGATTCTCGCGGCCCGTCGCGGCCCGTCGCCCCATGCGGCGCGGCGGGCGTGACGGGCGTGCCGTCGTCCCTGGGAATTCCGCCGCGCGGGCGGCGGTTCTCTCCCCTCGGCGCAGGGCGGCGGGCTTCCTCTCGAGAGCACGGTGAATGTCGGTGAAGGCCGCTAGCCTACGGTGGCCCCTCAACCACAAACCGGGATCGTGATAGATGAGCGACACCTACGGCACCGACCGGATGCGAGCAGCCGTCCTCGCGGCGTGGACGGCGTCGCCCGCCAGGTTCCGCGAAGACGCCAACGCGGAGGAGGACTTCGCGCTCGGCGGTTACCGCGACCGGCTGATCGTCGAGCTCGCGCAGAACGCCGCCGACGCGGCCCTGCGGGCGGGTGTGCCAGGGGTGCTGCGGCTGACGCTGCGGGGCGACATGCTGACCGCCGCCAACACCGGCGCCGCGCTCGACGCCACCGGTGTGGAGAGCCTGTCCACGCTGCGGGCGTCCGGCAAGCGTGACGAGGCCGGCGCCGCCGGCCGGTTCGGCGTCGGCTTCGCGGCCGTCGTGTCGGTCTGCGACGCGCCGTCCATCGGTTCGCGCGGCGTGGGAGGCGTCCGCTGGTCCCGTACCGAGACGGCGGCGCTCGTCGCCGAGATCCCCCAGCTCGCGGGCGAGCTGACCGGTCGCGGCGGGCACGTGCCGCTGCTGCGGCTGCCGTTCGACGAGCCGCCGCCCATCGACGTGCCCGAGGGGCTCGACACGATCGTCCGGCTCCCGCTGCGCGACGCGGCCGCGGTCGAGTCGGTACGGCGCCTGCTGGCCGAGACCAGCCCCGCGCTGCTGATCGGCCTTCCCGCGCTCGAGGCCATCGAGATCGACGTCGACGGCGAGACCCGTACGGTGGTCGGCGACGGCTGGCACGTCGTGTCCGAGTCCGGCGGGTTCACCCCCGACGAGGTGAGCCGGCTCTTCGCCGACCGGCCCACCGAGGAGCGGGCGCGTCCCTACTGGTCGCTGCGCTGGGCGGTGCCCGTCACCGGCACCGGCGAGCCGGGGCCGCTGCCCGGCACCGTGCCGCCGGTGGTGCACGCGCCCACGCCCAGCGACGAGGCTCTCGACCTGCCCGCGCTGCTGATCGCGTCGTTCCCGATGGCCACCGACCGGCGCCACGTCGCCAAGGGGCCGCTCGCCGACTTCCTGGTCGAGCGGGCCGCCGACGCCTACGTCAGGCTGCTTCGCGAGCTGCCCCGCACGCCGAAGCTGCTCGACCTCGTGCCGTCCCTGCTGGGCAAGGGCGAGCTCGACGCCGCCATCCGGCGCGCGATCCTCGAACGGCTTCCCGGCACGCCGCTGCTGCCCGCGGTCTCGGCGCCCGCCCCCGCCGTACGGACGCCGTCGTTCGCCGATGCGCCGGTGTTCGAGCCCGACGCCGAGTGGCTGGTCGAGCCGCCGGCGACCGAGCCAGACAGCGACGGCTGGGTCGTCACGGGCCGTGAGGCGGCCGTGGTGGCGTCCGCCACGGCCGAGCTCGTCGAGGCCGTGGCCGGTTTCGTCCCCGGGCTCCTGCCGGCGGGCTGGCCCGCCCGCAGCCCCGCGATGACCGCGCTGGGCGTGCGCCGGGTCGAGCTGGCCGACCTGGTCGACCTGCTGTCGGGCGAGGCCGTCGAGGGGCGCGAGCCGGCGTGGTGGCGCGCGCTCTACGACGTGCTGCCCGCCGACGACCCCGAGTCTCTCGGCGCGCTGCCCGTCCCCCTGACCGACGGCCGGCTCGTACGCGGGCCGCGCGGCACGCTCATCCTGACCGACGGCGGCGCGAACCTCGACCTGACGCCGCTCGGGCTGCGCATCGTGCACCCGGAGGCGGCCCATCCCGCGCTGCTGCGCCTCGGCGCCGCGGAGGCCACGCCCCGCACGATCCTCGACGACCCGCTGACCAAGGCCGCGGTGGCGCAGTCGCTCGACAGCCCCGACCCTGAGCCGGTGGCGCGGGCGGTGCTGTCGCTGGTCGACGCGGCGGGGCTGGCTCCCGGCGAGGCCCCGTGGCTGGCCGAGCTGGCGCTGCCCGGCGCCGACGGCGAGCTCTATCCCGCCGGTGAGCTCATGCTGGCCGACGGCGCGCTGGCCGGGCTGCTCGAGGCCGACACGCATCTCGGGGTGGCGTCCTCGGAGCTGGAGGAGACCTACGGCGCGCGGGTGCTGGCCGCCGCAGGGGTGCTCGACGGGTTCGCGATGGTGCACGAGGCCGACGTGCTGCTCGACCCCGACGAGTGCGACCACGACCTCGACGGCGAGGCCGCCTGGCTCGACCACGTCCTCGACCTGCTGCCCGAGCTCGACGTGCCGCCGATGGTGGCCGAGTTCACGGCGGTGCGCGACCTCGACCTCGTGGCCGACTGGCCGGCCGCGCTGGAGCTGCTCACCCGGCCGCCGCTGCGCGCGGCCCTCCACCCGCTGCGGGTGGAGGGGGTCGAGGTGCCGTCCTACACCGCGTGGTGGCTGGCCCACCATCCGGTGCTCGGCGGGCGCATGCCGCGCGAGCTGCGGCTGCCCGGGGCCGACCCGCTGCTGCAGGGCCTGTACGCCGACGCGCCCGCGGGGCTCGACCCGGCGGCGCTGTCGATGCTCGGCGTCCGTACGACGCTGGCGGAGCTGCTGGCCTCCCACGGGGGGCCGGAGGAGCTGCTCGACCTGATGGCCGACGAGTCGGTCGAGGTCGACCGTGCTCAGCTGCGCGCACTGTGGGTCGCGCTGGCCGCCGTCGACCCGTCGCGGGTCGCGCCGCCGTCGCGGGTGCGGGCGGTGCTGGGCGGCTCGATCGTGGTGGCGGCGGCCGACGACGTGGTCGTGGTCGAGGCACCCGACCTGCTGCAGCTCGTCACCGACCGGCCGTTGGTGCTGGCCCCGTACGACCTGGCCGAGTCGCTGTCGGAGCTGCTCGACCTGCCGCTCGCCGGTGAACTCGCCTCCGGTGAGGTCACGTCCGAGGGGGTCGTTCGGCCGGTGCCGCCCGAGGTGCGGTCGCTGCTGCCCACCGCGCCCGAGACGTACGTCGAGCACGAGAAGTTGCTGGTCGACGGCGTGGAGTGCGCGTGGCGCTACTTCGAGGGGTCGGTGCACTGCACGGGCGTCGACGGTCTGGCCCGCGGGCTGGCCTGGGCGACCGGGCAGTGGAACGACCGTCTCGCCGTAGCCGCTCTGCTCCGCGACCCGACCGCCGTCCCCCTCCTCCTGGCCGAAGCCGACCTGTCCTGACCCACCACGACCGCCCCTCGCGGAGGCTGAGGGCGGGGAGAGCTCCCCACTTCACAGCCCCGCTCGTTCGACGGGTGGGGCGGGCCCGAGGGGCGGCTGAGGGCTGGGAGAGCTCCCCGCCGCACAGCCCCGCCCGCCCGAACGGGTGGGGCGGGCGGCGGTGGAACAGGTACTCGTCTCACGCAGCCCCGCGTTCGCTGGGCGCTGGGTTTTGTGGCGGGCGGGCTCGCCGAACCTAGGCACGCCACGCGGCCCTCACCGACGAGCAGCCCGGCTCGCGCCGCTCCCACAAGCAAGCGCTCCATGAACCGCCGCCCACCGGACAAGTACCCAGCGCACAGGCAGCACCTCGCGAGCGCCCCGCACCACGGGCAGTACTCCGCAACCGAGACTCGCCAGACCAGCGCCCGTATGGCGCTGGCTGGGTGCTTGCGGCGGTGGGTGGGGGACGCGGTGGTGGTGTGCGTCCGGGGTGCCTGGCGTGGATGCCGAGGCGTGTGTCCGAGGGCCATACACGTTGGCGGTGTCGAAGAAGTTCACGCCGAGCTCGTGGGCCCGGTCCTTCGCCTTGGGGGAGTGGGTCAGGTTCGGGGCGGCGGACCAGCCACATGCCGAGGAAGCGGAAGGCTATGTGGTCAGGTTCGGGGGCGGCGGACCAGCCACATGCCGAGGAAGCCGAAGGCTATGCCGGTGACGCAGGTCCAGATCCACCAGGTGTGGCCGGGGCGGAAGATCAGCAGGATGACCAGGGCGACGGCCCAGATGGCGGTGCCTGTTGCGACGGCGGCGAGGTCATTGGTCTTGATCGGCTCGGGATCGGGGTGCCACTGCTGCTTCACGTGTCCACACTAGCTTCCAATAGGGTCTCGATCTCATCACTGGCACTTTTCGCAGCTCACCGCAACTGTCACTCTTCGCCGCGTGAGCTCTTTACGTGCCTTCATGGACAATTATTTCGCTATTTCCGCACGTCAGTCGACCATCTCGCGGGAGATCCGCGGTGGACTCGCGACGTTCTTCACCATGGCGTACATCGTCGTGCTGAACCCCTTGATCATCGCGACCGGCAAGGACGTGGAGGGGCAGTTCATCGGCGACGGCTCCGCCCCCAACGTCGCGCTCGTCGCGGCCGGCACGGCGTTCGTCGCGGGCGTGATGACGATTCTCATGGGCGTCATCGGACGGGTGCCGTTCGCGATGGCGGCCGGCCTCGGGCTCAACGCCTTCGTGACGTTCAACATCGCGAGCGTGATGACCTGGGAAGAGGCCATGGGCCTGGTCTTCCTGGAGGGGGTCATCATCGCCCTGATGGTGCTGACCGGGCTCAGGACGGCGATCTTCCACGCCATCCCGGCCCAGCTCAAGACCGCCATCAGCGTGGGCATCGGCCTGTTCATCGCGTTGATCGGGTTCGTGGACGCGGGCTTCGTGCGCAAGGCCCAGGGCACGCCGCTGGAGATGGGCATCGGCGGCAGCCTCACCTCCTGGCCGATCTTCGTCTTCATCGTCGGCCTGCTCGCCACGGTGGCGATGGTGGCGCGGCGGATGAAGGGCGCCATCCTCATCGGCATCGTCGGCACGACCGTGCTGGCGTTCATCGTCGAGGCGATCGCCCAGGTCGGTACCTTCTCGCCGGACAACCCTGGCGGTTTCCAGCTGAACCGACCCGTCGTCCCCAGCGAGCCGTTCGGCTTCCACAACCCGCTGACGCTGTTCACCGAGTTCGACCCGTTCGGCGGGTTCGTCCGCGTGGACCTGCTGCTCGCCGGGCTGTTCGTGTTCACGCTGCTGATCACGGACTTCTTCGACACCATGGGCACGGTCGTGGGCGTCGGCCGCCAGGCGGGCCTGGTGGACCAGGACGGCTCGCTGCCGCGTACCAAGCAGATCCTGCTCGTGGACTCGATCGGCGCGGCGGTCGGCGGCGCGGGTTCCGTCTCCTCGAACACCACCTACATCGAGTCGGCCGCGGGCGTAGGGGAGGGCGCGCGGACGGGGCTCGCGAGCGTGGTCACCGGTGTGCTGTTCCTGATCGCGATCTTCTTCGCGCCGCTCGTGACGATGGTCCCGTACGAGGCGGCGGCGCCCGCGCTCGTCGTCGTGGGCTTCCTCATGATGACGTCGATCCGTGACATCGACTGGAACGACTACGAGATCTCGATCCCGGCGTTCCTCGCCATCGTCGTCATGCCGTTCACGTACTCCATCTCGAACGGCATCGGCGTCGGGTTCATCGCGTACGTGCTGATCAAGGCGGTGCGGGGCAAGGCGCGGGAGATCCACCCGCTGCTGTGGGGTGTCACGGCGCTGTTCGTGCTCTACTTCGCGATCGGCCCGATCAAGATTCTGTTCGGGCTGTCCTAGGGCTCTCGACCGGCCGCCGGCCAGGCGCCGGCGGCCGGTGGCCTCTGGACTGTGGCGCGAGTGTGAGGTTCGTTCGGGTATCAAAGGGTGAGACGCCGTCTAGGAAATATCTTGCCCTCACCTATAGTTAGCAAAGGTAATGACTCATGCTAACCAGAACCCAGCACACGATGGACCTGCGCAGCGACGCAGGTCTCGCTTCGGCCCTGCGCGTTTCACTCGCGCGGCTGAACCGACGCCTACGACGACAGGCGGCAGCGCACACGCTGACTCCCACGCAGTTCGCGACGCTCGCCGCAGTGGATCGGCATTCCGGGATAACCCCCGGCGAACTGGCCGAGCTCGAGAAGGTGCAGCCGCCGTCGATGACGCGCGTGATCGCCGCCCTCGAGGAACGCGGCCTGGTCACCCGCACTCCGCACCCGACCGACCGGCGCCAGGTGACCGTCTCGGTGACCGAGGACGCCGAGAAGCTCCTGAAGGACGAGCGGCGGCGGAAGGAAGCCTGGCTGGCGCAGCGGTTGAAGGAGCTGTCGCAGGAGGAGAGAGCGATCCTCAGGCAGGCGGCACCGATCCTGGAGAAGCTCAGCAAGATCTAGAACCTGAAGAACCCAAGACCGGGATGTTCCGGTCTCTCAGGATTCGCAACTATCGCATGTACGCAGCCGGGGGCATCGTCACCAACACCGGCACCTGGCTGCAGCGCACCGCTCAAGACTGGCTGGTGCTCGACCTCACGCACGGCAGCGCGTCCGCGCTCGGCACGACGACCGCGCTGCAGTTCCTGCCGATGCTGCTGTTCGGGATGTTCGGCGGCGTGCTCGCCGACCGCTACCCCAAGCGGCCCATCCTCATCACCGCCCAGTCGATCATGGGCCTGCTGGCCCTGTCCCTCGGCGTGCTGACGATGACCGGCACCGCCCAGGAATGGCACGTCTACCTGATGGCGTTCCTGCTCGGCGTGATCTCCTGCGTGGAGGTGCCGACGCGGCAGGCGTTCGTCGTCGAGATGGTCGGGCGCGGCGACCTGCCCAACGCGATCGCGCTCAACAGCTCCATCTTCAACCTGGCCCGCGTGGTCGGCCCGGCGCTCGCCGGTGTGCTGATGTACCTGCTCGGCGGTCCAGGACCGCTCTTCCTGCTCAACGCGCTCAGCTTCGTCGCCGTGATCGCCAGCCTCGTCTTCATGCGCGCGTCCGAGCTGAACCCGGCAGAGCCGGTGCCGAGGGCGAAGGGGCAGCTCCGCGAGGGCCTGAGGTACGTGCTCGGGCGTGAGGACCTCCTCATGCCGGTGCTGCTGATCGGCTTCGTGTCGATGTTCTCGCAGTCGTTCTCGATGTCGATCGCGCTGATGGCCCGCGAGGTGTTCAAGGCCGACGCGTCGTCGTTCGGGCTCGCCTCCAGCATGTTCGCGGTGGGCGCGCTCGGTGGGGCACTGCTCGCGGCGCGCCGCGCCCGGCCGACGCGGCGGCTGCTGTTCGCCGGCGCGATCGGGTTCGGGCTGTTCCAGATCGCGACCGGGGTGGCGCCGTTCTACCCCGCGTACCTCGCGCTGCTGGTGCCCGCCGGGATCGCGTTGATCACGGTGAACACGGCGGCCAACGCCAGCGTCCAGATGGGGACGTCGCCCGTCATGCGCGGGCGGATCATGGGGATCTACTTCCTGGTGTTCACCGGAGGGGCGCCGCTCGGCGCGCCGCTGGTCGGGTGGCTGTCCGACCTTGCCGGGCCGCGCGCAGGCGTGGTCCTGTCCGGTGCGCTGGTTCTGGTGGGCACGGGCCTTGCCGTGCTCCTGACGCGGCTGATCACCTCACGGGTGCGGGCGGCCGCCGTCGCATGAGTCATGTTCCCGGCGGGGCGTGTCCGCCCCGCCGGGCCCCTGTGGTGGCGTCGTCGGGGACGGCGGCACAATCAGGAAGTATGAGGTTGTTCGCGGCCCTGGTGCCGCCCGACGAGGTGCTGGACGAGATCGCGCAGGCGATCGCCCCGCACGTCGGGCAGGTGCCCGGCCTGCGCTGGCCCGACCGGGCCACCTGGCACATCACCCTCGGTTTCTTCGGCGAGGTGCCCGAGTCGGTGCTGCCCGAGCTGGAGACGCGGCTGGCCCGAGCCGTCCACCGCCATTCCACGCTCGATCTCGCCTTCCAGAGCTTCGGCGGGTTCTCGTCCGCGCGGCGGGCCCGCGTCTTCTGGGTGGGCCTCACCGGTGACCCCGTGACGCGGCTGGCCGACTCGGTACGTGCGGGCGCACGGCGGGCGGGGGCCGTACAGACCGACGAGAAGCGCTTCCACGCGCACCTCACGCTGGCCCGCGCCAAGACGGAGACCGACCTCCGCCCGCTGGTCGAGGCGCTGACCGATTTCAGCGGCTCGCCGTGGCGGGCAGAGGCCGTCCATCTTGTACGCAGCCACACCCCGTCGAGGACGAGGCCGGAGATGAGGTACGAGTCACTCGCCGAATGGTCTCTAGCACCTTCCGCGCGGAGCTAGGCTCCTGGCGTGGACCGTCCTCGCCCCTGGCTGCTGCCGATCGTGCTCGGCCTGCTCCTCGTCATCGTCGTGATCGGGGCCCTGCTGACCTGAGACGCCTTACCAGGCGTAGTCCTCCGGCGCGGTGCGGTGGCCGGGGAAGATCTCGTCGAGGCGGGCCAGAGCGGCGTCGTCCAGGTTGATCTCCAGAGCCCGCAGGCTGCCCTCGAGCTGCTCCATCGTGCGCGGGCCGATGATCGGCGCGGTGACCGCCCGCTGCCTGAGCAGCCAGGCCAGGGCCACGTCCGCCGGCTGCTCGCCCAGCTCGTCGCAGAACTTCTCGTACCGCTCGATCTTGTCGCGGTGCTTGTCGAGCTGCGCCAGCATGCCGTCGGCGGCCGTGCGGCCCTTGTCGATCTTGCGCAGCACGCCGCTGAGCAGGCCGCCCGCCAGCGGGCTCCACGGGATCACGCCGATGCCGTAGTCGTCGCACGCCGGCAGCACCTCGAGTTCCGGCGTCCGGGTGAGCAGGTTGTAGTGCGTCTGCTCGCTCACGAGACCCATGAGGTTGCGCCGGGCCGCGCTCTCCTGCGCCTTGGCGATGTGCCAGCCGGCGAAGTTGGACGAGCCCACGTAGATGATCTTGCCCTGCTGTCGCAGGACCTCCATCGCCTCCCAGAACTCCTCGAACGGCGTGTTCCTGTCGATGTGGTGGGCCTGGTAGATGTCGATGTGGTCGGTCTGCAGCCGCTTCAGCGAGGCGTCGCAGGCCCGCCGGATGTGCAGGGCCGACAGCCGGCGCTCGTTGGGCCAGTCGCCCATGTCGTTGTGGACCTTGGTGGCGATGACGGTCTTCTCGCGGCGCCCGCCGCCCTTCGCGAACCACCGGCCGATGATGCTCTCCGTGACGCCTTCGCCCCTCTTGCCGCCGTAGACGTTGGCGGTGTCGAAGAAGTTCAGCCCCAGCTCGTGGGCCCGGTCCATGATCGCGAAGGAGTCCTCCTCCGAGGTGCGCGGGCCGAAGTTCATGGTGCCGAGGCAGAGCGGGCTCACCAGAAGGCCGCTGCGCCCGAGGTTCACGTAATCCATTAGATCCTCCTGAGGGGACCGTCGCCTTGAGACGACGGATGAAGCGGGAGCGGGAGGGCCGCCAAGACCCGAGCGTGCCCTGACCTGCCAGGTAAGCGCATCACACATGTCCTTCCGGGTTTTGTCGGTGCCGGCCGATAGCGTGGCCGTCTCGTTGCCGAATGTGGGGAGTGGGTGTGCGCCGGTCCTACAAGTAGCTGCTGCGCCCCACCAGCAAGCAGGTCGCCGCGCTCGCCGCGTGCCTGGAGGATCACAACGCCGCGCTGGAGCATCGCCGCACCGCCTACGCCAAAGCGGGGGTGAGCGTCCGGTACGGCGAGCAGTCGGCCGAGTTGAAGCACATCCGTGCCGATGACGCCGGCGGGCAGGGCCGGTGGTCGTTCTCGTCCCAGCAGGCCACGCTGCGGCGGCTCGACAAGGCGTTCGGCGCGTTCTTCGACCGGGTCAGGACGGGACGGACGCCTGGCTTCCCGCGGTTCAAGGGCCGTGGCTGGTTCGACACGGTGGAGTGGCCGAAGGACGGCGACGGCTGTCGGTGGGACTCCCAGCCCGAGCATCCCGCCGCGTCCTACGTCCGGTTGCAGGGCGTCGGGCACGTCCGCGTCCAGCAGCACCGCCCGGTGCTCGGCCGGGTAAAAACGATCAGCGTGAAGCGGGAAGGCAACCGCTGGTATGTGGTGCTGTCGTGCGAGGACGTGCCCGCCGAGCCGCTTCCCGCCACCGGCGTGGTCGCCGGGATCGATCTGGGCGTGGCCTTTCTGGTCACCACCTCCGACGGTGACCAGGTGGCGAACCCTCGTCACCTGGCCGCGACTGCTGATCGTCTCGCGGGCGCGCAGCGCGACCTGGCCCAAAAGAAGCGCGGCTCGGCGCGGCGGCGTAAGGCGGTGGCCCGCGTCGCGGCGCTGCACGCCAAGGTCCGCCGCCAGCGCGCCGACCACGCGCACAAGAGCGCGAACGCGCTGGTGGCCGCCTACGACGTGATCGTGCGCGAGGACCTGCGGATCGCGAACATGACCCGTTCGGCGTCCGGCAATGTCGAAGCCCCTGGCCGCAACGTCGCCGCCAAGGCCGGTCTCAACCGTTCGATCCTGGATGCGGGTTGGGGGGTGTTCCTGAGGATCCTCGCGCACAAGGCTGAAAGCGCCGGTCGAGAGCTGATCGCCGTGGACCCCCGCAACACCTCCCGCACGTGCGCCCGCTGCGGCCACGTGGCGAAGGAGAACCGCCTCACCCAGGCCGAGTTCGCCTGTACGGCGTGCGGGCATGCCGCGCACGCCGACGTGAACGCGGCGGTCAACATCCTCAGGGCAGGGCTTGCCCTTCGTGAGGCTGCGGAAGCGGCTTGGCGAGAAGCCGCTCCCTTCAGGGGGCGGAGGAGTCACGTCGTTCACTCTAGGAACCTGGAGTGCGCTCCAGGCCATAGGTTGGGACCATGATCTCCGATGGACCCCTGTCGTGATCAGTCTCCTGCGGGCCTCCGTGCCGCTCCTTCTCGCGATGATCGCCGGCATGGTCGGCTCGCTGATCGTCACCTCGGTGCTCGGCAACCACGACACCGTCACGCTCGCCGCGTTCGCCCTGGTGAGCGCCGTGCTGAACCCGGCGAGCGCCGCGGTGCAGGGCGCGCTGCGCGGGCTGGGGCCGTTCGTCGCGCCCTTCAGGGACGATCCGAAGGCGGCCGTGGCGGTCGTCCGCGACGCCCGGTGGCTCAGCCTGGCCACCGGGACGCTCGGCGCCCTCGTCGTGGTGTGCGTGCCGCTGGTCGCGAGCGTGGCGGGCGTGCCCGACGAGGTCGTACGGGAGATGGGCGTGCTGCCGTGGTTGCTCGCGGTGTATCTCCTCGTCTTCGCCTCGACCGGGGGCGCGAGCACGATCCTGGTGGCGCTCGGGCGCAGCCGTAACGTGCTGTGGCCGTCCCTGGCGTTCGGGGTGGGGCTGGGCGTGCTGACCGCCGTGCTGGTGCCGCGACTCGGGCTGGCGGGGGCGGGCGTCGCCTGGGTCGTGTCCGGCTCGGTGGCGGCGGGGGTGGCCGCGCTCAACCTGCGCCGCGCGATCGGGCGGCCCATCGGGCAGTCGCGTCCCCGGGTGGGCGAGATCGCGAAGCTGGCCAGGGTGAGCATCCCGCTCGCCGGGACGGTGCTGATCAAGTTCGGGGTGCTCGCGGTCGTCACCTTCGCCGCGAGCTCCTCCGGCACGCGCGACACGGCCGCCCACGCGGTGCTGACCACGCTCACCGGCCTGATCATGATGTTCTCGCTGTCCGTCGCGCAGGTGTCGGTGCCCGAGGTGGCCCGCGCGTCCGACGCGGTGGGCGCGCGCCGCGCGAGCCGGACCGCGGCGCTGCTCGCCGTCATGGGCACGGTGGTGGTGGCCGGGCTGCTGTTCGTCCTCGGCGACTCCCTGGTGGCGGTCTTCACCGACGATCCCGCGGTGCTGGCGCGGGTGGTGGAACTGCTGCCGCTCATGCTGCTCGCGTCGGCGCTCGACGCGGTGCAGGCCGTTCAGGGCTTCGGCCTGACCGCGCTCAAGCGTTCGTCGGCCAGCCTGCTGTTCTTCTCGATCGGGTACGGCCTCCTCGTCGTGGCCGCCGTCCCCGTGGCGCGGGCGTGGGGCATCACCGGGCTGTGGACGGCTCTCGCGGTGGCCAACGGCCTGCTGGTCGTGCTGCAGGGCACCGGCTTCCACCGGCACAGCGGCCGGCTGGGCTGACGATCGCGTCTGGGGCGGTGGCACGTGCGGCATGATGGCGGCGTGGGGGAAGTCGTGATCCGGATACTCGCCGCCGTGGCGGCGTTCTGCCTGCTGCCCGCCGCGCCGGCCCACGCGGCCGCCGACGACGAGCCGCGGCGGCTGTTCACGTTCCAGGATCCGGCGATCACCGAGTCGAGCGGGCTCGCGGTCTCGCCGACGCACGACGACGTCTACTACACGCACAACGACAGCGCCGCCGCGCCCACGTTCTACGCGGTCGACGGCAAGGGCCGGACGCTGGCCACGTACCAGGTGCGCGGGGCGGAGGCCCGCGACTGGGAGGCCATGGCCGCATCCCGCGACGCCGAAGGGCGCGGGGTGCTCTGGTTCGCCGACATCGGCGACAACCTCAACGGCGCCTGGCCGGACATCTCCGTCTACAAGGTGATGGAGCCGCGCCGGCTCTCCGACGCCACGCTGCCCGCGACGCGCTACCGGTTCAGGTACGCCGACGGCGCCCGCAACGCCGAGGGCATCATGGTCGAGCCGGACACCGGGCGGCTGTACGTGGTCTCGAAGGAGTTCGCCGGCTCGGTGTACGCCGCGCCGAAGCGGCTGCGCAGCGACCGGGTCAACGTGCTGCGCAAGGTCGCCTCTGCCCCGCTCATGGCCACGGACGCCGCCTACGCCCCCGACGGCTCGTCGTACGTGATCCGTACCTACTTCTCGGCGACCCTCTACCGGCCCTCCGGCGAGCTGATCACCAAGGTGACGATGCCCGACCTGCAGCAGGCGGAGTCGATCGCGTACACGCGCGACGGGAAGGCGCTGCTCGCCGGGTCGGAGGGGCCGCGCAGCCCGGTGTACCGGGTGCCGATCCCGGAGCGGGCCCTGCCCACCCCGAAGCCGAGCCCCGTACGCGCCGAGAAAGAACCGGTGGCCGACGCGGAGGACGTCGCTTCGGAGAGCGCCGGGCTGACCGCCACGGACGTGCTCGTCTGGCTGGCCGTAGCCGTGGGCGCCATCGGCGTGATCACCTTCCTGGCCCGGCGCACCCGCTGACTCAGCGCAGATTGCGCATGGTCGCGGTGAACAGGTCGCCGCGCAGCGCCTGCTCGACGACGGCGATCGAGCGCGACAGGCGGACCAGGCGCGGCCCCTCCGCGCGGTAGACGTCGAGCACCGCCTCGACCGCGTGCGGCGGCAGATGGCCCTTGAGCTCGACCGCCGCGTTCCGGTATCCGGCGCGGGCGGCCTCGACGGCGGCGTCGACGTGACGGACGGCCATCCTGGCCAGCGCGATCGGATGGCGTCGCAGCACCTCGTAGGCCCGGTAGTCGGGAGGCACGGCGTCGAGCAGCCAGGCCACGGCCGAGGTCTCCCAGTCGGGGACGCTGGGCGGTCGGACCTCGGGCGGCCACTCCGGCGGCAGATACATACCACTATCGTACTCACGTTCGATAGAAGGTCTTGAGCTGCGGCTTGCCATGCGATTCGTCCGATCTATGGCGTGATGCTGAGGTAAGCCGGAAAATCAAGGTGTGACGGAGAAGATCGGGATTGTGGGTGCGGGCATCGTCGGACTCGCGGTCGCGCGCGAACTGGCCGCGGCCAGGGGCGCCGAGGTGACCGTGCTGGAGAAGGAGGACCGCGTCGGCGTCCACCAGACCGGCCACAACAGCGGCGTCGTCCACGCGGGCATCTACTACCCGCCCGGCTCGCTCAAGGCCAGGCTCTGCCGGGAGGGCGTGGCGCTGCTCAAGGAGTACTGCGCCGCGCACGCGCTGCCGTACGAGGAGGTCGGCAAGCTCGTGGTCGCCGCGACGCGCGCCGAGCGCCCCCAGTTGCGGACGCTGGCCGAGCGGGCGCGGGCCAACGGCGTGCCCGGCATCGTCGAGCTGGACGCGATCGGGCTGCGCGAGATCGAGCCGCACGCGGTCGGCGTCGCCGCCATTCACTCGCCGCACACCGCCGTCTGCGACTTCCCGGCCGTCGCCCGCCGCCTGGCCCAGGACGTGGCCGAGCTGGGCGGGTCCGTACGCCTCGAGAGCCCGGTCAGGGCGATCAGGGAGCGGGCCGGACGCGTGGAGGTGATCGCGGGGCGGCGGCGGTACGCGTTCGACCGGCTGGTGGTCTGCGCGGGGCTCGGCACCGACGCGGTGGCGCGGCTGGCCGGGGCGCCGGGTGACGTGCGGATCGTGCCGTTCCGCGGCGAGTTCCACGCGCTCAGGGGCGCGGCCAAGGACCTGGTCAGGGGCCTGATCTATCCCGTGCCCGACCCCCGCTACCCGTTCCTCGGCGTCCACCTGACCCGGCAGATCGGCGGCGAGGTGCTGGTGGGCCCGAACGCGGTGCTCGCCCTCGCGTACGAGGGGTACGACCGGCACACCTGGCGAAATTTCCGAAATGCCGGGCAGATTCTCCGCTGGCCGGGAACCCTCCGCATGGCCCGCACCCACTGGCGTACCGGGATCAAGGAGACCTACGGCTCGCTGGTCAAGAGCGCCTTCCTCGCCGGCGCCCGCCGCTACGTGCCCGAACTCACCCCCGCCGACCTGGTACGGGCCCCCGGCGGCATCCGGGCGCAGGCCGTGGCGAGGGACGGCCGCATGGTGGACGACTTCGTGGTGGACGTCCACGGGAAGGTGGTGCTCGTCCGGAACGCGCCCTCGCCGGCCGCCACCTCGAGCCTGGCCATCGCCCGGCACATTGCCGGAATTGTTCCAGCACTCGTCCGATGAGGGCATCCTAGGAGGTGATGGAATCCCGCCTGCTGATAGTCGAGGACGATCCCAACATCCTCGAACTCCTCGCCGCGAGCCTCAGGTTCGCCGGCTTCGACGTGACCACCACCAAGAACGGTCTCGACGCCGTGACCGCCGTCCAGCGACACCGCCCCGACCTTGTCGTGCTCGACGTCATGCTGCCCGACCTCGACGGTTTCGAGATCGTCAGGCGGTTGCGCGGCGGCGGCGTGCACACGCCGGTGGTGTTCCTGACGGCCCGTGACGAGACCGAGGACAAGATCCGCGGCCTCACGATCGGGGGTGACGACTACGTGACCAAGCCCTTCAGCCTGGAGGAGGTCGTCGCCCGGATCCACGCGGTGCTCCGCCGGACGAGCGGCGACCCGCAGGGCGCGCCCCGGCTGACCTTCGCCGACATCGAGCTCGACGAGGAGAGCCACGAGGTGTGGCGGGGCGGCACCGCGGTGGCGCTCTCGCCGACCGAGTTCAAGCTGCTGCGCTACTTCATGACCAACCCCGGCAGGGTCCTGTCCAAACCGCAGATCCTCGACCACGTCTGGGACTACGACTTCCGGGGCGAGGTCGGCATCGTCGAGTCGTACGTGTCGGTGCTCCGCCGGAAGATCGACAACCGCAGCCCGCGGCTCATCCACACCCTGCGAGGAGTCGGGTACGTGCTCCGCCTGCCACCGAGTCCCTGATGCGCGGCCTGCCGCTGCGGATCAAGCTGATCGCGTCCATGCTGGCCCTGCTCGGCTTCGGGCTGAGCTTCATCGGGCTGGTGAGCGTGTCGGTGCTGCACGGCTATCTCCTCGACCGCGTCGACAGCCAGCTCAACCTGCTGAGCCTGCGCATGCACAAGAAGGTCGTCAGCGACTGGAGGCGCGACCGCGAGACCGCCGACAAGCCCATCGCCATCGAGTCGGACGCGATCGTGCTGGTCAAGGAGCCCGGTGGCGCGTTCGATTCGATGCTCGTCGACCGCGACGTCGACCTCAAGCCGAAGCCGGTGCTCGCGGCCTCGCCGAGCGCGGAGCCGTACACCGCGCCGGCCGTGAGCGGCGACGGCGAGTGGCGGGTGCTGGAGAGCACCGTGCAGCGGAGCACGCTCGTGGTGGCCGTCGACCTGGAGGAGGTCGACGCGATCACCACCAGGCTCGTGCTGATCGAGCTGCTCGGCGGCGGCGGCATCCTGGCCATACTGGCGGTGGCCGGCATCACGATCGTGCGGCGCAGCATGCGCCCGCTCGGCCAGATCGAGCGGACGGCCGAGGCCATCGCCGGCGGCGAGCTGGGCCGTCGCGTGCCGGACGGCGACCCGCGCACCGAGGTCGGCCGCCTGGCCACCTCGCTGAACGGCATGCTGGCGCAGATCGAGGCGGCGTTCACGGCCCGGTCGGCCTCCGAGGCCGCGGCGCGGCGCTCGGAGCTGCGCATGCGTGAGTTCGTCGGCGACGCCTCCCACGAGCTGCGCACCCCGCTCACCTCGATCCTCGGGTTCGCCGAGTACGCCCGCCAGAACCCGGGCGCCGACGCCGCCGAGCTCATGCAGCGCGTCGAGCGGGCCGCGGCCCGGATGAACCTGCTGGTGGACGACCTGCTGCTGCTCGCCAGGGTGGACCAGCAACGGCCGCTGCAGATGCGTCCGGTGGACATGCTGGCCCTGGCCGCCGACGCCGTCCAGGAGGCGAAGATCCTCGCCCCCGACCGGACGATCAAGCTGGACGTGGTCGGTCGCGCCGCCCTCATCGTCTCCGGCGACGAGGTACGCCTGCGCCAGGTCATCAGCAACCTCGTCACCAACGCGATCGTCCACACCGAACCGGGCTCGCCGATCACCGTACGGGCCGGGGCGGGCGCAGAGACGTTCTTCTTCGAGGTGGTCGACAGCGGCCCCGGCCTCACCCCCGAGCAGGTCGAGCGGGTCTTCGAGCGCTTCTACCGGGCCGACTCCGCGCGCTCGCGCCGCCGCTCGGCCGAGGACAGGGGCAGCGGGCTCGGGCTGGCCATCGTCCAGGCGCTCGTCCAGGCCCACGGCGGTGACGTCACGGTCGAGAGCTCCCCGGAGGCGGGCTCGACCTTCCGGGTCGAACTCCCACTCGCCTTGGAGTGACCGTTCAGCTAAACCTCAGCTCGCTGCGCCACTGTGGAAAGGTGACGAATGCCGAGGCGCTGATCATGGTGGTGGACGACGAGCCCAGCATCAGGGATCTGCTCTCCGCAAGCCTGCGCTTCTCCGGGTTCGAGGTGCTGACCGCCGCCGACGGCAAGGAGGCCGTGGAGCTCGCCGGCCGGGCCTCTCCCGACCTGGTGGTGCTCGACGTCATGCTGCCCGACCTCGACGGCTTCGAGGTGGCCAGGCGCATCGACGCGCCCGTGCTCTTCCTGACCGCACGGGACGCCACCGAGGACAAGATCGCCGGCCTGCGGGTCGGGGACGACTACGTGACCAAGCCGTTCAGCCTGGAGGAGGTCCAGGCCAGGATCAGGGCCGTGCTGCGGCGTACGCGCGGCGAGGCGGCGCTCTCCACCCGGATCAGGGTCGCCGACCTGGAGCTGGACGAGGAGTCGCGCGAGGTGTGGCGGGCCGGGCGCCAGGTGCGCCTGTCGCCCACCGAGTTCAAGCTGCTGCACTACTTCATGGTCAACGCCGGACGCGTGCTGTCGAAGGCGCAGATCCTCGACCACGTCTGGAACTACGACTTCGGCGGCGACGCGGGCGTCGTGGAGTCGTACGTGTCGTACCTGCGGCGCAAGGTGGACGACGTCGAGCCCCGCCTCATCCACACGCTGCGCAGCGTCGGGTACGTCCTGCGGGAACCCCCGAAGGGCCCGTGACACACAGCTGATACATGACGGAGCGGCGGCGGAGACACGGTGTCCACGGCGTCGATGCCCTGGCCGCGCAGGATTGCCGTCATGTTCTCCTCACGAAAGCCCGGTGCGCTGGCCGGGATCACGGTGGCCGCGATGGTACTGGCCGGCTGCGGCGTCCCGGCCGCCTCGGCCTCGACCGCTCCGGGCGCGCGCAGCGTGGGCGACCCGCTGTTCGCCTACCTGGGCAACGGCGGCTACGACGTCGCTTCCTACGACGTGAGCTACGACTACCGGACCGGCACCACGAAGATGGACGCCTCGGTGCGGATCACCGCCACCGCGACCCGGTCGTTGTCCGGGTTCAGCCTGGACTCGGCGGTCGAGAAGATCGACAAGGTCGCGGTGGACGGACGTCCCGCCACGTTCCGCGTCTCGGGGGAGAAGCTGATCGTCACGCCCGGCCGGGTGCTGCCCAAGGGGCACTCCTTCCGGGTGGACGTCTCGTTCCGCGTGGACCGCTCGGCCAACCCGCAGTCGCCCGCCTTCCCCAAGAACGAGCCGCCGCACCGTACCGCGTGGGTCAACAAGGACGACGGGTTCGCGCTCATGGGACAGCCCGACCGCGCCCACCTGTTCTTCCCGAGCAACGATCACCCCAGTGACAAGGCGAAGGTCACGTTCCGCATCACCACCCCGAAGGGGTTGCAGGCGGTCGCCAACGGGACGCTGCGCTCGCGTACCGAGAAGGCGGGACATGTCACGTACGTCTTCTCGACCCGCGACCCCATCCCCACGCACGTCGTGCAGGCGGCCGTCGGTCACTTCACCCTGATCAAGGGCAAGGGGCCGCACGGACTGCCCCTGCGCAGCTACGTGGCCACCCCGCAGGCCGCCAGGACGCGCCGCCTCATCGACGGCATCCCCGACCAGATGGCCTGGCTGGAGAAGAAGGTCGGCCGCTACCCCTTCGAGACCTACGGCGTGCTCGGCGTGCCCGAGGGCTACCAGGGCGTCGCGCTGGAGGCCGCGACCATCTCCACCTACGCCGTGGAGAACCTGACCGGCACCGACGCCGACGGCAAGGTGACCCAGCAGGACACCCAGGACGACAAGATCACCATGATGCACGAGCTGACCCACCAGTACTTCGGTGACGCCGTCGCGGTGCGCGACTGGGACCAGATGTGGATCAGCGAGGGGCACGCCGAGTTCTATCAGGTCCTGTACGCCGTGGAGAAGGGCTGGCGCGACCTGGACGATCCCTCGCGCGGGTTGCACGCCCGCTACGACTTCGACGGGGACAAGCGCGTCGAATCGGGCCCTCCGGGCAAGATGCTGCACGCGCGCGACGTGCTGGTCGGCACGAACACCGCGGGCCTGCTGATGCTGTTCGGCCTGCGGGAGAAGGTCGGGAAGACCACCTTCCAGCGGATCGAGAAGACCTTCTTCGCCAGGTACCGCGGCCGCGCGGCCACCACCCAGGACTACATCAAGGTCGCCAACCAGGTGAGCGGCAAGAACCTGACCGGCTACATCAACGACTGGATCTACAGCCCCACGACCCCGCCCATGCCGGGCCACCCGGACTGGAAGTGACGGTCGCCCGCCCTTGATCGAGCCGCACCCGCAGGCTCGATCAAGGGCCGTCGCGCGGGAGCTCAGTGGACGCCCTTGACCGTGCCTCCGTCCACCCGCAGCGTCGTTCCGGTGACGTAGTCGGCGAGCGGGCCGCTGAGGTAGAGGACCGCGGCGGCGATCTCCTCGGGCCGGCCGAACCGGCCGACGTCGTTCGGCACCAGCTCCTCGATCGAGTTGCGCTCGATCTCGTCCCACGTCTCGCCCCAGCCGCGTTCCGGGGCGAGGTCGGTCAGGAACCGCTCGACGGAGTCGACCAGGATGGCGCCGGGGGAGACGATGTTGGACGTGATGCCGGTGCCCTTCAGCGTGCGGGCCAGCGAGACCGCGAGGTTGTGGCGGGCGGCCAGGCTCGCGGTGTAGTGGGGGAGGTCGGCGATGGGCTGCGCCGCGAGCCCGCCGCCGATCTGGATGACGCGGCCCCATCCCCGCTCGCGCATGGGGGGCACCACGCGCTTGATCATCCGGACGCCGGAGATCACGTTGACCTCGTAGGTCTGCCGCCAGTCGTCGGCGGTGACGTCGTGCCACGACCGGTGGGGGTACGCGCCGGCGTTGTTGACCAGGATGTCGATCGGTCCGCCGGACAGGGCGGCCTCGGCCACGGCGTCGGCGCCGGCGTCGGTGGCCAGGTCGCCGATGGCGACGTGCGCGCTGCCGCCGCCGGATCGGATGGCGGCGGCGACGGCCTCGGTGCGGGCGCGGTCGCGTCCGTGGACGACGACGTCGGCGCCCTCGGCGGCGAGCGCCTTGACGATGGCCTCGCCGAGGCCGGAGCTGGAGCCGGTGACGAGTGCGCGTTTGCCGGTCAGGTGCAGGTCCATGGTGGTCCTCACGTTCGGGGAGTTCTTATCTACAGTCGTAGACTTCTGTTTGAGTCTACACTCGTAGACATGATGGACGCCGACGTACCCCGTACCCCTGCCCGCCGACGCCGTGACGCCGCCGCCACCCGGCAGGCCATCCTCGACGCGGCCGTCGCGGCCTTCACCCGGCACGGCTACGACGGGGTGGGCGTACGCGAGATCGCCCAGAGCGCGGGCGTGACCGCGATGCTCATCAACCGCTACTTCGGCTCGAAGGAACAGTTGTTCGCCGAGGCCGTCGACGTGGCCTTCGCACCCCGTACGGTGATCGCGGGCACGGGCGACGCGCTGGCGGGGGAGACCGCGCGGGCGCTGGCGGCGCGGACCGCGCCGGAGGCCGACGAGCTCGGGCCGTTCCTGCTCATGCTGAGGTCGGCGGCCAACCCGAGCGCGGCCGAGATCATGCGGGACGCGATCGCCCGCCACGCCGGACGCCACCTCGGCGAGGAACTCTCCGGCGACGCCGCCGGGGTGCGGGCCGAACTGATGCTCGCCCTCCAGGCGGGCGTGTGGCTCCTGCGCAGCGTCCTCGCCACCACAGCCTTGAGGGACGCGCCCCAGGAAGAACTGGCCGCCCACATGGAGCCCCTCTTCCGCCGACTCACCGACCCCCAGTAAGCCCACTCGCCGCCCCGCGCACAGGTCCGGCGCTCCGCGACCGCCGGGTGTCGGTGCGGGTTCTGGGTGTTCGGGCACGCCCGAACGCGGTCTCCGGGCCTCTGACCTCACCGGCCGGGGTTCTGCGACTGGGCGGTGTCCGTACGGGGTGGGGTTCGGGGTGTTGTGGGGCGGTGAAGGGGGTTTGGGTGGGTACGTGATCGGTATGGATCTGCTGGGTGCGCTGGAGGCGTTGCGCCGGCCGCTCTACCGTGACCTCTTCCCGCTCGCCGTGGGCGAGGCCGCCGCCGACCGGCGTGCGCTGCGCGAGCTGACCGGCCAGCTCGACGACTACCTGCTGCCCCGGCTGCGCGACATCGACGCGCCGCTGCTCGCAGTCGTCGGCGGCTCCACCGGGGCCGGGAAGTCGACGCTGGTCAACTCGCTCGTCGGGGCCGACGTGACCGAGCCGGGCGTGCTGCGGCCCACCACGCTCGTCCCGACGCTCGTCGTCAGCCAGGCCGACCACGGCTGGTTCATGGGCCAGAACGTGCTGCCCGGCCTGTCCAGGGCCACCGGCTCAGGGCCCGGGGCGCTGCGCGTGGTCACCTCCGACGCGCTCGGGGCCGGGCTGGCGCTGCTCGACGCGCCCGACATCGACTCCGTGGTGACCTCCAACCGCGAGCTCGCCGCGCAACTGCTGGCCGCCGCCGACCTGTGGCTGTTCGTCACGACGGCGGCCCGCTACGCCGACGAGGTGCCGTGGAGCTTCCTGCGCTCGGCCCGCGAACGCAGCACCGCGCTGGCCGTCGTCCTCGACCGGGTGCCGCCCGACGCCGTCGAGCCCGTCCAGCGTGACCTGACCCGCCTTCTCGCCGAGAACGGCCTCGAAGGCACCCGCCTGTTCACCGTCCCTGAGGCCCCGCTGCCCGACGAGAAGGCGCGGCTGCCCGAACCGTACGTCGAACCCATCGCGTCCTGGCTGGCGGGGCTGGCCGCCGACGCCGCCGAGCGGTCGCGTGTCGTCCGCCAGACGCTGTCCGGCGCGCTCGACAGCCTCGACGTCCGGGTGCCCGCCCTCGCGGCCGCCGTCGAACGCCAGCAGACCGCCTTCGACGGCTTGCGCTCCATCGTCACGGCCGCGTACGCGGGCGGCATGGCCGACTTCGACGCCGGCATGCGCGACGGATCCCTGCTGCGCGGCGAGGTGCTGGCCCGCTGGCAGGACTTCATCGGCACCGGTGACCTCATGCGCTCGCTGGAGAGCCGGGTGGGCCGCGTCCGCGACCGGGTGGTCGGCTTCTTCACGGGCCGGGTGCCGGAGGCGCAGTTGCGTGACGCCCTGGAGAGTGGCGTCGGGTCGCTCATCAGGGGCGCGGCCGACGGCTCTGCCGAGCGGGCCCTGGAGGGCTGGTCGGCCGCCCCAGGAGGCCCCGGCCTGCTCGAACGGCTCGGCGCCGTCGACGCCGCCCGCCTCGGCCGGGCCTCGCCCGACCTCGGCAAGCGGTCGGAGGCCGCGGTGCGCGGGTGGCAGGAGTTCGTCCTCGACCTCGTACGCGAGGAGGGCGGCGAGCGCCGTACGGCGGCCAGGGTCGCGTCGTTCGGGGTGAACGGCGCGGGGCTGCTGCTCATGCTGGCCGTGTTCGCCTCCACGGGCGGTCTGACCGGCATCGAGGTCGGGATCGCAGGCGGGACGAGCGTGCTGTCGCAGAAGCTGCTGGAGGCCGTCTTCGGCGACCAGGCGGTGCGCACGCTGACCGTCAGGGCGCGGGACGACCTGCGCGAACGGGTACGGCTGCTGCTGGGGGAGGAGGCGGGCCGCTTCACCGCCGTCCTGGAGACGGTCGAACCTCCGGGCGGCACGGCCGAAGCCCTCGTGGAGGCCGTCGCCCTGGTCAGGAGCCACCGCACCGCCCTTCCCGCCGCGTCCACCCGCCCGGCGCTCCCGGCCCAGCGCCCGACCCCGGAACCGGACACAGGTGCGCGCGGGCGTGCGGGCGGGGTCGAGGAGAGCCCGTGAAGCTGCTGCGCCGCAGAGAGACCCCGTCGCTCGACGCGCGGGTCGACGCCCTGCTGGAGGCGGCCGAGCTGGGCGAGGGACGGCTGCCGGACGAGCCGGTGGCGGCCGCCCGCGTCGTCGCAGGACGCGTCGGGGCCCGTCGCGGCCTGTCGGTCGAGCACACCGTGGCCGCCCTGGCCGGGGCGACGGGCAGCGGCAAGTCGTCCCTCTACAACGCTCTCGCGGGCGCCGACCTGGCGGCCGTGGGCGTCACCCGGCCCACGACCTCCGCCGCCCAGGCGTCCCTCTGGGACGGCGGGGGTGCGGGCCCGCTGCTGGACTGGCTCGAGGTCCCCCAGCGCCACTCCGCAGGGCTTGGAGCGTCCGGTCTGTCCGGGCTCGTCCTGCTGGACCTGCCCGACCACGACTCCATCCGGCTGTCGCACCGGCTGGAGGTGGACCGCCTGGTCGAGCTGGTCGACCTCCTGATCTGGGTGGTCGACCCGCAGAAGTACGCCGACGCCGCGCTGCACGAGCGCTACCTGCGCCCGCTGGCGGAGCACCGCGACGTGACGGTGGTGGTCCTCAACCAGGTCGACCGGCTGCCCGCCCCGGCCGTCGAGCGCTGCCTGGCTGACCTGCGCCGTCTGCTGGACGCCGACGGACTCGCCGGTGTGCCCGTCCTCGCCGTCTCGGCGCGTACCGGACAGGGGCTGGACGACCTGCGTACGCTGCTCGCCGACCGGGTCGCGCGACGGACGTCGTGGTCCGCCCGCCTGGCCGCCGACGTCACCGCCGCCGCCGGTCGCCTGGCCTCCGCCGGCGCGGGCGGGGTGCCGCCCCAGGAACAGTGGACACCGCGGCAAGGGCCCTCCGAGAGGGCGCTCACGGACGCGCTGTGCGCGGCGGCCGGGGTGCCGCTCGTCGTGGAGGCCGTGGCCAAGGGACACCGCCACCGCGCGATCGTCGCCACCGGCTGGCCGGTCACCCGGTGGATCAGGAAGTTCCGTCCCGACCCGCTGCGCAGGCTGCGCCTCGGCCTCGCCCCCGAGGTCACCGGCACGTCCGGCCCCGCGTCCCGTGGGGAGGTCGTGGGGCGGACGTCCGTCCCGGCCGCGTCGGCGGTGCAGCGGGCCCAGGTGGAGACGGCCGTCAGGGACGTCGGCGAGGCGGCCGCGGCCGGGCTGCCCGGCCCATGGGCGGCGGCGGTGCGGCAGGCGGCGCGGTCGCGTACCCATGACCTCGCCGACGCGGTGGACCGGGTGGTGGCCACCACCTCGGCCGGCGCGACGCGGCGCCCGCGCTGGTGGCGGGCCGTGAACGTGCTGCAGTGGCTGGTGCTCGTGACCATGCTGGCCGGGGCGGCGTGCCTCGGCGTGCTGTTCGCGCTCGACTACCTGCGCCTGCCGAAGCCGCCGGTGCCGACCGCGGGAGAGGTGCCGTGGCCGACGGTGCTGCTGTTGGGCGGCGCGGTGGCGGGCGTGCTCATCGCGTTGCTGTCCAGGCTGGTGGCCTGGATCGGCGGACGCCGCCGTGCCCGCCGTACGGCCAGAGCGCTGCGCACGGCGATCGGACAGGTCGGCCGTGAGATGGTGCTGGAGCCCGCGGAGGCGGAACTGGCCGTCCACGCCCGCTTCACCGAAGCCCTCAACGTGGCACGCGCCTGAGCGTCCGAGGGATCAGGGTGGTGGCGAGGACGGCGGACAGCAGGGCGAAGGTGGCGGCGGCGGCGAAGGGCGCCGAGGGTCCGAAACGTTCGCCGGTCGCGCCGGCCACCGCCGACCCCAGCGCGCCGCCGATGCCGATCGTCGTGGACACCCAGCCGAACGCCTCCGCCTGGGCGGCCGGCGCGTACTCGTCCACCAGCAGGGACGACGTCGTGAGCGACGGATTGAGCACGAGCCCGCCCGCGAACAGCGCCACCCAGAACACCGCCAGCGCCCCCACCAGCGCGAGCGGAGCGAGGACGAGCCCCAGCACGAGCAGCAGTAACGCGAGCCGCACCGGGACGGGCGCCCTCCAGACGCGGACCCCGTAGGCGGCGGCGCCCGCGATGCCGCCCAGCGACAGGGCGGCCACGAGCAACCCGGTGGCGGCCGGCACGTCGCGGGCGGCGGCCAGCGCGGGCACACCCACCTGCAGCGCCCCGACGACGGCCCCGAGCAGCGTGGTCACGGCCAGCAGCATGAGCATCCGCCGATCGGCGAACACCCGCCCCCGCTGCCGGACGACCGCGACCCGCCCCGTGCGCAGCGCGCGGGCGAAGGCCAGCGTCCCGGCCCCGGCCGCCGCCGCGACCACGCCCAGCGCCAGCGACGCCGAGGCCACCGCGATGAGCAGCCCGAACACCAGCGGCCCGACCATCATGGCCGACTCCTGCACCAGGTAGACGAGGCTGTAGGCGGCGGTACGCCCCTCGGCGGACGTCCTGGCGCTCCACGCGATGCGCATGCTGACCGAGATCGGCGGCAGCCCGATCCCCGCCGCCCAGGCCAGCAAGGGCAGCGGCCACCACGGCAGGCCGTCGCGGGCGCAGGCGAGCAGCGCCAGCAGCGCCGCCACGTGCAGGAACGCCGTGCCGGCCAGCACGGGCCCGGTGCCGCGCCGGTCCATCAGCCGCCCCTGCACGGGACGCCCCATGCCCAGCCCCACCGCGAATGCCGCCGCCGTCGCCCCCGCGAAGGCCAGCGAGCCGGTGGCCTGCTGCGTCACGAGCACGATGCCGACAGGCGCCACCTGCTGCGTGAGCTGCGCCAGAAACCCGAGCACGCCCTGCGCCGCGACCCCGGGCAGGCCGAGCAGCCTGCGGTAGGGAAGGCCGCCCGGCCCGTCGCGGGTCATGGGCCGCAGGCTACTCCTCAAGATCAGGCGATCGGGCAGCCGCTCCCGCCGGCGCCAGGCCGTGGGTGAAGGCGGACATACCCAAGGAGATGCTCGGATATGGGGGGAGTGTTTCAGGTCGTTCCGAGGGAGGCGGTGACCTCGCGGAGGGCGGCGAGGAGGGGGCGCAGCAGCGGATGGGCCTCCGAGCCGCGGCGTACGGCCGCGAAGACCCGGCGCTCCGGCCCCGGCGTGTGCCGCACCACGACCCCCGGTGCCGTCATGTCGCGCAGCGCCAGCCGCGGCACCAGCGCCACCCCCGCGCCCGCCCCGACCAGGGCGACCACGGCGCGGAAGTCGTCCGAGCAGTGCATGAGATTGGGCGTGAAGCCCACCTGCTGGCAGGCGAACGTGATCACGTCGTGCACCGGGTTGCCCGGGTACGGGCCGATCCACGTCTCGGCGGCCAGCGACTCGAGGGTGGCGGAAGCGGCCAGGGGATGGTCGTGGGGGAGCACCAGGTCGAACGGCTCGGCGTAGAGGGGGCTGCGCCACAGCCTGCGGTCGGAGGCGTCGGGCGCGCCCCGGTACTCCACGGTGACGGCCAGGTCGACCTCGCCGTCCAACAGCATGGTGAGGCTGTGGTCGCCCTCGGCGTCGCGTACGCGTACCCGCAGCCCCGGCGCGGACGTGCGCAGCGCCGCGACGGCGGGGGAGAGCGCGGCGCTGATCGCCGTCGCGAAGCAGGCCACGGTGACCTCGCCGGCCGTGCCCGTGGCGTACCCGGCCACCTCGGCCTCGGCGCGTTCGAGCTGGGCCAGCACCTCGTTGGCGTGACCCAGCAAAATGCGGCCGACGGCCGTGAGGTGCACCCCGCGCCCGTCACGGCTGAACAGGCGGTGTCCCACCTCGTGTTCCAGCGCGATGAGCTGCTGGGACACGGCGGAGGGGGTCAGGTGCAGCGCCGCCGCCGCGGCGGTGACGGTGCCGTGATCGGCCACCGCGCGCAACGTACGCAGCCGCCGGGTGTCTATCAAGGTGTCGCCGGCCTCACTCGGTGCGGCGGGGCGGTCGTCCTCCCCGCGCTGGTCGCGAGCCCGCCGCCCCATCAGGGGCGGCCGGGCTCTTCACCGGGCGAGGATACTCAACCGCGCGCCTGGATGAACGCCTGGACCGCGCGGTCGACGTCCTCGGTGGAGTGGGCGGCGGACAGCTGGACGCGGATGCGGGCCTGGCCGTGCGGCACCACGGGGTAGGAGAAGCCGATCACGTAGATGCCGAGGTCGAGCAGGCGTTCGGCCATGGCGGCGGCCTTGGCGGCGTCGCCGATCATCACGGGGGCGATCGGGTGGTCGCCCGGCAGGATGTCGAACCCGGCCTTGGTCATCTCGCTGCGGAAGCGCGCGGTGTTCGCGCGCAGCCGCTCACGGGCCTCACCGGACGTCTCCAGCAGGTCGAGGATGCGCAGCGACGCCGAGGCGATGACCGGGGCGAGCGAGTTGGAGAACAGGTACGGGCGCGAGCGCTGGCGCAGCAGGTCGCAGATCTCCTTGCGCGCCGAGACGTAGCCGCCGCTGGCCCCGCCGAGCGCCTTGCCGAGCGTGCCGGTGATGATGTCGACCCGGTCGGTGACGCCGTGCAGCTCGGGCGTGCCGCGGCCGGTGGGGCCGACGAAGCCGACGGCGTGGGAGTCGTCGACCATCACCATGGCGTCGTAGCGGTCGGCCAGGTCGCAGATCTCGCGCAGCGGGGCGACGTAGCCGTCCATGGAGAACACGCCGTCGGTGACGATCAGCCGCCGGCGGGCGTCGGACGCCTCCTTCAGCCGGGCCTCCAGCTCGGCCATGTCGCGGTTGGCGTACCGGAAGCGCTGGGCCTTGGACAGCCGGATGCCGTCGATGATGCTGGCGTGGTTGAGGGCGTCGGAGATCACCGCGTCCTGTGCGTCGAGCAGCGTCTCGAACACGCCGCCGTTGGCGTCGAAGCAGGAGCTGTAGAGGACGGTGTCCTCCATGCCGAGGAACTCCGACAGGCGGCTTTCGAGCTCCTTGTGCACCTCCTGGGTGCCGCAGATGAACCGTACGGACGCCATGCCGAAGCCCCAGCGGTCGAGGGCCTCCTTGGCAGCGTCGACCACGGCCGGGTCGTCGGCGAGCCCCAGGTAGTTGTTGGCGCAGAAGTTCAGCACTTCCTGTCCGGCCACGCTGACCTGGGAGCTCTGCGGGGTGGAGATGACGCGTTCCGGCTTGAGCAGCCCGGCCTCGGCGATCTCGTCGAGCGTCGTACGCAGTTGCTCCCGCACGTTGGTGAACATCAAGCGCTCCTGTTCATGGTCGCGGCCGCTTCGGCCTCCGTTGGCTCGGTGCTCGCTCTCTCCGGCCGAGCTCCTCCGCTCCAGTCCAGAATGACCTTGCCCGTGCGGCCGCTCGCGGCCGTGTCGAAGGCGGCGTCGAAGTCTCGGTACGAGAACCGGTCGGTGATGACGGGAGACAGGTCGAGGCCCTTCTCCAGCAGGACGGACATGTTGTACCAGGTCTCGTACATCTCCCGGCCGTAGATGCCCTTGATGGTGATCATGGACGTCACCACGGTGGCCCAGTCGATGGCGAACTGCTCGGCGGGCAGCCCCAGCATGGCGATCTTCCCGCCGTGGGTCATGCTCGCGATCATCTGGCGGACGGCCGTCGGGTTGCCGGACATCTCCAGGCCCACGTCGAAGCCCTCGCGCAGGCCGAGCCGGCGCATGCCCTCGTCGATGGAGGACGTGGCGACGTTCAGGGCGAGCGAGACGCCGAGCTTGCGGGCGAGGTCGAGCCGCTCGTCGCTGACGTCGGTGATCATCACGTTGCGCGCGCCGACGTGGGTGGCGACGGCCGCGGCCATCAGCCCGATCGGGCCGGCGCCGGTGATCAGGACGTCCTCGCCCACAAGGGGGAAGGACAGCGCGGTGTGCACGGCGTTCCCGAAGGGGTCGAAGATCGCCGCGATGTCGGGGTCGATCGCCAGGCGGTGCACCCACACGTTGGAGGCGGGCAGCGTGACGTACTCGGCGAAGGCGCCGTCGCGGTTCACGCCAAGGCCGACGGTGTTGCGGCACAGGTGGCGGCGGCCCGCCATGCAGTTGCGGCACTTGCCGCAGACGATGTGGCCCTCGCCGCTGACGAGGTCGCCGACGGCGATGTCCTCGACGCCGGGCGCGACCTCGACCACGTGGCCGCAGAACTCGTGGCCGACGATGAGCGGCAGTTGGAGCGTGTTGCGCGCCCAGTCGTCATATTTGCGGATGTGCAGGTCGGTGCCGCAGATGCCGGTGCGGAGCACCCGGATCTTCACCTCGCCGGGACCGACCTCGGGCTCCGGGACGTCGACCAACCAGAGCCCGGGCTCCGCGCGTTCCTTGACCAGCGCTTTCATGGCACCTCTTCCCCCTCTGTGAACCTAACGCACTGTGCCCGCTCGTCCCGCCACGTGTCCATCGAGGGATTCTTAAGTGCCCCCACAGCTCTGCTTCACGCAAGCCCCCTCGGAGGGGACGAATAGGATGTCGATCACTGGATTGCCACGGAAAGGACACCAGTGGAGGACCTGCGCCTGGGCGTCATCGGACTGGGACTACGGACGAGTCTGGCGCTGGCCGCGCACCGGCCGGGTCGCGGCTCGGTCGTGGCGGCGCTGTGCGACTCCGACCCCGCGGTGCTCAAGAGCCGGGCGGGCCAGTTCGAGGCCGGGTACGTCACCGAGGACTACCGCGACCTGCTCGACCGGCCCGATATCGACGCCATCGTGGTCAACACGCCCGACGACACGCACGAGCGCATCGCGATCGACTGCCTGCGGGCCGGCAAGGCCGTCTACCTGGAAAAGCCCATGGCCATCACGGTCGAGGGCTGCGACGCGATCCTGCGCACCGCCCGCGAGACCGGCACCCGCCTGTACGTCGGCCACAACATGCGGCACATGGGCGTCGTCCGTCTCATGCGCGACATCATCCGCAAGGGCGTCATCGGCGAGCCGAAGACCGTCTGGGTGCGGCACTTCGTCTCCTACGGCGGCGACTACTACTTCAAGGACTGGCACGCCGACCGCACCCGTACCACCGGCCTGCTCCTGCAGAAGGCGGCCCACGACCTCGACGTGATCCACTGGCTGGCCGGCGGCTACACGACGCGGGTGAACGCCCTCGGCGACCTGATGCTCTACGGCGACCTGCCGCGCCGCGCCCCTGGCACGCCCCGTCCGGCGAACTGGCTGCAGGAGTACGACTGGCCGCCGACCGCCCGTACGGACCTGCACCACGTCGTCGACGTGGAGGACGTGTCGGTCATGAACATGCGCCTCGACAACGGGGTCATCGCGGCCTACCAGCAGTGCCACTTCTCGCCCGACTACGTGCGCAACTACACGGTCATCGGCACCGAGGGGCGCCTGGAGAAC
This sequence comes from Nonomuraea maritima, assembly GCF_900100395.1. GTDB lineage: Bacteria > Actinomycetota > Actinomycetes > Streptosporangiales > Streptosporangiaceae > Nonomuraea > Nonomuraea maritima. The sequence goes on along the minus strand of NZ_FNFB01000017.1, from coordinate 76,641 downwards.
TTCGGCGACGGGCCGGGCGACACGGTGAAGGTCTGGAACACCGGGCCCAGCGGGTACCGCGCCGACTGCGACATCGCGTACCAGGTGCCGGCGGCGGAGGGCTCGCACGGCGGCGCGGACGCGCGGATCATGGCGGAGTTCTGCCGCTTCGTCCGCGAGGGCGGGGCGACCGACACCTCCCCGGTGGCAGCCCGCATGAGCGTAGCCGCCGGCCACATGGCCACCCTCTCGCTACGCAACGCCGGCCTGCCCTACGACGTCCCCCCACTCGACCCGGACTTGGCCGCGTACTTCGCCGACGGCCAGATACCCGAGTGAAGGAGCCGTCCCGGGAAGGGGCCCGGCGCCGCCGGCTCGCACACGTACGGGGAACTGGAGGCGCTCGGGCTCGCTCGTATGAAGGATCGTGATCCCGACGGGGTGCTTCGACCTCTTCGCCTCGATCAGGTTGCCCAGAGCGGCGGACATGCTCGTCGACGATCTTGCGCCCTATGGCGTGTCGGAGGATCGGGTGGTCGAACTGCGGAAGTGGATCGCCGCCTGGCGCGACGACCTGGCCCGTCGGTTGGGGGACGGCTTGCCGGGTGACGGTCGCGAGCGTGGCTGAACGTGTGAGAGGCGCCTGCCGGGTGGGCGGGCGCCTCTCGGATGTCAGCGGTCGGCCTCGGAGGGCTCGTGGGCGGCGGTTGAGGGGAACGGCGAGGGGTCCTGGGCGGCCTGGGTGAGTTGGCGGGGGCCCTTGGGGCGCTCCGCCTCCTGGGCGTCGGCGACCGCCTCGGCAGCCGCCTCCGAAGCCCTGGCGACGTCCGCGTCCGTCTCGGCCCCCACGGGCGCCTCGTCGCGGGTCGCCTCCGAGCGGGGCAGGGCCTCGGTGAACGCCTTCGAGACGCCCTGCAGCGCCGAGGTGACCTCGCTGGGGATCACCCAGAACGTGTTGCCCTGGCCCTGGGCGAGCTGCGGCAGGACCTGGAGGTACTGGTAGGCGAGCAGCTTCGGGTCGGGGTCGTTGCGGTGGACCGCCTGGAAGACCTGGTCGATGGCCCGCGACTGGCCTTCGGCCTCCAGGATGGCCGCCGAGCGCTGGCCCTCGGCGCGCAGGATGCGGCTCTGCTTGTCACCTTCGGCGGTGAGGATCTGCGACTGACGCTGGCCTTCTGCGGTGAGGATCGCGGCTCGCTTGTCGCGCTCGGCCCGCATCTGCTTCTCCATCGCGTCCTTGATGGTCTTGGGCGGGTCGATGGCCTTGATCTCGACGCGGTTGACGCGGATGCCCCACTTGCCGGTGGCCTCGTCGAGCACGCCGCGCAGCTGGCTGTTGATCGTGTCGCGGGAGGTGAGGGTCTTCTCCAGGTCCATCGAGCCGACGACGTTGCGCAGCGTCGTGACGGTGAGCTGCTCGACCGCCTGGATGTAGTTGGCGATCTCGTACGCCGCCGCCCGCGGGTCGGTGACCTGGAAGTACAGGACGGTGTCGATCTCGACGACGAGGTTGTCCTCGGTGATGACGGGCTGCGGGCGGAACGAGACGACCTGCTCGCGCAGGTCGATCATCGGGTAGACCCGGTCGATGTACGGGATGACGAAGTTGAGGCCGGGCTTGAGCGTGCGGTGGTAGCGGCCGAGCCGCTCGACGTTGCGCGCCCGGGCCTGCGGGATGATCCGCACGGCCTTGAACAAGGTGACGACCGCGAAAAGGATGATGAACAATCCGACTATGAACAGCGGATCCATGGATCACTCCCGGGGATAGACGAGGGCTGTGGCCCCCTCGATCTCGATGACGTCGACGGTCGTCCCGGCGGGGATGACGAGGGTCTCGTCATAGGCGCGCGCCGACCATTCCTCGCCTTTGATGCGCACGCGTCCGTCGGTGCCCGACACTTCCGAGACGACGTAGGCGGGCTTCCCGACAAGTGCTTCCACACCGAACCGCTGCAACGGGGGTTGTCTGACGTGACGCATCGCGATCGGCCGGAGCACCAGCAGGCCCGCGGCGGAGGAGGCGGCGAAGAAGATCAGTTGTAGGGGGAGGGGCAACCCGAGCGCCGCGGTCGCGGCGGTGAGGAGAGCGGCCGCGCCGAGCAGTCCCAAGGAGGCCGTCAGAGTGAAAATCTCGGCCACGCCGAGAACGACGGCCAGGATTACCCAGATAATCCATTCATCCATGTGTGGCCCTCCTGTTGGGACAACGGGCCGGTCTCCTGTGGGGGGTTCCCTTTCTCTACCCTAATCCTGATATCACCGCTCCGGCACCTGCTGACGTGGTGCCGGCGCGCTCTCTTGCCTCCATTTCTCCCATGTCAGCTGCCAGAAACCCCAGCCGTTGTGCCATTCGAGCCGGCGGGAGGTGCCGGTGATGACGACCGGGTCGCCGCGCAGTGACGTGGCGTAGAACCAGGCGGCCTGGTCGGGCCTGGCGTTGACGCAACCGTGGCTGACGTTTTGCCGGCCCTGCGCCCAGACGTTGTCCTTGGCGTGCACGTATTCGCCGCTGTCGGAAATGCGTACGGCGTGGTCGATGAGCAGGTCGTAATACTCGGGGTCGCCTTCCTCGCGGCCGGGGGAAATCATCCGGACGGGATTTCCCTTGTCCATGGTCAGGTGGACGCCGCTGGTCGTGGTGTATTCGTACGTGGTGGCCATGCCGGCGCTGATGGCCATGTGGCGCACGGGCCTGCCGTCGCGGGTGACGGTCATCTGGTGGGTCTTCGTGTCGACGGTGCTGCGCTGGTCGCGGCCGACCGCGAACGAGAACGTGGTGTCGGTGGCGCCGTAGAGGCCGGTGCCGGCGCGCACGCCCGCCAGGTGGGCGGTGACCGTGACGGTCTGCCGCGCCGGCCAGTACGTACGGGTGCGGTAGACGACCCGGGTGGGGCTCGTCCAGCGCCAGGCCCCTTCGACCGGCCGTTCCGCGGTGACCTCGAGCGCCCGTTCGACGGCCGCGCGGTCGGGCACGGCACGGTCGAAGTCGAGGATGATCGGCATGCCGACGCCGACGGTCTCGCCGGGCAGCGGGACGGTGGAGATGAGCCCGAGGGTGCTCGGCGCCTGGCGGGTGCGGATGCGTCCCATCGCCACTGCGGCGGGCGAGCCCTGCCGGACGGCGGTGGCGGTCACCGTGTAGTCGGTGCCCGGCCTGAGCGTCCAGTCGGTGCGCCACGTCGTACGCGTCGGGTCGAGCCGGCCGGGGACGGGCTCGCCGCCCTGTGAGACCAGCACCTGGCTGAGCGTGCCGCCCTGGGCGGTGACGACCAGCCCGCGGTCGGTGCGCGCCCGCTCGCTGTCGAGCGCGGGCGAGACGTGGACGACCGGGGGCGCCGTGGGGGTCTCCGCCGCCGAGCTCCCGCACCCACTGACCAGGGCAAAGGCGACAAAGAACAACGCGGCGCGCCGCATGTGACTCCTGCTCTCCGTTGGAAGGGAATCCAAGATTAGCGGTGAGTCACATGTTGAGCACGCCGAGTCACTTATCCGACGGTTCCGGACACCTCGCCCAATGTCAGGTTGCCTGCCGTGGCCCTGATGGTCACCGTGTCGCCGTCCTGGAGGAACGTGCGCGTCTCGCCGCCGGGCAGCTTGATCGGTTCGGTGCCGTTCCAGGTCAGCTCGATGAGCGAACCCCGCTGCTCCGGCTCGGGGCCGGAGATCGTGCCGCTGGCGAACAGGTCGCCCGTCCGCAGGGACGCGCCGTTCACCGTCATGTGGGCGAGCATCTGGTCCGGCGTCCAGTACATGGCCGAGTACGGCGGCCGCGCCACGACCTCGCCGTTCAGCAGGACCTCCAGCGAGACGTCCAGCCCCCAGTCGCCCTGGCGGCGCAGGTAACCGCCAGGCTCCGGGTCCTGCGGGCGGCCGGGGACGCGCGGCAGCGCCTCCAGCGGCGTCACCCACGGCGAGACGGACGTGGCGAACGACTTGCCGAGGAACGGCCCCAGCGGCACGTACTCCCACGCCTGGATGTCGCGCGCGCTCCAGTCGTTGACGAGCGTCACGCCGAACACGTGGTCCTCGAACGCGCCCGCGGGCGAGCCCATCTCGGTCGGCACACCGATCACGAAGCCCAGCTCCGCCTCGATGTCGAGCTTCTCGCTCGGTCCGAACCTGCCGGGCCCGAGCTGCCCGTGCGGGCGCCGCACGGGTGTGCCCGACACCACGACCGTGCCCGCCCTGCCGTGGTAGCCGACGGGCAGGTGCCGCCAGTTGGGCTGCAGCGGCTCGGAGCCCGGACGGAAGATCTTGCCGATGTTGCTCGCGTGCTCCAGCGAGCAGTAGAAGTCGACGTAGTCGGCCACCTCGAACGGCATGTGCAGGCGCACCCGCTCCAGCGGGACGAGATGCGGCTCGGTCACCGCGAGGTCGTCGGTGAGCTTGACCTGGATCAGCCGCCTGGTGCTCTGCCAGGCCGTACGGCCCCGCGCCATGAACGGGTTGAGCGACGGGGCGGCGAACACCTCGTCGTGCAGCGCCGGGGCCAGGTCGAGGATGCGGTCGCCGTACCGCACCCCGACCCGGGGCTGCTGCCCCGGGCAGGAGAAGACCGCGTAGGGAAGGTTGTCGACGCCGAAGCTCACCGGCGGGCCTCCTGGATCAGTCCGAGCGCCTGCAGGTCCTCCAGCGGCGCTGAGGTGTTGCACGAGCCGTAGCTCACCAGCAGGTGGCGGGCCCGTTCCGCGGTGTCGTCCTCGACGGCGTTCGCCATCCGCACGAGGTGGCCGACGTCGGTGGTGCGCAGCACGGGCGCGGGGTCGCGGCCCTCGACCGCCTCGCAGACGCCCAGCAGCAGGTTGAGGAAGCCGTGCCGGTCGACACCTATCGACGGGTCGAAGTGGCGTACGGCGTGGTGCAGCCCGGCGGTTGCCTTGAACGGGGCGTTGTTGTCCACGCAGAACCGGATGAACTGCGCGAGAGCCTCGACCGGCGGGAACTTGTCCGCCGACGCGCCGCCGCAGCGCACCTTCAGGCCCGCGCCGGCGGGGACGTCCAGTCCCAGCCTGCCGGCCGGGACCTCGACGAACAGCCGCACGCCCGGCGGCAGCGACAGCTTGGCGGCGAGCGCGGCGATCGACGTGCCGGGCGGCAGCGTGGTCTCCACGATGTCGACGGGCAGGTCGCCGAAGTCGGGCACCTCGTCGGTGTCGAGGATGAGCCCGATCCTGCGCGGCCGGTCGGCCTGGTCGCGCAGCCGGTCGATCCGGCTCGCGGGGCACAGCATGCGGTGCGTGAGCACCGGATGGCCGCCTTCGAGATCACGGCGGTGGCGGGCCAGCGCTTCGTCCATGTGCAGGGACGTCGGCGGGAACAGGCCGGCGTCGTCCACCAGTGCGTTGTAGAGAATCATCGTGCCCAGGTCCAGGCGTACTCGGGGTCCTCGCAGGACAGCGCGTCCCTGCCGAGGTCCAGCGGACGGAAGGTGTCGACCATGACGGCCACCTCACTCGTCGTCGTGACGCCGCGTCCCACGGCGTCGATCACGGCTTCCACCGCGCCCGGCTGCGGGCCGTGCGTGAACCCGGCGGGGTGCAGCGAGATCGAGCCGACGTCGATGCCGGACCCCCTGCGCGCCGAGTAGTCGCCCCCCACGTAGAACATGAACTCGTCGGAGTCGACGTTGTGGTGGTTGTAGGGGATGGGAATGGCCTCGGGGTGGTAGTCGAGGGGCCGCGGGCAGAACGAGCACACCACGAACCCCGGACCCTCGAACGTCTGGTGCACCGGCGGCGGCGCGTGCGTCCGCTTCACGACGGGCTCGAAGTCGTCGATGTTGAACGCGTACGGATACAGGCAGCCGTCCCAGCCGACGACGTCGAACGGGTGGTTGCGGTAGACGAGCCTGGTGAGCCCGCCGCGGGTGCGGACGAGGACGGGCACCTCCTCGCCCTCCACGAGGAGCGGCTCGGACGGCGCCCGCAGGTCGCGCTCGGAGTAGGGGGCGTGCTCGAGGAACTGGCCGTACTGCGACAGGTAGCGCTTCGGCGGCCTGATGTGCCCGGACGCCTCGATGACCAGCGCGTTGACCTGCCCGTCGGGTACCCAGCGGTGGATGGTGCCGGTCGGGATCACGACGTAGTCGCCAGGGCCGGCCTCTATCGCGCCGTACGTGGACTCGAAGCGGGCCCGCCCGCTCTGCACGTAGACGCACTCGTCGCCCATGGAGTTGCGGTAGAGCTCGCTCGCCCGGTCGCTGGTGGCGTACGAAAGCCGGACGTCGGCGTTGCCCGCCAGCAGCATGCGTCCCGACACGAGGTCGCCCGCCGAGGTGAGCTCCTGGGTGCGGAAGTGGCGTGGGGAGAGCGGGACGTTGGGCTCCAGCCGGGGCGCCGTCAGCTGCGTGACGGCCTCCGCCTTGACGATCGCCGTGGGCAGGTGGCGGTGGTAGAGAAGTGACGAGTCGGACGAGAAGCCCTCCTCGCCCATCAGCTCCTCGGCGTACAGGCCGCCGTCCGGCCGCCTGAACTGCACGTGCCGTTTCCGTGGCACCTCTCCCACGACCCGGTAGTACGGCATCCGGCACCCCGCTCCCCATGGCGTCCGTTTATCGGACAGTTGTGTCCTCTATACGTGCCTACCGTCCGCCATCGTCCGGATGATGTCAACCCAGCGCGGCGGCCAGCTCGGCGGCGGCGGCCACGACGCGCGGTCCGCTGGACTCCTCCAGCGCTCCGAACGTCACCACCCCGACCGATGCCTCCAGCCACGGCAGACCGGGGACGGGCGCGGCGACGCCACGTGCCCCTTCCTGCAACTGCCCCTCAGAGAGGAAGTAGTCGTGCCGTCCCTGGCGCAGGGCGAGGATCGCCCGCCCCGCCGCCCCTTTCGTCAGCGGGTGACGTGAACCCTCCCGATAGGCCACGTGCATCTGCGTCCAGGACGGCTCCACCACCGCCACCGCCAGCCCGTCGTCGCCCTCGGCCACGGTCAGGTGCGCGGTCGCGCCCACCTGCTCGGCCAGCCTCCGCAGCGTCGGCACCGCAGCCGCGCGCAGCAGCGGCTGCACGGCCTGGGCCAGCGCCAGCACGCCGAACCCGAGGTGCACCAGCCCTTCGGCGTCACGGCGGACGAACCCCTCGCCCAACAGGGTCGTCAACAGGCGGTACACCACCGGCCGGCTCAGCGACAGCTCCGCGCTGAGCTCGGTCGGCGTGCGCCCGCCCTTGCCGTCGGCCAGCAGGCGCAGCAGGCGGAGCCCGCGTTCGAGGGTCTGAGCTGATTCAGCGGCCATGCGACCGATTATGGGACGCCCGTGTGCGGTGCGAGGTGACGCGGGGCGCGGAAAGGGGTACGTACCGGGCTACGTGTACCGGGGGTGATGATGCGGCATTGGTGGGTCGTCATGATCGCCGGGCTGGCCGTCTGCCTGGTGTCGCCGACCATGTCGTCGATCAACACCCCCGTCGTGGAGATGTCGGCGGAGCACCCGGCCACGCCGAGCACGTTCCACGTCGCCGAGTACGCCCAGCCCGACGAACTGCTCGTGGTCGACACCGTCTACCTCACCGACGGCATCGCGGTGAGCGAGCGCCTGCTGCCCCACGCGGACGGCGTCGTCTTCCATCCGGGCCACCTCGCAGCCGGTGTCAGGGTCGCCGAGGACGGCAGCCTGTCCGGCACCGCGCGCGGCCCCGGCACGTACGTCGCCCGGGTGCGGGGGTGCGTCGGGGTGAAGTGCTCCGAGAGCGACCTCACCCTCGTGGTGTACGCCAACGTGCCGTGGCAGCCGCGCGAGCTGACCTTCCCCGGCAGGGTGGGCGTCCCGCTGCGCGGCGAGATCGGCATCGAGGGCGGGCCGCCGGGCGCGCTGCCCACCTTCACCGTGACCGACCACAGCAAACTGCCCCGGGGCGTGAGCATCGGCCCCGACGGCGCGGTGAGCGGCACCCCGGCCGCCGGCGGCGTCTACGAGGTGCCGGTGCAGATCTGCGTGGCCGGCAACTGCGCGGGCGTCGTCGTCCAGATGATCATCGTCTGACGGTCTCTTGCGGCGGGAGGCCGTTTTCGGCCACCGTGTTGTCATGAAATCGGTCGTTGTGGTCGGGGCGGGCATCTGGGGCTCATCGCTGGCGTTGCGGCTGGCCGAATCCGGATGGCAGGTGACGCTGGTCGAGCAGCACGCGCCGGGGAACGTCCGCCAGTCCAGCGCGGGGGAGACCCGGCTGCTGCGCTGCGCGCACGGCGCGGACGACTGGTACGCGCGCCTCGCCCGGCAGGCCAGGGACGGCTGGCGGCGGCTGGGCGAGCGGACCGGCGTCGAGCTCTACCAGGAGGCCGGCATGATGTGGTTCGCCGGCACGCCGGACGGGTGGGAGCACGCGAGCGCCCAGGTGCTGAACGACCTCGGCATCCCCTGCGAGGTGCTCGACCCGGCCGACGGCCGCCGGTTCTTCCCCGACTTCCGCGGCGACGACCTCAGCTTCCTGCTCTGGGAGCCGAACGCCGGCGTGATCAGGGCCAGACGGGCCACCCAGGTGACCGCCGACCTGGCGCGAGCCGCCGGGGTCAGGCTGGTCAGGGCGCGGGCGGTGCCGGTGGCGGGCGACGCGGCGCCGTACGCGTGCGCGGTCGAGATCGACGGCGAGGTCCGGCACGCCGACCGGGTCGTGTGGGCGTGCGGCGCGTGGCTCCCAGCGCTGTTCGACGGGCTGCCGATCACCGTGACCAAGCAGGACACGCTGCACTTCGCGGTGCCGGCCGCGTGGTCGGTCCCGGAGACGCCGGCCTGGGTCGATCACGGAGCCTCGGCGTACGGGCACGGCGACGTGGACGGCGTCGGCATGAAGGCCACCTCCGACGCCGAGGGGCGGCCGTACGAGCCGGAGCACGGCTCGCGCGCGGTGGACGCGGAGAGCGTCGAGCAGGCGAGGGCCTACCTGCGGCGCCGGTTCCCGTCGCTGGCCGCCGCGCCCGTGCTGTTCAGCCAGGTCTGCCAGTACGCGCTCACCCCCGACGCCGAGTGGCTGCTCGCCGAGGCCGCGCCCGGGGTGTGGCTGCTCGGCGGCGACTCGGGGCACGGCTTCAAGCACGCCCCGGCGCTGGCCGGGTACGTGGCCGAGGTGCTCGACGGCGAGCGCGCCCCCGAGCCCCGCTTCGGCCTGCACGAACGCACCCCGTCGCGAGGCCTGCGTACCAGCGGCCGCGTCGGCTAGCCCCGGACGATCGGAGGTCGACAAGGCCATGGTCCTGCGGTTCGAGCATCGCGACACCGAGATCGGCGCGAGCGTCATCGACCGCGTGTGGCGCACCCACAGCGATGCCGAGGACACGATGACGTCCGCGGCCCGCACCTGCTGGCACCTGATCCTCTCGCGGACGCGGGGACGCCTGCTCGCCGGCCTGCGCGGGCCCGAGACGAGGGCGACAGTCGCGCCGGTTCCGGCGGACACCGAGTTCATCGGGGTCCGGTTCGCGCTCGGCACGGTTCTTCTGCCGCATCCCGCGGGCTCGTTCGTCAACGGGGACGTGTCGTTCCCGGTGACGGACTCAGGCAGGATGGTCATCGGCGGCGATGAGTGGGAGGTGCCGACGTACGAGAACGTCGAGCACTTCGTCCGTCGGCTGCAGGACGCGGGGCTGCTGGTGCGATCGCGCCTTGGCGACGGCGAGCGCGAGCACCCCGGGGCCGACCCGACCGCGCGTACTCTTCAGCGTCGCTACCGCGCGGCGACCGGACTGTCGCGGACCGCTGTGACGCAGATCGACCGCGCGAACGCCGCGGCCGCGATGCTGCGCGACGGCCACGACTGGCACGCGGTCGTGGCCAGGCTCGGGTACTTCGACCAGGCCCACCTCGCCCACGCGTTGCGTCGCTACGTTGGGCGCACCGCGCGCGAGCTGCGGTCCGGCGAGCCCGCCGCGATGTCGTTCCTGTACAAGACCCGTCCAGGGCCTGGGAGCTAGCGTCCGCATGCCGGTCGGCCGTGACCGGCACGCGACCCGACTTCCGGAGGAACCGTGCTGCTCAGCGTCAACGTCTTCGTCAGCCTCGACGGCGTCATGCAAGGGCCGGGGGCCCCCGACGAGGACCGCTCCGGCGGCTTCGACCGCGGCGGGTGGCTCGTTCCGCACGCCTCGGCGCACACGAACGAGGTTGTCGAGAGCTGGTTCCGTGCGGCCGACGCCTTCCTCTTCGGCCGCACGAGCTTCGATCTGCTCGGTGGGTACTGGCCGAAGGTCACCGAACCCGGCAACCTGATCGCCACCAAGCTCAACACGCTGCCGAAGTATGTCGCCGGCTCGACGCTGTCCGACGAGGAAGCCGACTGGAGCCCGACCACTGTCCTGCGTGGTGAACTGGTCGACGAGGTACGCCGCCTCAAGGAGCTTCCCGGTACGGAGCTCCAGGTTCACGGAAGCTGGAAGCTGGTGCAGACGCTGCATCAGGCAGGGCTCGTCGACGTCTACCGGCTGCTCCAGTTCCCGGTCGTCGTCGGGACGGGGAAGCGCCTGTTCCCGGACGGATCAATGCCCGCGACGTTCGCCGCCGTGGAAGAGGGTTCGCGGGTGCTGCCCGGGGGCGTCGTCTCGCTGACGCTCGAACCCGCGAGCCACGGCGCGATCTCCGCGGGCGAGTACGCCGTGGACGAGGGGCGCTCGGTGACGGTCCTCGACTGACTGCGAGGCTGACCAGGGCCGGCTCGCGGCGGCGCTCAGCGCGCGTCGGCGTCGGCCGGGGCGGTGTCGTGGCGCTGGGGGGCGCGCAAGTTGCGCACCCCGGGCGACAGCAGCGCGGCCAGTGTGGCCACGACGATGATGACGGCGCAGCCGAGCAGCGACTCCTCGGTGCCGAAGAAGGCGGCGGCGCCGCCGGCCGCCAGCAGCCCGATGGGGCCGAACATCAGCGACCCGAGCATGTCGTACGAGCTGACCCGCGACAGCGACTCGGCCGGGACCTCGCGCTGCATCGTCGTCTGCCACAGCACGCCGAACACGTCGAAGCACACGCCGAGCACGAACCCGCCGGCCACGATCGCCCAGAGCGGCGCGTCGAGCCCGAGCAGCAGGTACGGCAGGGCGGTCGGCAGGCACAGCAGCACGCCGACCAGGATCGGCCTGCTGGGCCGCAGCCGCAGCGACAGCGTCACTCCGGCGATCGTCCCGACGGCCTCGCCCGCGAGGAACGCCGACCAGGCGGCGGGGCCGCCCAGGCTCTCCTTCGCCATCAGCGGGCCGAGCACGCCGTGCCCGGCCTGGATCGCCATGACCAGCAGGGAGAACTGCGCGACCACCACCCAGATCCACTGCCGCGAGATGAACTCGCGCCAGCCGTCGCGCAGGTCGGCGAACATCGAGTGGCTCTCGCCGCGCGGCCGCGCGACCGGCTCGAGGCGGAGCATCGCGAGCAGCACGCCCGCGGCCGCGAACATCGCGCCGCTCGCCACCAGCGCCCAGCCGCCGCCGAACAGGACGACCGTGCCGCCGCCCAGGACGGCGCCGGCCACGCGGGAGGCGTTCGCGCCGAGGCCGAGCAGCGCGTTGCCGGTCTGCAGCCGGTCGGCCGGCACGACCTCGGGGATGATGCCGGTCAGCGCGGGGAACGCGATCGCGGTGCCCACGCCGCTCAGCGCGGCCGCGGCGCCCAGCGCGGGCAGCGGGGTCCAGCCGGTGAGCAGCATCGCCGCCAGGCCGAAGAACCCGGCCGCCATGAGAAGCTCTCCGGCCATCATCACCCGCTGGCGCGGCAGCCGGTCGGCGATCACGCCGCCGACCAGGATGAACGCGATCATGGGCACCGACTCGGCGGTGAGCACCACGGACAGGGTGGAGGCGGTCGCCCCCGGCAGGCCGAGCACGCCGAACGCCAGGGCGACGGGGGCGAAGGCGCTGCCCAGGACGGAGACGGTCCTGGCGATCAGCAGCAGGGTGAAGCGGCGGTCCCGGAGCAGCCCGAGGTCGCGTAGGTATCCGTGCACGAGCGCTCTACCCCCTGCGAATGGCCAAACCCCGTAATTCTGCCCGACGGGGGAGAGGTTGTCTCGGGGGTTTTCTCGTCGACGTCAAGCCGACTATGGCGTGAACAAAGCGTTGATGTCGTTGAACGTTATGGGTCGTCCGGATAGTGTGCGGTTTGCCCGCGATCACACCCTGAAGGTAAAGGCCCTATGAGACAGCGGTTACGGCAGGTCTTCGTCATCGGACTCACTCTCTCCTTGCTGGGTATCGGCGTGCCCGCCTGGTCCGAGGACGACCCGCGCGGCTGCAACGACCAGCTGCCCGCCGGCACCCCGTCCTATGTCGTCTGCCGCTGGCTCAACACGCCCGAGGAAGCCCTGGAGACGGCGAAGTTCTGGCTTGACAACGACGGTCAGAACATGATCGACGCCGGCCCTCGCAACCCGATCACCATCGACTGCGAAGAGCCGGGTGCCGTGTGCCCGACCGATTCCGAGGGTGACGGGGAGATGCACGACGTCGACAGCCCCGACGTCCCTGGCGCCCAGGACGGCGGCACCCCCGAGTGCCGGACCGGCGAGCAGTGCTACACCGACCCCAACGCGGTCACCGAGGCCGAGAAGGCCTCGGCCATGGAGACGCCGGCCGGGCAGGCCGCGAAGCAGGCGGTCGCCGACACGCCGATGCGCATCTGGATCGACACCGAACTGGCCGACGACTACAAGGCGGGCAAGCTCGCCGAGGCCGCGCGGAAGGTCGCCGCGCTGGCCGCCGCCCAGCCCGGCGTCGTGGGCGTCCGGTTCACCTCGCAGCTCGGCTTCAACCAGGCCTTCGCCACCGCCGACGAGCTGGACAAGTTCGTCGCCGAGACCTCGGCCACGCTGCGCGCGCTGCTGCCGGGCAAGAAGCTGGCCGCGCACACCGTCGTCCCCGTCCTCGGGTGCGGCGCGAACGAGGCGTGCAAGACGCAGATGAGCAAGCAGTACCCGATGCCCGACCCCGACCGCGTCGGAGCGTGGCTGGCCAACGGCTACCTCGACCAGCTGGGCCTGGACAGCGGCCACCTGGCCACCGCCTACACCGGCTACGGCATCGACGCCGCCGAGGCGCAGCGCAACCAGTGGATCGAGGTCGGCGCCCGCGCCTGGGACGTCTACGCCCAGATCTCCGCCGAGGACGCCACCTTCACCTCCGCCGGCGCCGCCCGGCTCACCGACGAGCAGGCCGCCCAGGCCGTCGCCGACCACATCGCCACGCCGTTGCAGAGCGACGCCGCCCAGACGGTCACGCTGTGGAGCCGCTGGCAGAACGACAAGGGCCAGGTCAACCGGGCGTACGGCGAGAAGTGGGCCGCCAACGCCACCTGGGACCAGCTGAAGAAGCTCAGCTCGATCCGCCCCCGGCTGGCCACCCTGTACGACCCCGCCCAGCCCGAGGTCGACATGGCCACCGACCTGAAGCACCTCTCCGAGGTCTTCGGTCAGGTGTACCTGCACGCCGCCTGACACACGCGGGCGCGATGCTTCACAGCAGCGTCGCGCCCGCCACCTCGGCCTTGGCCAGCGCCTCGGCGACCTGCGCCAGGGTGTCCTGGTGCAGGGTGACGTCGGCGGCGGCCACGTTCTCCTCGATGTGCGCCGGGGTACGGCTGCCGGGAATGGCGACCACGTGCTCGTCCTGGTGCAGCAGCCAGGCCAGGGCGAGCTGCGCCGGGGTGAGGCCGAGCCGCGCCGCGATCGTCCTGATCGGTTCGTAACGGTCGTGGTTGGCCGCGAGGTTCTCGGCCGAGAACCGGGGCGCGTTGTGCCGGAAGTCGCCCGCGCCGAGCTCCGTGACCCCGCCGGTCAAAAAGCCGCTGCCCAGCGGGCTCCAGGCCACGATGCCGACGCCCAGCTCCCGCGCCGTGGCGAGCAGATCGGCGTCCACGGGCCGCCACATCGACCACTCGTTCTGCACCGCCGCCACCGGATGCGCCGCGTGCGCCGCCCTGAGCTGGGCGGCCGTCACGTTGGACAAGCCGAGCCGCCGAACCAGCCCGTCACGCACCAGCTCGGCCATCGCGCCGACGGTCTCCTCGATCGGCACGCCAGGGTCGGGATAGTGCGCGTAGTAGAGGTCGATCACGTCGGTTCCCAGGTTGGCCAGGCTGCGCTCGGCGTAGCCCCTGATCAGGCGGGGCTCGGCGTTCACACGCAGCTCGCGGAAGGCGTAGCCGACCGGGAACGCCCGGCTCTCCTCGCCTTCCTGGACGGCGAGACCGAACTTCGTCGCGACCACCACCTCGTCCCTACGGTCCTTGATCACCCGGCCGACCAGGCGTTCGTTGTGGCCGTCGGCCCCGTACGCGTCGCTGGTGTCCACGTGGGTCGCGCCGGCGTCGAGGGCCGCCCGCAGCGCCCGCTCGGCGCGGGCGTCGTCCACCTGGCGCTGGAACGGCAGCTCGGGTTCCGGGTGTTCGAGCGGGTGCACAGCGGGGTGGTGCTCACCCGGCAGGGCGCGGCGCTGCTGCCGGTGGCGCGCGACCTGCTGGAGCGCTGGCGGGACGGGGTCGAGGCGGCGCGGGCCGCGGCGCCGTCCGGGACGCTGGTGATCGGGATGCAGACGGCCGTGGGGCGGGGGCTGCAGCAGGAGGCGCTGCGGCGCTTCCGCGAGGCCATGCCGGGCTGGGAGGTGTCGTTGCGGCTCGTCGGCTGGGACGACCCCAGCGGCGGGCTGGCCGACGGCTCGTCCGACGTGGCGTTCCTCTGGCTGCCGGTGCCGCCGGGAGTGCGTACGCACGTGCTGGCCAGTGAGCGGCGCGGCGTGGCCGTGCCCGCCGGGCACCCTCTGGCGGAGCTGGACGAGGTGCCCTTCGCGGCATTGCGCGACGAGCCGTTCATCGCGCTGCCCAGGGCCGCCGGGCCCCTGCGCGCGTTCTGGCTCGGTGTGACTCCTCCGCTCCCTGAAAGGAAGCGGCTTCTCGCTCCCGCTTCCACGGGAGGCGACGGCCAAGCCCTGACCGATGCTCCAAGGCACGAACCCGACTCTATCCTGTGGAGACGACGCATGCGTAAGGTTCTGTCACTGCACGCTCGGGCCTTGACGGCCCTCCCGCTCCCGATTCCCCCGACGGCTGAAGCCGCCGGTCCCCTCGGGAGCCGCTGATGGACGTACGCGACGACGAACCGGTCGTCGGGGTCACCACGAACACTCCCGAGGAGGTGTTCGAGGCGGTGACCGGCGGGCTCGGCGTCGTCCTGGTGTCGGAGGGCAACGCCGCCCTCTACCACCGGCCGGGGGTGACGTATCGGCCCGTGGCGGGGCTGCCGCCCGCCGAACTGGCCATCGCCTGGCGCGAGGGCGACGTACGTCCACAAGTCACAGTATTTGTCGACGCGCTACGACAAGTCGCGACTAAGGTCTGACGCGACAGCTGATCTCGTGAGAAGGGCGCCCCATGAGCGACTACGCCACCACCTTCGAGCTGATCGACGCCGACGCCGACGGCCGGATCTCCGCCGTCGAGCTGGTCCGGCTGATGGACGTGCTCGGCAAACCCGTGTCGCTGCAGGCCGCCGAGGAGGGCGTGCGCAAGCTGGACCAGGACGGCGACGGCCTGATCGACCTGGCGGAGTTCAGCGCCTTCCTGGGCGGCTGAAGACCGCCGTTCTTGGCCGTTCGATGGGTCCCGCTTGGGGTAGGGGCGCGACCCATGAGTGAAGCAACGAGGTGGTTCCGATGCGGCTGACGTACACCTCGGACGTCTGGTGGAAGAACGCGGTCGTCTACTGCCTGGACGTCGAGACCTTCAAGGACGGCAACGACGACGGCGTGGGCGACTTCCGCGGGCTGACCCAGCAGATCGACTACCTGGCCGGGCTCGGTGTGACGTGCCTGTGGCTGATGCCGTTCTTCCCGACCCCCAACCGGGACGACGGCTACGACGTCACCGACTTCTACAGCGTCGACCCGCGCCTCGGGACGCTCGGCGACTTCGTGGAGTTCATGCGCACCGCCCACGACCGGGGCCTGCGGGTGATCGCCGACCTCGTCGTCAACCACACCTCCGACCGGCACCCCTGGTTCGAGCAGGCGCGGTCGAGCCGCGAGTCACCCCTTCGCGACTGGTACGTCTGGTCCGACGAGCCCGAGCCGGACAGCCCCGACCAGATCGTCTTCCCGGACAAGGAGCACAGCGTCTGGGAGTACGACGAGAAATCCGGCCAGTACTACCTGCACAGCTTCTACCGGCACCAGCCGGACCTCAACGTGGCCAACCCCGAGGTCAGGAACGAGATCGCGCGCATCCTCGGCTTCTGGATGGAGCTCGGCCTGTCCGGCTTCCGGGTGGACGCGGTGCCGTACCTCATCGAGAACGTCGACCCCGAGCTCGCGAGCCCGCACGACTTCCTCGCCGACCTGCGGGCGTTCATGACCAGGCGGCAGGGCGGGTCGATCCTGCTCGGCGAGGTCAACGTCCCGTACGAGGAACTGGTCCGATACTTCGGGGACGGTCTGGGCGACCAGATCACGATGTGCTTCGACTTCATCGGCATGCAGAGGGCGTGGCTGGCGCTGGCCCGCAGCGACGCCACCCCGCTCGCCGAGGCGCTGCGCGAGCGCCCGAAGCCGCCGAAGGACTGCCAGTGGGCGATGTTCCTGCGCAACCACGACGAGCTGACGCTCGACAAGCTCACCGAGGACGAGCGGCAGGACGTCTTCGAGGCGTTCGGCCCGCGCGAGGACATGCAGATCTACGGCCGGGGGCTGCGCCGGCGGCTGCCCACGATGCTCGGGGGCGACCTGCGCCGGGTCAAGATGGCCTACAGCCTGCTCTTCTCGCTGCCCGGCACCCCCGTGATCTTCTACGGCGAGGAGATCGGGCTGGGGGAGAACCTGGAGGCGGAGGGCCGGATGGCGGTCCGCGTCCCGATGCAGTGGTCGCCGGACGGCGGGTTCAGCCGCGAGCGGCCGGTCCGCGACGTCCCGGAGGGGGCCTTCGCGCCCGACCGGGTCAACGTGGCCGACCAGAAGCGGGACACCGACTCGCTGCTGCGCTGGTTCCAGCTGCTGATCGAACGCTACCGCGAGTGCCCCGAGCTGGCGTGGGGCGAGTGCACCGTGCTCGACGGCGGTCATCCGGCGGTCTTCGCGCACCGGTGCGACGCCGACGGGGCCACGGTGGTGGTCGCCCACAACCTGTGCGACACCGCCCAGGACGTGGTGCTCAAGCTGGACGGCCTCGCGGGCAGCCGCCTCACGGACCTCCTGGTGGACGGCACGGTCACGGTGGCGCAGGACGACACCGTACGGGTGCCGCTGGGCCCGCACGGCTGCCGGTGGCTGCGCGCCTCGACCGCGGAGGGGCCGCCGGAGGACGCCTCGGTCAAGGCGCGTTAGCAGCGTGACCATTGGTTGATGCGCGGTCGTTAGCCTCCAACACCATGCAGACGAAGAAGCTCGCCCTGGCCGGGGCGGCCGCGCTGAGCGGACTGGCCCTCGTGGCGCCGCCCGCGTACGCCGGCCCGCCCGCGAAGACGGTCACCATCACGGTGATGGGCACGTCCGACCTCCACAGCAACGTTCTCAACTGGGACTACTTCAAGGACGCCGCCTACTCCGACGCGCAGGGCAACGCCGTCGGCCTGGCCAAGGTCTCCTCGCTGGTCAACAAGATCCGGGCCGAGCGCGGAGCGGACCACACACTGCTGTTCGACTCGGGCGACACCATCCAGGGCACGCCGCTGGCGTACTACTACGCCAAGGTCGAGCCGATCACCGAGACCGGTGAGACCCACCCGATGGCCAAGGCCATGAACGCCATCGGGTACGACGCCGTGACCCTGGGCAACCACGAGTTCAACTACGGTCTGCCGCTGCTGGCCACCTGGGTCAAGCAGATGCGCGCCCCGGTGCTGGGCGCTAACGCCGTCGACGCGGCGACGGGCAAGCCCGCGTACCAGCCGTACGTGATCAAGACCATGAAGGTGAAGGGCGAGAAGCCGATCAAGGTGGGCGTGCTCGGTCTCACCAACCCGGGCGTGGCCATCTGGGACAAGGCGAACGTCGAGGGCAGGCTCCGCTTCACCGACCTGGTCGAGTCGGCGAGGAAGTGGGTGCCGGAGATCCGCCGCGCGGGCGCGGACGTGGTCGTCGTCACCGCGCACGCGGGCGACGACGGCATGTCGTCCTACGGCGACGAGCTGCCGGTCGAGAACGCCTCCGCGATGGTCGCCGAGCAGGTGCCGGGCATCGACGCGGTGCTGTTCGGCCACGCGCACAACGACGTGCCGCAGCGGTTCGTCACCAACAAGGTCACCGGTCAGCAGGTGCTGCTGAGCGAGCCGGGACGGTGGGGCAACCGCCTGTCGACGCTCGACTTCCAGCTCGCCAAGCAGCGCGGCAAGTGGGTGGTGACCGGCAAGTCGTCCACGACGCTCGCCACGAACGCGGTCCCGGAGGACCCGAAGATCGTCAAGCTGCTCAAGCCGCAGCACGACACCACCGTCGGCTACGTCAACGAGGTCGTGGCCAAGTCGGCCGAGCAGCTGTCGGCGGCCGAGTCGCCGTACAAGGACACGCCGATCCTCGACTACATCCAGAAGGTGCAGGAGGAGACGGTCAAGCAGGCGCTGCCGGACAACACGCTGCCGGTGCTGTCGATCGCCGCGCCGTTCAGCCGGAGCGCCGTCTTCCCCGCCGGCGACATCCGGGTGCGCGACGTCGCCGGTCTGTACGTCTACGACAACACGCTGCTGGCGATCAAGCTGAACGGCGCCCAGATCAAGGACTACCTGGAGTACTCCGCCAAGTACTTCAACCAGCTCGCCCCCGGCGCCCCGGTGGACCTCGCCGGCCTGACGAACGCGGGCGGCACTCCCGACTACAACTACGACCAGCTCTCCGGCGTGTCGTACGACGTCGACGTGGCCAAGCCGGTGGGTCAGCGCATCGCGAACCTGACCTACCAGGGACAGCCGGTCACCGCCGACCAGGAGTTCATCGTCGCGATCAACAACTACCGCCAGTCGGGCGGCGGCGGCTTCCCCCACGTCACCGGGGCCGAGGTGGTCTACAACGCGCAGGTGGAGATCCGCCAGGCCCTGATCGAGTACGCCACCGCGCAGGGCACCATCGACCCGGCGGACTTCGCGGTCGCCAACTGGAGGCTCACCCGCGACGGCGCCCCGCTGTTCTGACGGGCTCCCCGCCACCGGGCCGTGCCCGGTGGCGGGATGTCGCACCCGGGTAATCCCCGCGACATATCTGGGTAGAGGTTTCGGATGAGCACAAAGGACGAACTCCGGCAGGTCGAAGCGGACCTCGACCGGTTGCGAGCCGAGAACCGGGAGGTGCGCGCCCAGATCGGCGACATGGGTGCGACCGACCAGGTGGAGATCTCGGCCATCATCAGCCAGGCGGACGAGCAGGTCGAGCTGATCGCCGAACTCGAACGCCGCCGCGACGGCCTCATCCGGCGCCTGGAGGAGGAGTCGGGACGCGAGGGCGCCCGCTGAGGGCCTCGGTGAAGCTCTTCGGGGTGCTGCCGCTGCCGGTCGTCAACCGGCGTGGCCCCCGGGCCGTCGTGCGTACACTTCGATCTCGAACTTCATCCGGGCATCGGACAGGCCGCACACGAGCATCGTCGCGGCCGGGCGGATGTCGCCGAAGTAGCGGCGCAGAGTCGGCCAGCACGGCTCGAAGTCCGCACGGTCGGGTAGCAGGTATCTGACCCGGACGACGTCGCCGAACGAGCAGCCCGCTTCGGCCAGCGCCGACGCGACGTTGCGCAGGGCCTGTTCGGCCTGCTCGACCACGTCGGCGGAGATCGTCATGGTCGTGTAGTCGAACCCGGTGGTCCCCGACACGTGCACCCAGTCGCCGTCGATCACCGCCCGCGCATAGCCGATCTGCTCTTCGAAGGTGGATCCACTCACGATCGCGCGTCGTTCCGTCATGTGGCGAAAGGTAGGCAAACAGCAGCGATATGTCCAATACTCCGCACAGCCCCATCTGATATCTCTAAAGGTATGGACCGTCCCGAGCTCAGGCTCCAGCAGCTGCACGCCTTCGCGGTCCTCGCCGAGGAACTCCACTTCGGACGCGCGGCCGAGCGGCTCGGCATCGCGCAACCGCCACTCAGCCAGCAGATCCGCCGACTGGAAGCGAAGGTCGGGCACCCGCTGTTCACCCGAGGACCCGGCCCGGTCGCCCTCACCGCGGCAGGACACCAACTCCTGCCCGCCGCACGGCGCGCACTTCACGAGGTCGCCGTCGGCCTGGACACGGCCCGCCGCGCCGGCAGCGGCGAGGCCGGTCGTATCCGGATCGGCTTCGCCGCCTCCCTCGCGCTGACCGTGCTGCCGGGCATGCTGCGCGCCTACCGCGATCAGTTTCCCCAGGTGGAGATGGAGATCCGGGAGATGACCACAGCGCCGCAGGTGACCGCTCTGCGCGAGCAGGTGATCGACGTCGGGCTGCTGCGCGAGCCGCCGGACGAGCCCGGTCTGGCGAGTGAGACGATCCTGTCCGAGGAGTTCATCGCGGTCCTGCCGGCCGCCCACCCCCTCGCGGCCCGGCGCGTCCTGCCGATCGAAGCACTCGCGCACGAACGGTTCGTGCTGCTGCCCCGCAGTGCCGGACCGAAGTTCCACGACCGGATCATCGATCTGTGCCGCAGTGCGGGATTCGAGCCCCGTACGGGCCAGCAGGCCATCGAATGGCAGACGGTCTGCGCGCTCGTCGAGGCAGGACTGGGAGTCTCACTCGCTCCGGCGAGCGTCCGCCGGATCCGCCTCAACGGTGTCGCGTACCGGCGGATCAGCCCGAACAGCGCACGCACCACCGTCGCCGTGACCTGGCGTCGCGACGACCAGAACCCTCTGGTCAGCCGGTTCGTGGAGGCCGCTCGCAACCAACCCTGAAGCCGCCCTCTCCGCACGACGCGACCGGCGGCATCGCGATCCTGATCCTCACGTGTTCCTCTCGACCACGTAGTACGTCTTGCGATGGAAGCCGGTCACCGTGGCGCCCTCCCCCATGAGGCCGCCCAGTACGTCGCGCACGGCATGCCGCCACGCCTTGGCGGCGCCGGCGTCCTCCCCGCGCAGCCGCTCGATGTCCTCGGGGACGGCGACCAGCACCACGCGCCCGTCGGTACGGCCCTCGACCGGGCGGTCGCCGTCGTCGGCCAGCCCCACCACGGCGTCCTCGGGCACCGGCGGCAGGTACGGCACCCCCCGTCCGGCCGCCTCGACCCGGGGATCGGTCAGCGGCCACGCGGCCAGGACCCGGTCGGACTCGTCGCCGTGGTTGATGGCGTCGGCCATCACGCCGTAGAAGTCCGGCAGGTACTCCACCGGCAGCGCGCCCAGCTTGGTCAGGTTGAAGTGCGCGTTGCGGCGGACCAGCGGGTCGTAGGTCCAGGTGATCCGGGAGATCCCGTGGTCGAGCGCCCACAGCCGCTGGTGCCGCTTCAGCTCGAAGCCGATGCCCCGGCCCCCTGCCACGCCCGTGTTCTGCGAGTGCAGGGTCGAGTCCTGCCCGAAGAAGCCCACCGACGCCCCGACCATCCGGTCGCCGTGGAAGGCGCCGGAGACGTAGTTGCCCGCGTGGGTCAGCGCCCGCATCAGGCCGGCGGTGATCGGCCGGCTGTCCGGCTCGAACCCCCAGATCCGCCCGAACAGCTCGTCCACCTGCTCGAACTCCTCGTACGCGTGGAGTTCCCTGATCATGGTCGAGGTCGTCGACGTCGAGTGGTCGACCCCGGTGCTCCCCGGCACGGCCCCGGCGTACCCGATGTGTTCCTCCAAAGTCGATCCGCTGCGGATCGCGCGTCGCTCCGTCACCCGACGAACGCTAGGAGGACCAGGGATTATATGTCCAATATGTGCTGGCTGATGCGTTGATATCGGTGGACGTATGAACCCAGCGTCGTGGCCGCCGAGCCGCTCCCGCCTCTCAGCGAAGTGCGGCGCCGACCTCGTGCAGGTGGCGTAGCGCCTGGCCGTACGACTCGATCAGGCCGGTCTGCAGGTAGTCGACGCCGATCTCCGCGCAGTAGCGCTGCACGATGGGCTGGGCCCGGCGCAGGTTCGGGGCGGGCATGCTCGGGAACAGGTGGTGCTCGATCTGGTAGTTGAGCTGGCCGAGCGCCACGTCCGTGAGGACGCCGCCGCGTACGTTGCGTGAGGTGAGCACCTGCTTGCGGAGGAAGTCGAGCTTGTCGTCCTTGGTGAGCACCGGCATGCCCTTGTGGTTGGGCGCGAACGTGCTGCCCAGGTAGATGCCGAACAGGCCCTGGTGGACGAGGAGGAACACCAGCGCCTTGTCCCACGGGAGCACGGCGAACACGAGGCCGAAGTAGAGGACGGCGTGCACGAGGAGCAGTGCGAGCTCCGGCGTGCGTCGCTTGGCCGAGGGGTCGAGCAGGGCCTTGAAGCTGGCGATGTGGAGGTGCCAGGCCTCCAGGGTGAGCAGCGGGAAGAACCAGAAAGCCTGATATTTGGCAATAAAGCGCGGCAAGCCGGTGCTGCGGGCGACCTGATCCGTCGACCAGACGATCACGGCGGGGGAGACGTCCGGGTCGTGGTCCTCGTGGTTGGGGTTGGCGTGGTGGCGGTTGTGCTTGTGCGTCCACCAGCCCCAGCCGAGCCCGATGCCGAGATTGCCGATGATCAGACCGGCCACGTCGCTGGGCCGCCGCCTCCTGAACACCTGCCGGTGTCCGAGGTCGTGCCCGATGAACCCGAACTGGCCGAACGCCACGGCCAGCCCGACCGCCACGAGCAGTTGCAGCCAGGAGTCGCCGACCCAGACGAACGCCGCCCAGCAGCCGAGGTAGAAGAGCGCGGTGAGGCTGATCCGTACCGCGTAATAGACAGGACGCCGGTCGAGGAGACCGGCGTCCGAGATGCGCTGAGCGAGCCGGGCGAAATCGCTGCCTCTGTCGATCGTCCTGGGAATGACCACGGATCTCCTAGCCTCGCGGAGCGGAATGCGACCACCATGGCGTATCGACCACGAATCCGGAAGCATGATCCGCCGGTTACGCCAAATCTGTCCCCGCCGCTCGCACCGGCTTTCCAGAAGCCTTCCGATCGCCAGAACACCGGGTCCCGAGCGTACCTCCCGAGCTTCCCCCGTGCGGCGCTCCCGTGGCCGGACGTCAGTCGGAGGCGAGGCGTTCGAAGAGGGCCACGGCGGCGCGGCGCACCTCGTCGGGGGTCACCCCGTCGAGCGTCTTCCTGGCGGCGTCGATGTCGCGCGTGGTCGCCAGCGTGATGGCCAAGGACGAGGCGGCCGCGTGGTCGATCGAGCCCGCCGGCGCGGCGTCCGCGAGTTCCTGGGCACTTGTCGCGAGGTCGAGGTTGTCTCTCAATGGATCTCCTCGGGTCGGATGTTCGGCTCATTGCATCACCTGGTGTCGTGCCGCATCCACCATTCGGTGAATTCCCGGCAGCGCCCATCCGGGACGAACCGTATCAACCAGAGATTACTGTACGTTTTGTCCGAATAAGCGGTGATTCCGTGGATGACGCTCAGGTCGTCCGTCACGCACACCGGATGCCAGCCGAACGTGGCCTCACCAGGAGCGTCCTTCCGATCGAGCCACCGCGCGACGATGTCGGCGCGGCCCTGCCAGGGCAGGCTGTACGGCTCGGTGTAGTAGACGGCGTCCTCGGTGAACAGGGCCGCGATGCCGTCGGGGTCGTTGGAGTTCCACGCGCGGAGGTAGCCCTCGACCCACGCCTGCGGCTCGACCATCCGATCACCCCCTCAACGGGTCGTGTCCGACCGACATCAGCTCGCGCCGCGACGCGTCGTCCGTACGGTCGCCCATGATCTCCACGAACTCGACCACCTGCCGCATGACGTGGAGGTCGTGCCTGGTGAGGTCGCCCCTGCGCTTGCCGAGGACGTGCAGCACGCCCCGTCCGAGCTCGTGGATGCCGAGGTCCGGGTCGGAGGTGAAGCCGTCCTCGTGCGAGGCGGAGGCGAGCAGGTGGGAGCGGAGCTCCGCGGAGTTCATGTTCACCGTACGGTGGAACAGGTTCCACAGCATGTCGGTGTCAAGACCCTTGGCCATGCGGCCCGCCTACCCGCCATCCCCCGCGTTACGCCCCCTGACCTGCCAGGACGCCCGCCACGGACCGCATCCCGCACCCCAGAGCTACGCGGACGCCCGCCATGCGAGGCGCTCCCTCCCGCGCGTCACACCCCCGCGCCAAGAGGCGCCCGCCACGGCAGCGCTGTCGTCTCCCGCGTCCCCCCACGTCAAGAGGATGCCCGCCGTCACCCAGCCGGTGCGCTCGTGGCGGTGGGAGGTGGTTTGCTGGAGGTATGGCGGACCTGGTGGTGGACGGCGGGGACAAGCTGTGCGTGCAGCTGCTCATCGAGCTGCGCGGCCACGTACGCCAGGCCGGCCCAGGCGCCGTGATTCACCTGATCGCCACCGACCCCGCCGCGCCCGTCGACCTGCCCGCGTGGTGCCACCTGACCGGCCACACCTACCTCGGCCAGGTCGAGGGCAGACCACGCCCCACGTACGCGCTCCGCGTGGCTGACGCCGCCAGGCAGACCGCAGAAGCCAAACCCTGGCACGTGACCTGAGCGCGTCAGAGGGACGCGGGTGACGTGGAGTCGCGGATGATCAGGTGGCCGGGCATCTTGTGGATGCCCGGCGTGGCCCGCCCGTCGATGGCGGCGAACAGGTGCTGGGCGGCCGTGCGGCCGAGGAGCTCCAGGTTCATGTCGACCGTGGTCAGGGCCGGTCGCGTCTCGGTGGACAGCATCTCCCAGTTGTCGTAGCCGACCACCGCGATGTCGTCCGGCACGCGGCGCCCGCGCTCGCGCGCGGCCTCGAGGAATCCGGCCGCGATCTGGTCGCTGCCGCAGAAGACGGCGTCGATCGACGGCTCGGACATCAGCAGCATCTCGGCCGCGTGCCGCCCCCACCGCTGCGACCACGCGCCCCACAGAGTCTCGCCGACCTGGGCCGTCCCGGTCTCCGCCAGGGCCAGGCGCAACCCCTCGGCGCGGTCGCGGGCCGCCTTACAGTGGGCGGGCCCGGTGACGTGGGCGATGCGCCGCCGGCCGAGCGCCAGCAGGTGGGAGACCGCCATCCGGGCCCCGCCCACGTCGTCGGGCACGAACGACACGTCGGACGGGTCGTCCGACGGGGCGTGGGCGTACACGACGGGGATGGGCAGGTCCTTGCTGACGGAAGGGCGGGGGTCGGTGCTCTCGCCCACCACGATCAGCCCGTCGACCCGGCGGGACAGCAGCGCCCGCAGGTGGTGCTGCTCCCTGATGGCGTCGCCGCGCGCGTCGCAGAGCAGCACCGCCATCTCGCCGGCGCCGAACGCGTCCTCGGCCCCGAGCAGCACGGGGATGCCGAACCGGCCGACGCTGTCGGAGGTGAGCAGCCCGACCGTGCGCGTTCGCCCGGACAGCAGCCCCCGCGCGAGGGCGTTCGGCTGGAAGGACAGCTGCGCCGCGGCGGCGAGCACCCGCTCGCGCGTCGCGGCCCTGACGTCGTGCCGCCCGTTGAGCGCCTTGGACGCCGTGGCGATCGATACCCCCGCCAGCGAGGCCACATCGTTGATGGTCGCCCGCTTACCCGCCATATTTCGAAACCCTTTTCGGTGAAGTCACTAGCAGGCAAGGTTAGCACCCATTGACATGCCCTTAGGTTTCTTCCAGGTTTCCGAAAACCTTTAAGTACAGGAGTGCGGTCATGAGCGGGGGCACAGACCCGCAGCAGGCGGACGGACCCGGTGGCCCCCGCGACCATGCGCGTCCGGCCGCCGATCGGGGATCACACCGGAACGGAGTTCTGTTAGCGTCCGGCGTGACATCGAATTCCGGGAGGACGGTCTTGCCCGAGTTACGGATGAAGGTGAATGGCTCGCCCGAGTCGCTCGACGTCGAGCCGTGGGCCGGCCTGCTCGACACGTTACGCGACAAGCTCGGGCTGACCGGCCCCAAGAAGGGCTGCGAGCAGGGCGCCTGCGGCGCGTGCACGGTCCTGGTCGACGGCGTCAGGATCGTCTCCTGCCTCGCTCTCGCCGTCCAGTACGACGGCCGCGAGATCACCACGGTCGAAGGGGCCGACCACCCGCTGCGGGAGGCGTTCGTCCGCCACGACGGACTCCAGTGCGGCTACTGCACGCCCGGCCAGATCTGCTCCGCGATCGGCATGCTCAGCGAGTACGCCGCCGGCATGCCCTCGTCCGTCGCCGCGGAAGGGCTCACCGACGACGAGATCAGGGAACGGATGAGCGGCAACCTGTGCCGCTGCGGCGCCTACAACGGCATCCTCGACGCCATCGCCGACGTCGCCGCGCGGGACGCCCGATGAAGCCGTTCGCCTACGTCAAGCCCGCCGACGTCGAGGCCGCGCTGCGGGCCGTCGCCACCGAGCCGGGCGCCAAGTTCCTCGGCGGCGGCACGAACCTGGTCGACCTGATGCGCGAGGGCGTCGAACGTCCCGACACCGTCATCGACGTCACCGGCCTGCCCCTCGACGCCGTGGACGACCTGCCGGACGGCGGGCTGCGGATCGGCGCGCTCGTCCGCAACAGCGTCCTGGCCGCCGACCCGCGAATCCGCGCCCGCTACCCGATGCTGTCGCAGGCGCTGCTCGCCGGGGCCTCGCCCCAGCTGCGCAACATGGCGACCGTCGGCGGCAACCTGCTGCAGCGCACCCGGTGCGCGTACTTCTACGACGCGGCCGCTGCCTGCAACAAGCGCGAGCCGGGCGCCGGGTGCGACGCGCTCGACGGGTTCACGCGCGGGCACGCCGTCCTCGGCGTGAGCGGGAGCTGCATCGCGGCGCACCCGTCCGACATGTGCGTGGCGCTGGCCGCGCTGGACGCCGTCGTCGAGGTGCGCAGCGTGCGCGGCGACCGGCGGATCCCGATCGGCGAGTTCCACCTGCTGCCCGGCGACACCCCGCAGAACGAGACCGCGCTGGCCCCCGACGAGCTGATCACCGCGGTCGAGCTGCCCGCCCTCCCGGTGGCGGCCCGGTCCCGCTACCGCAAGGTCCGTGACCGGGCGTCGTACGCGTTCGCGCTCGTCTCCGTGGCGGCGGCGCTGGAGGTGCGCGACGGCGCGGTGGCCGGGGTGCGGCTCGCGCTCGGCGGCGTCGGCGCCAAGCCGTGGCGGGCCCGCGCGGCCGAGGAGGCGCTGCTCGGCGGGGCCGCCGACGAGGCGGCCTTCCGCCGCGCCGCCGAGGCCGAGCTGGCCGCCGCGACCGTACGGCCGGGCAACGCGTTCAAGACCGCACTCGCCACCGCCACCATCGCCGCCACGCTGAGAGAGCTGGCCAGGGAGGAGGACGCCGGATGAGCACGGACGTCGCCGAGGCCGTCAGGACGGAGACCGTCCCGAACGTCGGCCGCCCGCTCGACCGGGTCGACGGCCCGGCCAAGGCCACCGGCGAGGCCAAGTACGCCGCCGACCACGACTACCCCGGCCTCGCGCACGCCGCCCTGGTGCACGCCACCGTCGCGCGGGGCCGCGTCACCGCGCTGGACACCGAGGCGGCCCGCGCCGTGCGCGGCGTGATCGACGTGCTCACCCACGAGAACGCTCCCCGGATGCGTCCGGTGAAGAGGTTCAGCCTCGGTTCGTTCGTCAAGGGCTCGTCGGTCAACTACCTCGCCACCGACGAGGTGCACTGGGACGGCCAGCCGATCGCGGTCGTGGTGGCCGAGACGCCCGCGGCGGCCCGGCACGCGGCGTCGCTGGTGCGCGCGACGTACGAGGAGCTGCCCGCCGCGGTCGACTTCGCCGCCGAGGAGCCGAAGGCCGTCCCGCAGAAGGGCAACGCGATGTTCTCCAGCGCCGCCGACAAGGGCGACGCGAACGCCGCGCTGGCCGTCGCGCCCGTCTCGGTCGACCTGCGCTTCGTCACGCCGCCGTACAACCACAACGCGATCGAGCCGCACGCCACGACCGCCGTCTGGAACGGGAACCGGCTGACCGTGCACGACGGCACGCAGTCCATCGCCTTCGTGCGCAAGCACCTCGCCATGCGGTTCGGGGTGCCCGAGCGCGACATCCGGGTGCTCGCCCCGTACGTGGGCGGCGGGTTCGGCGGCAAGGGCATGGTCTGGGCCGGCACGCTGCTCGCGGTGCTCGCCGCGCGGGCGACCGGCCGTGCCGTGCGGCTCGCGCTCACCCGCGAGAGCGTCTACCGCACCGTCGGAGGGCGCACGCCGACCACGCAGCGGGTGGCGCTCGGCGCCGACCGCGACGGGCGGCTGACGGCGCTCGTCCACACCAGCGTGGCCCGCTCCGGCGGCATGCCCGAGCAGGTCACCTCCGCCTCCCGCCACCTGTACGCGGCCGAGACCGTCCACCTGCGCCAGAACGTCGTCCACCTCGACCTGGTGCCGCCCACCGCCATGCGGGCGCCGGGCGAGGCCGTCGGCACGTTCGCGCTGGAGTCGGCCGTGGACGAGCTCGCCTGGCGGCTCGACATGGACCCGATCGAGCTGCGCATGCGCAACGAACCCGAACGCGACCCGCTCACCGGCAAGGCGTTCTCCCACCGCATGCTGCGCGAGGCGTACGCGCTGGGGACCGAGCGGTTCGGCTGGCGGGAGCGCGACCCGCGCGCCGGGGCCATGCGGGACGGACGGTGGCTGGTCGGCATGGGCGTGGCCACGGCCTACCACCAGCCGATCCGCTTCCCGGCGAGTGTCACCGTGCGGATGGGCGCGGACGGCGCCGTCGTGGTCCGCTGCGGACTGCACGAGATCGGGGTCGGCGCGGCCACCGTCCAGCGCCAGATCGCCGCCGACCAGCTCGGCGTGCCACTCGAGTCCGTACGCGTCGAGGTGGGCGACTCCGACCTGCCCGCGGGCCCCATCGCGGCCGGATCCGGCCAGACCGCGAGCGCCGCCGCGAGCGTGCTGGCCGCCTGCGACAAGCTCAAGCGGCAACTGCTCGCGCTGGCCGGTCCGCCGCTGCGCGGGCGCGCGATCGGCGACGTGCAGGCCCGCGACGGCGGCCTGTTCCACGGCGGCGGCGGCCGGACGTACGCCGAGATCCTCGCCGGGGCCGGCCGCGACCACGTGGAGGCGGCGGTCAAGGACGGCTGGGTGAACTTCCTGGCGCGCAGCGCCCGCGACGGCAGGCGGTGGGTGCACGGAGCCTCGGGGGCGCACTTCTGCGAGGTACGCGTCGACGCCGACACCGGCGAGGTACGGGTGTCGCGCTGGCTCGGCGTCTTCGACGTCGGCCGGGTGATCAACGCCAAGACGGCGGCCGGCCAGCTGCGCGGCGGCATCGTCATGGGCCTCGGCATGGCGCTGTCGGAGCAGACGCTGGTCGACCCGCGTACCGGCCGGGTCGTGAACGCGAGCCTGTCGGAGTACCACGTGCCCGTGCACGCCGACGTCCCCCGCATCGACGTGCACTGCCTGGACGACCCCGACCCGACCACGCCCCTCGGACTGCTCGGCGTGGGCGAGGTCGGCGTCACGGGCGTGCCCGCCGCGGTGGCCAACGCCGTGCGGCACGCCACCGGGAAACGGGTCGCCGACCTGCCGATCACGCTCGACAAGCTGCTGTAGAACAGGTCGGAGAACCATTTCCGACCTGCGAGGAAGCCGCCATGACCCGTCCGCCGGTGCCGCCGTTCACCGAGGAGACCGCCCTCATCAAGGTCCAGTCAGCCGAGGACGCCTGGAACACGTGCGACCCCGACGTCGTCGCGCAGGCGTACTCGGTCGACTCCGTCTGGCGCAACCGCGACGAGTTCGTCACCGGACGCGACGAGATCAGGGCCTTCCTGCGCCGCAAGTGGGACCACGAGCTCGACTACGCCCTGCGCAAGCAGCTGTGGTCGTGGTCCGACAACCGCATCGCCGTCCGCTTCCAGTACGAGTGTCACGACGCCACGGGCCAGTGGTGGCGCAGCTACGGCAACGAGCTGTGGGAGTTCGACGAGGAGGGCCTCATGCGGCGGCGCGAGGCCAGCATCAACGACCTGCGCATCGACGAGTCCGAGCGGCGCGTCATCGGCCGCAGGAGCGAGGCCGACCGCGGCGTCGACGTGCTCCCGGTCAGATGAGGTAGCGCAGCAACAGGTACGGCGTCGAGATCGCCACGGTCACCAGGGTGACGACGATGCCGTACCGGGTGAACTGCCAGAACGAGATGGGGGTGCCGTTGCGGGCGGCGATGCCGATGATGACGACGTTGGCCGCCGCCCCCACCGCCGTGGCGTTGCCGCCCAGGTCGGCGCCGATGGCGAGGGCCCACCACAGCACCTGTGCCGGCCCGTCGCCGCCGTTCGCCTGGACGAGGTCGTGGACGATCGGGCTCATCGTGGCGACGTACGGGATGTTGTCCACCACCGCCGACAGGGCCGCGGAGCCCCACAGCAGCAGCATCGTGGTGAGGCCGAGCTGTCCGTGCGTGGCCTCGGCCACCGCCTTCGACACCTGGCCGATGACGCCCGTCTCGACCAGCGCGCCGACCATGACGAACAGCCCGCAGAAGAACACCAGCGTCGGCCACTCGACCTCGGCGATGGCCTCCTCGGTGGTCACCTTCGTGGCCGCGACCAGCACCCCGGCGCCCAGCAACGCGACGACGGAGGGCTCGTAGTGCAGCACGGGGTGCAGCACGAACGCGACCATGACCAGGGCGAGCACGGTCAGCGACTGCCACAGCAGCCGGCGGTCGGCGATGGCCTCGCGCTCGTTGAGCGCCATGATCTCGGCGGCGCGGTCGGGGTCGTACCGGAACGACTTCCTGAACAGCCACCGGCACAGCCCCAGGAACACCGCGATCAGCACCACGATGAGCGGGGCCATGTGGACGAGGAAGTCGTTGAAGGTCAGCCCGCCGCGGCTGGCGATGATGATGTTCGGCGGGTCGCCGACCAGGGTGGCGGCGCCGCCGATGTTGGACGCCATGGCCTCGGCGATCAGGAACGGCGCCACGGACAGTGCCAGCCGCTCGCACACGAGGAACGTCACGGGCGCGATCAGCAGCACGGTCGTGACGTTGTCCAGCATGGCAGAGGCGCCCGCCGTGATCAGGACGAGCAGCGCCATCAGCCGGAACGGCCGTCCCCTGGCGCGCTTGGCCGCCCAGATGGCGAGGTACTCGAAGACCCCGGTCTGTTTCAGCACCCCGACGATGATCATCATGCCGAGCAGCAGGAAGATGACGTTCCAGTCGACGCCCGTCCGGTCGTCGAAGAAGGCCGCGCCCGCGTCGGTGGCGTGGATCAGCAGCATGATCCCCGCCGCGCCGAGCGCCGCCGCGACACGGTGCACCTTCTCCGTCGCGATCAGCGCGTACGCCGCCAGGAACACGGCCAGCGCCACGTAGGCCAGAACCGTCATGCCGGGGGAACCTCGTACATGGACGCCGCTCCTCGGGGTCAGCGATCGGGAAAGCGTCCACAACCTATCAAGGGAGGCGAATCCACCGCGGATCGCCGTAGCGCTGCCGCACCCCCTCGCCCGGCAGGTAGTCGGGCGCGGTAAACAGCACGATCCGGCCCTGCACCTCCAGGTAGCGGATCAGCCCAGCGGCCACCGCCGGCACGGTCTCCACGCCGTCGCGCCCCGGCGGCAGCCGGCCCTGGAGCGCCGCGATCACGTCGGTCAGCTCGAACTCGTCGGGCAGCGACTCGGCCACCTCGCGCACGAAACTCGCGGTCACCCGCGCCTCGACCGCCACCCTGCCGGAACCCCCGCACACGTCGCAGTCGCCCGTCTCGAAGGGGCCGACGGCGAGCGCGCCCGCGCCGAGACACCGCGGGCACAGGCCGTGGTCGGTGGCGTGCCGCGCCGCGGCGTCGCGGTCGGCCAGCGGCAGCCCGCAGCCGCACGCGTGGCGGGCGGCCTCGCCGACCTGCCGGATGGTGATGACGTGCTCGTCCATGGCGACCCGTGCGCTCTCGTCTCGCTGGCCGTACGGCGCCTCCACGATAACCCGCACGGGGGACACGTACCGTGTGAACCCGTCACCCAGTGTGATCGCCATGGCCCCTGGTGGTTAGGCTGGAGAGGTGAGTGTTTCCGCTGGCCGTTACACGTTGGGGCCCGAATCGGGGCGGCTGGTCGTCCTCACCACCCGTACAGGGCTGGGAGCGATGGCCGGACACGACCTCACCATCGAGGCCACCCGATGGCACGGCGTCGCCATGGTCGATCCCGACGATCCGGCGTCCTCGTCGGTGACCGTCGAGATCGAGGCCGGGTCGCTCGAGGCGCGGGAGGGCACGGGTGGCGTCAAACCGCTCTCCGACTCCGACCGCATGGAGATCGACAAGAGCCTCCGCGAGAAGGTGCTCGCCGTCGCGCGGCACCCCGTCATCACGTTCCGCTCGACGAAGGTCGAGGGCACGGCTGCGTCGTTCCGCGTCGAGGGCGACCTGTCACTCGCCGGCACGACCCGGCCGTGCGTGATCGAGGGCTCGCTGGACGACGGCCACGTCCGCGCTTTCGCGACCGTCGTGCAGTCGAAGTGGGGCATCAAGCCGTACTCCGCCTTCTTCGGCGCGCTCAAGCTCAACGACGAGGTCGGCGTCCGCGTCGAGGCCGACCTGCGGGCCGAGGGCTGACCGTACCGCTGCGCGGCTCGCGGTGGGACGCTGTCGGAGGCGGGCGACACGAAGGAGATGGCCGTGACACCACTGCTCCGACAGGTCCTGAGCCAGATCGACGGGCCTGACCCGCGCGTCAACGAGCTCGTCTCCGCGCTCGTCACGCACCTGCACGCCTTCGTCGATGAGACGCGGCCCACCGACGAGGAATGGCTGGCCGGGCTCGCGTTCCTCGTCGAGACCGGCAAGGCGTGCACACCCGACCGCGACGAGTTCGTCCTGCTGTCCGACATGCTGGGGCTGACCAGCGCCGTCGACCAGGTCAACAACGACGGCCCCGAGGGCATGACGCCGTCGTCGGTCGAGGGGCCGTTCCACTCACCCGCGCCCGAGCGCGAGCTCGGCGCGTGGATCAGCGCGGGGCCCGAGCGCGAACGCGGGGTGCCGACGGTCGTCCACGGACGGGTGCTCGACTGCGACGGCACGCCGCTCGCCGGCGCGCGGGTCGACGTCTGGCAGGCGAGCGACACCGGCCTGTACGACACCCAGGACGACGAGCAGCACCCCGGCAACCTGCGCGGTCTGTTCACCGCCGACGCCGAGGGCCGCTACTGGTTCCGCACCATCCGGCCGAGCAGTTACCCGGTGCCCACCGACGGCACCGCCGGCAGGCTGCTGCGGGCGATAGGACGCCACCCGATGCGCCCCGCCCACCTGCACTACCAGGTGACGGCCGACGGTCACCGCCCGCTGACCACCCACGTGTTCCTGGCCGGCGACCCCTACCTCGACTCCGACGCCGCGTACGCGGTCAAGCGGGAACTCGTCATCGCGCCGCGTCCGCGCACCGACGGGTGGGAGATGGACGTCCCGTACGAGGAGATCGAGTTCACCCTCGGACTCGTACCCCTCGACCACGCGGCGGATGAATTTCCGTAAGACGAACACGCACGCCGACACCCGCGGCTCCTGCGCGCCCAACCTCCGAAGCTGCCGCACGTCCGACGCCCGCGGCTCCTGCGCGCCCAACCTCCGAAGCTGCCGCACGTCCGACGCCCGCAGCTCCTGCGCGCCCAACCTCCGAGCCTCGCACGGCCGGCGCCCGCAGCGCGGTTCCTGAGTTGGGCCTGTGGCGATTGAGCCTTCTGGGGCCGACGTCCGGCGAATAAGTCTTCGAGAACTGTCGTACCCCGGTGGTACAAAGCAGGTCGACCATCTACCCAGCTCTGTCGGGGAGGCCACGCCGTGACCACCAGCAGTTCGGAGTTCTCCGTCGCCGGTCCTCGCCATGACCGGCGCGGCCCGGTGCGCTGGCTCTGGTCCCACCTGCGCAGCCACCCGCTCCCGCTGCTCGGCTTCCTCGGCGGCTCGGTCGCGATGGTGGTGCTCAACGCCATGGTGCCGCTCTACACCGGCCACGCCTTCGACGCCGTGCTCGGCGAGCGCGGCGCGGCCCTCGACGCGCTCTGGCTCATCGCGCTGGCGCTGCTCGCGATCGTGGTCGCCCGCGGCGCGCTCGACCTGGTCGCGCGCATGTCGAGCGAGGTGCTCGCCAAACGGCTGGAGCGCGACGCGCGCGACGAGCTCTACGTCGGCCTGCTCGGCAAGAGCCAGACCTTCCACAACCGGCAGCGGGTCGGCGACCTGATGGCCAGGGCCGCCAACGACATCCGCCAGCTGTCCATCATGGTGACGCCCGGCATCGACCTCATCGTCGACTCCGGGCTGACCGGGGTGGTGCCGCTGTTCTTCATGGCCGCGATCGACCCGCGCCTGCTGTGGGTGCCCGGCGTCTACGCCGTCGTGTTCGTGCTCGCCCTGTGGCACTACATGCGCAGGCTCAACCCGGTGGCCACGCAGATGCGTGAAGAGTTCGGCGACCTCAACGCCGGGCTCAACCAGGCGGTGCGCGGCATCGAAGTGATCAAGGTGACGGCGCAGGAGAGGCAGGAGCGGCTGCGGTTCAGGGCGGGCGCTCGGCGCTACCGCGACGCGTTCGTCCGCAACGGCCTGGTGCAGGCCCGCTACCTGCCCACGCTGCTGTACGCGCTCGCCATGGCGGCCGCGCTCTGGCACGCGCTCGCGCTGCACGCCGCGGGGGCGATCACGATCGGCGAGCTGGTCACCTTCATGGGCCTGATGGGCCAGCTGGGCTTCCCGACCCAGATGTCGATCTTCACGTTCTCGCTGATCCAGATCGGCATCGTCTCCTCGCGCCGCATCCTCGGCATCCTCACCGCCGAGACCGAGATCGACCAGCCCGCCGCCGGCCACTCCGCGCCGATCAGCGGCGAGATCGTCTTCGAGGACGTCACGTTCGCCTACGCCGAGGGCGGCGAGCCTGCGCTGCGCGGGGCCACGTTCACCGTGCGGCCGGGCGAGACGGTCGCGATCGTCGGCGAGACCGGGTCGGGCAAGAGCACCCTGACGAAGCTGGTGCCGCGCATCTACGACGTGACCTCGGGGCGCGTCCTCGTCGACGGCGTCGACGTACGCGAGTGGAACCTCGACTCCCTGCGCTCCCAGATCTCCACGATCGAGCAGGACATCGTGCTCTTCTCCCGCTCGGTGGCCGAGAACATCGGCTTCGGCCTGGGCCAGCGGGCCGACCGCGAGGCGGTGGTCAGGGCGGCGGAAGACGCGCAGGCGGCGGAGTTCATCGCCGAGCTCGACGACGGCTACGACACCGTGATCGGCGAGCGCGGGGTCACGCTGTCCGGTGGGCAACGGCAGCGGCTCGCCATCGCGCGGGCGCTGCTGACCGACCCCGCGATCCTCGTGCTCGACGACTCCACCAGCGCCATCGACTCCGCGACAGAAGACCTGATCCAGCAGGCCATCGAGCGCATCCAGGAAGGCCGCACCACGCTGCTGATCACCCATCGGCTCTCGCAGATCCGGTGGGCCGACAAGGTGCTGCTGCTGCGGCGCGGCGAGGTGGCCGACTTCGGCACCCACGACGAGCTGATCGCGCGCAGCCGCCTCTACCGGCGGGTGTTCGCCCACTACGACGAGGCCGGGGTGGGCCTCGGCGACGAAGAGTCCGTGCTGGCGGGAGAGCAGGGAGGGGTGCGCTGATGGGCTTCATCATGGACGGCCTGGAGGCCGAAGACTACGACCGCACCTACGACGACCGCGAGCTGCTGCGCCGGATCGTCTCCTACTTCCGTCCCAAGTTGGGCGCGATGTGCCTGGTCGCCGCCATGATCGTGCTGCTGTCGGCAAGCCAGGCGGCCATCCCGACGCTGGTCAGCTTCGCCGTCGACGCGATCGCCGACGGCACGATCGGCACGCTCGGCCTGCCGCTCGTCCTCGCGGTGTTCGTCACCGGCGTGCTGTCGTGGGCGTTCAACTACGTCAGGCAGAAGTTCAGCGCCGAGGTCACCGGCGACGTGGTCCTGCGGCTGCGCGAAGACGCCTTCGACGCGGTGCTGGCCCGCGACCTGTCGTTCTACGACGAGACGCCGTCCGGCAGGATCGTCAGCCGGGTGACGTCCGACACCGACGACTTCGCCACGGTGTCCACCCTGACGATGGACCTCGTCAGCCAGGTGCTCATGGTCGGCTTCGTGACGGTCATGCTGTTCCTGCGCAGCGTCGAGCTCGCCGTGCTGACCATGCTGGTGGTGCCCGTCGTGGTGGGCCTCGCCCTGCTGTTCCGGCGGCTCGCCAGAGCAAGCACCCGCCGCGCGCAGCGCTCGCTGAGCCGCGTCAACGCCAACCTGCAGGAGACCATGGGCGGCATCACGGTCTCCAAGAACTTCCGGCAGGAGCAGCAGGTCTACGACGAGTTCCGGCCGATCAACCGGCAGAGCTACGACGTGACGCTGCGGCAGGGGTTCGTCTTCTCCGGCATCTTCCCCGTGCTGTTCCTCGTGGCCGGGCTGGCCACCGTCGCCCTCGTGCAGCTGGGCGGCTCGGCCGTGCTCGGCGGCCGGCTGACGGCCGGCGACTGGTACCTGTTCCTGCAGGGCGTCGCCCTCTTCTGGATGCCGCTGACGTCGATCGCGGCGTTCTGGTCGCAGTTCCAGCAGGGGCTGTCGGCCTCCGAGCGGGTCTTCGCGCTGATCGACGCCCCGCCGCGGGTGATGCAGACCGATGCCCAGCCCGCCGGGCGGCTCGCGGGCCGCGTCGAGTTCCGCGGGGTCACCTTCGGCTACGACGCCGACCACCCGGTGCTGCGCGACTTCGACCTCGTCATCAGGGCCGGCGAGTCGGTCGCGCTGGTCGGCCACACGGGGGCGGGCAAGTCGACGCTCGGCAAGCTGATCACCCGCTTCTACGAGTTCCAGGACGGCGACCTGCTGATCGACGGGCGCGACATCCGTACCCTCGACCTGACCTCCTACCGCCGCCAGATCGGCGCGGTGCCGCAGGCGCCGTTCCTGTTCAGCGGCACGGTCGCCGACAACATCCGCTACCCGCGCCCCGACGCGAGCGACGACGACGTGCGCGCGGCGGCGGCGGCCGTCGGCGGCGGCGACTGGGTCGACGCGCTCCCGGCCGGCCTCCAGACCGACGTCGGCGAGTACGGCCGCGCGCTGTCGATGGGCCAGCGGCAACTCGTCGCGCTGGCCCGGCTGCTCATCCAGGACCCGACGATCGTGGTGCTCGACGAGGCCACCGCCAG
The DNA here is from genome assembly GCF_900100395.1 of Nonomuraea maritima. Lineage (GTDB taxonomy): Bacteria > Actinomycetota > Actinomycetes > Streptosporangiales > Streptosporangiaceae > Nonomuraea > Nonomuraea maritima. The sequence goes on along the minus strand of NZ_FNFB01000017.1, from coordinate 39,568 downwards.
CGTCGACCCGCTGACCGAGGCGCAGATCCAGGAGGGGCTCGACGTGGTGCTGGCGGGCCGCACCTCCATCGTGATCGCCCACCGGCTGTCCACGATCGAGCACGTCGACCGCATCATCGTGCTCGACCACGGGCGCATCGTCGAAGAGGGCGACCACAAGACCCTGCTGGCCGCGGGCGGGCGCTACTGCGAGGTCTACAACACCTACTTCCGCCACCAGTCGCCCAACTACCGGGCGGGCACGGGCTTCGTCCAGGTGAGCAGCGAGTGATCATGGACGTTTCCCCCGCGAGGCCGCTTGAATCGTCAGCATGACGACGCATGACATCGCGGTGATCCCCGGCGACGGCATCGGACACGAGGTCACCCCCGCGGCTCTGGAAGTGCTCCAGGCGGCCGGCCGCCGCCACGGTCACGGGTTCACCTTCACCGAGTACGACTGGTCGTGCGAGCGCTACCTGCGCGAGGGCGCGATGATGCCGGACGACGGGCTCGAGCGGCTGCGCCGCCACGACGCGATCTTCCTCGGCGCGGTCGGCGCTCCCGGGGTGCCCGACCACGTCTCGCTGTGGGGGCTGCTCATCCCGATCCGCCGCGCTTTCCGCCAGTACGTCAACCTGCGGCCCGTCCGCCTCTTCGAGGGCATCGACAGCCCCGTACGCGGACACATCGACCTCGTGGTCGTCCGCGAGAACACCGAGGGCGAGTACAGCGAGATCGGCGGCCGGATGAACCGCGGCTTCCCCGACGAGATGGCCGTGCAGCAGTCCGTCTTCACCCGGGCGGGCGTGACGCGCGTGCTCGACTACGCCTTCGACCTCGCCGCCCGCCGCGGCGGACACCTGACGTCGGCCACGAAGTCCAACGGCATCATCCACACCTTGCCGTTCTGGGACGAACTGGTACGCGAGCGCGCTGCCGAGCACCCCGGCGTCCGCTGCGACTCCGAGCACATCGACGCGCTCTGCGCCAAGCTCGTCCTCGATCCCGGACGCTTCGACGTGATCGTCGGCTCCAACCTGTTCGGCGACATCCTCAGCGACCTCGCCGCAGCGGTCGCGGGCAGCATCGGCATCGCCCCGTCGGCCAACCTCAACCCCGAACGCGACTTCCCGTCGATGTTCGAGCCGGTGCACGGTTCGGCGCCCGACATCCACGGGCTCGGCGTGGCCAACCCGATCGGCGCCATCTGGTCAGCGGCCCTGATGCTCGACCACCTGGGCCTGCCGGCGGCCGCCGACGAGATCGTCGCGGCCATCGCCGCCGTCCTCGCCAAGGGCGACATCCGCACCCCCGACCTCGGCGGCACCTCCACCACCACCGACTTCACCGAAGCAGTACTCACCCACCTCTGACCACCCACCCGGCGGCCCCAACCGAGCCGGCACTCACCTTGGCCGTCACACCTCCGCCGTCTTGGCGGGGGTGGCGTTCGGCTTCTGACCGTCTCACCTCCGCTGTCTCTGCAGGGGGTGGCGTTCGCCTTGAGCCGTCACACCCTCACCGCCGCTACGGGAGCAATGCTTGAGATCTGTGGATCTGTCGGGAAGGGGCGTACCGCCATGTTGATCGAGTGCGCCCAAGCCCGCTGGTGCGCCGCCGATGCATCCCACCTGGTGGTCCCCGTCCGCGCCTGGGCCCGTCTCGAACGGGGCCTGCTGGACGAACGGGAGGAGTTCGCCCGGTGAACGACCGCGTCCGTCTCTGGTGCCTGCGCCATGCCGAGTCCGAGAACGTCACCACCGGCACAGCAGGAGCCGTTCCGACCGCTCCGCTGACGCCGCGCGGCCACCAGCAGGCCATCGACGCAGCCGGCGCGCTCGCAACCGAGCCGATCACCAGGATCTACTCCAGCACCGCATTACGCGCACAGCAGACCGCGAAGCACCTCGCAACCCTGCCCGACCTCGACATCACGCCAATACCGGAGCTGGTGGAGGTCGGCATCGGCAGACATGAGGGAACCAGCGACCCCGCGATCCGCACCCGGACGGCACAGGTGCTTCACGCCTGGATCGTCGAGCAGGACCTCCGACAGCGGGTCGCGGACGGAGAGACGGGACACCAGGTCGTCGCCCGCATGACGGCAGCCCTCCAGACAATCGTCAGCGCGCATCCCGGCGAGACCGTCGCCGTCGTCGGTCACGTCGCCAGCCTCACCGTCGCCCTCGGACAGCTCTGCGCCCTCGGCCACCACGTGTGGGGCACGCCCCTCTCACACGCCCGCCCCTTCCTCATCGAGTGGGACGGACACACCTGGCGCTGCCCGGTATGGCCATCAGCAGCCGGTCAACGCAAATCGATCCGCAGGCCTTGACGATTGCTCATGTCGGGGTGGCGGTCGCGCTCTGATCGTGACGTCCGGCTGTTCCTGTTGGGGTGGCGGTCACGCTCTGATCGTGACGTCCGGCTGTCTCTGTTGGGGTAGCGGTCACCTTCTGACCGTCACGCCGCGCCGCCTCTATGGGGCGGCGCTCGTCCTCTGGCCGTCTCGCCGCGCCGCCTCCACCGAGGCGGCGCTCACCCAACTCCCACCTCGCCGGGCGCGCTCGGCGGGTGGTGAGGGTGGACGGCCGCGGGACGCGCGTGGTGGGTTACTCGGTGACCAGGCGGGCGGGGAAGCCGCCGGTGGCGATGGGGCCCCAGCGGTCGATATGGATGCGGATCAGCGATTTGTCCTGGCGGTGCATCGCCTCGCGGTACTCGTCCCAGTCGGGGTGCTCGCCCGCGATGCAGCGGAAGTACTCCACCAGCCCTTCCAGGGCCTCGGGCATGTCGAGCACCTCCGCGTGCCCGTCCACCTGGACGTACGGGCCGTTCCAGTCGTCCGACAGCACGCAGATCGAGACGCGGTCGTCGCGCCGCGCGTTGTGGGCCTTGGCCCGGTCGGGGTACGTCGACACCACGATCCGGCCGCTCTCGTCGACGCCGCAGGCGACCGGCGAGAGCTGCGGGCGGCCGTCCGCGCGGGTGGTGGACAGCAGGCCGTGGTGCCTGGGCCGGAGGAAGTCGAGCAGTTCGGGCAGTTCGACCTGGCGTGCGGTCGCGATGTTCGGAGCCATCTCAAGTGCCTTTCGAATCAGACTGACCTCCCGATTTTTCCACCTCGCCGGCCATCGCCTTCCCGCGGGTTTGCCCCCGCCGTCGGACGAGCCCGCACCGCCGTCCGGTACGTGAGAAACGTCCCGCGAACACCGCCGTAACCAGCCTCGTTCATGATCGAGCACAAGAGACGTCGGAGGGAGACCCATGAAAATGCCGGAAAGCGTGCGGGACGCCCTGATCGCCAAGCTCGGGCGGCGCAACTTCCTGCGAGCCATCACCGTCATGGCGGGGGCGGGCGGCGCGTCACTGGGCGCCCGTGCCGCCTTGGCGGAGACGCCCACCAAACGTCCCCAAGTGACCCTCCCGAAGGAGGTCCTGCAGCCACACAAGGGCCCGATCCCCGGTCGGCACTACCTGCCGTCGGCCGTCGACCAGGTCTTATGGGGGTACGTCCCCGCACCGGACACCCGCCCGGCGCTGCGGATGCGTTCCGGCGAGACGGTCACCGTCGACTCCGTGTCGCACGAGGGCATCCTGGAGGACCAGGGCCGCGACCCGATCACCTACTTCGGCGGGCACGGCGTGCCCCGTACCCAGGTCCTCCAGGACGCGATCGCGATCGCCCGCGACTACGACCGGACGGACCGCGACTTCGACCGCGACGGGCCGCACGTCGTGACCGGGCCGATCCACGTCGCGGGCGCGCGTCCGGGAGACGTCCTCAAGGTCGAGATCCTGTCGCTGGTGCCGCGCGTCCCGTACGGGGTGGTGTCGAGCCGGCACGGCAAGGGCGCGCTGGCGCGTGCGGCGGGCGGCGGCTCGCCCGACGGCATCACCCTCGACGAGGTCATGCCGCCGGTGGCGACCGACGGGCGTCCCACGGGGAATCCGCTGACGTACGGGAACGTATCGGTGTTCACGCCGGTCAGGCGGGGGCGCGGCGGCGTGCCGAGCGGGGTCATGAAGCGCGGCAGGAGGGGCGAGGTGACGTTCCCGCTGCGGCCGTTCATGGGGATGATGGGCGTCGCGTTCGCCCAGGGGAGCGGCCCCACCGACCCGGCGCTGAACTCGATCCCGCCGACGCTCGGCGGCGGCAACATCGACATCAACCTGCTCGGTGCGGGCGCGACGTTCTACCTGCCGGTGTTCGCGGACGGCGCGCTGTTCTACACCGGTGACCCGCACCACGCGATGGGCGGCGGCGAGGCGGCGCTGACGGCGATGGAGGGCTCGCTGCGGGTGACGTTCCGGCTGACGGTGTGCAAGCCGGGGTCGGGCGACGCGCCGACGGTCGCGTTCCGCTATCCGTTCGGTGAGACGCCCGAGGCGTGGCTGCCGATCGGCCTGTCCGACCCCGACGGCTCACTGAACGGTCAGGTGAACGACCTCGACATCGCCATGCGGCGGGCGGTCGTGAACGCGCTCGACTTCCTGGAGCACGACCAGGGCATGGACCGGGCGGTGGCGTACGCCTACCTGTCGGCGGCCACGAACTTCGAGGTGTCGCAGGTGGTCGACAGGACCACCGGGGTGCACGGCGTCATCCTCAAGGACCATTTCTCCAGATAGGCGACTTTGCCGGGCGCTTGGCGTGTCATGAAATTTCGGGCGTTGACCGTCAATACCGGCCGAACCAACGATCGGAGGAGAGCCTTTCCGCCGGCCAGGGAGTGACGATGAAAGCCGTACGCCTGCACGAGTACACCAAGCGCCCGGTCGTCGAGGAGGTGCCGGACCCCAAGGTCCAGAGCCCGCTGGACGTGCTGGTCGAGATCGGCGGCGCCGGGCTGTGCCGTACCGACCTGCACATCGTCGAGGGCCAGTGGGCGGACAAGTCCGGCGTGCGGCTGCCGTACACGATCGGGCACGAGAACGCCGGATGGGTCCGCGAGACGGGCCCGGCGGTGACGAACGTCAGCCCGGGGGACGCGGTCATCCTGCACCCGCTCGTCACGTGCGGCCTGTGCCGGGCCTGCCGCGCGGGCGACGACGTGCACTGCGCGAACTCGCGCTTCCCCGGCATCGACGCCGACGGCGGCATGGCCGAACTGCTGCTCACCAGCGCCCGTTCCGTCGTCAAGCTCGGCCCCAACCTGCGTCCCGCCGACGTCGCCGCGCTCGCCGACGCCGGCCTGACCGCCTATCACGCCGTACGGAAGGCAGTGCCTTTGCTCTATCCCGGTACGCGGGCCGTCGTGATCGGAGCCGGCGGGCTCGGCCACATCGGCGTGCAGTGCCTGGCCGCGATGACCCCGGCCGAGATCATCGTCGTCGACCGCTCGGCCGCCGCGCTCGACGTGGTCAAGGACCTCGGCGCCACGCACACCGTCCTCGCCGACGGCGGTCAGGGCGCCGCGGTCGCCGACCTGACCGGCGGGGAGGGCGCGCACGTGGTGTTCGACTTCGTCGGCGAGGGCGGGACCGAGCACGAAGGGGTGGCGATGCTGCGCCGGGCGGGTTCGTACTTCGTGATCGGGTACGGCGGCCGGGTCGAGATCCCCACGATCGACGTCATCTCCAGCGAGATCAACGTCATCGGCAACCTCGTCGGCTCCTACAACGACCTCGACGAGCTGATGACCCTGACCGCGCAGGGCAAGGTGCGCCTGCACACCCGTACGTACCCGCTCGAAGCGGTCAACGAGGCCATGGACGACCTCGAGCACGGACGCCTGCAGGGCCGCGGCATCCTCGTACCGTCCTGAACCTGTCAGAGCAGCGCCTCGCGGCGCCGGGCCGCCTCGTCGCGCAGCTCGGCGACGAACGCCTCGGTGCGGCGGTGCTGCCGGGGGACGGCGTCGCGCCCGCAGTACAGGATCCAGCAGCTGTGGATGCCCGACAGCAGGTTCTCGACCAGGTCAGGAGCGGGACGGGCCGGATTGAGCGACGTGATCGGCAGATAGACCGCGTCGAGGCTGAGGTCGAGGTCGCGGTGGTCGGCGTTGGCGCGGGCGATGAGTTCCTCGGCCGCGTCGATACGGCGCTTGGCCGCCGCGACGCCGTGCAGGTGTCCTTCGGCGAGGTGCAGCGTGTGCCGGATCAGCGGCATGACCACCTGGCGGGCCGAGGCGCCCGTGCTCATCGCCGCGACGACCTCGGCGCTGCTCTCCTGCGCGAGCGCCTTCACGCGGTCGGCCCGGGTGGCCGTCTGCGTCGGGTGCAGTCCGGTACGGCGTGCGGTCACGGTGGCCGCCGCGTACAGCCAATGAGCGGCGGCGATGGCCGCGGCGGTGGGCTCGACCTGCGTGACCAGCGCCTCGTTGCCGAACGGGTGCTCGTGCAGGAGCGTGTCGGCCTGGGCGACCTGCAGCGGCGAGGCGTCCTCGCGGCTGAGGACCACGGCCTGCTGGGCGCGGGCCGACAGGTCGCCGAGCTCGGCGCGCTCGACGGCGGCCAGTTCGTCGGTGACGTCGGCGGTCACGGCGGCGGCGAGCCGGGGCGCGTCCATGGTCCGCAGGACGCTCCCGACGCGGTGGGCCGCCTGCTCGATCCGGGTGGCGGAGGGCCGGGCACCGGGCGTGACCAGGGCGGGCAGCACCTGGGCGAACGAGTCGCGCTCCCGCTGCCGATGCCAGCCCACGCTGTGGGGACCGTGCTGGTCGGCCGCGCCGGCCGGATGCGTGTAGCAGCGCCAGCAGACCTGCGACAGGTACGTCAGACAGTTGGCCAGCCGCAGGGCGTCGCGGTCGCACGGCAACGCGGCCACATCGGTGGCGACGTCACCGATCCCGGTGCTCCAGTGCGCGACCAGGGCATTGCGTACAGGATCGACGGCATACCGGGTCACCGGAACTCCTCGCAACGGCGTCCCTCCCAGAATGCGCGCTCCCTCACGCCCCCGCACCCCGAACACCACGGTTCCCCGTCCCCTACCAGGGGTTATGTACGTAATGCGCGAAAACTGAGGGACACGCTCCGACTCCTACGCCCGGGCGTATGGGCACCCGTCGATCCGTGGTCACGCTCCGCTCGCCGGGGAGGCAAGACGCCCGCATATGCGTGGCGTCCATGGCATGGTCCTCGGATGGCGGGCTTGGTCCGTTTTCCATGGAGAGGTGGGCGTTCGAGGGTGCATGCGGGCATTGGCCCGTCCGCGTATCTGGACGTCTGCGTATGCGGGTGAGCGTCCTCGCCATGGTCGCCGTGGCTGTGAGAGCAGATCATGAAGGCATGACGACCGTGGCACTCATCGCCCTCGTGCTGCACGGCACTCTCGCGGGCCTCTTCTACGCCTTCTCCATGTCGGTCATGCCGGGCCTCGGCGCGATCCAGCCCGCCGAGGCCGAAGCCGCGATGCGCAGCGTCAACCGGAAGATCCTCAACCCCTGGCTGTACGTGGTGTTCATGGGCTCGCCGCCCGCGGCGCTGCTCGCCGGGCTGCTCGCGGACGCCCCCGCCGCACCGTGGTTCTTCGCCGCCGCCGGGGTCAACGCCATCGGGTCGTTCCTGGTCACCGTCGCGATCAACGTACCGATGAACAACGCCCTCGACGCGGGCACGATGCCCTGGCACGAGTACGCCCCCCGCTGGACCACCTGGAACACCGTCCGCACAGCCGCCTGCACAGCAAGCCTCGCCCTCGTGGGCATAGGCCTGACCCACCTGTAGCCGGGATGGCCCATGGAAGCGCCGCCCCGCTCGGGGCGGAACGTCCCTGGACCGCCGCGCCGCCTGGACCCCTGCGCTGCCTGGACCGCCGCCGCCGGGGGCGCGGCGTCCTCGAACCGCCGGGTCGTCCGCCAGGGCAAAACGTTGGAGGACACCTGCTCCGGCATTACGCGACGCTGCGGCGCGTCGCCGGGCGGCCAGGTGAGGCTTGCCGTGACAGGTTCCGGCCCCGGACACGAAGCAGGTTCTCATGGCAGGACGATCCCGCGCCGCTCTCGCCACAGCCGCACTGGTCACCACCGTCGGCTTCGCACCTCCCGCCCTTGCCTCCGTACCTTCGGAGGCGACGACGGAACAGAAGCTCACCGCGCTGGCCCTGCTCACCCAGCCCACTTCGTCCAGCGCCGCCGCCTGGCGACTCGCCTACGACAACCAGCGCAGGTATGCCGCCTTCAACTTCGACTGGTCCACCGACGGCTGCACCGGCGCCGCCGACCAGCTGTTCACCTTCGACTTCCGCATGGCTTGCCGACGCCACGACTTCGGCTACCGCAACTACCGCAGCCACGGCCTCTTCGCCGAGAACAAGGCCCGCATCGACAACGCCTTCCTCCGCGACATGCGCCAGGCCTGCAGCCGCGCCAAAACCCTGCTGCGCACGGTAACGTGCCGCAGCATGGCCTGGTCGTACTACCAAGCCGTCCGCCGCTTCGGCAACCTCACCTCCGGAACCCGCACCCCGAACACAACCCTCAACCTCACTCCGCCCCAAACACCCTGACCTCACCCAAAAACGCCCCGAACAACGGGCCGGCCAACGCAACCCGCACCGGCCCGCGGACCGCCCTTTAGCCTGCGGTGGTCTTGGCGTAGTGGAAGACCTCGGGCGGGAGCGGGTGGTCGAGGCGCCAGACGAAGCGGATGGGCCGCTCGCCCTCGTGGCTCACGTAGCGCATGGGACCCGCGTACGTGTAGGGCGGAGCGCCGAGCCCCTCGTCGCGCTTCGACTGTCTGATGAGGAGATGGACCGTGGACTCGCCCGTGAGGTAACGGCGGGCGGTGGCGGTCGAGAGGCGCAGGGTGCTCTGCGACTCCCATTGGAAGAGTTCGTCGCTGATCGCCCGGTCGTGGTACAGCGTGGTGGGGGAGTAGGCGTCCTCGGACTTGTCGATCGTGACGAAGAACAAGTCGGCCCGGTGCTCCGGCACGTACTTGACCCCTTCCCGCATGTGCGCGGGCTTGTCGATGCCGAAGGCGGCGAGTACCTCGTTCTTGCTGTAGCGAGCGTGGACGCGCAACGGCACGACGTGGTCCAGGGGAGAGGCGACGTGACGCAGCCCCGATCTGAGCACCTCTGTGAGCTCTCCGAGCTCCGCGGCGCGAGCGCCAGTGAGGCGAGCAAGCCGGGCTTCCATTCCGGACATGGGCTCGGTGCCGCCCCACAGCATCGCGTCCAGCATCGCCAGCAGCCGCAGCTCGCGGGGTGACTGCGGCTTCCGCCCGGCCAGCACGTCGCTCAGGAAGGTGAGGCGTTCGACGTCGTCGATGTGCAGCATCCGGCCGAAGGCGCGTCCGAGCTCCTTGTCGGGCGGCGCGGGGTCGAAGCCCGCGGAGTGCCGGAGGGAGGCCCAGCCCTGGCGGCTGCGACGGTAGAGGTCCTCGACGTCCAGCCCGGTCTCCCGCAGGAACTCGGGAAGGCTGAGGTCGCCGAGCTCGCGCAGCTCACGTGAGAGGTCCCGCCAGTTCAGGTTGAGTGCCTGCCGGACGTTCTCGAGCACGAGCCGGCGTACGTCCCGGTCGAGGTCGATCACGCAGCCGGCGGGCAGCGTCGGGAACCCTTGCTCGATCTCCCGCGCGATGCCGGTACGGCTCGCGCCGGTGAGCGCCCGGTAACGGCGGTCGAAGCGGAACTGCTTGTGCTGGTGGCCGACGAAGTCGAGCACGGTGAGGCATGGTTTGTCGTCGGCCAGCCGCAGACCGCGTCCGAGCTGCTGCAGGAAAACGGTGGCGCTGTCGGTGGGCCGCAGGAAGAGCACGGTGTCGATCTCGGGTACATCGACGCCTTCGTTGAAGAGATCGACGGTGAACACGGCGTTGATGCGACGGTCGCGCAGGTCGCGCAGCGCCTGGGCACGCTCGCCGTCCGGGCTGTGCGCGGTGACCGCCACCGACGGCAGTCCGGCTTGGGTGAAGCGGTCGGCCATGAACCGGGCATGGTCGATACTCACGCAGAAGCCGATAGCCCGCATCCGTCCGACATCGCCGACCTTGCGTTGCAGCGTTTCCAGCACCACAGCGGCACGACGGTCGTTGCCGGTGTAGACGTTCGAAAGCGCGGCGAGGTCGTAACCCTGCCCCCGTCGCCAGCCGATCTGACGCAGGTCCGTGCCGTCGTGGACGCCGAAATACTGGAACGGGGCCAGCAGCCCACGCTCCAGCGCCTCCCACAGCCGTAGCTCGGCGGCAATCCGGCCGTCGAACCAGTGTTTGATGTCCTGCCCGTCGGCGCGTTCCGGCGTGGCGGTCAAACCCAGAAGCACCTTGGGCCGTACCGCGGAGAGCAGCTGCCGGTACGTGGCGGCCTCGGAATGGTGGAACTCGTCCACGATCACCATGTCGAACCGGTCGGGATGCGGCAGCGGATTAGCGTGCAAGGTCTGGATTGAGGCGAACACGTGCCGCCACTGCTCGGGCCGTGAGCCGCCGACGTACAGTTCGCCGAACGTCTCGTCCCGCATCGCCTGGCGGAAAGTGAGCAGACTCTGCCGCAGGATCTCCGCGCGGTGCGCGACGAACAACAACGACTGCGCCTTCCCTGCCCGGTGCAGGTCACGGTAGTCGAGCGCGGCGACCACGGTCTTGCCCGTACCGGTGGCCATGACGACCAGGTTGCGCCACCGGTCGTGGATCTGCCGTTCGGCGGCGAGCTCGTCGAGAATCTCCCGCTGGTAGGAGTACGGGCGGACGTCCACGTGCGCGAAGTCGAGCACGACCGGCCGCCCGCCGGCCCGCTCCGCGGACAGGGCGCGATCGAGCCGGTCGGCGTCCTGCGCCGGGTCGTACGGCTCGAACGACGGATCGCCCCAGTAGTCGTCGAACGTGGCGGTGAAGGTGTCGATCAGATGCGGCTGCTCGGCCTGCGCCAGACGGACGTTCCACTCCAGCCCATGGCTGAGTGCCGTCTGTGACAGGTTGGACGACCCCACATAAGCCGTGGACAGGCCGTTGCCCCGATGAAACAGCCAGGCCTTGGCGTGCAGGCGGGTCATCCGAGTGTCGTAGGAAACCCGGATTTCGGCCCCCATAGCTGCCAGCCGGTCGAGGGCGAGGCGGTCGGTGGCTCCGATGTAGGTGGTGGTCACCACCCTCAGCCGGCCGCCGCGCGCTATGAACTCCTCGATCGCCTCCGCCAGCACCCGCACGCCATTCCACTTGACGAACGCGCACAGCAGATCCACCCGATCGGCCGAAGCCAGCTCGCGTTTGAGCTCATGGCCGATCTCCGGCTGGCCGCGGCCGTTGACCAGCAACGCACTCCCCGTGAGGGGAATGACCGGCCGTGCCGGGAACCGCACCTGCCCGGCCGCGTCTCGCCCCCTGGCGAGGCCCAGCAGTTCCTCGGACGCCTCCACCAGCTCGTCAGGTGAGGCTGCCTCGGGCACGAGCTCGCCGATGAGGCCGGCGATGCGGTTGACGATCTCAACCTGCCGGGCCAGCCGTACCGTGTCGTTTTCGCCCCGTACGGAACGCAACGCCCGACGGGTGAGCGCGCCCAGATGCCGGGCCAGCGTCTCGTGGGAGTCGGCCAGGTCCAGCGACCGCCGGTCGATCAGCTCCCGATCGTGGACCGCACGCAGTCGGCCACCGAGCTCCCGAGTGATCAAATGCTGGTAAACGCCCGGCTGGAGATCGCTCACCCGGCGACTATAGGGCGGTGGCCGGCGGCTGCGGAAGATTAATCCTGAGAGCGCGAGGATCGCCCTGGACCAACCGCGGGACACCCGTAACCACCGCTTGACGAACGACGGCCTCTGGCTGGTCGAGATCCGCCACGGGCCGGGCAGTCCGGGCCCCGAACTTGGCCGGCTTCGCCACCAGAACTCTTGGACAAGGGCGTCCTCGGCCTGACCACAGACCACACCATCGCCGTCTCGGTCAGATTCGTCGGCCGTTCGCCCTCTTCCCGAGCCTCGCCCTAGCAGGCCGGCCCGCCCGCACACCCCAGCCCGCCCTAGACAAAGTCGAACAGGACCACATCAACTCCTTACCTCTTCGGTCAGGGCGTCAAAGCGGAACAAGCTCGTGCAATTGTCCTCCGTCCATGTACGGAAAGTGGAGTCCGGGTCGATGAATGTGACGCGTCGATAGTTGCTCAATCCTTCGCGCACATTCGTCTCCGGTATATCGCCGATATATATCTCGCTGCATGGTCGTGTCCTCGGCTCTACGCTCGATCTGATGAGTCTGGTCGGGATGAAGCCGGAGCAAGCTCGGAACCTGGCAGCTGCTGCCGAGGTTGCGGGCGGGTCGCTCGTGGTCCAGGGGGCGGTGATCCGGAGGCTTCTCGAGCGCTGGAACGGTGACGTCAGCCGGGTGGCCTCGTTTCCGGCGCGTGCCTCATGGGCACAAGATCAGGCTAAGGACATCCGGCGTCGCGCAGGTCTCCTGGAACAGGACCCTGAGGGCGCGGTCCTGTTCGCGGCCATGACCTCCAGTCTGGACTTTTGGGAGCAACATAAAGCCAAGGCCCAGGCGGTGACCAAGCCGCTCAAAGTGCTCGCGATCCTCAGTGGTGTGGATGCCGCCGTTCAACTGCAGAAACAGTGGGCGCAAGGAAGAAATGTGGCCGGCGCTCGTGCCATCTACGAGATCCGCCGCTACATGGGAGCCATCCCTGGTAACCGCAAGCTCTCCGAGTTGATCTCCGAGACGCTTACGGCTCGGAAAATACAAGACCTATACAAGCAGCCGTGGCAGTGGCAGCAGACGCTGTCCGCCACGATGAAGCGAGCGAAACTCCCTGGCGCAGAATTCCTGACCAAGAACGCTCCAGGTGTCGGGATATTTGCACGGCTCAGCCTCGCGGCGGCCGTCGTCACTGGTGTCAAAGAGACGGTGGCCCCGACGCACGACGGTGCCCAGAGCTGGGTAGATCGTGGCATGGGCGTCGTCCAGACAGGCGGTGCGATCGCGGTCATGGGCGGTGCGGGGATGGCCACCGCGCTTGGAGCATCGGCCGCAGTGGCAGCAGCGGTACCCGTAGCCGGCTGGGTCGCACTTGGAGTGGCCGGCGCCTACTTCCTGGGGAGTTGGGCGTGGGACAACTGGGGAGACGGCATCAAGGCTGGCGCAGGCAAGGCCTTACAAGGCGCGAAAAACTTCATCGAGAAATACAAGTTCTGGTGAATCCTCAGGTCTCTTGATGTGCGGAGGCATTATGACGTCAACCGAAGTTCCGCCGCGCGCGAGCAGTAACCGCCGCATCATTCCGCCCAGCGTGGACGGTCTGCTCGCGCTGCTGGCCGGCATCATTGCTAGCGATCCGCTGATCGAAACCATCTACTACTGGCCGACCTTCGTCGGAGCGCTGCTAGTGATGTCCTTCTGCAACCACGTGCTCGTGACGATCGCGACGGGGGGAAGCGTCGGCAAGCTATTGACCGGCTTGAGAACCGTTCGCACGAGCGACCTTGAGAAGCCCGCCATCGGCCAGGCGACCCACCGTTGGCTGTGGGGCTTCCTCTACATCGCCTACATCCCCATCATGGTGCTCACCGGAACCGACATGGATCATCTGGACATCGCTGGTCTGCGGATCGTCCGGAGAGTCGATGTCCGCCGTGCGAAGGGCTGATCGACGGTGGACGTACGCCTGGACATGGAGCTGGCTGACTTCCGTACGCAGATCAGCGAGGCCCTGGCCGAGGGCGGCACGCAACCGCTGGTCCGGTTGACCGACGAGGAACTCGCCGTCCTCGACCCCGAAGAGACGTTCATCCCCAAACCGTGCCTGTCCGCCATGGACACCCAGCAACGCGAATGGGCCATGGCGACAGCCCTGCGCTCCCTGGTGTCTCGCGAAGTCGTCGAGATCCACAACATCGAAGAGCTCGACGCCGCCCTGTACGGCGCACAAGAGGCCGCGGCCGACATGCGCATCAGGATGGACGTCGATCTCGCCCTCGCTCTCCGCCGCACCGCCGACCGCGCGCTGGCCATTACCCAGCACACCGCCGCCGGCACAGCGTTCGGCTACGTCCACATCCACGCTGCCAACCTGCTCCTGGTGGAACGCATCACCGCAGGAGGCATGCACCTGTTCACCCTGGCCGACAAAGTGCACGAAGCGGTTAACCTCGTACAACCCCTCCTGGATCCCTTCGGCGTGGCAGACCAGGACGGCCCTCTCACCCCCTTGGACCCCTCAGCTCTAGACCGCGAACATGTCGGCCCGCTCGCGGCAGTGATCGACAACGCCCGTATCGTCGCGGAGCTCGTTCTCCTCAGCGATCCTCCCGGACCCATGTTGACGACGTACGTCACCGACCGGGCGGTCTGGGCCGTGCTCGTGGACAGCCCCCATGCGCCGACGGGGATCACCGCCAGATCGGTGAGTACGGCGACCTTGTCCCAGCACATCGCCGAGATGTTGTCCGCCGGAAACCAGGAAGCGCACCATGCCTGACCGCATAAGCGAGTGGCAAGCAGACATGCACGTCATCGCCCAGGCCGCAGACGACATCGAACGCACCCTGCAAGCGATCGACGCCACCAGCGACACCACCATCTGGGCCGGACCCGCCGGAGATCGCTTTCGCGCCGAATGGGCTCAGCACCACGCAGCCATCCGCGCCGCCCTCGACGACGTCAGAGCCCAGACCCAAACGATCACTGAGAAAGTGAAACGCGAAGAAGAGCAGCAGAAGTAGGAATGCTGGCCAGAGTCCGCGTCCGGCTCATCGGCTGCGTCGCGGTGGAAGATTTTCGGTGCGGTGTCGATCTGCGGGTGGCTCGTTCGACGAGTGGGTGCGAGGGTCGGGAGGCGGCCCCGGCGGACGAGGAGTACACAATGTCGAAGTACCTGCTGATCATGCGAGGCACCGACGAGTCGAACGCGGCCATGATGGCCGACATCGACGAGATGATGGCCGCGACCCGCCAGTTCATCGAGGAGACGGTCAAGGCCGGCGTTCTCCTTGCGGCGGAGGGGCTGGACGATCCGCGACAGGGCGTCGTCGTCGACTTCAGCGGCGAGGCCCCGGTGGTCACGGACGGGCCGTACGGCGAGACCAAGGAACTGTTCGGGGGCTTCTTCCTGCTCGACGTCGCCTCGAAGCACGAGGCGGTGGAGTGGGCCAAGCGGGTCCCGGCGGCCCCCGGGGCCAAGGTCGAGGTCCGGCGGGTGCCTGGAAGCGACGAGGTCCCGCAGGTCAGTGAATGATCAAGGACGCGGCCGGACGCGAGAACAACGTCTGATCGGTACGGCCGACGTCGAGGCCGTCTGGCGGATCGAGTCGGCGCGGATCGTCGCCGCGCTGACCCGATTCACCGGCGATTTCGGCGTGGCCGAGGACGCGGCCCAGGATGCGGTGGCCGAGGCACTGGTGTCATGGCCACTCGACCCTCCGGTCAATCCGGCCGGCTGGCTGATGGCCACGGCCCGGCGACGGGCGATCGACGCGATCCGCCGCCGGGCCGCTCTCCTGGGCCGGTACGCCCTGCTGGCGGCCGGCTCGGTGGTCGCCGAAGAACCCGATCCCGACAAGATCGATGACGACGTACTGGCGTTGATGTTCGTCAGCTGCCACCCGGTGCTCTCCCGCGAGGCCCAGGTGGCGCTGACCCTGCGTGTGGTCGCCGGTCTGTCCAGTGCGGAGATCGCCACGCCTCTTTCGAGCTCGGTGCACAGGCGGGTCAGCGTCTGGCGATAGGAGCGCAGGGTGTCGCCGTCCAGATCCCGGCGGTTCAGGAACGCGGTGGCGGCATTGGCCAGCGTCGGGCCGCTGGTGAGCGGCAGGACCTTGGCCGTGGTCACGGGGATCGGTAGTCCTCCGCGTTGCGGAGGATGGACTCGGTGTCCATGAGCGCGTTCATCGCCGCGGCGGCGGTCTCTAACGGCCGGGCGAGTGCGTCTGCGGCGCGCTGTCGGTCGGGGGTGGGGCTTGGCGCGGGTTCGTGGATCACCGGCGGGCTCCTATGTGACAGGGAACGTGTTGTCTTCGACGCTTTGGGGCTGGGGTCAGCTTCGGGAGGAGGACGCCGAGCCGGAGCGAGCAGACGAGCATGGGGCCACTCGGTGGCGCGGGTCTACATGGTCGTCCCGCCTGAGACGTCGAGCCGGTGTCCAGTGATGTAGCGGCTGTCGTCGGAGGCCAGGAAGGCGATGGTATCGGCCACGTCGGTGGGCGTGCCGAGCCGGCCGAGGGGGGTCTGTGATGACAGCCAGGCCAGGGCCTCGCCGACCAGGCGTCCTTCGTGCATGTCGGTGTCGATGACGCCGGGGGCCACGAGGTTGACCGTGATGCCGCGCGGCCCGAGCTGCTTGGCCAGGGCGACGGTCATGACGTCGAGTGCGGCCTTGGACATGGCGTAGTCGATCGCCCTGGGCATGGCCGCCCCGCGGGTCAGCATGGTGCCCACGGTGATGATCCGTCCGCCGTCGCGCAGCCGTGGCAGGGCTTGCTGGGTGATGAGGAACGGGGCGGTGGTGTTGACCGCGAACAGGCGCTCAAGGCCCTCCCGGGTGACGCCGTCGATCTCGCTCTGGCCGCCGAGGATGCCCGCGTTGTTGACCAGGATGTCCAGCCTGTCGGCGTGCGCGTCGAAGGCGGTCCACAGAGCTTCGGCGTCACCGGGCGCGCCCAGCTCGGCCTGGACGGCGAAGGCCCGCCCGCCGGCCGCTTCGATGGCGGCGACGGTGTCCTTGGCGGCGGCGTGGTTGCCGCCGTAGTGCACGGCGACCCGGGCGCCTTCGCGGCCCAACCGGGTGGCGATCGCGCGGCCGATGCCCCGGCTCGCGCCGGTCACCAGCGCCGTCTTGCCGGTCAATGTCATGATCATGCCTTTCTGCTTCATGCGGTGTAGGGGGTGATGGCCTTGGCGTCGCGCAGAATGCGCGCCCACCAGGTCACCTGGTCCAGCAGGGTCTTGGCGGCCGCGGCCGGGCCGACCCGGTCCTTCGGTTGTCCGTTGCCGTCGAAGCACTCCCACGCGCCGTGGAAGCTGACGGTGTCGCGGGTGGTGACGGCGTGCAGCTCGGCGAAGACGGCACGCAGGTGCTCCACCGCGCGCAGGCCTCCGGAGAGGCCGCCGTAGGAGACGAACGCCACCGGTTTGGCGTGGAACTGCTGGTTGTGCCAGTCGATGACGTTCTTCAGTGCGGCCGGGTAGCTGTGGTTGTACTCGGGTGTCACCACCACGAACGCGTCGGCGGCCGTCAGCCGCGGTGTCAATCCGCCCAGGGCCTCCAGCACCGGCGTAGGTGCGGACATCGACGGGGCCGCCCCGCCGATCGGCACCTCGGCCAGGTCGATCACATCGACGTCCAGGTCCGGGCGGGACGCGGCCTGGCCGGCGAACCAGCCTGCCACGGTCGGGCCGAAACGGCCGTCGCGGACGCTGCCGACAATGACGGCCAGCCTCAGCGGGTCAGTGGTCACGGTGTTCTCCTTTCGTGCTGGCGGCCTGTCGCAGGGCCGCCAGCAAGGTGGTCTCGGTCTGGGATCCGGTGAGCGGGGCCAGGCCCTCGATGAGGAAGATCGGCACGCCGGTGATGCCGAGGCGGCGCACGCGGTCGAGCCGGGCGCGCACTTCCTGGGAAGGCACGTGGCCGGTGGTGATGCCGACCTTGGCGGCCAGCCGGGCGAGCGTGGCGAGGTCGCCGATGTGCAGCCCGTCGGTGAAGTGGGCGCGAAACAGGCGTTCGGCCATCAGCTCGGCCTTGCCCTGTCGCGCGGCGTCGGCGATGAGGCGGTGAGCATCGAAGGTGCCGGTGGCGATCGCCTTGCCGTACTCCAGCCGCAGACCCTCACCGGCCGCGCGTTCGGCGAAGGCGAGCGCGCCGGCGGCCGCTTGCGGACCGAAGGTCTGTTCCAGGACCCCCAGCAGCGGACGCCCGTCGGCCGGGGCACCCGGGGCGAGCTCGAAGGGCAGGAACTCCACCGCCACCGGCAGGCCCTCGGCCCTGAGCCGGTCCGCGGCGCGGGCGAAGCGGGTGTAGCCGAGGTAGGAGTGGACGCAGATGACGTCCATCACGAGATGCACTTTCACACTCTTTGGCATGGTCGCCCGGCCTCACGCGGCCGCAGTGGCGGGCTCGGCCGGCGGGGCACCGTCACGCAAGGGGACCTCGCGGATGAACCAAGCCAGCGCGAAGGCGACGGCGCCCAGCGCGGCGGCCCCGAGCGCCATGGCGTGGATGCCGTCGGAGACGGCGAGGCGAACGGCCTCCCGCGCGGCGGGCGTGAGCCGGCCGAGCGCTTCGGGCGTCAAGGCGATCCGGGTGGCGGCCTCCGTGCCGAGGCGGTCGACGAGGGTGTCCTGGAGCCGGGCGGTGTACAGGGCGCCGAGGGCGGCCACGCCCAGTGAGGCGCCCATGGTGTGCCAGAGGGTGACCGAGCCGCTGGCCGCGCCCATGTCCCGCGGCTCGGCGCTGTTGATGGTGATGATCGTGGTGGACTGCATCAGCAGGCCCACCCCGAGGCCGCCGATCAGCGTCAGGGCGGAGGCGAGCGCCAGGTTGATGCCGGGGCGCAGCAGGATCAGCGCGAGCATGCCGGCCGTCACGGTCGCGCCGCCGAGGATCGGGTAGATCCGGTAGCGGCCGTTGCGGCTGATGAGCCGGCCGGTGCCGATCAGCACGGCGACCATGCCGAGCATGGCGGGCAGGATCAGCAGCCCGCTGGCGATCGGTGAGGCGCCGTGGACCAGCTGCATGTACTGGGGCAGGAACGTGGCCGCCACCACCATGCCGACGCCGCCGAGGAAGCGGATGACCTGGGCGAGGGTGAAGTTGCGGTCGGTGAACAGGCGTAGCGGGACGATCGGCTCGGCCGCGCGCCGTTCCACCAACAGCAGGGCGGCCAGCGCCACCAGCCCGACGAGGATTAGGGCGAGGATCGGGGCCGATCCCCAGCCGTACTGGGTGCCACCCCAGCTGGCGACCAGGCTGAGTGCGACCAGGACCACTGTCAGCAGCAGCGCTCCGGGATAGTCGATGCGCGCCCTGATCCGGCGCGGCTCCAGCCGTACGGCGGCGCCGATGAGCAGCAGGGCCGCCGCGCCGACGGGCAGGTTGACGAAGAACGCCCACCGCCAGCCCACGTCGGCGAACAGGCCGCCGAGCAGCGGCCCGGCGATGAAGGCGATCGGCATCATGACCCCGAACAGCCCCATGAGCTTGCCGCTGTGCCGGGGCGGCACGAGCTCGCCGATCAAGGCCAGTGCTCCGGTCATCAGGCCGCCCGCGCCCAGTCCCTGGACCATGCGGAAGCCGACGAGCTGGATCATGTCCTGCGCGGCTCCCGACAGCCCGGACCCCAGCAGGAACATCGCGATCGCGGCCATGTAGACGACCTTGCGGCCGTACAGGTCGCCGAGTTTGCCCCAGATCGGCGTCGTGGCGGCCATGCAGATCAGGTAGCCGGTTGCCACCCAGGAGAAGTACTCCAGCCCGCCGAGGTCTTTCACGATCACCGGCAGCGCCGGGCCGAGCATCATGCCGTCCAACGGGGCTGTGATCATGCCCAGCATCACGCCGATCAGGCCCACACGAAGAGATCGGTCCATACGTCCTCCAATTCGCGTACCTCGTACGTGAATGGACCATAACCATTCAGGTACCATGTACGCAAATGGAAGGGGAGGGATGCGCATGGCCGACGAGGAAGCGACCAGCATTTGGATGCAGCCGGAGGGGCACGAGCGCTCCGGCCCGGGACGGCGCCCCGGCTACAGCCGTGAGCAGATCACTCGAACGGCCGTCCGGATCGCCGACGCCGAAGGAGTGGAGGCCGCGACCATGCGGCGGATCGCGGGCGAGCTGGGCACCGGCGCCATGTCGCTCTACCGCTACGTACCCCGGCGCGACGACCTGTTCGACCTCATGATCGACCTGGCGATGAGCGAGATCGAGCTCCCCGACGGCCCGTCCGGTGACTGGCGCGGCGACCTGACGCTGCTGGCCCGGCAGACCCGCGCCGCCGGCCTACGCCACCCTTGGCTGATCGCGCTGCTCACCAGCCGGCCCACGCTGGGCCCCCACCTGCTGCGCGTGCACGAGTTCGCACTCAGCGCCTTCAACGGGACCGGGCTCGACATCGACGACATCACCGGCTTCGCCGGCATGCTGAACGACTACGTACACAGCGCGATCCGCCGCGAGATCGGCTGGCTGGAGGAGGCTCGCCGCACCGGCCTGGACCCCGAGCGCTGGAAGCGGGACTACATGGGACCTTATGTCCGCCAGGTCGTCGAATCCGGCGCCTTCCCCCTGTTCAACCGATCGGTTCTCGACTCCCGCACCGCCCACCTCGCCCCCGAGGAACGCTTCCGGCATGGACTCGATCGCATCCTCGACGCCATCGCCGCGCTCATCCCATCGCTTCGTCCTCGTTGAGCACCGGACGTCAGCAACGCTCCTGAGAAGGAGCAGCTCGATCGCCGGGCTCAATGGGCCGCCGACAAGAACGAGGCTCGGCAGGAGGATGAGCAAGGCGACGACGACTGAGCGTCCGCCGCGCGCCGTAGCCCGATGTGACAGGGAAGAGCCCATTCCCTGTCACACGCGTTCCTCGTGCCCGTACCGACCGTGCAGGCCCGCATCACCCGGGGCAAGAAGACCATCGCGGCGGCCGGGGTCCCGTTCGAGCTTCCGCCGGCCGCCGAGCGCCGGGAGCGGCTGGGTGGCGTGCTCAGCGTCATCTACGTGATCTTCACCGAGGGGGCGACGGCCACGTCGGGCGACGGGCTGCTGCGCCCCGACGTCGCGTACGAGGCGGTCCGGCTGGCCCGCACGCTGGCCGCGCTCCTGCCGGACGAGCCGGAGGTGCACGGCCTGCTGGCGTTGTGCGAGCTGACGGCCGCGCGCTTCCCGGCCCGGACCGGGCGGGACGGTTCGCCGGTCCTGCTCGACGATCAGGACCGGCGGCGGTGGGACTACTCGGCGATCCGGCGTGGGACGGCCGCGCTGGCCAAGGCAGCGTCCCGTGGCCTCGGCCCCTACGGCCTGCAGGCCGCGATCGCCGCCACCCACGCGGCAGCGCCCTCGGTGGAGGCGACCGACTGGGACCGGATTGTGGTGCTTTTTGAGGCACTCGGCCGGGTCGCGCCCTCACCGGTGGTCGAGCTCAACCGGGCCGTCGCCGTCGCCATGTCCTCGGGCCCGGCCCAAGCCCTGGCCATCGTCGACGAGCTGATCGCCGCGGACCGGCTCCCCGGTTCGCATCTGGTCCCGACCGTACGTGGTGAGCTGCTGGCCCGACTCGGACGGCGATCGGAAGCGCGCGCCGAGCTGGAACTGGCGGCCCGGCTGTGCGCCAACCAGCGCGAACGCTCAGTGCTGCTGCACAAAGCAGCGATGCTGCACTGACTTCTTCAACTCGGCTGACTCGAGCGCGGCCCGGACATGGTTGATCGCATGAGCCCCGAGGACAGCCGGCAAGCCAAAGCCGTACTCGGCCCGAACGCCGGGTGTTTCGCAGTTCGTCCTGGGCGAGCAGCTGCTCAATCCGCGGCTTCATCGGAAGCAGGTACGGCGAACTCCGGCCGCGGCAGGCAGGTCAGTTGTGACCGAGTCTGAGAGACTCATCAGCGTCTCTCAGACTCGTCACAGGCGGCGCCGTGGATCCTGCGGCTATGACACGATTAGCAGTTCCGCTGCCACCCCGCTGGGCGCGTATCGCCGGCACAGTGGGCTGGGCGGCTCCCGTCCTCGGATTCGTGCCGTTGCATATCGCCTGGATGCTGGGAATCCCGTTCCTGGCCCATGAAGCGAGCTTCGACGCCTGGTATCACGGCCGCGGTCACGGCACGGAGAGCTATCCCGACGGAATCCTGGGCATCCCTGCGGGCGCCATGTACCTCGGGCTGCTGACGCTGCTCGCCGTCCTCGGCGGAATCCTGTCACTCGGTCTGATCAGCGATTGGGGGCTGATCTATCCCCGGTGGATCCCCTGGCTGGGCGGACGCCGGGTCCCGCCATGGTTTCCGCTCACCCCGACCGTCCTGGGCTCCGTCCTGATGGTGGGCTACTCGCTCACCTTGCCCGTGCGGATTCCTCGTGCCATCGCCGAGGCGAGTCCGGACGATCCGTTCACCCTGACCGGTGCGTTCATCGGCCTGCCCGTTTTCCTGGCATGGGTGATCGCGCTACCGGTCGCCGGTTGGTCGTACTACCAGCGCACCCGGCGAAATACTCAGACCACCCCGCTCCGGGGAGAAGAGGAGCCCTGAGACGCTTCCCGGGCTGCCCGTAGGCGAGCGGCCCGGACCCGATGTGCTGTCAGAGCAGCGGTTGGCGGGTCAGCGGCCGGCCGGGTGTGTCCTCGGGTCAGGCGTCTGGCCGTAGGCCCTTTTCGATGAGGTCGATCAGGTCGTGTACGGCGGGATCGACGACCTCGTCGGGGAGACCGCGCAGCGGGCCGTCGATGAGCAGCACCGCCAGGCCGTGGACGCATGACCAGACCAGGAACTCGGCTCCCGGACGGCGTTCGGGGGACATCAGCCCGCACGTGACCAGACCGTCCAGGGCGGCGCAGAGCAGCTCGAACGGGGTCATGCCGCCCTGCCCTGTGGAGGCGGCGGCCTGGGCCTGGGTCATGTCGTCGGGGACGTAGAAGGCGGTGCGGAACAGGCCGGGTTCGGTACGGGCGAAGCGCAGGTAGCCGGTGCCGACGGCGCGGAAGCGGGCGCGAGCCGTCCGGGTCGGGTCGTCGGTCGGTGGCAGAGCGGCGAGGTCCTCCTCCATGGCGAGGGCGAGTTCGGCCATGGCGTGCAGAGAGACCGCCTGCACCAGGGCGTCGCGGTTGGGGAAGTGCCGGTAGGCGGCGTTGGGTGCGACCCCGGCCTGCCGGGTGACCTCGCGCAAGCTGATCGCGTCCGGGCCGCCGGTACGGGCCAGTTCGGTGCCCGCCTCCAGGAGCGCCTGATGCAGGTTGCCGTGGCGGTAGGTGTCGCGGGTGGGTTTTCCGGAGCGCTCGGGCATGGCCGGAACCTCTCATGTGTACAGCGTCCACATGAGTATGCCACAATCCTCTCGCAACCAGATGTGGACGCCGTACACATAATGTTTCACCTGATCGGGAGCTTTCTTATGAGCAGGAAGATCGTGGCTGGGCTGTTCGTCTCGCTGGACGGTGTGGTGGAGGCGCCGGAGCGGTGGCACTTCCCGTACCTGAGCGACGAGATGGGCGCGGCGGTGGGCGGCATGTACACCGAGGCCGACACCCTGCTGCTGGGCCGCGTCACCTACGAGGCGTTCGCCGCCGTGTGGCCGCACCAGGACAACGAGATGGCCGAGGCGATCAACGGCATCGCCAAGGTCGTGGCCTCCACCACCTTGACCGAGGTCACCTGGAACAACTCCACGCTGATCGAGGGGGACCTGGTCGCGGCGGTCAAGGAACTCAAGGACCAGCCGGGCGGCACGATCGCGCTGTCGGGCAGCATCAGCCTGGTCCGCACCCTGCTGGCCGCCGGTCTGCTGGACGAGCTGCGGCTGCTGCTCCACCCGCTGGCCGTCGGCACCGGCATGCGCCTGTTCCCGGAGGGCGCCCCGCCGGTCCCGCTGGAACTGGTCCGGTCGGCCGCCCTTCCCAAGGGTGTCCTCGACCTGACGTACCGACCTGCCTGACCCGACCTGGAACGGAACTCCATGAACCACATCACGCTCCAGGTGCCGGGTGCGCGTCTGCACTACGAGGTCCGGGGGCCCGGACGGCCGTTGCTGATGTCCCTGCACGCTGACCGCACCGGTGGCGGTGCTGGCCGACCGCTACACCGTGGTCCCTGATCCCAGCGCGGCCTGTCCCGCCGCCGGCCGCCCTGACCGACGAACTTCCGTACGTACTGGGCAGCAGCGGCGGCGCGCTCACCGCACCGGAACTGGCGGCCCGCCACCCCGCCGCTCCCGGTCCGATCGCGACCGGTGGCGGGCGACATCTCAGGACACCCGTCGGCTCCTCGTTCAAGAAGAGGTACGGACGTCGCATCCAGGACTGGATCGGCTCCATCAGCACCTCGCCCCTGGCCAGGCACGTGGAAACGGGCACCTGGCTCAGGGCCGAACACAGCCTGGGCCACAGCCACGCCCACGTCCTGGTCGCTCAAGTCCTCACCAGCAGGACGTAGGCAGCCGATGCGCTCCAGCGGGCTGCTCGGCCAGGAAAGCGATTACGGTGGATCCGGGCGCCGATGCCGGAGAGCTGCTTTGTGTCGCAAGGGTGCCCAGGTCGCTCGTCATGCAGCGACCTCGGAAAGACCATCTACGGTGTCAGGCCGGATTGCCCCACTCCTCACGCAGCATCCCGAAGAGCACGCGGTCGTAGCGCTTGCCTTCCAGCAGCACGGCCGACCTGCGGCGGCCTTCCTCCCGGAAGCCGAACTTGGTGAAGGTACGGATGGCACGTTCGTTGCCGCTCCAGGTGTCCAGTTCCAGCCGGTTCAGTCCGTACGCACCGAACAGGTGGTTCACGAGCAGCCGCAACGTGTCACTGCCGTGGCCGCGCCCCCAGAACGCACGCTCACCGATGGTCACCTCCAGCGTGGCCACCCCGCTGTAGGGATCGAGGTCGCGGTAGTCGGCCATGCCGATGACATCGCCGCCGGCCAGGTCCTCGACCGTGAACACGGCCGCCTCCCTCGGAATCAGACCCAGCATGGTCTCGAAGCTGAACCCGATCGCCTTCTCCCGTGATCGGCCCGAAACACGGATCACCAGCAGCGGCCCACCGCACCACTTCCGGATCATTCCGCCACCGAAGATGATGCTCCGCATCCTCCGTCCGCAACGCCCGCAACCGCACTGTCATCGCGACGTTCAGGAGCGTTGCTCCGGTGGGACGTAGTCGAAGGTGGGGCCGGCCGTGGCGCCGTTCTGGTCAGGCATCAGCATCAGGGCGTTGGCCTGGCCCTTGAGCGTGAACATGGTGCCGACGGCGCCCCCGAGTTGTTGCGGTTCGCCGTTGAAGGCCTGCTCGAGCTGCTGCAACAGGGTGCAGTAAGTCCGGTTGAACTTTTCCTGCGCGGTACGGATCGCGCTGCCCGGGGCATGATCGGACGGCCGCGGGTTGGGTCGCATCGGGCGTACAGCGGCCGGGTCCCACGAGATCGGCTCGCCGGTAGGTCCGGACTGCGGGGTGTCGCCGCGCTGGTAGCGCCGGCCGAGCTTGAGTTCCTGGAAGCGGTAATAGTGTGCGACCTCGTCCCGATCCGGGTGGAAAATATCCTGGTCCCCGTCCCAGACCTCGCCCCTGGCCGTGCCCTCGCCCTGTTCGACGATCTCCTCCAACGCTGCCAGCGCCGACTCCAGATCCTCCACCGCGAACAGTGACCCCGCGGTGTGCCGGAAATGGGTGCCGCTCACCTGGCGGGCGGGGTCGCCGCAGAAGACCTCCCGCTCGCCGAGCTGCTCGCACAGGTCACGCAGTCCTTGTTCGATCGCGTCATAGAACTGCCCGATCGTCTCGTAGCCGTCGCTCTCCGGCGGGGCTCCGGGCGGCGCGGGCTGTTCCAGGCGCAGGAACATCTCCAGGGCCTCCGGGCCGAACGGGAGCAGCGACAGTTCGAGATCGCTGTGGGGCAGCCGTCGGGGGTACGGCGGCAACATCTCCGGCATGTCGAGGCGTGGCCGACCGCCGACGGCGTTGAGCAGGTTCGCGGCCAGAGTCAGGTGCAGCATCTCCTCAACGAAGACGCTGCCCACCACCTCCGTTGCCTCAGGGTTGAGCTCGGGGTCCAGGGAGTACAACGCGCACAAGTACGGCGGCAACGTCGCGTGTTCCAGCTCGACCGCCCACTGCAGGTGCTCACGCAGACTGTCGAGAGTGTCGATCCGTGCGGCCCCAGGAACAGCGCCAGTTCCCTGTGGTTCCGGGTTTTTCATCAGAGTCCTACCTTCATCGTTGGAAGTGGTTTTCGCGCAGCGTGGTTGCCAACGGCCTCTTCGGACGGCCGCCCGGTTCGATCGCCGACACCTTGGTGCCAACCGGTCGCCAGCTAGGACCGGACACCCCCTGCACTCGTGACAGTTGCCGTCTCCGCCGTCCACGAGCTCTGCATCGGACCCGGTCAGGTCGTCACCAGCTGTTGGCGGGCACGTTAGGGGGACGCCGACGTTGCGGAGATCGCCCGCCCGCAGGCGTGAGGGCCGGGGTGACCGACGCGCGCAGCGGGCGCCGGCCTCTGTCCGGACGAGCCGCGTGCGCCGGTTGAGCACCTCGTCATCGCCGACAGGTCAGGGGGCGGAGGCCGGAACGCGCAGATGCGCCCGTCTCCGGTGGCGGGCCGGAAAGGGAGTCGTTCTCCCTGGGGGCGCCCATCCGGGCGGAACCGATCCGCCTACAGCCGGGAGATCGCCTTGGGTCATCGTCGGCGCAGGCCGTCGACGATGATCGTGACCACGGTGGGTGCCCGGGTTTCCCATTCGGTTCGGGGCACTCGTGACAGGGCCCCGAGCAGCAGGATGACGTCGGCGGCGTCGACCCCTTCGCGTATCTCGCCCTCGGCCTGGCCTTTGGTGAGCAGCGCGGTGAGAGCGTTGTCGAGTTTGCTGTGGTTGTCCGCGTAGAGGTCCTGCCATGCGGACGCTTCGATCGCGGCCATGACCCCGCGTTTGACGCGCGCGTATTCGATGAGCCGGTCCAGCCACCGGGTGAGCGCGTCCAGGGGTGTTTCTGTGGCGAGTAGCGCCGGCACGGCGGAGACCAGTTCGTCGATCTCTTGCCGGTACACCTCGGCGAGCAGGTGCTCGCGGGTCGGGAAGTTCCGATAAAGGGTGCCCTGTCCGACGCCCGCGGACTTGGCGACCAGGTGCAGTGCCAGGTCCTCGTCCGCGCCGTTCAGCTCGGCGAGGGCCGCACGGGCGGCGGTGACGATGCGCTCGCGATTGAGTACCGCGTCCGAGCGGCGTGCCCGAGCGACCATCACAGACCTCCCTGTAAGTGGACAGTTGTCCGCTAAGCTAAGCGGACAACTGTCAGCTTAGCTGGAGGTCAGGATGGGCGGAGTCAGCGGCAAGGTTGTCGCCATTACCGGAGCGAGCAGCGGCATCGGCGAGGCGACCGCATGGGAACTCGCCCGGCGCGGCGCGGCAGTGGTGATCGGCGCCCGGCGCAAGGATCGCCTGGACGCGCTGGCCGAACGGATCCGGACAGCCGGCGGGCAGGCCGAAGCGGTCGCCCTGGACGTGACCCGGCGTGCGGACCTGGAGCAACTGGTCGCGGTCGCGGTCGAGCGGTTCGGACGGCTCGACGTGCTCGTGAGCAATGCCGGCATCGCGAGGACCGGTTTGGTGAGCGACCTCGACGTCGAGGCCTGGGACGAGATGATCGACATCAACGTGCGGGGAGTCCTGCACGGGATCGCGGCCGCGCTGCCGGTGTTCCGCCGCCAGGGCCGTGGGCACCTCGTCACCACCGTGTCGACCTCGGGTCTGAAGATCGTCCCGACGCAGGCGGTCTACGCCGGCACCAAGAACGCCGTCCGCACCTTGCTGGAGGCGCTGCGCCAGGAGTCCACCGACGGCGTCCTGCGCACGACCTCGATCTCGCCGGGGTACGTACACACCGGGCTCGTCGACCACATCGAGGATCCGGTGGTCCGGGCGGAGGCCCAGCGTGCCATGGCCAAGGGGATCAGTCCGGACGCCGTGGCCCGCGCCGTCGCCTTCGCGATCGAGCAACCCGACGACGTCGAGATCGGGGAACTCACGATCCGTCCGACCAGGCAGAACTGACCCCCGGGCGCGAGGCGGTTCGGCGGTTGGCCCGGCCGAACCGATGGAGGTGATCCCCCGCAGAGCAGGCACGGGCGGCGCTCGCCGCCAGGGCGCGGCCTCCGGCGTAGGAGCCAGCCCTTGCCGATGAATTTGCCTTTCAGCAGACCAACAAGGTTGGTCGCACTTTCGGCGGATGGGTTCGTGAAATTTCCTTTGGCGATATAAAAGCGCTGCTCTTCGTCATCAAGAAATGTCGAGTCGCGATCAGGGTCGTCGGCCTGTTCCCTCGTCAGTCCCGTCAGGTTTGCCTCGATGTCGGACGCCAGCGCGTCGCCATCGCTCACGAGTTGACAAGTAGCCTCCGCGAGCGTCGGCCGCTCGGGTTCTCTTGAACAGCCTGTTGCGGCCGCGGAGCCGACAAGTGCCGCGGCAACTGCGCTAGAGAAAGCACCAAGGCGCACGACCCGGACCTTATTTGACCCTCTGCCATCCGTACATCCGATTCAATTCAGGTATAGCGAGCCGTGATAGAGGCGGCTCCGCGATCTATTCAGGGTGGAATCAGACGTGTCGTCGCCTTGTGAAGTGCTCGGGCTGCTGACCGGCACGCACGATGGCCATGGCCTCGACGATGTCGTTGACCACGTGGTCGGCTTGGTGTTCTTCGCCTGGCCAGGTGCCTCGGTCGATCCAGATGGTGCGCAGGCCGGCTGTGCGGGCTCCTTGGATGTCGGCGATGAGGCTGTCGCCGACCATCCAGCCGCCCTGGTCGAGGGTGGCTCCGCATCGCTGTGCCGCTATCTCGAACAACCAGAGTTCAGGCTTGCGGACGCCTTCGGAGCCGGAGACGGCGTAGCCGTCGACCACATCGGCGAGGCCGGTCCTGCGGAGCTTGCCGAGTTGGTTGTCCGCCACGCCGTTGGTGACGATCCCGACTCGCCATCCCAGCTCTCGTAGTTCTGCCAGCTCGTCCACTACGCCGGGGTAGGGCTCGACGAGATAGGGCATCCGTCCGCGGCCCATAGCTCCTCGACTGTCTCGGCCAGGGCGAAGTGCCGCGTACCTTGCTGAAGAAGATCTCTCGATGGGGGTATCCGTCTCGGTCCAGAGATATCAGCCAGGCGACGTCCTCGGGGCACAGCTTGTGTTGCTCGGTGAACTCCTGCGCCCATCGCCAGAACCCGGCGTCGAGGTCGATGAGTGTTCTGTCGAGGTCGAAGAGGGCGAGGGGCTGCACGGCTCAACCCTAAGCCGATCATGTGGGTCACGACAGAAGTACCGATGAATCACCGGCCGACCTGCGCAAAGAGTGCCAAGATGATCCGGCTATATTCCGGGATCATCGTCCTACGGCTGCATATGGCCGCTCTCGGTGACCTATCGGGGGCCCGACAAGCAAAAGACCTGCGGCTGTGAAACCGCAGGTCAGGGGTCAAAATGCCTGTTCAGGTGAGTGCCCCCGGCAGGATTCGAACCTGCGGCACCCGCTTTCGCGGGTTTTCTCGCGACATAAGCGGGAGCATGGTCGGATGGATAACGACGATTCGGCCGTGGCAGCGGATGACGTGTGGGAATTGCTCGACGAGGCCATCTGCGTCACGTGGGTTCGCGGAGCCGAAACCGAGGACGTCGTTCGGGCCTTCAACGGCGAGCCCGCCGACGCAGCCCGAGGCCAGGTCACCAGTGTCGGCAACCATCTGGCGCTCCAGTCGGACGAGGAGCCAGAACCGGTGGTCCTGCTGCGCAGGCAAGGCGAATGGATCATCGTGCTGGAACCGGGCAGCACCATCGGCGCGCGCGACGACGTCTTGCTCGAGGCCAGCGGCTCCGGGGAGGGGCTCAACCTGACCTGGTGCGTTAACGCGAGCCTCTCCTACGCCACCGGTTCGGCGATCGCCGTGGCCTTCGACCCCGCCAGCATGGGTGACGACCACGAGGGTCTCGACGACGCTCTCCGATGGAGCAGGTCCCTGGGGATCGATGACGGAGACTGGCGCACTTCGTGGAAGGCCACAGCCTTCGCCCTGGTCGAGGCGGTCACCGGCATCGAGACCGACGACACCTGGACGGATCCGGTGTGGACGCCCGTCCGGATAGGCCCGTCCCGTCCTGCGCGTCAAGGCGCCGTCCGGCTGCCGTACGTGGATATGCGGGAACTCCTGGCCCGGGCGCCGCGGATCCGCGACATCGTCGAGCACCCTGGGCCAGAACAGGTGCCCAGGATGCTGCAGATGTTCATCACCATAGGCCTGTCCACCGCCGACGTGCGCACTCCCCTCACCGAGGCAGCCTTGGCCGCCATCGACGCCAGACCGCCGGAAGCGGAGGCCGAGCTCCTCGTTGGCCGGCTGCGGACCCTGTCCGACGAGTACAACCGCCAGATCGGCATAGCCGGTACGCAAGCACAGGTGGACGACCTGCACCGCAAGCGCAACGCGCTGTCGGCCGCCATCATTGCGCTGGGTCCCGACCCCCTGGATGCCTTCCCCCAGGTGGCCAGCCTCACCCGGGGCCTCGGGCTACGCCGGGACAACGACGATTATCTGACTCTCGAAGTATTGAACATCTGCTACAGGCACATCGTCTCTACCTGAACCTGCGCCTGCGTGCGGGCCAGGGACTCGGCACTGAGCCTCTTTCGTGCGCGCAGCAGGGCAGGAGGCGGCCTGAGGGGGTTGTCGGGCGCTCGTATGGCCCACAAGCCCTGTTCGACTTGGGGAAACACGTTCAAGATCATCCTGGCTATATCCCGGGATCATCGTCCTACGGCTGCATATGGCCGCCCTCGGTGACCTATCGGGGGCTGGCAAGCAAAAAACCTGCGGCTGTGAAGCCGCAGGTCAGAGGGTCAAATGCCTTGCGGAGAAGCGTGCCCCCGGCAGGATTCGAACCTGCGGCACCCGCTTTAGGAGTCCGATGAGCGACGAGGGCTACTCATGCTCTCTACCTGCATCTTCGTCGCCAGCACTGTGCTGTGCGGCGCTCGCTGGGGAGGTATTGGGAAACGATCATTATTGGATGCCCGGAAGCGCTGGCAAGCCTTTTGCCTCCTTCGCTCCAACTCGGCCTGATTAGTGCGCACCGGGGCGATAGCCGATCAGACAGGGGTTGAGGCGGGGGTAAGGTGGCGCTCGTGGCCGCTCGTCCATGGGTCTCGATCGCCGGTATCGCGCGTCACGCTCCTCAGGCGAAGTTGGCCATGTCAAGCGGCTATATAAAGTTGGTCGCGAAGTAAGGCCGTATCCCTGTGACTGGTGACCACTACTGAGTTGTTTGTCGCACATGAGGGAACGAAGAACCTCGGATTGCAGTACACCGCTACCTTGTACGCCATATTCTGGATGTGCGCGGGCGATCCCAATAGATGATCTCCTTCATCACCTCTAGCTCTACAAGCCTGCTCGATCATGCCACTTCTCCAGAACACGTGCAGATAGGAGCGGAAGGCCGCCTGTCGTTCTGGCCTCTGGTCCGACGCTCTGGATAGGCCTTCTTGTCGTACCTCTGAACTAGGGTCATCTCAACAATGCAGCCCGTCATTAGCTAGCGGAAGGTTCATGAAGTGCTTGATCCGGTAGTCATAGCAATCATCACGGGTGCCGCAGGCAACGTCGTCGCATACATGCTCAACGGTGAGGTAGATACGTTGCGCGCATGGGCTCGTCGGATCTTCGGCCGCGGCGATCAGGCCGCTAGTTCGGCGCAGGTCCTGGCCATCGAGCACGACTCCGCTGCGCTCACACAGGGCACCATGTCGAAAGAGGAAGCCAAGATTCGTTGGAAGGCCATCTTCGAGACCTACCTTTCCGAGCACCCAGAGGTTCGACCGGAAATCGAGGCGCTGGCATCATCTGCAGTTGGAGGCACGGAGGCGATGTACGTCGGAACACAGCGGAACGAACAAGATGGCATTTTCATCGGCCGCGATAATTACGGTGAAATATCGCGGCCAAGGAGAGACTGATGGAGGTGACGTATCCTGACGATAAGAATCCTCACTATAAACAGCATAATGAGGGTGATGGCGTCTTCATTGGTCGAGACAATTATGGCCCAATCCAGCATATTGATGCTGCAACCAAAGAGATTCTCAGAAAGCTGGCTCGCGAGGCCCCGGCTCTGGCGGAAATGATACGCAGAGCGATGCGCGAAGGTGTAGTATAGCTGGATGTAATATACGCGTTGGAGTATGCGGCACGATGCATCAACGAGGACGTCGCCACGACGCTGGAAAGGGCCAGCCGCAACATTAATGAGGATAGCGCAATGGCTCTTATGGCCGTTGCCGAAAGATTGGAACTGGTAAGCTCATATAACCCCGATGGCCTGAACGGTGCTGCGAATAGACTCGAGTCGCTCGTCGCACGAATCGAAAGAGCCTCAAACTCATCGCCTGCTACCCACTGGTCTGACAGTAGGGACGTCCTGTTCGATCGCCTCGATGAGCACTTCGCGAACATTCGTCGTGAGGTGAAGAGGAACAAGGGTGTCGTCACTGCACTGCCAGCTCGCATCATCGTCGCATGGAAGCCGACATTCTATGCGTTTGTTTTTGGAGTCTTGCTCGGTATCGCACTCGTTGCTTATACGCTCTATCTACTCAATCGATAGCTAGTCGATATTCGTCCCGGCGCCTCGGAAGTGCGAGCGGCTGTGCTGCCTGGAAAGATACGGGGAACCTCACCCCGTGGGGTGCCACCACCATCGATCAGCGGCGGAGTTCGAGGTAGGCGGCTCGGGCAGCGTCCATGACCCGTTGCCATGACGACCGGCGTGGTTTGCCGTGTAGTGGTTTCGCCAACGCTGCTCGGACGTCCGCGCTGTCACGTTGCGCGGTGGCCTCAGAGGTGATCAATGCCATCACCGCGCACGCCCGCAGCGTTAGGGCGGCGGTGTGCCGGTCGGGGTCGTCCATGAAACCGTGGGCGACGAAGTTGCGAACGTTCCGTCCCTCGGACAGTAGGAATGTGCGCAGGAAGCGCTCCCAATCCGGGTCGAATCCGTTGTTGACGAGGTGATCGAGGAACACACCCAGTCCGGGGAATTGCCCGGCGGCGTCCCCGACGGCCGTGCGATAGACCGGCTCATTGAGTTCCAGGAGTAGGGCGCGGGCCGCCGCTTCGACCTTGGGGGCGGCAAGGTGAACACAAGCGGCGTATTCGCCTACCCAATACAACCGCAGCGCTTGCGCGAGACGTCGTGCCAGCGCGGGATGGGTGCCGCTGCCTAGAATGAAGGTCTCTAGGTCGGCCTGAGTAGGTATGCTGAATCGGGCTCGCGTGAGATCTAGTGCGTTTGCAAGCAACCCGCCGTAGCAGTCCATGGCGTACTGCTCGATTCTGGCGAGTTCATGCGTGTACGCGTCGTCGTCACTAGAGATGACCTTCTTTGGTAGGTTGTGATGACCGTAGATCGTGACTCGGGCGACACGCCTAAATACAGTCTCATTTAAGGCCTTCCGAGCCGTGGCCTCGTTGCTGGCGTGGTTGCCGCTGGGCGCCTCCGTAGCGAACCAAACGCTCAACGCCTCTCGCCAACCTTTTGCGTAACGGAAGGGGCGCATAAAGGTGTTCACGAAGAGCGGCGGTAGGTTTATTTCTGCTTCTATTGTTCTCCATCTCACCGGCGGTGCGGACTGCAGTCGAGCCACCGCCTGCTGTTCGAGGTCCGATATTCCCAAGCGACGCGCCGTTGAGGCCGCTTCGCCCAGGTGAAACAGGATGGAGAGCGGCTCGATGGCCTTGTCCGCCTCGGTAAGCAGCGCGGCTATTTCGACACGACTTGCATTCTCGGCCCGTGCATGATCGTCTGCCGAGCGCTTGCGGATCAGCTTGGCCACATTGGCGATCGCGTGAGGCTCTGTATAAGCGGTCAGCGCGCGATCCAGCAAAGCGTTCGCCTGTGCGCTCGCCGGCTGTGCAGTGCCCTTGCGCCCCGGCGCGGTCAGTGCCTCTAACAGTCGAACAGCCGCGGACGAGTCGTCAGCGCGTGTGATCACGTCTTCAGCCACCACCAGCATGGCTGAAACGATCTCAGCTTCCAGAACCGTGGAGCCTACCGAGCGTGCCAAAGTCCACGCCCGCAACAGGCCAAGGCTCTGATCCCAAGGCATCAGGTTGCCGTCAAGAGAGGCGAGATAGGCACGTGCGGCGTTCTCCGCGCTGTCGCGGCTGATTTTCGTCAAGCGCAGCGTGAAAGCAATATCAGTGCACCGCGCTTGCGCTATCGGATGCGATACCGCATCCGTCAGCGCTACCCACAGTGCCCGAACCTCGGAGTCAGCATCGCGCAACGCGCGAGGCAGAGGTGACGGCCCATCCAGCGGCTCCAACACTGCCCCAGGCTGTACCGAACTCTTGTTGTTGATCGATAGCAGGTAGGAGAACATCATCTGTAGCTCGCGCACAGCCGCAGCGTCGGCGGTGGGCGCGACCGTGGCGGCGAGCCGTGGCACACGTACACTCGCCTCCAGCAGGTGGGAAATGCCCTCACACGCGCTATCGGCAAGTCGCGCTAACTCGGCAACACCGGCTGGGTCGTGTCGATATGGCGCAAACCCTGCAGGCACCGCTACGGATTCGGTCGTCTCCATATTGCATAGTCAACCAGAAGCAGTGGTCCCGTCGCCTGTCGATTTCTCTCGCCAAACGACATTCTGCGCGCGCTGTTCACTCAGCAGCCCTCAGGCGTAGAAGAGGGGTCTATTTCGATGTGGAACAATCTCTCTCGGGCCGTAGAGCTCTGTGCGCGCAGGAGATTGGAAGGCCTACGCCGAGTCGCGAGGTGTTGAGTTCTTTCTTGCGGCCGCCCAGACCAGCACGGTTCGATCGGCTGGCAAGATGCGGCTTGACTGCCGTGGCTCCTTGATGACGAACACCGGAACGCCTTCGGGGAGGTCCAGTTTCTTCCTCTCGTCAGGAGACGGCATACGGGCAGTAACCTCTGCCAGTCCTTCTACAACGACCCGCTGAACGGGCGCCTGGGGGCGGACGTAGGAGCCTTCACGCTTCACGGTGACGATCAGTCCCTCGCTGCGCAACACCCCGAGCGCCTGGCGTACGGCAACCCGGCCGAGCTCGTACTGCTGCATCAGCCGAGTCTCTGAGGGGAGTGCCTGACCAGGCTTCAGCCGGCCCGCTGCGATGTCCGCACGGATGATGTCGGCGAGCTGGCGGTGCACCGGTCGATCGGAACCGAAGTCGATCACAACCGTTTATCATCACAAGCCCATGTGTCCGTCGAAGCGGAGCAAGCTCATCGTCCCCAAGCAGGTGGCCCGCCTCGGTGTGCTGGTTACCCGTTGGCCGAGCCAGGCATCACTGCATGAGACCTGAGATTGAGATTCGATCGTCGGCGGCGGCCAACCCGGCGGTCGCGGCCAGAAGTCTAGGTGCGGCCAAAGCGGAAAGACTTGACCGCGTACGCCAGCAGTTGCTTCGGGCTTTGGGCGTAGGTGGGCGTGGGCCGAAAGGCTTCTCGTACCTGATCGATCGCCGCCACAACATTGGATGGACAGTCGGCGCCTCGTACTACGACGGCGCGCGCTTCGAGTGAGGCTTGGTCGGCGAACAGCACCCCGATAGCCACGAAGTTGGTATTGGCCTTGCCCAGAAGACTCTGCAGCTTCCCTTCCCACACCCAGTCCGGCCTGATCGAAGCCAAGCCAGTCCGGCTAGCCTCCACCAAGAGCAGCGTGGGAGCGGCTGCGGCTTGGCGATTCTTGGCATCCTCAGTGAGCTTGCCAACGATGCGCATCTCGACCTCGCGCATGTGATCGGTGAGCTCAGCGCCGGCGACCTCGTACGTCACCCATTCACCAGCCTCCTCGGGTGAGTCCTTGGCGGGTACACCGCTGATCACCATGTCGACTGTCACCGGCGGGTAGCCGATCTTGAGTCCCTCGACGATCCGGAAGGGTTTCCCCGTCGTGGCTTGGCCGCGCACGTTGGCGCGGATGCTCTCTCGTTCGGCGTCGCTGATGCGAACAGGAGCTACCTCACACTGGATCTCGACCTGATACCCGGCGCCCTCTAGATCCATATCCAGCTCGTCGCGTAGCTCTTCCAAGCTCGGGGTTTGTCGGCTGGTGACCTCGATGCGCAATCCGCTCGTAGCGGGGTTAAGCAGTGCGATGTCCGGCTGAGGAACTCCGCCTTCGGGAAGGAACTCATATGCGATCTCTGCCTTGGTCAGGTGCGTCGCGACTAGAAACTCGGCGCGTTGTTGCAAGCATTCCTCGATGGTGTTGGCAGAGGAGAAGTTCTTGCGCTTGGACGCGAGCCTGGCAGGATTCGCTTGTTGCAGATCGCAAAGAAGCTGTTCCCACACGTCCAGCAACACGGCTCGTGAAGGCTTTCCCCTCAGGACACGTAGTGGGTGGTTGGGGTTTCGACGTGTCCACTCGGTGAGCGTGGGCCAGCGGTCAGGGACGGCGGGAGACGCGGCGGCGGCCATTGCGAGGTGTTTCCTATGTCGAGGTGGAGCGCCGAGCGCGATGTCACCGGCACATTCGATCATCATGCGTCAGATCGGTACTTCGTCATGTCCTGTTACAACGAACATCGCCCCTCTGCGCCGCTTGTGGGTGATTGCTGTAGCTTGGCGCCTCTCATCAGGCGCAACGTGCCGCCAACGTCGGCCAACGATCGACCTGGCGGTCAACACGCGAGCGGTTTCGTCCTCTCTCGGGTTAGACCACAGGCAGGATCTCGCTGATCAGCTTGTCGATCCGGATGCGGATCTCGTTGCGGATGGGGCGGACGGCCTCGATGCCCCTGTCCGGCCGGATCGTCGAGTTTCCAGTCCTCGTACCGCTTGCCCGGGGAGATCGGGCAGGCGTCGCCGCACCTCATGGAGATGATCACATCCGAGGCCTCGATCGCATCGATAGTGAGGATCTTGGGCTGCTCGGTGGTGATGTCGAAGCCGGCCTCGCGCATCGCGTCAACCGCCACCGGGCTGACCGGATTGGTACGCGCCGAACCAGCGGAGCGGACCTCGATGCGATCCCCTGCCAGGTGGGCGAGCCACCCGGCGGCCATCTGGGAACGCTCGGCGTTGTACACGCACAGGCACAGCGCTACGGGCCGCCCGTCATTCTGGCCTTACACCCGGGCCAGGGTGTTCAGTCGCTCGCGGACGAAGTGCTGGGCGGAACGGCCGCTAGTTGGAGATCTTCCCTTGCAGGGCGAACTGGTCGTAGCTGGTGTGCAGGAACCGCTCGATGGTCACGGTGCCGAACGTGCCAGTGAATTACTTCGCGAGCTGGCAGGCGGTGGTAAGCCGGGGCAAACCACGGTCTCCATCAAAGTCAGGGCGGTTCAATGGCATCACAAGTCAGCGGGGCGTGTTCTAGAGTTCCTGATACTGCTGGAGTTCTTCCTCGGTAAGTTCAGGGTCGCCTTGCACAGCGATCATCGTGGTGTCCCAGTCTCGATGGCCATCGTTCCTCGGTGTGAGCAGCACGCCGATTGATGTCAGTTCTGCCAGGTTCTCCCGCGGGCCCCGTTCATGGTGGCGCAACAAGAGCCACGCTCTGAAGGCCAATCGCGTGGTCTCGGTAAGGGTAGAGCAGACCCCGAAACCGAGTTGGTCGCGATTCTGACCAGCCAGGAAGGTCCGGAAACGCCATGAGAGGGAGTCGGCTCCTGCAAGGCGCACCTGCTGTAGACCGTCGAGGAGCATGCGTCCGAGCTCACTACGGTTGCCCACGTGCAAGCTGTCGAGGGAAGCCAGGAACCTTTGCCGATCCTGCACGTGCTCGGCTTCGATGTGCGTGTTAGCGATGTCTTCGAGCATGAGGCGCACCATGCCATGAGCTTCGTCGTCGTCGCTGCCGGCTGGTGCGGATGGAAGCAGTGGCACGGACCGATAATCGCCCCGTCCTTGGATCGTCGGATCGATAGGGCCAGGACTTGCCTCGGCGTCGGCGGCAGCCAGTTCGTAGTAGCGTTGCGGCTCCTCGCCGAGGACCTTTGTAGAGACGCCAACGCGGTGGAGATAGCTGACTACTGCGTGCGAGGAGCGGAGCTGGTTGAACAGAAATTCCCAGTCTCGTCGCAGCAAGACCACCACCGGGATACGACTCTCGGTTGTCGGTATCTCGTAGTTCCCTGGTGGGTCCGGGTGCTCGATGATGACCACCCCACCCCAGCGGGTTGAGGGGCCATGGATACGAATGCTCTGTCCTCGCCCGTTCACCATCTCTGTGGTTTCGGCCGCCAACCGACGCGCGGTACCGTTCACTTGCTTGACAGCGGCACTGATCTGTTTCGCGATCCATGACGTCTCACGGGCGCTGGTGCCCGGCTCGGTCTCGCGGGTTTTGACCTGGACGATGACTCCGATTTCGCCGACCACGATTAGACCGTCGCTGAACTCCCTTACCCCTGGTCCTTTGCGCTCGACAGTCGGCAGCATCACGAAATCGGGGAGGCCCCAGGTCGCGGCCGCGTCTTGCA
The DNA here is from genome assembly GCF_900100395.1 of Nonomuraea maritima. Taxonomy (GTDB): domain Bacteria; phylum Actinomycetota; class Actinomycetes; order Streptosporangiales; family Streptosporangiaceae; genus Nonomuraea; species Nonomuraea maritima. The sequence continues at coordinate 1,522 of NZ_FNFB01000017.1, read as the reverse complement.
CGGCGGTTTCTGCTGCGAGGCCGGGACGATCGTGGCTGCGCAGCGGCGTCGCATGAGGGACCAATCGTTCAAACACTCCGTGCGGTGTTGCCACGATGAGCGTGAGCTCCTTGGCCTGCGACGCTACCCCTAGCCCTATATCCGAGCTTGCTACACCCGCGAGTTCCCCTTCAGACCAGCGGTGTACCGACCGGGTGGCGTCAGTCCATGTTGTCTCTTGGGTGTTGTGTCCGATCAGCACGCGCCTTGAGCCGGGCACCTGAGCGGAGAGCCAAGCGAAGGAAGCCGCGATGCGGAGGACAGCTTCGATCACTGCGCCCAGGCGACGGCCGAACGTGTCGTCGACTCCTGCGGGGATGAATCCATCGGCGAAGCCAAGGTCTACATAGGTCCCAGCTCGTGCTGCAACGGGAAGACCGACGCTGTAGTTGCGGAGCCAGAATTCGGCCACCACCCGCTCGTTGTTGAGTTCGCCGGGCTCGGAGACTTCGAGGCGCTCCAACTCCAGTGGCTCTTCGATGCAGACCTCCGGCTCGACAGGAGTCGCCCACGCGCCGATTTGCCCTCCGGCCTCCAACGCATGCTCCCAGGCAAGGAGGTCGCGAAGCCCGTTGCGAAGGGCATCGATTCGCTGGTCGTTGGAGGAAGACCGGAATGGTTGACAGTCGCGGATCATGTCGAAATGGAGCTGCAAGACACCGTCCAGACAGGATTCCTCCAAAAGCGCCTCGAAGCCATCCAGAGAGTCCGCTAGCGGGAAGAACCGGGGATGAGCAGGGTTTCGGGGCCGTTTGCGCACACTGAACATCTCGACCGTCTCCAGGACGAGAGAGTCGAGGCACGCCCAGAGCTCGTCTAGGCATGTCCTGAACTGCTCTGTGAAATCTCGCCTAGTTACTGGATTCCAGTCGATCTGTACAAGGACGTGCCCAGAACCGTCTTCATAGGTGGTGACGGCGTTGTCGATGCATCCAGCATCAAGCAACGTCTGCCACAACGAGCCCATCGTCGACTTCGCGCGATGTGCAGCTTGGAGGTGTTCGAACGCCCGGGGGTAGAACCGCCTGATCACTCTTCCACGCTAGGCCGCACCGGGCTGGTGTCGCCATCTCAACGGCAGCGACGACTGCCTGTGGGAAGGCATTGGGAAGGATCAACCGCAGACGATCAGTGAGGGTTTTCCAACCTGAAGCCGCTGATGGAGGGCATGCCGCGCGGATGGAGTTGATCGACAAGTAGAAGAGCCCCTGGTAGAAGGGCTGTCGACCAAGATCAACCTTCACCACCAGAGGCTCTGAGTTGTTGTTCTACCGTGCGGCGCTGCCGTTGTCATCTCGAACCCTGTCCTATCTGTCCGGCATCCTGCGTCGGCACCGCAAGCAGATCGGGTCACCCTGGCGGCGTCTCGCCCCTGGTCAGCAGGCACTGCTTGTCCTCGTCCACCTGCGCAAAGGCGAACCGCTGAGGGAAGTTGCCGCCGGCTTCAACGTCGGCGTCGCTACCGCCTGGCGCTATATCCGCG
>NZ_FNFB01000006.1 GCF_900100395.1 Nonomuraea maritima | reverse complement strand
ACCGACACCGCCGGACAGCTGCTGGTCACCGTCGGCGAAAACCACGACCGGCTGCACAGCGAAGCCGCTTTCGCCATGCTGTGCGGCGTCTCCCCGATCCCCGCCTCCTCCGGCAAGACCACCCGGCACCGCCTCAACCGCGGCGGCGACCGCCAAGCCAACGCCGCGCTCTACCGCGTGGTCCTATGCCGTCTGCGCTGGGATCCACGCACCCGCGCCTACATGGAACGACGCACCCAAGACGGCCTGTCCAAGAAAGAGATCATCCGCTGCCTGAAGCGCTACATAGCCCGCGAACTCTACCGAATCATCACATCAAACGATCAAGAACACGTCGCTTGACATCCATAGGAGCATCCGTCGCGGCCGGCGGGTGCCGCCGGGAACGGCGGCGCCAGGGAAACCGCAGACCATTCGTTAGAACGACCCCCGGGGGACCATCCCGTGACTCCTGACCAGATCGAGAGCGCCGTCGCAGCCGCGATGCCGCAGGCCGTGGACGAACTGCGGCGCCTCGCCGCCATCCCTTCCGTGGCCTTCCCCGGGCACCCGGAAGAGCCCGTCCACGCGGCCGCGGCCATGACCGAGGAACTGCTGCGCTCCGTGGGCCTGCCGCGCGTCCAGCAGGTGCCGGTCGAGGGCAGCTTCCCCGCCGTCTTCGCCGAGGCCCCCGCGCCTCCCGGCATGCCCACGGTGCTGCTGTACGCCCACTACGACGTGCAGCCCGCCGGTGACCCGGCCGCGTGGCGCACCCCGCCGTTCGAGCCGACGCTGATCGACGGCCGCCTGTACGGGCGCGGCTGCGCCGACGACAAGTCGGGCGTCATCGCGCACGTCACCGCCCTGCGCGCCTTCCAGGGCCGCTTCCCCGTCGGCATCAAGGTCATCATCGAGGGCCAGGAAGAGTACGCCGGCGAGCGGCTCGAGGCGTTCGTCGAGCGCAACCCCGAGCTGCTGCGGGCCGACACGATCGTGGTGGCCGACACCGGCAACCCGCGCGTCGGCGACCCCGCGGTCACCACGTCGCTGCGCGGCATGGCCGCGTTCACCATCGAGGTCCGCACGCTGCGCGAGGCGGTGCACAGCGGCTCGTTCGGCGGCGTCGCGCCCGACGCGCTGGCGGCGCTCATGCGCATGCTGACCTCGCTGCACGACGACAACGGCGACGTCCGCGTCCCCGGCCTGCCGCGCGGCCAGTTCCTCGGGGCGGGGCCGTCGGAAGAGGAGTTCAGGAAGACGGCCGGCGTGCTCGACGGGGTGTCGCTGGTCGGCTCAGGCACGCCCGCCGACCGCCTGTGGGCGTCCTTCGCGATCACCGTCACGGGGCTCGACGTGCCGACGGTGTCCGGCGCGATCAACGCCGTGCAGCCGGTGGCGCGGGCCAGGGTGACCGTCCGCGTGCCTCCGGTCGCCGACCCGAAGACCACCGTGAACGCGGTCGTCGACTTCCTGCGCCAGGTGGCGCCCTGGGGCGTGCAGGTGTCGTTCGGCGACTTCACCGTCGGGTCCGGCTTCCAGGCCGACTCGGGCGGCAAGGCGCGGGCGGCGCTCAACCGGGCGATGGAGCGCGCCTTCGGCCGCCCGCCGCGCGACGTGGGCGCGGGCGGCTCGATCCCGCTGGTCAACACGCTGCTGAAGCAGTTCCCCGCGGCCGAGATCCTGCTCTTCGGTGCCGAGGACGAAGAGGCGGCGATCCACGCCCCCAACGAGCGCGTCGACCTCGAGGAGCTGCGCCGCGTGGCGACCACGGAGGCCCTGTTCCTCCAGGAGCTGAGCCTCGGCTGAGAGCGGCGTCCGGTCCGGCCCACCGGCCGGACCGGAGGCTGCGCGGATTCCTTCTCGTAGCGTCAGAAACGCCAGGTGGTCTGGCCGTACCGCCCCTTGCGAAAGCCGAGCGCCTTCGACGGGCGCAGCTCGTACACCTGCGCCGCGCCGCCCGCGACGTTGACGAACACGCCGTCGCCGACCTCGAAGTGCCACGTGGCGCCGTATTTCGCCTCCCAGGCGGCGGCGAGTTCTTTGAGCGCGGCCGGATCCGTGACCCGCCGGGCCAAGCCCTCCACCACGAGGTCCAGCCCTTCGTGCAGGGAGCCGGCGCCCGTCGTGAGGGCGCAGTTCAGGTTGGACGCCAGGTTGCGGCCCTTCTGCTCGTCGGCACCCGTGCAGAAATACATCGCGCCGTCCCGCCAGACGGCCAACAGCGGGGTGACGTGGGGACGGCCGTCCTTGCGTACGGTGCTCAGCCAGTACGTCTCCGCGTGCTCCAGTTGCTCGCGCGCCTCGGCCCACGGCGTGGGGGTGGCGTCGTCGGCGCTGAAGCGGCGGTCGAGCCGGGTGACCGGTTCCATGGCGGCTCCTTGTCGGTGGCGGATGGTACAGAGAAGACCCATCCGGCGACCGAAACTCATCTCGGAGGTACGCACATGGCCACGTTCGCGCTGATCCACGGCGGCGGGGGCGCCGCATGGCAGTGGCACCTGGTCGAGCCGGAGCTGCGCCGGCGCGGGCACGACGTCGTGGCGGTCGACCTGCCCTTCGACGACGAGGACGCCGGCCTGCTCGACTATGCCGACACCGTGGTCGAGGCGCTCGGCGGCCGGCGTGACGTCGTCGTGGTCGGCCACTCGTGGGGCGGGTTCGTCGCGCCGCTGGTCTGCGCCCGTACAGAGACCGAGCTGCTCGTGCTGGTGACGGCCATGATCCCGGCGCCCGGCGAGCCGCCGTCCGCGTGGTGGACCAACACCGGGTTCAAATCCGCCGAGCTCGACGAGATCGAGCTGTTCCTGCACGACGTGCCCGCGGAGCTGGCCGCCGATTTGACGGCGCGCTCGCGCGGCCAGGCCGACAAGGCAGTCGTCGAGCCGTGGCCGCTGGACGCCTGGCCCGACGTCCCGACGAGGTTCCTGCTGTGCCGGGACGACCGGTTCTTCACGCCCGAGTTCATGCGGCGGGTCGTGCGCGAGCGGCTCGGGATCACGCCCGACGAGATCGGCGGGAGCCACATGCCGATGCTGGCCCGCCCCGCCGAACTGGCGCAGGCGCTCGACGGCTACTTGACGGGCAGGTCATAGAGGCGGCGGACGCTGCCGCCCAGCTTGGCGACGTCGGCGCCGTAGATGTGCAGCGAGACGCCCAGCTCCGAGCTGGTGTTGAGCACCTTGTGGATGTCGCCGGGGGGCGCGAAGCCGCTGACCTCGCCCGGCAGGTTGTCGGCCCGGCCGATCTCCACGAGGTGGTCGCCCATGTCGCGGTAGAGGGTCTCGTGCTCGATGCCGCTGATGATGCCGAACGTGCACCACGACACGTGGTCGTGGATGGGGGTGCCCTGGCCCGGACGCCACACGACGGCGACGACGGAGAAGTCGTCCTCGGCGTGCAGGATGTGGGTGACGTACCGGTCGGGCGAGCCCTCGCGTTCGGCGGGCGTGAGGAGGTCGGGCCCGGGGAGGTTGTCGCGCAGCAGGTCGGCGACGGCGAACGCGGTGTCGCGCGCGTCCAGGCCTCGAGCGACGATCCTCGACACACCGGACACGAGAGGCTCGAGGCCGGGCCTGGTGACGGTGGCTGTGTTCATGACACATCCCTAGACTGAATGCGAATTTTGTCTTGTTTCCACCGTCTCGCATCTCGACTGATAGGTCCAACAGAAGTTCTCTGGGCGATCCATAGATAAGATTGATGGATGCTGGACGTCACCCGCCTTCGCGTGCTCCTCACCGTCGCCCAGAAGGGGTCGCTCACCGAAGCGGCCAAGGTGCTGCACTACTCACAGCCGTCCGTCAGCCACCACCTGGCCCGGCTGGAGGCCGAGACCGGCGCCAAGCTCATCCAGCGCGCCGGGCGCGGCATCAGGCTCACCGAGGCCGGCCGGCTGCTCGCCGACCGGGCCGCCGACATCATCGGCCGGCTCGACGCCACGGCGGAGGAGCTCGCCGCCCACGTGGGGCTGCGCACGGGACGCGTCCGGCTGACCGCCTTCCCGTCCGCGCTGGCCACATTCGTGCCCGAGGCGGCCGGCCGGCTCACCGCGGCGCACCCCGGGCTGCGCCTGGAGCTCACCGAGACCGAGCCGCCCGAGGCGCTGCGGCTGCTGCGCGCCGGCCGCGTCGACGTCGCGGTCATCTTCCGGTACGACGACACCGCCCCCGAGGACGGCGGCGTCCACATGGTCCACCTGCTCGACGACCCCAGCTACCTCGTGTCGCGTACGCCGGCGGGCTCGCTCGCCGACCACGCCGACTCCGCCTGGATCGCCGGATGCGACCGCTGCCGCAGCCACCTGCTGGACATCTGCGACAAGGCCGGATTCGCGCCACGCATCACGTTCACCAGCGACGACATCGTGGCCGTACAGGCGCTGGTCGCCGGCGGGCTCGGGCTGACCCTGCTGCCGGGGCTCGCCCTCCAGGCCCACCGCCACCCCGACGTCGATGCGACCGAGGTTCCCGGCTCGACCCGTCACGTGTACGCCGCCGTCTACGGCGAACCCCCGCACCCGCCCGCCACCGAGGCGTTGCTGACCGCATTGCGCGAAAGCCTCCGCACCCCGGCGATGTCGCTCGCCTGAGACCGACCCCGTCGCACCCGCCTGATGGCGCGCGCTCAAAGCCGTTGACGTGCTTCTTACGATGACAACATGCCGGAAATCTCGACGCTCGTCGTGTTCTGCGCGGCCACGCTGGCACTGCTGATCGTGCCCGGACCAGCGGTCCTCTACATCGTCACGAGAAGCGTCGCCCAGGGCACGGCCGCCGGGCTGATCTCGGTGGTGGGCGTCCACGTGGGCTCCGTCGTCCATGTCGCCGCGGCGGCGCTCGGCATCAGCGCGCTGCTCGCCACCTCCGCCACGGCCTTCACCGTCGTCAAGTACGCGGGCGTGGCCTACCTGGTCTGGCTCGGCGTACGCAAGCTGATGCGGCGGGGCGGGGGCGAGCAGGCGGTCGAGCTGCCGGTCCACTCGAAGCGGCGGCTGTTCTGGGAGGGGGTCGTGGTCAACGTACTCAACCCGAAGACGGCGGTGTTCTTCCTGGCGTTCCTGCCGCAGTTCGCCGACCCGTCCGCGGGCCCGATCGCCCCGCAGATCCTGGTGTTCGGGCTGCTGTGGATCCTGCTCGGCATGGCCTCGGACGGCACGTACGCGATGCTCGCCGCGGCCGTGGCCGGACGGGTCCGCGGGTCCGCCCGCGTCCGGCGGCGGCTGGACGTCGGCAGCGGGGTCGTCTACCTCGGGCTGGCGGCCTGGCTCACGACCGAGAAGGCGTGACAAGTCACGCATTTTCGGCTGCTGAGTGCGATAGTTGAGAGCGAATCAATAGCTCTCACCCGGCGGCACATCAGGACATGACCACTAGGCGGACCCCCCATGGAAACGCCACCACACCGCCTCGGGCTCGAACGGGTCGTCGAGGTCTATTCCGGTCACGATGCCGTCATCGGCGTGACCGGATCGGGTTACGCGATCAGCCCGCGCCTCGTGCTCGCGTCCGGCCATGTGGTGGACCCCGCCGCCCCCTGCCAGATCCGCCCACCGGGGTCGACGCGTTGGACGCCGGCCGAGGAGGTGTGGAGGGGCCGTGCCGGCAGCACAGGCGCCGTACTCCTCCACCTCACCGAGCCCTTGGACCTGGGCCCCGACCGGCTGCGCTGGGCCACCGTGGCTCCCTCGACCTCCCCGGCGTCACTGAACTGCGTGGCCATGGGCTTCCCCCAAGCATGGCAACGACAGGGCGCACGCCACGCGGAGCCGGTGTCCGGGGAAGTAGACGCCCCGGCGGGCGCGGTAGGCGCAGGCGCAACGGGAGCAACGAGCGCGCCACGCGCAGTGGGTGCGGTGGGCGCGGTGTCGAAGGCGCTGACATTCCGCGTGCTCGACCCCACCCCCGAGTCGCTGCCCATCGCACTCTGGCACGGCATGGCAGGCGCCGCACTACTCAGCCGGCAAACCGGCCACCTCATCGGCTTGATCACCACCGGCCACCCCGATCACCGCCTTCACCGGCCCGCCTCCGATCACGTAAGTCACCACAGTCACTTGGGTCACCCGAGCGCCCGTGACTCCGGTGACCCTCGTGACTTCGATCACCTCGATCACCGGAACGCCCGTCACGCCGGCCCTCCCGGTCACCCCGACTCTCATTACGCCGGTCACCTCGGCCCCTCCGGTGACCTGAGTGGTCCTCATCAGTCCCGCCGTCTCGGCCACCCCGCTCATCTCGGACGCGCCGGGCACCCCGCGGCCTCTGGCGCCGCCGGTCGGACCGCCGAGTTTCTCGATCTGGTCATGAACGCTCCTGTTGCGGGCGGCTCCGGGCATCGGTTCGACGTCGTCCCCGTGACCGCGCTGCTGGACGACGAGCGTTTCCAGGAGCTGACCGGAGTGACGTCCGAGGAGCTGGAGACCGTACGCGCAGGCGACCGGTCGATGTTCCTGCGCGACCTGCTCGCGCCCGCGCGGGAGACGACGCCGCGAGGGTCCACGGGCTGGGGGCTGTTGGCGGGCCGCCGCGCGGTCGTCCCGTTCATGGGGAGGGACGAGGAGCTGGACGAGCTCCGCTCGTGGGCCGCCGACCCCGACCCGGTGTCGATCGCCGTCCTCACCGGGAGGGCCGGCACGGGCAAGACCCGGCTGGCCGTCGAACTGTGCGCGGAGCTCGCCGAGGCAGGCTGGGACACCGGCTTCCTGCCGCTGGACGCCGTGCACGACCTCCTGTCCGGCGAAGCCGGCTCTCGGGGCGACATGCGGCTGGAGGCGTCACGGGCGACGCTGGTCGTGGTGGACCGGCCGGAGCCGTCGTACCCGCTCGTGGGGGAGCTCGTCCGGCGGTTGGCGAAGGACGGGCGCATCGCCCGCGTACGGCTGCTGTTCCTGGTCGGCGAGCCGGGCGAGACGGACTGGTGGCGACGTCTGGACACGGCGTCGGGCGGCTGGCTGCGGCGGCTCACCACGACGACCGTCGGTCTCAACGCGCGCCCGCTCACCCTGCCCGAGCGGACGGAGCACGCGCTCGCCGCCATGAAGGCGTTCGCCCCGGATCGCGACGTTCTCCCCGACCCGCCGCGGCTCGAGGACCCCGAGTACGGGCTCCCGCTCCACGTCCATCTGGCGGCCCTGCTGTGTGTCCGCGGCGAGGACCCACCGGAACAGGTGCAGGGGAACGGCGGACTCCTCGAACACATCGTCACCCACGAACTCACCAGGTCGATCAGTGACGGGCCCGCCGCCTCCTCCGGCACGACCCGTACCGACCCGGAAGCCCTCGCCGAGGCCCCCACCCCACCGGACGGCCTGAGCATCGCCGGACTGCCGCGCACCGACGAGACGACCACACGCCAGGCCCTCGCGACGCTCCTCCTCACCACACCGGACCACGACGAACTCCCTGCCGTTCTGTCCGTCGTCACCGGCATCAGGGACGGCGCCCTGGCCGGTCTCGTGGCCGACGTACGGGTGACGCCCGAGGCAGTGGCCGGGGAACTGCTCGCCGGAACGGCGGGGTTGGGGCAGCTGGCGACCGCCCTGCGCGATCGCGAGGGCTGCACGGTCGAGCAACTCGTACGCCTGATCGACGTGCTGCGGCGCTCGGCCGGAAGAGAGCCGGTCGGGGCGGCACTGCGAACGTTTCTCACCGGCCGACTCGATGAGCTGGTCGCGACAGCCGTGGCGCACCCACACACCCGGCTCGCCGATGTGCTCGGCGACGCGCTCAGTGCCGCCTTCGACGGGGACACCGGCGAGCCGGGTTCGGCCGTGACGATGTCCGTCGGCAGTCCGGGGCTGCGTCGGGGCGTCGGGCTGGGGTTACAGGCGCTCCAGGTGGCACTCGCCGGGCTGGCCGTCCGTCACCGTCGCGCGTACGGGGAGCGCGTCGCGCTGGCGGCGGCGTTGACGTGGCAGTCGGGCGCGTTGGCGGCTGTGGGGCGGCTGAGCGAGGCGGTCGCCGCAGCGGCTGAGGCCGTCGATCTCCACGCCGCAGCCCCCGCACACGCCGTCACTCCCCCGACTGCTGCGCCCTCCCCGACCGCTTCTCCTCGAGAGGAGGAAGACGGGCAGGCGCATGTGGTGGGTGAGCGGGCACAGGCGGAAGGTGGGCGGGCGGAGGCGCTGTTCGCGTTGGGGGCGGGCCTGCTGATGGCCGGTGAAGGGGTGGCGGCGCTGCGGCCGGCGCAGGAGGCGGCGGACGTGTTCCGGGACCTGGCCGCGGAGGATTCGCACTACGCGGGCGAGGCCGCGCGGGCCCACTACAACCTGGCCTGTGCGCTGCTGGACGCCGGGCGGCTGGGCGAGGCCGTTGCGGCGTTCGGGGCGGCGGGCGGCGACGCGGGGTTCGCGGCCCACGTCACCGAAATGCTCGCCATCGTGCCCCCGCCCAGCATCCTTCCCGACGGCCCCGGCTCTTCCGGCCCTTCCGACCTTCCCGGGACCTTCACGGCTCTCGGGGCTTTCGGTCCTTCCGCGGCTACCGGGGGCTCCGGTGGTTCGGGAGGTTCCGGTGGTTTCGGTTTCGGGGCGGCCGAGGTGGGGCGGACAGTGACGCCGGTCGCGGCCTTCGAGGAGATGCGGGCCGACGAGGTGCTGCCCGACCTGGCCGCCTGCCTGGCCGTAGCGGCCACTCAAGTCGTCCGCGCCGTCGCGCCGGGCGGCGTCACGGTTGGCGGGGGCGTGGTCGTGAGCCGGATGCGGTGGATGGCCGGGTGGCTGGAGGCGCGCGGCAGGGTGCGCGATGCGGTCGTCCCGGCGGGTGAGGCGGTGGGGCGGCTGCGGGGGCTCGCCGACGGCGACCCCGGCGTGCGTGCTCAGCTGGCCTCGGCGGCGGCGGACCTGGCCGGGACGTACGCGCGCCTGGACGACCTGGACGCCGCGGTCAGGTCCGCCGCGGAGGCCGTACGGAATCTGCGGGCTCTTGTCACGCTGGAGCCGGACGAGCACCGGCCCTCCTTCACCGGGCAGTTACTGGTCCTCGGCGAGCTGTTGCTGGCCGACGGCCGGCCCGAGGAGGCGCTGGCCCCGCTGCAGGAGGCCAGGATCTCCATGACAGGCTCGACGACGCACGCCGAGATCCCCAACACCGGCCCGGTGACGCGGGGCGGGCAGGTTGAGGTTGGGCTGGAGGTGCAGGCCAGGGCCAGGTATCTGCTGGGGTTGTGTCTGGACGAGTTGGGGCGGCGGGCCGATGCCCGCGTCCAGTTGGAGATCGCCGCCGAGCTCTACGACGTGCACGGCGGGCGCGGTGGACCGTCGGACGAGGTCCGGGCCAGGCTGGGCCGGATGGAACCGGCCGAGCCGCAACCGGGCGAGCCGTGGCTGCCAGGACTGACCGTCACCCAACCGGCGCGGGCCGTGGCCCGGGCGGAGGAACGGCTCGCGGAGTGCAGGAAAGCGGTCGAGGACGCCGGCACGCCCGGGGCCGAGCTGGTCGACGCGTACCTGTCGGCGCAGGCCGGGCTCGCCACCGCCCTGGCGGACGCGGGCCGGGCCGGCGACGGGCTGGCGCTGGCCACGCAGGCCGCCGAACTGCTTCAGCGGCACGCCGCGCCCGGCCCGCCGCACGCGATCGCGGTAGGCATGGTCGCCGCCGCGCTGGGCCGGGCGCTCGTGGGGCTCGGACGCCACAAGGAGGCGCTCCCCCACCTGCTCACCGCCGTCGAGTCGTACGAACCGCAGGCCGAGCTGAGCGTCGCGTTCCGTACGGAGCTCGCGCATCTGCTGACCCTGGAGACGGTGGCGCTGTCCAGGGCCGCCTCCCCGGCGGACGCGGCGGCGGCGTCCGACCGGCTGGCCGAGCTGTACGCGGGGCTCGTGGCGGAGGGTGCCGAGCCGCCGCTCGCGCTGGCCGGGGCGCTGCACGTACAGGCGAGCATCCGTTTCGGCGCGCGGGACGCCGAGGGCGCGCTGCGGTCGGTCACCCGCGCGCTCGACGCCGTCCCGTCGCCGCAGGCGGGCGAGGAGGCGCTGCTGCTCACCGCGGCGTGCCTGGAGCTGGGCGGCCTGTGCCTGGCCGAGCTGGGCGACGACGACGCGGCGCGGGACCGGCTGGCCAGGGGGACCGCGCTCATGACCCGCGCCGCGACCGTGCCCTGCGAGGTGGCGGGCGTCCATCTGCGGGCTCTGGTACGGCTGGCGAGGCTGCGCGTGGAGGAGGACGGTCCGGCGGCCGGCGCGGCGCTGTTCGCCGGGATCCTCGACATGCGTCCGCTGCCGGGCGTCGAGGCGCTGGGCACGCTGGTGGACGAGCTGTCCGGTCTCGTGACGGAGATGACGGGGACGGCGGGGCTCGCGGGGCCGCTGTCCAGGTTCGCCGAGGCGCTGGAGCGGGAGGTGCCGCTGAGCGGCGCGCCGGAGCTGCACGCCCGTTACGCCCGCTGCCTGGCCGCGTTCGGGGCGGCTGCGGCGCGTGGCGGCGACGACGAGGGCGCACTGCTCGGGGCCGAACTCGCCGTTCGCGTCTACCGGGGGCTCGCCGTGGTGTCGGGCGCGTACCGGGAGGCGCTCGGGGTGGCGCTGGCGCAGGCGGCCGTCGCGTACGAGCGGTGCGGGCGGGCCGAACTGCCCGTCCTGGAGCAGGCCGTGGATCTGCTCGGTGGCCGTCCTGGCCGGCTGCTCGGGGAGACCCTGCTCCGCTACGCCGCCGAGCTGTTCGGACGCGGCCGGCCGGCGGAGTCCCTGGCGCACTGCGAGCGGGCCGCTGACGTGTGCGACGACCTGGACGAGCCGTCCCTCGCCGCAGCCGTGTATGTGCAGCTCGGGGCCACCCTGGCGGCGCTGGGCCGCCCGCTCGCGGCCCTGGACGCGATCACCTGGGCGCTCGCCGAACTCGACCGGGCCGCGGCGGGGGTGGAGGTGTTGCGGGCGCGGGCGATCCAGGTGCGGGGTGAGGCGTCACGGGCGTCCGGACGGGAGCCGGAGGCGATGGCGCACCTGGTGGAGGCGCTGCGCCTGTTCACCGCGCTGCCCGACCAGAGGGGTGCGGCCGCGACGGCCGCGCTGATCGCCGACGACCTCTTGGCCGCCGGTCGGCCGCGCGAGGCCGTCGAGTACGCCGGGATCGCCGCCGCCGGTGAGCCGCCCGGCACCGTGAGGCACGCCGAGGCCGCCTGGCGGCTGGCGCGCTGCCGTCTCGCGCTGGGCGACCCCGCCGGGGCGAACGCCCTGGCGGAGGACGCGATCCGGACGGCCAGCGCACAGCCGGGGGACGTGGCGTACCGGACGGTGCTGGCGGGCGCGCTGACACTGAGCTCCGAGACACTGCTGCGGCCGGACGGCGTCGCGGGGGCGCTGCTGCGGCAGGACGGCGTCGTGGAGGCGGAGGCGCGGGCGCGTGAGGCCGTCGCCGTCTACGACGAGCTGATCGCCGCGGGCGTGGACGCGCGGGACCTGCACATCGGACGGGCCGGGGCGTGCCTGGCGCTGGCCGGGGCGCTGCTGGCGCGGCAGTTCCCCGCGGACGCGGTGGGGCCGCTGCGGGAGGCGGTGGCGGCGCTGGAGCGGTTCCCTTCCGGCGGGACGGCGCAGGCCGGGCTGCTGTCACGGGCGATGCTGATGCTGGGGGACGCGCTCATGCGGGCCGACCGGCCGCTGGAGGCGGGGCTCGTCCTGCACCGGGCCGCCCAGGTGGCGAAGGACGCGCCGACGGGAGCGGTCGCGCACGCCCGCCTCGGCCTCTGCCAACTGGACCTCGGCCGCGACGACGCCGCCGACGAGGCCCTGCAGACCGCCGCCGCCCTCCTACGCACCCTGACCGCCCAAGACGCCGACCCGCGTGCGCAGGGCGACCACCACGCCGACCTGCTGCGCGAAGTGCTGCGCGGCCGGCTGAGCCTGCTGGAGAAGGCGGGACGGGAACAGGAGGCGCAAGCGATCGACGCCGAACTGCGGCACCTCGACGCCACGCCGTGAAGCGGGACAAGCGCCAGAAAGGGCGGGCAAAAGGTCCGAGGCGCCGCATCGACCACGCGCCCCGGAACGGGCTGAGCCGTCCTCAGGGGGAGGTGTTCTCGGCGGTTCTGCGGGCCCAGCGATAGTCGGCTTTGCCTGCGGGCGAGCGCACCATTTCCGTGACGAACGCGTACGTGCGGGGCACCTTGTAGCCGGACAGCTGGGTCCGGCAGTGGGCGTCCAGGTCGGACGCGGTCAGCTCGACGCCGGGGCGTGGCTCGACCACGGCGGCCACCCGATCGCCCCACCGCTCGTCCGGCACCCCCGTGACCACGGCGTCGAACACCGCAGGATGCCCCTTGAGCACCGCCTCGACCTCCTCGGGGAACACCTTCTCGCCGCCCGTGTTGATGCACTGCGAGCCGCGGCCGAAGACGGAGACGGTGCCGTCGGCCTCGACGGTGGCCAGGTCGCCGGTGAGCAGCCAGCGGGTGCCCTGCTCGTCCGTGACGAACGTACGGGCCGTCTTGTCGGGGTCGTTGTAGTAGCCGAACGCCACCCGTCCCGATCTGGCGAGCGTGCCGATCTGTCCGGAGCCTGGCTCGACGGGCCGGTGCTCGTCGTCCAGCACGGCCAGTTTCACGACGGAGTTCGGCTGGTAGCGCAGGCCCTTCTCGGGCGACGACCCGGCGACGCCCGAGGCGGTGTAGCCGGACTCGGTCGAGCCGAAACTGTCGAGGATCATGACGTTCGGCAGCAGTTCCTGCAGCCGGTCGCGTACGGCGCCGGACAGGATGGCGCCGGTCGAGCTGACCGCGAACAGCGACGACACGTCGTACGTGCCGCGCGCCAGCTCCTCGGCCAGCGGACGGGCCATGGCGTCGCCGGTGATGTTGAGGGTGTTGACCCGCTCGCGGGCGATGGTCCGCAGCACCTCGGCGGCGTCGAACTTGCGGACGTACACCATGGCCGAACCCATCCACCAGGCGAGGAACGTGGCCATCTGCGCGGCGCCGTGCATGAGGGGCGGCGCGGCCATCAGCACCAGGGGCGTGGCCTTGACCGCCTCGTCGACGACCTCCTGCGGGGTGGTTCGCGGCTGCCCGTACGGGTTGCCGCCGCCGAAGCCCATGAACAGGTCCTCGACGTGCCACATCGCGCCCTTCGGCAGGCCGGTGGTGCCGCCGGTGTAGATGATGTACACGTCCTGGCCCGACCGCTTGGGGAAGCCCCGCTCTGGCCGTCCGTGCTCCAGGGCGGTCGCGTACGGCACGGCCGTGGCGATCGACGGCGGCCCGCCCACCGCGATCAGGTGGTCGAGCAGCGGCGCGCGCCCGGCGACGGCGGCCACCCTAGGCTCGAACTCCACGTCGTAGATCAGCGCCCGGATGTCGGAGTCGCGGTAGAGGTAGAGCAGTTCGGCCTCGACGTAGCGGTAGTTGACGTTGATCGGCACCGCTCTGATCTTGAGGGCGGCCAGCAGGCCGGCGACGTACTCGACGCCGTTGTAGAGGTGCAGGCCGACGTGCTGGCCTGGTTCGACGCCGAGGTCGGTGAGATGGTGGGCGAGCCGGTTCGCCTCGGCGTCCAGCTCGGCGAAGGTGCGGCGGTCCGCGCCGCAGACGACGGCCGTCCGCTCCCCCGCGGCGTCCGTCAGCCCTTCGAACAGGTCTGCGTGGTTGAACTCCACCGGGACCTCCAGGGTGTGATGGGTCTCCCCCGCGGCGTCAGGGCCGCTCCCGTGCGACGATCCACATCGCGAAGAACTGCGCTCCTCCGCCGTACGCGTGGCCGAGCGCCGTACGGGCGCCGTCCACCTGGTGGTCGCCGGCCAGGCCGCGCACCTGCTGGGCGGCTTCGGCGAACCTGATGAGTCCCGAGGCGCCGATCGGGTTGCTCGACAGCACCCCGCCGGAGGCGTTCCACGGGATGTCGCCGTCGAGGGCCGTGGCGCCCGACTCGGTGAGTTTCCAGCCCTCCCCTTCCGCCGCGAACCCCAGGTTCTCCAGCCACATGGGCTCGTACCAGGAGAAGGGGACGTACACCTCGGCGACGTCGATCTGCCGCCGTGGGTCGGTGATGCCGGCCTGGCGGTAGACGTCGGCCGCGCAGTCGATGCCCGCGCGCGGGCTGACGGTGTCGCGCCCGGCCCGGAAGATCGGCTCGGAGCGCATGGCGGTGCCGTGCAGCCAGGCGGGGGTGCCGGTGACGGCCGACTCGGCGGCCAGCACCATCGCGCAGGCGCCGTCGCTCGACGGGCACGTCTCCAGGTAGCGGATCGGCTCCCACAGCATGGGCGTCGACTCGACCATCTTCCTGTCGATGCCGGGGATCTTCAGGTGCGCGTACGGGTTCTTCAGCGCGTTGCGGCGGTCCTTGACCGCGACGAGGGTGCCGATGTGACCGGGGGCGCCTGACCTGCGGATGTAGTCGCGGATGTGCGGCGCGAAGTAGCCGCCCGCGCCGACCACCAGTGACGCGCTGAACGGCAGGTGCGTGGACAGCGCCCAGGTGGCGTTCGACTCCGACTGCTTCTCGTACGCCACGACCAGCACCCGCTCATGCACCCCGCCCTGGACGAGCGAGGCGCCGGCCAGGGCCGTGCTGCCGCCGACGCTGCCCGCGGTGTGCACCCGCATCATGGGCTTGCCCGCCGCGCCGAGCGCGTCGGCGAGGTACGCCTCCGGCATCATCACGCCCTCGAACAGGTCGGGGGCCTTGCCGATGACGACGGCGTCGATGTCCTTGAAGGTCAGCCCGGCGTCCTCCAGGGCCCGCAGCGCCGCCTCGCGCACCAGCCCGGCCATGGAGACGTCGCGCCGCTTCGTGGTGTAGCGCGTCTGGCCGACGCCGATGACCGCGCACCGGTTTCCCATCTCAGGCCTCCAGGACGGTGACGAGGTTGTGCTGCAGGCAGGGTCCGCCCGCGGCGTGCCCGACGGTGCGGCGGGCGGACCCGTCGAGGATGGGCCGGGCGGCCTCGCCGATGCGGATGAGTCCGGTGGCCATGACGGGGTTGGCGGCCAGTGGCCCGCCGGAGGGGTTGACCCCGGTGTCCTCGCGCAGGTCGAGGGCGCGGCGCAGGATGATCTCCTCGTGCGGGAACTGGGCGTGCAGCTCGGCCACCTCGACGGGGCCCTCGCCGACCCCGGCGGCCCGCGCGGCGTCGGCCGCGGACGCCGAGTGCGCGAGGTCGCGCATCCCGGGGTAGTGCGGCTCGATGCGGTGGGCGATCCCCCGCACGTAGGCGGGGTTCGGGCACAGCCGCCGGGCCAGGTCGCCGGTGGCGAGCACGACCGCCGCCGCGCCGTCCGTGACGGGCGGCACGTCCGTCGTCAGCAGCGGCCGCACCGCATGGTCCCCACCGGGGTCGGAGTCAGGGTCGGGGTCGGGCAGGTCCAGCGCGTACGGGTTCGCGCGGCCGTCGGCGCGGCTGCGGCGGACGATGTCGTCGAGCTCCTTGCGTTCCGCGCCGACCGCGGCGGCCTGGAGCGCGGCCAAGGAGAGCAGGTCGAGGCCGAGCGGCGCCAGATAGTACGGGTCGAGCTGCAGCGTCGCGATCGTGCGCAGGTCGCCGAGCGACGACTTGCCGAAGCCGTAGACGAGGGCCGAGTCGATGTCGCCGTGCTGGAGGCGCACCCATGCCTCGTACAGGGCCCAGGCGCCGTCCATCTCCACGTGGCTCTCGGAGATCGGCGGCCAGGCCCCCAGCGCGTCGAGGGCGGACACGAACGAGAACGGGGCTCCGGCCAGGTAGTCGCAGCTCCCCGAGCAGGTGAAGCCGAAGCGGCTGAGGCCCGTACGCTCCTTGACCTCCTCGATCACGGGACGGATCAGCTCAGGCTCGCTCAGCCCGGTGTCGTGGGACGTGTGCCGCGTCTGGGCGAACGCGACGATGGCGACCTCTCTCATCACAGCTCCACGTCGGGCTCGCCGGTGGGGGCGAACCAGCGGATGTTCGTCATGGACGCGGTCCGCTCCTCCGTCGGGACCCAGACGGCCCTGACCCGCATGCCGTGCCGCACCTCGTGCGCGGGCACGTCGCCGACCAGGGCGATCATCGGGATGTCCGCGCCGTCGAGCAGGATGTACGCCGACACGAACGGCACCTGCGGCGCGCGCGGGTCAGGCAGGTTGTTGATCGCGAACGTGGTGACCGTGCCGGTGCCGGGCAGCTCGACCGGCTCGCCGATGGCCGTGCCGCACTCGGGGCACGACAGCCGGTACGGCACGTACACCTTCTCGCAGGACTGGCACCGCCCGCCGAGGAGCACCCCGCGTTCGACGCCCGCCAGGAAGACGCCCAGCGCGCCGCCCGCCCGCAACCGGTACTCGGCGCGCACCGGCGCGACGATCTTCGTGACCTCGGGGACGAAGTGCGACAGGTCGGTGACGTTGCCGGTGGGCCGCTCGCTCCAGACCGGCCAGACGCGCGTGCCCGTGGCGATCGCCTTGGGGTTCCCGGCGTCGACGGCGTGCAGGAGGGCGGTGTCGGCGCCGTCGAGCGCGATGAGCGCCCAGGCGAAGGGACGGTCGAGAGGGTGTCCTTCCAGCGGCTCGTCCACCCACGCGCACGTGGTGACGGTGCCGGCCGGGCCGACCTGGACGTACTCGCCGGTGACGGGGTCGCCGGTGCCTGGGTCGTACTCCAGCGGCGGCACCAGTACGCGGCCCTCGGCCGTGCGCACGCCGACGATGCGCCGGGCGCGCAGCTCGCTGAGGAACCGCCCGATCACCGGCCCCGTCGTGCGGGTGTAGCCGCCGGGGAACTCGAGGACGTGCCGGGCGGCCGGCGGTTCAGATGGCACGGTCGTGTCCCTCCCAGTACGGGTCGCGCAGCTTGCGTTTGAGCAGCTTGCCGTTGGGTTCGCGGGGCATCTCGGCGATGAAGTCGATGCTCTTCGGCCACTTCATCCGCGACAGCCGGCCCTCCAGCGAGGCCAGCAGCTCGGCGGCCAGCGCGGGGCCCGGCTCGACGCCGGGGGCGGGTTCGACGACGGCCTTGATCTGCTCGCCCCACTCCTCGTCGGGGATGCCGAACACGGCCACGTCGGCCACCTTCCGGTGGACCATGAGCTCGTTCTCGATCTCGGCGGGGTAGATGTTGGCGCCGCCGGAGATGATCAGGTCGGCCTTGCGGTCGCAGAGGTAGAGGAAGCCGTCGTCGTCCAGGTAGCCGATGTCGCCGACGGTGAAGAAGTCCTTGAGGCGGTTCGCGGCCGTCTTGGCCGGGTCGCCCTTGTACTCGAAGCCGGTGCCCGGCATCTTCATGTAGATCGTGCCTGGCGTGCCGGTGGGGACGGGCTCGCCCGCGTCGTCCACGACGAGCAGCTCGCTGATGGGCCACGGCTTGCCGACGGTGCCCGGGTGCGCCTTCCAGTCCTCGGGGGTGGCGATGGTGCCGCCGCCCTCGGTGGCCGCGTAGTACTCGTACACGCAGTCGCCCCACCAGTCGAGCATCGCCTGCTTGACGGGCACCGGGCAGGGCGCTGCCGCGTGGATCATCCAGCGCAGGGAGGACAGGTCGTAGGCCGCGCGGGTTGCGTCCGGGAGCGCGAGCAGGCGCTTGAACTGGGTCGGGACCATGTGCGAGTTGGTGATCCTGTGGCGTTCGACCAGCCGCAGCATCTCCTCGGAGTCCCACTTGTCCATGTAGACGAGCGTGTGCCCCATGTGCAGGGCCGTCCCGCCGAACTGGGTCACCGCCGTGTGGTAGCTGGGGGACGTCACGAGGTGCGCGTTGGGGCGGCCAGGAGTGATGCCGAACATCGCCGGCAGGAACGTCATGAGCTCGGCCGAGTCGTCCGGGTCGAGTCCGGTGAGCGGCCTTCTGACGCCTTTGGGCTTGCCGGTGGTGCCCGAGGTGTAGTGCATGGTGGCGCCCGCCGTGCGGGCGTCGGGGGTGGTGGCGGGCCATCCGTCGGTCAGCTCGCGGGCGGCGCGGAAGCCCGCGCGTTCGTCGTCGCCCAGCAGGAAGCGCCGGTGCGGCTCGACGGCCGCGGCTCCGCGCGCGCCCTCCTCCAGGAATCTCGGGTGGACGAAGAACGCCTTGGCCTCGCTGTCGGCGACGATGTAGGCGATCTCAGGGCCGGTGAGGTGCCAGTTGACGGGCGTGTAGTACCAGCCGGCCTGCAGTGCGGCCAGGTAGAGGACGAGACCGTCTGCGCCGTTGGGGACCAGGCCGCAGACGCCGTCGCCGGGCTCCAGCCCGAGGTCGCGCAGGCCGTGCACGAGGCGGTTCGCGCGGGCCAGGAGGTCACCGGCCCGATGCTCCGTGCCGTCGGGATCGACGGCCGCCACCCACTCCGGATCACTCTCCGCGAGCCTCCAGAAACCCCGTGCCATGAGAACTCCCTGCGAAATGAGCCTTGAGCGTGTCTGATGGGGGTCGCCCTCGCAAAACAGGAACCTGTTCTTGTTATTGGTCGGAGCGTATCCTGGCGCCACATCTGTAGCAAGCGCTTGATTCAGCCAGTTCGGAGGCACCCGTGGAGCTCCTGCCGATCAGCACCCCGCACTGCCGGATCGAACGCGACGAGCACGTTCTCGTCGTCACCATGAACCGCCCCGAGGCCCGCAACGCGCTCTCCGCCGACATGCTCGTCGGCCTGGCCTCGGCATGGGCGTACGCCTCCGAGGAGCGAGACGTCCGGGTCGCCGTCCTCACCGGCGCGGCGGGCACGTTCTGCTCGGGCGCCGACCTCAAGGCCATGGGCACGCCGTCGTCCGACCCGGAGGTGCGGGCCAGGGCCCTCGAGATGACCGACTTCCACTGGAAGGGCCTGCTGCGCCAGGACCTGCCCACCAAGCCGGTCATCAGCGCCGTCGAGGGGTACGCGGTCGCCGGCGGCACCGAGCTGCTGGTGGGCACCGACCTGCGGATCGTGGCGGAGTCGGCCACTCTCGGGCTGTTCGAGGCGAAGCGCGCGCTGTTCCCCATGGGCGGCAGCGCCGTACGCCTGCCGCGCCAGATCCCGTACTGCCACGCCATGGACCTCCTGCTCACCGGACGCGCGGTCACCGCGGCCGAGGCGCTGTCGATGGGGCTGGTCAACCGGGTCGTCCCGGACGGGCAGGCGCTGGCCGCGGCCCGCGAGCTGGCCGCGGCCGTCGCCGCCTCCGGGCCGCTGGCCGTCCAGGCGATCCTGCGGACGTACCGGGACACGCTGGGCATGCCGGAGCCGGAGGCGTTGCGGGTGTCCGACGAGCTCGGCTGGCCGGTGATCGGCTCGGAGGACGCCAAGGAGGGCACCCTCGCCTTCCGCGAGAAGCGCCCCCCGGTGTACCGAGGCCACTAGTCGGCGGTGATGCGCTCCAGACGTTCGAGGGCGTCGCCGTACTCCTCCACGAGGCCGAACACGACGTCCTTGGCGGAGCGGACCTGGTTCATGATGCCGATGATCTGCCCGGCGGGGAACGTGGCCAGCTCGGCGGCCTCGGAGCGGCCGATGCGGCGCAGCGCGTCGGAGACCAGCATGAACTGCAGCGGCATCGGCAGCGTCCCCGGCGACTCCTGCGACTCCCACGCCTCGGTCCACTCGTTCCTGAGCAGCCGGGCGGGCTTGCCGGTCCAGCTCCGCGACCGTACGGTGTCGCGCGAGGTGGCCTGGAGGATGCGGCGCCTGGCCATCTCAGGGGTGTCGGCCTCCTCGACCGTGAGCCACAGGGAGCCGGTCCACACACCCTCGGCCCCGAGCGCCATCCCGGCGGCCATCTGGCGTCCGTTGCCGATGCCGCCCGCCGCGAGGACGGGCACGTCCACGGCGTCCACCACCTGCGGGATGAGCACCATGGTGGAGATCTCGCCGGTGTGGCCGCCGGCCTCGGTGCCCTGGGCGACGACCACGTCCACGCCCACCTCGACCTGTTTGAGCGCGTGGCGCGGGGTCGAGGCCAGGGCCGCCACCTTGACGCCGTGGTCGTGGGCGAGCTTGACGACGTCGGCGGGCGGCGGACCGAGCGCGTTGGCGAGCAGCGCGATGGGGTGCCGCAGCGCGACCTCGACCTGGGGGCGGGCGGTGGCGTCTGTCCAGCCGAGCAGGACCCGCCCGGGGTCCGCGTCGGCGGCCAGCTCGGGCACCCCGTGCCTGGTGAGGAGGTTCTCGACGAACGACCGGTGCCCTTCCGGGATCATCGTCTGCAGCCGGCCGACGAGCTCGTCGGCGGGGAAGTCGGCCCCCGCGTACGACGCCGGCATGACCACGTCGACGCCGTACGGCCTGCCGTCGACGTGGTCGTCGATCCACGCGAGCTCGGTCTCGAGCTCGTCGGGTGTGAAGTAGAGCGCCCCGAGCACCCCCATGCCGCCAGCCCTGCTGACGGCGGCGACCACGTCCCTGCAGTGACTGAACGCGAAGATCGGGAGCTCGATTCCGAACATGTCCGTGACGCGTGTCCGCATGGCCCGACGATACGTCCGGGCACAGCGCACTGCAACGCGTTCTACATCGGGCTCGGTGCGCTGAGCCGCTCGCGAAAACCCGTTACAACGCCCGGCCCCGCCCGACGCGGGCGGTCACGGCGGCGGCGACGAGCAGGACCGCGCCGAGGGCGACCAGGACCAGCGGGACGACGTTGCGCAGCAGGTGGACCTGGAACTTCGCGTCCTCGGCGTTGCGCACCAGCTCGTCCACGGTCTGGTCGGTCATCCGCGCGTCGGCGACGAAGGCGGGCGAGCGCTCGACGCCGTCCTGGGTCTTCAGCACCTCGTGGCGCTGCAGTTCCTGCCGCACCGGCGAACCTGTGACCGGCTCCACCCAGAACGTCTTCTTGGCGTCGTACCAGCGGCCGACCCGCACGTCGCCCTTGCCCTTCATGTCGAGCGCGCTCGCCGGGACCGTACGGCTCTCGGTCATGGTCGGCGGGACGGTCTGCTCGAAGACGTAGACGGGCAGGCCGTTCACCGTCTCCTCGCCCGAGAACCGCGCGTCGAACGCCTTGCGCGCGATCGGGTCGAACACCTGGTACGTCTTCTTCTCCACGCCGAAGGGGAACTTGTAGACCTGCCCCGTCATCGGCACGGGCTCCTTGTCGACGCCGGCGCCGCAGCAGTTGACGGCCTCGCCGGTACGGCGGTCGAACGCGCTGCGGCGCTCGGCCATGTCTATGAACGAACGCTTGTTCGTCACGTCGTTGACCACGACCGCCTCGTCCCAGACCACCCGGTCGGAGGTCGCCTCCTTCGCGTCGCCGCGCGTGGTGACGATGATGTCGAGGTCACCGGTGAGGACCTTCAGGTCCTGCAGGGAGAAGTACTCGGCGTCCTTGGCCTCCAGCCGCGAGATGCCGAACTGGTTGGCGGGCGCGGAGACGATCTGGTCGGCCGCCCAGAACTTCAGCAGCGGCGCCAGTGTCACGAAGAAGGCCCCGAACCCGATGAGGACGAGCGTGGAGATCCGACCCATCGAGGCCTCCGGATTTATCAGACATGTCAGCGGTCAGTGTCAAGCAAAGGGACGGTAACGGACAAACCATCGCAACCTAAGAGATAGAAACAAGTTCTATCGTGGTTCGTCCGAATCACGAAAGCGGAAGGGTGAGGCCGGGATGAGAGGCAGGGACGCCGCCCTCGACGGCATCCGCGCGCTGGCCGCGCTCGGCGTCTGGCTGCTGCACGTCGGGAGCAACACCGGCGTGATGTACCGCGAGGGCCTGCTGGCCTGGATGATGAGCCGCCTCGGCGTCGCCGTACCCATCTTCTTCCTCCTGTCGGGCCTGCTGCTCTACCGCCCGTGGGCGCGCGCGGTGATCGAGGATACGCCACGCCCGCGAACACCGCGTTACCTGTGGCGCCGGGTGCTGCGGGTGATGCCGCTCTACTGGCTGGTGACCGGGCTGACGCTGTGGGCGTGGAGCTCGTTCGACCTGACCGGCTGGCTCACCTGGATGCTGCTCGCCCAGAACCACTTCCCCGGCGACGACACCACCCCCGACGGGCTCTACCAGATGTGGACGCTGCCCGTCGAGATGTCGTTCTACCTGCTGCTGCCGCTGATCGCCTGGGCCCTGCACCGGTGGGCGCGGTGCGGGAACCGGCCCGTCCGCCTGCTCGCGGGCATCGGGGTGCTGCCGCTGGTCTCCGTGGTCACCGTCGTCGTGGCGCGCGTGTACGACCTGCCGCAGCTCGGGACGCTGCTGCCGTACCAGCTGGTGTTCTTCGCCTGCGGCATGGCCCTCGCGGTGCTGTCGGTGTGGATCGGGCACAGCCGGGTGGTCGAGTCGCTGGCGCCGCAGCTGCTCGTGCTGGCGGGGCTGGTGTACGTGCTGCTCAGCACCGAGCTGGCCGGGCCGCGCACGCTCGCGCTGCCCACGCTGTCGCAGTCGCTGTGGCGGCTCTGCCTGGAGGCGGCGGTGGCGGTGCTCGTGGTGACGCCGTTCGCGCTCGCGCCGGGGTCGGGCGCGCTGCGCGACCGCGTCCTCGGCCACCCGGTGACGGCCTACTTCGGGCGCATCTCGTACGGCTTCTTCCTGTGGCACGTGCCGGTGATCACGTTGCAGCTCAAGCTCATGGGCGCGCAGCCGTTCGGCGGCGACCCCGCCGGGGTGGCGGTGGTGTCCTTCGTGGTCACGACGCTGCTCAGCGTCGTCTCCCACCACCTCGTCGAGCTGCCCGTGCTCAGGCTCGCCCGGACCGAGCGAGCTCCCGATCGGCCGCGCGAGGCTCCGCCGCAGGTCGCTCGCGTCCCCTGACGAGCGCGCCGACGAGCACGCCCACGGCGGCGGACGCGACGAGCTGCGGCACGGCGTCCGCGAGCAGGACGTCGAACCCGTCGAGCCCGTGGCCGCGCAGCACCAGGCCCGCCGCCAGGGACACCGCGGCCGCGCAGCACAACCCGGCCGCCGCCACCGGCGCGGGCAGCCTCCTGGCGCGCAGCAGCAGCGTCAGCAGGACGGCGCAGACCACCACGACCATGCCCGGCCAGCTCGCCACCCAGCCGCCCACCGCCGCCCCCAGCACGAGCGCGGACGGCGCCCGCAGCCGCGACAGCCGCGCCGCCCCTGGCTCGGCCGTCCCACTCGGGTGTTCGGGACGCGGCCCGCGCAGCGCGAGGGCGACCACGGCGAGCAGCGCGATCCCGGCCAGTCCGAGCAGGATCGCGAGCCGGTAGAGGCGGTCGGGCGCGTACTCCAGCCGCACGGTCCCCGTGGTGCCGGCAGGCAGCACCCAGCCCTGCTTCCAGCCGTCGATCCGCACGGGCGTGAGCGTCCTGCCGCCCGCCCTGGCCTGCCAGCCGTCGTTGAAGTTCTCGTCGACGACGAGGAACGCCTCCTCCCGCGCGTCGACCCGCACCTCACGCACGGACGGCGTCCAGACGCCGGGCACAGCCGGCCCGCTCGCCGCGCTCGGCCTGTCGGGCAGGTCTCCCACCGCGAGAGCGTCGATCGTGTACGGGCTCCAGCCCGCCACACGCACCCGGTTGTCGCCCGCCGTCAGCCTTGCTCCTGAGCAGCCGGTGATCCGCACGGGCCGCTGCTCCAGCAGGTCGGCGTGGGTGCCGTCCACCCTGGTCTCGACCGGACGGCCGTTCACCTCGATCCGGGGGCCGAGCCCGCAGGCCAGCCGGAGCCGCCCGTCGGGGAACCTTCCCACCGGGTTCACGCCGGGCACCACCAGCTCGGTCACCTGCAGCCGCTTGGAAGCCGGGACGAAACGCAGTTTGAGCCGGGTGGTGGTCAGCGGTTCGAAGGTGAGGTAGCCGCTCTCGTCCACCCGTCCCGCGCGGGCCTCGCCGCGGTCGCCGGTCACGATGACGTCGAGCGGCTGCCGGTCGTCGCCCGCCCGCTGGATCCGCAGGCGGGAGAGCGTGCGCGCGCCCTTCCACGCGAGGGTGAGCGTCGGCTCGGTGTCGCCGGGGTCGGGGACCCAGGTGGTGCTGCCGTCCGCGTCGAACGCCGCCCGGGGCGAGACCATCGCGTCGCCGGTCAGCTGGGACGAGCCGGTCACGGTGGTCAGGTCGGCACGCAGGCGGGTGAACCGGTCGATCAGCTCGGGGTCGTGCAGCACCGCCGTCCCCCGCACACCGGCGGTCGTGTCGGACGCCGAGCGGAAGGTCCGGTCGAACCCGGTCTCCTCGCCGCGCCGCGACAGCGCCACCTCGTTGCAGACCCAGCGGGACTCGTTGCGCATGCAGGCGGGCCGCGCGTCCGAGCCGCCGTCCATGACGTACGCGTCCCCGCCCTGGCCGGGCAGCCGGATCGTCCGTTCTGGGGTGACGCCGGGAATCGACAGCTCCACCACACCGACGCGCTGCCCGTAGCTCCACTGCTGCGCGGCCGTGCCGGTCACCTTGATCCGCAGCCAGGTCGTGGGCCCGTCCGGCACGCGCAGCCGCTGCGCTTGTGTGGTGCTCCGTACGTCCTGGACCAGGCTGCCCGCCGCCGTCTCCACGGCCACCTGGCTGATCTCCTGCCCGAGCAGCAGGCCGGAGGCGAACATGGCGTCCACGTACGGGACGCGGGCCGGGCGGGGCAGGTCCACGCGCAGCCACTCGCCCTGCGGGCGCTTCGAGCCCTCGCTCTCCCAGGCGGTGGCGGGGTTGCCGTCCAGCGCCGCCCACGGGCCGCCGCCTGGCGTGCTCGTCCCGGGGATCGCGTACGGGTCGGCGACCGAGGACGACGCGGTGACGTCGGAGACGCCGTGGTACTCGGCGACGGCGGTCTCGTCGAGCCAGCCGTCCTCCAGCAGGTCCAGCGCCCGCACGCCCGAGAAGTCGGCCTTGTGGTCGGCCGTCAGCGTGGGCGACCGGTTCGACCGGATCTCGCCGAACGAGCGCTCGCGCAGCCGCAGCCCGTCGCTGACCACGGCGGGGAGCTTCCTGGCGCCCTTGTCGCCGTTCACCAGGACGGGGCCGTCGTCCAGCAGGCCGAGGTCGCCCATCGCGAACAGCGAGTCAGGGCCGCCGCGCACCTCCGTGGCGGCGGCGGCCGGCTGCACGGAGACCAGGTCGGACGCGCCCGCCACCTCGTACAGGTCGAGCGCGGGGAAGGGCGCGTCGAGCGTGTTCACCGCGTCGTCGCCCGTCTGGTCGCCGACGGGCGGGCCGAACGAGCGCACCTTGGTGATGCCGGGCGACGCGCGCAGCGCCTCGAAGATCCGGGCGGGCCAGGCCCCCTGGAGGTTCGCCCGGGCGAGGTCGTTCCTGACGAGCAGGTAGCGCACGCCCATCCGGCGCAGCACGGCGGTGAGGCCCGGCGAGCCGTGCCCGGCGGTGAGCCGCTGGTCGACGGCGTCGAGCAGCCGGGTCAGGCCGACCGAACCCGGCGGCGTGATCTGGCGGGTGGTCCAGCGGGCGACGGTCAGGGCCTGCAGCGGCTCGTCCAGCGGGCGGCCCCAGACGTACTCGCCGGCCTTGGCGCCGGGCACGACCAGCACGCCGCTGTCGCCGGCGTGCTCGTCCAGCCAGGCCGCCGCCTGCCGCCAGTGGGCCGGCACGTCGGCGAACTCGCCGGGCGAGGCGATCCCCTGGTTGGCGACGGGCACGAGCAGCGCGGCGAAGGCGGCGACGGCCACCGTACGGACCGGTATCCGGGCCCGCGCCAGCAGGTGGGCGAGGCCGAACGCGAGCGCGAGCCGGACGAGCGGGTCGAACTTGCGCAGGTTGCGCAGCGGCGCGAGCGGCCCGTCCAGCAGCCGGCGCACCGGCTCGGCCACGACCGGTTCCAGGACGCTGATGTGCCCGGCGGTCAGCGCGAGCACGCCCACCAGGAAGAGCGCCACCACGAACCCCCGGGCGGGCAGGTCGGAGCGGGCGAGGCCGGCCAGGCCGAGCGCGGCGATGGCGCCGGTGACGACGACCATGGCGGCGGAGGTGGCGATGGCGAACCCGGGCGGCTGCTCCATGACGCCGCCCACCGGCAGGTAGCGCACCCAGTCGGAGGCGCCGCGCAGCACGTTCGTGAGCGAGGTGACGGCGGTGGTTGTCCCGGCGGTCTCGGTGTACGGCAGGAACGAGAACGCGTACCGGCCGACCAGCAGCAGGGGCAGCGACCAGGACAGGGTGGCGACCGTGACGGCGGCCGACCACCAGCCGAGCATCCGCAGACGCGGCACCGGCCGGGGCCTGGTGAGGATGTACAGCAGGGGCGCGACGAGCACGGCGAGCACCGCCGCCGCGTTCACGCCGCCGCACAGCGCGACCGCGAGCGCCGACCTGACCGCCCCGCGCACCCGCTGCCCGGTCCGTGACGCGGTCAGCAGCGGGAGCACGATCCACGGCAGCATCGCGGCGGGCAGCCACTCGACGGAGATCTCGCCGAGGATCGACAGCGTGCGCGGGGCCAGCGCGTACGCCAGCGCGGCGACGATCCGGGTGCCGGGCGTGCCGACGCCGAGCTGCCTGGCCAGCCGCTCGACCCCGAGGAAGCCCGCGCACAGCAGCAGCGTCAGCCAGAGCCGCTGGGTCACCCACGGCGCGACCCCCGCGAGGTCGCCCAGCGCGAAGAACGGGCCCATCGGGAAGAGGTAGCCGGCCACCTGGTTCTGCAGCTGGCCGAAGTGCTGCAGGTCCCACAGGTGGGTCGCGCGCTCCAGCCAGCCGACCGGGTCGAGTGCGAGGTCCAGCTTGGTGTCGGAGATGATCCTGCCGGGCTTGGCGGTGAACGCGAGCAGCCCGAACGCGAGGCAGCACAGCAGCAGCCAGAGCCGCCGCCTGCCCTCCTCCCCCACGGGACGGCCCGCGCCGGTGCGGCGGCCGGCGACGAGCCGGTCGGTCGGCAGCAGGGTCACCGTTCGCTCCCCGCATCACCCTCGGCAACGTCCGTGAGAGTCGGAAAGGCTCCCGGCCCTGGGTCCTCGCCGCGCAGGACCGCGGTGACGCCGGCGGCGGTGCGGTCCCAGGAGAAACACCCCGCCCATTCCCGACATTTCACGCTATAAGGGTGGTCCAGCTCGTCGAGGGCTCCGGCGATGCCCTTGGCCAGGTCCGTCCCCTCGGCCAGCAGCCAGCCGGTCTCCCCGTGCCGTACGGCGTCGCACAGCCCGTCCACGTCATAGGCGACCGTCGGGACGCCGAGGGCGGCGGCCTCCAGCACGCTGAGCCCCCAGCCCTCGCCCTGCGACGCGCTCACGTGCAACCATGCCCGCGCCACCACCCGCGCCTTCTCCTCCTCCGGCAGGTAGCCGTGCAGCACCGCGCCCTCGGGCAGCCGGGCCCGCAGCTCCGCCTCCAGCGGGCCGGTCCCGACGACGTCCACTACCAGGCCGGGGAAGCGTTCGCGCAGCTCGGGCAGCGCGTCGAGGAGCAGATGGACGCGCTTGTGCGCGACGAGCCGCCCGACGCAGACGATCCGCGGGACCTGGCTCTTGCCGACGTCCGCGACCGTCGCGACATTCACCCCGTTCGGCACGACATGCACCGGCCCCCGCCAGCCGAGCCGCTCGCGCATGGCCCGCTCCGTGGACGGCGACACCGCCACGCTCGCCCGCCGCCGGTAGCTCCACCGCGACACCGGCCCCTCCAGGAACCGCCCGAACGCCGCCAGCCACCCCGGCAGGTGCATCCCGAACTGCCGGTCGTGCACGTGGTGCACCACGCACACCACCCGGGTACGCCGCCGCACGACCCACGGGGTGAAGAACGGGATGCCGTTCTGGCAGTCGAGCACGGCGTCGAAGCGTCCACGGCGCGCCAGCAGCCAGGCCAGCACCAGGGGGTAGACGGTGAACGTCCCGCCCATCCGCGCGAAGCGCACCCCCTCCACGACCTCGCTCCTGCGCCGGCCGGGCGCCCGCGCGGTGACGTACCGGACGTCGTGGCCGGCCCGCGCGAAACGGCGGGACAGCTCCCAGGCGAAGGTCTCGGCGCCGCCCGCCTGGGGGTGCCAGGGGTCACGCCAGTTGACGACGGCGATCCTCATGGGTATCCGACGGGGTCGAGCGGCGGCTCCCAGGCCGGCTGCCCGGCGGACTGCCCGGCGGACTGCCCGGCTGCCCTGGGCCTGGCGCGCAGCCGCAGCCAGATCCGTCCCAGCTCCAGCACGATGCCGAACGCGTGCCGGGGCGGCGAGAAGCGCGAGCCCGGCATGTCACGCCAGCGCACGGGGATCTCCGTGACCCGCGAGCGCCGCGCCAGGCAACGGGCCAGCAGCTCGACGTCGAAGGCGAAGCCGGAGGTGCGCAGCTGCGCGGCGATCTCGCGGGCCAGGCCGCCGTCGAAGAACTTGAAGCCGCACTGGGTGTCGCCGACGCCGGGCACGAGCAGGCGGGCCAGGGCGCGGAACCCGTACGCGCCCGCCTCGCGGATCCGGCTGTGCCGGTTCTCCACGTGGGAGCCGCGGTGCGCCCGCGAGCCGATCACGACCCGCTCACCCGACCTCAGCAGGTCCAGCGCCACGTCGATCGCGGCGAGATCGGTCGCCATGTCGGCGTCGCAGAAACCGACGTACGGCGCGCTCGTGGCGAGCAACCCGGCGCGCACGGCCGCGCCCTTGCCGGGGGTCGCGCACCGCACCAGACGGACCGGTACGTCGCCGCCCGGCCAGGTCGTGACGATCTCGGCCGTGCGGTCGGTGCTGTTGTTGTCGACGACGATGACGGCACTGGCGAACGGCATGCGGGCGAGCTTCGCGCACAGCTGCAGGAGCCCCCCGGGAAGCCGTCGTTCCTCGTTGTGGGCGGGAACGACGATCTCAAGCAGTGGTGTCCGGCTCGCCCTCCCGTGCCCGTCCGGGTCGTCCCGAGAGGGTGGCATGTCGGCGTCTGTTACCTGTCACCGTAGTTGTAGAGCGGCTGGTTGACGGGCGTCGAGGCGGCGCCGGTGAGGGACAGCGTGGCGGTGGTCGCCACGAGTGCCGCCACGGCCGCGCCGACGATCGCCGCTAAGAGGATCTTGATCACGGGGGGTTCCTCCTCCAGCGCTCCGGTCGAGCGCGCCCTTCTTCGCAAGTCCTGACAAGTCTGCTGATCAGCGTACCTAGCTGGGCGGAATGCGGCGGACCGGGCCGGCGTATCGATACAGCCGCAGGTCAGGCGTGTCCACGAGGACCGTCGCGCCGCGCAGCCACCCGGCGAACCGCTGCCGTTCGGCCGGCGTGCCCGCGTCCACGACCACGTAGCGGAACCCCGCCCCCAGCAGGTCCGGCGCGGCCTCCCCCAGCACCCGCCCGACCTCCCGCGCGCGCGGGTCCTCGTTCCCGATCACCAGGTCGCCGACGCGGACGGCGTCGTTGGAGACCACCCGCCGGCCCGGCGCCGCGAAGAACCGCTGCGCGGGGTCGAGCACCGCCCGCCCCCCGTTCCACGGGAACTGCCGGTACGACTCGAACGGCAGCACCAGCACGTCGCCCGCCTCGGGGTCACGCCTGATCAGCTCGCGCGCGGCCGTCCAGCTCCGCGGGTACGCCACCGACCCGAGCCGGCCCAGCGACCCCCAGGCCATGGACGGCAGCACCGCGATCGGCACGAGCACGAGCACGGCCACCCACACCCGCTCGCGGGCCACCCGATCGGCCAGCAGCCCCAGCCCGACGGCCGCGACGAGCGCCAGCGGTGCCACGAACTGCTGGGCGTCCCGGAACACCGCGAACCCGCCCCACAGCTGCACGGCCTGCCGGAACGCCGCCCGGCCCGGCTCGGTCACCCCGGCGCCCGCCACCCCCAGCCCGAGCAGGGACGCCGCGACCAGCCCCCTCCGGTACGGCACCGGGCCGCGCACGAAGAACGCGATCCCCACCAGCGTGAGCAGCAGCCGGGCCGCGGCTCCGAGCACGGTCCCGTAGCCGGGCGGGACCGCGTGCGCGTTCCAGATGCCGCCGAGCGACAGCAGGCTCCCGACCGTCCCGAACGGCGTGTCGGCGCGCGCCGCGAAGGCGTCGACGCCGAGCGGGTCGCCCCGCAGGCCCTCCGGCCGCAGCACCGTCGGCACCAGCCACGGCAGGCTGAACGCCGCCAGGACCGCGGCCACCCGCGCCACGCGCACCCATCCCCCGGGGGTGCAGGACCCGCGGGCCACGGCGACCGGCAGCGCCGTGATCGCGGTGACCGTCATCGCCGCGAACCCGCCCACCGCCGCCGGCAGGACGGCGAGGGCCACGCGCCGGCCCGACCACACCGCCCGAATCACCCAGGGCAGCCCCGCGTACCCGAGCAGCAGGGCCCACTGCCCGATCAGCAGCCGCTCGGCGACGTACGGGTTCCACACGTAGAACGCCCCGGCCACCAGCCGCGGCCCCAGCGACGACGGGACGAGCAGCGCCGTACCCGAGCAGCCCATGACGAAGACGGCGAGCAGCAGCAGCTTCTGCACCAGCTCGGCGGGCAGCACCTGGGCCAGCGCGGTGACCACGGCGTCACTCGGGACGACCCGCGCGGCCCCGCCCGCGAGCCCGAACGTGAACGGCGAGAAGCTCGGGCCGGGCACGAACACCATGTCCTGGACGAGTGTGAACCCCCGGCCCAGAGCCGGTCCGAGCGCCAGACACCCGAGCGCCAGCCCGAGGATCGCCGCCGCGAGCCCGGCACGGGCCGTGTGATGCATCCCGACATGACATCACATGCGAGCGGCTGCTCAGGCTTTGAGATCTACGTATTCATGACGTGATAGTCACCTCATTAAACCGTACATATAGCCAAATACGTCTCTTTTCGTACGAAAACCCGCATATTCTCAATGAGCTTGTGGTCTCTCCACGGCAGGACAGGCCATCAGGCGGCCTCAAGGGGAAGGCAGGGATGAGGGAAGCGGAAGCGAGAACGGCCGGCGACCTGCCGCTGGACGTCTTCGATCCCGCTCCGGTGGGCGTCGCGGCGTTCAGTGGACCGGATCATCGGCTGATCTACATGAACTACGCCTACCAGCAGATCGTGGGCGAGCGCCGGCTCGGGGAGCCGGCGCGGGCGGCCTTCCAGGACATCGACCAGGAAGGCTACTTCGACCTGCTCGACCAGGTGTACCGCACCGGCAGGTGCGTCAACCTGCGGGAAAGCCCCTTCAGGTTCGGCGACCACCCCTTGGGCGGTCAGGAGCGCTACGCCTCGGCCAGCCTGTCGAGGATCTCGCTGGCGAACGGCGAGGACGGCGTGCTGATCATGGCCGTGGAGGTCTCCGGCAACGTCGAGTGCACGAAGTCGATCGGCTCGGTGGCCGAGGAACGCAGCAGGTTCCTGCAGCGCTACCAGAGCCTCCTCCAGATCGAGACGCAGGCCATCTGGGTCTCCGACCCCGACGGCAGAGTGCTGGAGCCGAGCCCCGGGTGGCAGCGCTTCACCGGGCAGAGCTGGCGGGAACTGCGCGGGATGGGGTGGCTCGACGCCCTGCACCCCGACGACCGCGCCCCCGTCATGGACCGGTGGACCAAGACGGTGGAACTGCTGAGCCGCTGGGACGCGGTCTACCGCCTGCGGACGCCCGACGGCTCCTACCGGCACGTCCGGGCGCGCGGCGTGCCCATCGTCGAGGACGGCCAGGTGGTCGAGTGGGTCGGCGCCTTCACCGACATCGAGCAGGAGTGGCAGGAGGAACGCCACCGCAGGCTGCTCGACGAGGCCGCCGCGGCGACCGCCGACCTCGCCGACCTGAACGACGTGCTGGCCGCGCTGTCGGAGGTGATCGTGCCGGCGGTGTCCGACGGGTGCGGGATCTACCTGCTCCCCGACATCGCCGACAAGTCAGGTCCGTCGCCCGTCTTCACCGAGCGCGTGGTGAACACCGTGCGGGACAAGGGATCGACGCGTCCCCCGCTGCGTACCGAACGGTTCGCGTTCGAATCCGACTTCGCCCGGGTGATCAGGACCAGACAGCCGATCTGCCTCACCTTCCCGCCCGGGATGCCGCCTCCTGGCGCCGCACCCCCGGGCGCGGAAGAGTGGTTCGTCACGATGCGGGTCAACAGCATGGCGCTGGTGCCCGTCGTCGTGGACGGCGTGGTGGCGGCCGTAGTGATCGCCACGGTCTGGCAGGACCGCGAACCGCTCAGCACGGTCGACGTCGACCTGCTGAGCCGCATGCTCGACCACGCGCACACCCACCTCAGCAACGCCATGCGGTTCCAGCGCACCCAGCGCGTCGCCCTGGCCCTGCAGAACTACCTGCTGCCCGACCCGCCGCAGGTGCCCGGCCTGGAGATCGCCGCCCGCTACCGGGCGAGCG
Organism: Nonomuraea maritima; assembly: GCF_900100395.1. Taxonomy (GTDB): domain Bacteria; phylum Actinomycetota; class Actinomycetes; order Streptosporangiales; family Streptosporangiaceae; genus Nonomuraea; species Nonomuraea maritima. The sequence goes on along the minus strand of NZ_FNFB01000006.1, from coordinate 309,547 downwards.
CCACCGCGGCGGAGATCGGCGGCGACTGGTACGACTCGTTCGTCTCGCCGGACGGCTCCACCATCCTCACCATCGGCGACGTGGTCGGACACGACCTGGGCGCCGCCGTCACCATGAGCCAGCTGCGCAACATGCTGCGGGGCCTGGCGATGGACCGCCTCGAACCTCCGGGCGACATCCTGCGCCGCCTGAACATCGCCATCGAGCTGCTCGACGAGGAGGACACGGCGACCTGCATCCTCGCCCGCCTGGAGGGCCCCGTCGGCGGCGACCGCTGGCTCCGCTACTCGGTGGCCGGGCACCCGCCGCCCCTGCTCGTCACCCACGAGGGCGAGGCGCGCTACCTGGAGCAGGCCGTCAACCTCCTCCTCGGCGTGGGCTACGACATGCCGCGCACCAGCGCCGTCGCCGCGCTGCCCGCGCGCAGCACCCTGCTGCTCTACACCGACGGGCTCGTGGAGGTGCCGGGCGAGCACCTGGACGAGGGCCTGGAACGGCTCCGCCAGGCCGCCGCCTCGATGGCCCGCGAGCCCCTCGACTCCTTCTGCGACAAGCTGCTCACCCGGCTGCCCATGGCGCGCAAGGACGACATCGCCATGATCGCCGTACGGCTGCCCTGCGCCTGAGCCGTCCCCCCACGGTTCGCGGGGGGACGGCCCCGCCCGTCACTTACCGGGCTCGGGGTCCCTCGGCAGGCCCAGCATGCGCTCGCCGATGATGTTGAGCTGCACCTCCGTCGTGCCGCCGTAGATGGTCATCGCCCGCGTGGCGAGGACCGCCCGGTTCCAGTAGCCCGCGTCGCCGAGCTTCATGTCGGCGGCGATCACGGCCGCGGAGCCGAGCAGCTCGACCGCGGTCTCCGACACGTGCTGGGCGTGCGAGGTGGACAGCAGCTTCCGTACGGACGCGTCCGCGCCCGGCTCGGTGCCGGCCAGCTGCTTGAGCGTGACCCGCAGCGACAGCGCGTTGATCGAGTGGCCCTCGCAGACCACCTCCGCCACCCGCTGCGCCTCGATCGGGGTCAGCTCGCGGCCGAGCCGCCCGATCAGCCCCAGCAGGTCGGGGACGGACGCGCCGGTGCCGCCTGAACCGGCCGACAGCGACACCCGCTCGTTGGACAGCGTGTTGCGGGCGACCTTCCAGCCGTCGCCGACCTCGCCCACGACCAGGTCGTCCGGCACGAACACGTCGTCGAAGAAGACCTCGTTGAACAGGTTCTCGCCGGTCATCTCGGTGAGCGGCCTGACGGTCACGCCGGACGCCTTCATGTCGACCAGGAAGTACGTGATGCCCTCGTGCTTGGAGCCCTCGTTGGAGGTACGGGCGATGCAGATGCCCCATTCGGCCACGTGGGCGACCGACGTCCAGATCTTCTGACCGTTGAGCTTCCAGCCGCCCTCGACCCGCTCGGCCTTCATCTGCAGCGAGGCGAGGTCGGAGCCCGCGCCGGGCTCGGAGAACAGCTGGCACCACATGAGCTCGCCGCTCAGCGTCTTCGGCAGGAACCGCTGCTGCTGCTCAGGGGTGCCGTACACGGCGACGGACGGCACCACCCAGGCACCGATGATCATGGCGGGCAGCCGGACCTTGGCGGCCCGCAGCTCCTGCGCGATCAGCACCTGCTCCAGCGGCCCGGCGTCGCGGCCCCACGGGCGGGGCAGGTGTGCCATGACGAACCCGCGGTCGGCCAGGGCCCGCTTCTGCTCCTTGCCCTCCAGCCGGGCGATCTCCGCGATCTCGGCGCGGATCGACTCGCGCAGCTCCTCGGCGTCCTCGGGCAGGTCGAGCTCCATCTCCCTGGACACGCCCTGGAGCGCGAGCGAGGTCACCGTGGCCGCCCACTCCGCGGACGAGCCGAGCAGGGCGCGCAGGGTGAGGGCGCGGCGGAAGTAGAGGTGCGCGTCGTGCTCGAAGGTGTAGCCGATGCCGCCGAACGTCTGGATGGCGTCCTTGGCGCACTGCACGGCGGCGTCCGGGGCCATGACCCCCGCCACGGCGGCGGCGAACTCCAGCTCCTTGCCCTCGGCGCGGGTGGCGTCCCACACCGTGGCGCGGGCCTGCTCCAGCGCGACCAGCATCCGCGACAGCTTGTGCTTGATGCCCTGGAACTGGCCGATCGGGCGGCCGAACTGGACGCGTACCTTCGCGTACTCGGCGGCGGACGTGACGCACCACGACGCCAGACCGGCCGCCTCGGCACCGAGGATGATCGCGGCCAGGTTGCGCACGTCGGGGCTCTCGACGCCGTCCAGCACCCGCTCGGCGGGCACGCTCACGTCCGACAGCTCCACCTTGGCGGCCGGCCTGGTGAGGTCGAGCGACTTCAGTTCTGTGACGGTCGCGGCCGAGGCGTCGAGTGCGATCCACTCCTCCCCGTCGGCCGTCACGACCGGCAGCACCAGCACGTCGGCCAGGGAACCGCCGAGCACGGGCTCGGCCGTGCCGGACACGACCAGGGCGCCGTCCTCGTCACGGGTGCCGGTCAGCGCGCCGGACAGGGCCACGGCGCCGGTCAGGCCGCCACCGGCCAGCTGCTCCAGCAGCTCGTGCCGCTTGGACGCGTGGATGACCGCGCTCGCCAGCACCGTCGGCACGTAAGGACCGGGCGCCATCCGCTCGGCCAGCGCCTCGACGGCCACGGCGGCCTCCAGCAGCCCGTAGCCGGAACCGCCGGCCTCCTCGGGCAGGTGCAGCCCGAGCAGCCCCTGCTCGGCGAGCCCCGACCAGAACGGCGGACGCCCCTCCGTGCCGGCGCGCAGCAACTCCGACGGGATGTTGCGCTCGGCCCAGCCGCTCACCGATTCGCGGAGCGCCTCGTGCTCCTCGCTCAACCCGATAGCCATACTCGTCCTCCAGCCAGCTCTGGATGCAGATGCCCAGAACCATATTCTAGAGGATGCTTCTGGCCTAGGTCTTCCCTACAGCGGACGCACCCGCTGCACGAGGGTGTTCAGGTCGGGCCAGCGCGCCTTGTCGGTGTCCAGCATGTTCGCCATGAGCATGGCCGGCTTGGTCTTGCCCACCTCGACGACCGTCACCATCGCCTGCGCCTGCCGCTTCTTCCCGCCGGAGGTGTAGGTGACCTTGTAACCGAGCGTCCAGCCCTTGCCGACCGGCAACCGCTGCGAGGCGGTCCACGCCAGCGTGGCGCCCTTCGGGAACTGGGTGCGCATCGTCCAGCGCACCGCCTGGGCGGCGATCGCACGGTAGTCGGCGTCCGAGACGGGCTTCTTCTTGGGTGCGTCGCCGGGCAGCATGGCCGAGGCGATCCGGGTGTGCGGGACGACCGCCTTGCCGACCTGCTGCGCGGCCGAGAACGGCGAGGGCGACTTGACCGCCTGCCACGGCGCGGCCAGCTTCGGGTAGCTGATGCCGGTGCGTTCGTCGTTGACCAGGCCGACCACGACGGACGCCGTCCCCGGGAAGGTGGCGTACGTCTTGCTCGCCGGCACCGGCGGCAGCACGATCGGGGCCTGCGTCGGCGTGGGGCTCGCCGACGGGGTAGGCGTCGCCGTCACGGTAGGTACGGGCGCCACCCCGGCGAACTGCTCCTCCGCGGCGTGGCGGGCCGGCACGTCGCCCGAGAACACCGTGAACACCAGCACGACGGCGAGCACGGTCGCCGCGATCGCGCCGAGCAGGTAGACCACCTTCATCGGGACGTCCCCGAGCCGCCGCCGGGGCACCGGGCCACTCCCTGGCCCGCCGGCAGCGGTCATGGCGGGCCTGTGCGTGGCGGGCGGCTGCGGCACCCGGGGCCACACCTGCCGCCACTCCGCCGGCGGCCGCGGCTTCCTCCGCCTCGGCGCCTGCTCCCGCGTGGGGCCGACCTCCTCCGCCACCGCCCCGGAAGCCTGCCCCCCGGAGTACGGCCTCGCGAAAGCGCCCCGCTCAGAGCCTCCGTCCCGAGGAGGCGTGCCAGGAGTCCCACCCGCAGGCTGCCCCTGAGGGACGGGCTGCGGGCCGGACTGCGGGCCGGACTGCGGCTGGGCCCCCGGCCGAGCCTGCACGGCGAACGGCTGCGTCAGCGCGCTCGCGGAGACCTCCGCCCGCCCGGGCGGACGGGAGTCGGTGGAAGCGGGCTTCGCCGGAGCGGGCTGCACGGAAGCGGGCTGCGCGGCGGCGGGCTGCGCCGTGCTGGGCGGCCCGGGCGGGCGGGCTGTCGTGGGTGTCCCCTCCGCCGACAGGACGATCTTGCGAAAGGGAACGGTGGGGGGGTCACTCTCAGGACTCTGCTCGCCGACGTCCGCCATGACCTCGAGGTTACGACACCCCGGCGCCGGACAATTCCGCTATTCCCCTGGCAGAATCTAATTCTGTAGGGTCTGCGGACATGAGGGGTTTCTACGAGATCGCAGCCCACGACCCAGAACGCCCCGCCCTCCTCGGCGAGGAGAGCACCACCTACGGAGAGCTGCTCGCCCACGTCAACCGGGCGTCGAACGCCCTGGTCGCCCGCGGCGTGAGCCAGGGCGACAGCGTCGTGACCGTGCTGAAGAACGGGCTCGACGCCCTGACCATGATGCTGGCGACGTACCAGACGGGCGCCTACCTCGTCCCGGCCAACTGGCACTACACCGCCGAGGAGATCGACTACATCGTCGCCGACTGCGGCGCCAAGGTGGTGATCGCGCCGGACGCCCTCACCGTCGCCGAACTCGTCGCCGGACACCCGTCCACCCCGCCCGCCCACCGCCGCGCCGGCTCGATGATGCTCTACACCTCGGGCACCACCGGCCGCCCGAAGGGTGTGCGCCGCCGGCTGCTCGACCTGACGCCCGAGGAGCTGTACCCGATCCTCATGCGCAAGAGCTGGCGGCACTTCGGCCTGCCGATGGACGGCGTGCACCTGGTCTGCTCACAGCTCTACCACTCGGCGCCGTACGGGCAGGCGATGATGGCGCTGCAGTTCGGCCACGCGATCGTGGCGCCCCTGCGGTTCGAGGCGGCGGAGGTGCTGGAGCTGATCCAGCGGCACCGGGTGACGAACGCGTTCATGGTGCCGACGATGTTCCACCGGTTGCTGGCGGTTCCGGACCGCGAGTCGTACGACCTGTCGTCGCTCACCCACCTCTACCACGGGGCCGCGCCATGCCCGCCGGCCGTCAAGAAGGCGATGATCGACTGGCTGGGGCCGGTGGTGTGGGAGTACTACGGCTCCACCGAGGCCGCCGTGGCCACCATGGTCTCGTCCGAGGAGTGGCTGGCCAGGCCGGGCACGGTGGGCAGGGCCCTGGACGGGATGACGTTCACGATCGTGGACGAGGACGGCCGCGAGGCCGCCCCCGGCGATCCTGGTCTGGTCTACATCGGTGGCATCAACCGGTTCGAGTACCACGGCGATCCCGAGAAGACGGCCGCGTCCATGCGCGGGCGCGACTACACCCCCGGCGACATCGGCCACCTCGACGAGGACGGCTACCTGTTCCTGCTCGACCGGCGCACCGACCTGATCATCTCGGGCGGCGTCAACATCTACCCGGCCGAGATCGAGGCCGTGCTCATGGAGCACCCGGCCGTGGCCGACGTCGCGGTGATCGGCGCGCCCGATCCCGAGTGGGGGCAGCGGGTCGTGGCGCTCGTGCAGCCCGCACCCGGCTTCACCGGCGACGACGCGCTCACCGCCGAGCTGTTCCTGCACTGCGCGTCCCGGCTGGCGAGGCTCAAGCACCCGCGGTCGGTCGAGTACCGCGCGTCGCTGCCGCGCACGCCCACCGGCAAGCTCAGCAGGCGAAACGTCCGGGAAGAGTATCTTTCGTCCTGAATTGGGCAGTTCAGTGCCCATGAGGGAGACCGTCGCCGGACTGGCCGCCACCGCCGTACTGCTCGCAGGTTGCGGACCCGCTCCCACCACCACGGCAACCACGACTCCGACCGCCACCCACACCACCGCACCGCGCACCGCGCCGACGTCGGCCGCCCCGACCGCGCCGGCGCAACCGCTGGAGGCGGCCTACGAACGGGTCATCTCCCAGGTGCTGCCGTCCATCGTGCAGATCACCACGCCGGTCGGGCTCGGGTCGGGCATCGTGTACGACACCAAGGGGCACATCGTCACCAACGCCCACGTGGTCGGCCAGGCCAAGGAGATGACCGTCACCCTCGCGACCGGCGGCCCGCCGCGCAAGGCCAAGCTCGTCAAGGCGTTCCCGGCCGGCGACCTCGCGGTGATCAAGGTCGACGACGCCAACCGGCTGCGGCCCGCCACGTTCGCCGACTCGTCGAAGCTGCGGGTCGGGCAGATCGTGCTCGCCATGGGCAACCCGCTGGGGTTCTCCGGCAGCGTGACGAACGGCATCGTCTCGGCCCTCGGCCGCACGGTCTCCGAGCCGCAGAACCCCGACTCGCCGGGCGCCACCATCGCCGGGGCGATCCAGACCTCGGCCGCGATCAACCCGGGCAACAGCGGCGGCGCGCTCGTGGACCTGTCCGGCCACGTGATCGGCATCCCCACGCTGGCCGCCACCGACCCGGACCTCGGCGGCGGGGCCGCCCCGGGGATCGGTTTCGCGATCCCGAGCAACACCGCCACCGACATCGCCCAGCAGATCGTCACGCAGGGACGGGTGACCAACACCCACCGGGCCGCGCTCGGCATCCGCGGCAGCACGGTCATCAGCGCCCAGGGGCAGCCCAGCGGCGTCGGCGTGATCTCCGTCCAGCCGAAGACCGGGGCCGCCCAGGCCGGGATCAGGCCGGGGGACATCATCGTCTCGATCGACGGCAAGGACACGCTCACCATGGCCGACCTGGCGGAGAACATCAGCACTCACAAACCGGGCGACCGCGTCAGCGTGGGCCTGATCCGCGACAACCGCCAGAAGACCGTCACCGTCACCCTCAGCGAGCTCCAGCCCGACTGAGTCAGCGCCCGGGCGCCGTCCTGGTCGCCGCTCGGGCCCGGATCTGGCCCAGCGTCTCGCGACTCGCCTTGATCACCGAGACCAGCACGTACGCGACCAGCAGCAGCCCCAGGCACAGGGCGTCGGCCGCCCACCACGGGATCGCGGCCAGCAGCAGCTCCCCGTCAGAGCCGGTCAGCGACCTGATCCCGGCCGTGGCCAGCACGACCACCACCCCGACGAGAATCCACGTACGCGCCCGCGGCAGCCTGCCCTTCGTCCACAACCGGATGCGCCAGCCCATGAACACCGCCAGCACGCCGAGCAGGGCGCAGAACCCGATGAGCCACCACGGCAGCGTGAAGGCGGGCCGCGCGGGCGGCCCTGGCGGCGGGGTGACCGGCGCGGCGGCGGCCTGCGCCCGCACCGTACGCAGCTCGGCCTCGACCTTCTTCCTCGCCCGTTCCGAGGCGTCGAGCTGCTTGCGCAGCTGCGTCACGCTCTTCTCCTGCCGCGTCTGCGGCGGCGGGGCGGCGGTCTCGGTGGGCAGCATCCGCGCCACCACGGTCAGCATGATCGCGATGAACGCGAGCGCCAGCACGATGGTCATGAACAGGTCGATGAACCGCAGGTCGAGCGGAGGGCTGAACGACCTCGCCGGACGCCGTCTCACGGCTCCCTCACCAGCGAGTACTTCTGCGGCCGGCTTTCCAGGGCGTTCAGCCGTTCGACCGCGGTGCGCAGGGCGTCGAGACCCTTGATGAGCTCCTCGGTGCGCCCGCGCGTCTCGGCGAGCTCCTGCGTGAGCCCGTGCAGGGCGGGCGCGGCCTGCTTGGCGGGCAGGCGCGCGATGTGGACGAGGAAGACCTCGTCGGCGGCCGTGATCCCGGCCCGCTCCGACCGCTCGACCAGCGCCATCGCCCCGAAGGAGACCACGCTCAGGAACAGCGCGATCAGCGTCACCCCGAACGCCGAGGCCAGCTCGGGCAGGACGTGCTGCTTGAGCGCCACGATCAGCGCGCCGGGATCCCCCTGTCCGTCGAGCGCCCCGGAGAACGAGGTGACCATCGCGGCCATGGTGAGCGCCGTGCCGATGAACCCGAAGACGGGCAGGGCCCAGATGAGGGCGTGGTCGAGGTGGTGCTTGTTGGCCATCTCGCTCTCGTCGAGCGCGGAACGGGCACTCAGCACCGACTCGCTGTCGTTGCCCGCGTCGGCCGACTCCTTGAACAGCCGCAGCCGCCGGGCCACCAGCGTGTCGTCACCCGGCCGCACCGAGGCGACGTTGGCCACGGCGCGGGCCGTCGCCGCGTTCTCGCGCCGGAGGTCAGGCACGGCCCGCGCGATGCGCAGGACGGCCGTCAGGAACACCGCGAAGATCAACGTCACCACGTACTCGGCGGCCGGCGGCGCGGTCGTCGCCCCCACCGCCGCAAGAAGCGCCTCCACCACTCCCAACGCATAACAACCCAGGGAAACCACAACGCCCACAAGGGGCGCGAACACCGAATGACGCCAGCCGACCTTTGACACCCTTCAACCTCACCTCGGCACAAGAATTGTCAGAGAACACCTAACCACACGTAAAGCACTCATTGCAGGCAGTCATCACCATTAACTCGGGCGAACCTGCCAGGTTCCGACATTTCCGGTTCCGCTAGCCTCCATCCCACGTCGGTACGCCGCCCGCTGCGAGTCACCCCCATGCCGGCTCTTATGAGCATTTGTGTCAGAGAGGGATGACATCCGTATGCGACAGGCTTTCGATCCGTCATGGGCTGAGCTCGCCGAGGCCGAGCTGAACCACAACTTCTCGGCAGCGGCGTCGGCCGAGACCAGGCGGACTCTGGGCATCGACAGCATCCGGCTGGGCGGCGGCGTGGTCCTGGCCATGGCCAACGACCCCATGAACTACTGGAGCAAGGCCCTCGGGTTCGGCTTCGCCGAGCCCGTCACCTCCGAGCTGGTCGGCGAGATCGTCGACTTCTACCGGTCGAGGTCCGTACCGTCGGCGGTGGTGCAGCTCGCGCCCTCCGTGCTGCCGCCCGACTGGACGGAGATCTGCGAGAAGTACGGCCTCGTGCACAAGTCCTCGTGGGTGAAGCTGGGCCTCGACCTCACCACCGACCTGCCGCAGGACGACGACGGCCCGGTGGTCGAGCGGATCGGCACGCCCGAGGCGGAGGCGTGGGCCACGGCGATGATCCGGTTCTTCGGCATGCCGGAAGGAGTGCTCGAGCAGATCACGACCAGCTCTCTCGACGACCCCGCCTTCCACGGGTACGCCATCAGGTCCGGCGGCGAGATCGTCTCCGTGGGCGGCCTGTTCGTGCACGGCGAGGCGGCCGAGATGTTCTCCGGCGCCACCATGCCGGAGCACCGCGGCAAGGGGTACCAGAGCGCCCTGCTGCGCGCGCGAATCCGTGCCGCCGCCGCGGCCGGATGCCGGTGGGTCTTCGCCGAGACCGGCGCCGAGGAGCCTGGCGGGCACAACCCGTCCCTGCACAACATGCTGCGCGCGGGCATGACCCAGCTGTACGTACGCGACAACTACCGCTGGTACCTGGAGCCCAGGACCGCCTGACACCTCCGTGACGGGGACCTGCCCATACTTTGGGCAGGACCCCGGCCGGGGGTGACCGGTTCCGCCCCTGCCGGTGGCGCACACTGGCCCGATGGGGGTGCTGGTCAGGGTCGAAGGCATCGTTCAGGGCGTGGGGTTCCGTCCGTTCGTGTACGGGCTGGCCACGCGTCTCGGCCTGTCGGGCCGGGTCGGCAACGACGGTCACGGCGTGTTCGTCGAGCTGGAGGGCGACCGTCCCCTGATCCGCGAGTTCCTGCACCGGCTCGAACGCGACGCCCCGCCGCTCGCCGCGATCGAGCGCGTCACCGTCCGGCGGGGCGCCGTGCACGCGGCCGGGTTCACCATCGTGCCGAGCGCTTCTGCGGGAGCGTCCCGCACGCTCGTCTCGCCCGACATCGCCACGTGCGCCGACTGCCTGGCCGAGCTCCGCGACCCCGCCGACCGCCGCTACCGCTACCCGTTCGTCAACTGCGTCAACTGCGGGCCGCGCCTGACGATCGTGCGCGCGATGCCGTACGACAGGCCGCTGACCACGATGTCGGGGTTCGCGATGTGCGCCGACTGTCACACCGAGTACCACGACCCGGCCGACCGCCGCTTCCACGCCCAGCCCATCTGCTGCCCGTCCTGCGGCCCCCGACTGAAGCTGGTCGGCGCGACCGGCGACCCGCTGGTGGGGTCCGCCCGCGTGCTGCGGGCGGGGGGCGTGCTGGCGGTGAAGGGTCTCGGCGGCTACCACCTGTCGGTGCTCGCCTCGGACGACCGCGCCGCCGCCGAGCTGCGGCGGCGCAAGCGACGCGGCGACAAGCCGTTCGCCGTCATGGTCGCCGACCTCGACGCGGCCCGGCGGCTGTGCGAGGTGGACGCGACGGGCGCCGCCCTGCTGAAGGACCGCGCCCGACCGGTCGTGCTGCTGCCGCGCCGCCCGGACGCCGCCGTGGCCGACGCGGTCGCGCCAGGACAGCGCCGGCTGGGGCTGATGCTCCCCTACACGCCGCTGCACCACCTGCTGCTTGCCGACACCGCCGCCCCGATCGTGCTGACCAGCGGCAACGTCGCCGACGAGCCCATCCTGTACGACGACCGCGCCGCCCTGGAGAACCTCGCCGGCATCGCGGACGCCTTCCTCACCCACGACCGTCCGATCCACCTGCGCGCCGACGACTCGGTGGTACGCCCCTTCGACGGCAAAGCAATGGTCGTCCGCCGTTCACGCGGCCACTCCCCCCGCCCGTGCACGCTCCCCCTCGCGACGACCCGGCAGGTGCTCGCCTGCGGCGCCGAGTTGAAGAACACCTTCTGTTTGGCGAAGGGCGCACACGCGTTCGTCTCCCCGCACATCGGTGACCTGGAGAACTGGCCGACGTTCCGCTCGTACGTGGAGACCGTCCGGCACTTCTGCGGCCTGTTCGGCATCCGCCCCGAGGTCGTCGCCCACGACCTGCACCCCGAGTACCTGTCCACCAAGCACGCGCTGACCCTGCCGGACGTCGAGCTGGTCCCCGTGCAGCACCACCACGCCCACATCGCCTCCTGCCTGGCCGACAACGGCGAGAGCGGACGGGTGATCGGCGTCGCGTTCGACGGGCTCGGCTACGGCGCCGACGGCACCCTGTGGGGCGGCGAGTTCCTGCTGGCCGACCTGGCCTCGTTCGAGCGGGCGGGGCACCTGGCCCGCGTGCCGATGCCGGGCGGCGCCATGGCGGTCCGGCAGCCGTGGCGGATGGCCGCCGCCTACCTGGCCGACCTCCCGGACGTCGAGGCCCCGCCGGTGGCCGCGCGCAACGGGCCGCGCTGGCGCCAGGTGACCGCGCTGGCGCGCGCCGGCGGCCTCGGCGCGCCCCTGACATCGAGCGCCGGCCGCCTCTTCGACGCCGTCGCGGCGCTGGTCGGCGTCCGCGACACGGTCACGTACGAGGGGCAGGCGGCGATCGAGCTGGAGCAGCTCGCCGATCCGCACGAGAAGGGCGGCTACCCGGCGGGCGTCTCCCGCGACGGCGGCCTGCTGGTGGCGTCCGGCGCCGACCTGGTGCGCGCCGTCGTGGCCGACCTCGCCGCGGGCGCCGGCCCGGCCGTCGTGTCCGCCCGCTTCCACCACGGCGTCGCGGAGCTGATCGTGCGCTGCTGCCGCCTGCTGCGCGAGGACTCGGGCCTTGCGACGGTGGCCCTGTCCGGCGGCGTCTTCCAGAACGTGCTGCTGCTCAGGCGCACGCTGGACGGCCTGCGCGCCGCCGGCTTCCGGGTGCTCACCCATGCCGCCGTGCCGGTCAACGACGCCGGGATCAGCCTGGGCCAGGCAGCCGTGGCCGCCGCCCGCGATCACATCGGAAGGTCGTCCGGCACGTCCTGATGGGGCCACGGGGACGCCCCGACCACGGTGCCGTAGACGACGTGGTCCACCAGGAGCGCCACGCGTTCCCGCGTGCGATGGGGACGCGGCGTGCCCAGCACGGGCGCGATGACCGCCTCGAACACCGCCCAGAACGCCAGCCCGTACACCGGTCCCACCCAGGGCCGGCGGCGGACCCGCCAGGGCAGCAGCCCGAACAGCAGCCCGCCGAACGCCCCGTACGACCAGTGGGTGAGCTCGACCATCGCCGGACGCCGCGCGGCGGGCACCCGCCGGGTCACCTCAGGGGCGGCCCGTTCGAGTACTGCCTCAGGAGGCACCTTCCGCACCAGCCCGACCGCCGTGGTGAACTGCCGCAATCCGGACATCGCCATCGCGCCGATCACGCCGCGCGCGGTGGCCCGCGGCAGTGACCGTGGCGGCCGTGGTGCCACGTATCGGTACGAACCGGTGGTGCGCGGTGGAGCTTGCGTCATGGTTTGCAACCTTCGTCAGAGCGGTATGTCCGCTACGTAGAGGTGCGTGTCGACTACCGAAAGGCATCGACCCTAAACCTCTGCGGCATGGCCGAGAAGGGGGCTTGGGTCATGACATCGACGACACCTGCACCGGTCGCCCTGGAGGAAGTCCACATCCTCTGGACGTCGGAAGGCATGAGCTGCGACGGCGACACCGTGGCCGTCACCGCGGCGGGGCTGCCGAGTCTGGAAGAGGTGCTGCTCGGGCTCGTACCCGGGCTGCCCAAGGTGCACCTGCACAACAAGGTGCTGGCCACCGAGGTGGGCGACGCCTTCATGGCGCCCTTCCACCAGGCCGCACGCGGCGAGCTCGGCCCGTTCATCTTCGTGGTCGAGGGCTCGATCCCGAACGAGCGGATCAACGGCGAGGGCTACTGGTCGTCCATGGGCAACGACCCGGTCACCGGCGAGCCCATCACCGTGAACGAGTGGATCGACCGGCTCGCGCCGAGGGCGTGGGCGGTGGTCGCGATCGGCACCTGCGCCACGTACGGCGGCATCCACGCGATGGCGGGCAACCCGACCGGCTGCATGGGCCTCGGCGATTACCTCGGCCACGACTTCCGGTCCGCCGGCGGACTCCCCATCGTGAACGTGCCCGGCTGCCCCGTGCAGCCGGACAACTTCATGGAGACGCTGACGTGGCTGCTCTACCAGGCAGCGGGGATGGCGCCGACCATCCCGCTCGACCAGATGCAGCGTCCCACCTGGCTGTTCGGCAAGACCGTGCACGAGGGCTGCGACCGCGCCGGCTACTACGAGCAGGGCGACTTCGCCCACGACTACAACTCGCCCAAGTGCCTGGTGCGCGTGGGCTGCTGGGGTCCGGTCGTCAACTGCAACGTGCCCAAACGCGGCTGGATGGGCGGCATCGGCGGCTGCCCCAACGTGGGCGGCATCTGCATCGCCTGCACGATGCCCGGTTTCCCCGACAAGTTCATGCCGTTCATGGACGAACCCCCCGGCTCGTCCGTGTCGGCCGCGGCGAGCGGCGCGTACGGCGCGCTGATCCGCAGGCTGCGCTCCATCACCAACCGCTCGGCGAACAAGGAGCCGAAGTGGCGGCACAACGGCCGCAAACTGACCAGCGGGTACGACCCGCGCTGGGGTAACTAGGGGGACGGCAAGGTGACAACCCGTACTGCGGGCCGGGGTCAGAAAGCGGAGACCGCTCGCGAACTCGTCGAGATGTCGTGGGACCCGATCACGCGGATCATCGGCAACCTGGGCATCTACACGAAGATCGACTTCAAGAACCGCGAGGTGGTCGAGTGCAAGAGCACCTCGTCACTGTTCCGCGGCTACAGCGTCTTCATGAAGGGCAAGGACCCGCGCGACGCCCACTTCATCACGAGCCGCATCTGCGGCATCTGCGGCGACAACCACGCGGTGTGCTCGATCTACGCCCAGAACATGGCGTACGGCGTCAAGACGCCGCCGCTGGGTGAGTGGATCATCAACCTCGGCGAAGCGGCCGAGTACATGTTCGACCACACGCTCTTCCAGGACAACCTGGTCTTCGTCGACTACTGCGAGCAGATGGTCAAGGAGACCAACCCGAGCCTGCTGCGCCAGGCCGAGAACACCCAGGCGCCGAACGCCGGCATTCACGGCTACCGGACGATCGCCGACATCATGCGCGCGTGCAACCCGTTCAGCGGTGACCTCTACCGCGAGGCCCTGCAGGTCAGCAGGGTCACCAGGGAGATGTGCTGCCTCATGGAGGGCCGGCACGTGCACCCGTCGACGCTGTACCCGGGCGGGGTCGGCACCGTCGCCACGCCGCAGGTGTTCACCGACTACCTGGTCAGGCTGCTGCGGGTGCTCGACTTCGTCAAGAAGGCCGTCCCCATGAACGACGACCTCTTCGACTTCTTCTACCAGGCGCTGCCCGGCTACGAGGAGGTCGGCCGCAGGCGCATCATGCTCGGCTGCTGGGGCGCCTTCCAGGACCCGAACGTCGTCGACTACGACTACCGCACCATGAACGAGTGGGGCAGGAAGATGTTCGTCACGCCGGGCGTCATCGTCGACGGCCGGCACGTGACCACGAACCTCGTGGACATCAACCTCGGCATGCGTATCCTGCTCGGCAGCTCCTACTACGACGACTGGCAGGACGAGACCACGTTCGTCACCCACGACCCGCTCGGCAACCCGGTCGACCAGCGGCATCCGTGGAACCAGACGACGCTGCCCAAGCCGCAGAAGCGCGACCTCGACGGCGGCAACTACAGCTGGGTGATGAGCCCGCGCTGGTTCGACTCGCGTACCGGCGACTACCTGGCGCTCGACACCGGAGGCGGCCCGCTCGCCCGGCTGTGGTCGACGGCCCTCGCGGGCCTCGTCGACACCGGCACCGTACGCGCCACCGGCAGCAGCGTCGAGATGATCCTGCCGAAGAGCGCGGCCCTGCCGGAGACGCGCCTGGAGTGGAAGATCCCGCGCTGGGCGAACACCATCGAGCGCAACCGCGCCCGCGCCTATTTCGTGGCGTACGCGGCGGCGATGGCCGTGTACTTCGTCGAACAGGCCATGAACGAGGTCCGCGCCGGGCGCACGCAGGTGTTCGCCGACTTCGACGTGCCGGACGAGGCGATCGGCTGCGGCTTCCACGAGGCGGTGCGCGGGGTGCTGTCCCACCACCTCGTGATCAGCGAAGGCAAGATCGCCAACTACCACCCGTACCCGCCGACGCCGTGGAACGCCAGCCCGCGCGACATGTACGGCACCCCGGGACCGTACGAGGACGCCGTGCAGGGCCTGCCGATCTTCGAGGAGAACGACGCCGAGTCGTTCAAGGGCATCGACATCATGCGTACCGTACGCAGCTTCGATCCGTGCCTGCCCTGCGGCGTCCACATGTACCTCGGCGGCGGCAAGGTGCTCAAGCAGGTGCACTCGCCCA
This sequence comes from Nonomuraea maritima, assembly GCF_900100395.1. GTDB lineage: Bacteria > Actinomycetota > Actinomycetes > Streptosporangiales > Streptosporangiaceae > Nonomuraea > Nonomuraea maritima. Next base: position 294,345 of record NZ_FNFB01000006.1, on the reverse strand, counting down.
CGTTCGGGAACGGTGCCGGCGGATGAGCGAGCGCCTCCACCGGATCGAGGCCCTGCTCGAAGAGGCCGACGCGGCCACGATCGAGCTCGTCACCGAACTGCTCGACCTGTACGGCGAGGGCCTCGAACGCGTCATGGCGACCGTGGACGAGGAGCAGGCGGCGCGCCTGGCCGCCGACGAGCTGGTCGGGTCGCTGCTGCTGCTGCACGACCTGCACCCGCTCGACCGTGACGCCCGGCTGCAGGCCGTGCTCGCCGGCGGGTCCGCCGAGCTGCTGGCCGTCGAGGAGGGGCGGGTGCGGCTGCGCATGCGCCCCGCCGGCTGCGGCACCGCCGCCGCGGCGGCCGCGCTGCGCCGGGCGGTGCTCGACGCCGTCCCTGAGGTCGACGAGGTCGAGGTCGAGGTCGGTGACGCGACGCTGATCCCGGTCGAGAGCCTGACGGTCCGCCGCGCGGCGGCGCCATGACGGGCGCGCTGCACCGGCTCGCCTCGCGGGCTCGCGAGCGCCGGCAGCCGGAGCAAGTGCAGGAGCAGGAGTGCGAGCTGTGCGGCGAGCCGCTGGCCGCCGTCCACCGCCACCTGCTGGAGCTGCCGGCGCGCGAGCTGCGGTGCGCCTGCCGGGCCTGCCAGGTGCTGTTCGACCACGGCGCGGCCGGCGGCGGGCACTACCGCCTCGTCCCGGAACGCCGCCTGCGGCTGGACGGCTTCACCCTGGACCAGCCGGCCTGGGCGCACCTGGGGGCGCCGGTGCGCACGGTGTTCCTCGTCCAGCACTCCGACGGGCCGCCGACCCTGTACTACCCGAGCCCGGCCGGCGCCGTCCGGGCGGCCGTCGACCCGTCCGTCTGGGAGCGGCTGTGCCGGGCCGACCCGGCGCTCGACCGGGCGCGGCCGGAACCGGACGTCGAGGCCCTGCTCGCCGACCGCGACCACGGGGCCTGGATCGTTCCGGTGGACGACTGCTACGCGCTCGTCGGCACCGTACGGGCTCACTGGCGCGGGCTGAGCGGCGGCAAGGACGTCCGCGACCACATCACCCGCTTCTTCACCCACCTCCGCGAGCGGTCGGTCACCGTACCGGCCGGCGACGACAGGAGTCCAGCGTGAGCAGGAAACAGCCGATCAGGACCGGACACCCCGACGTGCGGCCGGACGCCGCGTCCCACGTCAAGGGCGTCAAGCAGGGCAACTCCACCGGCAACCTCGACAAGCAGGCGGGCCACCTGCCGGACGGCCGCTCCACGGCCAGGCGTTCGACCTCCATCAACCCCGGCATGCATGACCCGATCGACCCGGACATGCCGAACCTGTCGCCCGCCTGATGCCGCCGTCACCACCGGCCGTGCGGATCGGCGTGGCGGGCGCGGAGCCCGCCACGCCGTCCGCCGCGCCCGCGCTGCGCTTCCTGCTCGACATCGAAGCGGACGCCCCGATCCGGGCGCTCACCCTGACCACGCAGATCCAGATCGACGCCGCCGCCCGCGCCTACGACGACGAGGCCCGCGACCGGCTCCGTGAGCTGTTCGGCCCTCCGGGGACCTGGAAACCCGACCTCCCCGGCCTGCTGTGGGCGCAGACGGTCACCCATCTGCCCGGCTTCACCGGGTCCACGACCACGCCGGTCACCGTGCCCTGCACGTACGACTTCGACGTGGCGGCCACCAAGTACCTGCACGGGCTGCGGGACGGCGAGGTGCCGCTGCGGTTCCTGTTCACCGGCACCGTCTTCTACCTGGACGGCGCCCGGCTGCAGGCCGCGCACCTGCCGTGGGACACCGAGGCCGAGCACCGCATGCCGGTGGCCGTCTGGAAGAACCTCATGGACCGGTACTTCCCCGACACGGCCTGGATCCGGCTGGAGCGGGACACCTTCGACCGCCTGCACGCGCACCGGACGCGCCACTCCCTGCTCGGCTGGGACGACGCTGTGCGGTCACTGCTGGAGACGAGCGAGAGCTGAGGCATGGACCACGTCAGACAGATCGCGCAAGCCGTGCTGTACGAGGGCTACCTGCTGTGGCCCTACCGGGAGTCGTCGCTGAAGAACCAGCACCGCTGGACGATAGGCGGCGTCCACCCCGAGGCGTACGGCTCCGCGCACGACAACCATCCCTGGCGGATGCGTACCGAATGCCTCGTCGAGGCCGAGCCCGGCGACACCGTGGACGTGTGCGTACGCTTCCTGCACGCCGTCACCCGTGACGTCGTCCGCGTGCGCGACGGCGCGGAGGAGCGGGTCGCCGAGCTGGTCGCGGGCGGCGAGCGGCGGCTGCCCGGCCAGGAGGCGCAGGAGCGCGAGACGCACGCCTCGGGGCTGGTCCTTGACGACCTGTGCCGGGCCCCGGCCGTCACGGACATCGCCTTCCCCGCCGGCGAGAGCCGCGAGCCCGTGGGCGAGCGGGCGGGAGCCGTGCTGCACCGCTGGCAGGCGCTGCGCGGCCGGATCGAGACCGGCGCCCGGCGACTCGAGCCGGGCCTGTTCCTGCTCACGGTCGAGGTGGTCAACACCACGCCGTGGCCCGGGGGCACCCGCGACGACGCCGTCCAGCGCACGCTCGTCTCCGCGCACACCGTGCTGCACGCGCCGCACGCCCGGTTCGTCTCGCTCATGGACCCGCCCGACGCGCTGCGGGCGTACGCGGCCGAGTGCGACAACGTCGGCGCCTGGCCCGTGCTCGTCGGCGAGGAGGGCGACCGGCACACCGTCCTGTCGGCCCCGATCATCCTCTACGACCACCCGCGGATCTCGCCGGAGAGCCCCGGCGACCTGTTCGACGCGACCGAGATCGACCAGCTCCTCACCCTGAGCGTGCTCGCCCTCAGCGACCGCGAACGGGCGGACGCCCGCGACGGCGACCCCCGCGCCCGCGAGATCCTCGACCGCTGCACCGCCCTGTCCGCCGACGAGCTGATGCGCCTGCACGGCATCATGCGCAAGGAGCCGCAAGGATGAACACGTTCTGGGACCGGATGGCCGGCCGTGGACCCGACGAGGTCACGGTCGCCGGGATGCCGGTCGGCCCGGGCAGCCGCGTCCGGCTGCGGCCGCGCAGCCAGGCCGACATCGTCGACCTGGCGCTCGACGGCCGCGTGGCCATCGTGGAGAGCCTGGAGGAGGACGACGAGGGCGCCGTCCACGTCGCGGTCACGCTCGCCGACGACCCGGGACGCGACCTCGGCGACGCCCGCATGCCGGGCCACCGCTTCTTCTACTCCGTCGAGGAGATCGAGCCGCTCGGCGAGCCGGACGAGCCCCCTGCGCCCCGCGTCCTGGTCGCCGGCATCGGCAACGTCTTCCTCGGCGACGACGGCTTCGGCGTCGAGGTGGTCCGCCGCCTGGCCGAGGAGCCACCCGTTCCCGGCGCGGACGTCGTCGACTTCGGCATCCGCGGCATGGACCTGGCCTACGCGCTGCAACGCGACTACGCGGCCGTCATCTTCGTGGACGCGGCCCCCATGGGCTGCTCCCCCGGCACGCTGTCCGTGCTCGAACCCGACGTGCCCGACGACGAGGACACGCTGGTCGAGACGCACGGCATGGACCCGGTCAGGGTCCTGAGGCTGGCCCGCGGGCTGGGCCGCCTCCCCGACCGCGTGCGCGTCATCTGCTGCGAGCCCGCGGCGGTCGACGAGGCGCTGTTCGAGCTGAGCTCGCCCGTGGAGGCGATGGTCGGCGAGGCGGTCAGCCTTGTGAAGGCACTGGTTATGGAAATGATTGCGGAAAACGCCGGTCCTGGCTGCCGCGATCGACTGACGCGGTGAGGTGATCTGTGATGAGGAAGTCTCGCGTGGTGAAGCTGCTCGTTCTGTGCGGGCTGGCGGCGATCGTCGCCCACCAATGGCCGGAGATCCACCGGTATCTGAAAATCTCACGAATGTAGGGCGGCATGCACGAGATCGGGATGTGCGAGGGCCTCGTCGAACTCATCCAGCGGCAGGCCGACGGCCGGCGGGTCACCGCCGCCCGGGTACGGATCGGCGCCCGTCACGCGGTCGTGGACGACGCCTTCGACCAGGCCTTCGCCGTCGCCGCGGCCGGCACCACGCTCCAGGACACCGCGGTCGAGCTCGTCATCACACCGATGACGGTCGCCTGCGACACCTGCGGCAGCCGCGCGGAGTGCGCCGACCCGCTGGCCGTCTGCCCGGTCTGCGGCAGCGACGACGTCCAGGTCAGCGGCGGCGACGAGCTGGTCCTCGAGTCGCTCACCTACGGCGAGGAGGCGCCCGATGTGTCTCGGCATCCCCGGTGAGCTGGTCGAGTTCGGCAAGGACGACGCCGAGCTGGCCGTCGTCGAGATCAGCGGCGTGCGCCGCCGCATCAACGTCGGGCTGCTGGCCGACGAGGGCCTCAAGCCCGGCGACTGGGTGCTCGTGCACGTCGGCTTCGCGCTGTCGAAGATCTCGGAGGACGAGGCGCAGGCCGTGCTCGACGCCCTGAAGGAGCTTGGCCAGCAGTACGAGGAAGAACTGGACGCGCTGCGCGCCTCGGACGTCGGATGAGGGAGATCGATGCGCTTCGTCGATGAGTTTCGCGACGCCGGCCGGGCGCGCGCGCTGGCCGCGCGGATCGCCGAACGCTGCCGTCCAGGACGGCAGTACACGTTCATGGAGGTGTGCGGCGGCCACACGCACACCATCTACAAGCACGGGCTGGAGGACCTCCTGCCGCCCGAGGTGAACCTCGTGCACGGCCCCGGCTGCCCCGTCTGCGTGATCCCGATGGGACGCGTGGACGACGCCATCCACATCGCCCGACAGCCCGACGTGATCATGACCTCGTTCGGCGACATGACCCGCGTGCCCGGCGGCACCGGCTCCTTCCTGGACGCCAAGGCCGCCGGGGCCGACATCCGGATGGTCTACTCGCCGCTGGACGCGCTCACCATCGCCCGCGCCAACCCCGACCGGCGCGTGGTCTTCATGGCCATCGGCTTCGAGACCACCGCGCCCTCCACGGCCATGACCGTGCTGCGGGCCGCCGAGCAGGGCGTGACGAACTTCTCCGTCTTCTGCAACCACGTCATGATCATTCCGGCGATCAAGGCCATCCTCGACTCGCCGGACTTCCGCCTCGACGGGTTCATCGGCCCTGGCCACGTGTCCGCGGTGATCGGCTGCGAGCCGTACGGGTTCATCGCCCGCGAGTACGCCAAGCCGCTGGTCGTCGCCGGATTCGAGCCGATCGACATCCTCGCGTCGGTGCTGATGCTGCTCGACCAGCTGGCCGAGGACCGCTGCGAGGTGGAGAACCAGTACGCCCGCGTGGTGCCGTGGCAGGGCAACCGCATCGCCCTGTCGGCGATCGGCCGCGTGATGCGGCTGCGCCCGCACTTCGAGTGGCGCGGGCTCGGCTTCATCGCCCACTCCGCCCTCGCCATGTCCGACGAGTACGCCGCCTTCGACGCCGAACGCGTCTTCGACCTGCCGGGCGTACGCGTCGCCGACCCGAAGCCGTGCCAGTGCGGCGAGGTGCTGAAGGGCGTGCTCAAACCGTGGGAGTGCAAGGTCTTCGGCACCGCCTGCACGCCGGAGACGCCGATCGGCACGTGCATGGTGTCCTCGGAGGGCGCGTGCGCGGCGTACTACAACTTCGGCCGCTTCGACCGTGAGCAGATGCACCGGGCGGCAGGGGAGGCGAGCCGGGCATGAACCGCGAACGACAGGTGCTCGCCCGCATCGAACGCGTACGTCGCCGCAAGCCCGTCGTCCGGGAGGAGCTGATCACGCTCGCCCACGGCGCAGGAGGCAAGGCCACGCACACCCTGATCGAGGCCGTCTTCCTGGAGGCGTTCCGCAACCCGCTGCTTGAGCCGCTCGGCGACGGCGCACTACTGGCGCCGGCCGCCGAGCGCATGGCCTTCACCACCGACTCCTTCGTGGTCTCCCCGCTGTTCTTCCCCGGCGGCGACATCGGCGACCTGGCCGTCAACGGCACCGTGAACGACCTCGCCATGTGCGGGGCCCGGCCGGCACACCTGTCGGCGGGCTTCATCCTGGAGGAGGGGTTCCCCGTCGCCGACCTGAGGCGCATCACCGCCTCCATGGCGGCCGCCGCCGAGGCGGCCGGCGTGACGATCGTGACCGGCGACACCAAGGTCGTGCAGCGCGGCAAGGCCGACGGCTGCTACATCACCACGTCCGGCGTCGGGTACGTCGAGCAGCCGGTCACGCTGTCGGCGGCCGGCGTGCGGCCCGGCGACGCGGTCATCGTCTCCGGCTCGATCGGTGACCACGGGGCCGCTGTGATGCTGGCCCGCGACGACTACGGGATCGAGGCGTCCGTCGCCTCCGACACCGCGCCGCTGCACGACATCGTCGCCGAGCTGCTGAAGGCGCTGCCCGAGCAGGTCAGAACGCTGCGGGACGCCACCCGCGGCGGGGTCGCCACGGTGCTCAACGAGGTGGCGAGCGCGTCGGAGACGGCCATCGTGCTGCGCGAGGACGCCGTGCCGGTGCGCCCGGAGGTGACCGGGATCTGCGAGCTGCTCGGCCTCGACCCGCTGTACGTCGCCTGCGAGGGCCGGTTCGTGGCCGTGGTGGACGGCGCCCACGCCGACCAGGCCCTCGACGTGTTGCGCGGCCACCCACTGGGAGCGGGCGCCGCGATCATCGGCAGTGTCGCCGCCGACCCTCAGGGGCTGGTGCTGCTGCGTACCTCGTTCGGCGGCACGCGGGTGGTGGACGTCCTCGTCGGCGATCCCCTACCGCGCATCTGCTGACACCAGTTCTGCCAGGACATGGTAGAGCGTCGCCTGCGCCTCCTGGACGCGGTGCACCGACGAGGACGGCACGGTGAACTGGTACTCGGCCAGCCGTTCCTCGGCCATGCGACCCCCGCCGCAGCCGGCGAAGCCGATCGTGACCATCTGCCGGCTCGCGGCCTGCACCAGGCCGCGCAGCACGTTCACCGAGCCGCCGCTCGTCGACAGCGCGCACGCCATGTCGTCGGGGCCGCCGAGCGCGGCGAGCTGGCGCGCGAAGACCACGTCGAAGCCGATGTCGTTGCCGAGGGCCGTCATCAGCGCGGCGTCCTCGGCCAGCGACACGGCAGGCAGGCCGCGCGCGGCGAAGAGCCGCGCCATCGACTGCGCGTCGGTGCTGCTCCCGCCGTTGCCGAAGGTGAACAGCCGCCCACCGGCCCGGAAGGCGGCCGCCATCGCCGCCGCGCACTCCGACAGCCGCTCCCGCTGCTCGTCGAGCACCCGCCGGCGCAGTTCGAGGCTCTCCGCGGCCTTCTCGACCGTGGACGCGCGCACGTCGAGCGCGTCACGCCGCAGGAACGGGTACAACGTCTCACTCATGACTCGGCCCTCTCCACCACGGCGATCGCCTCTTTCGCATGCACCAGTACGGTGTCACCGACCTGCGCCTCCACCAGGGCGACGCTGATCTCCTCGGTGCCCGTCCCGGTGTCTGCCCGCGCCATCCCGCCGGGCAGCAGACCCACGACCTTCACCTGTACGGCGACGTCACCGCACGTCACGCAGGAGTCGCAGGCGGGCTCCCGCTCGTCGTTCACTCCGCCTCCTGGAACACGTGGACCAGCTCCCACAGCAGGTGGTACACCGTGATGTGGATCTCCCGCGCGACCAGCGGATCGGCGCTGCGCGCGCACAGCACGTGATCGGCCTCGGGGAACTCCTCGTTCGCCGTCAGGGCGACGGTCAGCAGGCCCAGTGAGCGCGCGGCGGCCAGGTCGCCGGTGGCCGGGCAGATGCCGACGGCGATGTCCTGCGGCCGTCCCCACATGCCGAGCAGGGCGGGCTCGCCTCCTAGGCAGAGTGCCGGCAGCGCCCGCTTGCCCACGATCACCGGATGGGTGAACTCCACCGCCACGTGCGCGGCGTCGGCGGCGGCCTCGCCGCGGCCGAACGCCAGCAGCCTGCCGCCTGCGCGGAACCTGTCCGACATCGCGTTCGCGGCCTCGATGACCGCGTCGACCTCTGCTGTCAACGCCGCGCCGGCAGCATCACGGCTTGCGACGATCTCATCGAGCACGGTGGCCCTCCCGCCTTTCCGGGGCACGACCTCCCCATTCCACCGTGACGCCCGGCGCGGGCCCGTCCCCTCGCCGCAACCAGTTCGGCAAGATCTCGGCAAGCTTCTCCACTCGTGCCGGGACATGAAACGGCCCCGCCCGCCAACGATGCGGCGGGCGGGGCCGTGCACGCTGTGTCAGAGGCCGAGGCCCCCGAGCTTGCCCAGGAGGGTGCCGAACACGGTGGTGGTGACCCCGTTGAGTGCGCTGCCGCCACTGCTGGCGTCCTTGTCGGCAGCGGCGGCGGGGGCGGCGAGCGCGGCGGTCAGCATCGCGCCGGAGGCGAGAACGGCGGCTATACGAGCTTTCACAGGCATCTCCCACGAGCGGTAGCGGAAAAGAATACGTCCGGCACTCTATGAGACGCCTCTGAACGAACATCGCCGTCACAGGTCCGCACAGTGGTAAAAGCATGGTCGCTGGTCGGAAAAGGCACCCGCACCACACCGGCGGGTGAAGGGGGATGTACCCACGCCCACGTCCGTCAGCCATGGCCTGACGGAACAGGACCTGGTAGCCGGCCTGCCGCCCTGACGACACGTCCCGGTCGCGATCAGCAGTGCCACGCGAGGAACGTGAAATAAATACGGCGACGATAAAGTGCCGGCTAAATCCCTACCGTCTTCCTCGAATCCGGGATGCCTTCCTCCGGAAACGCTGTTGACCATAGTGAAAGGTTAATGTCGGCACCGTTATCCGGGGGCATCATGGTGAACAAACAGTATCTGGGGCTGTTGGGCTTCAGGCCGGTCTACGATCCCTACCCCGACCCGTACGGAAGCAGCGACAGCGGGTCCGACGCCGGTCGGGCCAGGCGCCGCCGGAGGCGTCGCCGCTGACGGAGACTGACGACAGGGACAGGGGCGCGGCGGAGGCCGTCCGGCCTCCTTAACGCCCCTGTTGCCCCATGTGGCAAGGCGATCGCATCACGCGCGGCTGTGCCACCGCGCGCCGGCACGGCAAGCCTGACCACGCACAGCGATGCGGGAGCCCCGGCCAGACACCGTACTTCACCGAGGCACGGTGCCGCGGCACCCACTAGGGACTGTCCGGCCCTGACTCAACGCGGGTCGACGTCGCGCTCCTGGCCGCGATGCTCATGCATATGGGAGCCGGGCTTCTCGTGTTGATGTGGTTCCGAGGCCGTCTCGACGAAGAGGCCTCGCTCGAGAGTGCGATAGGCCACCGCGATGAGAGGGACGGTGACGACCGCACCCGCGATTCCGCCGATCAACGTCCCGGCGGTGACACCCAGCAGCACCACGGCCGGGTGCAGATGCACGGCCTTGCCGATGATGACCGGTGCCAGCAGGTTGCCCTCAAGCTGTTGGACGACGACCACCGCGGCCAGGACCAGCAGCGCGTCGGTCACTCCATTGCTGACCAGTGCGACCAGTACGGCAACCGCTCCGGCCACGATCGCGCCGACGATCGGCACGAACGCGAACAGAAAGGTGAGGAATCCCAGGGCCAACCCGAGCGGCACCTGCAGCAGAACCAGCGCCAAGCCGATGCCGAAGCCGTCGACTGCGGCCACCGTCACGGTTCCGCGCACATAAGCGACCAGAGTACTCCACCCGGTGCGGAAGGCCGCGTCCACACGTTCCCGGCTTCGGGACGGAAAGCGGGGCACGATCCATTCCCACATGGAAGGCCCGTCGCGCAGGAAGAAGAACAGCAGCACCAGCGCTGTCGCGGCGGCTGCGAGCGTCTGCAGGGTGGTCATCGCGCCGGCGAGAGGACCAGGCGCGACACCCTGCAGGGCTTTCGTCAACTCCCCAAGAGCCGCATCCAGCTGCTGCTGACTGAGCGGACCCGCGGTCAGGAAGGCGCGGAGCCGTTCGAGTCCGGTCACCAACTGCTGACGCAGGTCGTCGGACTGGGCGATGGCCTGGTTGGCCACCACAGTCAGAGGGCCGGCGACTATCAGGACAAGCAGGACAAGCGCACCGAGCGCGCTCAGCGCCCTGGGAACGCGCAAACGGCCAAGAAATGCCACCACCGGGTGGAGAAGCGCGGTCAGGAACAGCGCGGCCGTCACCGCCAGCGTCACCGGCGCGATACGCACCAGCACCCAGCCAACCAGGGCCGCGGCAGCAGCGATGACAAGGAAGCATGCGCTGGTCGCGCCTGTGGTGCGGAGCCTGCCTGGTACGGCGGCCCAACCGGCGGGCATCCGGTCGCGCCCCTCCGACGTGCTCGGTCCGGCGCCGGACTCACCGAGTCGTCGCGGCACGATCCGGCCTCCGCGTCACCTGGGCCTTTCGAGGCATGCGCTGGCCCTACCCCGACGCGTCGGGACCACGCATCGCGCCGAAGCGAGCCCCTTCTTCCCTGCTCGTCGCAACGCGGGCCAGCGGAAACGCGCTCACCATGGATCTTGCCCTCGTCCCGGATGTCAGGCGGAGGTGACCGGCCAGTGACCGGCGAGCGCCTGTCGTACCGACTGCTCCAGTTCCTGCAAACGAGCCCGCTCTCGTTCATCGAAGGAGTGTCTGTGCATCGCATCGGTCAGCCGTGCCAGTTGCCCGGACACGGCGCGGTGATGCTCCGGGCTCCGGGTGGTCCAGGCCACCTCGCGCAGGAGCGTGAACATTCTGGCGAGCACGTACGGGTCGTCGGACCCGTAGCGGCGCGGCTGGGTGAGCACCAGATCCAGCATTGCGGCGAAGTCCGGGCGTGGCAGCACCACACGTACGCGTCCAGCGTCGTCGTGCAGCAGGCGCGAACCGAGGCGATAATGCGCCGCCTCGCAGAGGAGCGCGGCAGCGTGGCTCAGCGCGTGTACGGCGGTGGTCGGATCGTTGACCCCCGGTGACAGTGCCCGCACGGCGATGTCGATGATTTGGCGCAAGCCGAACTCGGGGTCCTGAGCCGCGGTCCGCTCGGAGTCCGTCCGCAGGGCGCCGTTCAGCGCGTCCACGAGCCGGGTGACGGCAGACTCGTCCAGTTCCCCCCCTTCGGCCGCCCAGGCCACAGCCACGGGCGTGCCCGCGATCAGGAAATCGCCCGGGTGGTCGGCGAGCACGACCACAGCACCTGTCTCGAGCGCGGCGCCCAACAGGGGCTGTCCCTCGACAGCCGTGAGGAACCCCGACGAGCCCGCGCACAAGGAGACTGTTCTGCCGCCAGGGGTCGGAGGTACCTGCGGGATCCCGTCGTTGTCCCGCTCGTCGCCGTACACATGCCGCATCGTCGCCTCGGTGTCCGCGTGTACCTGACGCAGGATCGACTCCACACGAATCTGCCGAGCGAGATGGGCCAGGAACCCCACCAACATGCCGACGCTGGCCACCCCGAGAACGAACCCTACGGTCACCGAGACTTGAGGTACGAAGGCGTCCTGGTCGTCCAGCGAGGCCCGCACGGTGCGCAGCACCGTCAGCGAGTACACGAACGTGCCGAGCAGCAGAGAGAGGGTGACGTGGACGAACGGATCCGCAGCGAACGTGCGCAGCACACGCGGCGAGTACTGGCTGCTGGCCAACTGCAACGTGACCACGGTCAGCGAGAACGTCAGCGAGGTCACAGTGATCAGCGAGCTCGCCACCGCCGACAGCACCGTGCGCGCCGCCTCCGGGCCGCCGCTGAACAGCCAGGCGGTCAGACCGGGCGGCATGCTGTCGTTCATGGCCGCGTCAAACCGGGGCAGGCCGACTCCCAGCAGGAGTGCCAAGAGCAACGCCAAGGCCGGCAGGGGCCACAGCTGAGACCGCAGATTGTCGACCAGGACGCTCCACCGGTTCAAGCCGCGCCTCCTCCCCACGATGACGACACCAGCGATCGTCAACGTCAGCCGGAACGGGGACCCGCCACCGTGTGCCACGGGTCACCCGTACGGAGCGTGCGACCACCGCGCCTCGCCATTGTGCAGCCGGGCTGCGCGATACCCGCCACGCGACACGCGTCCGCACAGCTCACAACCTCGAACAGGCAGGGACGCGGCGCAGCAACGCGGCGCCATTGGCGCTGCTGCACTGTGTGGAGACGTTCACCATCCGGTCGGCGACCTGGCCGGCCGGTGAACAGCAAACCGCCTCTCGCCCGCGGTTCCTCCGCAGGCAAGAGGCGGTGTGATCTGGTGGAGGTGGCGGGAATCGAACCCGCGTCCTTCAACCCCAAGTCAGGGCTTCTCCGGGCGCAGCCTGCTGTGCTTTTCTCGGCCCCGGCGATCACGCAGGCGAGTCGCCGACGGGCCCAGCCACTGTTTGGTTTCCCGCTCTCCCCCGTGGCCGGGTCGAGCGGTTGAGCCTTCTAGCGATGCCAGACACCGGGCCGAAGGCACTCCCGGGCTGACAGTGGTTTCGCTGCTTAGGCAGCGAGGGCCAGGGAGTCCCTGGCCGCCACAGTGCTCTTGGAATTGGCACTTGTTGTTTGCGGTCACAGGATTAACGAGGTTATGTCCGCAGTCCTCGGCCCGCTTCACCTGGCTTGCAAAGTCGAAGTCGAAGCCAGTCACCCCCTGTGCAATTATCAACACACCCCTCGCGAGGAGCGCGCGACAAGAATCTACCCCGAAGAACGCCTCGAACGCCAACTAGATTCCCGAAAGGCGAAACCCCCGGGAGCGCGGCGCTGAGGCACACGCTCCCGGGGGCCGACCGGCAGGGTCGAGCCGGTCCGGACGGCAGGACTTCCCCCGAGATGAAGTCCTGATCTCATCACGGCGACTGGGACCGCAACCCCCCGAGCGGGCCCAGTCACTCAGTAAGACGCAACGAGCCGCCCGGATGGTTGCTCACAGTCACGACAATTTCACGGAGCGCTGTTGAGGCCCGCGAAGAAGCTGCCCGCGACGGCCGCAGGGTTGTAGTTCTTCGCCAGCACCGCGACCGCCACATCGCCCTGCCAGCCGACGAACCAGCTCTGCCCGTTGCCTGCCGCCGCCGTCACGCCGTACACGCGGCCCTTGCCCGCCTGCGCGGGCGTGCCGGCCGCGCCGGCCCGCATCATCGCGGTCAGCGCCGTACGGACCTCAGGGTCGACCGGCACCGGAGACGGCTGGACGGCCGGCACCGGATCGGCCGCCGGGTCGGGCGCGCTGGGCTCGGTGACCAGCACAGGCGGACGCCAGGTGCCGGAGGAGACCGCCGCCGCAACGAGGGCCAGCCCGAGCGGGCTCACCTGGACGGTCTGGCCGGCGATGGCCTTGGCCCGGTCGGCGTCGCCGGCGAGCGGCGGCAGCGTGCCGCTGAACGACCGCAGCGGCAGCTTCCACGGCTGCCCCAGGCCGTAGGCCCGGGCGCTGCGGCTGAGGTCGTCGGCCGTGACACGGCGCGCCAGCGAGGCGAGCGCGGTCACGCAGCCCCTGGCGAAGTTCGCCTGGAACGTGGCCGACGTCGTGGTGCCGACCACCTGGCCCGTCTGCACGAACCTGGCACCGCCGACGGTGCGCTCCTGCGGGCAGGCCAGCCGCTGCTTGGGGCTGACTCCGCGCCGGAGCAGCGCGTCGGCCGCCACGATGGAGAACGCCGTGCCGGCCGGGAACTTGCCCGCCAGCGCGTCGCGCTCCTGGTTCATGCCCTTGGTGCCGACCGCGAGGATCTGCCCGGTGTCGGCCTGCACGGCCACCAGCGCGCTTGTGGGCGTGGCGGCCACGGCCCGCTCGGCCGCGGCCTGCGCGGCCCGGTCGATGGTGGTCTTCACCGGTACGTTCTGCCGGCCCCGCCACTCCTTCAGCAGCGCCACCTGCCTGCCGGACTTCAGATCAAGGATGATCACCTTGGTCTGGGTGGAGCCCGTCAGGTAGTCCTGGTACGCCTGCTGCAGGCCGTTGCGGCCCACGGAGTCGCCGGCCCGCTGGGGGCCGCCCAGCTTCTGCTCGGTCTCGGGAGTGAGCGCGCTGACGCTGCCCACGATCTGCCGGGGCGCGTCGGGGTTGACCGGCTGCGGCTGCGGATCGACCTCGATGCCGTCGATGGCGTCCAGTTTCGCCCGCATCGACAGGTAGCGGGCACGGCCGAACGTCACCAGCCCCACGAACTTGTCGGGTGGCGACGACCGTACGCGGCTCAGCAGGCGGTCTTGGGCGTATCCGGTGACCTCGGACAGCTGCGCGACCACCTCTTCCGCCCGGTCGCCCAGCGTGGCCGGGTGGACGCCCGCGACGTAGAGCACCTGGTCGGTCTGCAGCGGATCGCCCGCCCGGTCGAGCACCGGCTGGCGGGGCTTCGGCTCGGTGTCGACCGCGAAGCGCTGCCCCTCCTTGAGCTGCGGGTGCAGCACGGACGGCGACCAGTGCACCTTCCACGCGCCGTTCACGAGGTGCAGCGGGAGCACCCCTTCGTACTGCCACAGGGGGTTGTTCTCGCCCAGGTCGACCTCGGCCTCGAAGTCGGCCTTGGACTGGTCGCCCTGCACGTTGATGCCGGTGATCCGGAAGCGGAACGACGCCGCGTCGAGCTCCTGCTTGGCGTCGGCCAGTGCCTTGCGAACGGTGGTCTGGTCGCCGTCGGTGCGCCCGGCGGCCAGGTCGTAGTCTTCCGACTGCCAGCCGACGAGGAAGTCGCGCACCGCCTCGTGCGGCGAGGACTCCTCGAAACAGCCGGTCAGGGTGGTGGCCGCGACCGTCAGGGTGACGGCCGCGGCCAGGGTGCGGCGGGCACGTGTCATGAGTCGTGAAGCCTCATCGGTTGTGGTGCCGCAGGGCTCGGGCCATCTCTCGTTTGGCCTGCTGCTCGGCCAGGGACTGCCGTTTGTCCCAGTCTTTCTTGCCGCGCGCGACGGCGATCTCGACCTTGGCGCGGCCGTCCTTGAAGTACAGCGTCAACGGCACGATCGTGAGCCCGCCCTCCTTGGTCTTGGCGGCGAGCTTCTCGATCTCCTTGCGGTTGAGCAGCAGCTTGCGCTTGCGCCTGGCCGCGTGGTTCGTCCAGGTGCCCTGCGCGTACTCGGGGATGTGGACGTTGAGCAGCCACGCTTCGTTGTCGTCGATGCTGGCGTAGCCGTCGACGAGCGAGGCGCGGCCCTCGCGGAGCGACTTCACCTCGGTGCCCTGCAGCACGAGCCCCGCCTCGAAGGTGTCCTCGATGTGGTAGTCGTGCCGAGCACGCTTGTTCTGGGCGACGATCTTCCGCCCGGTCTCACGTGGCATGTATCGACTTTACCGGCGGTACGCCCCGAGACGGTTCATGAGCACGATCAGACCCTGAGGTAGCGGCGGAGCGTCACGAACGAGGCCAGCACACAGATGAGCACACCGATGATCATCGTGATGGTGATGGTCTGGGCGACGTCGTTCCAGGTCAGCTGCGCGGTGGCGTCACCGAAGTAGCCGGCGATCTCCTCGAACAGCATCACCTTCGTGACGATGAGGATGACCGCCGCGAACACACCGCCGATCAGGCCGGCGATGGTGCCCTCCATGATGAACGGCAGCTGGATGTAGAGGTTGGACGCGCCGACCAGCCGCATGATGCCGGTCTCGCGGCGCCGGTTGAACGCCGACAGCCGCACGGTGTTGCCGATCAGCAGCGCCGCCGCCAGCACCAGGATGATCGCGACCGCCAGGGCGTAGATCGTGAGCGTGTCGAGCATGTCGAAGAACTTGCCGATCAGCTCTTTCTGGTCGGTCACCTGCGCCACACCCGGCTGGCCCTTCACCGCCTGGATGATGGGCTGGTAGTTGTCGGGGTCGACGAGTTTGATGCGGAACGACGCCGGAAGGTCTTCCACCCTGGTGGCCTCGACGAGGGCCTTGCTGGCCGCGTACGTCTCCTTGAAGTTCTTGTACGCGTCAGCCTGGCTCTCGAAGAACACCTCCTGCACGCCCGGAGTGCCCTCGATGAGGGTCTTGAGCGCGTTGGTCTGTGCGGGCGTGATGGCCTTGCCGTTGCAGTCCGGCATGGCCGAACCCTTGGTGCACAGGAATACCGAGATCTCGACCTTGTCGTCCCAGTAGCGCTTCATGGTCGAGACCTGGGCGTTGATCATCAAGCCGACGCCCAGCATCGCCATACCGACCGCCACGGTGATGATCACCGCGATGGTCATGGTCAGGTTGCGACGGAGGCCGATCCAGACCTCGGAGAAGATGAAATTCGCCCGCATGTTGTGTCTGCAGCTCCCTGTCAGTACGCCTGGCCGTAGACGCCACGCGACTGGTCACGGACGATCTTGCCGTCCTCCAGCTCCACCACACGCTTGCGCATGGAGTCGACGATGGCCGCGTCGTGGGTGGCCATGACGACCGTGGTGCCAGTCCTGTTGATGCGGTCGAGCACCTTCATGATGCCGATGCTCGTCGCGGGGTCGATGTTGCCCGTGGGCTCGTCGGCCAGCAGGATCATCGGCCGGTTGACGAACGCGCGGGCCATGGCGACGCGCTGCTGCTCACCGCCGGACAGCTCGTCGGGCATGCGGTGGGCCTTGCCCTCCAGGCCGACCAGCTCGATGACCTCGGGAACCACCTTGCGGATGAACCGCCGGGGCTTGCCGATGACCTCGAGGGCGAACGCCACGTTCTCGTAGACGTTCTTGTTCGGCAGGAGCCGGAAGTCCTGGAACACGCAGCCGATGCGGCGGCGCAGGTGCGGCACCTTGAAGTTGGAGAGGCGGGCCAGGTCTTTGCCGGCGACGTGGATCGCGCCGGAGTTGGGCCGCTCCTCCTTGAGGACCAGACGCAGGAACGTCGACTTGCCTGATCCCGAGGGACCGACGAGGAACACGAACTCACCCTTGTCGACGTCGACGGAGACGTGGTCGAGGGCGGCTCGGTTCTGGTTCGTGTAGACCTTGGTGACATTATCGAAATGGATCACGAGAGCATCACGGCATGCCAGTCTAGGGGCCAGGACGGACGCGAGGGTGGCACATGCCCACTTCCCGTCGCCGACCAAACGGGGACGTCATCTTTACCAACGATCGACGTTCCGATTGGCCAGACGACAGTCTAGGGGGAAGACTGGCATGGAACGTCCATAACGGAAACAAAACGATTGTGCGGCTAGACTTGGGGCTGTCATGAGCTGTGAACACCTCGTATGCGCGCACTGCGCCCACCCTGTGGTCGAAGGCCGCTGCCCCACCTGCCGCGCCGGCAGAGAGCGGATGCACCAGCACGGCTTCGCCGGGCTGTCACCCGCCCTCATCGCGGCTCTTCTGATCGCGTTGCTCGTGTTGACGCTCGCGATCGAGCACCTAGTGGGTCTCTGACTCCTGCCGCCGCATCCAGCGGATCTCCGACTCGATGAAGTCGTCGAGGTCGCCGTCGAGCACGGCTGACGGGTTGCCGGCCTCGGTGCCCGTGCGCAGGTCTTTGACGATCTGGTACGGGTGCAGCACGTAGTTGCGGATCTGCGTGCCCCACGAGGTGGTCGTCGCGCCGCGCAGCTCCGACATCTTCTCCGCCTCTTCCTGCCGCTTGCGCTCGAGCAGCTTGGCCTGCAGGACGTTCATGGCGGTCGCGCGGTTCTGCAGCTGCGAGCGCTCGTTCTGGCAGGAGACGACGATGCCGGACGGCAGGTGGGTGATGCGCACCGCCGAGTCGGTGGTGTTGACGCCCTGGCCGCCGGGGCCGCTCGACCGGTAGACGTCGACGCGGATCTCGTCCTCGTTGATGTCGATGTGGTCGGTCTGCTCGACGACGGGCACGATGTCGACGCCGGCGAACGACGTCTGCCGGCGGCCCTGGTTGTCGAACGGACTGATGCGGACCAGCCGGTGGGTGCCGTGCTCGCCCCGCAGCGTGCCGTACGCGTAGGGGGACTTGATGGTGAACGTGGCCGACTTGATGCCGGCCTCCTCCGCGTAGGAGGTGTCGTAGACCTCGGTGGAGTAGCCCTTGCGCTCGGCCCACCGCAGGTACATGCGCAGCAGCATCTCGGCCCAGTCGGCCGCGTCGACGCCGCCGGCCTGCGAGTTGATCGTGACGAGCGCCTCGCGGGAGTCGTACTCGCCCGACAGGAGGGTGCGGACCTCCAGCGCGCCGATGTCGGACTTCAGCGTGTCGAGCTCCTTGTCGGCCTCGGCGCGCGTGTCGTCGTCGGCCTCCTCGGCCGCCAGCTCGTAGAGGACCTTCAGGTCGTCGAGACGGCGTGCGACGCCCTCGACGCGGTTGAGCTCGCCCTGAAGGTGGGAGAGCTTGCTCGTGACCTTCTGCGCCTGCTCTGGGTCGTCCCAGAGATCGGGCGCGGCGACCTGCTGCTCCAGCTCCTCGATCTGCTTGCGCATCGCGCCGAGGTCGAGCACGTCCTGGATGCTGCGGAGCGTGCCCGCGAGCTCGTTGATCTCTTCTGCCGGATCGATGCCTGCCACGTCTCCCAAGGGTACGCGACCGACGCACGCCCGAATAACATGGCGAGGTGCGTGCATTCGGTCGGCGGAAGTTGCTGGCGCTCGCCGTCGGTGTGCTCGCGACGGTCAGCGCCTGCAGCGTCGGCGCCCGATCGACCCCCGTGACACCGTCCGCGTCCGCCCCGAAGCCCTCGCCGTCCCTCGCTCCGCCGGCCGTGACCAGGGCCGAGGCCGCCGAGCAGTTCGCCGCGATCACCGCCACCGACGACGCCCTGCGCGCGCCGAGCGATTTGCAGGGCCGCCTCGACCTCGAGGTCAAAGACCTCATGACCGGCGGGCAGGCCGAGCTCACGAAGGCGGCCTTCCTGTCGCACGACTTCGCGCCGCCGCGCTACCGGTGGGGCCCGCCGACGCTGTTCGTGCCGAGGTTCCCCGAGGGCGAACGGTCGCCGTGGTTCAGCGCCCTGGCGACGCGCAACGGGCAGCCCACGCTCCTGACGTTCACCAAGTCCAACGAGTGGCGGCTCAGCTCGGCCGCGCAGCTGCTGCCGGGCGAGCGGCTGCCCGACATCCAGCTCGACGCCGACGGCTACGCGACGGCGGTGGCCACCGACGACAAGACCGTCACGATCAGCCCGCAGTTCATGGGCCCCGTGCACGCCAGCGTGGCCGAGACCGGCACGGCGGGGGTCACGGCGGGCCTGCTCGCGCCCGGCCCGTACACGACCGACGTGGCCGAGCAGATCGCGACCTACCGCGAGACGGCCAAGAGCGACGGGTTCAGCTACGACTCGCTGTTCAGCGCCGACAACTTCCCCGTCTACGGGCTGCGCACCGCTGACGGCGGCGCGCTGATCCAGTACTCCCTGACGCGCATCACGTCCACGAAGAACATGACCAACGAGTCGTACATCATCCCGGTGCCGGAGGAGGCGTCCTGGGCGATCACCTCGCCCTCGGTCCCGCGCAGCCTCCGGCTCACCGAGGTGCACCAGTACGCCACCGTCGTGCCCCCGCTCAGCGACCCCGCCCCCGCCCAGGTGATCGCCCACGACGGCGCCCTGACCCGCGCCGCCGGCGACTAGCCCGGGCGGCGCGCCCCCGGCAGAGGGCGCGCCGGCCTCTCGCTACGCCTCCTTGCGCGGCAGGTTGCTGGAGGCGACCAGGGTGCGGATGGCGCGCAGGGCGACCGACAGGGTGGCCAGGTCGAAGTGGTCGCTCTCCCAGATCTCCGACAGCGTCTGACGGGCGCGGGCGACGGCCGCCGAGTTGGCCTCGGTCCACCGGGCCAGGCGCTCCTCCGGGCCAGGCCCCGGCTCGCTGTGGGCCAGCACGTCGCGGGTCAGCGAGGCGTGCGCGGCGTACAGGTCGTCGCGCAGCGCCGAGCGGGCGATCGAGTTCCACCGGTTGTCGCGCGGCAGCGCGATGATCCGCTCGCGCAGCCGCGCCAGCTGCAGCCGGTCGGCCAGGTCGAAGTAGACCTCCGCCACCTCGTTGACCGGCCGGCCCGTCAGGCTCGCGACCTCCACCAGGTCGAGCGTCGAGTACGCCGGCACCATGCCGGCCACCCGCTCGGCCAGCTCAGCCGGCACCCCGCGGGCCATGAACGAGTCGCGGCGCTCCTCGTAGGCGACGAGGTCGGGGCCGGTGAGCAGCTTGGGCGCGTGACCGAGCAGGCCGTCGACGCCCTTGGTGAAGAAGGCGATCGACCCGGCCAGGTCGAGCGGCGGCCGGCGGTTGACCAGCAGCCAGCGGGTGCCGCGCTCGGCGAGCTTGCGGGCCTCCAGCCGCATCGCGATCTGGGTCGCGGTGTCGACCTCGTTGTCCAGCGCCTCGACGGCCCGGTAGAAGCTCGGCAGGTCGAAGACCTCCCGCGCCACCAGGTACGCCCGCACGATGTCGGGCACCGAGGCACCCGTCTCCTCGGCGAAGCGGAACAGGAACGTGGTGCCCGCCGAGTTGATCACCTCGTTCACCACGCAGGTGGTGATGATCTCGCGGCGCAGCGGGTGGGCGTCCATGTACGTACGGAACTGCTCACGCAGCGCCGACGGGAAGTACGACACCAGCCACGAGGCGAAGTACGGGTCGTCGGGCAGGTCGGAGGCCAGCAGCTCGGCGTCGGCCGTCAGCTTGGTGTAGGCCAGCAGCACCGAGAACTCCGGCGAGGTCAGCCCGAGCCTGGCCTGGCGGCGTTCGGCCAGCACCTTGTCCGAGGGAAGGAACTCCAGCTCGCGGTTGACCAGCCCGTCGCGTTCGAGCTTGCGCAGGTAACGGGCGTGGATGTGGAGCATCTCGACGGCCTGGGCGCGGGCGGCGTCGAGAACCACGTTCTGGGCGTAGTTGTCGCGCAGCACCAGGTCGGCGACCTCGTCGGTCATGGAGGTGAAGACCTGGTTGCGCTGCTTGTCGGTCAGCTCGCCGTCGCGGACGGCCTGGTCGAGCAGAATCTTGATGTTCACCTCGTGGTCGGAGGTGTCGACGCCGGCCGAGTTGTCGATGAAGTCGGTGTTGACCAGCCCGCCGTTCAGCGCGAACTCGATGCGGCCGAGCTGGGTGAACCCGAGGTTGCCGCCCTCGCCGACGACCTTGCAGCGCAGGTCGGCGGCGTTGACCCGCAGGCCGTCGTTGGCCTTGTCGCCCACGTCGGCGTGCGACTCGGAGGTGGCCTTGACGTACGTGCCGATGCCACCGTTCCACAGCAGGTCGACGGGGGCCCGCAGGATGGCGCTGATCAGGTCGTTCGGGGCCATGGACATGATGCCGGCCGGGATGCCGAGCGCCTCGCGCATCTGCGGGGTGATGTGGATCGACTTCGCGGTACGCGGGAACACGCCGCCGCCCGCCGAGATCAGCTTCTGGTCGTAGTCGGCCCACGAGCTGCGCGGCAGCTGGAACATCCGCTCGCGTTCGGCGAACGAGCGGGCGGCGTCGGGGTTGGGGTCGACGAAGATGTGCCGGTGGTCGAACGCGGCCACCAGCCGGATGTGCCGCGACAGCAGCATGCCGTTGCCGAACACGTCGCCCGACATGTCGCCGATGCCGGCCACCGTGAAGTCGGTGGTCTGCACGTCGACGCCCGTCGTGCGGAAGTGGTACCTGACCGACTCCCAGGCGCCGCGGGCGGTGATGCCCATGGCCTTGTGGTCGTAGCCGATCGAGCCGCCGGAGGCGAAGGCGTCCCCGAGCCAGAACCCGTACTCCTCCGCCACGCTGTTGGCGATGTCGGAGAAGGTGGCGGTGCCCTTGTCGGCGGCGACCACGAGGTAGGTGTCGTCGCCGTCGTGGCGGACGACGTCGGGCGGGGGCACGACCTGCCCGTCCACGAGGTTGTCGGTGAGGTCGAGCAGGCCGGAGATGAACGTCCGGTAGCAGGCCACACCCTCGGCGAGGACGTCCTCGCGGGAGCCGGAGGCGGGCGGCTGCTTGACGACGAATCCGCCCTTGGAGCCGGTGGGCACGATGACGGTGTTCTTCACCATCTGGGCCTTCACCAGGCCGAGGATCTCCGTGCGGAAGTCCTCCATCCGGTCGGACCAGCGCAGACCGCCGCGCGCGACCTTCCCGAAGCGCAGGTGGACGCCCTCGACCCGCGGCGAGTACACGAAGATCTCGTACTTCGGCCGCGGCAGGGGCAGCACGCTGATGGCCTCGGGGTCGAACTTCAGGGAGATGTACGACTTGGGCTTGCCGTCGACGGTCTGGAAGTAGTTGGTGCGCAGCGTCGCGTGGATCATCTCCAGGTACGCCCGCAGGATGCGGTCCTCGTCGAGCGAGGCCACCTCGTCGAGCGCCCCGAGGATCTCCTCGTTGACCGCCTCGACCAGGTCGAGCCGCAGCTCGTCGCCGCGGTGGGGGTCGAGCTTGGCCTCGAACAGCCGCACGAGCAGCCGGGCCAGCCGGACGTTGCCCTGGAGCACCCGTTCCATGTACGGCTGGGAGAACGTGCTGCCGGTCTGGCGCAGGTACTTGGCGTACACCCGGAGGATCTCGACCTGCTCCCAGGTCAGCCCGGCGGCCAGGACGAGCGCGTTGAAGTCGTCGGCCTCCACGCGTCCGGTCCACAGGGCGGTGAGGCCGTCCTGGAACAGCTGCTTGAACTCGCCGTGACCGACCTCGTCGTTGGGGGTGTAGCGCAGCCCGAAGTCGTAGATCCAGGCGTTCTTGGTGCTCGGGTCGTTGTCGCGGTCGACCTCGTACGGGCGCTCGTCGACGACCTCGACGCCGAGGCGCTGGATCAGCGGCAGCGCCTCCGACAGCGAGATGGGCGAGCCGACCTTGTAGATCTTGAGCCGGCGCTCCCCCTCGGCGGCGTCGTACGGCTCGTACAGGTTGAGCCCGACCGCGCTCTCGTCGCCCCCGGCCACGAGCTGCTCCAGCCGCTGGAGGTCGGCCACGGCCACCTTGGGCGCGAAGTCGGCCTTGTAACCCTCGGGGAAGGCGCTGGCGTACCGCTTGATGAGGGCGGGGGCCTCGTCGGCGGTCAGCTCGGTGAGGGCCGCGGTGAGGTCGTCCTCCCAGGAGCGGGCGATGCCGGCGAGGCGCGCCTCCAGCTCCTCCAGGTCGACCGACGGCGGCGGGAGCTGCTTGCCGCGCTCGCCGCGCACGACCACGTGCAGGCGGGCCAGCGTCGACTCGCCGATCATGGCGCTGTAGTCGAGCGTCTTGCCGCCGAGTGCCTGGAGGAGGAGGTCCTCCATCTGCTTGCGGATCTTCGTGGTGTAGCGGTCGCGCGGCAGGTAGATCAGGCAGGAGATGTAGCGGCCGTAGTCGTCGCGGCGCAGGAAGAGCTTGACCTGCTTGCGCTCGCGCAGCCGCAGCACGCCCAGCGCGATCGGCAGCAGCTGCTGGACGGAGGTCTGGAACAGCTCGTCGCGAGGGAACGTCTCGAGGATCTCGATGAGGTCCTTGCCGTCGTGACTGTCGGCCTCCAGCCCGGCCTCCTGCAGCACGCCGGCGAGCTTGCGGCGCAGCACGGGGATGCGGGAGATCGACTCGTTGTAGGCGACGTGCGTGAACAGGCCGAGAAAACGGCGCTCGCCGATCACCTCGCCCTCGGGCGAGAACAGCTTGACCCCGATGTAGTCGAGGTAGGTCGGGCGGTGCACCGTGGAGCGTGAGCTCGCCTTGGTGATGATCATGAGGTGCTTCTCGCGCGCCTTGGCGCGCAGGTCGGCGGGCAGCGCCGCGAAGCTCTCAGAAACGAACTTGTCGTCGCGCAGAATGCCGAGCGCCGCCCCGGGCACCGAGCGCAGCGCCTCACCGTGATCGGTGTCCTCCAGGCGGTACTCGCGGTAGCCGAGGAAGGTGAAGTGCCCGTCGGCGAGCCAGCGCAGCAGGTCGATGCTGTCCTCGACCTCCGCGGGTTCGAGCGGCGGCGGGTTCATGCCGAGGTCTTCCGCGGTCTGTACGGCGAGCGCCCGCATCTTCATGAAGTCCTCGACCGCGGCGCGCACGTCGATGAGCACCCGCTGCAGATCGGCCTCGACGGCCTTCAGCACGGCCGGGTCGGGCTGCCGGTCGATCTCGAGATGGATCCACGACTCGACGAGCACCTGGCCGGTGACGTCCTCCTGGCCGCGGCCGAGCATCCGGCCGGTCATGTCGCGGCGCACCCTCATCTGCGGGTGAACCACGAGGTGGACGCCGATGCCGCGCTGCTCCAGCACCATGGTCACCGAGTCGACGAGGAACGGCATGTCGTCGGTCACGACCTGCACCACCGAGCGGCCGGGGTTCCAGCCGTGCTCCTCCAGGGTGGGGTTGAAAGCGCGGACGGTGGCCCTGCCCTGCGGGCGGGTCTCGGCCAGCTGCCGCTGGGACATCGCCGGGCCGTACACGTCGACCGGGTCACGGTCGAGCAGGTCCTCGGGTGCGACATGCCGGTAGTAGAGCCGCAGGAAGGACAGCGCCTCGTCGGCGGTGACATGGTCACCGTTCGCGCAGTTCACGGCTGTTCGTTGAAGCAGCTCGTCCTTGACCTCGTCAAGCGGCATTTCGCTCTCACTCCTTTGTGAGGGGTCGCCAAAACGGTTCATAGCCAGGCCCTGAGTTCCCAGAGCAAGGGGAAGTAGTGCAGACGCATACGGTCGCGGAGATACGGGGCACCTGTCGAGCCTCCGGTGCCCGATTTGGTGCCGATCTGGCGTTCGACCATCTGGACATGACGCATCCGCCACAGGGCGGCCGACTCGTCGTGCGTCAGAAGGTCTTCTGCCAGCTGCCACAGGTCGTCGTAGGACCTGCGGTCTCTCGCCACGGTCAGCAGGGAGTCCATGACCTCGTCGTCCGACACGGGCAGACCGCGCCGGGCGAGCGCGGCGAGATAGGCGTCCCACAGCGTGGGCTCGTCGAGCCTGCGGCGCAGCCGCCGCAGCTCGGCCTCGTCCGCGTGCCGGAAGCTGCCGAGATAGCGCTCGTCCTTGAGCCCCGACAGGAACTCCAGCTCGCGGAACTGCACCGACTGGAACCCGCTCGCGGGCGCCAGCTTGCTGCGGAAGGCCAGGAAGTCCTGGGGCGTCATCGTCTCCAGGACCTCGACCTGCTGGATCAGCACCCGTTCGACCGCGTGCACCCGCCGGAACAGGTGCCGCGCCCGCCACAGCTCGCCGGCGAACATCGCGTCGCGGGCGGACTCCAGCTCGTGGAGCAGCAGTTTGAACCACAGCTCGTAGACCTGGTGGATGGTGATGAACAGCAGTTCGTCAGGGGCCTCCGATTCGGGGCGCTGCTGGTCGAGCAGCTGCGCCACGCGGAGGTAGTCGCCGTACGACAGCCGCCCGCCTTCCTCGCCGAACTGCCGATGGGGAGGACGGGAGTCGTCACCGCCGATGCCCACCGAACACCTCCCCCCGACGCCCGGTCACGTTCGACCGGGCACGACACCTTGACGTTCCGATACCACCCGAAAAGGACATAAACGTCAACGTGACATTGACATCGGTGGATCGTCGTCAGACGTCGAGGAGGCGTTCCTGAGCTCGTCGAGCTGGTCGGGCAGCTCGGCGAGCTCGCGTAGCTCGGCCTGGCAGCGCTCGCATGTCTCGAGGTGGCGCTCGAAGGCCTCGTGGTCGTCCTCGTCGAGGACGCCGAGGACGTAGGCGGCCACCTCTTCATGCATCAGCCGGCTACCCCCTTGTCCCGCAGCTGTTCGCGGAGAGCCCGGATCCCGTAGTAGAGCCGGGACTTCACCGTGCCCGGCGGGATCCCCAGAATCTCCGCCGCCTCGCTTATCGTACGGTCTCGGAGGTAGGTCTGCTCAATGACTTCACGGTGTTCTTCGGACAGGGCACGGAGGGCGTCCGCGACGACCATCGCCGACAGAGCGCGCTCCGAACCATCAGGCACCGACATCATGTCCGCTTCGGGCGGCTCGACCTCCTGAGGCCGGGCGCTCTTCCGCCGACGTCCGTCGATCACGATACGGCGGGCCACGGTCAGCAGCCACGCCCATATAAGGCTTGGTTCCCATTGCAGTCTTGCCGAGTTACGCCAGGCCCTGACGATCGTCTCCTGCACCACGTCTTCAGCCCACTGAAGGTCGTTGCCCGTCGATCTGCGTACGTGGCGCAGCAGAGGGCCGCCGAACTCCCGGTAAAGCACCGCGATGCGGTGCTCCGCCTCGGCATCCGCACTCTCGAACCTGCCGTCGAGGTGACCTAGCACGGGGCACATCTTTACACCTTCGTTATCTCGGTGGCGGCCACTCCGATAACTCCAGTCATTTCTAACTATCTCCGGCCATAGCTGAACCTGGCCCGGGAACGCCGCGTACCTCCGATCATGCACAGACTTATGCGCGGCGAGCTGTTCATGCTCGGCGGCTTCGTTGCCGTCGCCGCCGTGACGATCGCGCTGGTCATGCCACCCGCGATCGATCCGGCGGCCGCCCAGTGGACACAGACACCGTCGGGGCCGCTCACCGCGGCCGACCGCGATCTGCTCTTCAAGGTGCGCCAGGCCGGTCTCTGGGAGATGCCCGCGGGCGAGTACGCCAAGACGCGGGCCGAGTCCCAGCGGGTCAAGGAGGTCGGCGCGCTGCTCATGAAAGAGCACATGGAGCTCGACCTGATGGTCCGCCAGTCCGCCAAGAAGCTCGGCGTGGCCCTGCCCGACGAACCCACCCCCGACCAGCAGCGCTGGATGGCCCAGCTGGCCTCGCAGCGCGGCCCTGCCTTCGACAGGGACTTCGTCAACCTGCTGCGGGCCGCGCACGGCAAGGTCTTCACCACCGTCGCCGCCGTACGGTCCGGCACCCGCAATGCCGAGGTCAGGAAGCTCGCCGGCCAAGGCATCACGTACGTGATGCGCCACATGGGCTACCTGGAATCCACCGGGCTGGTCGACCACACCCAGTTGCCCGAACCTCCGACCCCCTCACCCGCTCCACCCGTCGCGATGGCGGTCGACACGAGGAGACACGCATGAGGAGTTCCAGACGCATGGCCGCGGCCGTGTCCGCGCTGGCCGTGACGGCCGGCGGACTGGTGTCCGCGGCCGTCATAGGCGTGGGACCTGCCCACGCCGACATCTGCGACCCCGCCGACGCCGGCCGGGCGCCCCAGGGGCAGCAACGCGACCGCGACGGCCGCCCCGACAGGAACCGGGACGGGCGCGGCTCCGACCGTGACCGCTCGCGGGGCTTCGACGACCGGGGCCAGGACGGCCGCCAGGACAGCAGGCCGGACGGCCGCGACCAGAACGGCCAGGGCGCTGATCAGGGCTTCGACCAGGGTTCCGGGCAGGGTTCCGTGCCGGTTGACGTACGCGGGTTCGACGGGCGGTCCTCGCGGGGCGGCGGGTCGGTCGCGGACCCGCGCCGCTCCCCCGACGCCGCGGCCCCCGACGGCCGAGCACCTGAGCACCAGGCCCCGGAGAGCCAGGCGCCCGACGGGCGGGATTCCGACGGGCAGGGCTCCGACGGGCAGGCGCCCGACCAGCAGAGCCCCGACCGGCAAGTGCCCGACAGGCAGGCACCCGATGGGCAGGCGCCTGTGGAGCCGGATCAGGGGGTGGAGGCTCCCGAGGGCACGCCAGGGCAGGACGATGCGCGTCGGCGCGGAGGCGGGAACCAGACGCCGCGGCCCGACCCGTCCCAGACGCAACCCCCTGACGGCGGCGGGGCGCAGCCGTCGCCCACCCCGACCCCCACCCCGAGCGGCGGCGCCGGGGACGCGTGCGACCTCGGCCCGTTCACGAGCGACTTCGTGGACATCCGCCGCGTCGCCCAGCGCCGGCAGGATCCGCGGATCGGCGGGAACGGCTCGCGCGGCTCGTTCGTCTCGCAGTGCGGCAGGAACGAGCGCGGCCACCACAACCCCGACAACTTCATCGTCGCCCCCGGCGTGAGCAACGGCGCGCACCACCTGCACGACTACGTCGGTAACGTCTCGACGGACGCCTTCTCCACCGACGAGAGCCTTGAGGCCGCGGGCACCACGTGCCGGCTGGGCGACAAGTCCACGTACTTCTGGCCGGTGCTGCGGGACCGCACGTCGGACGCGAACGCCGCCGACCCGGACGGCAACGTCGGGCAGATCCTGCGGCCGCGGAGCGTGCGGCTGGAGTTCAGCGGCAGCCCGGTGTCCAGGGTGGTGGCGATGCCGAGGTTCATCCGGCTGATCACGGGCGATGCCAAGGCCGCGACGAACGGCGGAGCCCAGGCCCGCGCGGCGTGGACCTGCACGGGATTCCAAAACCGTATATCTCCCGATAAATATCCGCTTTGCCCGCGCGGCAGTCAGGTGGTTCGTATTCTGGACTTCCCCAGTTGCTGGGACGGTCAGAACACCGACAGCGCCAACCACCGCACGCACGTGGTCTTCCCCGACCAGGGCGGTGCCTGCCCCCAGGGCACCAGGGCGATCCCCAGACTCCGCATGACCCTCACGTACACCGTGCCCCAAGGCACGTCGTACGCCCTGGACGCCTTCCCCGAGCAGAAGCACAACCCGGTCACCGACCACGGAGACTTCGTCAACGTGATGCCCGACCGGCTGATGCAGTCCGTCGTGTCGTGCATCAACCGGGGGCGCCGTTGCTGACCTGAGCCGAACCGCGCCCAGCCTTCCGAGTCGCACCCTCACCCGATCTTGGAGGGAGACAGATGCTCCATCGACGACGCCCCATGCACGCCCCCACCAGGCTGGACACCAGGAATGTCCGGCTGGGGGTGAGCGCCTCGATCACGGCCGTCCTGCTGTCGGTGTTCGCGCTGACCAGGACGGAACGCGGCGTGGCGCTGCTCGGCCGAGGGGTGGGTTTCCTCGAGTACTACGCGGGCGTGTTCGCCCTGGTGCTGCTGACCGCGACCGTCGCGCTCGGCCTGCTCACCACCGAACGTGTCTTCCTGTCGCCGTCCAACCGGATCAGGGCGCAGCTGGCCCACCGGGCCACCGCGTTCATCGGGCTGGCGTACCTGGTCACGCACATCACGCTGATGATCAGTCTCGGGCACGTGCCGCCGGGGGCGGCGATCGTGCCCGTCGCCGGGGTGTACGTCGGTCTCGGCGCGCTGGCCTTCGACCTCATGGTCGTGGCCGTGGTGACCGGCGTGCTCAGAGGGCGTTTCGCCGTACGGTCCCGGCCGTGGATGTGGCGGATCCTGCATTCCGCCGCGTACGTTGCCTGGCCCGTCGGCATCATGCACGGGCTCACCGCCGGACGGCCGCCGGCGGGCTGGGTGGCCTGGTCGTACGTGGCCTGCATGGCGGCGGTCGGCTCGGCGCTGGTCGTGCGCGTGCTGGCGTCGCTGCGCCGGCCGCCCGTGCCGGCCGAGCAGGTCGCGGGCCCGGCAGTGAGCCCGGCGGTGAGCCCCGCCGCGCCCATGGTGGTGCCGCAGGCCCGGCCCCAGAAGGCTCCCGTCACGGCCGCCGCGGGCGGTCCCGTGAGTCTCGCGGACGCCCGCCGCCGCTTCCGCGAGGCGGGCTGACCTTGAAGGAGGAAGCGTGATCCCGGCACGAGTGCCCCGCGTCCTGCGCATGGGTCCCGCCCGGCTGACCGCCGGGCTCGACCACTGCCGCCGGCTCGACCTGCCCGCCCACCGCACGCTGCACGGCCTCGTGGAGCCGCGCGACCTGGAGGAGCTCATCTCCTACGCCAACGAGGTGGACATGCGCGGGCGGGGCGGCGCCGCCTTCCCGTTCGCGCGCAAGCTCAGGGCGGTCGCCGACGCGACCGGCTCGCGCGGCGACTGCGTCGTGCTGGTCAACTGCGCGGAGGGCGAGCCGGCCAGTTCCAAGGACGCCATGCTGCTGACCCGCAACCCGCACCTCGTGCTGGACGGGGCGGTGCTGGCGGCCGAGGCGCTCGGCGCCCGCGAGGTGGTCGTCGCGACGGCCGGGGGCGAGGTCGCCGAGGCGTCCGTCGCCGCCGCCGTGGCCGAGCGGCGGGCCGCCAACGTCTCGGGCGGGGCCGAGAGCCGGGTGCCGATCCGCGTGGTCGGCATCGAGGAGCGGTTCATCTCCGGCGAGGGCGGCGCGCTCGTACGCGCCGTCAACGGGGAGGAGGGAATCCCGCCGGGCCGCAAGAAGCGCGCCGCCGTGAGCGGGGTGCACGGCCTGCCGACCCTGCTGTCCAACACGGAGACGTACGCGCAGCTCGCGCTGCTCGCCGAGTACGGGCCCGGGACGTACGCGGCGGTCGGCACCAGCAAGGAGCCCGGCACGATCCTGCTCACCGTCAGCGGCGGGGCCGCGCACGGCGCGGTCATCGAGACCCCGACGGGCACCCTGCTGGCCGACGTGCTCGCGCTGTGCGAGGCCGAGGCGGGCGACGGGGTGCTGGTCGGCGGCTACCACGGCGCGTGGCTGTCGGCGGAGGTGGCCCAGGCCGTCGAGATCTCCCGCGAGGGGATGAAGCTGGCCGGGGCCACCCTCGGCGCGGGCATCATCGTGCCGCTCGGCGAGTCCACGTGCCCGCTGGGCGAGGCCGCCAGGGTGACGTCGTACCTGGCGGCCCAGTCGGCGGGCCAGTGCGGCCCCTGCCGGCTCGGCCTGCCGGACGTGGCCAGGGCCATGTGCGCGCTGGTCGAGGGCACCGGCTCGGTGGACGCGGTGCGCCGGTCGGTGCGCGTGGTCGAGCGGCGCGGGGCGTGCTTCCACCCCGACGGGACGGCGAAGTTCGTGCTGTCGGCGCTGGACGCGTTCGAGAGCGAGATCGCGCTGCACCTGGAGCACGGCTCCTGCGGGCGGCCCGTGCGCGGGGTGCTGCCGATGCCCGAGCCGGAGGCCGAGCCGGAGTACCGGCTGGAGGTCGACTGGTCCCGCTGCCAGGGGCACGGGTTGTGCGCGCACCTGCTGCCGGAGTTCGTCGACCTGGACGACTACGGGTTCCCGTCGTTCCGTACGATCCCTGGCTGGATGGCCAGGGAGGCGCGGCGCGCGGTGGACATGTGCCCGGCGCTGGCCCTGCGGCTGGCCCGTACGACCGGCGACGGCCCGCCCCCGGTCGGCTCGCCGCTGCGGCTGGTCAGGGACGGGGTGCTGAAGAAAGCCGGCGAGAGTGTGCCGTTGCTCACCCGGGTGAACGGCTTCACCGGGATCTCGCGGGCCCGCGGATGACGGTGAAACCGTTCACCCGGCGGATGACGGTGGTCCGCGACCCCGGCGGCTCATGCGCTGCTTTATCGGCGTACGTCATGAATCGCCGGGAATTCCTACGTGTCCAGATTTTTCGAGAAATGCGGGCGGGTTATTCTCATCGGCGCCGGTGGATTTTCCCGCGCACGTACACCGGATCGCCGATGTTCACGATTTCGTACAGACGCTTCGACGTCGACAGCGGGAGGCGTACGCACCCGTGGGAGGCCGGGCGGAGCGGCACCTTCGACGAGCCGTGCAGGGCGATGCCGCCGACGAAGTAGAGGGAGTTGAACATCGACCCCAGCGGTCCGGTCGTCCAGCCGGGCGCGCGCCGGGTCACGCGGAAGTCCCCCACCGGGGTGACGGCGTTGCCGCAGTGGCCATTGCGGCAGTAGTTGACCTCCGCGCCCGACGAGATGTGCGCGTACAGCACCGGGCGGCGGTTGCGGTACACCGTCAGCATCTGCCTGGTCAGGTTGACCTCCACCCGGTTCGCGCCGCCGTTCGACACCAGCGGACGCCTGCGCACCGGGCGGTCGAGCGCCGCGAACTCCCTCGGGCCGACGGCTCCCTTGACCGCCATTCCGTGCGTCTTCTGCAGGGCCCAGACGGCGAACTTCGTCTGCTCGTCGTAGCGGCCGTTGATCCGTCCGAAGTAGTAGTGGCGGGCGTGCAGGCGGCGCTGCAGCCTGGTCACCTCGGGGCCACGGTCGCCAGGCCGCAGCACGATCGGCCGCACCTCGGCCACGCCCGTGCCGTCCACCTCGCCGACGGTCTCACCGCCGGCCGCGACCGCCTCCTCGGCCGGTACGGCGCCCCGCCTGCCGTCGACGGCGGCGCCGGGCCGCACGTCAAGGTCGGCGGCACGCCGGACGTCGGCGTCCACACCACGCCGTACGTGCTCGGCGGCACGCCGGAGATCGGCTTCGGTGACGCGCTGCACGGTGACGCCGCCGCGCCGGACGTCGGCGTTCCTGGCGGGCCCGCGCTCATCGCGCTCATCGCGCTCATCGCGCTCACCGCGCTCACCGCGCTCACCGCGCTCACCGCGCTCACCGCGCTGCCCGTACTCACCGTACTCACCGTGCTGTCCGTGCTGTCCGTGCTGTCCGTGCTGTCCGTGCTCTCCGTGCTCTCCGTGCTCTCCGTGCTCTCCGCGCTGTACGTGCCGTCCGGGAGGGCCGGAGCGCGGCCGGTCGTCGGGATGCGGCGCCGCCGGCGACGCATCCC
This sequence comes from Nonomuraea maritima, assembly GCF_900100395.1. GTDB lineage: Bacteria > Actinomycetota > Actinomycetes > Streptosporangiales > Streptosporangiaceae > Nonomuraea > Nonomuraea maritima. The sequence continues at coordinate 262,260 of NZ_FNFB01000006.1, read as the reverse complement.
ACAGCGCATGCCCCCCGATCACTGACCCCTTGGCGATCGCCGCGTCGGCATGCGTCCTGGCCTCGCCCGGGACGGCGGTGAAAGGGAGGCCGCAGCCCACACCAATACCGATGACGGCAATTCTGCGAAGGCTTATCGTCATAAATCAACGACTACCCGGATCACCTCTGAATCAGATCTCATACACCGGCTTGTTCAAGCAAAGTCCCGGCTAATGAGCCGATCCCGCTAAATACGGGCATTTCGCTTTTATTGTTACGCACGCCGAAAAATCAGTCGCTGCTGCTCCGGCCTGGCTGACACCATGAGGTGGCATGCGTAACTGGCCGCTCTCCGAGCTCTCCGTCACGACCCCGCGCCTCCAACTCCGCCACCCCTCTCTCGACGACGTCGACGAGCTGGCCGACCGGGCGGCGGAGGGCATCCACGACCCCGGATACATGCCGTTCCTGTTCCCCTGGTCGGACACCACCCCGGAGGAACGCGCGAGGAGCGTGGTGCAGTACCAGTTCCGCGCCTGGGGGAGCTTCTCCGTCGACAGCTGGACCATCGAGCTCGCCGTCGTCCACGAGGGCCGGATCGTGGGCGTGCAGAGCATCAATGCCAAGAACTTCCCGGTCACCCGCGAGGTCGAGACGGGTTCCTGGGTCGCACAGCGCTTCCATGGTCAGGGCATCGGCACCGAGATGCGCCGGGCCGTGCTGCACCTCGCGTTCGCGGGTCTGGGCGCGCACTACGCGGTGACGACGGCGTTCGAGGACAACCATGCCTCGCTGGGCGTGACGAAGAAGCTCGGCTACAAGGAGGACGGCATCGCCCTGCACGCCCGCGGCGACAAGCCGGTGGTCGTCCGCCGCTTCCGCATGGCCAGGGAAGACTGGACGGAGTCGCCGGGCTTCGCGATCCACAACCTCGACCGCTGCCTGCCCCTCTTCGGCCTCTCCTCCTGACACACCAACGGCCCTCCCCGGTCAGGAGAGTCAGCGCCGCATCTTCTTCTGATCAGGGCGGCCCTTCCCCCGGTCGGGGACGGCCCGCTTCCTTACGCGCAGAGGGTCCTCCCCGTACGGGGAGGACCACCGCGAGGGCCGCCGCACGGACGGCCCGCCCCTCGCACGGGGAGGACCGTCCGTTTCGGGTCAGAAGTCGAAGTCGTCGATGTTGTCCGCGTTGAAGACCGTCGGCTTGCCGAGCAGCACCTCGCCCTTCGCGCCGATCGTGTAGTCGCCCAGCTTGCCCGCCTTGAACGTCTCCCCCTCGGCGCCGGTGATCTGCCCGGACGCGAGCGCCGCCGCAGAGTACGCCGCCAGGTAGCCGAGGTCGGCCGGGCTCCACAGCTCGAACGCCTCGATGGTGCCGTCCTTGACGAACTTGCGCAGCTGGTTGGGCGTGCCGAGCCCGGTCAGCTTGACCTTCCCCTTGGCCGGCGAGTCCGACAGGTAGCGGGCCGCGGCGGCGATGCCCACGGTCGTGGGCGAGATGATGCCCGCCAGGTCGGGGTACGAGCGCAGCAGGCCCTGCGTCTCGGTGAACGACTTCTGGTCGTCGTCGTTGCCGTAGGCGACCTTGACCAGCTCCATGTCCTTGTACTCGGGCTTGCTGAGCTCGTCCTTCATGAAGTCGATCCAGGTGTTCTGGTTGGTCGCGTTCGGCGTGGCCGAGAGCACGGCGATCTTGCCCTTGTGGCCGATCTGCTCGGCGAGCAGCTGCACCTGCGTGCGGCCGAGGTCCTCGGCGCCCGCCTGGTTGACGAAGACGTCGCGGCCGTCGGGGGCGGTGTCGGAGTCGTAGCTGACGACCTTGATCCCGGCGTCCCTGGCCTGCTTGAGCGCGGGCACCACGGCGTTGGGGTCGTTGGCGGAGATGACGATGGCGTCCTGCTTCTGCTGCGTCAGCGTGTTGATGTAGGACACCTGCGAGGAGGCGCTGGCGTCGGACGGGCCGACCTCCTTGCCCTCGCCGCCGAACTCCTTGGTGGCCGCGATGCCGCCCTGGTCGGCGACCGTGAAGTACGGGTTGTTGACCTGCTTCGGCAGGAACGCGATCTTGAGCCCCTGCTTGAGCGGGGCGTTCGGGTCGGCGGCGGCCGACGAGGCCGCGGCGGAGGGGGCGGCCGACTGCTGGGCCGCGACGTCGCTTCGCGTGGTGCCGCCGCCGCAGGCGGCCGTCAGCAGGACGAGCCCGGCGAGCAGCGCCGTGGGGCGCCAGGAGGTGCGCATGTTCATGGAGCGGAGTTCCCTTCCACTGGTGATGGTGTGCGCCGCCGGCGGACCGCCCCCAGGTTCGGCGCCAGCACTGATGCGACGAGCAGCAGGCCCGTCACGAAGTTCAGGACCTCGTTGGCCACGTCGGCGAGGATGAGCGCGTTGCGGACGACGCCGAGGAGCAGCACCGCCATCAGCACACCGGCCAGCGTGCCGCGCCCGCCGAAGATCGACACGCCGCCGAGCAGCACGGCGGCCACCACGGCGAGCTCCAGCCCCGTCCCGTTGTCCGCCCGCGCGCTCGCGTACCGGAAGGTGTAGACGAGGGAGGCCAGCGCGGCCATCACGCCGCAGGCCACGAACAGCCAGAACTTGATCCGCTTGACCCGGACCCCGGCGAAGAACGCGGCCTCCTCGTTGGAGCCGAGCGCGAAGATCGCCCGGCCGACCCCGGTCGCGTGCAGCACCACCGCCGCGACCGCCGCCAGCACCGCGACCAGCACCGTGGTGAGCGGCAGCGGCCCGATCGACGCGGTCGCGAGCCCGGTGTACGCGGGCGGCAGGTCGGCCACCGCCTGGTCGCCGAGGATCACGTACGCGAGCCCGCGGAACAGCGCCAGCGTGCCGATCGTGACCGCGAGCGACGGCAGCCCGAGCCGGGTGACGAGGAAGCCGTTGACCGCGCCGCACGCCGCGCCGACGAGCAGGCAGATCGGCATGATCAGCTCGATGGGCAGCCCCGCGTTCCACAGCCGGCCGAGCACCGCGCACGACAGTCCGAGCGTGGACGCCACCGACAGGTCGATCTCGGCGGCCACCACGATCAGCGTCATGGTCAACGCCATCAGGGCGATCTCGGTCGTGTCGAGCAGCAGGAAAGAGACGTTGGAGGCGTTGGCGAAGCCGTCCACGCCGAGCGAGGCCCACACGCAGACGCCGACGAGCAGGACGAGGATCAGGCTCTCCCACCTGCGGGCCGGTTCAAGCCGCATCGCGGAACCTCCTCCGACGCAGCGCCGCGGCCACGCGCAGCGCGAGTATCCGGTCGAGCACGATGGCGGCGATCAGCAGGGCGCCGTTGATCGCCGTCTGGGCGAGCGCGTCCACCCGCAGCACGGCGAGCGCGCTGGTGATGCTCGCCAGCAGCAGCGCGCCGAGCGCGGCCCCGTAGACGGTGCCGCTGCCGCCGAAGATGGCCACACCGCCGACCACGACGGCCGCGATCACGTCGAGTTCCTTGCCGGTCGCCACGGTGGCGTCCACCGTGCCGAACCTGGCCGCCCACAGCACGCCGGCCAGCCCGGCGAGCGCACCGCCCGCGACGAACGCGGCGACGATCCTGCGGCGTACCCGGATGCCGGCCAGCACGGCGGCCTCCGGGTTGGAGCCGATCGCGTACAGCTCGCGGCCCGAGCGCAGGTTGCGCAGCATCCAGCCGACGACCAGCAGGACGACGAGGGCGACCAGCGCGGGCAGCGGCACGCCGAGCACCGAGCTGGTGCCGAGGGCGAGGAAGCTGTCCGGCATGTCGGCCGCGTTGACCTGGCGGCCGCCGGCCCAGGCGTAGTCGATGCCGCGGAAGGCGTACAGGGTGCCGAGGGTGGCGACCAGCGCGGGCACCTTCGCCACGCCGACGAGCAGGCCGTTGACCGCACCGCAGACGGCGCCCAGCAGCACGCAGCCGGCGATCACCACCGCGACGGGGACGCCCGGGTTGTCGGCCAGCACCAGCGCGCCGCCGAACGCCGTCAGGCCGACGACCGAGCTGACCGACAGGTCGACGTTCCTGGTGATGACGACGAGCGTCTGCCCGACGGCGAGCAGCGCCACGATGGCGGAGTTGAGCAGGATGTCGCGCAGGCTGGCGTAGCCGAGGAAGGTCGGGTTGACCGCCCCGGTGACCGCGAACAGCACGGCGAGCGCGATGACGATGCCGAGCTCGCGCACGCGCGCGACGCGGTCGACGAGCCGCCGCGCGCCGCCTCCCCGCACGCTCTCGGCGGACGTCGCGGTGGCGGTCATGCGGCCCTCCTGCGGGTCAGGTGGGGTGTCGTGCTGACGGACGTCGGGGCGGTCATGCGGCGCTCCTGCCGGTGGCGGCGGCCATGACGGTCTCCTCGGTCGCCTGCGCACGGGGCAGCTCGGCGACGAGCCGTCCTTCGTGCATGACGAGCACCCGGTCGGCCATGCCCAGCACCTCCGGCAGCTCGGACGAGATCATCAGCACCGCCACCCCGCTCCCGGCCAGCTCCGACAGCAGCCGGTGCACCTCGGCCTTGGTCCCGACGTCGATCCCGCGCGTGGGCTCGTCCACGATGAGCACGGACGGCCCCCGCGCGAGCCACTTGGCCAGGACGACCTTCTGCTGGTTGCCCCCGGACAGCACGTCCACGGGGTCGGCGAGGCGGGCGTACTTGAGCCGCAGCCGCACCGCCCAGTCGGCGGCCCGGCTCCTCTCGGCGGCCCGCGAGACCAGCGGCCCCCTGCGGACGGCGGCCGGCCCGGCGAGGCCGATGTTGCGCTCGATCGACAGGTCCATGACGAGCCCCTGTTGCCGCCGGTCCTCCGGCACGAGCGCGAGCCCCGCCGCCATCGCCGCCGTGGGGCTCGCGGGGCGCAGGCGCCTGCCGCCGACCTCGACGGATCCGGCGTCCCAGCGGTCGATGCCGAAGATCGCCCGCGCGACCTCGCTGCGCCCGGCGCCGACCAGCCCGGCCAGCGCGACGATCTCGCCCCGCCGCACCTCGAACGACACGTCGGTGAACACACCCTCGCGGGTGAGCCGGCCCACCTTCAGCGCCACCTCGCCCGCGTCGGTCTCCTGCTTGGGGAACAGGGCGTCCAGCTCGCGGCCGACCATGCGGCGGACGAGGTCGTCGGGGGTGATGTCGGCGATCAGGTCGGTGGCGACGTGGCCGCCGTCGCGCAGGGTCGTGACGCGCGTGCAGAGCTCGAACATCTCCTCCAGCCGGTGCGAGATGAACAGCAGCGCGCAGCCCTGCTCGCGCAGGGTCTTCGCGACGCCGAACAGCCGGGCGACCTCGTTGCCCGACAGCGCCGCGGTGGGCTCGTCCATGACGAGCACGCGCGCCTGCCGCGACAGCGCCTTGGCGATCTCGACGAGCTGCTGGTCGGCGATGGACAGCCCGCGCGCCGGCTGGTCGGGGTCGAGCCGTACGCCGAGCCGGGTGAACAGGGCGGAGGCGGCCTCGCGCATCGCCCGGCGGTCGATGCCGAACCGCGAGCGCGGCTGGCGTCCCATGAAGATGTTCTCCATGACCGACAGGTCAGGAAAAAGCGTCGGCTCCTGGTAGATGACGGCGACGCCGGCCTGCTGGGCGTCGGCGGGCCCGGCGAACTCGACCGGCTCGCCGTCCAGCAGGATGCGGCCCGTGTCGGGCCGGTGCACCCCGGACAGGATCTTCACCAGCGTCGACTTGCCCGCGCCGTTCTCCCCGGCGAGCGCGTGCACCTCACCGGGGTAGAGGTCGAGAGAGACCTCGCGTACGGCCCGTACCGCGCCGAACGCCTTGCTGACCTGCGAGAGAGAAAGAACGGGAGTTAGATCCATGTACCCGCGCTCCCGGGAAAAATCGTTTTAAGCAGTGGCAGGACGGTAGATCAGGCAGCCACACCGCGTCAATGCCCTGTTACGGCAAAATTTCCGGCACGTCGCACCGCGCCGGAGCCGTGGGAGAATTGTTACGTTTTAATAGTCTTCACATGGGGAAACATGACGAGTCAGGCGACCGGGGCCGGCCGCCTGACTCGAGAGGCGCTCACGCGCCGAAGTGCCGCAGCACCTCCGGGTTGGCCATGGCGTCGAGGTTCGCGGCCTGCTCGACCGGCGTGCCGAGCAGGATCTTGCGTACCGGCACCTCCAGCTTCTTGCCCGACAGGGTGCGCGGGATGCCCGGCACCACGCGGATCTCGTCGGGGACGTGCCGCGGCGACAGCTCGGTGCGCAGCGCGGCGCACAGCGCGCGTTCGAGCTCCGCGGTCAGCTCGGCGCCCTCGGCGAGGGCCACGAACAGCAGCAGGCGGCCCTCCTGGCCGAGCCGGCCGGTGTCGATCACCAGGCTGTCGGCGATCTCGTCGAACCGCTCGACCACCCGGTAGAACTCGCTGGTGCCCATGCGGACGCCGCCGCGGTTGAGCGTCGAGTCGGAACGGCCGTAGATGACGCAGCTGCCGTCCTCGTCGATCTTGATCCAGTCGCCGTGCCGCCACACGCCGGGGTAGACGTCGAAGTAGCTCTCGGCGTACCGCTCACCCGCGGGGTCGTTCCAGAACATGACCGGCATCGACGGCATCGGCCCGCTCACCACCAGCTCGCCCACCTCGCCGACGACCGGCTTGCCCGCCACGTCGTACGCCTCCACCTTCGCCCCGAGCGACCGGCACGGGATGACGCCCGCCCTGATCGGGTGCAGCAGCGTCGCCCCGACGAACCCCGTGCACACGTCGGTGCCGCCGGAGAACGACCCGACCGGCACCCCGGGCAGCTCGGCGGCCACCCACGCGAAACCCTCCGGCGGCAGCGGCGAGCCCGTCGAGCCCACCCCGCGCAGCCGGTCGAGGCCCTCGGGACGCAGACCCGCCTTCAGCGAGGCCATGATGTACGGCGCCCCCACCCCGAAGTACGTCACCCCCTCCGAGGCGGCGATCCGCCACAGCGCGGCCGGGGACGGATAGGTGGCCGAGCCGTCGTACAGCACAGGTGTGGCCCCGACCAGCAGGCCGCCGATGAGGTAGTTCCACATCATCCAGCCCGTGGTCGTGTACCAGAAGAACACGTCGCCCTCGCCCAGGTCCTGGTGGAAGGAGAGCGACTTGAGGTGTTCGAGCACGACGCCGCCGTGGCCGTGGACGATCGGTTTCGGCAGCCCGGTCGTGCCGCTGGAGTAGAGAATCCAGAGCGGATGGTCGAACGGCACCCGCTCGAACTCCAGCGGCCCCTCCTCGGCCCGCAGCCCCTCCCAGCCGATCACCTCGCCGTGCGGCGTCTCGCGGCTGTGACCCTCGCCCGGCGCGCCCCCCTCCAGGTACGGGATCCAGACGGTGGCGCGCAGCGTGGGCAGCGCGGCGGCGATCTCGTTGACCGCGGCGGAACGGTCGAACGCCTTGCCGTTGTAGCGGTAGCCGTCGACCGCGATGAGCACCTTGGGCTCGATCTGCTTGAACCGGTCGACGATGCTCGACACCCCGAAGTCGGGCGAGCCCGCCGACCAGACCGCCCCGAGTGAGGCCGTCGCCAGGCAGGCGATCAGGGCCTGCGGGATGTTCGGCAGGTACGCGGCCACCCGGTCACCCCGCCCGACGCCGAGCCGCACCAGCCCGGCGCGCACCCTGGCGACCTCGTCACGCAGCTGCGCCCAGGTCAGCTCCTGGCGGGCGCCGTCCTCGGAGACGGACACCAGGGCCACGCCCTCGGTGCGGCGCAGCATGTTCTCGGCGTAGTTGATCGCGCTACCGGCGAACCACGTGGCGCCCGGCATCTCGCCCGACAGCACCGGCCCGTCGCCGCGGTCGCCGATCACCTCGAAGTAGTCCCAGACGGAGGACCAGAACTCGGCGGGGTTGTCCACCGACCAGCGCCACGCCTCCTCGTAGTCGCCCGACCGGCCCAGCCACCGCAGGTAGTGGGTCAGTTTGGCGGACGCGACGACCTCTTCGCTCGGCTCCCAGAGAAGCTCGCCCTCAGCAACCATGTGATCCATCCTGTCGCCGGTCGGGGGGAAAGTCACACCCGACCTCCCACACAACTTGCTATCTCCGTAGGTGGTCGACCGCCATACGCGCGGCCGTGCCGATGACCGCGTCCGCGCGCGGCTGGTTGAGGGCCGTGCTGAACGAACGCGTGAAGACCGACACCGCGTACCGGCCGCCGTCGGGGTACTCCACGACGCCCGACTCGCAGCGCAGCGTGGGCAGCGTGCCGGTCTTGCCGCTCACGGAGACGTCGTCGTACGGGAAGCCCGAGGCCAGGCGGTGCGGCCATACCTGCGCGTTGAACAGAGTGCGCATCCACGCGCACGACTCGGCCGAGGCCGCCTCGTCCCGCCAGATCAGCCCGAACAGCGTGGTCATCTCGCGCGGTGTGCTGCGGTTGGCCCGCGCGGGGTCCAACGCGCCCAGCCGGGCTATGTCGTCCGGCTCCACGACCGGCCACTCGTGCCCGGTGTCGGCGCTCATGCTCGCGAGCATCTCCCCGGCGCTCTGCACCACGCGGGTCACGGCCAGCCCGAACGACTCCAGCACGGCGCCGATCGCGGCGTACCCGACCCTGGACAGCAGCTGGTCGGCCGAGGTGTTGTCGCTCACCGAGATCATCGAGTACGCGAGGTCGCGCAGCGAGATCGTCACGTCGTCCCGCATCGCGGACAGGCCTGTCGACCCCGGCGCCCGGTCGGCGTCCGTCACGGTGACCCGGCAGGACAGGTCGAGCAGCCCGGCGTCAGCCTGCCGGCAGAGCGCCACCAGCAGCGGCACCTTGAACATCGACGCCGTGGGCAGCGGCTCGTCGGCGCCGTGGCCGACCTCGCGTCCTGCGTCGATGTCGGTGGCGTGCAGCCAGCCGGTGACGCCGGCCTGCCGGAAGATCCGCTCGAAGTCGGGGGCGCTCATGCCAGCATCCCTGGCCTGCGGCTGACGCGCCGCGCGGGCACCCCGCCGTCGTCCGTCATCCCCGCGTTCTCCTTCAACGCCCGTACGGCCACGGCAGCGAAAGCCGCGACGAGCTCACCGCCGGTGCCGTCCTCGGCGGGGGCCGCCGCCGCGCGCCAGGCGGTCGAGACCCGGCTCGTGATCGGCGAGCCTAGCAGCGGCCTCCAGGACAGCCCCGGCAGGTCCGCCCTCGGGCCGAACGCCACCGCGGCCCCGGCCAGCACCATCCCGAGCCCGGTGCCCTCGTGCACCCGGGCCGGGACGTACCCGTGGCGGCGGCACTCCGACAGCACCTCGGCGTGCCAGCCGGGTTCGCCCTCCATGGGCGGCAGCAGCAGCTCCCTGCCCGCGAGGTCGGCCAGGTGCACCTCGCCGACGCCGGTGAGCGGATCGTCGTCGGCCAGCAGGACGCCCTGGTTCTGCACGAGCACCCGGCCGAGGCGCAGGCCGGGCCCGGCGACCGGGTGGCGGACCAGGCCCACGTCGATCGTCCCCTCCGCCAGCGCCGCCACCTGGTCGGCGGTCCAGATCTCGGTGGGCATGAGCCGTACGTCGGGGTGGGCGGCACGGAAGCCGCCGACGAGGGCCGCGAGCACGGCGGCGGCCAGGTCGGGCGGGACCCCCACCTTCAGCACCGTGCCCTGGCCCTGGTGGGCGAGCTCGTGCAGGCGGTCGACGCGGGCGACGATCTCACGGGCCTCAGCGAGCAGCAGCCGGCCGGCCTCGGTGAGCCGGACCTGCCGGGCGGAACGGTCGAACAGCCGGACGCCGAGCTCCTCCTCCAGGCGCTTGATGCGCTGGCTGAGCGGCGGCTGGGCCATGCCGAGCCGGATCGCCGCGTTGCCGAAGTGAAGTTCCTCCGCCACCACGGTGAAGTAGCGGAGGTGCCGGACCAGGTCCATGACAAGCAAATATATCCACTTTTATATGTATGTTCCTCTGATATCAATATTGGACGTCTATGTCGGATTTGTGGTCAGCTCTCCGGCATGGCACCACACACGGGGAGTCCGTACGTTCACCTCAGGCCCGAGCGGCCGCCGCGGCGGCGGCGCGCGCGGTGGCCCTGGATCACGGCGGGGCTGCTGGTCCCGCTCGTCGCGGCGGCCGGCGTCATCTGGGCCCTGCGTACGGAGGGCTCGCCCGAGGAGACGGCCGACCGCTACCTGTCGGCCTGGTCCGACCAGGACTACGCGACGATGCGCTCCCTGGTCGTGGACCCGCCGGGCGACTTCGAGACCTGGCACCACCGCTTCCTGACCGACCTCAAGGCCACCTCGGCCTCCTTCCACCGCCCGAAACTGAACGACCCCCTCGCCAGCGCGCCCGACGACGGCAGCGTGAGCTTCAGCGCCACGCTCACCGGGCGGGTGGACTGGAGGTACAGCGGCCGTCTCCAGCTCGTCGAGCACGGCGGCGCATGGAAGGTGGCCTGGGCGCCCGCCGCCATCCATCCCCTGCTGCGTACGGGCCGCTCGCTCAAGGTGGTCAGGCAGCAGGGCGAGCCGCTGCGGGTGCTCGCGGCCGACGGCACGCCGATCAACACCCCCGACGCGCCCGGCTCGGTGCAGCAGCTCGTCGAGGGCATGAAGCAGACGTTCCCCGACCGGTTCACCTCACCCGACCGGTACGGGATCGAGCTCTACGAGGGCGACGCGCCGGTCAGGACCCTCGTGGACGCCGGCGGGTACCGTCCGATGCGGACCACGATCGACCTGAAGGTGCACCAGGCCGGCGCACAGGCACTGGAGGGTGTGGACAAGCCCGCCTCGCTGGTGGCGATGCGCGCCTCGACCGGGGAGATCCTCGCGGTGGTCAACGCGCCGGGCGGCTTCAACCGGGCGCTGCTCGGCAAGTACCCGCCCGGCTCGACGTTCAAGGTGGTGACCGCGTCCGCGCTGGTCGCCGACGGTGTCGAGCCCGGCAGCCAGGTCGGGTGCCCGGCCGAGAAGAACATCGGCGGATTCCCGTTCCACAACGCCGGACACGAGGAATTCGGCACCCTGACGTTCCAGGACGCGTTCGCGCACTCGTGCAACACCACGTTCGGGGAGCTGAGCGTCGCGCGGCTGAACGGCGGGCGGCTGGGCGAGGTCGCGCACAGCTTCGGCTTCGGCTCCCCGATCACTCCGGGCGTGCCCGCCGTACGCGCCGAGTTCCCCGACCCGAGGGACGACACCGACCTGGCCTCCGCCGCCATCGGACAGGGCCGGGTGCTGGCCAGCCCGCTCAACATGGCCTCGGTGGCCGCGGCCATCGCCTCCGGCGCCTACATCCCGCCCCGGCTGGTGCTCGGGGAGCACATCCCCGACGCGCAGCCGGACAACCCGCGTCCGCTGGAGAAGGGGGTGGTGAAGGCGCTGCGCAAGCTGATGCCCGCCGTCGTCACCGGCGGCACCGCCCACGAGGTGAGCTTCCCCTCCGGCACGGCCGGCAAGACCGGCACAGCCGAGTACGGCTCCGGCGCAGAACCCCCCACCCACTCCTGGTTCATCGGCTACCGCGACGACCTCGCCTTCGCCGTCCTGGTAGAAGGCGCAGGAGCCGGCGCCGCCGTAGCCGCCCCCATAGCCGCCCGCTTCCTCAAGAACCTCGCCTAACACCCCCACGTGGCTGAGGTACGGGAGCCACCCCCCGCCCGTCGGGGTACAGGTCCCTTTCGGAGCGGAGAGGAGACCCACCCCAAAGAGACCCACACCTCACCGACGGCCAAGCGACGCGACCGGGGAAGCACCGACGACCGCCACCTCCACACTCCCGCCCCAAAGGAACCTGCACCTCAGCAGCGGGGAAGCCAGGTGGTCAGGAAAGTAACGACAGGGACCTGCCTCCCCACCGTTGAGGTGCAGGTCCCTTTCGGAGTGGAGGGAAACCCAAAGAACCTGTACCGCAGCGGCGGGGAAACAAGGTGGTCAGCGAAGTGGCGGCGGGGTTGCCTCTCCGCCGTTGGGGTGCAGGTCCCTCCACAGAGTGGAGGGGACCCCCCAAGGACCTGTACTGCAGCGGCGAGGAAGCAAGGTGGTCACGGAAGCGACGGTGGGCTTTTCGCCGTTGGGGTGCGGGGCCCTTTTGAGCGGGTGGACGCCCCCGAAGGGGCTGTGGGTCAGTGGTGGGGAAGGGGGGTGGTGAGGGAGGCGACAGCGGCCACCACCTCGCTGGCGTTGGAGAGGTCGGGGAGGACCATGTCGGCGCCCGCCTCCAGCAGTTCGGCCGGCATGGAGCGGCCCGAGGCGATGCCGATCATCGCGGCGCCGCCGATCTTCGCGGCCTGGACGTCGCGCGCCGAGTCGCCGATCACGACGGTGTTGGCCGCGGTGAACGGGGTGCCCAGCCGCTGCGCGGCCCGCGACTGCGCGACCTGCAGCAGCGTCGCCTTGGGGTAGACCTCCTCGCCGTACCCGCCGAGGTCGAAGTCGACGTACTTGTCGAGCCCGAACGCCCTGAGCTTGTGCACGGCGTTGCTCTTGATGGTGCCGGTCAGCACCGTCGGGACGACGCCGTCGAGCCGGCCGACCGCCTTCATGGCGTCCTTGGCCCCCGGCATCATCCGCCCCTCCTTCGCCAGCCGCCCGCGACGGTCGGCGAAGGCGGTGGCGAGGGCGGCCAGGAACTTCGGCAGGTGGTCGTCCTCGGCCACGATGCCGTTGACGGCGAGCGTCTCGAAGACGATCTCGGAGTCGGGACGGCCCAGCGGAGCCACGAGCTTCACCAGCGGACGCCCCGTCACGACGCGGAACGCCTCGGCGTAGGCGTCTCTGGTCACGATGGCGACGTCGACCAGCGTCAGGTCGACGTTCCACAGCACAAGGCGGTTGATGGCAGCCTCCTGGAAATCCCCTGGAAGGGTACGGCCGTCACCGGGCCCGGGTCGACCTCTGGTGCGATTCAAGCATGCTAGGCGTACCGGAGGGCGTCGGAGAGCCGGTCGACGACCGGCAGGCCGGTGCCCTCCAGCTCGGCGCGCGTGCTCATGCCGCCCGTGTAGAGCACGGCGCGAGCGCCCACGTGCCGGGCGGCGAGCCCGTCGTCGACGCTGTCGCCGATCACCAGCACCTCGGCCGGGTCGACGTCGATGGCCGCGATGTGCGCCGCCATGTGCTCGGCCTTCTCGCCTCCGGTGCCGCCGTTCAGCAGGCCGTCGACGCGGGTGAAGCGGGCGGTGATGCCGAACGACTCGACCAGCGGCACCAGTTGGACGTGCGGCGCCATGGAGCACAGCGAGTGGGTGCCCGCCCAGCCGGAGAGCACGACCTCGGCGTCGGGGGCGAGCCCGCACAACTGGCTCAGCCGGAAGTAGTTGTCGTGGAACCCGGTGTCGAGCAGCTCCCACTCGCCCTCGGCCAGGGGACGGCCGAGCAGGCGCTCGTAGGCGACCCAGATGGGCCGCGTGTAGACCGCACGGAAGGAGTCGAGCGTCAGCTCGGGCAGCGCGTACGCCTTGAAGACCTCGTTGGTGGCTCCGACCACGGCCTCCGCGTCATGGAAGAGCGTGCCGTTCCAATCCCAAATAATGTGCTTTGTCATGTCATGGGGAAGCCTAACGGGCCGGCACGACAATTCCCGATCAGGGCCGCAACAGGTCGGGGATCTCCTGGGTGGCATACCACATGAGCTCGTGCGCCTCCGCGCCGTCCACCGTGAACCGCGCGTCGTCGTCGCCCTCGTCGGCGGCGGGCAGCGCGGCGAGGGCCGCGTCGACGTCGGCGGCGGCGTCGAGGTCGTCGACGTGGACCGCCGCCACCTTCGTCATCGGCACCACGTCACTGAGCTGCACCCGCGCACGTTCCTCCAGCTCGGCCCGGACGATGACCGAGCGGTCCGGCACCTCGACGGCGATCACCACGCGCCGGGGCGGGGCGTCGACGCCGTCGGCGCGGTCGGCGGCGAGCATCCGCAGGGAGGCGCGGGCCGCCTCGGTGAGCGCGACGTATTCGAGCTCCTCGATGTCGCCGGAGGCGTACCACTCGGTGAGGGCCGGCGTCACCGCGTAGCCGATCAGCGGGGCGGGGCCCAGCCCGCCCGCCTCGACGGCCGCGGCGAGCGCCGGGAGCGTGCACGGCAGATAGACGCGCATGAAGAACCTTTCGTACGTGCGGGACCGGGCTGCGGCCCGGTGGTGCCGGGACGAGACGTCGTCACGGCAGGGAAGGGCTCCATCATGCCCGGCGCAGCGTGAGGCTGAGGACGGACTCGAGTTCCGTGATGGTCGTGTCCGGGTCGCGGTGGTGGATGCCGGAGATGCCGAGCGCGCGGGCGGCGACGATGTTGGCCTCGATGTCGTCGATGAACACGCATTCCTCGCCGGGCAGCCCGATCCGGTCGAGGGCGTGGTGGAAGATCCGCGGCTCGGGCTTGCGCATGCCGACCTCGCCGGAGATCACGACCGCGTCGAAGACCTCGTCCCAGCCGTCGCGGGGGTAGGTGTTGGACCACGAGTTGGACAGCAGGCACGTCCGCAGCCCGTGGCCGCGTACGTCGCGCAGCATGTCGTACATGGCGTCGACCCGTTCGAAGCCCGCGAACATGCGGTCGAGCAGGCCGTCGGGCACGGGCGGCTCGCCGTCGACGGTGCGGAGCCGGGCGGCGAGGTCGCGCTCGAACGACGGGCCGTCGAGCTCGCCGCGTTCGAGGGCGTGGACGATGCTCTCACCGTCGTCGGTCTTGTAGGCGTGCTCGATCAGTTCCCGCATCACGGTGTAGTAGTGGCCGGCCTCGATCCTGTCCGCCGCGATCCAGCGGGAGATGGCGTGGGAGAGGCTGGTCGTCAGCACCCCGCCCCAGTCGATGAGAACACCTTTCACCATCGTCCCAGAGTAGAACCCCCACGAAACACCACCAGACTCCCCTATCCCCATATACCCGCTATATACCAGGCAAAGGGGTGTCCGAAATGCCTGCGTAAGCTGCGGTTCCAGCGTTGACAACGCCCCAGGAGGGACCGCCGTGCGTTCGACGATCCTGATCACCTCTCCCGACCAGTGGGTCGCCCCCGGCCTCGAACTCTTCGAGTTCGCGCCGATCATCCCCGGCGGACCGGAATGGTTCTCCAAACCCGTCCTCGTCGCCCTGCTCAGCTCCGTCGTGGTCATCGCTCTGTGCTGGGCCGCGTACGCCAAACCGACGATCATCCCCAAGGGCCGGCAGAGCATCGGCGAGTACGCCTACTTCTTCGTGCGCGACCAGATCGCCCGGCCCAACCTCGGCGCCGACTCCGACCGGTGGATGGGCCTGCTGCTCAGCATCTTCCTGACGGTGCTCGTCTGGAACCTGATGGGCGTCATCCCGTTCGTCCAGTACCCGGTGGCCGCGACCATCGGGTTCCCCATCGTGCTCGCCGTCACCGTGTACGGCGTCAAGATCTACCTCGGCGTACGTCACCACGGCGTGCGCGGCTACCTGCGCGGCATCGTCCACCTGCCCGGCCTGCCCGGCTGGGCGTACGGGCTCTACGCCCCGCTGATCCTCGCCGAGGTGTTCCTCACCTCGCTGTTCACCCACTTCACCCGGCTCTTCGCGAACATGTTCGCCGGCCACATCCTCGTCGCCTTCTTCAGCTCGGTCGGCTTCTGGTTCCTGTTCGAACGGCTGACCGTGCTCGGCGCGGGCCTCGGCGTCCTCGGGGTGACCATGACGGTCGCCATGACGGCGTTCGAGATGTTCATCATGTTCCTGCAGGCGTTCCTGTTCGCCATGCTGGCCGCCATGTTCATCGCCGGCGGCCTGCGCGGCGAGCACTGAGACGAGCACTGAGACGGGCGCTGAGACGAGCGCTGAGCAGGCACTAACGGAAGAGCGCGGCCAGTTTCCTGTGCTCCGGGAGACGCATCACGCTCGACGCCTTCGCGGCCGAGGCCACGGGCGTCTTGGCCAGCAGGCCCCGGTGGTCCTTCAGGGTCAGTAACCGGGTGACCGACTGGTCGAGGCGCTCCTTGGTGATCCGCCCCGACTTCACCGCCGCCAGCACCGCCCGCTGCGCCTTCTGCAGGTCGTTCGGCATGAGCAGCAGGTCGGCGCCGGCCAGCACGGCCCGTACCGCGATCTCGCCGTCGTCGTACTTCTTGCGCACGCCGGCCATGTTGAGCGCGTCGGTGGAGATGACGCCGGTGAACCCGAGCTCGTCCCGCAGCAGGCCGGTCAGGATCGTCTTGGACAGCGTCGCCGGGTCGCCCGACCGGTCGAGCTTGGGGAAGACGATGTGGGCGCTCATCACGGCGTCCACGCCGGCCTTGATGGCGGCCTTGAACGGCGGCGCGTCGATGCGCTCCCACTCGGCCTTCGTGTGCCCGATGACCGGCAGGCCGGTGTGGCTGTCGACGGTCGTGTCGCCGTGTCCGGGGAAGTGCTTGGCGGTGGCCGCCATCTTCGCCGCGTCGAACCCCTTGACCGCCGCCGCGACCATCTTCGCCACCAGCGTCGGGTCGTCGCCGTACGCGCGCGTGCCGATGACCGGGTTGCGCGGGTTGACGTTGACGTCGGCCACCGGCGCGAAGTCGAGGTTCACGCCGAGCGCCCGCAGCTCCTTGCCCGTCGCCTCGGCCACCTGCTGCGCCAGCTCCGGCTTGCCCGTCTTGCCGATCTCACCTGCGCCGGGGAAGGTGGACATCACGGCGGCGAAGCGCGACACCAGGCCGTTCTCCTGGTCGGTGGCGATCAGCAGGGGAACCTTCGAGGCACGCTGCAGGCTGTTGGTGAACCCGACCACCTGCGAGACGCTCTTGACGTTGTACGGGAACAGGATGACGCCGCCGAGGTGG
This sequence comes from Nonomuraea maritima, assembly GCF_900100395.1. Lineage (GTDB taxonomy): Bacteria > Actinomycetota > Actinomycetes > Streptosporangiales > Streptosporangiaceae > Nonomuraea > Nonomuraea maritima. The sequence continues at coordinate 245,636 of NZ_FNFB01000006.1, read as the reverse complement.
TACTTCTCGATGACCTCGGCCGGGGTGCGGGCGCCGTACCTGGCCTGGTTCTCCTCCGAGGCGCTGTCGGCCGTGGTGCCGTAGATGACGGGCATGAACAGCTGCCCGACCTTCTCCTCGACGCTCATCCGGGACAGGGCCCGCTCGACCGGGGTCTGCTCGGGCACCGCGGGCTGAGTCGGCTCCGTCGGCACGGCCGGGGCAACCGCAGCTTCGGACGGGCTGCTCGGAGCGCTCGGAGGCCGCTCGACCACCGGACCGCCACCCCCGCAGGCGGTGAGCGCGGCCAGCAGGAGCCCTGTCATAGCGATCCGTCGAAGCACGCCCACCAAGGTATCTACCTAGCGAGCATGCTGGGTCCCGTATGTCCAGATCCTGGGATTACAACCCCAGCGTGGCCAGCCCCGGCAGGTGAGCGCGGGCCGCCGCGCGCGCGTCGGCCGCCGTCGGCTGCGCCCGTGCCGCCTCCGCCGCCGTACGGCACTGTTCGACGGTGTGCGCGGCCAGTCCGGCGCGTACGGCGGGCAGCGCGGCCGGCGCCATCGACAGCGAGCACAGACCGAGCCCGGTCAGCACGCAGGCCAGGGCCGGGTCGGCGGCGGCCTCGCCGCACACCCCGATCGGCTTGCCGGAGCGCACCCCGGCCTCCGCCGTCATGGCCACCAGGTCGAGCAGCGCCGGCTGCCACGGGTCGTGCAGCGGGCTCATCACGCCGAGCTGACGGTCGGCGGCGAAGGCGTACTGGCTCATGTCGTTGGTGCCGATCGAGGCGAAGTCGGCCTGGGCGAGCAGGTCGCGGGCGCGCAGCGCCGCGGCCGGGACCTCGATCATCACGCCCGCGCTGCGCAGTCCCCGCTCGCGGCAGGCGCGCACGAACCAGGCGGCGTCCTGCGCCGTGGTCACCATGGGGGCGAGCACCTGCAGGCCGTCCTCGGCCACCGCCGCCAGCGCGTCGAGCTGGGCCGCCATCACCTCGGGATGGGCCCGGTACAGGCGCAGCCCCCGCAGCCCGAGCGCCGGGTTGGGCTCGGCGGGCGCGGGCAGGAAGGCCAGCGGCTTGTCGGCGCCGCCGTCGAGCGTCCGCACGACGACCCTGCCGCCGGGGAACGCGCGCAGCGCCTGGCGGTAGGCGCGCCGCTGCTCCTCCTGGGACGGCGGCGCGGTGCGGTCGAGGTAGAGGAACTCCGTCCGGTAGAGCCCGACGCCCTCGGCCTCGGCGGCGACGGCGGCCTCGAGGTCGGCGGGGCTGCCGACGTTCGCGAGCAGCAGCATCCGCTGCCCGTCGGCGGTCCGGCCAGGCCCCTTGGCGAAGGACAGCGCGGTCCTGCGCGTCTCGGCGGCCCTGACCTCCGCGGCGGCGTCGGGTTCCGGCCGCACCCGGACCTCGCCGGTGGTGCCGTCCACCATCACCTCGACGCCGGACGGGATGGCGGTCGCGCCGGGGCACGCCACGACGGCGGGGACGCCCATCGCTCGGGCCAGGATCGCGGTGTGGCTGGTGGGCCCGCCCTCCTCGGTGACGAACGCGGCCACCTGGCCGCGCGACAGCAGCGCGGTGTCGGCCGGCGCGAGGTCCTTGGCGACCAGCACGTACGGCTCCTCGGAAGGCGCCGGCATGGCGGGCATGGACTGCCCGTAGAGCACCGCGATCACGCGGTCGCGGATGTCGTGCAGGTCGGCGGCACGCTCGCCGAGGTAGCCGCCGGACCCGGCGAGCACGTCGCGGTACTTCGTGAACGCCTCGAAGACGGCCCTGGGGGCGGCCAGGCCGCGATCGATCAGCGAGCGCACCTTGACGACCAGGCCGGGGTCCTCGGCCATGAGCGCCTGGGCCTTGAGGATCTCCTCGGCCTCGCCGCCGGCCTGGTTGCCGCGAGCCTCCAGCTCGCCGGCGATCTGCGTGAGCGCGGCCATCGCGCGCGCCTTCTCGTCCTCCGCCTCACCGACGTAGGTGGCGCCCTCGGGGGGTTCGGGCACGGAGACGGAGAGGACGTACGAGGGCCCCTGCCCGACACCCGGGCTGACCGCCACCCCCCTCAGGTTCATGGCGCGGCGGCTATCGCGGCGAGTTCGTCGAGCACCTCTTCCGAGCCGTCGCCCTCGGCGGAGATCACGACGGTCTCCCCCTGCCGGACGTCGAGCGCCATGATCGCGAGGATGCTCTTGCCGTTGACGGGGTCTCCGCCGTTGAGCTTGGCCACGGCGATGTCCATCGAGGCCTGCTTGGCCCGCTGGACGAACGTCGCTGCCGGGCGCGCGTGCAGCCCGACCTCCGCGGCCACGGTGACCTTGCGCTCACCCATCTCGCTGCTTCCTCCTCTGTACCGGTCCGTACCAGCCGCACCAGCGTACGGCCGGCTCCGGTCAATCGCCGTCAAATCGGATTTTTCACCATTGTGACTGGTCTACCCGATGAGGCGGCATCCCCCTTCAACCGATCACCGCGGCCGCTATTCCCACCGGAAGAGCGCGTCCCCCACGCGTACGTCACCGACCGCCAGCCCGGTCAGCGAGCCGGAGACGGCGTCCAGCGCGACGACCGGGCAGACCGGCGAACGCCCGCCCGCCTCGATCACCGCAGGGTCCCAGGCCACCACCGGCTGGCCGGCGCGCACCCGGTCCCCCTCCGCCGCCAGCGCCCGGAACCCCTCACCTCTGAGCTGGACGGTGTCGATGCCGAGGTGCACCAGCACGCCCTTGCCGTCGTCCCCCACGACGACGTACGCGTGCGGATGCATCTTCACTATTTTTCCAGCTATGGGGGCGACTGCCGCGCCTGGCCCCCGTAGCGGGTCGATCGCCGTTCCCAGACCGACCATGCCCGCCGAGAAGACCGGGTCGGGCACGGCGGCCAGTCCCACGGCCTCTCCCCCGACCGGGGCGAGCACAGTCGTCATGGTCTCGCCTTCAGCCGATGATGTCCTCGATGTCGCTGGCGATGGTGTCGGCCTCCGGCCCGACGACGACCTGCACCACGTTGCCCGCGGCCATCACGCCGTGCGCGCCGGCCGCCCGCAGCGCCGCCTGGTCGACCTTCGAGGCGTCGTGCACCTCCGTACGCAGGCGGGTGATGCAGGGTTCGATCTCGATGATGTTGTCCGCACCGCCCAGCCCGGCGATGATCGCACGCACGTCGGCCGCCATCAGACCCTCCCTCGGACTCGCACTCCGAACAGGCTAGATCAGTCGGTCTGCGTGACCTTGTTCAGTCCGCGAGGTGCGTCCGGGTTGTGACCGAGCCGCCGGGCGAGCGCCTCGGTGAGCAGCTGGCCGGGGATGATCAGGCCCAGCGGAGCCAGCCACTCGGGCAGCTCAGGACCGTTCAGCGCGGCCGTGCCCGCCTGCGCGAGCGCGCTCCCCCCACCGATCGTGTACGCCGCCGCGCCCGCGGCCACGACCCGCTCGGCCAGCGCGACGGTGCCCTGCAGCGTCGGGCTGTTCTCGGAGGCGACGAGCAGCGCGGGGGTGTCGGCGTCCACGACCGCGATGGGACCGTGCAGCAGGTCGGCGTACGACAGGCCCATGGCGTGCAGGTAGCAGGCTTCCTTGAGCTTCAGCGCGGTCTCCAGCGCCGTGGAGAAGGCGAGGCCGCGTCCGGACACGACCACGCCGGGCTTGTCGGCCAGGCCCTCGACGACGGCGTCGATGTCGCCGGGCTCGGCGATCAGCTTCTCGACCGCCTCGGGCACCCGCTGCAGCTCGGCCGCGTCGACGTCCGCGCCGAGGCCGAGCGCCAGCACCGCGAGCGCGGCCAGCTGCGTCGTGTACGTCTTGGTCGCGGGGACGGCCTTCTCCTCGCCGGCCACCGTGCACAGCGCGACGTCGGCGGCCTGGGCGAGCGGGCTGCCGGCGCCGCCGTTGGTGATGCCGACGGTCTTCGCCCCGCAGTCCTTGGCCCACGAGAGCGTCTCGACGATCTCCTCGGTGCGTCCCGACTGCGAGATGGCCACCGCGAGCACCCCGTCGAGGTCGAGCTTGCGCCGGTACGTCGTCGCGATCGACGGCGCCGCCAGCGCGGACAGCCGTCCGGCGTGCGACTCGACCAGATAGCGCCCGTAGACTGCGGCGTTGTCGGAGGTGCCACGCGCAATGAACAGCAGCTGGCGGGTCCGCTCGCCCAGGGCGGCGATCTCCGAGACCTGGGGCAGCAGGGCGTCCAGCGTGGCCCGCAGCGCGGCGGGCTGCTCGGCGATCTCGCTGCGCATCTTGGTGGTCATCTTTGAGAACATCCTTACGTCATGGCGGCTCGGACTTGACCGACTTTCGCGACATGTGGTCTAGTCCGGACTAGACCAGTACGAACCATAGCCCATTATCCAAGGTCAGCACGAGGGGAGGTTCCGTGGCGCACATCGACCCCGACAGCCCGGTGCCCAAGTACTTCCAGCTGCGCGAGATCCTGCTGGACCTCATCGACAGCGACGAGCTCAGCATCGGCGCGGCCATCCCCTCCGAGCGCGAGCTGTGCCAGCGCTTCGGGTTGTCAAGGATGACCGTACGCCAGGCCGTCGACCATCTCGTCTCCGAGGGTCGCCTGCACCGCGTGCCGGGCAAGGGCACGTTCGTCGCCCGTCCCAAGATCGAGCTCGCCCTGCAGCTCACCTCGTTCACCGAGGACATGCGGGCCAGAGGCATGATCCCCGGCTCGCGCGACCTCGACCGGCGCATCGTGCGCGCCAGCGCCCACCTCGCCAAGGAGCTCGGCATCCCGCCGGGCGAGGAGGTCCACTTCATCGAACGCCTGCGCACCGCCGACGGCGAGCCGCTGTCCATCGAACGCGCCCACATCCCCGTCAAGCTCGCCCCCGACCTCGCCTCCTTCGACCTGTCGGAGAAGTCGCTGTACGAGCTGCTGGAAACGCGCTACAGCCTCGTCATGGACGCCGGCGAGCTGACCATCGACGGCGGCATCGCCGATCCGAGCGACGCCGACCTGCTCAAGCTCCCCCGGGGCGGCGCCGTCCTGCTGCTGCAGCGCCGGTCGTTCTCCGGCGGCGTGTGCGCCGAGCTCGGCGTGTCCACCTACCGCGCCGACCGCTACCAGCTGCGCACCGTCCTCGACAGACGGGGCTGAATCCCGCCCGCGAGCAGGTGCCGGGCACCCCCTGGCGTCGTCCACCATGGAACGCAGGAAACCGCACCGGGCACCACCCCCGGTCGGCCGCGGCGCACAGGGCGCGCGATCCGCGCCGTCGCCTGTTCGACCATCGCCACCAGATCAGGAAGAGACGAACCTGATGAATGCGTCGCGTTCCGGGCTGTCCCGTCCGAGTGAGGACACGCCCCGCTGGATCCGCCACGGCCCGAACCGGGGTGCCCGGTGAGCGAGACCGCGGCCGCCAAGCCCGCGCTGTTCGCGCGCCTGATGGCCGTGCTCCAGCGGCTGGGCCGCTCCCTGATGCTGCCCATCGCCGCCCTGCCGGCGGCCGCGCTGCTGCTGCGCTTCGGCCAGCCCGACATGCTGGGCTCCAACGGCCCCCAGCCTGGCGGCCTCGCCGACGTGGCAGGCCTGGCATGGATGAACCAGGTGGCCGGGGTGCTCGGCGCCGCAGGGGCGGCACTGCTGGAGAACCTGCCGCTGCTGTTCGCCGTCGGCGTCGCGATCGGCTTCGCCCGCAAGTCGGACGGCTCCACCGCGCTCGCCGCCGTCGTCGGCTACCTGGTCTTCGACCGGGTGACGAAGGTGATGTTCGCCAGGTCCGACATCCGCGACACCGTGGTCATCAGGGAGGCCCTGCCCCAGGGCGGCTTCCACGAGATCATCGACTACGGCATGCAGAACCCCACCAAAGTCCTCGGCGGCATCGTCATCGGCCTGGTCGCCGCCGTGCTGTGGCAGCGGTTCCACCGCATCAAGCTGCCGTCCTGGCTGGCGTTCTTCGGCGGACGCCGGTTCGTGCCGATCATCACCTCCATCGTGGCGCTCCTCCTCGGCGTGCTGTTCGGCTGGCTCTGGCCGGTCATCGGCGAGTGGGTGCGCCACGCCGGCGAGGCGCTGGCCGCCGTCGGCCCCGTGGGCACCGGCGTCTACGGGCTGGTCAACCGCCTGCTCGTCCCTTTCGGCCTGCACCACTTCGTCAACTCGGTCGTCTGGTACGTGGTGCCGCAGTGCGAGGTCGGCGGGCGCGTGCTGGGCGGCGACTGGAACTGCTACTTCGGCGGCGCTCCCGACTCCGGCCACTTCATGGCCGGCTTCTTCCCCATCATGATGTTCGCCCTCCCCGCCGCCGCCCTGGCCATCTGGCGGGCGGCACCCCCGCACCGGCGCGCCACGGTGGGCGGCATCATGCTGTCGGCCGGGCTGGCGTCCCTCGTCACGGGCATCACCGAGCCGATCGAGTTCGCGTTCATCTTCGTCGCGCCGGTGCTGCTCGTGGTGCACGCCGTTTTGACGGGGCTGGCCATGGCGATCACCACGCTCATCGGCGGCCAACTCGGCTTCGGGTTCTCGGCGGGCCTGCTCGACATGCTGCTCAACGCCAGCAAGTCGAACACCCACAACCTCCTCGGCATCCTCGTCGTCGGCGTGATCTACGGCATGGTCTACTACGTCGTCTTCTCGTTCCTCATCCGCAAGCTCGACATCCAGACGCCGGGCCGCGAACCCGAGCCCGACCTCGACTCCGGCGAGACCTAGCCGCTGTAAGCCGTTCGCAGGCGGCGGTTCGTCCATGGCAAGTACGGCGCAAGCGATACGCCGTACAAATATCGACATCACCCCCAATGCCGAGGAAATGCCATGAACCGTACGCTTTGTCTGCTTGGGAGCACGTCCGTCGCCCTCGCGCTGGGCATGACGGCCCTCACCGGCACCGCACACGCCTCGACCACCGCCCCGAACTGCAAGCAAGCGGCGAAGTGGTACGACGCCGTGCCGTGGGACCGCACCACCGGCTCTCTTCCCTTCGCCGCCAACTACGGCATCAGCCAGGCCGTCCACTGCCTCATCGACGCCGAGCGGGCCAAGGTCGGCCTGCCGCCGCTGACCCGCAACACGAAGCTGGACGTGGCCGCGGCGGAGCACGTGCGCGCGGCGGTGAACCTGAAGTGGTGGGGCCGGGGCGCCGACTCGCACACCAACCCGAAGACGGGCTCCACCCCGAAAAGCCGGATCCTCGGCGCCGGCTACTGCCCGAAGGGCCGCTCATGGTCGGTCTCCGAGACCACGTACACCGGCTGGGGCGGCAAGGGCACCCCGCGCGCCGCCGTCCACTGGTGGGTGTACGTCAGCAAGGACGGCCACCGCGAGATCCTCCTGAGCAAGTCACTCAAGGAGATCGGCACCTTCGGCGTCCTCGGCGGCGCCGCCGACAGGTCCGGCGCAACCGCCCGCAACGCCGGCTCCTACGTAGCCACCTTCGGCACCTGCACCCAATAACCCCACAGAAGCACCCACCGCCCGCCCCCTCCCAGCGAAGCCCGACCCACGCCTGGGACCCTCACACGAACCGCTCAGCGCCACCTGGACCCCCGCACGGACCCGCCATGAGGCTCGCGGTTGCGGAAGGCCGTTTCCGGGCGAGGGCCGTGGCCGGAAAGGCCGTACCGGCACCCCAGCTCCGCCCGCCACAACCCGCGGACCCGGACATATCCCCAGCCAGAAGCGGGAAAGTTGGCGCGATCTGTATTCCTGAGCCGGACCGAAAACTCCTAAGAGCGATTGTTTCTCCCCGGATCAGGAACTGGAGGACGCGTGTCCGCAGCCCCTCACATCAACCTCACCCCCGCCCCCGAGCCGCCGTACGACGGCGACCGGGCCCAGGCACGCGACCCGCAGACCTCCGGTTCCCTGGCCCTCGACACCCGCCCCCTGGTGTGGGGCCCACCGGGCGCGCTCCCGGACGAGCGCGCGCTGCGCCACCTGGGGCAGGCACTGGCCGAGGTGCTGAGCGGCCGCCGTCCACCCGAGACCGTGGCGAGCCGGCTCACCGAACGCGCCTACCAGGAGCTCCTCAGGGCGGGCACGATGCTGCACACCGGTCACCCGCCGTTCGCCGGGGCCGTCCGCGTCACGGAGCCCCGCGACGGAGCCGTCGAGATGTGCGTCATGGTGCACTGCGGCCGCCGCGTCCACGTCCTCGCCGTACGCCTCGAACGCCACGGCATGCGCTGGCTCTGCACCGACTTCGAAACCGCGTAGCCCCTTCTGACGGCGACAGGGTGCCCGAGGCTCGAACCCCGCGCACGGGAACGGCCCCGCGATCACCGTAGTGATCACGGGGCCGTCGAGACCGTACCGGGTGACCCGATCAGTCAGCGTTCTTCGGGTCTCCGTGGCAGCGCTTGTACTTCTTGCCCGAGCCGCACGGGCACGGCGCGTTGCGCTCCACGTTGCCGTACGCCGCCCGCTCCTCCGACGTCGTCCGCACGCGTACGTGCTCGACCTGGCCCTGCTCGCCCGGCGCGGAGTACTCGAGCTCGGCCGGACGGTCGGGGCCGCGCAGGCCGCGCGCGATGATCGAGCGCGTCTCGGCGAGGACCGCGTCCTCCTCCTCGACGATCGGGTTCTGCTGCACCTCGACCTCGAGGTTGAACAGGAACCCGACGGAGTCCTCCTTGATGCCCTCGAGCATCGCCGAGAACATCTCGTAACCCTCGCGCTGGTACTCGATCTGCGGGTCCTTCTGCGCGTAGGCCCGCATGCCGATGCCCTCGCGCAGGTAGTCCATCTCGTAGAGGTGCTCGCGCCACTTGCGGTCGAGCACCGAGAGGATCACCCGGCGCTCCAGGTCGCGCATGGTCTCGGAGCCGAACTCCTCCTCGCGCTTGGCGTAGGCGGCGAGCGCGTCGGCCTTGACCTTCTCACTGATGAGCTCGGCGCTCAGCTCCTCGCGGGTGCCGGCCTCCTCGACGAGGTCATCGATGCGCACGGACACCGGGTAGAGCTTGCCGAACGCCGTCCACAGCTTGTCGAGGTCCCACTCCTCGGCGAAGCCCTCGGAGGTGGCGCCCCTGACGTAGCCGTCGACGACGTCGCCGATGAAGCCACGCACCTGCTCGTGCAGGTCGGCACCCTCGAGCACCTTGCGGCGCTCGGCGTAGATGACCTTGCGCTGGCGGTTCATCACCTCGTCGTACTTCAGAACGTCCTTGCGGATCTCGAAGTTCTGCTGCTCGACCTGGTGCTGGGCGGAGGCGATGGCCTTGGAGACGATGCCGGACTCGATCGGCTGGTCGTCGGGGATGTTGAGCCTGGTCATGATCATCTCGACCCTGGCCGAGTTGAACAGACGCATGAGGTCGTCGCCGAGCGACAGGTAGAAGCGGGACTCGCCGGGGTCACCCTGACGTCCGGAACGGCCGCGCAGCTGGTTGTCGATGCGGCGCGACTCGTGCCGCTCGGTGCCGAGGACGTAGAGACCGCCGAGCTGGCTGACCTCGTCGTGCTCGGCCTTGGCCGCCGCGCGCGCCTTCTCCAGCGCCTCGGGGTAGGCCTTCTCGTACTCTTCCGGCGTCTCGACCGGGTCGAGCCCGCGCTGGCGCAGCTCCTGGTCGGCGCGGAACTCGGAGTTGCCGCCGAGCATGATGTCGGTGCCTCGACCGGCCATGTTGGTGGCCACGGTGACGGCGCCCTTGCGACCCGCCTCGGCGATGATCGCGGCCTCACGCTCGTGGTTCTTCGCGTTGAGCACCTCGTGCGGCACGCCGCGCCGCTTGAGCGCCCTGGACAGCCGCTCGGACTTCTCCACCGAGGTCGTGCCGACGAGCACGGGCTGGCCCAGCTCGTAGCGCTCCTTGATGTCCTCCACGACCGCGTCGAACTTGGCGTCCTCGGTCTTGTAGACGACGTCGGGCTGGTCCTTGCGGACCATCGGCCGGTTGGTGGGGATCGGGACGACACCCAGCTTGTATGTCTTGTGGAACTCGTTGGCCTCGGTGACCGCCGTACCGGTCATGCCGGCCAGCTTCTCGTAGAGGCGGAAGTAGTTCTGCAGGGTGACCGTGGCGAGCGTCTGGTTCTCGTCCTTGATCTTGACGCCCTCTTTGGCCTCGATGGCCTGGTGCATGCCCTCGTTGTAGCGGCGACCGTGCAGGACGCGGCCGGTGAACTCGTCGACGATCAGGACCTCGCCGTCGGCGACGATGTAGTCCTTGTCCTTCTTGAACAGCTCTTTGGCCTTGAGCGCGTTGTTCAGGAAGCCGACGAGGTGGGTGTGCTCGGGCTTGTAGAGGTTGTCGATGCCGAGCCAGTCCTCGACCTTCTCGACACCGGCCTCGAGGATGCCGACCGTGCGCTTCTTCTCGTCGACGACGTAGTCGCCGGTGCTCTCCTCGCCCGGGTTCTTCGCCTCGACGCCCTTGCGCAGCCGCGGCACGATCTTGGCGAACTCGGTGTACCACTTGCCCGACTGCTCGCCAGGACCCGAGATGATCAGCGGCGTGCGGGCCTCGTCGATGAGGATCGAGTCGACCTCGTCGACGACGGCGAAGAAGTGGCTGCGCTGGACGCATTCCTCCAGCGACCAGGCCATGTTGTCGCGCAGGTAGTCGAAGCCGAACTCGTTGTTGGTGCCGTACGTGATGTCGGCCTGGTACTGCTTGCGCCGCTCGTCGGGCTGCTGGCCGGCGATGATGCAGCCGACCTCGAGGCCGAGGAACCGATGGACGCGCCCCATCGTCTCGGCGTCGCGCTTGGCCAGGTAGTCGTTGACGGTGATGACGTGGACGCCCTTGCCTGCCAGGGCGTTGAGATACGCCGGCAGCGTACAGGTCAGCGTCTTGCCCTCACCGGTCCTCATCTCGGAGATGTTGCCCAGATGGAGGTTGGCGCCGCCCATGATCTGCACGTCGTAGGGCCGCTGGCCGAGCACGCGGCGCGCGGCCTCGCGCACGGTCGCGAACGCCTCGGGAAGCAGATCGTCGAGCGTTTCGCCGTCCTTGTAGCGCTGCTTGAACTCGTCCGTCAGCGCTCGCAACTCCGAGTCGGACAGGCTCGTGAAGTCGTCCTCGATGGAGTTGACCTGGTCTGCGATCCGCCTGAGCTTGCGCAGGATCTTGCCTTCGCCGGCACGTAGGATCTTGTCGAGAATGGCTGCCACTTTATGTAAAGCTCCTCGCAGGTCTACCCCGGCGGCGCCGCCAGGAGGAGAGGCCGAGACAAACTTCCCCGCCTGCCATCGTAGGCGGTTCTGCAACCACACACAGCCACCGTGCCGACGAGGGCATCACCCCTGTCTGGGAGAATGGGGTAAGGCAGAGGGTATGCCGGTTGACAGCCGGCTCGCACGGATAAGCGGGATGACCGGCAAAGGAAGGATGCAGTGATGGTTGAGGGGAAGAAGTCGGAGCAAACCGAGCACCTGGGCAGTCACGGAGGACGCGCGTCCTCGTGGCTCTCGGTCGCCGTGATGCTGGTGGGCACGATCGTGGCGGGCTTCGGGCTGACGGCCTCAAACTGGATGCTGGTCTGGATCGGCGCCGGGCTGTTCGTCGTCGGCGGAATCCTTGCCCTCGTCTTCGATATCTTCACCGACGTCGTGATCGACGCCCCGCGTGTGGGCTTGCGCGCTGAAGATCACCGCTGAGTCGCACTCGGTCGGCGGGCTCCCTTCACAGGGCAGCCCGCCGTTTTCATGTCCGCCCCACCTTCACAACCATCCAAAACCTTCGCTACACCCCACCCCGGGCGTGTCGCCCTCCGACCTGAACCCCCGCGCCACCCATGCACGCCCTCCCCTGACCCCGCCCACAGCCTCCCCCACTCCCCCGCCGTTGCCGGTCCCCCCACGCCTACAGCCGCTCCCCGGCTGCTTGCCTCCCGCAGCAACCCCACCGCGCCGCACCACCCGCCACCGGAGAGAGGCGGCCCTGCCGGGGCGATAGGCCGCGACGCAGCGCCCCACGCCTGCAGCCGCTCCGCCGCTGCTTACTTCCCCCACAGCCAACCCCGCCCGCGAGGCGACGCGGTGGCGGTCGCCGCGGTGCTACGCGCGGCACGGCGTCGGGGAGGCGGTTCTGCCGGCAGCGATCACCGCAACCCTGCACCCGCTACGCAGCGGCGAGGGCCGCCGCGGAGGGCTTGTCGGCAGCCCTCGCCGCAACACGACGCCCGTCACCGGCGGGACGGCCGTCGCACGACCCGGTTCCGTCAGGGGCAATCGTCACGACCCAGCACCCATCACCCGCCGGACGGCCATAGAGAGAGGCCGTCTGCCAGGAGCAGACGCCGGAACACGACGCCGTCACCGGTGGGACGGCCGTCACGGGAGGCGGTTCTGTCGGGGCGGTGGCCGCGGCGCCCGCCACCGGCGGGACGGCGACAGAGGGAGGTGGCCTGTTGGGAGGAGTCGTCGTGACGCTCAGGGCTGACGGGGCGGCCGTCCCGGTGGGGAGGAGTCGTCGCGACGCTCAGAGCTGACGGGGCGGCCGTCCTGGTGGGGAGGAGTCGTCGCGACGCTCAGGGCTGAAAAGGCGGCCGTCCCGGTGGGGGGTGGTTGCTGTGGCACGGGTCTGTCACTGGGGGAGGTCGTTGAGGGGGCGGTTTTTGTCGGGGGTGGTCAGTAGATTGCACGCATGGACCGCCGTACGGATTCGCAGCCATGATCGATCTCACCGCCGACGAGGCGCGCCGGGTCATCCTGCGCGCGCAGGGGCTGCTCGGCGCCGACGCCCGCAAGGGCGGCACGCAGCAGATGCTGCGCCGCCTGGGCGCCGTACAGCTCGACACGATCTCCGTCCTGGCCCGTTCGCACGAGTTGGTCGCCTATGCCCGCCTGGGCGCGGTCGGCCGGTCGGCGGTCGAGCAGGCCTACTGGCACAACCCGGCGCGCAGCTTCGAGTACTGGTGCCACGCCGCCTGCATCCTGCCCATCGAGCACTGGCCGCTCTACGCCTTCCGCCGCCGCGCCTACCGCGACCGCCGCCAGCGCTGGCACCAGGTGCCCGACGGCGTCGACAAGCTCCTCGACCAGGTCCGCGACTCCGGCCCGCTGACGACCTCCGACGTCGGCGGGGCCAAGAACGGCGGCCCGTGGTGGGACTGGTCCGACTCCAAGATCGGCCTGGAGTGGCTGCTCGACATCGGCGAGCTGGTCTGCACCCGCCGGGTCGGCTGGCGCCGCGTCTACGACCTGGCCGAGCGCGCGGTCCCCGCCGACGTCCGCAACGACGACCTGTCCGACGACGAGTGCATCACCCGCCTGGCCGCGATCGCCGGTCGCTCGCTCGGCGTGGCCACCCGGGCCGATCTCGCCGACTTCATGCGCGTGACCGGCCACCGCGCGCAGATCCTCGACGAGGCGCTGCTCAGCGGCGCCTCGGGGCTGGTGCCCGTCACCGTCTCCGGCTGGCCGCGGGGCGGCAGGACGGGCGCGTGGGCCGACCCCGCCGCCGTCGCCTCCGAGCCGCGCGGCCGCCACCGCACCACGCTGGTCTCGCCGTTCGACTCGCTGATCTGGCATCGGGGCCGCACGCAGCGGGTGTTCGACTTCGTCTACAAGCTGGAGCTGTACGTCCCCAAGCACAAGCGGGTGCACGGCTACTTCACGATGCCGGTGCTCTCCGGGGGCCGGCTGATCGGCCGCGTCGACCCGGCGCGCGAGGGCTCCACCCTCGTGGCCCGGCGCGTGACGCTCGAGCCGGGGCTCTCACCGGCCAAGTGGGCCGGCGCGGTGCGCGAGGCCCTGTGGTCGGCCGCCAGCTGGGTCGGCTGCGACGACGTACGCGTCGAGATCGCCGACCCGCCCGAGCTGCTTCCCCTGCTCAACGCCTGAGAGCGGCGGCCCGCACGGCCGCCCCCCCGGCGGTCAGGTGATCTCGAGCATGCGCTCCCTGACCGCGTACACGACGGCTTCCATCCGAGAGTGCAGCTGCAGCTTGTCGAGGATGTTGCGGACGTGGTTCTTCACGGTGTTCTCGGAGATGAACAGTTGCTTGGCGATCTCGCGGTTGTTCATGCCCTTCGCCACCAGCCGCAGGACCTCCATCTCGCGGTCGGTCAGGCGCGGCGCGGGCAGCTGTGGCGGCCGTTCGGCCTCTTTACGGCTCATGGACGCGAACTCGTTGATGAGCTTCGCCGCCATCGCCGGGTTGATTAACGACTGGCCCTCGTGCACGCCGCGCACCGCGTCGGGGACGTCGTTGATCTGGACGTCCTTCAGCAGGTAGCCGGTCGCGCCCGCCTTGATCGCCTCGAACAGGTCTTCTTCCTCGTCGCTCACCGTCAGCATGATGATGCGGGTGCTGGGGACGGAGGCCTTGATGCCCTTCGTCGCCTCGATCCCGTCGCGGCGGGGCATGCGGACGTCCATGAGGGCGACGTCCGGCATGAGGCGGTCGGCCAGTTCGACCGCCTCATGTCCGTCACTCGCCTCACCGACCACCTCGATGTCGGGCTCAGCGGCCAGCGCCAGTGCCAGGCTCCGCCTGATCAGTTCGTGATCGTCCACGATCAGTACGCGGATCGGTTCGCTCGCAGACGCGCGGGACTCGCCGGATTCCGTCACGAGGCCTCCTTGATCCGCCTCGCGACCGCCGTTCCCTCGCTTCGCTCGCTCACCTGCACCTGACTGAGCTCGCTCACGTCTCCTCCTCGTCGGGGGCCAGAGCCGTTGAACCGCCATGATGGCACGTGGCCGCGGTTCTCGGGTGGTCGAGAAGATCTTTTTCAGCGCGCGATCAGGGCTCTACGAGTCGCAGCACGCCGTAGTTGTACCCGCGCCTGTTGTAGACGACGCTGGGCAGGCCGCTCTCCTTGTCCCGGAAGAGGTAGAAGTCGTGACCGACGAGTTCCATCTCCAGCAGGGCCTGGTCGATGGTCATCGGCTCGGCCTTGTGGAACTTCTCCCGGACGATGAGCGGCCCTTCGCCGTCCATCTCGATCGGGACGATGTCGTCGTAGGTCTTGTCGCTCGCCTCGTACGTGTCCTCCTCGGGCGCCCTCTCGGGGGCGGCCGGACGCTTGCGGGAGGTGGTGGCGTTCGCGGTGCCCGGGAGCGTCGCGGTGATCTCCGCCACCGAGGGCGGGCAGTGGTTGCCGTGGTGGACCTTGCGCCGATCGGCCACCCGGCGCAGGCGGCCTTCCAGTTTGTCGAGAGCGAGGTCGAGGGCTGCGAATCGGTCGTCGGCCGACGCCTCGGCCCGGATGGCCGGTCCTCGGGAGTGAATGGTGAGCTCGACGCGTTCGCGCTGATCGGCGAGCCGCGGATTGCGCTCCTTGGACACCTCCACGTCCACTCGGATGAGCTTGTTGTCCAGACGTTCGATCCTGGCCAGCTTGGTCGCCACCTGGTCGCGGAACCGATCACTCACACCTGTGTGCCGGCCCTTGACGATGATGTCCATGCAGCAGCCCCCCTTCGTCTAACGACTGAGCATGAGCGCCCGGCGAACAGCGTGCCGGACGGGGTTCGCTCGTTGCTTGTTCTTCACCGTTCCCCCTTCCGACGTGGAGACACCGGGTTCTCTGATGGCACCCGCCCGGCCGACCTGGTCTTCGACCCCACATTCGCCTGCTGAGGATTTCGCGGCACTCTTGCCACTACTGCCCTTCTCTTCTGACGAGGGACATCCGGACCCTCGGGAAGGCAGGACTTACTCCTAAGCCGCACCGTGATCGGTCGACAAAGAGTCGCCTTACGTGGACCGTTTTGCCTGCGGCTGGCATCGGCTAGCAGAGCCGGGAACCCCGACCCTGCGCAACCACGGACCCGAACGGGTGCCATGTCAGAACGCTATCCGTATCCAGGGCGAATGTCAGCCGGAGGGTTGGCCGTTGGATCACTTTCCGTGAGGTTCGCCGGGGCCGGTAAGCGGCCCACCATGTCCGGTTCAACAGCGGACGCCCGTTATGTGGAGTCGCTCTGGCCTGCCCCATCAGGCCGGGTCCACCTACGGAGGTAGAGACATGTGGCCTGTGAGTCAGGGCCCTGTCGCGGGTCTGATTTCACACACAGTCACCGTAATGTCTTCCAAGATATTCGGCGTGTCGCGCCCACCGTGACCGCGGCGGGAACCGCGACGCCCGCCGCGCGCAGCGCCCCTGCCGCTTCGGCGAGCGTGGCCCCTGTCGTGACGACGTCGTCCACGAGCAGCGCAGCGCGCGCTGGAGGGCTTTTCGCGGCGGGGCCTACCTGGAGTGACCCCTTGAGGTTGGCGAGCCGTTCCGTGGAGCTCAGGCCCGCCTGGTCGGCCACGCCGCGCGCGTGCCGCAGCGCCGGCCACGGGCGGGCGTCGAGGCCGAGGGCCCGCAGGCGCCGGGTGAGCAGGACGGCCAGCCGCCCCACGGCGTCGTGCCCCCGCGCGCGGACGCTCCGCCGGGAGCTCGGCACCGGCACGACCGCGAAGCGCCCACCGGCCCACGCCCCGTGCCCCGGGACGCGGGCCGCCGCGACGGCCGTGACCGTGAGAGCCTCGGCCAGCACCCCAGCCAGCGTCACCGCGCCCCGCTCCTTGTACGCCACGATCGCCGTACGGACGGCCCCCTCGTAAGGAGCGGCCGACCAGCAGTCGGGCAACCCGGCAGGCCCAGGACGGGGCCCCCGCCGCGCAGGCGCACCGGTCAGCACGCCCAGGCACCCCGCACAGAACGAGGCCCCCCTGCCCCCACACCCCACGCAGGCAGAGGGCAACAAAAGATCAAGCAACCCCAGCACACCCCCACCTTGCCGCTCCCCACCGACATTTCCGGGTGGGGGCGAAGAGGGGGTGCCGGCGCTCCTGGGTCAGCCCAGGGGGAAGAGGGGGGTGCCGGCGTTGGAGTCGATCTGGGGGGTCCAGGTCTGGCGGTCCTGGTTGAGTTCGAGGATCTTGGTGCCCTTCTCGGTCGTCGCCGCGGCCAGGACGCGGTCGTCCAGCGCCGTCACCGACTCCAGCCGGTCCTTCAGCGGCACGCCCACGGTCTCACCGTCGCCGACGTTGATCTCGTTGAGTATCTGCCCGTCCTTGCTCTGTGCGAGCACGAGCAGGTGCTCGTCGTCGGCCCACGCCACGTCGGTGATCTCGAAGCCCACCTCGGTGGTGGTGAGCAGCTGCAGGTTGCCCAGCACGAGCCCGGGGCCCTCACCGGTGAGCGCCCCGACCTGGACGGTGTTCTTGCCGGTCGTCACCGCCACCCGGACGCCGTCCCTGGCGATCCGCAGCCGGGTGACGTCGAGCCCGTCGAGCTTCGGCGCGGACACCCGCTGCGGCCCGCGCCCGGCGGCCGGGTCGTACCGCAGCAGGACGTCGGCATCGCGGTCGTACGTCCACACGGACCCGTCGCGGTGCCAGGTCGGCGCCGTCAGCTTCTCGCCGTGGATGACCTCCTGCCAGCGTCCGCCCTGCGTGAGGGGGGCCATCGAGATGCCGGTCGAGGTCACCGCCGCGACCAGCGCGGTGCTCTCCTTGGACAGCGCGAACTTGGAGTACCCGCCGCGCGGCTCCCCTGCCGCCCCTGGCACGTACGCGCCGGAGGTGTCCTTGCCGAGGTAGCGGATGGCGCCCTGGCTGACGTAATAGGCGCTGTCGCCGCTGTCGTCCAGCCAGTGCTCGTCGGAGCCCGGCCGGTCGACGGAGTACTGCTCGCCGTCGACCTGGAGCTCGATGGTGCGGCCCTTGGCCACGTCGTTGTTGTTCAGGGTGTACCTGATCTGCGCCCGCACCGCGTCCTCGGCGCTGAGGTCGAGCGGGTCGAGCGGGCCGGACAGGTTGATCACGACGCGTTCCTCGCCCGACGTGACCGACTCGATCGTGGTGCCGATCGGGAAGCTGGTGGAGACGGCGTCCTTCAGTGCCTCGGTCGGGGGCTTCAGCAGCCGTTCCAGCACGGTCTGCGCGAAACGCTCCCCTGGCTTCATCCGCAGGCGGACGCGGTCGACGACGAGGCGGTCCTCGGTGCTGCGGTTGAGGTAGTAGAGGTTCGTCGACCGGTAGGCCCGTTCGACGTCGGAGCTGGTGAGCAGCAGCCCCTGGGGCAGCGCGTTGACGCGGTACCCGCCGTCCTTCGCCTTGACCAGCTCGTACGGCCGCTCCCACTGCCCCGCCGCGGGCACGTACGAGTCGTCCTCCTTGATGGTGGCGACCGAGCTGCCCTTGAGCGTGACGGTCTGGACGATCTCGCTGCCGTCGCCCGGCGCGGGCAGGGCGACCGTGAACGCGTCGTCGATCACCGTCACCGGGCCCGCGGGGCTCCACGTGGCCCGCGCCGTGGGGGTCAGGTATTCCAGCACGACCGACGAATCATCGGGGTAGGCCGCCATGGCGGCCTGCAGTCCGCGGATCGTGTCCTCGATGCCCCATTCCGGCCGCGGCCCGATGGGGATCAGGCGCTGGAACGGCTTGCCCAGCGGGTCGCCCGCGCTGATGTCGTTCAGCGTGACAGGGCCGGTGGGCGGTATCACGGTGCACCCGGTGCCCGACCACGCCAGGAGGGCCATGATGGCCGCCACCAGGCCGAGCCGCTCAGTCCTCCGCATGCCCGGCCCCGTCTCCTCCGAGCGCGGGCAGCAGCACCGGCGTCATGGCGGTGCGCCACGTACGCCGCATCTCGATCTCGGGTGGCACCAGCGGCAGCGGCGAGCCCTTCAGGTCGGTCCCCGCGGTGCGCGGCAGCGTCAGCCTGAACTGGGAGCCCTCACCGGGCTGCCCCCAGGCCTGCAGCCAGCCGCCGTGCAGCGTGGCGTCCTCACGGGAGATGGCGAGCCCGAGCCCGGTGCCTCCGATGGTGCGCGCCCGCGACGGGTCGGCCCGCCAGAAGCGGTCGAACACCATGGTTTCCTCGCCGGGCTTGAGGCCGATCCCGTGGTCGCGTACGGCGATCGCCACGGCGTCGCGGTCGGCGCCCACGGTGACCACGATGTCACGGCCCTCGCCGTGCTCGATGGCGTTGAACAGCAGGTTGCGCAGGATGCGCTCGACCCTCCGGTTGTCGATCTCCGCCATGCACGGCTCGTTGGGCAGCCGCAGCTCGAAACGGGTGGCGTGGCGTTCGGCCAGCGCCTCGGAGTCGCCGATGGCGCGCAGCACCACGTCGCGGACGTCGACCGGCTCGAGGTCGAGCGTGGCGGCGCCGGCGTCGTAGCGGCTGATCTCCAGCAGGTCGGCCAGCATCGACTCGAATCGTTCCAGCTGGTTCTGCATGAGCTCGGCCGAGCGGGCGGCCATCGGGTCGAAGTCCTCGCGGGCGTCGTACAGCAGGTCGGCGGCCATGCGGACGGTGGTCAGCGGCGTGCGCAGCTCGTGGGAGACGTCGGAGACGAACTGCCGCTGGACGTGCGAGAGCTCCTCCAGCTGGTGGATCTTCAGCGCGAGGTTGGCCGCCATCTCGTTGAACGAGTTGGCCAGCCGGGCGAGGTCGTCCTCGCCGCGCACCTTGAGGCGTTCGTCCAGCTTCCCCGAGGCGAGCCGTTCGGCGGCCTGGCGGGCGAGCCGTACGGGGGTGACGACCTGGCGGGTGACGAGGTAGGCGATGGCGGCCAGCAGCAGTACGAGCCCGAAACCCACCACGACGATGGCGAGCCGGACGTTGACCAGCAGCTCCTCTTCCTCGTTGAACGGGAAGAAGTGGTAGACCTCGTAGTTCTGGCCGTTCGCGGGCACGTGGACGACGCCACCGACGACGTACGTGAGCCGGGCCTGGCTCGCGTCGGCGAACTTGATCTTCTCCATGTAGCCGAGGGCGGGCTTGTCGTACTGCTGCTCGCGGATGTTGCGCTGCACGCCCGCCTGCAGGCTCGCCGGCACGTCCTCGGGCACGACGCTGCCCGAGCCGCGCGACGCGCCGGGCAGGCTCCGGTTGAGCACCAGCACGTCGTAGCGCTTCTGGGTGCCGCCGGCGCCCGCGCCCGTGACGGCGTTCATGACCGCGTCGAGCGGGTTGGCCGAGCCCTGCTGGCCGCCGTCGGCGGCCTTGGCCTGGTCGGCGACGTTGGGGGCGAGCGCGTCGGCGATCTGCAGCCGGTCGGCGAACGCCTCACCCACGGACGTCTTCTGGCTGCCCTCCACGACCGACTTGTTGATCTGCCCGAACAGGAAGGTGCCCAGCACCACCACGACGATCACCGAGATCACCATCGTGCTGGTGACGACCTGGAGCTGCAGTGAGCGCCGCCACCCGCTGCGCGCCGCCCCCGCCGCACGACGCACCCGCCGACGGACACCGGCCAGTATCTGGCGGAACGTCCGTCGGGAGTGGCGTCTCTTCGTCGGGGGCATGGCGGGGCAGAGGGAGGATCAGGCCGGGCCGGCTTTGTAGCCCACGCCGCGGACCGTGACCACGATCTCGGGGTGCTCGGGGTCCTTCTCGATCTTGGCCCTGAGCCGCTGGACGTGCACGTTCACCAGGCGGGTGTCGGCGGCGTGGCGATAGCCCCACACCTGCTCCAGCAGCACCTCGCGGGTGAAGACCTGACGCGGCTTGCGGGCCAGCGCCACGAGGAGGTCGAACTCCAGCGGCGTGAGGTTGATCGTCTCGTCGCCCCGCTTGACGGAGTGCCCGGCCACGTCGATGGTGATGTCGCCGATCTGCAGGATCTCGGGGGTCGGCTCGTCGGTACGGCGCAGCCGCGCCCGCACCCGCGCCACGAGCTCCTTCGGCTTGAACGGCTTGACAATGTAGTCGTCGGCGCCCGACTCCAGGCCCAGCACCACGTCGATGGTGTCACTCTTCGCGGTGAGCATGACGATCGGAACCCCCGACTCAGCCCTGATCCTGCGGGCGACGTCGATGCCGTCCGCGCCGGGCAGCATCAAGTCGAGCAGCACCAGGTCCGGGCGTGTATCCCGGAACGCGTCGAGGGCCTTGTCGCCGTCGGAGACAAATGACGGCTCGAAGCCTTCCCCTCGCAGCACGATCCCCAGCATCTCGGCGAGAGCGGCGTCGTCGTCAACGACCAGCACGCGACCTTTCATGGCCCCTCATTCGTTCTACGCATTGTGGGACATACCCGCACGATCGCTGTAGGTTACCCTCGGCGGACCCATGTGTGACACATGAGCCTACGAGAGACGAACGTGAAAGCCCGCCTCGCGCGATCGTTCTCCTCAGTCTGCGGTAACAGAGCGACTTTCTGCCATCCCTGTAAGCGAACCTTGTCCACATTCGCCCGGGATTGCAGGCGAGAGCGGACGCCGAAACTCCTCTGTGACACCACGGCCCCGCCCAGCATGCCAGGATTGGGATATGTCAGACGGTCACGGTTCCCTGCCCGAGACGCCACCCGGCTGGTCGGCCGAACAGCCCCCGCCCTACAGCGCCCCGCCGGCCTCTCCGTGGACCGCACCCGGCTCACCGCAGCAAGGGCTCGCCGGCCAACCGTACGAGCAGGCGCCCGCGACACCGCGTCCACCTTATCCGGGTCACCCGTACGGCCACGGCTACATGCCGCCACCGCCGGCTCTGCGGCCCGGCATCATCCCGCTGCGACCGCTGCGCCTCGGCGAGATGCTCGACGGCGCGATCAAGCTGTTCCGCTCCAACCCGAAGGCCGTGCTCGGCCTGTCGGCGGTGGCCGCCCTGGTGGTGTCGATCCCCGTCGCCGTCGCGCAGGGGTTCTTCTTCAACTCGGCCACCATCTACACCGACCCGGTGAACGCCACCCCCGACGACGTCTACGGCGCGATGGCCGGCCTGTTCGGCGGCAGTCTGGTCTCCCTCGCGGTGCAGTTCGTCGTGGTCACCATCCTGACCGGCGTGCTGACCCGCATCCTCGGCCGCGCCGTCTTCGGCGGCACCATGAGCGCCGCCGAGGCCTGGCGGCTGTCCAGGGGCCGGATGCCGGCGCTGTTCGGCGTGCTGGGGCTGATGGCGGTCATCATGGTGGCGCCGCTGATCGTCTTCGTGGTGCTCGTGGTGGCGGTCGTCGTGAGCGCCCCCGCCGAGATGATCGGCCTGGTCGACCTGGTGGTGCTGCTGATGCTGCCCTTCGGGTTCCTCTACTACATGTTCTTCAAGTCGCGCTTCGCGTTCGCCCCGGCCGCCGTCGTGCTGGAGGGCAGGGGCCCGCTCGACGCCATGCGCCGCTCGTGGCGGCTCGTGACCGGCGACTTCTGGCGCGTGTTCGGCATCGTGCTGCTCACCTGGGTCCTCTGCCTGCTCGTCTCCAACATCATCGGCTTCCCGTTCTCCCTGTTCGGCACGGCCGCCGGGGTGCTCGGCGGCACCACGGCGGTCACCGCCGTCGTCTCGGCCCTGTTCCTCGTCGTCGGCTACACGCTGAGCGCGATGCTCACCTATCCGTTCGAGGCGGCCGTGGCCGGCCTGCTGTACGCCGACCGGCGCATGCGCGGTGAGGCGTTCGACCTCGTCCTCCAGACGGCCGCGGTCGAGCAGCAGCGCCAGGGGTGGGTGCACGAGTCGGCCGACGACCTGTGGCACCCGTCCAACTCGGCCGGTTCGTGAGCCCGATCGGCAGGGACGAGGCGGCCCGCCAGGCAGCGACCGAGCTCCTCGACCCGAAATACCAGCACGAGTCGCTGCTCGACCTGGTCTACCGGCGGGTCATGCAGTTCCTCGGCGACCTCGCCGACGTGGCCACCGGCGGCGGCACGACCGGCGGCGTCATCGCCGCCGTGCTGATCATGTTGATCCTGCTCGGCGTGGTCTCCCTGGTCACCTGGCGGTTGCGGGCCACCTCGCGCCGGCGCTCCGCTGCGACGGGAGCGCTGTTCGGCGAGCGGACGCTGACCGCCGCCGAGCACAGGCGCGCCGCCGACGGGCTGGCCGCCGAGGGGCGCTGGGCCGAGGCCGTCCGCGAACGGCTCCGCGCCATCGCCCGCGACCTGGAGGACCGCGCGCTGGTCGACGGCATGCCGGGACGTACGGCCCACGAGCTCGCGGCCGAGGCGGCGAAGTCGCTGCCCTCGTTCGAGGCGGAGCTGGCGGGCGCGGCCCGGTCCTTCGACGACGTGACCTACGGCGGGGCGCCGGGCACCAGGGAGGCGTACGACGCGATGGCGTCGCTCGACACCCGCCTCCAGCAGGCCCGCCCCACCCTCACCACCACCGCGAGCGGCGCGTACGGCGGAGGGGCTTCGTGAGCGTGCAGGCGCGTCCCGAGCAGGGCGCGGGGTCGTACCCCAGTTCCCCCACCGTGCGCTCGGCCTGGCGCTCGGCGCGCGGCGTCGTGCTGGTGGGCGTCCTCGTCGTGCTCGTCTCCGCGGTGACCCTGCTGATCCTGCCCGACCGGGGGCCGCAGCGCCGGCTCGACCCCGACGACACCTCGCTCGTGGGCTCAGGAGCGCTGGCCGCGCTGCTGCGCGAGCGCGGCGTCACGGTCGACCGGGTCGACTCCGCCGCGGCCGCCGCCGGGCGGGCCGGCACCGGTGACCGGCTCCTGCTGATCACCGACGCCACGTACGCCGACGAGTCCGCCCTGGCCCGCATCCCCGGCGACCGGCTCGTGGTCGGCAACCTGCCGGCGCTGTCCACCCTCGCCTCCGGCGTCCGCGTGACCGCCGCGGACGTGCGCTCGCGCGACCGCGACCCCGACTGCCGGCTGCCGGCCGCGACCGCCGCGGGGAGCGCCTACCTGGGCGGCCTTTCGATGACCGGGCCGAGGGGGACGACCGGCTGCTACCCGGCCGGCGACGGGCACCTGCTGGTCAGCTTCCCGAACGGCGGCGGCGTCACGACGGTCGTCGGCGACGGCTCCTTCATGACCAACCAGCGCCTGAGCGAGGGCGGCAACGCGGCACTCGCGCTCAACCTCGTCGGCTCCGCCAAGGCCGTCACGTGGCTGGTGCGTCCCGACGACCCGCCGCCCCTCGACCTCGCGGGCGAGCGCGGCCGCTCGCTGGAGGACCTGATGCCCGGCAGCATCCGCTGGGCGCTCGCCATGGCAGTCATCGCCCTCGCCGTCACCGCGTTCTGGCGGGGCAGGCGCCTCGGACCCGTGGTGACCGAGAAGCTGCCGGTCGTCGTCAGGGCCGCCGAGACGGTCGAGGGACGCGGGCGCCTCTACCGCGCCAGACGCGCCAGGCAACGCGCGGCCGACGTGCTGCGCGAGGGCACGATCGACCGGATCGTCCCCCGGCTCGGGCTGGTCGCGGGCGCCGGACGGCACGAGGTCGTCACCGCGCTGGCGGCCCGTACGGGGCTCGACCCGCAGGAGTTGATCGCGGCGCTCTACGGCCCCCCGCCCGCGGACGACGCCGGGCTCGTCGCGTTGGCCGGACACTTGTACTCCGTGGAAAGGCAGGTCAGTGAACTCTGAGGAGACGTACCGCGCGCCCGAGTCGGCCGACGCGGCCAGAGAGGCGCTGGCCGCGCTGCGCGCCGAGGTGGCCAAGGCCGTGGTCGGCCAGGACGCGGTGGTGACGGGGCTGGTCATCGCGCTGCTGTGCCGGGGGCATGTGCTGCTGGAGGGCGTGCCGGGCGTGGCCAAGACGCTGATGGCGCGTACGCTCGCCGCGGCGCTGTCGCTCGACTTCAAGCGGGTGCAGTTCACGCCCGACCTGATGCCGGGCGACGTCACGGGTTCGCTGGTCTACGACGCGAAGACCGCGGAGTTCGAGTTCCGCGAAGGGCCCGTGTTCACCAACCTGCTGCTGGCCGACGAGATCAACCGCACCCCGCCGAAGACGCAGGCTGCGCTGCTGGAGGCCATGGAGGAGCGCCAGGTCAGCGTGGAGGGCGCGGCGCGGCCGCTGCCCGAGCCGTTCGTGGTGTGCGCGACGCAGAACCCCGTCGAGTACGAGGGCACCTACCAGCTGCCCGAGGCCCAGCTCGACAGGTTCCTGCTCAAGCTGACCGTGCCGCTGCCGCCGCGCGAGCAGGAGATCGCGGTGCTCGACCGGCACGCGCGCGGCTTCGACCCGCGCGACCTGTCGCACGTCAAGCCGGTCGCCTCGGCCCACGACCTGGCCGCGGGGCGGGCGGCCGCCGCCGCGGTGCACGTGGCGCCCGAGGTGCTCGGCTACATCGTGGACGTCGCCCGCGCCACCCGCGTCTCGCCGTCGTTGCAGCTCGGCGTCTCGCCGCGCGGGGCCACGGCGCTGCTCGCCGCCGCGCGGGCGTGGGCGTGGCTGTCCGGGCGTACGTACGTCACTCCCGACGACGTGAAGGCTCTGGCCAGGCCCGCGCTGCGGCACCGCGTCCAGCTGCGGCCCGAGGCCGAGCTGGAGGGCGCGACCGCCGACGGCCTGCTCGACGGCATCCTCGCCTCCGTCCCGGTTCCGCGCTGATGACGGCGGCCTACGCGGTTCATGCGGTGGCGGGCCGATGGCGCTGACGGGGCGCGCGGGCCTGCTCGCGGCCCTCGGGATCGTCGTGGTGCTGCTCGCGCCGCAGCCGGGCGCCGCGCTGGCCGGGGTCTGCCTGCTGCTGGCCGCCGGGATCGTCATCGACCTGGCGTTCGCCGGTCCGGTGCGCCCGCTGCGCTTCCACCGCTCCGGCGACACCCTGATCAGGCTCGGCGAGCGGGCCACGGTCGAGCTGGTGGTGGAGAACGCGGGCGACCGGCGCGTACGCGGTCTGCTGAGGGACGCCTGGCCGCCGTCGGCGGGGGCGGCTCCGCGGGTGGCGCGCGTCGACGTGCCCGCCGGTGAACGCCGCAAGGTCGTCATGACGCTCACCCCGACGCGGCGCGGCGACCGCTCGTCCGTGGCAGTGACCGTGCGCTCGCTGGGGCCGCTGGGCCTGGCCGCCCGGCAGGGCACCCATCAGGCGCCGTGGACGGTGCGCGTGCTGCCGCCGTTCCTGTCGCGCAAGCACCTGCCGTCCCGCCTGGCCAGGCTGCGCGAGCTGGACGGACGGCACCCGGCGCTGGTCCGCGGGCAGGGCACCGAGTTCGACTCCCTGCGCGAGTACGTGGTGGGCGACGACGTGCGCTCCATCGACTGGCGGGCGACCGCGCGCCGCGATGACGTCGTCGTGCGCACCTGGCGTCCCGAGCGCGACCGCCGGGTGCTGATCGTGCTCGACACCGGACGCACGTCCGCCGGCCGGGTGGGCGAGGCGCCCGTCCCCCTTGCTGGCGCCACGCCCGATCCCGGCGGCCTGCTGCCCCGGCCCGATCCGCTGCCCACGCCGGGCTGGCCGCGGCTCGACTGGTCGATGGACGCGGCGCTGCTGCTCGCGGCGCTCGCCGCCCGGGCGGGCGACCGGGTCGACTTCCTCGCCCACGACCGGGCCGTACGCGCCTGGGTGAGTGGGGCGGCGCGTACCGAGCTGCTGTCCACGCTGGTCAACGCGATGGCGCCGATCGAGGCGGAGCTGGTCGAGGCCGACGCGCAGGGCATGGTGGCGGCGGTCCTGGCGCGGGCCAAGCGGCGCTGCCTCGTGGTGCTGCTGACCGACCTCAACCCCGCGGCCCTCGACGAGGGACTCATGCCGGTCCTGCCGCAACTGTCGGCGCGGCACCTGGTGCTGGTGGCCGGGGTGTCCGATCCGCGCGTCACGGCCATGGCGGCCCGCCGCGGCACGGCCGAGGAGGTGTACGACGCCGCGGCGGCCGAGCAGGCCCGGCTCGGGCGGCGGCGCATCACGGCCCGGCTGCGGCGGCACGGCGTCGAGGTCGTGGACGCGTCGCCCGACGACATCGCGCCCGCTCTCGCGGACGCGTACCTCGCGTTGAAGGCCGCCGGACGCCTGTGACCGTGGTCAGGCGGCCGGGGCGACGTCGGGTGCGCGTTCGAGATCGCCGGTCTCGTCCCTGGCCACCGCCCTGCGGCCGAGGACGACCACGTACGCGATGAAGGCGGCCTCGGCGAGCACGCCGATGCCGACGCGCGCCCACGTCGGCAGCCCGGAAGGCGTCACGAACGCCTCGATCAGCCCCGACACGAACAGCACCACGACCAGCCCCAGAGCCACGCTCATCACGGCCCGGCCCTGCTCGGCCAGCACCTCGACGCGCCTGCGCGGGCCGGGGTCGATGACCTTCCAGCCGAGCCGCATGCCGACGGCCGCCGCGAGGAACACCGCGGTCAGCTCCAGCAGCCCGTGCGGCAGGATCAGGCCGAAGAAGATGTCGAGCTTGTCGCGGGAGGCCATGAGCCCGCCGGACGCGGCGACGTTCGCGGCGTTGACGTACAGCAGGTAGGGGATCGGTAGCCCGAGCACCACCGCGAACGCGATGGTCTGGAGGGCCAGCCACGCGTTGTTGGTCCACACGCGACCGGCGAAGGAGGCGGCCGGGTTCTCGGAGTAGTAGTCGGCGAAGTCCTCGTTGACGAGCTGCGTGATCTGCTCGGGGCTCGCGATCGTGGCCTGCACCTCGGGGTTGCCCGCCACCCACGCGCCCATCACGAACGCCACCGCCACGAACGCGAGCGAGGTGACGAGCCACCACCACCGCGCCCGGTAGGCGACCACGGGGAACGACACCGTGAAGAAGCGCGTCAGCTCGCGCCAGGCCGGGGCGTGCGCGCCCGTCACCGCGGAACGCGCCCGCGCCACCAGCGCCGACAGGCGCCCGACCAGCATGGGGTCGCGCGAGGACGAGCGGACGATGGACAGATGCGTCGACACCCGCTGGTAGAGCTCCACCAGCTCGTCCACCTCGGCGCCCGTCAGGGACGAGCGGCTCTTGACGAGCTGGTCGAGCCGGTCCCAGGCGGGGCGGTGTGCCGTGACGAACGCGTCGATGTCCACCCGAACATTCTGGCCGCTCGATCGACGGGGAAGAGCCGTTAGGCTCCACATATGTCAGAGGTTGTGACCGGCGACGCGGTCGTCGTCGAAGTGCGCGTGGCCCAGATGCCGTCCCGTGCGCTGGCGATCGTGATCGACCTGGTCGTCCAGTTCGTCGTGATGTTCGTCGCCTATGCCCTGCTGGGGGCGTTCGCGCCGATCACCGACCTGGCGATGTTCTCGGCGGTCATGCTGGTCATGATCATTGCGGTGATGGTCGGCTACCCGGTCGCCTTCGAGTCCCTGAGCAGGGGCCGCAGCCTCGGCAAGCTGGCGCTCGGCCTGCGGGTGGTCAGCGACGACGGCAGCCCTGAGCGCTTCCGGCAGGCGCTGTTCCGCGGGCTCGCCGGGATCGTGGAGCTGTGGCTGCTGTCGGGGGCGCCCGCGCTGATCGCGTCGCTGGTCTCGCAGCGGGGCAAGCGGCTCGGCGACGTGTTCGCCGGCACCATCGTGATCTCCGAGCGGGCGCCGCGCCAGGCGTACCAGAGCGTCGTGATGCCGCCGCAGCTCGCGGGCTGGGCGGCCGCGCTTGAACTGTCCCAGCTCCCCGACCAGACGGCGGAGGCCGCCCGCCAGTACCTGACGCGCTGGCACGAGCTGTCGCCCGCGGTCCGGCACGAGATGGGGATGCGCATCGCGGCGCAGGTGGCGACGTTCGTCTCGCCCGCGCCGCCCGCCGGAGCGCCGCCGCACGCGTACCTGAGCGCCGTCCTGGCCGAGCGCCGGCGCAGGCAGGAGGCCAGGTTCGCGCAGGGGCCCGGCGCCGTCACTCCCCCGCAGGCTCCTGACATGCGGCAGGCCCCGCCGTGGCAGCCGCCACAGCAGGGCCCCGCTCCGGCGCCACCCGTCCCGGAGCCGCCGCAGGCGACTCCGGGCGGGTTCGCGCCGCCCCAGTGAGTACGGTTCAGCCGGTCAGTGGCGGTGACCGCCGCCGTACGACTCCTGGGTCTGCACGTTCAGGTCGTCCATGCGGACGTGCTTGGCGCCGTCCGTCAGCTTGTCCTTGATCTGGACGACGTCGAGGCCCTCGTTGAAGTCGGCCGCGTAGATGTAGCCGTTGTAGTAGTACGCGGACCAGATGCCGCCGCCCGAGCCGTCGGAGCGCGGGCCGCGGTCGAAGTAGCCGATCTCCCTGGGCCGCGCCGAGTCGGTGAAGTCCCAGATCGACACGCCGCCCATGTACCAGGCCTGGACCATGATGTCGCGGCCCTTGACCGGGATGAGCGAGCCGTTGTGGGCGACGCAGTTCTCGGTGTCGTCCTGGTGGCGCGGCAGCTTGAAGTAGCTCTTGAAGACGAGCTGACCGCGCTTGATGTCGAAGATGGCGTCCGCGCCGCGGTTGGGGCCGACCGTCTCGTTGCAGGTGGCCGCGCCGCCGCCGCCGAGCTCGTCGGTGAAGACGACCTTCGTGGCGTCGTTGTTGAACGTGGCGGAGTGCCAGAACGCGAAGTTCGGGTCGGTGGTCCGCGCCGTGATCCGCGGGTTGAGCCGGTCGGAGATGTCGAACAGCACACCGTCGCCCATGCAGGCGCCCGCCGCGATGTCCTTCTCGGCGTAGACGGTGATGTCGTGGCAGCCGCTGGTCGGCAGCAGCAGGCCGGGCTGGGTCTCGTTGCCGCCGTCGGGGAAGACGACCGGCGTGGCGGCGAGCTCGGCGGCGGCCGCGTTCTTGAGCGGCACCTTGATGACCGAGATCTTGTCGTGCGGCGGCTGGCAGTCGGGGAACGTCGCCGACGGCGAGTACGACGAGACGTACACGTAGACGTTGCGCTTCTTGTCCGGGCCCTTGCCTGGCACCACCGTCAGCGTGTGCGAGCCGCAGTTCGTCTCCACCGACTTGATGTAGCGCGGGTTCGCCTTGTCGGAGATGTCGAAGATGCGAACGCCTTCCCACGACTCCTTGACCGCGGCGCTCTGCGACGTGCTGTTGCACGAGTCGTCGCTGCGCGAGGCGTCGACGGCGCCGAAGAGCAGGTCGCCGTAGACGCTGACGTCCATCTGGGCGCCGGGGCAGACGACCGAGCTGACGACCTTGGTCTTCTTCGGGTTCTTGATGTCGTAGATGGAGAAGCCGCCGTAGTTGCCGACGAACGCGTAACCGCCCTGGAAGGCGATGTCGGTGTTGATGGTGCCGGCGATGGGGGTCGGCTTCGGGACGTTCAGGACGTGAGTCACGTTCCGGCTGGTGACCACGGTGTCGGGGGGCGGGATGTCGGTGGCCTGCGCCGGCATGCCCGCCAGCGCTAATGCCGTCGCGGCGGCCGCCACGACGGCGAGGGCACGACGTGCGAATGACACTCGGGAGCCTCCTTGATCACTGTGTCCGGTGGGACCTGTCGAACGCGGAGAGCAAAAGGGGGCGGTGAGGGCCGGTGCGGCCCTCACCGCCGAGGATCAGTGACGACCGTGCTCGGGGTACGAGGTCTGCGACTGCGTGTTGAGGATGTCCATCTTCACGCTCTTCGCCTGGTTCGTACGCGGGTCGGTGATCTTCAGCACATCGAGGCCCAGGTTGAAGTCGGAGCCGTAGATGTAGCCGTTGTAGTAGTACGCCGACCAGAAGCCGCCGCTCAGCGGAGGCGCGGTGCTGTCGGGGCCGCGCTCGAAGAAGCCGATCTCCTTCGGGTGGGCCGAGTCGGTGAAGTCGACGACGGAGATGCCGCCCTGGTACCAGGCCTGGACCATGATGTCGCGGCCCTTGACCGGGATCAGCGAGCCGTTGTGGGCGACGCAGTTCTCACTGTCGTCCTGGTAGCGGTCGATCTTGAAGTAGCCCTTGAAGACCATCTTGCCGCCGACGATGTCGTAGTAGGCGTTGGCGCCCCGGTTCGGCCCGATGGCCTCGTTGCAGGTCGCCGCGCCGCCGCCGCCGAGCTCGTCGGTGAAGATGACCTTGGTGGCGTCGTTGTTGAACGTGGCGGAGTGCCAGAAGGCGAAGTTGGTCTCGTCGCGGACGGTCGCGGTGACCCGAGGCTGCTCGGGGTCGCTGATGTCCATGAGGATGCCCTCGCCCATGCAGGCGCCCGCCGCGATGCCCTTCTCCGGGTAGGCGGTGATGTCGTGGCAGCCGGTCGTCGCCGACTTGCCGTTCGGGTACGAACCCGGGACGCCGGGGAAGCCGCCGTCCGGGAACAGGTTCGGCGTGCCGACGACGGACGCGGCCGTCGGGTCGTTCACCGGAACCTTGATGATCGAGATCAGGTCGTGCGGCGGCTGGCAGTCGGGGAACGACGCGCTCGGGCTGTAGGACGAGACGTAGAGGTAGACGTCCTTGCCCTTGCGGTCAGGCACCAGCGTGTGGGTGTGGGAGCCGCAGTTCGTCTCGACCGACTTGATGTAGCGAGGGTTCGCCTTGTCGGAGATGTCGAAGATGCGGACGCCCTCCCACGACTCCTTGACCGCGGCGCTCTGCGACGTGCTGCTGCAGGAGTCGTCGCTGCGGGAGGAGTCGACGGAGCCGAACAGCAGGTTGCCGTAGACGCTGACGTCCATCTGCCCACCGGGGCAGACGACCGAGCTGACGACCTTCGTCTTCTTCGGGTTCTTGATGTCGTAGATCGAGAACCCGGAGTAGTTGCCCACGTAGGCGTAGTCGCCCTGGAACGCGATGTCGGTGTTGATGTCGGCCAACGGCGCCGGCTTCGGGATGTTGGCGACGTGGCTGATGTTGGCGCTCTTGGCGATCTCGCCTGGAGCCGGGATGTCCGATGCCTGTGCGGCCGGCGCGAAACCGGCGAAGGCGACGAGGGACGCGATCAGTACCGCGGCCCTTCGGGGGGTGAACACTCGGGAACCTCCGATAAAGGGGGCATAAATCTACGCAATCCTTACTCCAGAGCCGAACGGATACTAGCGGCCAATCTGTCAAATTTTGTTCCGGTTCGATACCTTCCATTCCATCCAATCTTCACCTAAAGTTCGCATTCTTACCGAGCCAGCATGGCTTGCCGCGTCAGCATGGGAGGTTGGGTGCGCTCCGCGCTCATCGTCATCGTGGGCACGGTCGTTGCCCTCTCCGGATGCAGCTCCAGCGCCACGCAGCAGGCGCCCAGGGCCGACTCGACCGCGCCCGTGATCGCTCCGGGCCGTCCCGGCGAGCAGGCCAGGACCCTGGGGCCGGAGGAGGCCGCGACCGCGGTGCCCTCGCCGACGGCGAACGCGGCCGACATCACCTACGTCCAGGACATGATCGTCCATCACCGGCAGGCGCTGGACATGGCGCTGCTCGCCCCCAACCGGGCGGAGAACGAGCGGGTCAAGGGCCTCGCGGACCGGATCCAGGCCGCCCAGGGGCCGGAGATCCAGTTCATGACCAACTGGCTGCAGCAGCAGGACCAGAAGGTACCCGACCACCATGCCGCGCACGAGGGCATGCCGGGGATGGCCACGCCCGAGCAGATGGAGTCGCTCAAGACCGCCAAGGGCAAGGACTTCGACCGGCTGTTCCTGGAGCTGATGATCAACCACCACCTCGGTGCCATCAAGATGTCCGAGCAGGTCCTGACCGACGGCACCCACATCCGCGTCGAAGAACTCGCCGCCGACGTCAATGTCACCCAAACCGCCGAAATCCGCCGCATGCAAGAACTCCAGTCCCAGCTGTAGCTTCGCGAGGCGGGGACCGCGCGCGCAGGTGGGGTCAGGAGCCGGTGCGCCAGGAGTGGAGGTAGGTTTCCTGGTCGTCCGTCAGGGTGTCGATGGCGATGCCGGTGGCCTGGAGTTTGAGGCGGGCCACCTCGTGGTCGATCTCCTCCGGTACGTCGTACACGCCCGGCGCGAGCCCGGCCCGCTCCCCCGCGAGCCAGGCCACGGCGAGGGCCTGGGCGGAGAAGGACATGTCCATGACAGCGGCCGGGTGCCCTTCTGCGGCGGTCAGGTTGACCAGCCGGCCCTCGGCGAGCAGCAGCAGGCGTCGGCCGTCGGGCATGACGTACTCGTCGGTGTTGGGCCGTACGCCTCTGTGCACCTCGTGGGCGAGCTCGTCCAGCGCCCGCACGTCGATCTCGACGTCGAAGTGTCCGGCGTTGGCCAGGATCGCGCCGTCCCGCATGGCCGACAGGTGCTCGGCCCTGATCACGTCGCGGTTGCCCGTGACGGTGACGAACAGGTCGCCGAGCAGCGCCGCCTGGGCCATCGGCCGCACCTCGTAGCCCTGCAGCGTGGCGTCGAGCGCCTTGACGGCGTCGATCTCGGTGACGATGACCCGGGCGCCGAGCCCCTTGGCCCGCTCGGCCACCCCGCGCCCGCAGAACCCGAAGCCCGCCACCACCACCGTACGACCGGCCAGCATGGTGTTGGTCGCCCGCATGATGCCGTCGAGCGTCGACTGCCCGGTGCCGTACCGGTTGTCGAACATCCGCTTGGTACGGGTGTCGTTCACCGCCACGACAGGGAAGCGCAGCGCGCCCTCGGCCGCCATCTGGCGCAGCCGGATGATGCCGGTCGTGGTCTCCTCGCACCCGCCGCTGACCTGCTCCAGCAGGTCGGTGCGCTCGGTGTGCAGGATGTTCACCAGGTCGCAGCCGTCGTCCAGCACCAGGTCGGGCTCGACGTCGAGCGCCCGGTGGATGTGCCGGTAGTAGGTGGCCCGGTCGACCCCGGCGCGGGCGTGCACCTCGATGCCGTAGTCGCGCAGCGCCGCCGCCACGTCGTCCTGCGTCGACAGCGGGTTGGACGCCGCCAGCGCGATCTGCGCGCCGCCCGACTTCAGCGCCCCCATGAGCACGGCCGTCTCGGCGGTGACGTGCAGGCAGGCGGCGATCCGCAGCCCGTCGAGCGGCCGTTCGAGCGCGAACCGCTCGCCGATCGCCGTCAGCACCGGCATCGAACGCGCGGCCCAGGAGATCTGCCGCTCACCGCTGTCACTGAGATCCATCGGGTGCCTTCAAACCGAAGAACACGGCCAGGGACGCGCGCGTCACGGCGCCCGGCCCGTGAGCCCTCACGACCGGCCAGGACGGACGGCTCGGGGCTACGGCGCGTGCGGCCGACCTGGCCTGCCGTAAAGGAAGGGTGGAAGCGCTCCGCGAGGAGCGCCTCCAGCGTCGCGTGCGCGGGCGCTCCTGACGGAGAGGACCCCGTCAGGAGCGCCCGGCCGCCGACGGTCTAGTAGCGGTAGTGGTCGGGCTTGTACGGCCCCTCCACGTGGACGCCGATGTAGGCCGCCTGCTCCTTGGTCAGCTCGGTGAGCTTGACGCCCAGAGCGTCGAGGTGGAGGCGGGCGACCTTCTCGTCGAGGTGCTTCGGCAGCGTGTAGACGCCGATCGGGTACTCGGCGGTCTTGGTGAAGAGCTCGATCTGCGCGATCACCTGGTTGGTGAACGAGTTGGACATGACGAAGCTGGGGTGGCCGGTGGCGCAGCCCAGGTTCATCAGCCGGCCCTCGGCGAGCACGAGGATCGAGTGGCCGTCGGGGAAGACCCACTCGTCGACCTGCGGCTTGATGTTGATCCTGGTGATGCCCTCGGTGCGGGCCAGCCCGGCCATGTCGATCTCGTTGTCGAAGTGGCCGATGTTGGAGACGATCGCCTGGTGCTTCATCTGCGCCATGTGGGCGGCGGTGATGATGTTGAAGTTGCCGGTGGTGGTGACGAAGATGTCGGCGATGCCGACGACCTCGTCGAGCGTCGTCACCTGGAAGCCGTCCATGGCGGCCTGGAGGGCGCAGATCGGGTCGATCTCGGTCACGATGACGCGGGCGCCCTGGCCGCGCAGCGCGTCGGCGCAGCCCTTGCCGACGTCGCCGTAGCCGCAGACCACGGCCACCTTGCCGCCGATCAGCACGTCGGTGGCGCGGTTGAGGCCGTCGATGACGGAGTGGCGGCAGCCGTACTTGTTGTCGAACTTCGACTTGGTGACCGAGTCGTTGACGTTGATCGCCGGGAAGAGCAGCTGGCCGTTCTTGTGCATGTCGTAGAGACGGTGCACACCGGTCGTGGTCTCCTCGGTGACGCCCTTGATGCTCTCGGCGATCCTGGTCCACTTCTTGTCGGCGCCGACCGTGCGGGTGAGCAGGTCGATGATGACGTGCCACTCCTCCGGGTCGTCGGCCGTGGCGGGCGGCACGGCGCCGGCCTTCTCGTACTCGGCGCCCTTGTGGACGAGCAGGGTGGCGTCGCCGCCGTCGTCGAGGATCATGTTGGGGGCGCTGCCGTCAGGCCAGGTGAGGGCCTGCTCGGTGCACCACCAGTACTCCTCCAGGGTCTCGCCCTTCCAGGCGAACACCGGGACGCCCTTGGGCTCGTCGACGGTGCCGTCGGGGCCGACGACGACCGCGGCGGCGGCGTGGTCCTGCGTGGAGAAGATGTTGCAGCTGACCCAGCGGACCTCGGCGCCGAGCGCCACCAGCGTCTCGATGAGGACGGCCGTCTGGATGGTCATGTGCAGCGAGCCCATGATCTTCGCGCCGCGGAGGGGCTGAGAGGCCGCGTACTCCTTGCGGACCGCCATGAGGCCGGGCATCTCGTGCTCGGCGAGCCGGATCTCCTTGCGGCCGAAGTCGGCAAGTGAAAGGTCTGCGACCTTGAAGTCCATCGGGTTTCCCCTCGCGTCACTGATGTTGTCTGCGTCGAGTTTAGGCGCCGCTCGTACGGGATCGCATCTCGGGAAGCCTGAATCTGACGTAAGAATGTAAGAATGCGCATCACGGAAGCCGCGAAGCGGCTCGGCATGTCACCCCGCATGCTCCGGTACCGAGAGGCCCTCGGGCTGTTGCCCCCGGTCCGCGAGCAGGGGGCGCACCGGCGCTTCGGGCCCGACGACCTGTCGGCCGTGGCCCACGGCGTCGAACTGGAGAAACGCCTCGACGTGTCGCCGGCCGAGCTGGCGTTCGCGCTCCGCGTGCTCACCGAGCCCGCGGTGGCCGCGGCTGTCCGCGACCTCGGGGTACGGATCGGCCGCATCCAGGCACCCCGCAGGGCCCTGGACTTCGAGAAGGAGAAGGCGCTGCGCCTCCTGCGCTCCGCGGACGGCCCGTCGCGCGGCTAGGACGACGCCCGCGACGACGACCGGTCGAGGTCGGGCTCCAGGTAGATCACCCGGGCGATCGGCACCGCCTCACGGATGCGCCGCTCGGCCTCGTCGATGCCGCGCGCCACCTCGGCGGCCGTGTCGTCGTGGGCGACGGCGATCTTGGCGCCCACGAGCAGCTCCTCAGGGCCGAGGTGCAGCGTGCGCATGTGGATGATCCGCTCGACCTCGGGCGTGCTCTCCAGCGCGCGCCGGATCAGCTCTTCCGACTCAAGCGATGCGCTCTCGCCGACGAGCAGCGACTTGGTCTCGATGGCCAGGACGACCGCGATCACGGCCAGCAACAGGCCGATCATCAGGGTGCCGATGCCGTCCCAGACGCCGTTGCCGGTGACGACCGCCATCGTCACACCGAACAACGCGAACACCAGACCGAGCAGCGCGCCGAGGTCCTCCAGCAGGATGACCGGCAGCTCGGGCGACTTCGCGCGCCGTACGAACGACACCCACGACTGCTTGCCGCGCAGGACGTTCGACTCCTTGATCGCCGTACGGAACGAGAAGCCCTCGGCGATGATCGCGAAGATCAGCACGGCGAACGCCCAGATGGGCGACTCGACCGCGTGAGGGTCGGAGATCTTGTGCACGCCCTCGTAGACGGAGAACGCCGCGCCGATCGTGAACAGCACGACCGCCACCACGAAGGCGTAGAAGTAGCGCTCGCGCCCGTAGCCGAAGGGGTGCTCCCGCGTGCTCGCCCTGGCCGCCCGCTTGCC
Source organism: Nonomuraea maritima (assembly GCF_900100395.1). Taxonomy (GTDB): domain Bacteria; phylum Actinomycetota; class Actinomycetes; order Streptosporangiales; family Streptosporangiaceae; genus Nonomuraea; species Nonomuraea maritima. The sequence continues at coordinate 209,345 of NZ_FNFB01000006.1, read as the reverse complement.
GCCGATCAGCAGCAGGAGCTGGTTGCCCGAGTCGGCGACCGAGTGGATACCCTCGGCCAGCATCGAGGAGGAACCAGTGAAGAACGCCGCCACGAACTTGGCCACGGCGATGGACAGGTTCGCGGCCAAGGCCGCAACGATCGCTTTCGTACCGCCGCTCGCGCTCACCGATGTGCTCCAGTCCAAACGATCACGACAGAAGGTTAGATACGGATCCTATGGGGAAATCCGGGCCTTCACTTCCGTGATCGCCGACATCGGCGACGGATCGACGCCGTAGCCCAGCGCCAGGTAGGTGCTCGCGTAGTCGCCGAGCACGATCAGGTGGGCCAGCCGCTCCAGCGGGTGCTCGCCCTCGGCCGCGATCTCGGTGACCGGCACGTCGTGGTCGCGCGCCGACCGCAGCGACGCCTCCCGCCGCACCGCCACCTGCGGGTGCTCGTCGACGTCGCGCAGGACCACCAGGCGGAGCGCACGCACCGCGTTGTCGGCGAAGATGTCACGCTCGGCCAGCGGCCCGTCGAACGTCGCGACCTGGTGGTGCCCTGCCTCGGGCAACTCGCCGTGGACCGCGGGGTACTTGGCGTTCGCGTTCAGCTGGCACACCAGCCGGTACGCCGCCACCGACGTCAGCGCCGAAGTCCCCCACACCATGGGGATGCTCTCGGCGAGGTCGAGCGCGAGGGCCTTGCCCGGGTTGATGAAGGAGTCGCTGGACGGCCGGCAGCGGTTCGCCATGTCCTCCAGCGACTTGGCCACCCGCTCGAACAGATCGGCGTCGGCCTGGACCAGCCGCAGCGCGGCCGCCGCCGCGATCACCGGCACGGCCAGCAGCCACAGGTTGGCCCGCGACTGCCCGCTCACGGGCACCGGCACGTGCACGGCCGACGCCTGCCGGGCAACGGCCTCCAGCGGGGAGCCCGGCGGCCCCACGGCGAGCACCGAGCAGCCACGGCGCACCGCCTGCGTGGCAACGGACAGCGTCTCCTCGGTACGGCCCGAGCCGGAGACGGCGACGACCAGGTCAGTGGCACCCACCCAGCCGGGAAGCTGGAACGAGCGCACGGTCACGATCGGCAGCGGGGCGCCGTTGCCGGCGATGGCCGCCAGCATGTCGCCGACGACACCGGAGCCACCCGTGCCCGCGACCACGACGGCGCGCGGGCGGCCGTGGGTGGCCAGCCGATCGATGCCCGCCTCGACGGCGGCGCGGTAGCCGGTGCGTACGTGCGCCGCCGAGGCGGCGACCGCCGGCAGCATGCCGCCGGGGTCGGCCTCGGAGAGATGACGCTGGTCGTCGAGCCGCTCCGGCTCCCAGGTCACGGCTTCCTGGCCTCGTCGACGAGCAGGACGGGAATGTCGTCTCTGACCGGGTAGACCAGGCCGCAGCCCGTGCAGGCCAGCTCGTCGGCCTCGGTCTCAGCCCGCAGGGGCGCCTTGCACGCCGGGCACGCCAGGATCTCCAGCAGCCAGTCGTCGATCTTCACTCTGACACCTTTCCCACGATCGTGAGGACTTCGTCCCTGATCGCCGTCATCTTGGTCTCGTCGGCCGCCTCAGCGTTGAGCCTGAGCAGCGGCTCGGTGTTGGACGGCCGCAGGTTGAACCACCAGCCGGAACCGCTGACGGTGAGCCCGTCGAGCTCGTCGAAGGTTCCGCGACCGGCGAACGCCTCGCGCACCCGGCGCAGCGCGTCGTCCTGGTCGGACACCGCGCTGTTGACCTCGCCCGAGGCGTGGTAGCGCGAGTAGGCCGCCACGACCTGCGACAGCGGCCGGCCCTGCTCGCCGAGCGCGGCCAGCACGTGCATCGCGGCCAGCATGCCGGAGTCGGCGAACCAGAAGTCTCTGAAGTAGTAGTGGGCCGAGTGCTCGCCCCCGAAGACCGCGCCCGTACGCGCCATCTCGGCCTTGATGAACGAGTGCCCCACCCGTGTGCGCACCGGAAGCCCGCCGTGCTCGCGCACGATCTCGGGCACGCCCAGCGACGTGATCAGGTTGTGGATGACCGTCGCGCCGGGGTGCTTGGCCAGCTCGCGGACGGCGACCAGGGCGGTGATGGCCGACGGCGACACCGACGCGCCGTGCTCGTCGACCACCCAGCACCGGTCGGCGTCGCCGTCGAACGCGAGGCCGAGGTCGGCGCCGCTGTCGCGGACGGCCCGCTGCAGGTCGAGGAGGTTCTGCGGCTCCAGCGGGTTGGCCTCGTGGTTCGGGAAGCTGCCGTCGAGCTCGAAGTAGAGCGGCACCAGCTCGATCGGGAGCCCGTCGAACACGGCAGGAACGGTGTGGCCGCCCATGCCGTTGCCCGCGTCGACGACGACCTTCAGCGGACGGATGCCCGACAGGTCGACCAGCGTGCGCAGGTGGCGGGCGTAGCCGCTGAGCAGGTCTTTCTCGATCAGCGAGCCGCCCTGTTCGGAGACCGGTGCGCCGAGCAGCTCGGCCGCGCGGTCGCGGATCTCGATCAGGCCCGTGTCACCGCCGATCGGCACCGCGCCGGCGCGGCACATCTTCATGCCGTTGTAGCGGGCGGGGTTGTGGCTGGCCGTGAACATGACGCCGGGCAGCCCGAGGCTGCCGCTGGCGTAGTAGAGGAGGTCGGTGGAGCCGAGGCCGGCGTGCACGACGTCGGAGTGACGTGAGCGGGCGCCGCGGATGAACGCCGCGGCCAGCGGGGGCGACGAGTCGCGCATGTCGTGCGCGACGACGACCGAACGCGCGCCGGTCACCTCGACGAAGGCGGCTCCCACGGCTTCGGCGGCAGGCTCGTCGAGCTCGGCGGGCACTACCCCGCGAACGTCGTACGCTTTGAAGATCTTGGCGAGATCGCCCACTCTCCAGCTCCGCCCTAGGTCGTTTCCTTCGTGTGAAACGAGCCTACCGGTCGCGGTGCTGCTGGGCCGACCTCAATACGCGCAGGTGCCCGCGGCGGCCGACCTCGACCCCCTGCCCGACCGGCTCGCCGCTGCCGGACGTCGTGGGCCGCGCGGCTTCCCGCACCGCGTTGGCCAGAGCCTCGAGGTCGTCGGAACTGGGTGAGGCGCCGTCGGTCGGCAGGCGGACCACCTCCCACCCGCGGGGGGCGGTCAGCCGTTCGGCATGTTCGGCGCACAGGTCATAGCAATGCGGCTCCGCGTACGTCGCCAGGGGGCCGAGGACAGCGGTCGAGTCGGCGTACACGTACGTGAGCGTGAAGACGGCAGGCTGGCTGCAGGCGGTGCGGGAACAACGGCGGACGGGGCTCACGGAGGGACCGTATACGGTAAGACTGCGAGGCGCCACTATCTGAGCACTCTTAACGAGCGTGTCGCCACAATTCGGACACCTGTCGCAGGCTTTCCACCCACATGCCCCGAAGGCGCCGCCCCTGGTGCCGCCCGGACGCCGTCGTTCCCTCTCCCGGCTTCCCCACCTCGCCACCTGCCCAATCACCAGAACCCCGCCGATGTTGCCCCACATCCGCGACACCGTTCCCGATGACGCCGGGCGCGGGCCCGTACACTTGCTGGCGTGACAGACAAGCGCGGTCCTCGGCGACGCGATCGCCACGGTCGCGGCCTGCGCGGACCGCTCGCCCCCTCCCACGTCCCCATGGCCAAGTCCCGCAGCGAACGCTTCGACGACCTGGTGCTCGACGCCGTCGACCGGCTGCGGCCACGGTGGGAGCGGCAGCTGTCGGCGGTCGAGTTCGCGGTCGAGGACGTCCCCCCGCTGAGCGAACTCGGCGACAGCCCGCAGCTCGGCTCAGACCCCATCCCGCTGGGCCGCGCCGACGCCGCCACCGGCCAGTCGCCCGCGTCGGTGGTGGTCTACCGCCGGCCGCTCGAGGCGCGGGCCCGCGACCGCGAGTTCCTCGGCGCCCTGGTGCACGACACGGTGGTGGAGCAGGTCGCCACGCTGCTCGGCCTGTCGCCGGAGACCGTCGACCCCGGTTACGACGACCGCGGGTGACCCCTCACGGCGTCACGACGGCGGGGGTGTCGAACAGGGGCGGCAGCATGGTCCACGCGCGGGCCGGTGAGAGCGGCTGCACCGTCTGCAGCACGGACTCGCGCGTGCGCTGCTCCATCACGCGGGCGCCGTAGACCTCGCCCTTCACGGGTGTGACCGCCACCGCGAACTGCCCCTGCGCGCGCAGCCTGACGTCCCTCGTCCGTCCCGGGGCGATGTCGACGTCGAACGGCTGCTCCGGTTCGCCATCGACCGGCACCACCTGCACGCGCACCCGGCCGGGCCGGCCGAGCGCCGTCAGCACGAGCCGCGAGCCCGCCCCGTTGCCGGCCACCGAGCTGCCCAGTTCCAGCGACGGGGTGCCGGCCGTGAAGGCGACGTCGCCTGACTGTCCCGTACTCGTGATGACCACGCCCGCCACGATCGGCGTCGGCGACGTGAGCACCAGCGCGGCCGGCGAGCCGCCCAGCCCCGTCGTGACGTCGACCGCGACGACGCTGCCCGCGGGCACGTCGAGCGTCTCGCGTCCGCGCATGGCGTACTCGGCGTCCTTGCTGACGGCCTTGACCTGCACCAGCGCATCCGTCTCGCCGGGCGCGGCCACCAGCAGCCGGCGTTGCCCGCCGCCGCCGGGGATGCCGGGGACGACCACGCGCGTCGCCGGGGGCGCGGACGCCGGGAGCCAGTCCACTCCTCCGGTCTCCATCGTGGTCCTGGCGGCCACCGCGACCCGTCCGTAGACGGTGGTGACGCTGACGGCCATGATGTCGGCGGCCGGGGCGAGTGTCCGCAGGTCGATCTCACGGTGCCTGCCCGGTGCGATGTCGAGGCCGACGCCCTTGTCGCCCGACACCTCGCCCTCCGCCGCGTACACGTGCACGTCGACGAGTGCCGGGGCCTTGTCGGCGTTGACGAGGTGCAGGCGGACCTCGGCGTTCGCCGGGCCCGGCCCCACCAGCCAGGTCGCCGCGCCGGGCTCGGTGCACCGGACCCCGGCCAGGCCGCGCGACCGGCCCTCCGCGGCGCGGATCACGTAGCCGGCCTCGAGGCCGCCTGGGCCCTTGGTGACGTACGGCTCGTCGTCCTCCAGGGCCTCGGTGTTCACGGTGCCGGGCAGGTAGACGTTGACCCGCTGGCCTCTCGCTCCCGGGCACACCGCGGTGACGGACTCGACGGCGACCTTCCTCGCCGCCTGCGAGGGCGGTGGGGGCGGGGTGGGCCGGGTGGCGAGTGCGAGGCCGTACAGCGCGGCCAGCACCGCGACCACCAGCACGAGCGGGGCGAACCTGTTGCGTACGAACGCTCTCATCACGCCCCCGCCGACGCGGCCTGCCCGACGCCCTCGGACGGACGCCGGCCCGGCGAGGCCAGGATCACGATCACGACGACCAGCACGCCCTGCGCCCACAGCCACGGTGTGTGCAGGATGCTCACCGGCTGCGCCGGCACACGGGTGACCTGCTCGGCCAGCCCCCACAGGCCGCCCGCTTCCGACAGGCTCAGCCGGTGCAGCGACGGCTGCGAGTCGAGGGTCCTCGCCAGCGTCGGCGAGACGGGCGGCGCGACGGAGACCATCGCGATGCCGTACCTGGCCAGCGTGGCCGCGTCGCCGCCGCGCCCGCCGACCAGGCCCTGCGCCGCCGCCACCACCTTCGCGCGGGCCTCGGACGCGGCGGGCAGCTCCGCCTCGCCGACCAGCGGGGTACGCCCGTGCAGGATCGTCAGCGCGGAACCCTTGATCACCAGCGTCCGCTCGCCGTTCGCGCTCCGGGACACCGCCAGCGCGGGCAGCACGTCGGGCGCGTCACCCGTGAGCGGGCCGCGTACGCCGGTGACCATCCAGTGTCCTGCGGCCAGCAGCGGCGTGCTGAACGCGACCGCCGCGACCGCCAGCGCGGCCAGCCTGCGCGTCCCGCCGGCGGCGCGGATCTCGGACAGGCGGTGCGCGGTCAGGCCCACGAGGACGACCAGCCCCGCGCCGGCGACCGCGAGCGGCACGCCAGGCCAGACCGGGGCGCCCTCGACGGTGAACCGGCTGACCAGGACGGCCGCCAGGATGCCGTAGAGCGCGACGCCCCAGCCGAAGGCCACGATCACGCGCTGGCGGCGCATGAGCAGCGCGGCCAGGGCCACCGCCATCAGGCCGGCCGTCACCCACAGCGGCGGCAGCCCGGGCCCTCCCGGGCTCAGCGCCAGCAGCGACTCGGCGGCGATGGACGGGTCGGCGAGTGCGGGGTCGTTCAGGCCCGCCTCCATGAGGAACCGGGCGGGGTCGGTGACCAGGGTCGCCAGCCACGGCATGAGGAGCACGAGCGGAACCCCGAGCGCGATCCCCATCGACGCGGCCACCCCACCCCGGACCTCCCCCTCACGGGCGTCCCGGCCGGCCACACCCGCGCCCGCCCGCCCGGCCGCACGCTCGCCCGCGCGCTCGCTCGACCGACCGGCTGCGCGCGTGGTCGCCCGACCGGCTGCTCGCTCGCTCGCGCGACCAGCCATGCGCCGCCCGCGCCGGCCCCTCTCAGCGTCGCTCCCCTCTGGGGCGAGCTCGGGGCCGGTGGGCACGGAGCTCGTGCTTTCGGGGCCGGCGCCGCGTCCGCGGCGGCCCCGACGGCCCCGGGCCGCCTCGCCCGCGTCCTGCGGGAAGTCCGCCTGGTCCGCGAGGACGGAACCGGCCGCGACCGGACCCGGCCCGTGCGGACCCGCGGGTTCGTGGCCCGACGGGACTGCGGCCCCGTGGCGCGCCCGCCCCTGACCGATGGCCGCGGCGACGCCGGCCCTCTCTTGTCCGATGGCCGCGGCGACGCCGCCGGCCCGCCGTTGGCCGAGCGCGGCGGCGACGCTCGCGCCCCGCCCCTGTCCGACAGCACCTGGGGCGGCCGCGCTGAAGAGGTTCTCCCCCGCGGCACCCTGACCATTGGAGGCGGAGCTCTGGGCGCTGGGATGGGAGGCCGCTGACCCGAAGAGATCGGCGGTTGCCTCCTGGGCCGCTGGTGCCTGGTCGTTGAAGAAGTCGGCGGGTTCCCCAGCGGTGTGCAGGTCGGGGGCAGCCGTCGCCTGGGCGGTGAACAGTGAGCGGGTGGTGAGAGAGCGGACGGTGAGCGCGCTCACCACACCGAGAACCGCGACGAGCGGGTAGACGAGCGGCACGAAGGCCGTGCCGACCGTGAGGAGCAACCCGAGGCCCCAGGCGGACCTGCGGGCCCGGCGCGGCTCCCCCGACAGCAGCATGGCGATGAGCCAGGCGTACACGGGGATCAGCACGAACACGACCGCCGTCCCCAGCCGTCCCGCGGAGATGGCGCCCGTCGCGACGGGCAGCAGCGCGTACGTGCCCGCCGCCCACGCCCGCGCCGACACGGCGGGGACGAGGTGCCGCGTGGCCAGGTACGCCGTGGCCCCCGCCAGCGGCACCGAGCCGAGCAGCAGCACCGACACCGCCACCCACGGCTTGCCGAACGCCAGCGTGGACAGCACGGCGAGCACCGCGACGTACGGCGGCGCGGGGGCGGTCGAACCGAGCCCGACGTCGTGGAACCCCTCGGTGTAGAAGGTCCACAGGTCGGTCGCGCCGCCCGCCACGGGGACGAGCGCGCCGCCGCCGAGCCGTTCCCCGCCGAGCAGCGACCGTTCGGCCACGAGCGCGACGAGGCTGAGCGCGAACATGAGGACGACGCCGGGACGGCCGACGAACCGTTTCACGGCCCCTGTGTCGGGCGGCGGGACGAGCTCGTTCTCGTCGTCCGTGGCCGCGTGCTGGTGACGTCCCTGCGCGTCGAGGGGTCCTTCCCCGGAGAGGAAGCCCTGCACCATGTCGGTGAACCGCCGGAACGTCGTCCAACGGGAGGTCATCAGGTGCTTGATGACGACATATCCGCGCTTGCGGCCTTGACGGCGGGCGCGGCGGGCCTGTCTCAGCCGTCCGGGATGCGCCAGGATCGACCCCATGGCCAGCACCTCGTCCAGCGCGTTCGCCGGTTGCTTGCTCACGACGAACAGCACCGTGCGCACGAGCGCGCTGACGACGTTGCGCAGCAGCGCCCAGAGCATCGCGCCGAGCGGCAGGTTGGCGAGGACCACGAAGATCGCGTTGCGGCGGTCGAGGCGGCGGGGGTGGTCGCCGCTCACCGCGACGGGCCGCCGCCTGCGCGCCGACGCCTCGGCGTGCCAGGCCACGGCGGAGGTCACGCTCAGCACCTTGTGACCGGCGTTGCGGACGCGCCAGCACAGGTCGAGGTCGTCGCGGAACAACGGCAGGTACGGGTCGAGCCCCCCGGCCTTCTCCCACACGTCGCGCCGGATGAGCATGCCGGCCGTGGACACCGACAGCACGTCGCGTGTCCCGCCGTACTGGCCCTGGTCGAACTCGCCCGGCTCCAGGCCGGTGTCCCGGCGGCCGGTGCGGCCCACGGTCACGCCCATCTCCAGCAGCCGGCGCCGGTCGATCCAGTCGCGCAGCTTGGGGCCGAGCACGGCGGCCTTGGGGTCGTCCTCGGCCGCGGCGAGCAGCGCCTCCAGCGCGCGCCTGTCGGGGGCGCAGTCGTCGTGGATCAGCCAGATCCACTCCTCGCGGCCTGCGGGCGGCAGGTCGGCGAGCGCCTCGGCGACGGCTTCACCGAAGCCGGTGGTGCGGGGCAGGGAGATCACGTTGCCGGCGCCCAGCGTCTGGGCCAGCAGCTCGGCCGAGCCGTCCTTGCTGCCGTTGTCGACGCCGGACACCCGGTCGGGCCTGCGGCTCTGGCTGAGCAGCGCGCGCAGCGTCTCCCCGAGCCAGCGCGCGCCGTCGTGGGCGACGACGACCGCGGTGACGAAGGGACGTGACATCGGTGGGCGACTCCGGAAGGGGGAAGATCAGGCGCGCCCACAATACAGGTGGAACCCTGTCAGGAGATGCGAAAAGGGTCACACGGCGACCCGTGCGACCCCCTCCCCCCTGTACCTATACGGCCTGACGCTTGATCCGTCTGCGCTCCCGCTCGGACAGCCCACCCCAGATGCCGAACCGCTCGTCGTGCTCAAGCGCGTATTCCAGGCACTCGGCACGTACTTCGCACGATCGGCAGACCTTCTTGGCCTCTCGGGTGGAGCCTCCTTTCTCCGGGAAGAACGCCTCCGGATCCGTCTGCGCGCACAGTGCGCGCTCCTGCCAGCCGAGTTCTTCAGCGTCAAGCTGTTCCTGTGCGATGACCGGATCGGTCACTGCACACCTCCCTGCCGCCCGCCCGCAATGGAGCCCCCCATGGACGCCTTCCTTAGTACCCACCCACTGGAAGGCGTAACAACATGGTTGTAATTACATGCGTGTGCTGCACGTGGCGTCAAGCGGCATGCAGGTATCCGGGGAAAGACCAGAGCTCGCCCCGGTGTGCTCGGCATGTGAGATTCTCGCCTGGCCGACACCTTGCGTGCATGGCGCCAACCTGGCTTGTTCCAACGCTGTCAGCGGTCGGAACCGTACCAGGGCGGGATACACGCCCGCCCGTGGCAAACCTTGTCTCTAGTCCTTCATTGCTGGTCCGTTACCTGCGTGGCTCGTTGGGGGTGTATATGGCGGTCGGGTCGATCGGGTCGTCCCCGGGACGGCGCTGCTCGCCGCCGAACGGGTCGATCCGCATCGTCGACTCGGCCTGACCGTCCGGCCAGCCCGCCGGGGAGGCCTGGTGGGTCGGCTGGTACTGACCCTGCTGGGGCTCGTACCCGCCGCCGGGCTGCGGGGGCTGCTGGGGGTGTCCGAACGGGTCGTCGTACGGCCTGCCCTGCTGGCCCGAGTAGTCCGGCGCGCGCAGCTCCGGCTGGGTGCCCGCGGAGTTCGCGTGCTGGTACGACTCGGCCTGCTGGTAGGCGTCCAGCAGCTGCTGCGAGCGCGGGTCCACCGGGAGGTCGGGCTCCTGGTAGCCGGACGACGCCCCGAACTCCTGGCCGGAGTACCCGGTGAACGGCTGGCCGGTCTGCTGGTCGAAGGCGTTCTGCCCGTACGGCTGCTGGCCGAAGGCGGGCTGCTCGGCCGGCGGGAACGGCGCGTTCTGGGCCGGCTCCGCGGGGGCGGAGAAGGCGTTGGGCAGGGTTTCCGCCGGCGGCTGGAACGGGGGCTGGTCCGCGGGGGCGTAGGGGTTCTGGCTCTGCTGGCCGTAGACGTTCGGCTGGCTGTCGGCCGGGACGTACGGCGCGGGGGTGTACTCGCCGGCGGGTGGGGTCGAGTACGCCGACCCAGGGGGCGTGGTCTCGGCGCCCGCGTAGCCGTGCTGGCCGAAGCCCTGGAAGTCCTGACTCTGCTGGCCCTGCTGACCGGCCTGGCTCGGCTGTTCCGGCTGGCGCTGGTCCGACGGGGCGGCGGGCAGCGCGGCCCTGATCGGCTGGTACGACCCCGCCTGCGGAACATGGGCGGCGGGGGCCTCGGGCTGCTGCGCACCGTAACCGGCCTGGTCGGGCTGCCCGCCGAAGCTCGGCGGCTGCTGCCCGTAACCGGGCTGGTGTCCGGACGGCGGCTGCTGACCGTAACCCTGACCGGAGGGCGGCTGCTGACCGTAGCCCTGGCCGGAGGGCGGTTGCTGGTCGTAGGCGGGCTGGTGTCCCGACGGCGGCTGCTGACCGTAGGCCGGCTGCTGACCGGACGGGGGCTGCTGGCCGTAGCCCTGACCGGAAGGGGGCTGCTGGTCGTAACCTGGCTGGTCGTAACCTGGCTGGCCGTACACGGGCTGCTGGCCGTAGGCGGGGTCCTGGCCCTGGGCGGGCTGCTGGCCGAAGAACTGGCCGGAAGGGGGCTGCTGGCCGTAACCGGGCTGCGCGGCGGACGGCGGCTGCTGTCCGTACGCCTGGGCCGGCGCGGGCTGCTGCCCGAAGTTCGGCTCCTGACCCTGGCCGAAGCCGGGCTCCTGACCCTGCTGCTGGCCGTAGCCCGGTTCCTGGTTCTGACCGAAGCCGGGCTCCTGCCCGAAACCGGACTCCTGGCCCTGGCCGAAACCGGGCTCCTGAGCCTGGCCGTACGAGGGCTCCTGACCGTACGAGGGTTCCTGGCCGGACGGGGGCTGCTGGCCGTACGCCGGCTGCTGGCCGTAGGAGCCGGGGGGCTGCTCCTGCTGGCCGAATGCGGGCTGGGACGGGGGCTGCTGGCCGTACGCGGCGGGCTGGTCCTGGGGACCGTAGCCGGGGTGCTGATCCTGGGGACCGCCGTAGCCGGGGTGCTGCGGGCCTGGCTGCGGCTGGTCGGGCTGGCCGAAGGAGCCCGGCTGCCGGCCGAACTGGCCGTGGACCTGCGCGGCCGGACGCTCGGCCGTGACCTGAGGAAGCAGGTACACCAGGGCGATGGCGGTGAGCGCGAGCGTGGGGGCGCCGAGGAAGAAGTGCTCGACGGTGGACCGCGCCCCGGCTCCGGACGCCATGCCGGCGAGCAGCGCGATCAGACCGAAGACGGTGGCGAGCGCCAGCCCGGCGGCGGCGCCGTACGCGAAGAGCTTGGCCTTGGGCGACGGCGGGCCGACCTTGGTGACCAGGAGCACCGCGCCCAGCAGCAGCGCCGGCACGATCGGGCTCGTCAGGTTGGGGAAGAACGCCATCGAGCGCTCCGCGAACGACGAACCGAAGGCCGACGGGCTGATCAGGATGTGGCCGATCGCCAGGATCACGTTCATCAATCCGGTGACGAGCGCGATCCAGGCGGCCGGCTCCCTGAGCCGGGTGACGTCAATTTTGCTCACGAGTAACCCCCATCGGACCCTTTGGCCCGAAGGGAGTTTGCCACAACACTGACTCTCCCGGCGGAAGTCCCAGAAACCTCTTACGCACCAAAGCCCTATATATCGGCATATCTAGGGGAAACCTGATCCGGGATCCGGGCATCCGCAACCCGGTGGAAGACTGGGCCGCATGCACATCGTGTCCCTCGCCGGAGGCATCGGCGGCGCCCGTTTCCTTCGCGGCCTGCGCGCCACCGCCCCTGACGCCTCCATCACCGTCATCGGCAACACCGGTGACGACATCACCCTCTTCGGCCTGCGCGTCTGCCCCGACCTCGACACCGTGATGTACACGCTGGGGGGCGGCATCAACGAGGAGCAGGGCTGGGGCCGCACCGACGAGACCCACGTCGTCAAGGAGGAGCTGGCCGCGTACGGCGTCGAGCCGCAGTGGTTCGGGCTCGGCGACCGCGACCTCGCCACCCACGTCGTACGCTCCCAGATGCTCGAGGCCGGCTTCCCGCTCTCGCAGATCACGCGGGCGCTGTGCACCCGCTGGCAGCCCGGCGTCGAGCTGCTGCCGATGACCGACGACCGCTGCGAGACCCACGTCGTCATCGAGGACGAGCAGGGCAGGCGCGCGGTCCACTTCCAGGAGTGGTGGATCCGGCTGCGCGCCTCGGTGCCCGCCCAGGAGTTCGCGCTCGTGGGGCTCGACACCGCCAAGCCGGCCCCCGGCGTGCTGGAGGCCATCGAGCGGGCCGACGTGGTGATCCTGCCGCCGTCCAACCCGGTGGTGAGCATCGGCACGATCCTCCAGATCCCCGGCATCCGCGACGCCCTGCTGCCCAAGACCGTGGTCGGCGTCTCGCCGATCATCGGCGGCGCTCCGGTGCGCGGCATGGCCGACGCCTGCCTGACCGCCATCGGCGTCGAGACCACCGCGCAGGCCGTCCTGGAGCTGTACGGCTCCGAACTGGTCGACGGCTGGCTGGTCGCCGACGAGGACTCCGGCGTGGCGCTCGACGGCGTGCGGGTGCTGGCCCGTCCGATCCTCATGCACGACGCCGACGCCGCGGCCGACATCGCCCGCTCCGCCCTCGACCTCGCCCTGGAGCTCGCCGGATGACCGCAGCAGACCGTACAACCCCAGCAGGAGCCGATGCGATGAGCGCGACAGCAAGCACCGCCCCCGCCCGTTTCGAGGTGATCGCGATCACCGGCATCGGCGAGGTACGGCCCGGCGACGACGTCGCGGCGCTGCTGCGCCACGCCGACCTGCGTGACGGCGACATCGTCGTGGTCACGTCCAAGATCGTCAGTAAGGCGGAGGGACGGGTGCGGCACGCGCCCGACCGCGCCGCCGCGATCGCGGAGGAGACCGAGCGCGTCGTCGCCCGGCGCGGCGAGACCGTCATCACCCAGACGCGGCACGGCTTCGTCATGGCCGCCGCGGGGGTCGACGCCTCCAACACCGAGCCCGGCACCGTGCTGCTCCTGCCGGAGGACCCTGACGCCTCGGCCCGCCGCATCCGGGCGGGGCTGGGCGCGCGCGTGGGCGTGGTCGTCTCCGACACGTTCGGGCGGCCCTGGCGCAACGGCCTCACCGACGTCGCGATCGGCGCCGCCGGCGTGCGCCCGCTCGACGACTTCCGCGGCTCGTCCGACTCCTACGGCAACCAGCTGAACGCCACGGTGACGGCACTGGTCGACGAGATCGCGAGCGCGGCCGAGCTGGTCAAGGGCAAGCTCGCGGGCGTTCCTGCCGCGATCGTGCGCGGTCTCGCCCACCTGGTGACCGACGACGACGGCCCCGGCGTGCGGCCCCTCGTACGGCCGGCCGACGAGGACATGTTCCGCCACGGGTCGCGCGACGTCGTCTTCGCCCGCCGGACGATCAGGGAGTTCTCCGACCGGCCCGTCGATCCCGAGGCGGTGCGCCGGGCGGTCGCGGCGGGCATCGCGGCCCCGGCGCCGCACCACACGACGCCGTGGCGGTTCGTGCTGCTGGAGTCGGCCGACACCCGGACGAAACTGCTCGACGCGATGCGCGAGGCGTGGATCGCCGACCTGCGCGGCGACGGGTTCTCCGAGGAGTCGATCGCCAAGCGGGTCAGGCGCGGCGACGTGCTGCGCAACGCGCCTTACCTGGTGGTGCCGTGCCTGGTGATGGACGGTTCGCACACCTACCGCGACGACCGGCGCAACGCCTCGGAGCGGGAGATGTTCGTGGTGGCGACGGGCGCCGGGGTGCAGAACTTCCTCGTCCAGCTCGCCGTCGAGGGGCTCGGCTCGGCGTGGGTGTCGTCCACGATGTTCTGCCGTCCGGTCGTCCGCGAGGTGCTCGACCTGCCCGAGACCTGGGACCCGATGGGCTGCGTGGCCGTGGGGCACGCGGCGGCGCCGCCGCGCGACCGTGCGCCGCGCGATGCTGCCGACTTCGTCACAACTCGCTGACCCTCGGTCAGACGGTCATTTACCGTTAATAAAGTTTCCTTTACATTCAGGGTAACCCCCCATGTGAAGGAGCCGCTTCAATGAGAAGGACTCTGACGTTGGCCGCCGTGGCGGTGCTCGGGATCGCCACCACGGTGTTCAACACGACACCGGCCTTCGCACACGGCTACGTCAACTCGCCGCCGAGCCGCCAGGCCAACTGCGCGGCGGGCAGGGTGCCCGACTGCGGCAACATCGTCTACGAGCCCCAGAGCGTCGAGGGGCCGAAGGGCCTGCGTAACTGCCACGCCAACCTCTCGCAGTTCGCCCAGCTCAGCGACGAGAGCAAGCCGTGGCCCGTCACGTCGGTGGGCAGCACGGTGACCTTCACCTGGAGGTTCACCGCCCGGCACGCCACGCTCAACTACGAGTACTACATCGGCAACACGCGCGTGGCCGTCTTCAACGGCAACGGCCAGCAGCCGCCGGAGACCGTCTCGCACACCGTCAACCTGTCCGGCTACTCGGGACGGCAGAGGGTGCTCGCGATCTGGAACATCTCCGACACCGTCAACGCCTTCTACTCCTGCATCGACCTGCAGATCGGCGGCGGTGGCAACCCCAACCCCACGCCCACCCCCACGCCGACGCCCACCCCGACGCCCACGCCGACCCCGACGCCCACGCCCACGACTCCCTCGGGCACGTGGCGGGCCGGCACGGCGTACGCCACCGGCAGCACCGTGACCTACAACGGCGTCACCTACCGGTGCATCCAGGCGCACACCGCCCTCACCGGCTGGGAGCCGCCGAACGTCCCCGCGCTGTGGCAGCGCGTCTGACCCGGAAGCGAGGAGGGGGCGACCACCTCGGGCGCCCCCTCCCCCGCGTCACTGCCCGGCCAGCGGCAGGACCCGCCTGACGCTCCGGCAGACGCCGTCGCTGGCCGCAGCGGCGCTCAGCCGCTCGTCGCTCGGGACGCCGTACTCGGTGGTGCGCTGGCGGACCGGCCGGCCGGCGACCTCGACCATCGCGCGCAGCTCGCTGATGGTCTTGTACGAGCCGTTCTCCGACCCGGCCATCCGGCTGATCGTCTCCTCCATGAGGGTGCCGCCGAGGTCGTTCACGCCGCCCTGGAGCACCTGGCGGCACAGGTCGTCGCGGAGCTTGACCCACGAGCACTGGATGTTCGCGATCGCGCCGTGCAGCAGGATCCTCGACAGGGCGTGCACGGCGCGGTTCTCCTGCGGCGTCGGCCCCGGCCGCGCCACCCCGGCCAGGTAGATGGGCGCGCTGGTGTGCACGAACGGCAACAGCACGAACTCGGAGAAGCCCCCCGTCTGCTCCTGCAGCCGCCTGATGAGCTTGATGTGCCGCACCCAGTGCAGGTGGTTGTCCACGTGGCCGTACATCATGGTGGACGTCGTCGGGATGCCGACCTCGTGAGCCGTGGTGATGACCTCGATCCACTCCTTGGCGGGCAGCTTGCCCTTGGTCAGCACCCAGCGGACGTCGTCGTCGAGGATCTCGGCCGCCGTGCCAGGCAGCGAGTCGAGGCCGGCCTCCTTGGCGGCCTCCAGCCAGTCGCGGATCGACAGGTTCGTCCGCGACGCGCCGTTGATGACCTCCATCGGGGAGAACGCATGCACGTGCATCCCCGGCGTCCGCTCCTTCACCGCCCGCGCGATGTCGAAGTACGCGGTTCCGGGCAGGTCGGGGTGGATGCCGCCCTGCATGCACACCTCGGTCGCGCCCGCCTCCCACGCCTCCGCGGCCCGGTCGGCGACCTGGTCGAGGCTCAGCGTGTACGCGTCGGCGTCCGTCCTGCGCTGGGCGAACGCGCAGAAGCGGCAGCCGGTGTAGCAGACGTTCGTGAAGTTGATGTTCCGGTTGACGACGTAGGTCACGTCGTCGCCCACCGCCTCCTTGCGCAGCGCGTCGGCGATGGCGGCCAACTCGTCCAGCGCCTCGCCCTCGGCTCCGAGCAGGGCCACGGCCTCGGCGTCGGTCAGCCCCGCCGGGTCGGCCTCGGCCCGGCGCAGCGCCTGCCGCACGTCGCTCGGCGTGGCGGCGGCCACCGAGCCGAGCCGCTCGCGCAGCGCGTCCCAGTCGCCGTACACGTTGTCGAAGTCGTCGCGGCGGTCGTTCGTGCGGCCCGTGGTGTCGACCTCGACGTGCAGGTCCACCCGTCCTGACGCGGCGAAACCGCCGTCGGGCTCCTGCCAGGGACGGCCTTCGAGCACGGCGTCCTCCCTGGCGAGCCCGGTGTCGGGGTCGGCCAGCGCGCCGACGTGGGCGAGCAGGCGCGGGTCGAGCCAGGGCTCGCCGGCCAGCACGTACTCCGGATAGATCGTCAGCCGCTCCCGCAGCTGGAACCCGGACTCGGCGGTGTGCGCCGCGAGGTCGTCGATCTGCGGCCAGGGCCGCTCAGGGTTCACGTGGTCGGGGGTCAGCGGCGAGACCCCGCCCCAGTCGTCGATGCCGGCCCTGATCATGAGCGCGTACTCGGAGTCCACCAGGTTCGGCGGGGCCTGGATGCGCATCCGGGGGCCGAGCACCAGGCGGGCGACCGCGAGGGTGGCCGCCAGCTCCTGCAGGTCGGCGTCCGGCAGGCCGCGCATGGCGGTGTCGGGCTTGGCGCGGAAGTTCTGGACGATGACCTCCTGGACACCGCCGTACTCGCGGGCCACCTTGCGGATCGCGAAGATCGACTCGGCGCGGTCCTGCACGGTCTCGCCGATCCCGATGAGGATGCCCGTGGTGAACGGCACGTTCGTGCGGCCCGCGTCCTCCAGCACCCGCAGCCGCACGGCCGGGTCCTTGTCCGGCGAGCCGTAGTGAGGCTGCCCCTTCTCCTCGAACAACCGCCGCGACGTCGTCTCCAGCATCATCCCCATGGACGGCGCCACCGGCTTGAGCCGCTGGAAGTCCCGCCAGCCCAGCACCCCCGGGTTGAGGTGCGGCAGCAACCCGGTCTCCTCCAGGACCCTGATCGCCATGGCCCGCACGTACGACAGCGTGTCGTCGTAGCCGTGCGCGTCGAGCCACTCCCTGGCCTGGTGCCACCGGTCCTCCGGCCGGTCGCCCAGCGTGAACAGCGCCTCCTTGCACCCCATGGCCGCGCCCTGCCTGGCGATCTCCAGCACCTCGTCCGGGCTGAGGAACGGCGCCGGCAGCTTGTGCGGGGCGGTGGCAAACGTGCAATAACCACAACGGTCCCGGCAGAGCCGGGTCAACGGGATGAAAACCTTCCTGCTGTAGGTGATGATCCCTGCCCGCCCGGCCGCCTGCAGCCCGGCGTCACGCACGCGCGAGGCGTGGTCGAGGAGCGTGTCGAGGTGCTCGTCGCGCGCCCCGAGCAGCACGGTGGCCTCGGTGACGTCGAGGGACTTGCCGTCCCTGGCACGGGCAAGGGCGCGACGAAGCGCGGAGTCAGAACTCATAAAGGCACAGTACGACGGGCTGAGTTCGCCGTACGCACCCAGTCCGTCCCTACCGGCTCAGAATGACCGGTAGTCGCGCACCGGCATCCGCGGCCCCCGGGCGGGCGGTCGCGTGCCGCTCAGCCACACCAGCACCGTGGCCCGGTGCCGATGCCCCGCGTACGGCTCCAGCAGCCGCAGCATGCCCGCGTCGTCGGTCTTCTCCCCCGTCAGCGCGTACCCGACGAGCTTCGCCAGGTGGAAGTCGCCGACGCTCACCGCGTCGGGGTCGCCGAAGGCGCGCTGGCGTATCTCGGCCGACGTCCACACGCCGATCCCGGGCAGCGCCCGCAGCAGCCGGTCGAGTTCCTCGCTGGTGGCCGCCGCCTCCAGCTTGGCGGCGTGCCAGGCGGCCGTGGCGATCGTCCGCGCGCGCACGGCCTCGGCGCCCGCGCGGTGCCAGTGCCAGCTCGGGATCTGCCGCCACACCTCCGGCTCGGGCACGACCCGCATGCCCTCGGGTGCGGGACCGGGTGCGGGCTCGCCGTAACGGGCGAGCAGCCACCGCCACGCGCGCCACGCCTCCCGGCCGACGACCTTCTGCTCGAGCACGGCGGGCACGAGGGCCTCCATGACCCGTCCCGTACGCCCGATCCGCAGGCCGGGATGCCGGCGCGCGGCCTCGGCGAGCACGTCGTGCCGGACGCGGAACCCCGAGACGTCGTCGTCGGCCCCCAGCAGCGCGGGGAGCGTCTCCAGCGCCCACCCCGCGCCGGGACCCCAGGCGTGCCCGTGCACGGCCCCGGCCCTGACGCTCACGCGCAGCGTGCTGGGACCCTCAGGGGTCCTGGAGGTGCGCCACACGGCGCCGTCGGCACCGAGCCGCCAGGCGGGGTCACCGGTGCCGCGCTGGTGAGGCTGCAGAGCCAGCCGTACGTCGAGCGGCTCCTCGGGAATCCAGGTGCGCTCCTCCACCCGTCAAGTGTGCCCCGGCCGGGGACTGCTCGGGGACGGCCGTCAGACGTCGCTGCTGTAGCGCAGCGCCCGCTCCGGCAGCTCGACCCCCGGCCAGATGCGTACGCCGTGCTGGAGCTCGTTGCCCGGCCCCACGATCGCCCCGTCGCCGATCACCGCGTCACGCACCACCGCACCGGCGCAGACGCGGGCCCCCTGACCCACCACCGAGTCGACGACCGAGGCCCCCGCCTCGACCACCGCGTCGTCGCTCAGCACCGAGCCCACGACCGAGGCCCCCGCCTCGACCACGGACCTGGCGCCCACCGTCGTGCCCCCGAGCACCTTGGCGCCGGAGGCGATCACGGCCCCCTCGAGCGCCAGGTGCTCGCCGGTCGGCCCGGGCAGCGCGGGCGAGGCCAGCCGGCCCAGCACCAGGTCGCGCGAGCCCTGCACGTACGCGGCTGGCGTGCCGACGTCGAGCCAGTAGGTGCGGGTGGCGTAGCCGAGGACGAGCCGCCCCGACTCGATGAGCCCGGGGAACGTCTCGCGCTCCACCGACACGACCTCGCCGCGCGGGATCGCGTCGATCACCGAGCGGGTGAAGACGTAGCAGCCGGCGTTGATGCGGTTGGTGACCGGGTCGGGGGTCTTCTCCAGGAAGGCCGTCACGCGACCGGTCTCGTCGGTCGGCACGCACCCGAACCGCGTCGGGTCGTCCACCTCGGTCAGGTGGAGCGTCACGTCGGCCTCGCGCTCGCGGTGCAGCCGCACCTGCTCGCCGATGTCGTGGCCGCTCAGGATGTCGCCGTTGAGGATCAGCACCGGGTCGTCGGGACCGGACGTCAGCGCCTCGGCCGCGTTGCGGATGGCGCCTCCGGTGCCGAGCGGCGTCTGCTCGGTGATGTACTCGAGGGAGAGGTCGAACGCCTCCCCGTCGCCGAAGGCCGGTTCGAACATCGCCGCCTTGTACGACGTCGCGAACACGATCCGGCGCACGCCGAACGATCGGGCACGGGCAAGCTGGTGCGCCAGGAAGGGCACGCCCGCAGTCGGCAGCAAAGGCTTCGGCGTGCCCAGTGTCAGTGGACGCAGGCGCGTGCCTTGCCCCCCGACCAGGAGGATCGCCTCGAGGTCTGGCAAAGAGCTCTCCATCACTCCGTGAGGTTACCGAACTATTCGATCGCGCGTTGATAGGAGCTGAGATGCGCTTCGGCCGAGGCGTCCCAGGTGAACTCACGTGCGCGCGCCAGTCCGGCCTCCCGCAGCCGCCTCCTGCGCTCGGGCGCGGCGAGCAGGTCGCCGAGCGCCGCGGCGATGCTGCCGGCGTCGGGCTCGGTGTAGGCGACGGCGTCGCCGCCGACCTCAGGCAGCGACGTGCGGTGGGTGGTGAGCACCGGCGCGCCGCAGGCCATGGCCTCCAGCACCGGCAGCCCGAACCCCTCGCCCCGCGAAGGGAAGGCCACGACGAGCGCCCCGCCGAGGAAGCCCGGCAGGTCGGCGGCGCCCAGGTAGCCGGGCCGCACCACCTTGACCGTCGCCTCGACCTCGCGACAGGCGGCATCGACGTCGGCCTCGTGCACGCCGCCGCCGATCACCAGCGCCGGCGGGCTCTCCAGATGCCGTACGGCGGCCGCGAAGCCGCGGATGAGGTTCGGGACGTTCTTGCGCGGGTCGAGCGCGCCCAGGAACGCGACGTACGGCCGGTCGTGCAGCCCGCAGCGCAGGGCGGCCCGGCGCACCTCGTCGTCGCTCGGCGGGTGGAACTGCGTGTGGTCGACGCCGTGGTAGGCGACGTCGATGCGGGTGGGGTCGGCGTCCAGCACGCGGACGAGCTCGTCGCGGGTGGCCTTGGACGGCACGATGACGCGCCGCGCCACGCGCACGGCCGTACGCGTGGCCGAACGGAAGAACGAGGCCCGCGGGCTGCGGTCGGGCTCGGTGAACCAGGTGACGTCGTGCACCGTCACGACGGTGGGCAGGCCGGAGGCGAGCGGGATGGAGTAGTAGGGGGCGTGGATCACGTCGGCTCCGGCGCGCCGGGCGAGCAGCGGCAGCCCCGTCTGCTCCCAGGCGAGCCTGGAGGCCCTGTGGGTGATGGAGACGGGGCCGGTGATGACGTCGGCCGACGGCGCGAGCCGCGCGTAGCGTTCGGCGTCGGCGCGCTGGCAGACCACGGCGAGGTCGGCTCCCGCCCGGGCGAGCCCGGCGACCAGTCCGTCGACGTAGCGGGTCAGGGCTCCGCGGTCGGCGGGCACCGCCGCCGCGTCGACGAGCACTCGAGGCATACGAAGATCTTCTCCCCTCAAGATCAACGTGGGGCGTGGACGCCCCCCTCTGTTTTTCACCTTATGACCAGCCTCCCCTAAAAGGTGGGCCAAATCACACCGAGCGGCGTCGTGCTGCGATTCCCGCCAATCCGGCACAGATCAGGTCGCCCAGGATGATGACGACGCGCGAGGACAGCGCCACCGCGATCGCCGAACCCCGGTCGAGGTGCGGGGCGAGCACCGCCACCATGGCGACCTCGCGGACGCCCGCCCCGGCCGGCACGACGAACGTCATGATGCCGAGGCACCACGACAGCGCGAACGCCCCGACGGCGAACAGCAGCCCGCTCTGCGGCGCGACGAAGTACAGGTGGATGCCGTAGCAGAGCCAGCCGGCCACCGCCCAGCCGAGCGCGGTCAGCATGCCGCGCCGGGTGAGCGGGCGTTCGAGCGGCTCGCGTCTGATCCGGCGCAGGGCCCAGCCGATGACCCCGTTGATCACCTTGGGCTCCAGCAGGACCAGCAGCAGGGGGACGAACAGCAGCAGCCAGCCGTACCGGTGCCGGCCAAGCGTGACCAGCGTGACCAGCAGCCCGGTGGCCAGCTGGACCGGCATCATCAGGAAGAACGCCGCCGCGCTGCGCGAACGCGGCACGCCGAGGTCGCGGCCCATCTCCATCTGGGCGAGCACGGGCCAGACCGCTCCGGGGATGTACTTGCCGAGCTGGCCCACGAAGAAGACCTTGGCCGCGGGCCGCAGCGGCAGCGGCGACCCCAGGTCGGCCAGCAGGGTGCGCCACGTGAGCATGGCCCCGAGCAGCGCGGCGACCACCGCCACGAGCGACCCGGCCAGCGCCGCCCACGACAGCCGGGCGAACCCGGCCACCACGGCGTCCCACTCGCCGGCCACCGCCCACCCGCCGAAGCCGAGCGCGACGAGCAGGAAGGCGACGCGCAGGAGCCTGCGCGCGGTTTTGCGCCGCCCCGGCGGCGCGGCGTTCACGGGCTCTCCGACGCCTTCGCGCGACCCCGCCGTGCCGGACGCGTTCACAGCGGGCGCACCCGTTCTGGCGGCTGCGGCAGCGCGGCGCCCACCGGCGCGCGCGGCGTCTTGGTCGCCACCCACAGGTACGTCGGCACGAGCGGCAGCAGCAGCCGCAGCACCGGGCGCGGCGTGCGCGCCAGCACGCTCTTGACCGCCCGGCCCGCCGCTCCGGGGAACAGCTCGCCCCCGGCGAACCTCGTCGGCGTCGCCAGCACCGGCAGGGTGTAGTCCCACACGTGGAAGGCCCGCAGCATCCGGCGCAGCCCGCGCCGCGTGCGGAAGCGCTCGTAGTAGTGGTCGGCCCGCCCGAACGCCCGCACGTAGCGGTCGGCGGCCCCGGCCGGCAGGTACGACAGGAACGGCAGCTTGTAGTGCGGCTCCATGATGCCGAGCCGGTTGCCGAGCCCGAGGTAGAGCACGCCGTCGTCGGACAGCACCCGGCGCATCTCGGTCACCACCGCGTCGGGGTCGACCACGTGCTCGTAGATGTGGTTGAACACCAGCACGTCGACCGAGCCGTCGGGGAACGGCAGCGCCGTGCCGTCGCCGCACACGAACGCCACCCGCTCGCCGAACCGGTCGGCGGCCCTGCGCAGCCCCGGCACGTCGATGTCGATGCCCAGCGTGCGGCCCGCCCCCGCCCGTGCCAGCTCGTCCGCGATGAAGCCGGCGGAGCAGCCCACGTCGCCCACGGTCAGGCCCGCGAGCGGCCCGTGGAAGTGTTCGAGCACCGCGATGATCTTCGCGGCCTTCCTCCTGCGCTTGTCCTCGTCGAGCATGGCGGACTGGAACTCGGAGTATTCGAGCTGCGCGACCCGTTGCTTCACCACGGTTCCCCACCGTACCGACCTTCTGGCCGCCGGCGGTCCTCGTCTGGCCTTCCCCCGCGCACCACGCGTAACCTGAGCCAATGCTGCGTCGGCTGTCGCGTGTCCTGCTCGCCCTGGCCGCGCTCGCCTTCCTCGGCTACGGCCTGGCGAGCAACTGGCACGAGACCACGGCCGCCGTGGGCGCGATGTCGCCCTGGGCGGTGCTCGGCGCGTTCGCCGCGGTGCTGCTCGGCCAGTTCTTCATGCTGGTGGCCTGGCGCGAGATCCTCGCCGGGCTCGGCACGCGCGTGCCGCTACGCGTCGCCGGGCGCATCATGTTCGTGGGCCAGCTCGGCAAGTACATCCCGGGCGCGGTGTGGGCGTACGCGGCCATGATGGACCTCGGCCGCGACCACGGCAGCCCGCCGCGGCGCACGTTCGCCACGATCTCGCTCGGCCTGGTCGTCAACCTCGGGGTGGCGATCTCGGTCGCCGCGGCCACGCTGGGATCGCTCGAAGCGGTGCGCGAGGCGTGGTACCTCGTGCTGCTCGTCCCGGTGATCATCGTCTGCCTGCATCCCAAGGTGCTCGCCTGGGGGCTCAACCTGGCGCTTCGGGTCGCCCGCAAGGAGCCGCTGGAGAGCGTGCTGCCCGGCCGTACGGTGGCCGTCGCGGTCGCCTGGACGTCGCTCGGCTGGCTCGTGTACGGCGTGCACATCTGGCTGCTCGCCGGACAGGCCGACCTGTACACCGTCTCGACCGGCGCCTACGCCTTCGCGTGGGCGACCGGCATCCTCACGGTCGTCGTGCCGGCAGGCGTCGGCGTGCGGGAGGGCGCGCTGGTGCTCGTGCTCGGCCCGATCGTCGGCACGCCCGCGGCGCTCGCGGTGGCGATCGTGTCGCGGCTGGCGTTCACGCTCGCCGACGCCGCGGCCGCGGGCATCGCGTTCCTGCTGGGCCGTCACGCGCCCAGCAGCGCCTCCGTGTACGCCGACCAGAACGGCGCAGGATCGACGGCCTTGACCCCCGACCGCAACCTCTCGGGCTCGCCTGAGGCGTAGAACCGCTCGATGGCCGCGCGCAGCGCGCCGACGTCGCCCGGCTCGACGAGCAGCCCGTCGACACCGTCGGTGACGTGGTCGGCCAGCGCGCCGACCCTGGTGGCGATCACCGGCACGCCGTGCTCGTGCCCGAGCCAGACGTTCTGGCTCGCCGTGGCGTGGCGGTACGGCAGCACGAGCGCGTCGGCCGCGGCGAACAGCTCCGGCACCTCGGCGGCGGGCACGTACCCGGGACGCAGCTCCACCCGGTCGCCGAGCCCCAGCTCGTCGATCAGCGCCCGGGTCTCGTCGAGCCCGCCCCAGAACTCGCCCGCGACGGTCAGCCCGACGCCTTCCGGCAGCGCCCGCAGCAGCAGGTCGAGCCCCTTGTACGGCCGCACGATGCCGAAGAACAGCAGCCGCCTGTGCACCCTCGCCGGCCGCTCGCCCGTGGTCGAGGGCAGGTGCGGCGGCAGCGCCGCCACCCGTACCGGCCTGCCGGTCAGCCCCCTGGCCAGCCCGGCCTGCTCCTCGGAGTGGGTCAGCACGCCGCCGACCCGCCGGAGCAGCGCCCGCATCAACGGCTCGTCGTACGGCTTGCGCTCGTGCGGCAGCACGTTGTGGCAGAGCGCGACCGTGCGCGTCGCGCGGCCCACGCCGTACAGGATGCCGAGGTACGCGGGGACCTGCACCGGGCTCAGGACGGCCAGCACCACGCGGTCGGCCGCCCGCATCCGCCGCCCGGCGGAGAGCCAGCCGTCGGGCCGCCGCCAGTCGAGCCGGCGCACGGTGCCGGGGAACGGCGTGCCCTCGGGGGCGTCGATGGTCTGCTGCCCCGGGTAGAGGAACGACGGGTACTGCGCCCGCCACGACTCGATGACCACGTCGTGGCCCCCGGCCGCGAGCCGGTGCGCCAGCTCGGTGGTGTGCTGCGCCCCGCCCCCCTTGTACGGGTAGGTGGGGCCGACGACGGCGACGCGCACCCTCACTCTCCCCGCGAGCGCACGATCAGGTCGGCGAGCAGCGCCACCGACCCGATGAGCAGGCCCGACAGGAAGATCATGACAGTGTTGGCCGGGAAGTAGAACGGGTGCTCGACCATGTCCCACAGGCCCTTGGCGATGCCGATGCCCACCAGCCACAGCGCGGGCGGCATGAGCACCTTGAGCGGGTTGAAGTACATGATCATCCGCAGCACCTGCAGGATGTAGCGGTAGGCGTCGGAGACGAAGCTGAACTTCGACTTGCCGGCCCGCTTGGCGTACCCGATCGGCATGTAGTGGACGTCGTGCTGGTTCATCAGGAACGACAGCGTGATCGTCGTGACGCAGGAGAAGCCGGGAGGCAGCAGCCTGAGGTAGGGGCGGGCCACCGACTTGCGGAAGGCCCGCAGGCCCGAGTTGAGGTCGGGGATCTTCTGCCCGGCCAGCATCTCGGCGATCTTCCTGATCATCCACTTGGCCGGCACCCGCAGCAGCTTGTGCGAGCCCTCCTCGCTGGTGCGCGCGCCGACGACCTGGTCGATCGACGGGTCCTTGTCCAGCAGCTGCACCAGCTCGGGGATGCGCTCGTTGGGGTAGGACATGTCGGCGTCGGTCCACACGACGATCTCGCCCCTGGCCTCCTGCGTGCCGATCCGGCGCACGGTGCCGGACCCGCCGTTGCGGTGGAAGGCGCGGATGCGCAGGTGGGGGAAGCGCGGCGCGGCCTGCTTGAGCCGGGCCAGCGTCTCGTCGGTCGAGCAGTCGTCGACGGCGACCAGCTCGTAGGTGTAGCCGCTGGAGTCCATCGCCGTGGTGATGCGCTCGACCTCGTCGATGACGTGGTCCTGCTCGTTGTAGCAAGGCAGGACGATCGTGACGTACGGCGGTTCTTCCACGGCAGGTCCACTCTTGGGCGTCTCAAGCGTGCTCACGTGCGTCGAGGGTACTCTGCCCGGCCGGGAACCGGGCTCACATCGGCTTCCCCGTACGCCTGGTCAGAGAGCGGCCATCCAGACGTTCATGCGCAGCGACCAGGTGCCGTCGGGGGCCTCCAGCAGGGAGCGCTCGTCCTGCCTCGTGACCAGCGCCATGACCTGCGTCGCCGGTCCGTACGGCGCGACCTGCCCCTCCTCGGCGGCCAGCACGACGGGGACGCGGCCCGCGGCGCGCACCCTTTCCGCCAGACGGCGCACCTCGGCCTCCGGCGCGGTGTCGGCTCCGTCCTCGTGCTTGACCTGCGCCGTCGGACGCCCGCACATGCCCCGTACGACCTGGGTGAACCGGTCGGCCGTGACCCGCTCGACGATCAGCACCGACGCGTCGGGCGGCAGCCGGTCGCACATGCCCCGCACCGCCGCCGCCTCCCCCTGCTCGACCGGGGTGAAGGCGGTGCCGATCGACGTCACGACCGGCGGCACCAGCACGAGCAGCACGGCCGCCGCCATCCCCCAGGTACGGACCCTCGGGTCGCGCCGCCGCAGCAGGTCGCGCAGGATCGCCAGCCCCTGTACGGCCAGCAGGACCATCCCCGGGATGACGACGGGCACCAGGCGGCGGGCGGCCCAGGGATGGTCGGGGGTGATCTCGGGCCGCAGGAGCGTGGTGACGGTACTCCAGCCCACGACCGCGAGCGGCAGCAGCCAGGTGAACGGCGTGCCGTCGCGCAGCAGGCGGCGCACGAGCACGGCGGCGGCGGCCGTGGCCAGCACGACGGCGGGCAGGCCGACGTACCAGACGACCCAGTGCAGCGACTGCTCGAAGTAGAGACGGTCGCCGTCGAGGGGCAGCCCGTTGGCGCGCTGGATCTGCCGGATCATCTCGGCCGTACGGCGGTCGTCGGCGTTGGCGGCCACGCGGGTCACGGTCTGGAACCACGGGCGGGCGTACAGGGCGGCCATGAGCGCCACCACGAGGCCCGCGCCCGCCGCGGGCGCCCATCGCGGCAGCCGGACGCGGGCCAGCGCGGGCGCGGCGAGCGTCCCGGCGAGGGTCAGCACCAGGACCGCGGCGCAGATGGCCAGCAGCGGCCGCACCGACCCCGACAGGTACGTCAGGTAGGGCCGGGCCAGCTCGTACGCGCCGAGCAGTCCGAGCCCGGCGCCGGCGAGCAGCCCCGCGAGCAGCGGCGGACCCACCTCGCCCTCCGGCCGGGAGAAGCGCCGCATGGCGATCAGCACGCCGGCGAACGCCAGCGCGGGCAGCACGTCGCGCAGCCCGTCGATCCTGACCAGCACCGACAGGCCGAGCGCCAGCCCGGCCAGCAGGCCGCGCCACCGGCGGCCCGACGTGCCGGTGAGCGCGTCGTGGGCGAGGGACAGGCCGCCGAACAGCAGGATCAGCGACGGGATCTCGCTGAACGTCGTGCGGGAGGTGTAGAGGACCGGCTGGCACACCGCGAACGCCGCGGCGGCGACCGCCGCCCAGCGCGGGCCGGCCAGCCGCGCGGCCAGGCCCGCCACGGAGAGGACGGCGAGCGCACCGAGCACGGCGGGCGCCACGAAGGGCGCGCCGAGCCAGTCGCCGATCGCGTACAGCATCGGGGCGCCCGGCATGAACTGCGGCAGCACCGAGCCGTGGACGTCGTAGAAGCCGATGGTGACGAAGTTGAGCCAGGGGTCGGGGCCGCCGAACGCCTCGGCCTGCGCCGGGATGGGCAGCGAACCGTGCCCCGCGATCCAGGCGGCGTACTGGGCGTAGGTGGCCGGGTCGCGCCGCACGGCGACCTGCTCGCTGTGCATGACGGCGTTGAACACGCCCGACGCCACGGCCACCGCCACGACACCCGCGACCTGACGGAACGTGGCTCGTAGCGCGGTCGCCGCCCCGCGCGTCCCCAGGGCGCCCAGCACGACGGCGGCCGCCACGCCGAGCAGCGCGACGGGCACCGGCTCGAACCGGCCGAGCATCAGCAACGGCAGCCCTGCCGTCAGCCACCCCGCCACGGCCAAGGCCGGCAGCACGGTGATCGCGGCGAACTCCCTGCCACACCGATCCACGTCCATCGCTGAGCGAGCGTATCCAACCCACCGGAGAACCCCCACCAGGACGGCCACCACCGCACACACCTGAGCGAGCACCCACCCCCACCACCGAACCCCCCGCCCTCTGAAGGACAGCGACCACAGCAGCGGGCCGGGGAGTCCTGGGCCGGCACCTCTCACCATGGGAAAAGAGCGAGGGCAGGCCCGCTGTCTCGGGGGGCGCGGGGCCGTGGGGCGCGGGTGGGGCGGAAACGGCGGTACCGTACGCGTCGTGCCGGAGCCGCGAACCAAGCCCTCTCCTCGCCCGGACCCCGCCGTCCGGGATGCCGCCTCCCCCACTCGAGGCTGCCCGGGAACACCCAGGTGAGGCAGGCGGCACGGAGGGCGCACGGGTGAGCGGGACGACGAGGGCAGCGGACGAGGCGAACAGCGGGCGCGGCCGGCGACGGGTGCCGCGCGACGCGGCGCACCTCGCACGGCGGCACGGATGGTTCCTCGCCGTGCTGGCAGCAGGCACGGTCCTGCGCGCCCTGGCGATGCTCGGCTACCGCCCCGCCCTGTGGTTCCCCGACACCTACACCTACGTCGTCACGGTCTTCCACCCCCGCCCCGACCTGGTCCGCCCCGCGGGCTACTCGCTGTTCCTCAAGCTGCTGGAGCCGCTGCACTCCTTCGGCGCGGTCGCGCTCGTCCAGCACCTGCTCGGCCTGGCGACCGGGCTGCTGGTGTACCGGGCGGCGCGG
The DNA here is from genome assembly GCF_900100395.1 of Nonomuraea maritima. Classification (GTDB taxonomy): domain Bacteria; phylum Actinomycetota; class Actinomycetes; order Streptosporangiales; family Streptosporangiaceae; genus Nonomuraea; species Nonomuraea maritima. The sequence goes on along the minus strand of NZ_FNFB01000006.1, from coordinate 181,036 downwards.
CGGGCGCCGCGGTGGGTGGCGACGCTGGCGGCGGCGCCCGTGCTGCTCGACGCCTACCAGGTCGAGCTGGAGCACCTGCTGGTCTCCGACACGCTGTTCATGTTCCTGGTCGTGCTGGCCGTGGTGCTGTCGACGACGCGCCGCACGTCCGTCGTCGTCGCCGTCGGGCTGCTGCTGGCGGCGGCGACCCTCACGAGGACCGTCGGCCAGCCGCTCATCGTGGTGCTGGCGGCGTGGTTCGCGCTGCGCGGCCGGATCAGGCCGGCGGCGGTGCTGGTGGCCGCCGCGCTGGTCCCGGTCATCGCGTACGGCGCCTGGTTCCACGCCACCTACCAGCGCGTCGGCATCGTGGGCGCGAACGGCGTCTTCCTGTACGCCCGCACGATGTCGTTCGCCGACTGCTCGGTCATGGACCCGCCGCCAGACCTGCGCGTCCTGTGCGACCCGCGACCGCCCGAGCAGCGCCCGCCCTCGCAGGAGTACATCTGGGCCAAGGACGCCCCGCTGGTTCGCCTGCCCGGCATCACCTTCTCCGAGGAGAACGACGACCTGGCCGGCCGGTTCGCCATGCGCGCGATCACCGCCCAGCCGCTCGACTACGCCGCCTCCGTGCTGCAGGAGCTGGGCCGTACGTTCGTCTGGGGACGCCCGGTCTACCCCGACGCCGAGATCTACGCCTACTACCAGTTCCCCGAGACCGCGCCGGGACCGCCCGGCCGCTACCCGGCGCAGGTCGGCGCGCAGTACGCCCAGCGCTACGAGCGGGGCGCCATCGGCACGACGGTCGTCGAGCCGTACGCGGGGCTGCTGCGCGCGTACCAGGACGTCGCGCGGCTGCCCGGCACGGTGCTCCTGGGGATCCTGCTGGTGCCGCCGGTGGCGGCGGCAGTGCGCCGTAAGCGCCGCGGCACGCGGCGCGGGACCGGCCGCGCGGGCGTGCCGGTCTGGCCGGTCCCGTGGGTGACGGCCATTGTGCTGTTGATCACACCTGCGGCGGCGGCGGAGTTCGACTACCGGTACGTTCTGCCTGCCGTCCCCTTGGCCTGTCTCGCGGCGGCGCTCAGTGTACGGCCCGACATGCTAAGACAGTTCGGAAAAATGTAAAGAGTTTGGCGATGATATTCCACCCAATGTCCGGGTCTGAGTATGCTTTGCCGCGGAAACATCACGCCCGGGTCACGGTCGATCTCCGCGGTAGTTGCTCGAGGCGCGCCGTACGTGACCTAGCCTCGTGGCGCGTAGCTGACCGGGCCGGCGCATCAGGCGCGAGGGAAAGAGGCTAGGGGCGTATGAGTGACTACAGGGGCGGACCAGTAGTCGATCACGGACGGGACCACCGCGCTGCCGGCACGCAACCGGGCAGCAGGATGGCCCGCCGGGCGGCCGCCGCCGTCCCGCCTCCGCCGCCGCCCGACGACCGTTCCCGCGGCCACCGCGACGGCGGAGGATCAGGCCGGGGCAAGGGCAGCGGCCAGACCAAGATGCGGGTGCTCGCCTGGGTCAGCATCGGCATGACCTCGGTCATGGTGGCGGGCGCGCTCACCGCGTACACCCTCTACCGTGACGCCTTCGGCAACATCAAGGAGAAGAGCGTCAAGGAGGACATCATCAACCCGCGTCCGCCGGACACGGGCGCGCTGAACGTCCTGCTCGTCGGCTCCGACACGCGCGCCGGCGCGGGCAACGCGAGGTACGGCCAGCAGCTCGCCCGGGCGGCCGACGCGGGCGGCAAGCGCACCGACACGATCATCCTCATGCACATCTCGCCGAACCGCGACAAGGCGCAGCTGATCAGCTTCCCGCGCGACTCCCTGGTGCAGATCCCGCGCTGCAAGAACGAGGCCACCAAGCAGGAGATGCCCGCGCGCCGCGACATGATCAACTCGGCGTACAACTCGGGTGGCATCGCATGCACGATCTCCACCCTCGAGACGCTCACCGGCATCCGCGTCAACCACTTCGTCGAGGTCGACTTCAGCGGCTTCAAGAACATCGTCGACGCGCTCGGCGGCATCGAGATCTGCCTGAAGTCGGGCGTCAACGACAAGGCGTCCAAGCTGGTGCTCCCGCCCGGCAAGAGCCTGCTCAACGGCGAGAAGGCCCTCGGCTACGTCCGCCTGCGCCACTACGGCGACGGCAGCGACATCCAGCGCATCAAGCGCCAGCAGATCTTCCTGAGCAAGGTCGTCGCCAAGGCCACCAGCAGTGAGCTGCTCACCGACGTCGGACGGCTGCGCGAGTTCATCGCCGCCGCCGCCGGCTCGGTCACCATGGACCCCGAGCTGGCCAACGACACCGAGCAGCTCATCCAGATCGCGACGAGCGCCAGGGCGATGACGGCCAACGGCGTCAAGTTCACCACGGTGCCGTGGCAGCCCGACGCGGAAGACCCCAACCGGGTCGTCTGGAAGGACCCCGACGCCAAGGAGCTGTTCGCCGCCATCAGGACCGACACCGAGGTCGTCAAGCCGACCCCGACCACCGCGGCGAACAACACGCCCAAGGTCACGGTCAAGCCCGAGCAGGTGAAGGTCCAGGTGCTCAACGGCACCAAGACCCCCGGCCGGGCCCGCGAGGTCGCCGACATGCTGGCCAAGGAGGGCTTCAACGTCGTCGGGCTGGGCAACTTCGAGGCGGCCGACGGCCAGAGCCTGGCCAAGACCGAGATCCACTACGCCAAGGCGGCCGACGTGGCCGTGGCCGGTGCCACCACGCTGGCCGGTGCGGTGCTGCCCAAGCCGGGCACCCAGCAGGGCAAGGTGGCGGCGGTGGGCCCGCAGACGTACTCGTCCGGCGTCACGGCGCCGGCCAAGGGCACTCCGGTGACGCAGCTCGTCATCGGTGAGGACTTCGACTCCGTCAAGGTCACCAAGCTTCCCGACAGCGTCAAGGACAGCACGATCACCGCGTCCGAGCAGAAGAACGTCTGCACCTGAGGCTCCAAGTTGGCTGTGTAACCGGGCGTTCCGGGGCGAGGGGAACGACAAAGGCACTACTCTGTTGCGAGTCGGCGACGCGGCGCGAAACAGTGGCACACGTCCGCTGGAAGCGCCGCCGTCGAGACCCCCGGCCCCGACCGAAGCTGAGCGACTTCCCCTGTGTCTGACACCAGATCCTCCCCACCGTTCACGCCCCCGCACCGGCCCGTCGGCGACGGTCCCACCGACACAGGGGCCAGGTGGCCGTTGCCACAGGGCAGCTACTTCGGCTCATCCACCGACCCCAACGGCATCAACGTGGGCGCGCCCGCCCCGACCGCCGAGCCGGGCGCACAGCCCGAGCCGCAGCCTGAGCCGGCGCCGCGCAAGCGCGACCCGTTCCTCGACAACGTCAAGTTCCTGCTGATCGCGCTCGTGCCGATCGGCCACTCCCTGGTGCCGACGCTCGGAACCGACTCCGCCAGGTCGCTGTACATCTTCATCTACACGTTCCACATGCCGCTGTTCGTGCTGATCAGCGGCTACCTGTCGCGCAACTTCTGGGCGCACAACTCGACCGCCAAGGTCAACAAGCTGGTCGACACGCTGCTCATCCCGTACGTCGTCGTCGAGTTCGGGTACGCCGCGCTGCGCTGGTCGCTGGGCCAGAAGTGGAGCCTGTCGATCGACGACCCGGCGTGGCTCAACTGGTACCTCGTGGCGCTGCTGTTCTGGCGGCTTTCCACGCCGGTGTGGAAGCGGATGAAGCACCCGGTGCCGGTCGCCATCGCGATCTACCTGTTCGCCGGGTTCTCCCAGATCAACGGCGACTTCAGCCTCGACCGCTTCTTCGGCCTCATGCCGTTCTTCGTGATCGGCCTGGTGCTGCAGCCCGAGCACTTCGAGATGCTCAACCGGCTCTGGATCAAGGTCGCCGGCGTGTTCGTCATCCTCGGCGCGGCGGCGGTGGCGATCTACGTGGCCTCCACGCGCACGCCGGTCGCGCCGTTCTACTACAAGGGCAGCTACGACGACCTCCACCTGTCCTGGTACATGGGCCTCGGCGTACGCACCGGCCTGCTGGTGTGCGCGCTGGCCCTGAGCGTCGCGGTGCTCGCCCTGGTGCCCAGGAAGGAGACCTGGTTCACCGACCTCGGCACCCGCACGCTCTACTGCTACCTGCTGCACGGCATCCCCGTCCTGATCGCCAAGGAGATGGGCTGGCTGAAGCTGCCCTGGCTGCACGGGCCGCTCGGCGTGCTGGCGATCAGTTCGTCCTGCTTCGCGCTGTCCATCATCCTGTGCCTGCCGCAGACCCGCAGCGTCTTCAAGTGGGTCCTGGAGCCGCGCCTGACGTGGCTGTATCGGCGGCCTGCCCGAAGTTAAGCGGCAGTTCCCCCCGCATTAACGCCGGTGACCTGGTCGGAGCGCACCATCGACACATGCGCGCCTGTGTCGCCACCACCGTCCATCACCCCGAGGACGCCCGGATCATGCATCGGCAGATCCGGGCCCTGCTCGACGCCGGTCACGAGGTGACCTACGTCGCGCCCTTCACGCACTTCAACGTGACCCCCGCCATGCGGGTGACCCCGGTGGACGTGCCGTACCAGGCCTCGTACGGCAAGGCGCGCGGCGCGCTCAGGCGCGGCCTGCGCGACGCCGACGTGCTGATCGTCCACGACCGCCGGCTGCTGCGGGCCCTGCCCCACCGGCGCCCTCCCGTCGTCTGGGACGTACGCGAGCCCGTCGCCGCCCGCCGCCTGGCCCGCGCCGAGCGGCGGCACCGGGTGATCACGCCCTCCGTGGTGCCGGAGGCCACCCTGGTGGCGTCCGGCCCGTCGCTACCCGGCGAGGCGCGGGTCGTGCACATCGGCCGCCTGTCGGCCGAGTCCGGCGCGAACGAGCTGGTCGGCCTGGCCGAGCGGCTGCGCCCGTACGGGATCCGGATGGACCTCATCGGCGCGGCCGACCCCGCCGTGCGCCCGCTGCTGCGCGACGCCCAGCGGGTGGGCCTGCTCGACTGGTTCGGGTACGTCCCCAACCGCCACGCTCTGCGCATGTCCGAGGGGGCGCTGGCCGGCCTGTCGCTGGCCCGCGACACCGTCGCCCGCCCACCCACCAAGATCATGGACTACATGGGCCGCGGGATCCCGGTGATCACGACCGCGCCGGGAGCGCCGCTGGTCGAGCACTCCGGCTGCGGCCTGGTGGTACCCCTCGACGTGGACGCCGTGCTGGACGCCGTCCTCGACCTCAAGGCCGACCCGGCGCGCCGGGTCAGGCTCGGGGCGCTCGGACACGCCGAGGCGCGCCTGCGCCACCACTGGCCCGACCACGCCGACGCGTTCGTCACCCAGGCCGAGTCGTGGGCCGGCGTCACCACCCACGCCCTGGCCGTCTGAGCAGGACGCGGCTCACCCACACAGCACCGGGCGGAGATGGCGACACGGCCAGGAGGTTGATGTACTGGGAACATGGCATCGCATCTCATCCAGGGCCGGACGGTGGTCATGCCCGTACGGGTGCGGGACGCCGAGGTCTGCGCCGCCTTCTACCCGGTACGCGCCGACGCCGCCCGCGCGGTGCTCGCCTACTCCGGGCTCGACGTGGTGGAGGCGCTGCCCGGCAAGGCCGTCTGCGCGCTGCTGTTCGTCGACTACCGTGACGGCGACCTCGGCGCCTACCACGAGTTCGGCATGGCGTTCCTCGTCCGCCGGCCGGGCGTTACCGGCTCCCAGCAGGGGCTGGCCGACCTGCGGCAGGCGGGCCTGTTCGTGCACTGGCTGCCCGTCGACCAGGAGTTCACCCTGGAGGCGGGGCGCGCGCTGTGGGGGTTCCCGAAGGAGCTGGCCGACATCGACCTGCGGCTGCGGTCGCCGTACAAGCGGTGCGTGCTGCGCAAGGACGGCAGGCTGGTGCTCGACCTGCTGATCAGGCCAGGTGTGCCGGCGCCGGGCCTGACGGCCATGGCGCCGCCCGACGTCTACACGCACCGCGACGGCGTCACCCGACACCTGCCCTGGTCGGTACGCGTGCGCGGCGCGCGGGCGCGCCCCGGCGGCGCGCTGATCCGCCTGGGCAACCACCCGATCGCCAAAGAGCTGAGCGAGCTGGGGCTGCCCCGGCGGGCGATGTTCACCGCCACGATCTCCCACGCCGAACTGGTCTTCGGCGAGGCCCACGCGATCTGACTCAGACGATCGGCGGACGGCCCAGCTTGACCATCCGCCACGCGGTCGCCCACGCCATGGGCCGCCGCTCGCCCGCCGGCGTGCGCAGCCCTTCGGCGAAGCCCGTGAACCAGGCCTTGAGCGCGCCCCCGGCGCCGCGCTCGCGGACGAGCGTCAGCACCACCCAGTTGACGAGGTAGAGGACGGCCAGCGGCCAGGGCAGGTTGCGCCGGGCCAGCCACACCCGGTTGCGGGCGTTGAGCCGGTAGAAGTCGGCGTGCCGGGTCGGCGGCACCTGCGGGTGGTACATCACCGTCTCGGCGTCGTACTCGATGCGGTAGCCCTCGCCCAGCAGCCGCCAGGCCAGGTCGGTCTCCTCGTGGGCGTAGAAGAACTTCTCCGGCAGGCCGCCCACCTGGAGGAACGCCGAACGCCTGATCGCCGAGGCGCCGCCGAGGAACGTGGTAACCGGTGACGAGCGCTGAGGGTCGCCGGCACGCAGCCGCGGCACGTGGCGGCGCTGGCCGATGCCGCCCTCCGGGTCCATCACCCGGAAGGAGATGACCGCGAGGTCGGGCTCGGTGGCGAACCGCTCGCGCACGTGGGAGACCAGTTTGCGGTCGGCGTACCAGCCGTCGTCGTCGAGGAAGAGCACGACGTCTCCCGAGCACTCCTCGACGCCACGGTTACGGCCGGCGGGGATGCCGGTGTTCTGCTCGAGCCGGATCGATTTCACGACCGCGGCCGAGCCCTCGGGTGGCGTCGCCGACAGGTCGGGCACGTCGGCTCCGTTGCCAACGATCACCACCTCGACGTCGCCGTCGACCTGGTTGAGCGCGGACTCGACCGCCCGGTTCAGCTCCGCGACCCGGTTGCCCATGGTGAGGATGACGCACGAGATCTTCAACGAATCATCGTCCTGACGCGTTGAGGACACGAGCGGAGCATACTTTCATGATCACCGAGTCTGCTGGTCTGCATGGTCTGGATGGTGAAGCTAAGCGTATCGGAACCGGCAGTGAACCCCCACCGAACGCCGAACGTCCGATCAATACGACGGACGAGGGCGTCCCGCGGTTCCCGCGCGATCACGCCAGTCGCCGGGAGGCCAGGATGCTGACGAGATGCAGCACCGTCTGCACCCCGGCAGCGATCACACAGGCGACCACCAGCACGCGGGTCGCCATCAGGTCGCCCCGCACCGCGTCGATCACCGCCGCGACCAGCGCGAGCAGCGACAGTTCGACGGGCTGCACGATGCGGTGGAACTTCGTCGCCCCCACGATCCGCCGGGCGAGCCCGAGCAGCCCGGACCGGAACTGCGCCACGGACGCCTCGCTCGCGGACGAAAGCCCGCCCTTGGCGCGCGCGACGTCCACGAGGTCGGTCTCGGCCTTGATCAGGATGGCGCCGAGCGCGGCGGCGAAGCCGAGCACGGTGTACCAGTCGGGCAGCACCTCGGACGCCCGCCAGCCGAGCCCGGCCAGCAGCGCCGCCTCGGTGAAGTAGGCGCCCACCCGGTCGAGGTAGACCCCGGTCAGCGACGTCTTGCCCGTCCAGCGGGCCAGCTCGCCGTCGGAGCAGTCGAGCAGCAGGTAGATCTGGACGAGCAGGGCGGAGAGCACCACGGCCCACAGCCCCGGCAGCGCCAGCACCACCCCGGACACGACGCCCGCCACGGTCATGAGCCAGGTGAGCTGGTTGGGCGTGATCGGGGTCTTGGTCAGGAACCAGGTCACGTAGATGGACAGGCGGCGCATGTAGAGCACGCCCGCCCAGTGTTCGCCGTTCCTGCGTTCGAGGTGGCCGGCCGGCTGGGCCACCCGCCGCAGCTCAGCTACCGAAGGCCCGGACATAGTCCCCCACCCGATCGCGGATCTCGGAGTCCTGCATGCGCAGGTGCTCGAGGATCGTGTAACGGCCGGGACGAGTCGCCGGGGCAAGCGCGACGGCTTCGGCGAACTGCTCGCCGCTCAGCCCGATGTCGCCGGGGACGACAGGCAGCTGGTGCCGGCGCAGGCAGTCGACGACCTGCTTGACCCTGGCTTCGTCCTCTCTCAGGAAGAAGCAGAACGCGGCACCGATGCCGGCGAGCTCGCCGTGGTTGGAGGTGCCGGGGAAGAGCTGATCCACGGCATGAAGGATCTCATGATCTCCACCGCTCGCGGGCCGCGAAGACCCGGCGATGACCATCGACATGCCCGACAGGATCAGCGATTCGGCCAGTACGGTGAGGAACGCGTCGGACTCGATGGAGTCGGTGCGCCCGACCAGCGCCTCGGCGGCCGTCCGCGACATCGAGCAGGCCAGCCCGTCGATGGGCTCGCCGCGCTCGACGTTGCCGAGCTGCCAGTCTTCGATCGCCGACAGGTTGCTCACCACATCGCCCACCCCGGCCCTGACCAGCGACTTCGGCGCGTTGTGCACGAAGTCGAGGTCGACCAGGATGGCGAGCGGCATCGGCACCCCGAACGTGCCCTTGCCCCCCTCGTAGACGAGGGAGGCCGTGGGAGAGCAGATGCCGTCGTGCGACAGGTTGGTGGCGACCGCCACCATGGGGATGCCCGCGAGCGAGGCCGCGTACTTGGTGGCGTCGATGGTCTTGCCGCCGCCGACGCCCACCACGACCTCGTAGGCGCCCTTGCGCAGGTCGGCGCCGAGCGAGACGGCCGCGTCGACCGAGCCGTCGGCGACCCGGAAGACCTCCGCCTCGTCGAGGGTGGGGGCGATCAGGCTTTCGATGTGGTCGCCCTGGCCGGGACCGACGGCCACGGCGACCCGGCCGGAGGTGGCGACGCGGCTGTCGGCGAGCAAAGCGCCGAGCTGCGCGACCGCGCCGCGTCTCACGTCCATGGTGAGGGGGGCAGGAAGCATCCTGGCTAGAAGCGGCATCCGCGCATCCTTCAGTAACGGACGGCGATCGTGCGGGCCTTGGCCAGGTCGTCGTGGTTGTCCACCTCGACCCAGTCGACCTCGCCGATGGGAGCGACGTGGATGGCCTCGCCGCGCTCGACCATCTCCTGGTATCCGTCCTCGTAGTAGAGCTGCGGGTCGCGCTCGTACGTCGCCTTCAGCGCGTCGGCCAGGCGCTCGGCCGCGCCGGGCCGGATGAGCGTGGCCCCGATGTACTCGCCGTACGCGTCGGCCGGGTCCATCAGCTTGGTGATGCGCCGCAGTGAGCCCTCGGGCGAGAGCGTCACCTTCATCTCTTCGTCGGCCAGCTTCTTGACGTTGTCGACGGCCAGCAGGACGTCGCTCGTCTCGGGGGCCGACAGCAGCGTCTTCTCGACCGAGACCGGGTGCACGGTGTCGCCGTTGACCAGCAGCACGCCCTGGGCGAAGTAGTCGCGGGCGCACCACAGGGAGTAGGCGTTGTTCCACTCCTCGGCCTTGTCGTTGTGGACGAGGGTGAGCTTGACGCCGTGCCGCTTCTCCAGCTCCTCCTTGCGCTCGTGCACGGCCTGGGCCGCGTACCCGACGACGATCACGACCTCGCGCAGGTCCACCTCTGCCAGGTTGCGCAGCGAGATGTCCATGATCGTGGTCTCACCGTCGACCGGCACCAGCGCCTTGGGCAAGGTGTCGGTGTACGGCCGCAGGCGTCGTCCGGCCCCAGCGGCCAGCACCATTCCCAGCAACGTGCACTCCTCAGTCGAGCGTCTCTGTAGGCCCAAAGAGTATTCGCCTTTGGCACTTCTGCGGGTAATCCGCCGTTACTCTTGCGTTCCTGGCTCGGCGGCCGACGTGTCGGCCTCGACGCCCGTCGCGGGCGCGGCCAGCCAGCACGTGAGGCTCTCCCAGCCGAACATCGCCCACAGGTAGAGCGCGAGCAGCACGAATCCGCCGGTCAGCCAGCCGGCGAGGGCGAACACCGAGACGACGATCATCCGGCCGTCCCAGCCGAGCCCGGCCGTGGCCAGCCACGGCGGCGGGTAGACGCGCTGGCGCAGCCGGTAGACGAGGTCGTAGTGGTGGAAGGCGAGCGCGCCGAGCAGCACGAAGACCAGCACGGGCGGCACGCCGTTGGCGAAGCCGCAGGCCGCGATGAAGGTGTACTCGATGAGGCGCAGGATCGGCGGCACCAGCCAGTCGAGCCGGCCGTCGTGGGGGTGCGAGCTGCCCGGCCCGGCCAGCAGCAGCGTCACGGCGGGCGCGAACACCGCCAGCCCGTCGGCCCCTGCCACGCCGATGACCAGCAGCACCCCGGTGACGAACGTGCCGGCGACCGCCGGCGGCAGCGGCGGGAGCTGCCCCGCCACGAGCATGCCCATGGCCCGCGAGAGCGGCCCGTCGTCGCGGTAGGCGACCACGGTGCCGGTGGGGACGGGCGTCATGTGAACGGTGGTCACCGTACCGACCTCGCGATCCGTCCTGACAGTTGGTAGAGGACCGCCACGGCGCCCCAGCCGAGCAGCGCGAGGAACGTGACCCGCGCGTTCCAGACGGCGGCGGTGACGGCGATGAGCGCCATGCGTTCGCCGATGGGCAGCACGATGGCCTTCTTCAGCCAGCGCGCGACCGTGTCGCGCTCGAGCCGCTGGGCGAACCGCAGCACGCCCGGCGGGGAGCCGCGCAGGTCGCGCGACTCCAGGAGAGAGCGCGCCGGCCTGCCCCACGCCGCGCCGACCCGGCCGGCGTCGGCCACCGCGCCGGCGTAGGTGTAGTCGACGGCGTGCCGTACGACCTGGAGGATCATGGCGGCGGCGGCGAGGTTCCAGATGCCCGTGACGCCGTACCCGATGGCGAGACCGACGTAGACGGCGTACTCCTTGAGGCGGTCGCCCATGCCGTCGGCCCAGGCTCCGAGCGGCGAGAACATGCGGGTGTAGCGGGCGAGCTGCCCGTCGAGGCAGTCGAGCGCGAACGACAGGTAGAGCAGCAGCGCCCCCACGACCCGCGCGCCCTGCCCCCCGGCCGAGAACCAGAGGGCCGCTAGCAGGGCCAGCGCGACCGAGAAGCCGGTGACGGCGTTCGGGGTGACCTTGAACCGCACCAGGTACGTGATCAGGTGGCGGGTCCAGGTGGAGACGAAGAAGGTGGCGAAGAAGCCGTCGTCCTCCTTGACGCACGCGTCGAGCTTGACCTCGTCCTCGTCGACCTCGGCCAGCCGGGCGACGGCGGCGTCGGCGGCGAGCTGGCCGGTCACCCGGTCGGCGTGCAGGCGTCCGACGCTCGCCGCGCGCACCGCGACGCCCGATCTGACGAGCCCCACGAGCAGCAGGTCGACCGCCTCGACCGGTGTGACGGGGCCGAGCTTGCCCGCGTCGGCGAGCTCGGCCAGCTCTTCGGCGACGTCGGCGAGGCAGGCCAGGTCGGCCTCCCCTGCCTGGAGGACGCCCCGGAACGTGGCGTTCGGCTCGGGCACGGCGTGGAACGAGCTGCCCGCGGTGACGACCTTGCCGCTCTCCACGCGCAGGGGCGGGCGCGTGGGCGTGGCCGCGGCGTCGAGCGAGACCAGCGCGCAGGTGCCGCGGGCCGGGTGTTCGAGCACCGTGGCGAGCGCCTCGGTGTGGGCGACCAGGTCGGCGGGCAGCAGCGCGAGCGCGCCGCCGGCCGCGCGGGCGATCGCGGCGACGCCGCGCAGGTCGGCCCCGAGGCCGCCCTCGCGCACCACGTGGACGTCACGGACGGGCAGCGTCGTGAGCTGGTCGTTCAGCCGGTCGAACAGGGTGCCGTCGCCGCTGAGGAGCTTTCCTGCGGGAGTCGTGGCGAGCAGCACCGCCGACGTGGTCGTGCTGCCGTGCGTCAGTGAGTCGGGCAAAGCGCGGTTCTCCTCCCGGTCGGGGTGGAGCGCGTGGACTGGGGGGTGCGTAGGCACAGCGTAGCGACCGGTCCTCGCGATATCACGGAACGGCACCGTTACGCTGCCCGTATGGATTCACGGCTGCGGTCGGTAGGGGTGCTCCTCGCGGGCGGCGTGGGGCAGCGGGTCGGGCTCGCCACGCCCAAGCAACTCGTCGAGGTCGCCGGACGGACGATCATCGAGCACTCGCTCGCGGTGTTCGAGGCAGCGCCCGAGATCGACGAGATCGTCGTGCTGATGACGCCCGGCTACGCCGACCGGGTGCGCGAGATCGTGGCCGAGGGCGGCTACCGCAAGGTGAGCAAGGTCGTCGACGGCGGCGCGAGCCGTACCGAGAGCACGTGGCGGGCGCTGCTGGCGCTGGGCGACGAGGAGTGCAACGTGCTCCTGCACGACGCCGTACGCCCGCTCCTGGAGCCGCAGATCATCAGCGCGTGCGTCGAGGCCCTGCGGACCCGTACGGCCGTCAACGTGGCGATCCCGAGCTCCGACACGGTCCTCGTGGCCGAGCCGGCGCCGGACGGTGGCGGCGAGGTCATCGGTGAGGTGCTCGACCGGTCGCGGCTGCGGCGCAGCCAGACCCCGCAGTGCTTCCGCCTGTCGGTGATCCGCGAGGCGTACGAGCGGGCGATGGCCGATCCGGGCTTCGCCGACCGGCCCGCCACCGACGACTGCGGCGTGGTGCTGCGCTACCTGCCGGACGTGCCGATCCACCTCGTGCCGGGCAGCGAGCACAACATCAAGGTCACCCATCCGGCCGACCTGCACATCGCCGACCTGCTGTTCCGGCTGCCGGCCGCCGTCCCGGTGGGCGACAGGGGCGCGCTCGCCGGCGGGTCGCTCGTGGTGCTCGGCGGGTCCGAGGTGGCGGGCGAGGTGGCACGGCAGGCCGCGGCGTGCGGCGCCGGGGTGCGTACGCTGTCGGCGGCCGACGGCGTACGGGTGGAGGAGTTCGCGTCGGTGGCCAAGGCGCTCGACGACGGCGGCCCCGTGGACCACGTCATCGTCGCGGCAGACGCAGGCGGCACGGCGGGCGGCCTTGCGGGGGTCGGCGGCGAACTGCTCGCCGACGCCGTGGCCGCCGTCCACCTGGGGGCGCTCAACGCGGCCCGCGCCGCCCGGCCCCACCTGCGCGAGAGCCTGCTGCTGGTGGTGCCGCCAGGTTCGGGGGCGCTGCACGAATCGTGCAGGGCCGCGGTGGCCGCGCTGACCCGGGCACTTGCCCGCGAATGGGCCGCAGACGGCATTCGGGTCAACTGCGTCAATACCGGTTCGTCTCCGGTCCTCACCGCTCAGACCTCGCTGGACATCCTCATCTCCGACGTGACGGGACAAGTCATAGACGGTGGCGTGGACGCCGCTTGACCTGCGGGTTAGTACCGTGCGATCACATGAGGAGACTCATCGTGATAGCGGCTTTGCTCGCCTGCTACCCCGTCCTGCTGGTGTCGGCGCTCTGGCCCGCCCCGGCGGTGTTCGGGATGGTCGCCGCGCTCTCGTACGCGGTGGAGTACCTCGCTCCGTCGGCCGGCCGGCCGCTGCCCGACCTGCTGGCCAAGGTCCACCTGAGCACGACGCTGCGCTTCGCGTTCCGCGAGACCATGGCGCTGCTGCTGGTGGCCAGGACGGCGGGGCCAGACTCGCCGTGGTTCGTGGCGCTGGCGGCGGGCGTGCTCGCGATCCACGGGGTGCGCGCCGCGCACACGGGGCTCGCCATGCGGCTGCGGCAGATGCTCAGCCGGATGCCGGTCACCACCCGTAACCTCGACGTCTCCGCCCTGCGCATCCCCAAGCTGCCGCCGTGGCCGCTGCGCAGCTCGGCCAGCCTGCCGTTCCTCTACCTCGACGCGCTGCCGGTGCTCGGCGCGGTGTTCGGCGCGGTGCCCGCCACGTACGGCGCGGGGCTGGCGATCATGTGCGGCGCCGCGGGGGCGCTCGCGATGGTCCCGTACGTGCGCCGCGCCGTGCCGCTCACCGACAAGGAGCGCGTGCTGCAGGTCGTGGGCGAGCAGGTCGAGACGTACCGTCCCGAGGTCATCCTGTACTTCTCGGGCGCCACGCAGGCCGCCTACCAGGCCCGGATGTGGCTGCCCGTGCTGGAGCGCATCGACCGGCGGGCCGTCGTCGTGCTGCGCGAGCGCGGCATGGCGAGCCACCTGGAGGACACCACGCTGCCGATGCTGTGCATCCCGTCGTCGGCCGACCTGATGAGCTTCCGTGTCCTTTCCAGCGCCAAGCTCTGCTTCTACGTCGCCAACGTCGGCAGGAACGTCCACATGCTGCGCATCCCCAGCCTGCGCAGCGTGTTCCTGAACCACGGCGACAGCGACAAGGAGGCCTCGTTCAACCCGTTCTCGCGGGTGTACGACGAGGTGTGGGTGGCCGGGCCGGCGGGCCGTGACCGCTACCGCCGCGCCAAGGTGGGCGTGCGTGACGAGAACATCCACGAGGTCGGCCGGCCGCAGCTGGAGGGCATCTCGACCGAGGGGCCCGGGCTGCCGTACCGCACCGTCCTGTACGCCCCGACCTGGGAGGGCTGGAACGACGACCTGTTCCACACCTCGCTGATCACCATGGGCCCGCGCATCGTACGGGCGCTGCTCGACCACGAGCCCCCGCTGCGCGTCATCTACAAGCCCCACCCGCTGACCGGCCACCGTGACAAGAGCGCGACCCGGGCGCACCGGAAGATCGTCGCGATGATCGAGGCGGCGGAGCTGGCCAAGTCGAAGGCCCGCCACCCCTCACGCCCCGAGGCCGGGGCCTCGCACATCAGGCACCTGATCGTCAATGGCACCGAGCCCAGCCTGTACGACTGCTTCAACGAGTGCGACCTGCTGATCAGCGACATCTCCAGCGTCGTCGCCGACTTCCTGGCCAGCGAGAAGCCGTACGCGGTGACGAACGTGGCGAACCTGTCCGAGCCCGCCTTCCACGAGAGGTACCCGAGCACCGAGGCGGGCGCGCTGATCGGCCCCGACCTGTCGGGCCTCGCGGAGTTCCTCGACGGGGAGGACACCCTGGCCCGGGCACGCGTCAAGCTCAGGAGTCACCTGCTGGGGCCGGAGTACCCCGATGCGATGACCCGCTTCAACGCGGCGATCGAGCGGGTCATCGCGGGTTCTTAGCGGGGTGGACTGGCGAGCGCCTTCGGGCTGGTGAGGAAGCCCCACCCCCACGAGCAGTGCATGGCCGCGTACACGAGGGGCAGCCGCAGCCGCGCCGACAGGGGCAGGCCGGAGCCGGTCACCACCGACCCGGCGACGATCGCGAGCGCGTAACCGCCCGGGATGACCAGCCCGAGCGGGAAGAACGGCGAGACGACCAGCCCGAGCAGCATCGCCAGCACGGCGGCCGGCGGCGCGAGGTAGCGCAGGTTGATCGTGCCCTCGTGGGTGCGCGCGACCACCCGGCGCCAGCGGCCGTAGTGGAAGTACTGCTTGGCCAGCGCCTTGACGTTGGGCCGCGGACGGTAGGTGACCCGCATGCGGGGCTCGAACCACACCAGGCCGCCGGTCCGGCGGATGCGGTGGTTCATCTCCCAGTCCTGGGCGCGCTGGAAGTGCTCGTCGTAGCCGCCCACCCGGTCGAGCGCCGAGCGACGGAAGACGCCGAGGTAGACGGTGTCGGCCGGACCTGCCTGGCCGCCGACGTGGAACGCGGCGGCGCCCACGCCGATCTTGGAGGTCATCGCGCAGGCGACGGCCTTCTCGAACGCCGTTATGCCCTCGGCCGCCATGATGCCGCCCACGTTGTCGGCACCCGTCGAGACCAGCGTCTCGACGGCCACGCGCAGGTAGTCGGGCGGCAGCATGGCGTGCCCGTCGACCCTGGCGATGATGCCGTTGCGGGAGGCGGCGATCGCCGCGTTGAGCGCGTTGGGCGTACGGCCCGTGGGGTTGGGGACCACGACCACCCGCGGATCGGCCGCGGCGATGGCGTCGGCGACCTCCTGGGTGCGGTCACGGGACGGACCCACGGCGAGGACGACCTCGATCTCGCCTGGGTAGTTCTGGGCGAGGATCTGGTCGACGGCCTCGCGGAGGTGCCGCTCCTCGTTGAGGATCGGCATGACGACGGAAATGGGCGGCCAGCCGCGCGTCTGCGCGGGCGCGTGCGGCGAGTCGGGGAACTGCTTCATGGCGGGGCTCACGCTACTGTACGGGCAGGGGAGGAGGGCAATCGAAAGTGCGTTCCTCCGGCGCGACATGAGGGAGAGGGCATGCGCGACCCGGGCGGCGAGGACGGCGGCGTGCTCGTGGGCGGTGACGCGTATGGTGGCGTCAAGCTCGCGCCTGTCCGCGTCCGCAGACCGCGCAGGAGCGCACGGGCCCGTCGCCGCAACGTGGTGATCGCCGGCCTCCTGTCGACGGGCGTCCTGGTCGCCACGGGGGTCGTGTGGGCGACCCCGCGCCAGATCGGCACGGTCGACGCGGGCGTGACCGCCGTCGCCCGCGGGGCCGAGAACATCCTGCTGGTCGGCGTCGACAAGCGCGACGACCTCACCCGCGAGCAGCAGAACCGGCTCAAGCTGGGCCGCGAGTCCGGCCAGCGCACCGACACGATGATGGTCGTCCACCTGTCGGAGGACCACAAGAAGGTCACCGTGGTGAGCCTGCCGCGCGACACCTGGACGACGGTCCCCGGCAAGGGCGAGCACAAGATCAACTCGGCGTACCAGTTCGGCGGGCCGCGGCTGGCCAAGGAGACCGTCGAGGCGGCCACCGGGCTGCAGATCAACCGCTACATCGAGGTCAACATCCTCGGCTTCATCGACGTGGTCGACTCGCTCGGCGGCATCACGGTGTGCACTCCCGTACCGATCAACGACGCCAAGATCAAGCTGCAGCTGGCGGCCGGCACCCACCAGCTCGACGGCGTGCAGGCGCTCTACTACGCCCGAACCCGCGCCACCGCGCGTTCCGACCTCGACCGCATCGACCGACAGCAGCAGGTGATCTCCGCGCTGCTCAACCGGGCGCTGAGCGCCGACACGCTGGCCAACCCCGCCAAGCTCACCGCGTTCGTCAACAGCACGCTCAGCACGGTCAAGGTCGACCCCGACGACGGGCTCGTGGGGCTCGCCACGCAGCTGCGCGACGTCTCGCTCGGCGACGTGACGTTCGCCGACGTGCCGCTGGCCGACGTCGACTACCGCACCTCCACCGGCGAGTCGGCGGTGCTGTGGGACAAGCGGGCCGCCCGCGACATGTTCGCCAGGATCGACGCCGACCAGGACCCGTCGCGGCCCACGCCGACCGCCGTCGCGTCGCCGTCGCCCAAGCCGTCCGGGCCGGCGCCGAAGGAGATCTCGGTCAAGGTCACGAACGGCACGCTCGTCAACGGCCTGGGGGCGCGGACGAAGACGGCGCTCGTCGCGTACGGGTTCAAGGTGCCCGACCACCCGGGCAACACCAAGAAGCAGGACTTCCGCAAGACGATGGTCCGCTACGGCGCCGGTCAGGAGGCGGCGGCGAAGGTCGTGGCCGCCGCGATTCCCGGGGCCGAGCTGCGCGAGACCGACGCCAAGGGCATCGAGGTCGTCCTGGGTTCCGACCAGCCGAAGGTGCGGCAGCCGAAGCCGAGTTCGCCGCCGAGCGCCAAGCCGAGCGTTACACCGACGACCGAAACGGCAATGCAGAACATATGTAAGTAATGGGCCTAGGTTTCGGCGATCCGGGCAGGGCGGTCCCCATGGTGGTCAGGTGCTGGCGCGAAGACCCCTGTACGTTCGTGAGTGTCGTCGGTGATCTCGACGTGGCGGGCGCGCCCCGGCTGCGGGCCGAGCTCGAACCGGTGCTGGCCGCCGCCGACCCGCTCAAGGTGGTGCTCGACCTGACCGAGGTGCCGTTCTGCGACTCCATCGGGCTGGGGGTGCTCGTGGCGACGCTCAACCAGGTCCGGCGCCAGCGCGGCCGGATGATCCTCGTGCTCGGGCCCGGCATGATCCGCCACCTGCTGACCATCACCAACCTCGACCGCCACTTCGAGACCAGCGACTCCCTGACCGAGGCCCACGCCACTCTGAGCGCCGCAGCCTGACCCCGGCGGCACTCGGCACGCGGTGCCCATCCACATCCCGGCAAGGTGCCGCGGGTCCGCAACCACCATCAGGCCCCGGCGGCAGGCGCGGTCGCCGGGTTCAGGCCTCCGTGAGGGGGAGGCGGTAGGTGATGAAGTTGCGTGTTGCGTGGAAGCCGAGGCGTTCGTACAGGCCGAGGGCGCCTGTCGGGTTCGCTGCGTCGACGCCCAGGGACGCCTGCGCGTACCCGGCGCGGCGCGCCTCGTACATCACCCGGGCGAGCGTCGCCGCGGCCAGGCCGCGGCCCCGGTACGACCTGCGGGTTCCGACCTGGCCCACGTACAGGTCGCGAACTCCGGTCGCCTCGGTGTCGGCGACGTACTCGTAACCCAGCACGTACGCGACGATCTCGTCGCCGTCGAGCACCAGGTACGACAAGTCGCCGCGGAACGCCCGCGCCCCCGTGTACCACGTTCGCCAGGTCTCCGCGTCCCTCGGGGTCGAACCCCAGTGGTCGAGGAAGACCTCGTTGTGCGCGAGCCGCAGCGCCTCGTCGTAGGCCGGGTCGAACGCGACCAGGCGCAGCCCGTCGGGCACCGGCGGCTCCAGCAGCGGCTCGTCGAACGGCCGCGTCATGTCGAAGAAGTAGCGGCACTCCTCGAAGCCGAGGCCGGTGAGCAGGTCGCGGGCCGGGGCGTTCGTGCTGTTCACCCAGATGTTGGCCTCGGCGTCGTGGCCCGGCCAGCGCTCCTCGTGCAGCGCCGTGCCGCGCTCGGTCAGCCACCCGACCAGCGCGCGGCCGATGCCGCGGCCACGCCATTCGGGGTGGACGGCGCCCTCGATCATGACCCGGTCGACGTCGACGACGGCATCGCGGCCGCGGACCGCGCCGTACCCGACCATCTGGCCGTCGGCCCAGAGGCCGATCGTGTCACGGGCGGCGTCGAGCTTCGGGTCGCGCAGCTCTTCCACCAGGTCGTCGGCGTCGTAGTGTTCGCCGTTTTGGTCAGCCTTCTCCTTGGCCGCGAGCAGCTCGGCCCAGGCGGCCGCGTGCGCCTCTTCGACGGGCCGCGCCTCGACGCCCGCCGGCCACCTCTGTCTCATGCCCATGCCCCGACGGTAAAGGCGTTTCCCCCGCGACGGCATCCCATTTATCGGCCGGTCGGCGATAGGTTCGGGACGCCGGGATGATCCCGTTACGACTGGAGGCACCGTGAGACTGGGAGTCATGTTCGACCGCGACCTGCCGCCCGAACAACTGGTCCCGTTCGCCAGGGAGCTCGACGGGACCTCCGTGGACGACCTGTGGGTGGTCGAGGACCTCGGCTGGACGGGCGGCGTGTCGGCGGCGGCCACGGCGCTCGCCGTGACGTCCCGGCTGCGTGTCGGCATCGGCATCACGCCCGCGCCGCTGCGCAACCCGATGCTGCTGGCGATGGAGCTGGCCAACCTGGCCCGCCTGCACCCCGGACGGCTCGCCGCCGGCATCGGGCACGGCGTCGGTGCGTGGATGGCGCAGGTGGGCGCGGCCGTACCTTCGCCGCTGGCGCTCCTCGAAGAGACCATCACGTCCGTACGCGCGCTGCTGCGCGGCGAGACGGTCACCGTCGACGGCCGGGCGGTGCACCTCGACGGGGTGTCCCTCGTGCACCCGCCGGCCGTGCCGCCGCCCGTGCTGGCCGGGGTGAAGGGCCCACGCTCGCTGGCGCTGTCGGGCCGCGTGGCGCAGGGCACCATCGTGCCCGAGGGCATCGGCCCCGCCGACCTGCCGCGCGTCCTCGATCAGATCGGCGCGGCGGAGGAGCACGAGCTCGTGGTCTTCACCTACCTGCACACCGGCGGCGGCGAGGTGCCCACGTCGCTGGTCGAGGAGCAGGCGGCGTTCCTGGGGATCGCGCCGCAGGACGTGGTCATGGCGACCGGCACCCCGGAGCAGGCGGCGGCCCAGGTCAAGGCGTTGTGGGCGGCCGGAGCCGACACCGTCGCCGTCCGCCCGCTGGACCCCAACCCCCTCCCCCACGTCCACGCCCTGCTGTCGGCCCTGTGACCCGGCCACGCGCCGGGTGGCCGGAGACCAGAACCGGTCAAGCCGGCCGGGGCGGGTCTCAGCCGCCGTCAAGTCGTCCACCACGGCCGGCTGATCGTACGAGATCTTCGACTCGCTGCTGCGGCCCATGCAGACGCAGGAGCCGACCCCCAAGGGGGCGGCTCCTGACCGACACCCGTTACGACCCGCGCGGCCTCGCCTACCTACGCGCGGTGGGCCACGGGGAGAGCGTGCCAGGCCCGGGCGTGGGGCCCGCGCCGTTCGACGGCCGGGGTTACTCCCAGATCGCGGCGTACGTGCCGTTCTCGGCGTTGACCTGGACCGGGGCGAGGCCCTTGGCCTTGAGGGCGTTGAAGCGGCGCTGGTAGCCGGAGCTGCTCATGTCGACGTAATGGGCCCAGGACTTGGCGCCGTCCTTGCGCCAGACCGCCGCGTACGTGCCGTCGGGGGCCACGGCCACCCTGACCGGACGGAAGCCCTTCGCCTTCTTGGCGTAGAACTCGGCCTCATGCTGCTGCCGCGACTTGCCGTACGTGTAGTACCAGGAGCCGCCGGTGTTGACGCTCCACACGCCCACGTACCGGACGTCGCCAGGGGTGCCGTACGCGTCGACGGACGTCAGCGCCAGCCCCTCAGAGACGGCCTTCTTGTTGGCGGCGGCGAAGCCCGCCGGGGTGAGGTTCGACTTGGCGAAGAACCGGCCACCGCGCTTCTCGAAGACGGCGGCGAACACCGGCGAGCCGGCCGGACCTGTCGCCGAGACCGAGACGGGCTGCGAGCCCGCCTTCAGTTCGGCGTCGAACCGCTTCTGGAAGGAGGCGGCCGACATGCCCTGCCACATGCTCCACCCGACGGGCGACCCGTCCTTCACCCACACGGCGGCGTACCGCCGGCCGTCGGTGACGTTCACCGTGATCGGCCGGTAGCCCTGGTCGCGGAGCTGGTGGAAGCGCTTGGTGCTGTCGGCGGCGCCGACTCCGTGGTAGGCGAACCAGGCGGGGGCGGCCTGCGCCCCGGCCGAGGGCGCCAACGGCACGGTGACCCCGGCCAGCACCGCGGCGATGGTCGTGATCTTCGCTGTGGCCCGCATGACCCTCCCGAGTCAGATGATCTACCTCTTCATGGGATGCGGATGACCTTAACAGGGGCTCCTGACAGAACGGCTGGGCTACGGCTCGTCCCTCGCCACCAGCTCGACCTCGAAGCCGTCGCCGTCCTCCAGGTAGGCGGCGTAGTGCTGCTCACCGCCCGCGTACGGATGGCGGTCGGGGAAGAGCAGGTGCCAGCCGTACGTCGGAGCCTGTTCGACCAGTGCGTCCACCTCGGCGCGGCCGCCCGCGTGGAAGGCCAGGTGGTTCAGCCCGGGACGGCGCCGCTCGTGCCGGTCGGCGCTCAGCGCGGGCGACTGCTCCAGCACGATGTACGTCTCCCCCAGCCGCCAACTCCGCCCGTCGCTCCAGTCCTGGTGGACCGTGTAACCGAGCGACTCAAGCAACCACTGCCAACTCTTCACGGCCCGGCCCAGATCAGGCACCCACACCTCAACGTGATGCAGCCGCCCTCGACTCGCCATGCCTCCCCCTCCCCGCCGTACGCTCACGAACCGACCGGACGCTACCACCGCCGCGACCACCGAAGGGATCCTCCATGCGCCATCTGGGCACGACGCCCATGCCGGACGACACCGACGAAGAGTTAGGGCCTTCCGAGCGGATCGCCGTGCTCATCCGTCATGACTTCCTGATCGACGACCTGGAGGCACTGATCGCCGCCGGCCGAGCCGCCTACCTGCGGATGCGACCGGACGACATCGAGTCTGTCGAATCGGACGTACAGACCGCGGATGACGCCGTCTACGAGATCATGCACGCCTCGTGTGAGGACACGATCCTCGAAGGTGTCCCAGGCATAAGGCCCACCGCGAGCATCCAGACGACGCGCGACGTGAGCGAACCGCTCGACTTCGACGACCCGTTCGCCGTCTACTGATCCGGGCATCCGGCACAGAAGATGCCAACGGTGCTCCGCGGATTCGTCGGGCGTTCGCCGGGGTAACCAGGACGCATGCCTGATTGGGGAGCGATCTTCCTGGTCACCACGCCCGTTGGCGAGATCTTCGTGCGCGGTACGGTGACGTACCTCGCGCTGCTCCTCATGATGCGCGTCGCCGGGCAGCGCGAGTCGGGCGGCCTGGGACTCACCGACGTGCTGCTGGTCGTCCTCGTCGCCCAGGCCACGGCGGGCGGGCTGACCGGCGACTCTCGTTCCGTCACCGACGGGCTCCTGCTGGTCGTCACGATCCTGATGTGGAGCATCGTCGTCGACGCCGTCGCCTACCGGTGGCCGCGGGCCGCCGACCTGCTGAAGGCGCGGCCTCGGCCGCTCATCGACGACGGCCGGCTGAACCACAAGGTGATGCGCCGCGAGTTCATGACCAGGGAGGAGGTCCTGACTCAGCTGCGGCTGCACGGCATTGAGGATCCGTCCCTGGTCAAGCGCGCGTACCTGGAGCCGAACGGCATGATCAGCGTGGTGCGCCGCGACGACGATTCATCCGGTTGAGGTCTCAGGTTCGACGACCCCGGGGTACCGGGCGACCCGTGGCAGGCGCCGGACGAGTTCTTCCATGTCGTCGAAATCCCAACACTCGCCATCGGGCCAGGAAGGGAATGCGCTCGTGATTCCCCGAGCCTTGAGGACGTCGTACAGGCTGTACACGTCCAGACCTGTCGCTTTTCTGTACGGCTCGTGGGAGACGTACGACAGGAGCTCGAATTCCGGCCATTCCTCCCGCGTCCACATCACCCGCCGTCCTGTACGCCTCCTGCCCCGGGTCGCGCGGTCTTCGGCGAACGAGCGCTGCAATTCCAGGACATGTTGGATCTGCGGTACTTCGAGTGCCGCGTCGGGGCAGTCGGCGACCGTCTCGAACGCCTCGCGGCCGAGGCCGATCAGCCAGGACACGAAGGAGCCGAACCCGTCGGACGAGCCACTGCCCATGAGGAACCAGTAGACCGCGTACATGTCCCAGGTGCAGCTGCGGTTGGCGGCGAGTGTCCACCATCCCGCGAAGTCGACGATCTCCTCGGCCGGAATGGCGGACAGCCGTTCTTCCAGCCACGCGACCCGCTCGGCTCTCAGGCTGGTCTGCTGCTCGGACTGCTCGATCAGGGTCCAGAACCCGTCGACATCCATGAATGGCGATCAGGGCAGTTCGTACCGTTCGTCGCAATATTGTTCCGACCTGTACGCGGGAGCAAGCCATCAACAAAGGGATATGCGGCAGGAAAAAGGCGTCGATCACCGTTTGCGACTCTGGCCGACGGACAACAAACCACCTGGAGAATGCCGAGCGCTCTCCAACCCGCCCAATTCACACTTTGTCCTGACTCAAAGGGCTGCGGCGCATTTCGGGGGAGAAAATGCTGAAACGCTCTATTATTGTCCGATTTATGGCAGTAGCTGCCGTACTGATAGGTGGCATCCTGCCCGCCGGCGCTCCCGCCGTCGCCGTACCCACGAGCCATGACCGCGACCCGCTGGCCACCTGGCCGGCCCCGCGCGGCGACCGGACCGCCGCGGCGATGCGCGCCTACATCCGTGACCTCGCCAGGAAGAAGCAGTTCACCGGCTCCGTACTCGTCGTACGGCGTGGCGAGGTCCTGCTGCGTGACGCGGCCGGCCCGGCCGACGCGGCGCGGAACATCCCCAACCGGCCGGACACGATCTTCCGCGTCGCCTCGATCACCAAGCAGTTCACCTCGATGCTCATGCTGAAGCTGCGCGACCGCGGGCTCGTCGGCCTGGACGACCACATCTGCCCGCACCTCATCCCGGACTACATCGACAAGTGCCCCGACGCGTGGGAACCCGTCACGATCCGCCAGATCCTCACCCACACCTCCGGCATCGTCAACATCCAGGACCTTCCGTACTTCTACCGGGAGCTCTCGCACCCGACCACGACCCGCAGGATCATCCAGCGGTTCGTGAACCTGCCGCTCGACTTCGAACCCGGCACCCGCTGGAAGTACAGCAACGGCGGCTACGTCCTGGCCGGCGCCATCATCCAGGCGGTGACCCGCCGCCCGTACGGCGAGGTGCTGCACGAGCTGATCACCGGCCCGCTCGACCTCCGCGACACCGGCTACAGCAGGACATTCCCGCCTCCGGGGTACGCGAAGGGCTACTACACGGCCGGCGGCGAGCAGGCCCCGCCCTGGGTCGGCTCCCAGGTGTTCTCGGCGGCCGGGCTCTACTCCACCGTCGACGACCTCGCCCGCTGGGACCGCTCGTTCGGCGCGAACCTGGTCGCCCCGCCCGCCACCGTCAAGCTCGCGTTCACGCCGCAGGCGCAGTGCCCGCCGAACGGCTGCCTCAACCTGCCGTCGATCGCGTACGCCTTCGGCTGGTCGGTCGAGTGGCTGTACGGGCACCGGGTCCGATACCACCACGGACTGCTCCAGGGCTACGCGGCGACGAACATGTACCTGCCCGACGACGACATCGTGGCGATCGTCCTCAGCAACGTCCAGGACACCGACACGTACGGCATAGCCCGCCACCTCGCCACCATGGCGCTCAAGTCGTCCTGAAACCCGGTTCCACGAAGCCTTGAGCGGCCTGGCGAATTCCGACCGCGAGCAGCATGGCGAGACGCTCGGCTGGGGTGTCCCAGCCGAGCGTTCTTCGACATCCGGCGCCCGCGAGTTCCCGGACGAGCTATCAGTGTGGCGTGAAGCCCAAGGACGCATAAAGGCGTCGGGCCCGGACGTTGTCCTCCGTCGCCGCAAGAGACAGCAACGGATAGCCCTGCTCGCCGAGAGCGTGCATCGCCGCTTCGATCAGCCGCCGTCCCAGTCCGCGGCCGGCATGTGACGGCGCGGTGAAGACGTACGCCAGCAGCGGCACGTCCTTCCACACCGTCACCAATGCGGCGCCCACCGGCCGAGCACCGTCATCCGCGACAAAGGACGCCGTGGGCAGGAATGGCCCATGTTCGCCGGAGAAAGTCAGACGGATCTCCTCCGTCGCCTCGGCGACACTGCCCCCGGCATCCTCTTCGTCAGGCGTTCTCCGATACGCGTCCCACATCAACTGCCCCAGAGCCGGTATGTCAGCCTCCACCGGATGCCGGAAGTCGTGAGCCGGCACGGCCTGGGGCAAGCGCACGTCGAGACGGAACCGCTTCGGAGCCACAGGAACATCAGTCATATTGCTACTCGCCTTCTTCAATGCGCCGACGCGCATTTTGCACCGCGAAACGGATATTGCCAGGTGCATCATGGGACCGGTGTCGACCATGCCTGGCCACAGCTGACCCTCTCACGCCAGGGCTTCCCCTTTCGTCGGCGACCAGCCGGCCTTCGCCGCACGTGCGGGACGGAGTTCCAACGTGACGCCGTTGGGGCGGCATCTGCGATCTGGTCATTCGAACCGCGGCCGGAACAACCGCGCCCAAGGATCTTGACTTCGGCACGAGTGATCATCACCCTGTGAAGGTCCGTCAGGCTGATGGAAAGCAGGCGTCCGCCCACGGCTGCGGCACATGGTTTCGGCACGGAAAGGCGGTGACCTCAAGCCTTGCAGCCAGTCAGAACTCACCGGTTCGGCGGGTTGTTGAGGCAACGTGACTTCCGGCTCTTCTGGGTGGGTGCGAGTGTCAGCGAAGTCGGCAACGCCCTCGCCGTGGTCGCCATGCCACTTCTCGTGGTGACGGTTCTTGATGCCGACGTCTTCACGGTGGGCCTTCTCACCGCGTTCGCCTTTCTTCCCTGGCTCCTGATCAGCCTCCCCGCGGGCGCCTGGATCGACAGGCTCCCGCCGCGCAGGGTCATGGTCGTCAGCGACCTGGCCTCCGGAATCTCCTATGCCAGCATCCCCGTCGCTGCCTGGCTGGACATCCTGACGATCGAATACGTCCTGGCCATCGCGCTGTCCGCGGGAATCGCGAACGTTTTCTTCGACACCGCCTATCAGGTCGAACTCGCGAACATCGTCGCCAAGCCGGACCTGGTAGAGGGAAACACGAAACTGCAGGCCAGTGTGAGTTTCTCGCGGCTCGGGGGGTCGAGCCTCGGCGGGCTCGTCGTCCAGGCGATCGGCGCCGCGTCGGCGCTGCTGGTCAATGCACTGAGCTTCTTCGTGTCCATGGCGTGCCTGCTGCGTCTCGAACATCCCGGCCGGGCAGGAAACGAGAATCCCACTCGAAAGCCCGATGTACTGCGCAGTATCGCGGAAGGGGCGCGGTTCGTCGTCCAGGATCCTTATTTCCGGCCCCTGACCATATGGGCCGCTGTCTCGAACTTCGGCCTGACCGGACACGACGCCCTCATCGTCGTCTTCCTCGTCCGCGACGTCGGCCTCGGCCCGGAACTCATCGGCGTGCTCATGGCCGCCGGAGGCATCGGAGCCGTGGCGGGAACGCTCGTGGCGGGCAGGCTCGTGAGGCGATTCGGGACGTCGCGAGGCCTCCTGGTCTGCTCGACCTTCATCATCCCGTTCGTGATGTTGATCCCGCTCACCGATCCCGGCACCGGCCTCGGGTTCTACGTCGCCGGAATCATGCTGTGCGTGATCGGCATCGCCATCACGAACGTCATCGTGGCGAGCTTCCGGCAGTCCTACTCCCCGGAGGGGATGCTGGGCCGGATCACCGCGACCACCCGGTTCCTGCTGAACGGCAGCTATCCGGTCGGCGCACTCGCCGCCGGTGCCCTGGGAACCTGGATCGGGACGCGTGGCGCCCTGTGGATCATGCTGGGATTCGTCGCGTTCGCAGGCGTACTCCTGCTGACCCCCACGTTCCTCCGACGCCGTGACCTGCCCGGCCAGGACCCGGCCATGGCACCCGCACGCGACATCGGGGAATGAGGGGCTGAGCCGGAGCGACTCCAGTCGGCCGCACGGTCGACCCGTTCCGCCTTCAGCGCAGGACCGCGGCGGCGACGATCTTGTTGATCCAGCTTTCCCACGCATCGGGCGTCCACCCGCGTACGCCGGTGAACAAGAGGTAGACCTCGAAGCTGACCAGAGTGAAGATGACGTCGGCCGCCTCCTCGGTCGACAGGTCCGGGCGCAGGGCCCGCTTGTCGGCGAGTTGCCGCGCGAGAGTGTGGTGGGCAAGGAAGCGCTGGCTCTGATTGGCCTCCCATTGCGCGGCCATCTCGGCGTCGGTGCCTGCGGCGTCGCGGACGATTTTCATGATCGGTGCCACGCGGCCGAAGATGACGCGGCTGTTGGCCAGCCAGATCGCCAGCGCCCGGCGGCCGTCCGGTTCGTCGCGCACCTGCTTCACCCAGGGCCGATCCAGCATCGGTATCGGCTCGTCGTCGCCGACCGACAGCACATCGACGATCTCCTTGAGAACCGTGGCCTTGTTGCCGAAGTGGAAGTACACCGTCTGCACCGCGACCCCCGCCGCCGCGGCGATCTGCTCCAGGGTCGTCGAGGCGTACCCGTGCCGCAGGAACAGCTCCCGCGCGGCGTCGGCGATCCGTCTCCGGGTGGCGCGGGCCTGAGCGGCTCGGCGGGTTCCTTGTCCGGTCGCGCCCTTGACAGGATCACTCATTCGCTAGAGCCTACTATAGAGAAGCTCGCTAGAGACAACTCTAGTGATCCCCCCGGAGGTGCTCATGGCCGCGACACTCAACGGCTTCCACCACGTCAAACTCCCGGTAGCGGACGTGGAACGCAGCCGGGACTGGTACGAGCGCGTATTAGGCCTGCGCGTCTTCATCGAGTTCGTCGAAGACGGCGAGCTCATGGGCGTCGCCCTCCGCGATGCGAACAACGTCGTCGACGTGGCCCTGCGTCAAGATCCGGTACGGGCTGCCGCGATGGCCGGATTCGACCCGATGGCCTTGTGTGTGCCCACCCTGCGTGACCTGAAGGCCTGGCAACAGCGACTGGACGACCTGAGCGAGCCGCACGGCGGCATCGTCACAGGACACGTCGGCCAGGTGCTGGTCGGCCTGCACGATCCCGACGGCATCGAGATCCGCTTCTACCACCCGGCCCAGGACGACCCTGAGGACGCCCGATGACCTTCGACTCCACCGGCTATTTACTCACCCCTGCCGACGGTCCCCACCTGTGGTTCCTGGACACCCGCATGACCGTGCGAGCCGGCGCGGACCAGACCGGCGGCGCCTTCACCCTCATCGAGTGGTCCGCCCCCGTCGGCTTCGGGCCGCCGCAGCACATCCACGACCGTGAGGACGAGGCGTTCTACATCCTCGAGGGCAGAATGACCATCGACTGCGGAGACCACCACTGGACCGCCGGAACCGGCGACTTCGCCTTCCTGCCCCGCCGTGTACCCCACTCCTTCATGGTCGTCGACGGACCCGTACGCGGCCTGCAGATCACCACACCGTCGGGATTCGAGCAGTTCATCGCCGAACTCGGCCGCCCCGCCGAACACTCCGGCCTCCCCGCCCCCACCCCGCCCGACATCCCCCGCCTGGTCGAGGCCGGCTGGCGCTACGGCCAGCAGATCATCGGACCGCCGCCCGCCTGACCCGATCGTCGGCTCCGCCCTGAAGAGGGCGGAGCCGGTCAAGGACGTCGCGCTCAAGATCTGTCAGGGGCGCACCGCACGCCTTGCGCCCGGTAGCTTTCCCGGCCAGAGCCACCCACCTCCGAGAGCGGCGGCGGCCGCGACGCCGAGGCCCGACCCGATGCCGTGCTCCCATGACCGCGGCCGCCGGAGCGCACCTGAAAAATCGTTCGCCGGATCCGGCCGGTGACCCACACAATGGCGTCGTGGGAAGAACCGTGACCGCCTTGGTCACCTGTGGAGACGAGTACGTCGGCGTCGTCGGCCCGTTCCCGGTCGTCGTCCCGTGGTGGTCGATGGTCGAGCCGGTGGTCGAGCATCTCGAAGCCGTGCTGGGCGGGCCCGTCGCGGTCCTGCGTCTGGTGAGCGTCGAAGGCGGCGACCCACCGCGCGGCGGCCACGTGACGTATCACGCCGAGTTCCTCGGCGACCCTCGGAGCGTTACGCCGTTGTCCTCGAGCGTCCCGGCCCACCTGCTGGACGTCCAGGCGAAGCGCTCCGCGTGGGCCACGCCCCACGGCGTACGCGACGCTCTGGCCTGGGCCGACGACGCGCTGCGCGCCGCCGGACGACCCGCGCTCGGCCCGGCCAGGCAGGTCAAGACGTGGAACCTCGCGGGCCTGTTCCGCTTCCCGACGCTCGACGGCCCCGTGTGGCTGAAGATCACCCCCGAGTTCGCCGCCGACGAGGGCAGCGTGATGGCGGCGTTCGCCGAGGCCGACCCGGCGATCGTCCCGACCGTGCTCGCCGCCGACCCGGCCAACCGGCGGGTCCTGCTCGACCACGTGCCGGGCGACGACTGCTGGACCACCACACCCGAGGTCATCCGTACGACCATCACCCGTTACGTCGCCGCCCAGGCCACCGTCACCCCTCCCACGGCACTGCCCCGCCGTACGCCGGAGGTCCTGGCCGAACGCGTCGACGCGGTGATCGGCCGCGCAGACCTCACCCCCGAGGAACGCGACCAAGCCCGGCGACTCGTGCGCACCCTGCCCGCCATGGTCGCCGAACTCAACGCGTGCGGCTTACCCGAGACCGTGGTGCACGGCGACTTCCACACCGGCAACTGGCGCTCGACCGGCGGAACCGCCGTCATCCTCGACTTCTCCGACGCACATGTCGGCCACCCCGTCCTGGACGGTCTGCGCACCCGCATGGTCATGTCCGAAGCCGACCAACACCTGTCGACCAGGACGTGGATCGACGCATGGCACGAACACTCCCCCGGCTCCGACCCAGCCCGCGCCCTCGAACTCGCAGAGCCCTACCAACACCTGTTCTACGCCGTCCGCTACCAGGAGTTCCTCGACGGCATCGAACCCAGCGAACACGTCTACCACTACGGCGACCCCGCCTCCGAACTCCGCGAAGCCCTCCGCGCCGCCCGTCAGTGACCGCCGCGAGCACGCCTGACCCCACGATTCCGCACGCAGAGCGATCGTCACTGCCTCCGGTAGCGAGCGATCCGAGGGAGCCTGCGAGCCGGCTCCCGTTCATCGTCGAAGTCCCACTCCTCTCCACGGGGAACGCTGCCGATCGCCGGAACCAGGGGAAAGCCGCCTGAGACGCCCCGAGCGTTCGCGGCTTCGTGGAGGACGTCCGGCTCCTCCCCGGTCACCCGTTCATAGGCGTGGTACGCCACATAGGCCAGCACTCGACCGGGCGGCGAGAAAGCTCGTCCTCCAGCCACGCGACACGCGCTTTCCTCGTGCCGGTCTCACGCCCGGACCGCTCGATCAGCTCCCAGAACTCACCGATCTCCGTGCCGCGCGATGCTCGCACCCCTGTGCCGCCGTGTAAAGATCACGCAGCGGCGACAAGGGCGACGAAGGGTCCAGGGCGTTAAGGAGCCGCTCCTGCCGGTCAGCGCCGCCAGTGACCGCCGAGGCACGTGTAGGTGCGTCCGTTCGACGCCACCCCGACCGCGCCAGGGCTGCCGCAGAACCCGCCGGGATGAGCTCGGGCCGGAGGCGCCGGCTTACGTACGGGCTGGGCTTCGGGGGTCCGCTTGGGTGGGCGGCGTCCCCTGTCGGGATCGCGGTCGTCGAGGTCGCGGGTCTTGACGACGCCGTCGCCGTCCTTGTCGTTGTCGTACCGGTCGGCGATGCCGTCGCGGTCGAGGTCCGGGAGCGGTTTCCGGGTCGGGGTCGGCGGCGGTTCGGCTGTCCACGTGGGCTCGCGAGGTGTCCCCGTGGGTTCGGCAGGCGTCCGCGTGGACGTGTACGTGGGCTCCTGAGTCGTCCGCGGACTCGTCGGCGTGGTGACCGGCGTGGGGGTGGCCACGGCGGCGGATTTCGGGTCGTTGCCGCCGAGAAGTGCGCTGCAGCCGACCATCACGACCGCGACGACGATGAGGCAGCCCCACGTGCCCTGCTTGCCTGACGTGGACTTACCGGCCATGACGTCCCCTCCCGCTCCGTGGACACGAACGGTATGTGGGACGCTCCTTTGCGCAACTTAGTTGCCGCCTGGACCGTGCCGACGTCACGAAGACAACGAACCCCGCCTCTGACGACCAGCAGGCGGGGTGCGCAAAGTCCTATTTGAGAAGCTGGCGGGCCATCACCATGCGCTGGATCTGGTCGGTGCCCTCGTAGATCCGGGTGATCTCCGGCCCGCGGTGCAGCCACCTGGGAAAACGGCTCGGGATCATGTCAGTGAGCAGCGGTTACGCTTGCTGGCGTCAAGCATCAAGTGAGCCAAGACAATCACGTCCTCCTCGTACTGGGCGTGGGCGCTGGAGGTGGCGCAGCGCGAGGCTGCTGGCTCCTCGAAAAGCCGTTGGCCCTCGCGACCAGCGCTCACTAGCCTTGATCTCTCGCCCCCTACGTGAGGATTCCGGCTCAGATGACGCCGCCTGCTCTTTAGACCTGGCTTCACCACGCATCGGTCGCCGACGTCGCCGTCGGCTCTGTTTTCCGTGCCCTTCGTCAGGTCTTCAGAGAGATCATGTCTTCACGCCCTCATATCGTGCTGCCCTGGGCCGTACGCCGCACTCGCCTGCCTCTGCTCGCCCTCCGCTGCGTCGCCTGCCGATCGAGCCTTGCCACCACCGGTGACGGGAAGTTCCGCGTCAACGCCAACGGCAAGCTTCTCGACGTCTGGCTCCTGGTCAACTGCGTTTCCTGCGACCGCACCAGCAAGCTCACCCTGCACGACCGCGTACCCGTCCGCTCCCTGCCTCCCGCACTGCTGGCCGGCTACGTCGCCGACTCACCCTCCCTCGTCGCCGGCAGCCTTCTCGACCCGTCGGTCGCCAGACGCAACCGGTTCGCGCTGGAGTGGGACGGTTGCTGGGAACTCCTCGTTCCTCCTCCTCCCGGCGATCCGTGGCCCCTGCACGTCACGGTCGCCTTCGACGACCCCGTGCCCCTTCGTCCCGATCGGCTCCTCACCCAGGGGCTGGGCCTCGGCCGTGCTGAGATCGCCCGTCGCGTCAAGATCGATGTCCCGTTGAACCGCAAAACGAGCCGGGACTTCTCGTTCGTCCTCCTGTGACCGGCGCCTGGGTCACGCCGTGCCAAGCGCGCGCGGTGTGACCCAGGCGCAGGCCCCTCACAGGGTGAGCCGGTGGGCGCGGCGGGTGTGCCACTCCACCGTCAGAACCGTCGCGTCGTCCTGGAGCCGGCCGCGCTGGTGCTCCAGGATGGCCTGGTCACCGCCCGCGTCATGGACGAGCAGCGCCTCCTACTGCGCGCCGACTCGCGGCAGAAGCGGATGTTCAGCGCCGTCATGGTGGACCGTCTGTTGCGTGTGGCGGCGATCGCGGCCCCCGACGCTTACGCGGTCTGCCCGTTCACCTCGAGGGTGACGCCTGGCTTCTCAGCCCAGAAGGCGAGCAGTCCCGCGATCTCCTCAACTCTCGGGAATGGCTCCGGGTAGGACCAGACGACGTCCTCGGCCACACCGTCACAGGTATGAACCGACCAGTAGACGGCGTCGCCCTTGAATGGGCAGTGCGACGTGGTTGGCGATGATCTGAGCAGGTCCATCTTCACGTCCGCCGGCGGCAGATAATACCGCGGCGGACAGCCCGTCTCGGTGAGCAGGACCGGCCGGGAGGAGGTTGCGACGACCACGTCCTTGACCCGCACTACGACCTGATCCGATACGGGCGTGACCTCGATGTCATGTCCTCGTGTCTTCATAGAACGATCCAATCAAACGTCCCCTCGCGGGCCGCCGGCGGAACACCTCTCGGCATGACCGAGGCCAGCGGCGCAAGCGGAGCTTCTACCGCCGGGCATGCGCACTCGTCGGACCCTCACGGAACAACACTCTTCCGAACGTTGGCTCATGCGCGAAAACCCGGGACGGTACGCGCTCAGTCCCGGGTTTTCGCAGGTCATGGACCTACTTCAACAGCTGCCTGGCCATGACCATGCGCTGGATCTGGTTGGTGCCCTCGTAGATCTGGGTGATCTTGGCGTCGCGCATCATGCGTTCCACCGGGAAGTCGCTCGTGTAGCCGTACCCGCCGAGCAGTTGCACCGCGTCCGTGGTGATCTCCATGGCGGCGTCCGAGGCGGCGCACTTGGCGGCGCTCGACAGGTAGGTCAGGTCGGGCTGCGGCTCGCCGTTCATGGCGCGCTCGGACTTGGCCGCCGCGTGGTACGTGAGCTGCCGCGCCGCCTCCAGCTTCATGCCCATGTCGGCGATCATGAACTGGACGCCCTGGAAGTCGGCCACCGGACGGCCGAACTGCCGGCGTTCCTTGACGTAGCCGATCGCGTAGTCGAGCGCCCCCTGCGCGATGCCGAGCGCCTGGGCGGCGATCGTGATGCGGGTGTGGTCGAGCGTGGCCAGGGCGGTCTTGAAGCCCGTGCCGGGCTCGCCGATCATGCGGTCGGCCGGGATGCGGACGTTGTCGAAGATGACCTGCCGCGTGGGCGAGCCCTTGATGCCGAGCTTGCGCTCCTTCGGCCCGAACGAGACGCCTTCGTCCGACTTCTCGACGACGAACGCGGAGATGCCGCGCGCCCCGGCGGACGGGTCGGTGACGGCCATCACCGTGTAGTACTCCGACACCCCGGCGTTGGTGATCCACATCTTGGTGCCGTTGAGCACGTAAACGTCGCCGTCGGCCACCGCCCGCGTCTTCATCGCCGCAGCGTCGGAGCCCGCCTCCGGCTCCGACAGCGCGTACGAGAACATGGCGTCCCCGCGGGCCACCGGCCGCAGGTAGCGCATCTTGAGGTCCTGCGAGGCCGACAGCAGCAGCGGCACCGTGCCGAGCTTGTTGACGGCGGGGATGAGGGACGACGACGCGCAGGCGCGGGCCACCTCCTCGATGACGATCACGGTCGCCAGGGCGTCCGCCCCCGCGCCGCCGTACTGCTCGGGGACGTGCACGGCGTGCAGGTCGGACGCGACGAGCGCCTTGTAGACGTCCCAGGAGAACTCGCCGGTCTCGTCGATCTCGGCGGCGCGCGGGGCGATCTTCTCGTCGGCCAGGGCGCGGACCGCCTCCCTGAGCATGTCGTGTTCTTCGGCGGGCGCGTACAGCGGGAAGCTCATGCACAAATACTAGGACGTCCGAACATCTTGTTACCAGTGGGTACGGTTTGTGGCGATGGAGACGAGGCACGTACGAGAAAGCGGAGGCCGGTAACATGCCACCGCGATCGAAAGGAGCTCACCCGTGCGCTATCGCCTCACGGTGATCGGGACCGGATACCTGGGCATCACTCATGCGGCGTGCATGGCCGCGATGGGGTTCGAGGTCCTGGGCCTCGACGTCGACGCCGACAAGATCGCCCGTCTCAACGCCGGTGAGCTCCCGATCCACGAACCCGGTCTCGAACCGGTGCTCCGCCGCGGCCTCGACTCCGGCCGCCTGCGCTTCACCACCTCATACGAGGAGGTCGCGGCCTTCGGCGACGTGCACTTCGTCTGCGTGGGCACCCCGCAGAAACGCGGCGAGTACGCCGCCGACGTGTCCTACATCGACGGCGCCGTCGAGAGCCTCGCCCCGCTCCTCGACCGCGCCTGCCTGGTGGTCGGCAAGTCGACCGTGCCCGTCGGCACCGCCGAACGGCTGGCCGACAAGCTCGTCCGGCTCTCCCCCGTGGGCGCCGCGGCCGAGCTGGCCTGGAACCCCGAGTTCCTGCGCGAGGGCTTCGCCGTCCAGGACACCCTCCACCCCGACCGCATCGTCCTCGGCGTCCGCTCCGAGCGCGCCGAGAAGGTGCTGCGCGAGGTGTACGAGCCGCTCGGCGACGTGCCGATCGTGGTGTCCGACTTCGCGACGGCCGAGCTGGTCAAGACGGCCGCCAACGCCTTCCTGGCCACGAAGATCTCCTTCATCAACGCGATGGCCGAGGTCTGCGAGGCCGCGCACGCCGACGTCCAGCTGCTGTCCAAGGCCTTGTCGTACGACGACCGCATCGGCGGCCGCTACCTGAACGCCGGGCTCGGCTTCGGCGGCGGCTGCCTGCCGAAGGACATCAGGGCGTTCATGGCGCGGGCCGGCGAGCTCGGGGCCGACCAGGCGCTGACGTTCCTGCGCGAGGTGGACGCCATCAACATGCGCCGCCGGGCCCGCATGGTCGACCTGGCCAGAGAGCTGGCGGGCGGCTCGTTCCACGGGTGCACGGTGGGCGTGCTCGGTGCGGCGTTCAAGCCCGACTCCGACGACATCCGCGACTCCCCCGCCCTCGGCGTCGCCGTGGCCATCGGCCACCAGGGCGGCCGGGTCACCGTCTACGACCCCATCGCGCTCGACAACGCCCGCAAGGCGCACCCCGAGCTCAGCTACGGCGAGTCGGCCGTCGACGCGGTCCGCGGCGCGCATGTGGTGCTGCTGCTCACGGAGTGGCAGGAGTTCGTCGAGCTCGACCCCGAGCAGCTCGGCGGCGTCGTCGCCGCCCGGCGTATCGTCGACGGCCGCAACTGCCTCGACGCGGAGGCCTGGCGCTCGGCCGGCTGGCACTACCGCGCCCTCGGCCGTCCCTGAGGGTGCCGCGCCCACTGGGTGAGCAGCGGACGGTAGCCCTGCCCGGCCCAGAAGGGCGTCGAGTGCGGGTTGGGCAGCGCGTGGTGCAGTAGCATCGCCGACACGCCCTCCGCCGCGGCACGCTCGTGGGCCACCCTGACCAGCGCCGCACCGACTCCCCGCCCGCGCGCCGACGGATCGACGTACATCGCCCCGAAGTACGCGACGGGCGCGTCGTCCACGACGGACGCGATCCATCCCGCGGCGTCGGGCGGCGACACGACGGCGAACCCGGCGGGCCGGCCCGCCACCTCGGCCAGCCAGCACCACTCGCGCGGCAGCACCGCGTCCGCGAGATGCGCGCGGAGCAGCTCTGTCGTACGAGCACGCGTCGTCACCCAGCCGAACTGGGCGTCGTACGCCACCAGTGCCTCGTACATCGGCGCGAGTACGTCGAGGTCATCGGCCCGCCGGATCGTCACGGCAGGCGCGTCCACCGGACGGGGACGCCCCACGGCGAGCACCGTGGTCGGCGCGAAACCCCGTACGGCCAGCGCCCGGACGGGAGCGGTGTCCCGGCTCGGCCACCAGACGTCCATCGCCTCATCCGCGAGGCCCGTCCACCGATCGAGCAGCCCGCCGAGCGCGACCTCAGGGTCAGCCCCGGCGACCCGGGCCTTGAGGTGACTGACGACCAGCGGCCCCCATAAGGACTGCATGGCGCCGGGATCGAGCCGTTCGACCCGGGTCACCCCGGCGGCGTCCGGCGCCTCGATCAGCTGCCCGTCACCGACGGGCAGCTCGTCCTGGTCTGCGAGGAGCGGGTCCACGGCGCGCACGCGGGCCGCGTGACCCTTTGTCACATCGTCCATACGGGCACGGTAACCGTACGGAACCCCTGGAAAAAAGGGGTGTCAGAGTTCGGCGGCCTCGGCGCGCAGGCGTTCGCCCTTGGCGTACGCCTGCTCCTTCAGCCGCACCTGGAACTCCTCCATCCGGGCCCGCAGCCCGGCGTCGGAGGCGGCCAGGATGCGTACGGCGAGCAGCCCCGCGTTGCGGGCCCCACCGACCGCCACCGTCGCGACCGGCACCCCTGCCGGCATCTGGACGATGGACAGCAGGGAGTCCATCCCGTCGAGGTACTTGAGCGGCACCGGCACCCCGATCACCGGCAGCGGCGTGACGGACGCCAGCATGCCGGGCAGATGCGCCGCGCCTCCCGCGCCGGCGATGATCACCTGGAGGCCGCGGGACGCCGCCTGCCTGCCGTAGTCGATCATCTCGGTCGGCATGCGGTGCGCCGAGACCACGTCGGCCTCGAACGGCACGCCGAACTCGGCCACCGCCTCGGCGGCCGCCTTCATCACCGGCCAGTCGGAGTCGCTGCCCATGACGATGCCGATGCTCACGTGTACTCCCCCGTGACGAGGTGGACGGCGGCGTGCCTGGCTCGGGCGCGTACCTCGTCGAGGTCGGTGCCGAGCGCGGTGACGTGGCCGATCTTGCGGCCGGGACGCACTTCCTTGCCGTAGAAGTGCAGCTTGATGCCGGGGTCGTGGGCGAGCACGTGCTCGTAGCGCTTGAACAGGTCGGGGTCGTCGCCGCCGAGCAGGTTGACCATGACGACCACGGGGGCGGTCAGCTGGGGAGAGCCGAGTGGCATGTCGAGCACGGCCCGCAGGTGCTGCTCGAACTGCGAGGTCACAGCGCCCTCGATCGTCCAGTGGCCGCTGTTGTGCGGACGCATGGCCAGCTCGTTGACCACGATGCCGTCGGCGGTCTGGAACATCTCGACCGCCAGCAGCCCGGTCACGCCGAGCTCGTCGGCGATCTTCAGGGCGATGGCCTGGGCCTGCGCGGCGAGTTCGGGGTCGAGGTCGGGCGCGGGCGCCAGCACCTCGACACAGATGCCGTTCTCCTGCACGGTCTCGACCACGGGGTAGCTGACGCCCTGGCCGTGCGGGGAGCGGGCCACCAGCACCGCGAGCTCCCGCTCGAACGGCACGAACGACTCGGCCATGAGCTCGACACCGGTGGCGAACGCCTCGGCGATGTCGTCCGGCGTGCGGCACACCCACACGCCCCGCCCGTCGTAACCGCCGCGGACCGACTTCAGCACCACCGGCCAGCCGTGCTCGCCGGCGAACCGCTCGGCGTCCTCGGCCGACGGAGTGCGCGCCCAGGCCGGGCACGGCACGCCGATCGCGGTCAGCCGCTCACGCATGACCGCCTTGTCCTGCGCGTGCACGAGCGCGTCGGCGCCGGGGCGCACGGCGTGGCCGGCCGCCGTGAGCGCCCGGATGTGCTCGGTCGGCACGTGCTCGTGGTCGAACGTGACGACGTCGCAGCCCTCGGCGAACTGCTGCAGGTCACTGAGGTCGCGGTAGTTTCCGATGCGCGTGTCGACGATCACTCGCGCGGCGCTCTCGTCGGGGCTGTTGGCCAGCACCCGCAGCTCGACGCCGAGCGCGATGGCCGGCGGCTGCGACATCCTGGCCAGCTGACCTGCGCCGACGATGCCCACAACCGGTCCGATCGGGCTGTATGAACTCACGGCAGGTGAGCTTACCCGCCGGCGACAGGTCGCCCCGCCGCACCTCCCGCCCGCGGAGCACGGGGCTGGACGACCGTTCCGGGTCGCCTTGTGCAGGCACGGCCGTCCAGCGAGCCGCAGCGTAATGCCCATTAAGCACAAAAGTCCGGCATAGGACGATATTCGTCATAGATGTTCTTTGCGGGCTATGTCCACCCGCCTGATACGCACGCCACACGGCCACCGGTACGCTGGGGTGGTCCAACTCGGCAAGGGAAGGGACCGACCAGAGACGTGGACGTCGCCAAACGCCTCTACCAGCGGTTCTCGGCCCTCCTGCACGAGCTGCTCAAGTTCGGCAGCATCGGGCTCATCGCCTTCGTGATCGACCTGGGGCTGCTCAACCTCTGCAACACCGTGATCGGCCTGGGGCCCCTGACCTCGAAGGTCGTGGCCACCACCGTCTCCACGACCTTCGCCTACGCGGGCAACCGCTTCTGGACCTTCCGCCACCGCGACCAGAGCGGCCTCGGGCGCGAATACTTCCTGTTCTTCCTGCTGAACGGCATCGCGCTGCTCTTCGGCCTGCTGACCATCGGGTTCACCACCTACACCCTCGGCCGGCACGACTCACTCAGCGTCAACATCGCCAACATCGTCGGAGTGGGGCTCGGCACCCTGTTCCGCTACTGGTCGTACAAGAAGTGGGTGTTCCTGGAGGCCACCGAGCCGATCCCGGTGGAGCTGCCCGGGACCGGCATCAGGCAGGACCGCTGACCACGCGGTTACGACTGTCGTCCTCCGCCGGGCGCAGGAAGATGGCGAACGTCGCCGGGCGGCGGCGTACGAGCTCCAGGCGTCCTCCGTCGGCGGCGGCCAGCGCGCGGGCCAACGTCAGCCCGAGACCGGTGCCCCCGCCTCCGCTGACGTTCCGCTCGAAGATCTTGGGGGCGATCTCGTCGGCGATGCCAGGGCCCTCGTCGGTGACCTCGATGACCACGTAGTTGTCGCCACTGGTGGTGGTGACGGTGACGGACCCGCCTCCGTGGCGCAGCGAGTTCTCCAGCAGCGAGGCGATCACCTGACCGAAGCCGCCCGTGGTGGCCAGCGCCTTGAGCCCGCGCGAGCCGTCGAGCCGCAGCGTGCGGCCCGCGTCGCGGAAGACCGGCTCCCACTCGGTGACCTGCTGGATCAGCACCTCGTCGATCGCCACGGGCTCGGCCTGCGCGTGGCGCTGGCGGCGGGCCGCGGCCAGCAGCTCGTCGATCACCGCGGTGAGCCGCTCGGCCTGGACGATCGCCGCCTCCCCTTCCTCGCGTACGACGTCCGGGTGTTCGGCGGAGGCGACGATCTCCTCCAGCCGCATGGTGAGGCCGGTCAGCGGCGTACGCAGCTGGTGCGAGGCGTCGGTGGCGAACTCCCGCTCGCGCGTGAGCAGGTCGGAGATGCGCGTGGCGCTGCGGTCGAGCACCTGGGCCACGCGGTCGAGTTCGGGAATGCCGTAGCGGTGCTTGCTCGGACGCGCGTCACCGGAGCCCAGCCGGTCGGCGATCTTCGCGAGGTCCTGCAACGGCAGCGTCAACCGGCGTGACTGTACGACGGCCAGGCTCACGGCCACGGCCAGCGCCGCCACGGCCAGGGCGACGATGAGGAGCAGACGGGCACGTACGTCCTGCTCAACCTGATCTCTATCGCGACTTATCCGTACATAGATACCTGTGCTGGTCGAAGCGTCCTCGGTCATCAGGTGACCGGAGGGCGGGGGGTTTCCGACGACGATCGGCGTGAGGGGGGTTCCTCGTTCCCATATCTGGATGTAGCGATGCGGGTATTTCGACTTCAGTTGCTGGGGGTCGAGCGGCGTCTCCTGGATACGGGCATATTCCACCTCTCCCACGAGACGCTTGGCCTCCGCCCCGAGCTCTTGAGCCGCCTCGTCGACGATCAGACGACTGACGACGACGCCCAGGGGGACCCCCAGCAGCAGGACCGCGATTACCGCGACGACCAGGGTGGAGGAGAGCAGTCGGCGGCGCATCTCCTACTCGCGCTCGAACCGGAAGCCGACTCCCCTGACGGTGGTGATGTAACGCGGTTTCGCCGCGTCGTCGCCCAGCTTCCGGCGCAGCCAGGAAATGTGCATGTCGAGGGTCTTGGTGGAACCCCACCAGTTGGTGTCCCAAACCTCGCGCATGATCTGTTCGCGGGTGACGACCTTGCCGGCGTCGCGGACCAGGACCCGCAGCAGGTCGAACTCCTTGGTGGTCAGGTGCAGCTCCTTGTCTCCCATCCAGGCGCGCCGGGAGTCGGCGTCGATGCGCACTCCCTGGACGACCGGGGTCTCGGAGGTGCCGCGGCGCAGCAGCGCACGTACCCTCGCGAGCAGCTCGGCGAGCCTGAACGGCTTCGTCACGTAGTCGTCGGCACCCGCGTCGAGGCCGACAACGGTGTCGACCTCGTCGACGCGTGCGGTGAGTATGAGAACCGGGGTGCCGTGCCCTTCGGCGCGGATCCGGCGGGCGACCTCCAGCCCGTCCATCTCTGGCAGACCGAGGTCGAGAACGATGAGGTCTATTCCGCCCGACAGAGCCCTTTCCAGGGCCTGCGGGCCATCCGGGGACACCTCAACCTGATAGCCCTCACGGCGCAGCGCACGCGCGAGTGGCTCGGAGATCGAGGTGTCATCCTCGGCGAGAAGTACGCAGGTCATGAACCGATCGTAGGACCTTAGAGGATCGTTTCCCGGGCACAGCGCGCGGTTTGACTCGCAGTTGACCTATCCATTGACCTGGGCAAACACGATCAAAAGACGATTCGTCAAGATTAAAACACCGCGGCGCCACTGCAGCGATCATGTCCAGGCGCGAATTTCCCCATCCAGTACGCGGAAAAAGTGCCTTCCCGAACGGGACGATCTTTCTTTCGATGATCCAAAAACCCGGAGCGTGAGAAACGACACGAACGGACGATCCCACGCTAGGCG
This sequence comes from Nonomuraea maritima, assembly GCF_900100395.1. Lineage (GTDB taxonomy): Bacteria > Actinomycetota > Actinomycetes > Streptosporangiales > Streptosporangiaceae > Nonomuraea > Nonomuraea maritima. Next base: position 140,060 of record NZ_FNFB01000006.1, on the reverse strand, counting down.
TCCGCCCGCTCCTGACCGCGCCGACACGCCCACCGGACGCACGACGACCTCGGCCCCCGCGACGCCGGGCGGGCGTGGCGGGGGCCGAGGCAGGTCGTACGGTCAATCGCTGTCGTCGGAGGAGCTCGGTTCGGCGTACCGGGCGAGGTACAGCTGTTCGCCCAGGCTGCGGATCAGGTCGAGCTCGGTCTCCAGGTAGTCGATGTGCTCTTCCTCGTCCTCGAGGATCTGCTCGAAGATGCGGGCGGAGGTGATGTCACCCTTCTCGCGCATCAGCGCGATCGCCGGCCGCAGCCGCTGCACCACCGCGAGCTCGACGTCCAGGTCGGCCTGCAACTGCTCCGGCACCGTCTGGCCGATGTGCAGGGTGCCGAGCCGCTGGTAGTTGGGCAGGCCCTCCAGGAACAGGATGCGCTCGGTCAGCCATTCGGCGTGCCGCATCTCCTCGAACGACTCGTCGCGCGTGTGCTTGGCAAGCTTGGTGTAGCCCCAGTTCTCCTGCATCTTGGCGTGCAGGAAATACTGGTTGATCGCGGTCAGTTCCGCGGTCAGCTGTTCGTTGAGCAACTCGATGATCTGTTTGTCGCCCTGCATGAACAGGCCCCTCGTCGCTATCCCGACTATGCGGTCGTGAGTTCTTCAGACCTTTTCAGGATCGCACAGATTTTCCGTACACAACGGGCACAGTCCCCACCGGCACCGGTGGTGTCGCGGATCTGCTTTGCGCTCTTGGCCCCGGCGGCGATGCAGTCGTGCACTTCGTTTTCCGTGACGGCACGACAAATGCATACGTACATGCGGGGAAACGCCTTTCGGGCAGAGGGGTCCATGGAGGAGCCTTTAGGTTAGGCACACCTAAGGTAGCGCACTATGGTTAGGCTTGCCTATGTTGGCTCAGTCACAGTCCTCTGCCCTGGCGTCAGTGCCCTCGTCTGATCCATTCCTCCAGGTCAGCGGCCTCAGCGCCGATCGAGGTGGACTCGCCGTGGCCGGCGTGCACGACCGTCTCCGGCGGCAGCGTCAGCAGGCGGTCCTTGATCGACTCGATGATCGTGTCGAACGAGCTGTAGGACCGGCCGGTCGCCCCAGGACCACCCTTGAACAGGGTGTCGCCACTGAACACAGCCCCGAGGTCGGGGGCGTACAGGCAGACGGCACCCGGCGCGTGGCCCGGCGTGTGCAGGACCTGCAGCGTGATGCCGCCGACCGTCAGCTTCTCGTCGTCGGCGAGCGGTTCGTAGGTCACCTCGGGCCCGTAGACCTCCTCCCACAGCACCTGGTCGGCCGGGTGCAGCCGGATCGGCGCCCCGGTGAGCGCGGCCAGCTCGCCCGCGGCGCTGATGTGGTCGTTGTGCGCGTGGGTGCAGACGATGCTCCTGACCGAGCGCCCGCCCACCCGCTCGGCGATCGGAGCGGCGTCGTGGGCGGCGTCGACGACGATGACCTCGCGGGCGTCGCCGATCAGCCAGACGTTGTTGTCGACGTCCCACGTGCCCCCGTCGAGGGAGAACGTGCCCGAGGTGATGACCCGGTCGATCATCAGAGGATCACCACCGAGCGCAGCACCTCGCCGCGGTGCATCTTGCCGAACGCCTCCTCGACCTGGTCGAGCGCGATCGTCTCGGACACGAACTTGTCGAGCGGCAGCCGGTTCTGCAGGAACAGGTCGATCAGCATGGGGAAGTCGCGCGAGGGCAGGCAGTCGCCGTACCAGGAGGACTTCAGGGAGCCGCCGCGGCCGAACATGTCGAGCAGGGGCAGCTCCAGCTGCATCTCGGGGGTCGGCACCCCGACGAGCACGACCGTGCCGGCCAGGTCGCGGGCGTAGAAGGCCTGCTTGTACGTCTCGGGCCGGCCCACCGCCTCGATGACCACGTCGGCGCCGAAGCCGCCGGTCGCCTCCCTTATCTCCTCGACCGGGTCGGCCTCGCGCGAGTTGACCGTGTGGGTGGCGCCGAAGCCCCTGGCCCAGTCGAGCTTGCGGTCGTCCACGTCGACCGCGATGATCTTCGCAGCCCCGGCCAGCGAGGCGCCCAGGACGGCCGCGTCGCCGACGCCGCCGCACCCGATCACCGCGACGCTGTCGCCGCGCGTCACGCCGCCCGTGTTGATGGCCGCGCCCATGCCCGCCATGACGCCGCACCCGAGCAGGCCGGCGACCTGCGCCGGGGCGTCGGCCGAGACCTTCGTGCACTGGCCCGCCGCCACGAGCGTCTTCTCCAGGAACGCACCGATGCCGAGCGCGGGAGACAGCTCGGTGCCGTCCTTGAGTGTCATCTTCTGCTTGGCGTTGTGGGTGGCGAAGCAGTACCACGGACGGCCGCGCAGGCACGCCCGGCACTGGCCGCACACCGCGCGCCAGTTGAGGATCACGAAGTCGCCGGGCGAGACCTCGGTGACCCCTGGACCGACCGCCTCCACGACGCCGGCCGCCTCGTGGCCCAGCAGGAAGGGGTAGTCGTCGCTGATGCCGCCCTCACGGTAGTGCAGGTCGGTGTGGCAGACCCCGCAGGCCTGCACGTTCACCACCGCCTCGCCCGGACCGGGGTCCGGGACGACTACCGTCTCGAGCGAAACTTCCTGGCCCTTCCCTCGGGCGATGACGCCCTGCACTTCGTACGGCATGCCAGTCATCTTGTGTCAGGAGGATGATCTCCGCAAGACATAGGGCTGCACCACGCCGAGTCCGCGGGCCGGACGCCGCCTGATCCGGTGCAACGCGTACCCGTCGTGCCCGTCGAGGCCCTCGGCGAGTCGCTCGTCCACCAGGACGGTGCCGGGCCGGGCGATGGCGGTCAGCCGGGCGGCGAGGTTGACGGTGGTGCCGAAGACGTCGCCCATCATCGGCGTCACGGGGCCGTAGGCGACGCCGATGCGCAGCTCGCCGATCTCGATGAGGTCGAGCGCGACCGCGCCCGCCTGGGCCGCGGTGTGCGCGGTGAACAGCACCTCGTCGCCCAGCGTCTTGACCATGCGCGCGCCGTGGGCGGCGATGACGTCGGAGGCCCGTGACTCGAACCCCTCGACCAGCTCGGCCAGCCTGCGTTCGTCGAGCTCGCGGGCCCGCCGGGTGAACGACACCAGGTCCGCGAAGCCCACGGCCAGCGGCACGCGGGTGGGGACCATCTCGTCGTGCACGTCGGCGATGGCCAGCAGCCGGGTGCCGGCCGCGGCGAGCTGGGACCGCCAGACGTGGATGAGCACGTGCTCGAAGTCGGGCAGCAGCGCCTGGGCCGTACGGAGCAGGGCGTGCAGGTCGCCCTCCGCGCGCTCCTCGGGCATGGCGGCCCCGATGAAGAGCTCGGCCTGCCACTGCGCGAGCCTGGCCGTGGTCTGCCCGAGCGCTCGGGCCATGCGGAGCACGGTCTGCTCGTCGAGAACGCCGCCGTCGAGCATGCTGCGGACCCGGCGCAGCGCCGCGACGTCGGCGTCGGTGAACGCCACGGCGTCGTCAGGACGCTGGGCGAACCCCAGCGCGCGCCAGATGCGGGAGGACAGCTCGGACGGCACCCCGGCCTCGGCGGCGACCTCGGCTCGGGTGTAGCGGGGCGCCTGGCCGCTGACCAGCCGCTCGATCTCCTCGGCGGTGGGCCTGGCGGAGCGCGGTTTGTCCACTTATAGGAGGGTACGTCAGCGCCCGTCCACTTCGCCGTCGGAAGCGTCCTCCACCAGGCGGAACAGGTCCATGCGGACCTCCTGGATCTTCGGGATGTCGCGCAGCACGATCTCGCCCCGGTCGCCCGCCGACTCGACGGTCAGCGTGCCGCAGCCGAGCAGCCGCTCGGCGAACGTCTGGTCGGAGCTCACCGTGTTGACCTTCGTGATCGGGATCTCGTCGGTCGACTTGTTGAGCACGCCGGTGCTGATCGTGAAGCGGTGGGTGGTGAGGATGTAGGCCGTGTTCTTCCACCGCAGGTACGGCACGAACGACCAGATCGTCAGCAGGACGAGGGCGATGACGACGACCGCGATCCGCGCGTACCCGGCATAGCCGAAGTCGCCCGGGATGAAGTAGATCGCCGCACCCGACGCCGCCGCGATGAGGATCAGCGCCACGAAGGGACCCACGAGCCGCTTCCAGTGCGGGTGGAAGGAGCGTACGCGCCGCTCACCCTGCGTCAGATGGTGGTCCGGAATGGTCATGGCCACATGCTCCCACCATCGCTCAGGCTCAGGCTACGGCCCTGACGTGGATGACGTCGCCCACGCTCAGCGTGTGCTGCTCGTCGCCGGTGTCGACCTGGAGGTGGCCGTACCGGTCGACGCCGGTGGCCCGGCCGACGAGCTGGTGGTCGCCCGGCAGCTCCACCCTGACCCGCCGTCCGACCGTGGCGTTGGCCGACAGATACGCCGAGCGCAGCCCGCAGGCCTCCACGTCGCCGTCCGCCTCCGTCCACTCGCGGTAGTGGGTGTCGATCTCCCTGAGCACGGCCTTCAGCAGCGGCTCGCGGTCGACGCAGGCCGCCTGCTCGACGGCGAGCGAGGTGGCCGTCGCGACCGGCAGCTCATCGGCCCTGAGGGAGACGTTCATGCCCATGCCGATGACGACGGCGTCGTCGACCCGCTCGGCCAGCACCCCGGCCAGCTTGCGCTCGCCGATCAGCAGGTCGTTGGGCCACTTGAGGCGTACGTCGACCTCGGCGAGCGCGCGTACGGCGGAGGCCGCTGAGACGGCGTACAGGATGGTCAGCCAGCTCTGCGCGGCGAGCGGCACGGTGGGCCTGAGCAGGATCGAGAACGTGAGCCCCGAGCGGACCGGCGCCGTCCAGGTGCGGTCCATGCGCCCGCGGCCCGCCCGCTGCTCCTCCGCCACCAGGACCGTGCCCTCTGGCGCGCCCGCGCGGGCGGCGGCGACCAGGTCGGTGTTCGTGGAACCGGTGCTGTCGACGACGGTGACGCCGCTCCACAGCGAGCCGGGGCGCACGAGGGCACGGTTGAGCGCCGCCTCCGAGAGGGGAGGACGGTCGAGGTCGGAGTAACGGGACTCAGGCATTCCCCCATCCTCCTCCGGCGCCGGAGGTATTCCTCACGCGGGGGCCGGGTCTGCCGCACTCCTGATCAGGAGCGATGATGAAGCATGACCAAGTTTGGAACGATCCGTACGGTGGCGGAGCTCCCGCGGGCGCGGCGGGAGGTTCTGTGAGCGAGGAGGCGTTGGGCGACATCGCGGTGACGTCCAGGCCGGGCCCCACGACCCGCATCCGGGTCAGGGAGCTGTCCGGCTCCACCGCCCGCGACCGCCGCGACGACCTGGCCACGGAGGAGCCGCTGGAGATCCGGGTCTCCGCGCCCGACGGCTCGCGCCGGACCGTGGCCATCACGATGCGCACGCCGGGGCACGACTTCGAGCTCGCCGCCGGGTTCCTGCGCGGGGAGGGCCTCGCGGGGCCGGGGGACGTCAACGCCATCGCGTACTGCACCGACGACGACGTCCCGCCCGAGGCCCGCTACAACACGGTGACCGTGCACCTGAAGGGCCCCATCCCCGACCTGCCCTCCCTCGACCGCCACTTCCTCACCTCGAGCGCGTGCGGGGTCTGCGGCTCGGCCAGCCTCGAGTCGCTGCACGACCGCTGCCGTCCGCTGCCCCGAGGGCAGCTCGAACTCACCCCCGAGTTCCTGTACGGGCTTCCGGACGCGCTGCGCCGCGCGCAGGGCGTGTTCGGCAAGACGGGCGGCCTGCACGCCGCCGGGCTGTTCACGGCGTCGGGGAGGCTCGTGGCGGCCCGCGAGGACGTGGGCCGCCACAACGCGGTCGACAAACTGGTCGGCTGGGCCGCGATGACCGACCGGCTGCCGCTGTCGGAGCACGTGCTCATGGTCAGCGGCCGGGCCAGCTACGAGATCATGCAGAAGGCGCTGGCCGCCGGCATCCCCGTGGTGTGCGCGGTGTCGGCGCCGTCGTCGCTGGCCGTCGACCTGGCCCGCGAGTTCGGCCTGACGCTGGTCGGCTTCCTGCGCGGGGAACGCTGCAACGTCTACTCGGGCGTCGAGCGGATCGCCGGCCCCACGGGCTGAGCCCGTGGGGCCGGCGCCCGCCCGGCGTCAGCCGGTGTTCTGCAGGCCCGCCGCCACGCCGTTGACCGACAGCAGCAGCAGGGTCGAGTTGCGCTCGCGCTCCGGCTCCGACACCTCGCCGGCGCGCAGCGCCCGCAACGCCCGCAGCTGCAGGTGCGACAGCGCGTCGACGTACGGGTCGCGCAGCTGGACGGCGCGCGAGAGCACCTTGCGGTTCTCCAGCAGCCGCGTGTGGCCGGTGACGCGCAGCACCAGGTCGCGGGTGCGGTCGTACTCCTCCAGCACCTGGCCGGCGAAGTCGTCGCGGCCGCCCAGCGCCAGGTAGCGCTCGGCGATCGAACGGTCGGTCTTGGCCAGCGACATCTCGGCGTTGTCGAGCAGCGCGTTGAACAGCGGCCACTCGGTGTACGCGGCCCGCAGCTCGTCGAGGTCGCCCACGGCGGCCAGGCCGGTGCCGAGGCCGTACCAGCCGGGGAGGTTGACCCGGGTCTGCGCCCAGGCGAACACCCACGGGATCGCGCGCAGGTCGTCGAGCGAGCGCGGCGCGCCGAGCCCCCGGCGCGCCGGGCGCGAGCCGAGGCGCAGCGTGCCGATCTCTTCCAGCGGGCTGACCAGGGCGAACCACTCGGGGAAGCCCGGCGCCTCGGTCAGCGCGCGGTAGGCGCGCTCGGACGCCGTGGCGACCTCCTCGGCCAGGCCGCGGAACCGCTCGGCGGCGGCCGCGGTGCGTTCCTCCACCGTGGGCGAGGACGCCATCAGCACCGCGTTGGCCACCTGCTCCAGGTGGCGGCGGGCGATGGCGATGTGGCCGTAGCGGGCGAAGATGACCTCGCCCTGCTCGGTGACCTTGAACCGGCCCGCGACCGAGCCCGGCGCCTGGGCGAGCACCGCCCGGTTGGCCGGACCGCCGCCGCGGCCCAGGGCGCCGCCCCTGCCGTGGAACATGCGCAGCTTCACGTCGTGCTCGGCGGCCCAGGCGGTGAGCTCTTCCTGCGCCTCGTACAGCCGCAGCGTGGCGGCGGCCGGGCCGAGCTCCTTGGCCGAGTCGGAGTAGCCGAGCATGATCTCCATGCGCCGGCCGGTGTCGGCGAGCCTGCGCTGAACCTCGGGGATGTCGAGCATGCCGGTCAGCACGCCCGGCGAGTTGGCGAGGTCCTGGCCCGACTCGAACAGCGGCACCACGTCGAGCACCGGCGCGCGGTCGCCGAGCGCGTGCCGGGCCAGCTCGTACACCGCGGCCACGTCGTCGGCCGATCGCGTGAACGACACGACGTAACGGGAGCACGCCCTGACGCCGTACCGCTCCTGGATCCAGGCGATCACCCGGATCGTCGCGAGGACCTCCTCGGTGCGTTCGGACAGGTCGCCGCCGCCCCGCAGCTCCTCCAGCGCCGCCGCGTGCACCTGCGAGTGCTGGCGCACCTCCAGCTCGGCCAGGTGGAAGCCGAACGTCTCGACCTGCCAGATGAGGTGCTGCAACTCCCCGTACGCCTGGCGGGGGGCCGAGGCGGCGAGCGACTCCTGCGCGAGCCGCAGGTCGGCGAGCAGCTCGGCGGGCGAGCGGTAGGCGAGGTCGAGGTCGCGGCGGCGGGTCGCGCCGATGCGCCCGGCCACGAACAGCAGCCACTGCCGGTGCGGCTCGCGCGGCGAGCGGGTGGCCAGCTCGGACACCACGTCGGGGTAGGCGTCGACGGCCGCGGCCAGCGCCGACCGCAGCTGCTGCGAGCAGGGCGTCAGCGCCGCGGACGCGGTGAGCGTGCGGCCGATGCGCGTGCAGGCGGTCTCCAGGGCCGTCAGCACGTGCTCGGACTGGATCTGCATGGTCTCGCGGGTGACCCGGGACGTGACGTTGGGGTTGCCGTCGCGGTCGCCGCCGATCCAGCTGCCGTAGCGGATGAACGGCCTGGCCTGCGGCGGGTGGGTGCCGGTGTGCTCGTCGAGCGCGGCGTCCAGCGACCGGTAGACCTGCGGCACCATGCGGAACAGGGTCTCGTCGAAGGCCGCCATGGCGGTGCGGACCTCGTCGAGCGGGTCGAGCTTGGTCGAGCGCAGCTGGGCCGTACGCCACAGCAGGTCGATCTCCTCCAGCAGGCGGCGCCGGCTGTCGGCGCGCTCGGAGGCCCCGCGGCCCGGGGTGTTGTACTCGGTGAGCTGCCCGCTGATCCGCTGGATCGCGGTGACCACGGCCCGCCTGCGCGCCTCGGTGGGGTGCGCGGTGAGCACCGGGTGCAGCTCGAGGTCGTCCAGCAGTTCGGTGACGCGCTCGTGGCCCAGCTCTTCGACCGCCTGCCCGAGCGACTCGCGCTGCACGCGGCCCTCGGCGTCACGCTCGCGCAGCGTGCGGATGCGGTAGTGCTCCTCGGCGAGGTTGGCCAGGTGGAAGTAACAGGTGAACGCGCGCGCGACCGCGACCGCGCGTTCGATCTCCCATCCGGCGACCAGATCGGTGATCTCGTCGGCCGAGACCTCGCCTCTGCGCGCGGCGATGACCGCCTTGCGCAGCCGTTCGACGTCGGACAACAGGTCTTCGCCGCCCTGCTCCGCGAGGACCTGGCCGAGCAGCCGGCCGAGCAGCCGCACGTCGTGGCGCAGCTCCTCCGGCATCTCTGTCACGGCGGCACTGCGTCGCTCGAGCCCCTGGTCAATCATGATTCGAAGATATCGACTCCGCTTCCGCGACCGTAGACCGGTCTCGCCTATTGGACTAGACCACTGCGCGTCATGTCGGCTTGGAGACCGCCTGCATCATCTCCGGCATGCGGGCGTGGCCGATGCGCGCGGCCAGGCGGCGTCCGAGCAGCGCGACGAGCAGGCCGTAGAACGGCGCCGCCACCTGCACCCACACCACGCCGAGCAGCGTGGGGATCACGAACGGCAGCGACAGCGCCACGATGGACACCGCGCCGGCGAACGCCCCCGCGAACGCCAGGCCGCCGTGGCCGGGGGCGGCGCCGGTGAAGGCGTTCAGCCGGTCAGGGATGGTGTACGGCAGGAGCACGCTGAGCATCGAGCCGACGCCGAGCCCGACGCCGAGCAGGCCCCACCCCGCGAGCAGCGCGGGCACGATCGTGGCCGGCTGCCCGGCGGCCACACCGGCCGCCACGGCGACGACGGCCAACGTCGGCGCCCCGATCAGGGCCGTCGTCAGGTGCCGGCCCGCCAGGTCGGTACGCAGGTCGCGCTCGGTCGCGAAGACGACGGCGTTCATCCACAGCGAGCGGCCGTCGATGCCGAACGCGTTCGCCGACATCAGTCCGATCATCAGCCCGGTGATCAGGGTCACGAGGACGAGCTGCCACTCGGACACGCGGCCCGTGTCCACGTTGACCGTCGTGAATCCCACGACGACCGCGACGAACAGGGAACTGCCCCAGTTGACCCGGAAGCGGGGGTCGCGCCTGACGTACTTGAGCTCCTTCGTCACCACCGCGGCGAGCGGGCCGTCCGGGAGGAACCGGTCGACCAGGCCGCGCTCGCGGCGTACGGAGGCCACCTTGGTGGAGACGTCGGGCGTGACGAGCGCGCGCCCGAGCACCTTGATCCACAGCAGGCAGCCCAGTACGGCGAGCACGGCGAGGACCGCGACCTCGGCCAGGCCGGCGAGGCCTCCGTCGGCGATGGCGTGCGCGGCCATGCCGGGCGGGGTCCAGCGCAGCGCGGCGGCCGTGCCGTGCAGCACCGCCATGGGGTCGCCGACACCGCGGTCCAGCAACAGGTTGGACAGCGGCACGAGCAGCACGGCGACGATCGTGGAGACGGCCAGCACGTCGCGTCCGCGCCGGCTGCGCAGCGCCCGGGACAGCACGGTGGTGATCAGCCTGGACGCCACCACGCAGAGCGCGAACTGCAGCAGCACGGCCGGCACCCCGACCAGCACGCCGACGGGGCCCGGTGTGAGCCCGACGATCGCGCCGGAGGTGACGACGAGCGTGACCGCCGGCCAGACGCCGGTCACGGACGAGGTGAACAGGCCGAGCGCGATCTCGCGCGTACGCAGCGGGAACAGCGCCAGCTTCGCCGGATCGGGCGTGTCGTCCAGGCCGAACGCGAGCAACGGCATGAACATCCAGGCGAACGTCAGCGACGCGAACAACAGGGTGGTGGTCGAGAGGGCGACGTCGGCGGGCACGAGGCGGAGCACGGCCATGACGAAGAACCCGAACCCGGCCAGGGCCACCGCTCCGGCCAGCGCGAACACGAACCCGACCAGCTGCCGTACGTTCCCCCGCAGCCCACCGACCACCAGCCGCACCTTGAGCTGCGCGAAGAGCCCGATGGTGGCCAACGGCCGCAGCGACTCCCCTGAGGCGGTCACCCGGCTCGCGACGTGCTGCGCGCTCGGGTCGTGAATGGCTGATGTCCCTTTTGAGGGATAGGGGTGGTCGGGATCGGGCGCGTGACTGGAGGGGTGCGGGCCCCCGCGACCGGACGCGTCGACGGAGGGGTGCGGGTCCTCAGGGCCGGTGGGGGTGGTCATTGGTCGGCCTTGGGGTTGGCGCCCAGCCAGGTGAGGCCCGTGGGGGTGGTTCGGTCGGGGCGGCCTACGAGGTCGAGGAAGGCCTGGTTGAGGGTGCGGGCGCCGCGGATCTCGGCGAGCGGGCCCTGGGCCACGATGTGGCCGGCGCTCATCACCGACACCCAGTCGCACAGGCGCTCGACGAGGTCCATCACGTGGCTGGAGAAGATGACGGTGGCGCCGGAGGCGGTGAAGCGCCGCAGCACGTCGGTGAGCGTGGCGGCGCTGACCGGGTCGACGCCCTCGAACGGTTCGTCGAGGAAGAGCACCGAAGGGTTGTGCAGCAGCGCGGCGGCCAGGCCGATCTTCTTGCGCATGCCGGTGGAGTAGTCGACGACCAGCTTGTCGGCGGCGCCGGTGAGGTCCATCACGGCGAGCAGCTCGTCGGCCCGCCGCTCGACGTCGGCCTTGGGGATGCGGCGCAACCTGCCGTTGTAGAGGAGCAGCTCGCGTCCTGACAGCCGCTCGAACAGCCGCAACCCCTCGGGTAACACCCCGATGCGGGCCTTGACCGCGACGGGGTCGCGCCACACGTCGTACCCGTCGATCATGGCCGAGCCCCCGTCGGGACGCAGCAGCCCCGTGATCATGCCGAGCGTGGTCGTCTTGCCCGCCCCGTTGGGACCGACGAGGCCCGCGAAGCTCCCGGCGGGGACGGCGAGGTCGACCCCCGCGACCGCCACCTGCTGCCCGTACCGCTTGAACAGGCCGTGGGTGCGAACCGCATCCGTCATGGATTCACTCTATGGGGAGGCACTAGCCTTGCGCGCATGAGCAGTGCCCAGCCCCTACCGGACGAGCCGGACATCCACACCACCGCAGGGAAGATCGCTGATCTGGAGCGGCGTCTCGACGAGGCGGCGCACGCCGGGTCGGCCGCGGCGGTCGAGAAGCAGCACGCCAAAGGCAAGATGACGGCCAGGGAGCGGGTGCTGGCGCTGCTGGACGAGGGCTCGTTCGTCGAGTTCGACGAGTTCGCCCGGCACCGGTCCACGATGTTCGGGCTCGACAGGCGCCGCCCGTACGGCGACGGCGTCATCACCGGGCACGGCACGATCGACGGCCGCCAGGTGTGCGTGTTCTCGCAGGACGTGACCGTGTTCGGCGGGTCGCTCGGCGAGGTGTACGGCGAGAAGATCGTCAAGGTGCTCGACCTGGCGCTCAAGACCGGCTGCCCGATCATCGGCATCAACGAGGGCGGCGGCGCCCGCATCCAGGAGGGCGTGGTCGCGCTCGGCCTGTACGCCGAGATCTTCAAGCGCAACGTGCACGCCTCCGGCGTGATCCCGCAGATCTCGCTCATCATGGGCGCCGCGGCGGGCGGCCACGTCTACTCCCCCGCGCTGACCGACTTCGTGGTCATGGTCGACCAGACGTCGCAGATGTTCATCACCGGCCCCGACGTGATCAAGACGGTGACCGGCGAAGAGGTCACGTTCGAGGAGCTCGGCGGCGCCCACACGCACAACACCAAGTCGGGCGTGGCCCACTACCAGGCCGCCGACGAGCAGGACGCGCTCGACTACGTCAAGGCGCTGCTGTCGTACCTGCCGTCCAACAACCTGGACGAGGCGCCCGAGTTCGAGCCCGCCGCCGACCTGGGGCCCGAGCCGGAGCTCGACCTCGTGATCCCCGACTCGGCCAACCAGCCGTACGACATGCGCCAGGTGATCGAGCACGTGCTGGACGACGGGGAGTTCCTGGAGGTCCACGCGCTGTTCGCCCCGAACATCGTGGTCGGCTACGGCCGCATGGACGGCCGTCCGGTGGGCGTCGTGGCCAACCAGCCCATGCATTTCGCCGGATGCCTGGATATCGACGCCTCCGAGAAGGCCGCTCGATTCATCCGAACATGTGATGCTTTCAATATTCCGATCCTGACTTTTGTCGACGTACCGGGATTCCTTCCCGGAACGGATCAAGAATGGAACGGAATCATCCGCCGCGGCGCCAAGCTCCTGTACGCCTACGCCGAAGCCACCGTCCCGCTCGTCACCGTGATCACGCGCAAGGCGTACGGCGGCGCGTACGACGTCATGGGGTCCAAGCACCTGGGCGCCGACATCAACCTGGCCTGGCCCACCGCGCAGATCGCGGTCATGGGCGCGCAGGGCGCGGTCAACATCCTCTACCGGCGCGAGCTGGCCGCCTCCGACGCCCCCGACGCCGAGCGCGCCAAGCTCGTCACCGAGTACGAGGACACCCTGGCCAACCCGTACATCGCGGCCGAGCGCGGCTACGTCGACGCGGTGATCCGCCCGTCAGAGACCCGGCCGCAGATCGTCAGGGCGCTGCGTGCGCTGCGGAACAAGCGGGCCACCCTCCCGCCGAAGAAGCATGGGAACATCCCGCTGTGACGCCACATCTGCGCATCGTCCGGGGCGACGCCACCCCTGAAGAGATCGCCGCGCTCGTCGCCGTTCTCGCCACACGACACGCCCAAACGGAGCCTCGGCCGACGCCGAGAAGTCAAACCTGGCGAAACCCCGGCAGGGCTATGCGTAAGCCCGTCGTCCCAGGGAAGTCAGCATGGCGGATGAGCGCACTGCCCTAGATGGATCCCTGAAAACGGGTGTCAAGCTCGCCGGGAGTTGGGACTATCTAGAGAAAGTAGGCGTATATAGTCGGCCGATCAACTAACACCGCGGCCTGGAGGACAACATGGCCATCCCAGACCTCATGCCGCATCCTGTGGCAGCCAAGTATGCCGTACTGGTGGATGTAGGTTATCTGTACGCTGCCGCCGGTGAAGTGCTCCTCGGCGCGAAGGAGCGCAAGGAATATCGGGTGGCCGCCGATGAGCTCATCCAGAGCCTGCAGAAACATGCAGAGCAACGCATTTCTGGCGAACTCTTGCGGATCTATTGGTATGACGCCGCCCGCGACCGTGTGCCCACCGTTGACCAGCGGGTCATCGCCCAGCTGCCGTGGGTCAAGGTGCGGCTTGGCAACCTGAACGCGCGTGGCCAGCAGAAGGGCGTCGACGCGCAGATCCGCAGCGACCTCGAGGCGCTGGCCAGGCACCACGCGGTCACCGACACGATCCTGCTGGCGGGCGACGAGGACATGGTGCCGGCGGTCGAGGCCGCCCAGGCGTACGGCGTGCGCATCCACCTGTGGGGCGTCGAGCCGCCGTACGGCACCAACCAGGCGGAACGGCTGGTGTGGGAGTCCGACACCGTCGAAGTGATCAGTGCTGATTTCCTGAGGCCCTTTTTCAGCCGTGCGCCCCAGCCCGTGCCGGTCACCCCGCCCGCGGCTCCGTCGCCCGCGCAGGTCTTCGCCGGGCGCGCGCCCGTCAAGCCGCACGCCAAGCCCGGCCAGGTCGCCAAGCTCGGTCCGAGCCGGCCGCGCGTCGAGGACGTCGGAGAGCACGTCGCGCAGAAGTGGATCCTGACCCGCGGTCGCGACAACATCCGCGACCTGCTGCCCGGACCGATCCTGCCGACCGTCATCGACACCGAGCTGCTGATCGAGGCGGAGAAGGAGCTCGGCCACTCGCTGCGGCCCTACCCGGAGGCCCGGGTGTGGCTGCGCGACGGCTTCTGGGCGCGCGTCTACCGCGAGTTCGACCTGGGCGTCGGCGTCTCGTCCAAGTAGCCGGGTGGCGGTCACGGCCAGGTCCGATTTCCGCCAGTGGGCATCCCTGGCAAGGGCATACGGTCGAAGACATGACACCCCCAGTGCTGGACTTCGACTCCTGCTACCGGGCCGTCTCAGCAAGGGACTCCAGGTTCGACGGCCGGTTCTACACGGCTGTGAAGACGACCGGGATCTACTGCCGTCCGATCTGCCCTGCGCGCACGCCGTCGTCGCGCAACGTGCGCTTCTACCGGCACGCCGCGGCGGCCGAGGCGGCCGGGTTCCGGCCGTGCAAGCGCTGCCGTCCCGAGCTGTCGCCGGGTGACCCCGGCTGGGACCTGCGCGGCGACCTCGTCGGACGGGCGCTGCGGCTCATCGACGACGGCGCCGCCGACGACACGGGCGTCGCCGGGCTGGCCCGCCGCCTGCACGTCACCGAACGCCACCTGCACCGGCTGTTCGTGGCCGAGCTGGGCGTCGGCCCGCACGCGGTGGCGCGCACGAAGCGGCTGCTGCTCGCCAAGCAGCTCCTGACGGAGACGAGCCTGCCGATCACGGACGTGGCGTTCGCGGCCGGGTTCGGCAGCGTGCGGCAGTTCAACGCGACGATGCGGGAGACGTACGGGTTCACGCCGAGCGAGCTGCGCGCCACGGCAGGGAAGTACGTCCGCGACCCAGGGGTGGCCGGGCCGGTGTCGCTGCGGCTGCGGCTGCACCGCCGGGATCCGTACGACGTGGAGGGGGTTTTCTCGTTCCTCGCCGCGCGCGCCGTCCCGGGGCTGGAGACGGCCGACGGAACGTCGTACCGCCGGGCGGTACCGGGCGGCACGATCACGCTCACCCCGCAGGACGGCCACATCGCGCTCGACGTGGCCGTGGCCGACACGGTCGACACGCGGCAGCTCAACCGCGTCGTCGCCCGCTGCCGCCGCCTGCTCGACCTCGACGCCGAGCCAGACGCCATCGCGCAGGCCCTCCGCCCGACCTCGCTCGGGCCGCTGGTCGAGGCCCGCCCCGGGCTTCGCGTGCCGGGCGCGTTCGACGGGTTCGAGCTGGCCGTACGCGCCGTCGTCGGGCAGCAGATCTCCGTGGCCGGAGCGCGGACGCTGCTCGGCCGCATCGTCGCGCGGGCCGCCGTGCCGGGCGGGCTGTTCCCGCCGGCCGACGCGCTGCTCGACGCCGACCTGACCGGGCTCGGCCTGACGAACCGCCGCGTCGAGACGCTGAAGGAGCTGTCCGCCCGCGTCGCCGACGGTCACCTCGACCTCGACGGCGGTCAGGACCCCTCGGAGGCGGTGGCCGAACTTCTGAGTGTCCGCGGCATCGGACCGTGGACGGCCAGCTACATCGCGCTGCGCGCGCTGCGCGACCCCGACGCCTGGCCCGCCGGCGACCTCGTGCTCGTCAAGCGCATGGCCGCCCTGGGCATCCCCCAAGACCACGTCGAACGGTGGCGCCCGTGGCGGGCGTACGCCGCCCTGCACCTCTGGAGCTCATCATGATCGCTGCTCAGACCGTACCGACTCCCGCGGGGCCGCTGACGCTGCTGGCGCACGGCGGGGCGCTGGTCGGGGCCGGGTTCACCGGCGACGTCGAGGAGATCTTCACCCGGCTCTCGCCCGCGCTGCGGCAGGAGGGGCTGGAGGTCGTGGACGACCTCGGGGCCGCGACACTGGCCGTGCGCGCGTACCTGGACGGCGACCTCACCGCCCTGGACGCCGTACCGGTGTCGCAGCCCGGCACGCCGACCCGCAAGCGGCTGCACGCGGCGCTACGCGAGGTCAAACCGGGCACGACCGTCTCGTACGCGGAGCTCGCCGTGCGGGCCGGCCTGCCGCGCACCGCCGCGCGGGCGGCGGGCTCGGCCTGCGCCCAGAACCTCATCGCCCCGTTCGTCCCGTGCCACCGCGTCGTGCCCAGCACGGGCGGCTACGGCGGCTACCTGTACGGCGTCGCCGTCAAGGAATGGCTCCTCGCGCACGAGTCCGGCCACTGATCACCTGGGAACGCCTCCCGCTTCCCCGGGAGACGTTCCCTGCCCGTTACGGTCTGACGTTGCTCTGGATCTCGCCTATCTCGATGTCGCGGGTGGTCTCCACCGTCACGGGGGCGAGCTGGAGCTCGGTCACGTCGCCCTCCACCTCGACGGGCCAGACGGTGGAGACGCCGAGGGTGTACTTCTCTCCCGGCTGGTCGATCGACGCGCGCAGGTAGCGGACGCCGCAGGTGAACGTGCCGCCCTTGGTGTACGGCCGGCCGCTCGGGCCGCAGTTCTCGTCGTGTGTCTCCGCCCGGTCATCGGTGGTGCCCGGGTCGATGGTGATGCTCTTGAGCGTGGCGACCACGGTGACGCTCATGAAGCCGGGGATGGTCGCGGTCACCGTACGGCGGGTCTCGCCGACGCCTTCGAGCCAGACCCAGGTGTCCAGGTTGACGAAGCTCCTGTTCTCCGGGCTCAGCTTGATCGTGTGCTCGGGGACGGTCAGCGACGCCCGCGCGATCTGCGTGAGCTGCTCGGGCGTGATGCCGGCCGGGGGCGTGGTGTCGGGCGGCACGAACACGAACAGTTCGAGCCCGCCCCAGCAGGCCGGGCCGTCAGGGTGGTTCTGGTCGTAGTTGGGCACCCACCAGTGGCCCGGCTGGCCGAGTTTCTCCTCGAACTGTTTGAGGAACTCCCTGCGGCTCTCCTCGTTGATCGCCGAACGCCTGGCGTTCTCGCGGGGGTCGGTGAAGCGGTCGTACATCTCCTGGGCGGTCGCGGACGGCTCGTACCAGCAGGGGCTCGGGAGGCGGTAGCTGTCGCCCCGGCCTCTGCCCACGCCGTTCCCGCTGATGACGATCTTGTCCTGGACGGCGAGGTTCGCGGTGGTGGTTCTGCCTTTCTGGTCGACGTCGACGTTGCCCTGCGGGGGGTCGTCGGGGGGAGCGCCGAACAGCAACGCCGCGCTCAGGAGCGTCGAGATCATGGCCTTCATCGGACGCACCGCTCCCTGGCCTCGATGTACGTCCGGATGAGCCACCGGCCGTCCTGACCGCGGTGCGCGATCACGCTCAGGGCGTACGGGTCGCTGGACCTCTTCGACACGGTCTTACCGGTGCCGGTGGAGACGACCCGGATGCCGGACTCGTCGAGACAGGCGTCGACCTGGGCTCCTCTGCCCTGGACCGACCGGATGCGCACGTTGTAGATCCGGCCGATGCCGCGGATGGTGTGGCCCTTGGCCGCGTGCTCCTGCAGCCAGCCGCCGGCCTGTTCCGCCGCTTCGTACTCCATGTTCTCGGCGTAGCTCGTCGCGCCCTCGGCGAGGGCCTTGCGGGTGCCGATGTACTGGTCGACCATGAGCTTCACCAGCGGGTCGGGGTCGGCGGGCCACTCGATCCTGGCCCGCAGGCCCTCCGCGAGCCGCACCGTCCGCGGCCCGGTGGGGATCTCTTCTTCCTGCTTGTCGGGGGTGGCGCTCTCGGAGGGTTGCTCCGTGGGCGGCGGGGCCTCTGTGGGCGGCGGGGCCTCTGCGGCCGCCCGCGGCAGGGGTGGCGGCTCGTCGGCCGCGCAGGCCGTCGCTGCCATCATCAGGGCCGGCAGCAGGCCCGTCATTATCGCCGCACGTCTCATGCTGACGACTCCCTCACTACGTGGATGCGCCACGTGGGCAGCAACTCCTGGATCAGTGCCTCCGTCTCGGGCGCCATCCCACCCCCGTACGGGTGCGAGGACGCCCGGCGGTCGAGCCCCTCCACGACGGCACGCAGGCGTACGGTGTCGTCGGTGGCGTGGGTGGCGCGCAGCAGGTCACGCCAGAGGGCCTCGTCGTCCGGGGCGAGCAGCAGCGCCTGGCGTACGGCGGCCACCGCGGCGTCCGGTTGTCCGTTCGCGAGCCGGATCTCGCACAGTTCCTGGGCCGCGTCGGCGACGCCCGCCGACACGTCGTACTCCAGGTCGTCGGCCGCCAGCCAGGCGTACCCGCCGGGCCGGCGACCTGCCAGCAGCGGGCCCCTGACCAGGCCGAGAGCTCTCTCCAGCAGGGCGGCGCGGCCCGCCGGGTCGTGGTGCGAGCGGCGTACGAGCTCGCGGAAGAGCGCCCAGTCGGTACGCACCTCCGGGCTCAGCCGGAGCCTGCCCGCCGCGTCGGTGAGCAGGCGCCGGGCCCCGAGCCATTCGGCGACCCTGGCGATGGTGGTGTCCCTGACCGCGTCCTCGACGCCGCGTGGCCAGAGCACCCCGCCGAGCACCACCGGGTGCACGCCGCCCCGGTGGGTGGCCAGGTAGACCAGCATCTCGGTGGCGAGCTCCATCCGGCCCTCCTCCATCGGGGGCAGACCGGCGACCTCGGCCGGGCCGAGGATCCTGATCTCGACGGCGGGCGGGTCGACGCCCTCCAGCGGCTCGGGGTCGGAGACGGGCTCGCCGTCGAGCCGGCCGGCCGTGCGGAACAGGTCGACCAGGGCCCGGTAGTGGCGGCGCGGAAGCAGCTGGGCGCGTACCTCGAAGCCCAGCTCGGCGATGCGGGCGGTGCCGTCGTCGCCGATCTCCAGCGTCCAGGTGGCGTGCGGGACGTCGCCTGCCACGACGTAGCCCGCGGTGTCGCGGCGGGCCAGCAGCGCGAGGCGGCGGGCCTCCTCGTGCGTGGGCGCGACCGCCGACAGCAGGTAGTGGGCGCGGCGCGGGCTGCCCGTGACGCGCCCGGTCAGCACCTGCTCGCGCGGCGCCGCGTCGGCCTCCAGCTCGCCCAGCACCTCGGCGAGGCTGCCGACGGCCCTGATCCGGTCGGGCGCGATGGCGGTCAGCTCGGCACCGAAGCCGACGAGCGTGACGCGCATGCTGTCGGACCACAGGTTCGTGGCCAGCTCGACGGCGAGGGCGGCGAGCGCCGCGGTCGTCTGCGGGCCGCGTACGTTGATCAGGCCCTGCGCGGCCTCCAGGTCGATGAGGACGCGCCCGCCGGCGTCGGTGCCGATGGAGACGAGTCCGGGGTACGGGGCGCCCGAGGTGCGGCGGTCCGGCAGGAGGCGTCCCTCGTGGGCCGGCAGCCGCCAGATCTGGCCGCCGTCGGTGGCCGTCCAGGGGACGGGCGGGGCGTCGTCCGGGGGGTGGATCCACAGGTCGAGCGTGCGGGCCGACAGGTGGGCGCCGTACACGGTGGGCGGGGTGCGGTGCTGGGCGGCCAGCTCGGCGCCGAGGTGCCGCAGCCCGATGTCGAGGACGCGCGCGCCAGGCGCGTCGCCGCCCAGCCGGAGCGCGACCTCCGCCTGTGCGGCGTCGTCGCGGGGACGGACGATCCGGCGGCCGAACACCCGTCGCCACAGCTGCTCGCGGCGGCGTCTGGCCAGCACGAGGAGCAGCCCGGCGGCGGCCAGCGACGCGCCCGCCAGGTAGTCGGTCAGGTCGGCGCCCTGGGCCTCGCGGACTTCCGTCGCCTGCTCGCGTCCGCCCTGGCCCGCGCGCTGTTCCGGCAGGCGGTGGCGGGCCTCCCGCTTCTCGGCCTGCCGTTCGGCCTGGTCGCTCACCTGTTCCTGGACGCTGCCAGGGGCGACGTCCACCCGGCCAGGGTGTTCGCGCAGGGTCTCCGCGCGTGGCTGGCCCGCGGGGACGACGTGGGCGTTCTTGGCGTCGTCCGGCATGTCGAGCACCCAGCCGGGTCTGATCAGGTCGGCCATCCGCAGCCGGCTGCCGTCGGGTTGCTCCTTGGCCTGGTTGAGCTTGTAGATCTCGTGGTAGCGGCGTCCGTCGCCGAGGCACTTCTCGGCGATCTCCCACAGGCTCTCGTGGTGGCGGCCGTGCGGGGGCTGAACGACGTACACCTTCTTGGTCTTCTGGATCTCCTGGGCCTGCTCGACCAGCGGCGCGGAGTACGCGACCGGCGCCACCTGCGGGGTGACCGGCACGGGCGTCAGCTTGGCGATCGGCACCACCATCGCCCCCGCCGTGAACAGCAGCAGCACGGCCGAGACCAGCTTGTTGGCGACGAGCTGCATGCCGCCGGAGAGCGGGACGCGGGCGGGCATGCCGACCCGGCGGACACCGGCGTACACCTCGACGACGACGCACAGGAACAGCTGGAACCAGGCCAGCCAGACGAGCAGCACCAGGACGGCGATGATCGTGCTCGGGCCGACGCTGCCGGTCAGCACGTCGAGGTCGGTCAGCGCCGGGCCGACGGGCGGGCCGACGAACCTGAGCAGCGCGTACGGCACCCCTCCCACGAGCGCGATCAGCACCACCAGCGCGCCGAGCCCGGCGAGCACGTCGGCGGCGCGGCGCCGGGCCGGGACGCGTGCGGGATCGCCGCGCCGGGACGGGCGCGCGCCGCGCCCGGACGGGCGCGCGGCAACGCTGCGCCGGTGGGGACGCGCGGGCTCTCGCGTCGGCATCGCCTCTCCTTTCTCCGCTCAAGCGTGGTGTCTCTCAGGTCCCGCTTCCATCGACCGGCGGGATTCGGTCTGGCTCGGGGGCTATCGCGCCTCGGGGGCGGCCACGGCCTCGCCGGTCATCTCGGAGCCGGGGAAACCGAGCGCGCCGAGGAAGAACGCCTCCCACCGCACGGTCACGGTGACCGTCACCTGCGCCTGGCCGTCGCCGACCGAGCACTCGCCGCGGTTCACGCCGTCGCCCTGGGCGCTGACGATCTCGTCGGCCCTGGCGCACACCTGCTGCTCGCCGAGCAGCCGCATCTCCCCCGTCTCGCGGAGGTGGTCCTGGTCGATCTCGTCCGCGCCGGCGCGGGCCGCCTGCTCGGCGACGTCCGCCGCGCGCAGCCGCGCGTTGATCGCCGCGCCGCCGTCCACGAGCAGGCCCGCCAGCAGGAACACCACCACGGAGAACAGGACGACGAACACCGACATGGACCCGCGTTCGTCCTTTCTCACCCGCCGTCCTCCTCGACTCTTCTGAACCGTTCGAGCGGCACCACGGCGGTGCCCGTCAGCTGCTTCGTGGCGTCGAAGCCGAGGAACGACAGGTCCAGCTCGCAGGTCACCTCGGCCCGTACCTGGCCGCCCCCTTGGAACTCGGAGCCGTCGAGGGAGACCTCGGCCGAGCGGCAGCGGTCGCGCAGCACGCCGGTGGTGATCGCCTCGGCGGCCGCCTCGGCCTCGGCGAACGTACGCCGCACCGACGCGGCCCTGGCGGCGTCGCGCGCCGCGCCGGCGACCCGGCCCTGCGACTCCACCAGCACTCCGGCACCGGCCAGGAACAGGAGGAACAGCAGGATCAGCGGGGCCAGCATGACCGTCTCCACCGCCATGGAGCCGCGCTCGGCGTCCCGGCGGGCGCTCACTCGCAGTCACCGCCGCCGTTGTCGGGACGGAAGCACTCGACGGGCCCGCCCGCGGTCGCGGTGACGGTGAAGGTGAGGTCGGGCAGCAGCGGAATCACCTGGACGGCGCTGCCGGTGACCGTGACGAAACGCTCGTCGGGTTCCTTCTCGGACGTCGTGGCCGTGGCCTCGCGCAGCAGCCGGGGTCCGATCGCCTGGACGATGTCGGTGGCCTTGCCGGTCGCGGCGGCCTGCCAGGCGTCGGTGTCGAACGGCGCCGCCCTGGCCACCCGCGCGCCCTCCCTGGCCGCCGCCTCCGCGACCTGCCGGCCGTGGAACCACAGGGCGACCTGGACGATGAGCAGCGCGGCGGCGAGGATCACCGGCATGAGCAGCGCCAGCTCGACCGCCGTCACCCCGCGCTCGCCGTGCCTCTCACGGACTTTCACCACCACCACCGCCGCCGCCCCCGAAGGACTGCTGGATCTCGGCCTGCTGCTGCTCGACGAGCGTCTTGATCAGCGTGGCGAGGCCGAGCGCGACCCCCGCGATGATCGCGGTGATGATCACCCACTCGACGGCCGAGGCGCCGCGGGTCGGCGCCTCACGGGCCCGGCGTACGCGCTCTCCGAGGTACGCGGTGAGGTAAACGATCCAGGGATGGTTCATCAGACCCCCAACATCTTCATAGCGGCCGGGAAACTCAGGAAAATGACGAAACCTGCGCAGAGCAGGAGCTGCGCCACGAGCATCGACTGCGAACGCTCGCCCGCCCGGCCCTCGATCTCGGCCAGTTCGCGCCGGCGCAGCGTGGCGGCACGGGCGGTCAGTGACGCGCGCACCTTGGCGCCGTCGTCGGCCACGAGGCCGAGCGCCGCCGACAGGTCGCGCAGCTCGTCGACGTTGATCTCCTCGCCGAGCTGGCCGAGCGCCTGCCACGGGGTGATGCCGACGATCCGGGCGCCGCTCAGGGCGTCGCGGATGCGGCCCATCGCCCAGTTGGGCTGTTCGCCGCTGACCGAGACGGCCATCATGAGCGACTCGGGCACGCCGCGGCCCCCGGCCAGGTTCATCGACACCAGGTCGAGAAAGGCCCCGACGACGTGGCGGAAGTCGCGCCGCTTGGCCGCGGCGTCCTTCCTGACCTGAAGGTCCGGCAGGAAGAAGAAGACCGCCGCCACGAGCAGCGCGGCCCAGAACGGCACGGCCAGTGACGTGCCCCACTCCATGAGCACGAGCCAGCCGAGCAGCAGCGGGAACGCGAGCAGCCCGCTCGCCGCGAGCAGCACCTTGGTGGCCAGGAACGCCTCGAACGAGCGCCCGAGCAGGGCCAGGTCGGCCTTGGCCGACCGCACCTCCCAGCCGCGGGCGCCGTACAGGCGGGCCAGGCGGGCGCCGAGGTTGCGGCGGAACGCGCTGACCTCCTCCTCGGGCAGCAGGAGCTGGATGCGGGGGGCGTCGGCGCCCTCGCGCACGGCGTCGAGCGCGAGCAGCCGCGCCACCAGCCCAGGACGGGCCGGGAACAGCGCCCGCAGCAGGACGAACAGCCCGAGCCCGAGCACGGCTCCGGCCAGCGCGCCCTCAACCATGGCCGCCGCCTCCTTCCGTGAGCAGCCGCGTGGGCTTGTCGAACCTGGCCAGGCGGCGCATCCAGGCGAACCCGGCGCCGAACAGGCCGGCGACGACGACGAGCACCGCCTGGCCGAGGAAGCCCTCGTACTCGGCGACGTAGGACGGGTTGAAGACCACGAGCAGCCCGGCGAAGGCGAGCGCGGTGATCACCACGATCTGCACGCTGCGCCGGGTCGCGCGCCGCTCGGCCTCGACGCGGCGGCGCATGTCGAGCTCCTCGCGGGCGGAGACGGCGAGCGCGCCGAGCACGTCGCGCAGGCCGGGACCGCGCAGCCGGGAGTTGAGGATGAGCGCGGCGACCACGAGGTCGGCCGAGGGGTCGTCGAGCTCGTCGGCGAAGTGCGCGAGCGCGTCGGGCAGCGCCATCCGGGTGTGCAGGCGGTCGGTGAGCGCGCGCAGGTGGGGCCGGAGCGAAGGCGCGGCGGCCCTGATGGACGACGGGATGGCCTGTTCGAGGCCGGCCGCGCCGGCGATGGTGTCGCGCAGCGACTCGGTCCAGGCGGCCAGCCCTTCGAGGCGTTGCATGGCGACGCGCTCCTCCGCGGCGCCGCCCGCGAGTCCGCGCCAGGCGAAGACGAGCAGCACCGTGCCCGCCGCCATGACCGGCCAGCCGGTGACGACCAGCACGAGGGTGGCGGCCACCGCGGCCACGGCGACGCGGGTGGTCAGCATCTTGACCAGGTGCCGCCTCGGCCGGGGCGGGCGGGGGCGCAGCCCGTACAGGGAGAGCCCGAGCAGGAACAGGCCGCCGCCCGCGACGGCGCCGGCGAGCAGCGCGAGAGGGTCGAACGTGATCGGCATGCGCTACCACCCTCCAGGCAGGTAGCCGTGGGCGGCCAGCTCTTCCAGGCACGACAGCGGGGCGTGCGGGACGGCGGCGCCGTCGGGGCCTGGCGCGAACACCTCGCTCGACAGCACGCGGCCGTCGCAGCCGTTGACCTCGCGGATGCTGGAGACGTACCGGCGGAGTTTGCCGCCGAGGTGGTAGTCGTTGCGCTTCTCGACGAAGACCACGAAGTCGATGGCGCCCGCGATGAGCATGTGGGTGGCGTCGATCGGCAGGCGTTCGCTCGCCTGGAGTGCGTACGTCGAGATGCGGTTGAAGACCTCCATGCTGGAGTTGGCGTGGATGGTCGACAGCGACCCGTCGTTGCCCTGGGTCATCGCGTTCAGCATGGTGACGATCTCGTCGCCGAGCACCTCGCCGACGATGACGCGGCTCGGGTTCATCCGCAGCGAGCGCCTGACCAGCTCGGCCATGGAGATCTCGCCCTGGCCCTCGGAGTTGGGCAGGCGCTGCTCGAACGCGACCACGTTGGGGTGGAGCTCGGGGTACTGGTCGAGGCCGAGTTCGAGGGCGCGTTCGACGGTGATGAGCCGTTCGACGGGCGGGATCACGTTGGCCAGCGCGCGCAGCAGGGTGGTCTTGCCCGCGTTCGTGGACCCGGCGATCATGATGTTCTTGCGGGCGGCGACGGCCGCCGTGAGGAACCTCGCGACGTCGGTGCTGATCGTGCCGTTGCCGACCAGGTCCGACAGGAACACCTTGCCGAGGCGCGCGCGGCGGATCGACACGGCCGGACGTACGGTGACGTCCATGACGGCACTCAGCCGCGAGCCGTCGGGCAGGCGCAGGTCGAGCTGCGGGTTCGCGGTGTCGAACGGCCGGCTCGACAGCCCCGAGTACGCGGCGAGGATCTGGATGAGCTCGATCAGCTCCTCGTCGGACTCGGCGACCGGGTCGTGCATGAGCTCCTGGCCGTCGGCGTAGCTGACGAAGACGCGGTCGCAGCCGTTGATGTCGATGTTCTCGACCTGGGCGTCGTCGAGGAGCGGCTGGAGGCGTCCGACGCCGAACAGGGCGGCGTGGATGCCGGCCGCGAGAGCCTCCTCCTCCTCGGCGCTCGGCGGGGTGCGGCCGGAGCCGATCTCGCTGCGGGCGTGCTCCTCCAGCACCTGGGAGATCAGCGCGCGGGCGAACTGGCGCTCGTCCTCGCCGGTCATCGGGGGGACGCCGCTCGCCTGGTCGAGGCGGCGCTGGTGGGCGAGGCGGTCGCCGACCTCCTGGCGGAAGCGCTTGACGAGCGCGTGGTCGATCATCGGTGGCTCACCAGCCTCGCGGCCAGGTCTCTGGCCGTACGGATGAGCAGGGAACGGTCGAGGCGGCCGCCCCACTGGCCGCGCAGCATCTCGGCGCCCTTGGTGTCGTACGCGAGCCCGTGGACGGACGCGACGACCGGGCCGACGATCCTGCGCACGTCGTCGACCGACGAGCGGTAGGCGCGCGGGTCGGCGATCACGACGACGGCGTCGGCCTTGGTGATCTGCAGCCGTTCGCGCAGGTGGGCGACATGGTCGAGGGAGGCGCGGGTGAGGAGCACGACCTGTTCGGCCTCGGCCATCAGGTCGGCCAGCTGCGGGTGGGCGCCGAGGCGGCCGCAGTCGGCGATCACGTCGGCGTCCGGGACGGCCGCCAGCGCCCGGCCGAGCGGGCCCCACAGCCAGGTGAGCCCGGCGGCCTGCTCGGCGTGGGTGAGCCCGACCAGCACGTCGAGCCCGCCGATGATCTTCTGCGTGTGCTGGGGGATCTGGGCGGCCTCCAGGCCGCGCCGCGCGGTGGCCCCCAGCGTGAGCAGGCCCCTGCCGGGGTTGAGCACGCCGCCGTCGGCGGCGGGCAGCCGGTAGGCGAGGTCGCCGCCCGCCGGGTCGCATTCTGCGAGCAGCACGGCCCTGGGCCAGACCGCCGCGAGGGCGGTCGCCGCCGTGGTGACGCCCGGCGCGCCCTTGTCGGCGGCCAGCACGATGAGGCCCACCTCAGCCCGCCTCCGTGACCTCGGCCACGGCGATCTCGCCGCTGGACGCGAACGCCACTATTTCCGGCGCGGCCGAGGCGTCGACGACGATCGTCAGCTGCCCGGAATTGGCCGTTCTCGAGCGGTCGCCGACGGTGTGGACGAGCGCGTTCGCCGCGAGCACGCGGCTTTGTCCCTGACTTGACCGCGCCGGTACGAGAATGACCTGGACACGGTCGCCCTCCTGCACGTCGGCCGGCATTTGCCCGGCTTTGAGAGAAAGGCCGACGGTGGCTTTTCCTGGGCCGAGTTCGCTGCTGGCCCCGTTGACCATCTCGACCGTCAGCAGGGTGCCGGGAACGAGCGTGACGGCCGCGAAGCTGCGGAGCAACTGCTCGCGCTGCGACCACCGGACGAAGTCGACGCCGGTGCCGGCGATCTGGACCTCTTCGATGTCCTGCGCGGTGAACCGCTGCCCGGCGCCGACCTGCTGGGCGATGCGCACGGCAGAGACGCGGTCGCCGCTGCGCAGGACGAGCAGGGTCGTGGCCAGCGCGCCGCCGAGGATGAGGAGGACGGCCAGCGCGGCGAGGGCCGGCTTGCGTTCTCTGGGCGGCACGGGGAGCTTGCGCGAGGCAGGGCCGGACAACGCCGCCGCCGCGTTGACGGCAGGCTTTTCACTGGTCCTCATGGGTGGGGGGCTCCCGAAGTGAAATACGGAATTCACGCCATTATGTGAGGGCTTGCCGCGATGGCGTGGCGGAATTCGGCGACCCATGCTTGTTCCGCAGGTGGGACCGTGTCAACCGGAATTCAATGATGCCTGTTTTTTCTACCAAGTTGACGAATACCGAAATTTCAGCATGTCGCCACTCTCATAACGGGTGCCACATTTTTCACAGCTACGGGCCTTTTCGCCATGCCATTGCCGCCGACCGGCGCGCCCGGCGACGTTCCTGGCGCTACCTTGGGCGCCGACTCGACCGAGGAGACGGCACATGCGGATCATGCTCACCGTGCTCGGCGGGCAGGGCGACCGTGACGTGGTGATCGACGGCGACGGCGACGCGACGGTGGCACGGGTGAGCGAGGCGCTCAGCCACGTCTCCGGCCCCGCCGGGCCGCTCGCCACGGTGGTCAGGCTGCCCAGGTCCAGGGCGCCGTACGGGCTGTCGGCCGATCAGCGGGCCGCGGTGCCGCGCCCGCGCGGGCCCGAACCCGCCGACGCGGGGCCGCCGACGCTCTGGTGCGACGGACGCCCGCTCGACCCGCGCGCCCCCGCCGCCGCCGTGCTGCGCGACGGCGACAAGGTCACCATGGACGCCCGCCTCGCCCGCGCGACCGTCGTCGAGGAGCCCGGCGGCGTCGCCGAGGTGCGCGTGGTGGGCGGCCCCGCCGCGGGCGCGGTGCACCGGCTCGGGCTGGGCGTGCACGTCATCGGCTCCGACCCGATGTGCGCGATGGCCGTCGCCGACCCCACGCTGGCGCCCGAGGCGGCCACCGTACGGGTGACGCCCGAGACCATCACCGTGGAACGGTCGTGGCGGCCGCGAGGCGAGGCACCCCGTCCCAAGCTCAAGGGCCGCTGGGCCGAGGAGGTCGCCGAGCTGACCGCGCGGACCGCGGAACGCGAGGCCGCCGAGTTCGCCGCCGGCTACGAGGAGGTGCCCCTGCTCGACGGCCGGCCGCTCGACGAGCCGGCCGAATGGCCGGACCAGGCCGTGCTGACCTGCGGGGCG
Source organism: Nonomuraea maritima (assembly GCF_900100395.1). Taxonomy (GTDB): domain Bacteria; phylum Actinomycetota; class Actinomycetes; order Streptosporangiales; family Streptosporangiaceae; genus Nonomuraea; species Nonomuraea maritima. Next base: position 112,528 of record NZ_FNFB01000006.1, on the reverse strand, counting down.
TCGGTGTTCGTGCTCACCACGATCGAGCCCCAGGACGCCCACCTGGCCCCGCACCCCGAGGGGGGCGTGGCCTACAACCGGCCGCCCCGGCTGCAGCGGCCGGAGCCGCGACGGACGTTCACCCGCCCGAAAGAGCCCAAGAGGAACGAGGGGATGCGGCTGCAGCTGCTGGCCGCGTTCCTGCCCGCCGTGCTCGGCGTGACCCTGGCCGTCGCCCTCGGGCAGTGGTACTACCTGCTCATGGCGTTCATGACGCCCGTCATCATGATCGGCCAGTGGCTCAGCGACCGGCGGCACGGCAGGAAGCAGCACCGCAAGGCGCTCAAGGAGCACGCCGCCAGGCTGGAGGCGTACGACGAGGCGGTGGAGCAGGCGCGGGTCGCCGACGAGGTGACCCGGCGGGCCGACTCCCCCGACCCGGCTCAGGTGCTGCTGACCGCGATCGGGCCGCGCAGGCGGCTGTGGGAGCGCCGCATCCACGACGCCGACGCGCTGCGGTTACGGGTCGGGCTCGCCGACCTGCCCGCCAACCTGGAGCTGTCGGAGGAGCAGGGCGGGCCGATCGAGCCGCCCATCTGCCGGTCCGTACCGGTGGCGCTGCCCATGCGCCGGCTCGGCGTGGCCGGCGTCACGGGCTCACGCGAGGCCGCGACCAGCCTGGCAAGCTGGCTGATCGCCCAGGCCGCCACCCTGCACAGCCCGCGCGACCTGGCCGTCGTGGTCGTGTCCGCGCACGCCGACGCCGAGCAGCGGTGGGGCTGGATCCGCTGGCTGCCGCACTGCGCGCCGCGCGCGGGCGAGGACTGCGTGGCGCTGGTCGGCGCCGACCCCGAGACGGCCGCCCGCCGCGTGGCCGAGCTCGCCGCGCTCATCGACGAGCGCCGCAACACCTCGCTCCCCGACACGGCCAAGGTCCCCACCGGCTGGGACGACCTCGGCGGGCCCGAGAAGCCCAGCTTCTCCACCTACGACGTGCGTCCGTACGACGTGCTGGTGATCCTCGACGGCGCCCAGGTGCTGCGCGGGCTGCCGAACATGCCGCAGGTGCTGCGCCAGGGGCCGCGCTGCGGCGTCTACACGCTGGCCCTCGACGAGGACGAGCGGCTGCTGCCCGAGGAGTGCCAGACCGTGGCCGCGTGCGGCACCGACGGCCTGGTACGCCTGCGCGGCGGCGGCCTCGACGTCATCGGCCCGGTTCTCGGCGACCTGGTGTCCTTCGCCTGGTGCGACCGCCTGGCCCGCGCACTCGCCCCGATCAGGGACGTCAGCAGGGACGACCCCGGCGGCAACCTGCCCGGCGCGCTGCGCCTGCTCGACCTGATGGGCATGCCCGCGCCGTCCGCTCGGGCCCTGGCCGCCCGCTGGGGTCCGCGTGGCAGCACGGAGGCGCTGATCGGCGTCGGCCCCGACGGCCCGTTCTCGGTCGACCTCCGGCTCGACGGCCCGCACGCGCTGGTCGCCGGCACCACCGGCGCGGGCAAGTCGGAGCTGCTGCAGACGCTGATCTGCTCCCTGGCCGTGGCGAACCGGCCCGACCAGCTCACGTTCGTGCTGATCGACTACAAGGGCGGCGCGGCCTTCAAGGAGTGCGTACGCCTGCCGCACACCGTGGGCATGGTCACCGACCTGGACGGCCATCTCACGCAGCGGGCCCTCGACTCGCTCGCGGCCGAGCTGCACCGCCGCGAGCGGCTGCTGCTGTCGGCCGGGGCCAAGGACATCGACGACCACACCGGCCCGGGGATGCCGCGGCTCGTGCTGATCATCGACGAGTTCGCCGCCTTGGTGACCGAGCTGCCCGACTTCGTGGCGGGCCTGGTGGACATCGCCCGCCGGGGACGCTCGCTCGGCATCCACCTGATCCTCGCCACCCAGCGGCCCGCGGGCGTCGTGTCGGCGGACATCCAGGCCAACACCTCGCTGCGGATCGCGCTGCGGGTGACCGAGCCCGCCGAGTCCGTCGACGTCATCGACCTGCCCGACGCGGCACACATCTCCAAGTCCACGCCTGGCCGCTGCTACGTGCGTTCTGGGATGGGGCCGGCGGCGGCCGTGCAGACGGCCAGGGTCGGCGGACGCAGCCCGTCCTCCGGCGGCGACCCCGGCGTCCGCCTGCGGGTGCTCGACGTCGACTGGCGCGGCCTGGGCCGTCCTCTGCCCGCGCCTCCTCAGCCGCAGGGGGACGACTCCGCGACCACCGACCTGACGCTGATGACGGACGCGCTCATCGAGGCCGCCGGGCTGGCCCGGGTGCCGGAACAGCCCAGCCCGTGGCTCGACCCGCTGCCCGTCCGCCTCGTCCTCGACCTGCCCGAGGAGACGAGCGCCGGGCCGGAGGTGGCGCCCGTCCCGTTCGGCGTCACCGACCGTCCGTGGGCGCAGGACCGGCAGCCGCTGGCTCTCGACGTGGCGCACGGCGGCCATCTGCTCATCGCGGGCGCGGCCCGCACGGGACGGTCGACGGCGCTGCGCACGATCGCCGGGTCCATCGCGGCCCGCACCTCGCCGGAGGACGTCCACGTCCACGCGGTCGACTGCGGCTCCGGCGCGCTGCTGCCGCTGGTCGCGATGCCGCACTGCGGCGCGGTGGTGACCCGCGACCAGCTCGACCGCGTCGAACGGCTGCTGACCCGGCTGCGCGCCGAGGTCGGCCGCCGCCAGCAGTTGCTGGCCGAGGCCGGGCACGCCTCCCTGGCCGAGTACCGGCAGGCCGGCAACCGCCTGCCGTGGCTGGTGTTCATGCTCGACCGGTGGGAGGGGTTCGTCGCCGCGTTCGAGGGCTACGACTACGGCCGCCTGATCGAGGCCACGCTGCAGCTCATGCGGGAGGGGCCGGCGGTGGGGTTCCGCGCGGTGGTCACGAGCGACAGGTCGGGGCTGCTCGGGCAGGTCTCGACGGTCTTCGACGACCGGCTGCTGCTGCGCATGTCCGACGTGGCCGACTACGGTCTGGCCGGGCTGCCGGTGAAGGGGCTGCCGGCGTCCATGCCGGCCGGACGGGCGCTGTCGATGGGCGAGCACGGCATCGTGGAGCACCACGTCGCCCTGCTCGACGCGGACCCGGCCGGGCCGGCCCAGGTGGCCGCCCTGCAGTCGCTGGCCCGCGCCGCCGGAGGCGCTTCTGAGGGTGCGTGGCGGTGGAAGGGCGAGCCGCCGTTGCGGGTGGACGCGCTCCCCGCGCGCGTCACCGCCACCCAGACGCTCGCCCTCGAACCGTCGTTCACGCCGCCGTCCCCGCTGTGGGCGCTGGTCGGGGCGGGTGGCGACGCGCTGCGGCCGCTCGGGCTCGACCTGCTCGCCCACGGGCCGGGCGCGGTCGTCGCGGGGCCGTCCCGCTCGGGGCGTTCGTCGGTGCTGGTGACCGCCGCGCGGTCGCTGATCTCCCATGGCACGCCGGTCGTCGCGGTCGCGCCCCGCCGCAGCCCGCTGCGGGACCTCAAGGGCGCGCTCGCGGTGCTCGACGGGAACGCCACCGACCTCGCCGAGCTGGTGTCCGACCTGAGTCGGTACGTCGTGCTGGTGGACGACGCCGAGCTCGTCAACGCCGACAGCCCGCTCGGCACGGCGCTGGAGGAGATCCTGCGTACGGGGCGGGACGGTGACCACGGGCTGCTGATCGCGGGCACCACCGGGGACCTGGCCGTGGCCTATCGCGGGTTCGTGGCGGAGGCCAGGAAGTCGCGTACCGGGGTGCTGCTGTCGGTGCAGGGGCAGACGGACGGCGACCTGTTCTCGCTCCGCCTCCCCCGCGGCGCCGCCGGCGGCCCGCAGGGCCGCGGCCTGCTGGTCACCACAGGCACCCTCACCCCCATCCAGTCCGCCCTCCCCGACACCCCCTGACCCTCACCACCCGCCCGCACGGCTGGGCGGTCAGGGCTCGTCGGCGGGGAGGGTGAAGAAGCGGACGTGGAGGGGCCGGGCGTCCGGTGGCGCCTCGCCCTGCGGGTGGCCGTACTTGAGGAGCAGCGCGATGTACTCCTCGTAGAAGCGCTCCAGCCCCTCCTTGGTCATGCGGGTCATCGCCCTGGAGCCTCTCGCCCAGCCGGGGTCGGCCCGGAAGGCGGCGGGGAAGCGGTCGATGAGGGCGAGGTCCTCCTCGAAGTGGACCCGGTGGAACTCCTCCAGCGCCTCCCGTCCCTCCGGCGGCAGCTCACCGGGGTCTGGCAGCCGGATGTCGCGGGGCAGGACGGCCCGGCGCCACCAGCGCTCGCGGCCCGACGAACGCTCGGGGATCTCCTCGATGAAGCCGTGCTTCTCCAGCTGGCGCAGGTGATAGCTGGTGGTGCCGGTCTTGGCGCCGAGCAGTTCGGCGAGCGTGGTCGAGGTGGCAGGACCGTGCGCGTTGAGGTGCGTGAGCATACGGCGGCGCATGGGGTGCGCGAGCGCCTTGAGTCGCTCGGGATCGTCGAGAAGAAACCGCTCGCCCAGCTCGTCATCCTTCATGACGAGCAGCCTAGTACCGCAGAACGATATCTGCAGACATCTCTTTGCCGAGACTTCTCTGCAGACTATCGTCGGCAGTATGAACCGCATTCACGCGGCCGCGGTGGCCGCTCTCTCCACCGTCACCCTGACCATCGCCCCCGCCATCTCCCTCGCACCCCCGACCACCGGCACCCCGGCCCTCACCGGGCCACTCGCCGCCGCGACACCATCCGCCGCAGCGGCGTCCGCGCGGGGAGCGGACGCCGACCTCGGCCGCGCGCCCGGCGACTCCCCCCACGCCCCTCTCAGCCCGGCCGTCGCCGGGCCGCTCGCATCCGGGCGGGGGGATCGCGGTGATGTCGGTCGTGGTGTGTCGCCGCTGGTGGTGCCGGGGGATCTTGTCAGCAGGGAGGTGAGCTTCTCCGGAGGTGGGGGGCTCATGCTGCAGGGCAGCGTGGTCCGGTCGCGGGAGGCCGCTGACGCGCAGCCCGGGATGGTGCTGGTGCATGGGGCGGGTAGCGGGCCCCGGGAGAAGGTGCTGGAGGAGGCCATCGCCTTCGCGCGGCAGGGGATCACCGTGCTCGTGTACGACAAGCGGTCGGTCGGGTACTCGCTCTTCCGGCGGTCGTACGGGGACCTCGCCGACGACGCGCTCGGAGGGGTCGGGGCGCTGCGGCGGCAGCCGGACGTCGACCCCGCGAAGGTCGGCATCTGGGGGTTCAGCGAGGGCGGGTGGGTGGCGCCCGTCGCGGCGGCGAAGTCCCCCGACGTCGCCTTCCTCATCCTCGTCGGCGCCAACGGGCTCGCGCCGCTGCGCCAGCAGACCTGGGCGGTGGCGGCCGCGCTGCGCAAGTCGGGCGTGAGCGGTCCGCTGGTGGACGTGAGCGTGCCCAAGCTCTACCGGGTGATCGCGGACGGCGGGATGTTCCCTGAGCCGTACTTCGACCCGGCGCCGGTCGCCGCGCGGGTCAAGCAACCCGTGCTCGGCGTCTGGGGGGTGCACGACCTGCTGACACCTCCGCGCGAGTCGCCGCCCCGCCTGGCCGAGGCGCTGGAGCAGGGCGGGAACCGGAGCTACACGTTCCGGTTCTTCCCGGACGCCGACCACGCCGCCCATCTGAGCCCTGACGGCGGCGTCACGCGTCTGCCCGACCTCGCCCCCGGCTACGCTGACCTGGTCGGAAGCTGGGTCGCCGACGTGACCTCGGGACGGGTGCCGACGGCCTCGGTCTCGGGCCCCGCGCCCGTGCAGCCGGACGACACCGTGCCCGTGCCACCACCCGCGTGGTGGGAGTCGGCGGGCATGCAGCTCGCGGCGCTCAGCCTGTTCCTGGTCGCGTTCGGCGGCTACCCCGTGGCCGCCCTGACCCGCCGTCTCAGGCGGCTCAGCCGGCGCGGCACGGCGACGGCTTCCACGACTCCAGCAGCCATGGCTCCCCGAGCTCCTACGGCTCCTCCCGCTCCTGCGGCTTTCGCGGCTCCCGCGGCTTGCCTGCGGCCGGCGCGGGTGGTCAGCGCGGGCGGGCTGGTGACGATCGCCGGCGCGTTCGTCTTTCTCGCGTACCAGATCATGATCGGCGGGAAGCTGGCCGCGCCCGGGCCGGTGGTGGCGGACCGGCCACTGGTCTGGCTCGCGCTGCAGGCGCTGACGGCGGCGACCGCGGTGGCGACCGCGCTGACCGCGACGCGCCTGGCGCGGTCGTGGCGGTCGATCGGCGTCGGCGAGAGGTTCAGGCTCGGGCTGCTGGTCGCGGGCGGGGTCGTGTTCGTGCCGTGGGCGCTGTCATGGGGGCTGCTCCTCCCCTGACGGCGTCCCCGGACGGGCTGCCGGCCCCGGCGTTGTACGGGGTGCGGGGCCGGAGTGACCTTTATGCTGATGCGCGGGTTATGTCCTGTGGGAGGGGCTGTGCAGACCAAGAAGGACCTCTACCAGGCCCACCGGCTGCAGCAGCAGCGGCTCGGCATGGCGCTGCTGCAGGCGGAGCCCGACGTGCCCGAATCACCCATGCGGCGGCAGAACGTGGCCACGTTCGGCGGCGTCCTCATCGGCGTGCTGGTGCTCGCCGTGTTCGGGATCTGGGGCCTGGTCAACCCCGGCAACGCCACCAAGCTCACCGACCCGGGGCAACTGCTGGTCGAGGAGGAGACCGGCGCCGCGTACGTGTACAGCACGCAGCAGCACCGCCTGCTGCCGGTCGCGAACTACGTGTCGGCCCGCCTGGTCCTGGACGCCCCTGAGATCACGACCCGCGTCGTGTCCGCCGCCTCGCTGTCCGGCTATCCCCGGGGTCCGCTCATCGGGATCTCGGGGGCCCCCGACTCGCTTCCCCCCAAGGACAAGCTGGTCAAGGCCCCCTGGTCGGTCTGCGTGGCGAACGGCCCGGACAACAACGGCGTGCACAAGCCGTACACGACGCTGGTCGGTGGGCAGGACGTCGGCGGGCGGCCGGTCGGCGGGGACGCGATGGTGGTCTCGGACGGGCAGCAGAACTGGGTGATCTGGGGCGACCGGCGCATGCGGGTGGCCGCGCACGGCGTGCGGGCACTCAACGTGCAGCCCCGCCCGGTGCCCGCCGCCTGGTTGAACGCCCTCCCGGTGGGCCACGACTTCGACGGCCCCGACGTGCCGGGCCTGGGACGCAAGGTCCGCACCGCCGGCAAGGTCACGGCCACGGTGGGCCAGGTGTTCATCGTCCCCGGCCTGCCGGGCACCGCCGAGCGCTGGTACGTACGGATGGCGGACGGCCTCGCGCCCATCTCGCCCCTCCAGGGGCAGCTGCTGCTGGAGAACCCGGCCACCAAGAAGGCGTACGGCAAGCTCCAGGCGAAGCCCATCCAGATCGACGCCGCCACGGCCAACGCCACGCCGTCCGGCAGGACGCTCACGGACCCGACCCTGCCGCAGGCCATGCCGAAGGTGGTCGACCTGCCCGGTTCGGTGCCGCTGTGCACGGTGTACGCGGACACGAGGACGGGCTCCGCCGCGGCGAAGGTCACGGTCGGCAGCAGGATCGTGATCCCCCCGCCGCCGGCCACGGCCGTACCTGGCCAGTACGACCAGGTGCTGCTGCCGCCGGGCACCGCGGCGGTGGCCGGGGTGTTGCCGGGCGAGGGCCAGCTCGGCGCGGTGGCGAGCTCGCTGTCGCTGGTCACCGACCAGGGCGTGCGCTTCCCGCTGCCCTCGGCCGACGTGCTGGCCAAGCTCGGCTACGCCGCCGACGACATCGCGCCCGTGCCCGCGAGCATCGTGCACGGCATCCCGCAGGGCCCGCCCCTCGACCCGGAGGCGGCCCGGTCACCGCTCAGGTGAGCGGCTCACCAGCCGATCTCCGGCATGATCGAGGCGTCCTCGAGCTTGCTCGCGTCGAACTGGCTCTGCGGGTCGTCCACGAGGTCGGAGGCGGCCGGGTCGTAGATCGCGGCGGCCTCCAGCAGGTTCGGCTGCTTGTCGGGCACGGCGCTCAGGAGCGGCAGGTCCCGCGTGTACTGGTTGAGGCCGACGCCCACGGCCGCCATGATCGCCGAGACCTTGAGCACGATCTTCCAGTGCTGGGCGAAGATCCTGCTCAAGGTTTTGTGCCACTCCGCCGTCAGCGTGATGGCCTGCCGCTCGGCGTTCAGCCACGTGGGCACCGATATCGCCGCGCCGGCCCGCGCCACAAGGACGTACCTCGCCAGCAGGGCCAGCAGCGCGCTGAACGCATAGCAGAACATCATCAGGCAGTGGGTCGCCTGCGCCGAAGACTTCAGCGCTTCGCCACTGGCGCGCCGGTTGTTCTCCAGTGTGGTGAGGTGCTGGTCGAGGAGCTGGACCTTCTCCTGGAAGGATTCGTACGCCCGGCCCTTCCAGTCGCCCGACTCGCCGATCTGCTGGGCCAGCCGTTGCAGCTCACTACGCAGGCTCTGGAGGTCCATCGGACCCTCCGCCGCCATCGGCGGGCGCCACTCCTGCTTCTCGGTCGTGATGAGAACCGCCGGCTGCCCGGCGTCGCTCGGCGTCTGGTCGAGCCACAGGTCGGCGCCCCTGTCCTGTTCCGCGGGGTCGGAGACCAACATCCCCATGAGAGCGGCCAGCGGGGACGCGTACGGCATGATTGTCGCCGCCAGCGACGCGATTGCGACGGCGCCCAAAAAGTTGGTCAGATCACCCTCGTAGGCCACGGCTCCTCCTCCTTGCCCAGCACGGCGGGGGCATGTTCGTCGTCCAGGCCCCAGACTTCCTCGCCCTCGCCCGCGTGGGGGCCGCGCTCGCGGTCCTGCTGGTCCTTGTTCGCGCCGCCTCCCGTCATGGGCGGCGGGTAGAGGGGCACGCCGGTGTTGAGCGCACGGGCGATGCTCCCCTGCGAGCCGAGGCCCTGTGGGCCGTGCGCGGCGCCCGCGCCGCTCCCCTCGCCGAAGCCGACACCCGTACGCGGTATGCCGGTGCCCAGCCCGTCGGGGACCTTCGGCTGCGAGAGGCCGGAGGTGGGCAGGCCGGAGGTGGGCAGGCCGGAGGTGGGCAGGCCGGCGTTCGACAGGTTGCGGTCGAGGCCGGCCAGGTCGGTGGCGGCGGGCTGGTTCACGCCGTCGAGATCCGGCATTTTCGGCTGGTCGAGGTCGGGCCGGTCGAGATTCGGTTGTTCGAGGTTCGGCTGCTCAAGGTTCGGTTGTTCGAGGTTCGGCTGCTCCGGATTCGGTTGTTCGAGGTTCGGTTGTTCGAGCTGCGGCTGGTCGAGGTCCGGCTGCTCGAGGTTCGGCTGGTCCAGATCGGGACGGTCGATGCCCGGCTGGTCGATGCCGTCCAGGTCCGGCCGTTTCACGTCGCCGAGGTCGGGGCGCTCGATACCGAGGTCGTCCGCCGAGGGCCCGTCGATGCCGAGGCCGCCCGGACCGCCCAACCCGCCGGTCTTGGGCAGCTTGCCGAGACCGCCCATGCCCGGGCCGCCGAGGCCGGGCCCCGGGTCGGCCGCCTTGCCCGCCTCCTCGGCGAGCCGGGCGTTGTCGGCCGCCGTACGCAGTGCCTTCTTCCAGGATTCGAGCACCTCCCGGCCCTGCTCAAGCGCGTCGGCGGCGTGGTCGCGCATGTTGCGGTGCGCCACGTTGAGCCCGCCCCCGATGACGCCGAAGGTGAGGGTGTGCAACTCGATGGCCCGGGTCTTGTCGCTCATGTGGGTGAAGGTCTGGCCGTACATGCCCACGTGGTTGCCCAGGTCGCGAACTTTGGAGTGCGTCATCGCGAAGTCGGGGTCGTTGGCCCGTGGGCCGATACCGGCGGCGGACGGTGTGTCGCTTCCGGGCGACAGCGAGTCGGACATGCAACCCCCTTGGTCCCATCAGCCCCATACGCTACGACAACCGCGGATGCCCCGTACAGGCGAACAGGACGACATCGCGGGCGGTCACCACTTACCGAGCAGAGGCGCCACCCATAGCGATATTTCCGATTAACCAGCAGATCGCCCCATTGATATGGAAAATTAACGACGCCTCATGTGATGCTGGGGATGGATGTTCACTACTGTGACGATCAAGTCGACAGCGGCCGAGCTGCTGGAGTCAGCCGGTCAGCAAGAGAGGGAGATCCGTGGGCGCCGAGCCGCAGACTCAAGTAAGCGAATCCGATCTCAAGGCCGCGATCACTCTCATCGAGGACGCCGCCCAGAGACTGCGTGACATCCAGCGCAACCTCGACACCGCGGGCGTCACGCTCAAGGCCCACTGGGTCGGCCAGTCGGAGGCCGCCTTCGACGCCGTCCACAAGAAGTGGCACGAGCGCATGGACGTCATCCTCGGCAGCCTGACGCGGCTGGCCCAGAACATCGGAACGAGCGGCACGAACTACGCGGCGTTCAACCAGGAGCGCACCGAGGCGATCAACAAGATCGCCCAGATGATCAGCGCCGCTCCGATGTCGCGCTGACCCCCCTGCCCACCTGGAAAGTCTGGAGGCCGCGATGCCCGCGGAAGACATCTTCGACGTCACAAAGATCAACTACGGCGGTCTCGACGAGGGCGAGGTAGCCTTCGCCAAGGCCTACAACGACATGGTCACGGTGCTCGACCAGCTGGAGCGCGACCTGCTCGCCAAGAGCGCCATCTGGCAGGGCCAGGCCAAGACCGTCTTCGACGAGGTGCGGCAGCTGTGGGACCGCGAGGCGAACGACATGTCGCAGTTCATCGACCTGATGAAGCAGAACATCAACGTCACGTCGCTCAACATGCGTGAGGTCGAGCGGATCAACTCCATGATCTTCGACGGCCGGTAGGCACCGGACGACATCCCAGGGCTTCGGACATCGGAGGGGGGACATTGGGCAACGAAGGTGGCGTCGACGTCAGCCGGAGCGCGATCAAGAACGCCAGGAGCGACCTGGAGGACGCGCTCAAACTGTTGCGCGGCGAGAGCAAGGACGACGGCGGCACGGCGCCTCCGCTCTTCACCGCGTCGTCGCCCGTAAGCCGGCTCCTCTCCGACCACGAAGCCATGGGCGGCTTCTGGCCGGCCGCCGGCGGCTTCCAGACCAGCGCCGCCAACGGCATCACCGCCGTCACCAGCGCGTACGAGGAGATCATCTCGCAGGTCGAGAACGCCATCGAGCTGTTCGACCAGGTGCTGAGCAACTACGACGGCGTCGAGACGGGCAGCGAGGCCCGGTCGCGGTCGGTGCAGGTCTGATGGCCGAGCTGCAGCACGAGATCAGGACGCACCTCGACACCACGGTGTACGACGGCGTCACGCTCGACATGGTGCGCGAGAACATGGCCCGCAACAAGCCAGAACTGCTCCGCTCGGCGGCCGCCGAGCTCCTGCAGGCCAAGGACCGTCTCGACAGCCTGGCCGCGGTGCTCGAGCATCACCTGAACAAGCTGGACCAGCTCTGGACGAAGAGCGACGACTCCCGCGTGGCCAAGGCGTCGCTGCGCCGGCTGCAGGACGCGGCCGCCGACGTGTCGACCACGATCAGCAACGCGTCCGTGAACGACGATCAGTGCCCGGCCAACCCGCAGGGCGTCGCTCCTGCGTTGCTGCTGCAGGCGCACACCCTGGCCGAGTACGGCGGGAGCAACCTGCCCGAGTCGCCCGACCGTGACGTCTCCATCCTGGAGGCCGCCTTCCAAGGCGGCGTGATGGGCGCGGGAGGGGGCGCGGTGGTCGGGGCAGTGGCCGGGGCCGGCGTGGGAGCCGGACCCGGCGCGGTGATCGGCGCGGTCTTCGGCACCGTGGCGGGCGGCGTCACGGCCTTCTTCACCGACGGCCCGTTCGGCAACATCGTCGGCGAGTCCAAGCAGGAGAAGGACGCCAAGCTCGCCAAGGAGCACCTCCGGCTGCTGAGCGAGGCGACCCGGGCCAACAACGAGGTGTTCCCGCAGCGGCTGCAGACCGATATCCCGCAGTACTACGCCCCGTCCCCGAACGTGCCGCGGACGCCCTTCAGCGGCGGCGGGTACCCGGCCGTCGGCGCCGGCTTCCCCGGTGGAGCGGGCGACGGCCCCATCGGTCCTGGCCTGCCAGGCCAGGACGGGCTGTTCGACCCGAGCAGGCACCAGATCCCCGGCATGGACGGCCCGGGCGGGGCGGGCACGCAGCCAGGCCCCGGCGGCACAGCACCCGGCACAGTGCCTGGGACAGTGCCCGGCGCGCTGCCCGGAGCCGGCACGGGAACGGGAACAGGTGCGGGAGCGGGCGCGGCCCCCGGCACGGGGGCCGGTACGGGGGCCGACGCCGGCTACGGCGCGGGTCCCGGTCTCGACGGCGCCACGGGGCCCGGCGCGAACCCCGGTCACGGCGACCTCGCCGCGGGCGGACCCTCGGCGGGCCGCTCCGGCACCTCGCTGGCAGGGCTCCCCGACCCGTCCGTCCCGTACACGAGCGCGACCTCCCCCTCGGCCACCGGCCTCGGCAGCCCGTACGGCTCCACCGGCCAGACCACGACCGGGATCGGCAGCGCGTACGGCTCGACCGGCGGCGGAGTCGTCGGCGCGGGCGGCGGCGGCGCCGCGGGCCCGGCGTCCGTGCGCGGCGCGGGTGGCCTGCCGATGGTCCCGATGGTCCCTCCCTCGGGGAGCCGCGGAGCCCAGGAGCAGCAGGAGTCGACGCGCACCACGTACGTGCTCGACGACGAGGACTACTTCCGCAGCGACGAGACGACCACGTCGCCGTACATCGCAGGTGACAAGAGAGGCAGGGCATGAGCCGCGCGCCCGAGAAGGGATCGCCCCCACCGGAGCTCGCCCTGGCGCCGGACTTCCCCGGGCTGGGCGAGGACGACGGCCGGGGGCCGTACGTCGACCACGGCGAGCTGCGCGCGGTCGTCAAGCGGCTGCGCAAGCACCTGGGGACCCTGCGCGGCAACCCCCAGCCCTCCATGAGCGCCACGTGGAGCGGGCCGGGCACCGTGGGCGAGGTCGCGGGGCTCGGCAACGTCGGGCCGGCCGAGACGGGCGCGTGGGAGGTGGCCTCCAGCTTCGGATACAACACCAAGCAGGCGTACGAGGTGTTCGGCGACAGCTACTACCGGCTGCTCGAACAGGCCGAGCGCTGGGCGGACGCCGTGGAGCAGGCCATCTCCAACTACGAAAAAGGCCACATCGACAGCAGTGCGTGAGAATCGGCGGGGATGACGGAGATGGGCGACCAGTGGCAGCCGATCAGGGTTTACAGCTACCTGGGTGACCCGAAGCCGGGCTTCGGCGTCACCAGGCAGCGCGTCGTCGACTACCTGAACGGCGCCGACCCGGATTCGGTCGAGCAGGCGGGCCACAGCTACGTCGAGGCGGCAAAACTGATCCGCGGGCGGGACGGCATCCAGGGCGCGCTCATGAAAGCCGCCGAGGAGCTGTCCGAGGTGTGGCGCGGCGAGGGCGCGACGGAGGCGCTGAAAGCGCTGCGACTGCTGCACGCCAGCGCGGGCGCGCTCGGCGACGCCATGGACAGCACCGGCGAACCCATGACCCGGTACGCCGAGGCGATCCGGCGCTACCGGTCCAGCGTCCCCGCCCCGTCCGGCGGAGCGAAGAACACCGACGGCGGCGGCACGACTCCCCCGGTGATCGGCCAGGACACCGGAAGCTGGGGGACGGGCGGCACCGCCGCGGTGCTCGCCGACGACGCGGCCCGCGGGCACCTGGAGCGGCTGAACAACGAGATCGCGGTGCTGAACAGCCAGATCGCCGACGGGCTCGCGTTCAAACTGCCCGACATCCAGCCGCTCGACGTGGACACCGTGCGGGCCGACCGCCTCGACCCCGGCAGCGGGACGAACACGCCGACCGGCACCACCGCGTACTGGAACGGCGGGGGTTCCTCCGGCGGGGACGGCTCGGGGCAGGCGGGCGCAGGCGGGACCGGCATTGGCGGCGCCGCCGGAAGCGGTGGAGGCAGCGGCGCGCCCAACTCACCCGGCGGCCCGCAGGATCCGTCCCAGGACTCGCCCCAGGACCAGGGGCCGGGCCAGGGTCAGGGTCAGGACGGCGACGCGGGCCAGGGTCAGGGCCAGGACGGGAACGCCGGGCCGGGCGGGCAGAACCCCGCGCAGCCCGGCGCCGACGCCGCGCCGCAGGGGCCAGGCGACCAGCAGGACGTGCCTCCGGTCATCGGCGACACCTCGACCCAGCTCGCCGACGCCGCCCCGCCGACCGCACAGCCACAGACCACGACGCCGCAGACCGCGACAACCCTCACGCCGCAGCCGACATCGCAGCCCACGACGCATCCGACGACCGGGAACGTGTACGCGACGCCGAACGTCCACACCCCACCCGGCCAGTTCTCCACCACGCCCAGCCCGTACACCCCGAACTCAGGCACCTGGTACGGCTCGGGCGGCGCGGCCACGACCGCCGGGCCCGCCGTGCTCAGGGGTGGCGCGCCGACGCCGGGCGGGGGTGTGATGGCGTACCCGCCGGGGATGAGCGCGGCGCACGACGAGGGGCAGGAGCACACCCGCGAGATCTACGACCCCGAGGGCGACTTCTGGTCCACGCCGCAGTCCACGTCCCCCCACCGCATCGGCTGACCCGTCCCGAGGTCCTCATGGGGTGGGTCGGACGCGTTCAGCTGACCCCCGGCTCCGGGCGCGGGGTCTTTCAGGAGGTCAGGCGGGTGTGGAGGCGGTCGAGGTGGCCCATGACGTCCTCGAAGGTCCGGTCGTAGGCGGCGGCGGCAGCGCGGGCCTGCTGCTCCATGCCGTCGGGGTCATGGGCGAAACGCATCGGGTTGTCCTCGCCGAACGTTTCCTCCATCGCCTCCGACACCTGACGCCGCAGGTCGGCCGACGCCTCCTCCAGCACCTCCTTGATGCGCGCCGCCAGCTCGCCGGACGGCAGCCGCATGGCCTTGGGGTGCAGCCGGAGATCCTTCAGCCCGGTGCCGCCGAACTCGACGGTCACCAGCCCGTCCTCGTCCTCCGCACGGCCCACCAGTTCGGCGAGGGTCTTCTGGAGCTCGACCGAGCGCGCCATCTGGGCGTCGGCGTTGCGCAGGATCCGGTCGAGGTCGAGCCCGCCGAGTTCACGCTCGATCATCCGTACCTCCTCGAAAGCCACCGAAGACGCTGACAGCCACAAACCCTAGCGTCAGGAGGGGCTGGTGGGGATGTCCCGTTTCGGGCCGATCCAATCGAAGTCCTGGTAGTGCGGCGGCAGGCCGCCGTTCCTCGCCGGCTCCCCGAACGACGGGTACTCCTCGGAGTCGATGGTGATCGTCCGGAAGTTCACCGCCGCGTCGCCGCCGGGCGTGACGTAGCCGAACTGGTGGTTCTTCTTCACCATGGTCGACAGCACCTCGCCGCCCTCCTTGAGGGTGGTGGTCAGCGACGTGGCGATGAAGAGCGTGGCGACGTTGACCTGGGCGGTGATGTACTTCTCCAGCAGCAGCCCCCACACCGAGGTGTTGGGCACCCGCTGCAGGCTCTTGGCGACGACGAGCAGGCCCATCGCGGCGAACGACACCCGCATGACCCACGTCCAGAAGCTCCGGTACGACGCCGCGATCTCGTCCAGCATGCCGGCGCCCTTCGACAGCACGCCGCGCAGCACGCCGATCTCCCGGTGGAACATCCACAGGACGCGCTCCAGCTCCTCGGCGTCGCGGGCGATCCAGCCGGACCTGGCGGTGTTGAGTATCTGCGGGATGAGCTGTTTGATGCCGTCGTCGAGCCGCGCGGACATGCCGCTGTCCCAGACGGACACGGCCCGCGCCATGCCGGGTTCGTTCGCCAGCATGCCGCCCGCGATGGCGACGGCGGGCGCGATGCCGACGGCGAGCCTGCCCGTCCGCTTGAGCGCGTCGAGCGCCTTCTCCCCCAGCGACGGCAGGTAGGGGTTGTGCCGGGCGGCCACCGCCTGCGCCGGCATCATCGGCGAGGTGTACGGCCCGGGCTGCGCCGGGTACGTCGGCGGGCCGAACCCTCCTCCTGGCACCGGGCCTCGTGGCGTGGCGGCGTAGGGGTTGCCCGGCACCGGCTGGTTCGGGGTGACGCGGGTGTGCGCCCAAGGGTCCGGGGTGCTCATCAGCGATACCTCACGATGCTGGCCTCCTCGGCCGCCCGCCAGTTGCGCCTGGCCCGCTCCAGAGCCTGGGTCCAGCTCCGCACCGCCTGCTCGGCCTCGCCGAGGGTGGTGCCGGCCCAGGTGCGGAACTCCTCGTACGCGCCGCCGATCATCGCGCCGCCGATCATCCCGAAACCGAGCCCGTCGACGGCGGTGAGGGCCTGGAGCCCGTGGACGAACTCCAGAGCCGTCAGCAACTCCTCGTCGATGCGCTCGCGGGTGTGCGCGATGGTGGAGGAGGTGACGAAGAGGTCCTGTCCTGGAGTCGCCTGCTTGATCGTCATAA
The DNA here is from genome assembly GCF_900100395.1 of Nonomuraea maritima. GTDB lineage: Bacteria > Actinomycetota > Actinomycetes > Streptosporangiales > Streptosporangiaceae > Nonomuraea > Nonomuraea maritima. The sequence continues at coordinate 96,288 of NZ_FNFB01000006.1, read as the reverse complement.
ATCCGGATTCTTGTCAGCCGAACCGGCGGCCGTCGATCGCTTGCCGTGATCTTCACATCCGCTTCAGCACCCCGACGGCCCCGGCTCACCCGCGGTTCACCGGACGCCGATGACGTGACGCCCATGGACTTCACCGAACACGACGTGGACGAGCTGCTGCGCGAGAACGAGCGGGAGCTGCGCCGCCTCGCCGAGGCGTCCGCGAACCTGCGCCACGTCAGCGGCAAGGGCGAGAGCCGCAGCGGCCTGACCTCCGCGGTCGTGGACGCCGACGGCCGCCTGCGGAGCGTGGCGTTCTCGCCGCGCGTCCTGCGCCTCGACACCGCCGCCCTGGCGGAGGAGGTCGTCCAGGCGGTCCGTCAGGCGCAGGACGACCAGGACCGCCAGGCCCGCGAGCTGCTGGCCGTGCCGGACGCGCACACGCTCGGGCCGGCGGAGATCGCGCGGCAGTTCGAGGAGTTCCACGAGGCGTTCAGGACGGAGAGCGCCGACCGGAACGAGCGGCTGCGCCGCATGGCCGCCACCGACCCCCGCGACGCCTGACCGGCGGTGAAGGGGCGCGGCGCCCTACCCCGCGAGCCCGCGGATCCAGACGTAGAGGTCGAGCACGCCGAGCGCGAGCGGGAACAGTGCGACCAGCAGGATGACGTCCACGATCTCGCCCGCACGCCCCCAGAACGGCGACAACCGTCCGGACGGCAGCCACAGCCCCAGGCCGACGACCAGCATGGCGAGCCACAGCAGCACCATCACCACCGCCGCCGCGCCCACGACCCCGGCGCCGTCGGCGAGGGTGAACGCCATGGCCGCGAGGCCGCCGAGGCCCGAGCACAACAGCCAGAGCCGCTGACCGAGCCCGTGGAACACGCGGGCGCGCAGCAGCAGGACCAGCGAGAGCACGACGGCCATCGAGCCGGCCATCCAGCCGGGCGTGGTGACGAGGTGGACGAGGGCGCCGATCGCGGTCAGCGCGATGCCGATGACCATGCCGGTGGCGTACCTGCCGGCCTGGGCGGTCCTGGCCAGGATCGCCTCGCTGTCGAGCCGCTGGTTGTCGGCGCGCAGCTCCTCGGCGTTGGTGGGCATCGCCGGCAGCGGCACCCGGGCGATCCGGAACGCCAGCGTCGGGATCAGCGGGCTGAGCGCGATCAGCACCGTCACGGCCATGGCGGCCACGCCGGCCGGAGGCGCCGCGAACACCATCACCACGGCCGCCGCGACGGAGCCCGCCACGGCCGCGACGGCCGCTCCGAGGAAGCCCGCCACGCCGTCGGCCACCACCGCGCCGCCGATCGTGGCCGCGAGCGCGGTGCAGGTCAGCGCGGCCAGCAGGTGGGGCGCGCCCAACCCGCTCGGCGTGGAGCCGCTGACCAGTCCCTCCAACCCGGCAAGGAACGCGTACGGGAGGGCGGCGTAGCCGATCAGCGCGCCCGCCGAGGAGTCGCCGACCGCCCGCGACAACGCCGCGGCTACGCCGAGCAGCAGCGCGGCCAGCATTCCCGCGACCACGGTGACGCCGAGCGGCGGGCTCCCGGACAGCACGAGCACGGGCACCCCGAGCGCGAGCAGCACGGCCGCCGCGCCCGCGCCCAGCGCCCTGGTGTGCCGGCTCTCCCACTTGCCGGTGCTCTCCTTCACGCCGGTGGCGACCACGTCGGCCACGTCGTCGTAGAGCGCGGGCGGCAGCGCCGACTGGCGTGGCCGCAGGTAGAGGATCTCGCCGTCCAGCACGCCCAGCGCGGCGAGCGTCTGCCCCAGGTCGAACGGCGCGCCGCCGAGGCGCTGCAGCACCCAGCCGGGCGCGGCGGCCGCGTCGCCGCCGGCCTCGCCGACCGCCCGCAGCAGCCCGGGAAGCACGTGCGGCAGCGGTACGTCGACCGGCAGCGCGAGGTCCACCCGGCGGCGCGGGGCCACGATCGTGACGTGGCACAGCGGAGCCAGCGGCGACATCGGCGCTCGCGCCTGCGGGTGCCCGCCGGGGTGCATCGGTGGCTGCGGCGGTCCCGGAGGCATCGGCTGGTGGGCGAGCGAGGTCACGGCCACTCCAGAAACGACGACAAATCCTAAGAAAGACGGCATGGCGAACATAGCCGTATCTGGTAAGAAAGTGTCTCAGGTGACAGGAGGGTTGTCCCGCGAGTGAGCATCGTTGTCGTACGACGGCCTGAGCGCCGGCCGAGTCCCCAGCCACCCCGCGGCGAGATCCTGCTCGAATCACCGCCCGAGATCCCCGAGGTCCAGCCGGCCGGCCTGGCGGGGATGCTCATGTACGTCCCGATGCTGGCGGGCGGCGCGGCCATGGGCCTGATGTTCACCGCGAGCGGCCACGCCAACCCCCTGATGTACGTCGCCAGCGGCCTGTTCGCCGTCTCCATGCTGGGCATGACCCTCGGCCAGTTCGGCCGCAGCTCGGGCGAGCGCCGCGACCGGCTCAACGGGCTGCGCCGCGACTACTTCCGTTACCTGTCGCAGATCCGCAGACGCGTCCGCAAGGCCGCCGTCCAGCAGCGCGAGGCCCTCGAGTGGAGCGGCCCGGCACCCGACACCCTGTGGTGGGTGGCCATGGGCCCCCGCCTGTGGGAGCGCAGGCCTCGCGACGACGACTTCGGCACCGTACGGCTGGGCACGGGTGTGCAGAAGCTGGCCGTGCAGCTCGTACCGCCCGACACCAAGCCCGTCGAGGACCTCGACGCGCTGACCGCGGGCGCGCTGCGCCGGTTCGTACGGGCGCACTCCACCGTGGCCGGGCTGCCGGTGGCGGTCGCGCTCGACTCGTTCTCCCGCATCAACCTGAGCGGCGACCCGCGCGCCGTACGTGCCCTGGTCCGCGCGATGATCGCGCAGCTGGTCGTCTTCCACTCCCCCGACGACATGCGGGTGATGGTGTGCGCGGGCAAGGAGCGGATGGCGCACTGGGACTGGGTCAAGTGGCTGCCGCACGCCCTGCACCCCGAGGAGGTGGACGCGGCCGGACAGGTACGGCTCATGAGCGAGACCATGACGGCGCTCGACCAGCTCGTGGGCGACGACATGAAGGACCGGGCCAGGTTCCGGCCGGGCGGGAGCTCCGACGCGCTGCCGTACCACGTGGTGATCGTGGACGGCGGCCAGGTTCCGCACGACTCTCAGCTGGGCGGGGACGCCATCCAGGGTGTCACGGTGATCGACCTGTCAGACGCGGCGGCCCCGGTCGAGGAGGCCGCCACGCTGCGGCTGGAGATCCGGCAGGACGGGTTCCACATGGTGCGGATCGACCACGCGGGCAAGCAGTCCACGACCCGCCTCGGCGATCCCGACGTCCTCGACTACGCCCGCGCCGAGGGCCTGGCCAGGCAGCTCGCCCCCTTGCGCGCCTCGGCCGGCTCGGGCGGCGAGACGCAGGACCTGCTCGGCACCAACATGACGCTCACCGACCTGCTCGGCGTGGGCGACCCGGCGCTCATCCAGCCCGCCCTCACCTGGCAGCCGCGAGCCGGCCGCAACAGGCTGCGGGTGCCCATCGGCCTGGGCGGCGACGGCCGGGTGGTCGAGCTCGACATCAAGGAGTCGGCGCAGGGCGGCATGGGGCCGCACGGCCTGGTCATCGGCGCGACCGGCTCCGGCAAGTCGGAGCTGCTGCGCACGCTCGTCCTCGGCCTGGCCATCACGCACTCGTCCGAGATCCTGAACTTCGTGCTCGTCGACTTCAAGGGCGGCGCGACCTTCCTCGGGCTCGAGTCGCTCTCACACGTCTCGGCCGTCATCACCAACCTGGAGGACGAGCTCCCCCTGGTCGACCGCATGCACGACGCCCTGCACGGCGAAATGGTGCGGCGGCAGGAACTGCTGCGCGCCTCGGGCAACTTCGCCTCGCTGCGCGACTACGAGCGCGCCCGCGAGCAGGGCGCCGACCTGCGCCCGCTGCCGACGCTGTTCATCGTGCTTGACGAGTTCAGCGAGCTGCTGGCCGCCAAGCCCGAGTTCGTCGACCTGTTCGTCATGATCGGCCGCCTCGGCCGCTCGCTCGGCGTGCACCTCCTGCTGGCCTCGCAGCGGCTGGAGGAGGGACGGCTGCGCGGCCTCGACACGCATCTGTCGTACCGGATCGGCCTGCGGACGTTCTCCGCCATGGAGAGCCGGGTCGTGCTGGGTGTGGCGGACGCGTACGAGCTGCCGTCCGCGCCGGGCAACGGATACCTGAAGTTCGACACGACCGGCATGACGAGGTTCAAGGCCGCGTACGTGTCGGGCGCCCACCACGGCGACCCCGCGCAGGCCGTCGCGTCCGGCGCCCAGGCCCCCGTACGCGAGGTCGTCGAGTACGGCCCGGACCTGGTGCCGCTGCCCGAGCCGCCCGAACCCGCCGACGACGAGGAGGAGCCGGACGACGAACCCGCCTCCGCGGGGCAGCGCAGCCTGCTCGACGTCGTCGTGAGCCGACTGGCCGGGCACGGCCCCGCCGCGCACCGCATCTGGCTGCCGCCGCTGGCCGAGCCGCCCACCCTGGCGCATCTGCTGCCGCCGCTGTCGGTCACGCCCGAGCACGGGCTCACCACGGCCGGCTGGCAGGGCAGGGGCAAGCTGCACGCCGTCATCGGGATCATCGACAAGCCGTTCGAGCAGCGCCGCGACCCGTACTGGCTGGACGTCTCAGGAGCGGGCGGGCACGTCGGCGTGGCCGGAGGCACCCAGAGCGGCAAGAGCACGGTGCTGCGCACGCTGGTGGCGAGCATGGCGCTCATGCACACCCCGCGCGAGGTGCAGTTCTACTGCCTCGACTTCGGCGGCGGCGCGCTGGCGTCGCTGGAAGGGCTGCCGCACGTCGGCGGCGTGGCCACCCGCCTCGACCCGGAACGCGTACGGCGCACGGTGGCCGAGCTGGGCGCCCTCCTGGAGCGGCGCGAACGCGACTTCGCCGAGCAGGGCGTCGAGTCGATGGCGGCCTACCGCCGGCTGTGCGCGGAAGGCGCGATCGAGGGCGACGGCTGGGGCGACGTGCTGCTGGTCGTGGACGGCTGGCTGACGCTGCGGCAGGAGTTCGACTCGCTGGAGCCGGTGATCACCGACCTCGCCGCCCGCGGGCTCGGCTACGGCATCCACCTCGTCGCCGCGAGCAACAAGTGGTCGGAGTTCCGGCCCAGCGTCCGCGACCTGCTCGGCACCAAGATCGAGCTGAAGCTCGGCGACGCCTACGAGTCGGAGGTGAGCAGGAAGAAGGCCCTGGCGGTGCCAGAAGGCGCGCCGGGGCGCGGGCTGACCAAGGACGGCTTCCACTTCCTGACCGCGCTGCCCAGGATCGACGCGGTGCAGGACGTCACCGACCTGGCGGCGGGCGCCCGTGCGCTGGTCACGGCCGTGCGGGAGTCGTGGCAGGGGCCGCCCGCGCCGCCGGTCAGGCTGCTGCCCGCCGTACTGCCCGTCTCGTCGCTGCCCGAGGAGCCCGAGCGGATCCCCATCGGCATCGACGAGGCGACCCTCGCCCCCGTGTCGCTCGACTTCGACGCCGACCCGCACTTCGTGGTCTTCGGCGAGAACGAGAGCGGCAAGTCGAACCTGCTGCGGCTCATCGCGGAGGGCCTGGTGGCCAGGAAGGAGCCGAGCCAGGCCATGATGATCGTGGTCGACTACCGCCGGTCGCTGCTCGACTCGGCGGCCACCCCGCACCGCATCGGCTACGCGGCCTCCAGCGCCGCCGCCGCCGACCTGATCAACGACGCGAGGGGCGCCCTGCTGAGCCGCCTGCCCCCGGCCGACCTGACGCCCGAGCAGCTGCGCGACCGCAGCTGGTGGCAGGGCTCCGACCTGTACATCGTCGTCGACGACTACGACCTGGTCGCGACCTCGTCCAACCCGCTGACACCGCTGGTCGACCTGCTGCCGCAGGCCCGCGACATCGGTCTGCACCTGGTGCTGTCGCGCCAGATGGGCGGCGCAGGGCGGGCCATGTTCGACCCGGTCATCCAGCGCCTGAAGGACATGGCCACGCCCGCGCTGCTCATGTCGGGCAGCCGGGACGAGGGCTTCCTGTTCGGCAACGTCCGCCCGCAGCCGCTCCCGCCGGGCCGGGGCCACCTCGTGGACCGCCGGCACGGCTCCCGGCTGATGCAGACCGCGTACCTGGACACCGAGGGGGCGGCGCATGGCCGATCTTGACCTCCACCTGTCGGCGCTGGAGAAGTGCCGTACGGCCATCTACGTGACCGCCGGCCAGTACCTGGACATCCTGACCGACCGCAATCCCGGCGAGCTGACCTACGACGACCGCGGCGAGGTACGCAACCAGCGCACGCCCGTCGCCAGGGAGACCTTCGGCGCGCTGGACGACTCCGCGGCGCTGGCCGCGGAGGCCGGCCGGGTGTGGGACACGATCATCGGCGAGATGGACGCCGCCCGCCGGAAGCTCAAAGGGGTCGAGGGCGGGCTGAGCAGCGTCGAGGAGAACGTCCGCACCGCGCACCGGGCCACCTCGTGAGCGCCGGCCCGGCGCCGGGGAGGGACGAGCTGGACGCGATGCTGCGGAAGGTGACCGGCGCGCCGGGAGACATCGACGACCTCGCGCGCGCCTGGCGGAGCGTGGCCGGCGAGATCGAGGAGTTCGCGGGCGGGATGTCGGCGGCGGTCCGTACGGCGGACGACGCCTGGCGGGGCCGCTCGGCCCAGCAGTTCGTCACGTACATGGGCAGGTACGGCGCCGCGGCGGGCTCGCTCCGGGCGGCCCTGACCGGCTCCGCCGCCGCCCTGGAGTCGGCCGCCTCCGCGCTGCGCGAGGCGCGCACGGAGATCGCCGCGATCTGCCGCGACCTGGACACCAGCCTGGCGAACTACCGCAGGCGCTTCTACGCCGACCAGCCCGACGCCACCGAGGCCGACCTGCGGCCTGGCCTGGCCAGGCTGGTCGGCCAGGCGAGGACGGCTGCGCAGGAGTGGGTGGACAGCGCCGACGAGGCCGTGACAAAGGCGAAGAACACCGTCAAACAGTTCGTGGACGAGCACGGCCCCACCTTCCGCGCCATTCCTGACGTCTCCCGCCAGGAGTTCACGCCCGCGCCCGGCCGGCGCATCGAATGGCTGCGCGAACCCGGCTACCAGGAGCGCGGCGGCGTCCCCGCGACCACCGCCCTGTCCGGCGCCCCGGCCGCCGCTCATGCCCCCTCGTACGGACCGAGCGGCCCGCCGCCGGCCGGCGGCGGGCCCGCGCCGACCGAGCAGGTCAGGAAGTGGATCGAGGAGGCCATCGCGATCCTGGCCCGCCACGGGGTGCCGGCCTCGAAGATGAACCCCGACGACATCTGGACGATCGTGCGGCACGAGTCGGGCGGCAACCCCCATGCGATCAACAACTGGGACTCGAACGCGGCCCAGGGCACGCCGTCCAAAGGACTCATGCAGACCATCGACCCGACGTTCAACGCGCACGCGCTGCCCGGCCACCGCGACATCTACGACCCGGTGGACAACATCATCGCCGGCGTCCGCTACGCGATCTCCCGCTACGGCTCGGTCGCGAACGTCCCCGGCGTGGCCAACACCAGACAGGGCCTGGGCTACGTCGGCTACTGACGCGCACCACGCACCCACCGGCCCCCGCGCGCGACAACCGGCCGGCTCCGGGCCTGGCGCGATCGGGCGAACCGCTCAGCCGCAGTTGCCCCAGGAGGTGCTGGTGCTGCCCGAGCCGGTGCTGCCCGACACGCGCACGCACTTCCCCCTGGCCGGCAACGTGACCGGACCCGCGTAGTAGTCGAAGCTGCCGCTGTCGGTCAGGGTCCCGCCGCCCTGCACCTCCAGCTTGACGCTCACGGACGTCCGCACGCCGATGTCGGCGGTCTTCATGGTGACGGCGCAGTTCTCCCCGGTGCTGTCGTTCCACAGCTGGTACGTCACCCCGCCGGCGAACGAGCTGGAGCGCTGGACCACGAAACCCGACCCGCACGCCGCCGTGGGCGTGTACGGGTTCTGGGCCTGCGCGGCCACCGTCGGCTTGGCCGAGCTCTTCGTCGGCGTCGGTGCCGCGGTCGTCCGCGTCGGCGTGGGCCGCGCGGACGTGCGCGTCGGTGTCGGCCGCGCGGACGTACGCGTGGGGGTGGGCTTCGCCGACGTACGCGTCGGGGTCGGCCGTGCGCTGGTCCTCGTCGCCTGCGGCTTACGGGACGGCGTCGGCGTCTTGCGCGGCGACGCCGTCCGCTTGCCCGTGGCTGTCGGACGGGACGTCGGCACCACGACCGGCTGCGTCGGCACCACCGGCACCGTGGGAACCGTCGTCAGCTCGGGCACCGTGGGCGAGGCGGACGTCCACTCCGACGGCAGCTGCATCGGCCCGACGCTCTGGTCGTTCGTGGCCCACGGCACGTCGGCCTCTGGCTGCGTCCGCGGGTCGCCGGCCTGGTCGGCCCCCTGCGGCCCGGTCGGGGTCGGCATCGGCACCGGGGTGGTGCCGGGCTGCGCGACGGAGGCGGAGTTGACCTGGTTCAGCTCGACGTACCTGTTGGCGCCCCACAGGCCGACGGCCGCGACGAGCGCGACCACGCCGACCCCGGCGACCACCATCATGGGGAAGCCGCGACGCGGCACCTGGGAGGACGGGCGGGGCGACACGGCCTCGCCCCTGACGGCGTACGGCGGCGGCGGGCCGTCCTCCGGCGGCCCCCACATCGGCGCCTCGGCCCGCTGCGGCACCCCCGCCACCGGCACCCCACTCAACGGCCCCTGCACCGCCCCCGGCGGCGGCCCTTGCGACGGCACCCCTTGGGACGGCCCCTGTGGCGGAAGCACCTGCATCGGCCCGTGCGGCGGCCCTTGTGGCGGCAACACCTGCCCCGGCCCCCGAGGCGGAAGCACCTGCATCGGCCCTTGCCCCGGCCCCTGAGGCGGAGGCACTTGCATCGGCCCTGGCGGTGCCTGCATCGGCCCTTGCGGCGGCAGCACCTGCATCGGACCTTGCCCCGGCCCCTGAGGCGGCAACACCTGCATCGGCCCCGGCCCGTGCGGCGGCGGGACCTGCATCGGCCCCTGCGGCGGCACCCCGAACGGCCCCGGCCCAGACATCGGCACCCCGACGACCGGCTCCCCGGAAGTCCCTCCTTGAACCGGCCCAGCAAGGGGTCCCGACCCGGCAGCAGAACCAGCGACCGGGCCTCCAGGCACAGGCCCGGCTCCAGCACCCGCCCCGGCCCTCGGCCCGGCAACAGCCCCCGACCCCGGCCCAGCCACAAAACCCTGCCCAGAGCCAGGACCCCGCTCAGATTCTGCGGACACCGGACCAGAGCCAGGACCCCGCTCCGATTCTGCGGACACCGGACCAGAATCGGAACCCGAGCCGGAATCGGAATCCGAGCCGGAGCCAGGTGCGGGACCGGAAACAGGACCGGCACCGTTGACGGGCCCCTGCTTCGAGCCCTCGGCCACGGAACCAGGAACGGGACCCGGACCTGAGTCGCCACGGGAACCACGGACAGCCCCCTGCGCCGCGTCCGCGGAATCAGGTTCAGGGGCCGAGTCCGCAGAATCCGGGTTAGGCGTCGAAGCCACAACCGCCGAAGCAGGCACGTCACCCACAGAACCCGGCTCAGCGGCCGAGCCCGCAGAAGCGGGGTCAGGGGCCGAACCAGCCGAAGCCGACGCCGAACCCACGGGGACCGGGTCAGCGGCCGAACCGGCCGGGGCGGAGGTCGAGCCCTCAGGAGCCGGGTCAGCGCTCGGGTCCGAGGAGGCCGGGGCTGCGGTCGTGGTTGCGGAGACCGGGGCGGGGGTTGCGGGTTGGGCGTCGGGGGTCGAAGTGGTGGGGGGTGGGGTGGTTCTCTGGGTGGATGGGGTGGGGTTCTGGGTGGGTGGGGTGGGGTCGGCGGGGTGGCCGAGGATCTGCATGAGGGCGCTGTAGGCGGTCGGGCGCGAGCCCGCCTCCTTGGCCATGGCCGCGAGCAGCACCCGGCGCATCAGCTCGGCCTCGACCCCGACCCCGACCCCGACCTCGGGCTCGGCGTCGAGGACCGCCTCGCGCCCGTCGAACGGCGGCTCGCCGGTCGCCGCGAACACGATGGTCGCCGCCCAGGCGAACACGTCCGCGTGCGGGCCGTACGGGATGCCCTTGAGCTGTTCTGGGGCCTGGTAGGCGACCTCTCCGACGGGTTCGCCCACGGCGGCGTCGGTCACCCTCGGGCCGTCGGGGCCGAGGATCACGTTGTGCGGGGTGAGCGAGCGGTGTGACAGGCCCGCGAGGTGGACGGCCGACAGGGCGGTCAGCACCCCGATGGCGATTCTCTCCAGCGCGTCCCCGCTCAGCGGACCGTCGTCGGCGATCGCCCGGGCCAGGCTCCTGCCCTCGACGTACTCGCGGACGATGTACGGCCTGCCGTCCAGCGACCCGGTGTCCAGGACCCTGGCGACGTACGAGCTGGAGACCCGCTGGGCGGCCGGCAGCCCGGCGGGCACCTCGGAACCGGACCCCGGCTCGGCAGAGGGCGCCTGTCCCGACCCGGCGGACGCCACGGGAGCCGACCGCGCGGACACATCCGGATCCGGCTGGGTGAGGGCGGGCAGGAGCTTGATGGCGACGGTGGGCGCATCGTCGGCCTCGCGGCCGAGGAAGACCTCGCCTCTCGGACCCTGTCCCAGCAGACCGATGATCTCGAAAGCGCCGATCCGCTCGGGATCTTCAGGTCGTAAAGGGAGCATGTCCCGCCCTTTCCCCAAAAAGCATGATCGGGGACATTCAACCAGATGGGTCACACCAGCATCAGGAGTTTCGGACCGGTGAGCTGACCGTTCACCGTCCCGTTCCCTCGAAGCACTCCTCACGGAGGAGGACCTCAACGCCCTGGACGCCATCCTCTGCGCCGGCCCATCGGGATGAACGCCCGGGCCACCAGCACGAGCAGCCCGAGCCCGAGCCCGGAACCGGCGACGGTGAGGGCGAGCCGGACGGCGTCGCGGTCGACGGGCGGGGCCTTGGCGACCGCGCCGCGCGGCAGCGGGCTCGGCAGCGGCGGCGCGACCACGGGGGCGCCCTCGGGTTCGAGCGGCAGGATCGCGCTGAGGGCGAGCATGGGGTTGACCATCCCCGCGCCCTTCCCACCGCCGACCGCGCCGTCGGCGGTGGCGATGATCCGCCGTCGTACCTGGGCCTGGTCGAGCCGGGGGAAGCGGGCCCGCACGAGCGCCGCCACCCCGGCGACATAGGGGACGGCGTAGCTGGTGCCGTCGAGGTCGGTCCGGTAGACGCCGCCCGGCCAGGTGGAGGTGACGTCCTGCCCTGGCCCCAGCACGGACACGGGCGTCTCCTTGTTGGAGAACTCCGCCAGCGCCCCGTTCGGCCCTGACGCGCCCACCGCGAGCACCCCTTCGTAGCCCGCCGGGTACTCGGGGACGGGCGTGCCGTCCTCCTTCGTGGTGTTGCCGGCGGCGGCCACCACGACGACGTCCTTCGCGAGCGCGTACTCCACGGCCCGCTTCAGGTCCGGCTGATCCGCCGTCGAGATCGACAGGTTGATGACGTCCGCGCCCTCGTCGGCGGCCGACTCGATGGCCTTGACCAGCAGTTTCGGGTCACCGTTCCGCTCGGAGTCGGTCTGCTTGTACGACAGCAGCCGCACCCCCGGCGCCACGCCGTAGAACGGGACGCCCTTGATGTACTGGGCGCCGATGATGCCGGCCACGGCGGTCCCGTGCCCGACGCAGTCGTTGAAGCCGGTGCCGACGAGGTCGGCCCGGCCGGCCAGCCGGATCTGCGGATGGGACACGCCGCTGTCGATGACCGCGACGGTGACACCGGCGCCGGTGGACAGTTGCCAGGCACGCCTCGGGTCGAGCCGCTTCTGCGCCCAGGACTCGCCGATCGCCAGGGTGCCGCGGGCGGGCCGGCAGGCCTCACGGGCGACGGCGGGCATCAGCGGCAGCTGCAGAGCGAGCGCGCTCGCCATGAGGGCGCGACCAATCATGGCGGCAAAGCGTAGCCTGCCCGGCCAGAAGGGGCAGAGCGGCGATCAACGGAAGAAGCCCCGGCGCCGTCGCCAGGGCCTCAACCCGCGGTCACCTCGTCGCGGACTCGATGTTCTGGCGGTACGTGCCGATGACGCGCGACGCCTCCCTCAGCTCCTCGGACATGCGCTGGAAGGAGACGCGGTAGTTCTCCCACGCGTCCTTGAACTTCTGGGCGCCCGGGCCGGTCCAGACCGTGCCGACCTTGGCGGCCTCCTTGTTGAGCGCCGCCATGGTCGCCTGGACGGCCTCGGCCTGCTGGTCGAACTGGGCCGCCATCGTCTGCATTTCATGCGGGTCGCCGCCGAGCATGCTCTGGCTCATGCATACCTCCTGGAACGGGTGAAAGCGCCATCACAGTAAGACGGCCCACCAGGCGTCGCCCGCGTTATGCCAAGCGGCTATGGTCTACCAGAGGATCGTTCGGATGCGCGCGGGGAGCTGTCCGTCCATGCGGAAGATGGTGGTGACCGGCCCTGACCGTGCGTCGGCCGTGCCCTCGTCGTGCCCCCGCATCGCCGCCGATACCTTTCTGTTCCCGGGCTCCTCGGGAGCCGGGCGCGACGCGGGGCAGGTGCCCCACGTGACGGCGGCACGTCGCCCGGCCGCCGGACCGAGACGGAAGACACGAGGAGAGGACGTAGTGCGGTGCGGAAGGTTCTGATCGCCAACCGCGGCGAGATCGCCGTACGGGTGGCCCGCGCGTGCAAGGACGCGGGGATCGGCAGCGTGGCGGTCTACGCCGACCAGGACCTCGACGCCCTGCACGCCAAGGTCGCCGACGAGGCGTACGCGCTGGGCGGGCAGAGCCCGGCCGAGACCTACCTCGACATCGCCAAGCTGCTCGACGTCGCCCGCCGCTCGGGCGCCGACGCCGTCCACCCCGGCTACGGCTTCCTCGCCGAGAACGCCGACTTCGCCCAGGCCGTCATCGACGCCGGGCTCGTCTGGATCGGCCCGCCGCCCTCCGCCATCGCCGCGCTCGGCGACAAGGTACGCGCCCGCCACATCGCCCAGAAGGTCGGCGCGCCGCTGGTCGCCGGCACGAAAGACCCGGTGTCAGGCGTCGACGAGGTGGTGGCCTTCGCCGAGGAGCACGGGCTGCCGATCGCCATCAAGGCCGCGTACGGCGGCGGCGGGCGCGGCATCAAGGTGGCCCGCCACATGGAGGAGGTCGCCGAGCTGTACGAGTCGGCCGTGCGCGAGGCGGTCGCCGCGTTCGGGCGCGGCGAGTGCTTCGTCGAGCGGTACCTCGACCGGCCGCGCCACGTCGAGACCCAGTGCCTGGCCGACCACGAGGGCAACGTGGTCGTCGTCAGCACCCGCGACTGCTCGCTGCAGCGCCGCCACCAGAAGCTGGTGGAGGAGGCGCCCGCGCCGTTCCTGACCGACGAGCAGGTCGAGCTCCTGTACGCGAGCTCGAAGGCCATTCTCAAGGAGGCCGGCTACGTCGGCGCCGGCACGTGCGAGTTCCTCGTCGGCCAGGACGGCACCATCTCCTTCCTCGAGGTCAACACCCGGCTGCAGGTCGAGCACCCGGTCACCGAGGAGGTCTCGGGTCTCGACCTCGTACGCGAGATGTTCAGGATCGCGGGCGGCGAGCCGCTCGGCTACGACGACCCGGCGCTGCGCGGCCACGCGATCGAGTTCCGGATCAACGCCGAGGACGCGGGCCGCAACTTCCTGCCCGCCCCCGGCACGCTGACCGTCCTGCGCCCGCCGTCCGGGCCCGGCGTGCGGCTCGACTCCGGGTACGAGGCCGGCATGACCGTGCCGGGCACGTTCGACTCCCTCGTGGCCAAGCTGATCGTGACCGGCCGCACGCGGCAGGAGGCGCTGGAGCGGTCTCGGCGGGCGCTCGCCGAGTTCGAGATCGCCGGCATGCCGACCGTGCTGCCGTTCCACCGGGCCGTCGTGTCCGACCCGGCGTTCACGTCGTCGCCGTTCTCCGTCCACACGCGGTGGATCGAGACCGAGTGGGACAACACCGTCGAGCCGTACGCGGGCGACGTGACCGCCGCCGAGGCGCCCGAGCGCGAGTCCGTCACGGTCGAGGTCGGAGGCAAGCGGATCGAGGTCGTCCTGCCCGCCGGGCTCGGCGCGGGCCAGGTGCCCTCGCCCGGGCCCGCCCGGGCGCCGCGCCGTTCCGGCGGCGCGGCGAAGAAGGGCGCGGCGGGCGGCGACGCGCTGGTGAGCCCGATGCAGGGCACCATCGTCAAGGTCGTGGCCGCTGACGGCGACACGGTGAACGAGGGCGACACGGTCGTGGTCCTCGAGGCCATGAAGATGGAGCAGCCGCTCACGGCCCACAGGTCGGGCACGGTCACCGGCCTGGCGGCGGCCGTCGGCCAGACGGTCACCGCGGGCGCCACGATCTGCGAGATCAAGAACACCTGAGCCACCCCCGGCGCGTGACCGATCCCGGTCTCTTCCGCCGCGATGTACGCCTATGAGCGTCCGGACGGGTAGCGTGCCCCTTGAGGAACTTTGCCGACCGCCCGTTCGTCCTCAAGGGCGAAGGAGGCTTGCTGCCCATGACTCATTCGCTGCGCCGCGCAGGGGCCGCGATCGTGGCTCTGATCGCCGGTCTGTTCGTCGTACTCGCGTTGTCCCCTGCCGCTCAAGCGGCGGCTCCCCCTGACGCGAAGTCGGTGGTGTCCCACTGGAAAGACCAGAAAGACCCACTCTTCGTCGCGCCGGGCTCGGCTCTGTCGTCGGACCAGCAGTCGGAGATCCGCGACGCCCTCAAGGGCGCCGACACCAGCGTCTACGCCGTGGCGCTCCCCGACGGCACCCTCGACGGGTCCAGCATCGGGGCGTACATCAACCAGCTCAACACCGCGGCGGCCGCCGCGGGCCGGCCGCGGGCGACGTTCGCGGTGCTCGACGGCACGACGCTGTTCGCCGCGTCGAGCGCGCTGCGCCAGTCGGGCCTGGCGGGTGAGCTGGCCAACCGGTCCGTCACCGCCAACGAGGGCAACGTGGTCGACGGCATGAAGGACTTCGTCAACCGGGTCGACCTCGCGGCGAACGGAAAGGTCCGCAACGCGCTCGACTCCGGCAGCCAGGCCAACCCCGGCGCGGGCGGCACGGGCGCGCTGATCGCCCTCGGCGCTCTGGTCGTGGTCGGCGGCGGCGGCTACCTCCTCTACTCAAGCAACAAGAAGAAGAAGCAGGCCATCCAGGACGCCAAGGACCTCGCCGCGGTCAAGCAGACCGTCGACGAGGACGTCACCAAGCTCGGCGAGGAGATCACCGCCCTCGACGCCGACGTCACGCTGTCCGGCGCGGGTGGCAGGCACATCGACGAATGGCAGACGGCGCTCGACTCCTACGAGAAGGCGAAGACGCAGCTCGCCACCGTCGAGCGGGCCGACCAGGTCCGCGAGGTCACGCAGACCCTCGAGGACGGCCGTTATGCCCTGGCCGTGGTGAAGGCCAAGGTCAACAACGAGCCCGTGCCCGAGCGGCGCGCCCCCTGCTTCTTCAACCCGCAGCACGGCCCGTCGGTGCGCGACGTGCGCTGGGCCCCGCCCGGTGGCGCCGTCCGCGACGTGCCGGCCTGCAAGATGGACGCCGAGGCCGTGGAGCGCGGCTTCGACCCGCAGATGCGTGAGGTCATGGTCGACGGTCAGCGCCGGCCCTACTACGACGCGGGCCCGGCCTACCAGCCGTACGCCTACGGCTACTACGGCGGCTTCGGCGACGTCATGACCGGCATGTTCATCGGCACCATGATGGGCAGCATGCTGAGCGGCGGCTTCGGCCTGGGCGGCTACGGCGCGGGTTACTCCGAGGGCTACGCCGACGCGGGCGGCGACTTCGGCGGCGGCGACTCCGGTGGCGGCTGGGGCGACTTCGGCGGAGGCGGCGACTTCGGCGGGGGCGACTTCGGCGGCGGCGACTGGTAACCCACCGCGTAAGCGTCATGGAGGGGCTCCGCACGAGTGGCGGGGCCCCTTCCTTGTGCCCCGCGAGTGCGGACCCCGCGAGTGCGGGCCCGGCGAGTGCGGGCCCGGCGGGTGCGGGCCCGGCGGGTGCGGGCCCGGCGGGTGCGGGCCCGGCGGGTGGGGGCCCGGCGCAGCCCCTGCTTGTGCCCGCCCCTCGTGGGGCGAGCAGAATGGCCCGTGTGATGTATGTCGCCGAGGGGCCGCGGGTGGCGCTGCGGTACGTCTGCCTCCAGGACTTCGACGAACTCGTGGTCCTGCACAAGGAGAGCGCCGAGATGCTGGCCCGCTGGATGCCGGGGCAGCCCATCGTCACGTACGAGGACTTCGAAAGATACCTG
The DNA here is from genome assembly GCF_900100395.1 of Nonomuraea maritima. Taxonomy (GTDB): domain Bacteria; phylum Actinomycetota; class Actinomycetes; order Streptosporangiales; family Streptosporangiaceae; genus Nonomuraea; species Nonomuraea maritima. The sequence goes on along the minus strand of NZ_FNFB01000006.1, from coordinate 80,048 downwards.
TCCCGGTTCGCCGACGAGCTGCACGAGGGCTTCCTCGTCTGCCGGCGCGACACCGGCGCGATCGTGGGCCGCGTCAACGTCAACAACATCGTCCGCGGCACCCATCAGAGCGCCACCATCGGCTACTGCGCCTACGCCTCCACGACCGGCCACGGCTACATGACCGAGGGGCTGCGGCTGCTCGTCGGGCACGCGTTGGGCGAGATGGGGCTGCACCGGCTGGAGGCCAACATCCAGCCGACGAACGCCGCCTCGCTCGCCCTCATCCAGCGCGTCGGCTTCCAGCGTGAGGGCTACTCCCGCAACTTCCAGTTCATCGACGGCGCCTGGCGCGACCACGAACGCTGGGCCGTCACCGTGGAGATGCTGCCCTAGTCGTTCGTCGGGAGCAGGGTGCCGAGCGGGCCGAGGTCGAGGTTGAGGTCCTGCGGCGTCAGCCCGAAGCGGTCGCACAGGTCACCCATCGCCTCCTCCAGGCGCATCAGCGTGACCCCGAGCGTCTCGATCTGGTCGTCCGTCAGGTCGCCCTGCTCCATCCTGCGGACGCACTGCCGCTCGACGAGCTGCCGCACCAGTTCGACGACGGTCAGCACGAGCCGGGTCAGGTCGCGTTCCACGGTGTCCGGGTCGGCGACGATCCGCCGGCTCGGCCGTTCCACCGGGCTCACCGGGGTCCACCTCCCTCGAGTTCGTCGATGGACACGATGAGGGCCCGCAGCGAGATGCGGACCAGGTCGACGTCGGCGATGGACAGCACCAGGTCGCCGGTCACCACCACGCCTCCCGCCAGCAGCCGGTCGAGCAGGTCCACGAGGGCGACGCGCTCGGGCGGCAGTCGTTCGTGGGCGACGACGTCCCGCATCACCTGGTCTCCATGACCGTGAACGAGTACGGCGCCCAGGGTCCGGTCACCCGTAGCTCCACGCCGTCGCCGCCGAGGTCTCGCGCCAGCTCGGCGAACTCGTCCTCGCGCTTGTCGTCCACGAGGTAGGCGCCGTTCAGCAGCATCCAGTCGTGCCGGCCCGACAAACTGGGGTCCTGGGCGCGGTGGCGGCAGCCCGCCACCGACAGCGCGCTCAGCGCCCGGTGGATGTGGTCGGCGCGCTGGAGTGCCTGGCGGCGGATCTGCTCCCTGCCGCGCAGGTTCGCCCGCCGCCGCTGCAGGTACGCGGTCCCCGGCCGCCCCGCGTGCGGAGTCGCCGCGGCGGGCTCGTCCTGACCGTCCGCACCGTCCGCGGACGCGACGGCGTACGCCTTGACGCCCCACTCGCGCCGCCCGGTCACGTGGTCGAGCACCCGCAGGAAGTCCTGCCCGCGCCGGTCGAGCAGGTCGCGTACGGGCCCGTCGCCGTCGTACACGGTGACGAGCCGGACGGGGGCCGTCGCGGTGGCCGCCGCCACGGCGTCCACGACGCGGTGGTGGGCGCGGGCCGTCTCGGCCACCCAGTCCATGTCCTCCAGCGACCGCCGCAGCGGCTGCTCGCCGAACCGGTCCAGCGGCACCGTGCTCACGTACGCGACAAGCCCCGGCCCGCCGCTGATGGTGCGTACCGGCAGGTCGGCGACGCCGTCCGGGCACTGAGACAGGACGTCGCGGGCCACGGCGTACAGGTAGGTGCCCTCAGGCATCGAGGCCCTCCTGCTCCAGCGCGGACAGGCGGCGGCGCAGGCGGCGGTTCTCCTCCACCAGCTCGCGGTCCCTGCCCGACAGCCACGGGTCGTGCTGCCACCAGTCGATGCCGAGTTCCCTGGCGGTGTCCACGGACGCGATCAGCAGCCGCAGCTTGATCGTCAGCAGTTCGATGTCCAGCAGGTTGACCCGGATGTCACCGGCGATCACGACGCCCCGGTCGAGCACCCGTTCCAGGATGTCGCCGAGGTTGGTCGGCTCGCGGTTCATGGGTGCGGCTCCGTAGCCGGCGCGCATGGGGCCGCCGGACTGCATGACCCGGTCCATCAGTACGCCTCGCTGAAGTCGGCGTTGGCCCGCCGGTAGCGCCGTGTCCTCCGGTACGACACCAGACGACCCTCCTTGTCGATGGTGAGCAGATAGATGGCGAGCATGTCGCTGGAGGAGGGGATCCGGCGGCTCTCGACGACCTCGACGCTGACGAGCCAGCCGTCCTCGGTCGGCTCCACCGAGGTCACGCCCTCGGACTGCCTCGAGGTGAGCTCCGTGATGTGGCGAAGGGCGATGCCGCCCGCCGTCGCGGCGTTCAGCGGGCGGCGCGGACGCTCGGGCGCGCGCCCGCGTGGCCCGGACTCGTCGGGCTCGTCCGAGGTCTCGGGCGGATGGGCGCGCGTCTTCATGACGCCCGCGCGTCGGGTGGTGGGCATCGATCACCTCCGGGTGGTGGCGGTCAACCGTTGCAGCGCCTCGTCGACCGCACGGCGCTCCTCCTCCTCGGAGATCAGCCCGGCGCGCCGGGCCTCCTCGATCTCCTCGAGGCGCCGCCGTACGGACGCGGGGTTGTGCAGTTCCGTCTCTGCCTGTTCCTGAATCCGTTGTGCGAGCCAGACCAGACCGCGCAGCGGCCCGTACAACGGAAACGTCAGGAGTCCCGTCACCAAACCCACGGCTCAGACCTCCTGCTGCGTGGTGACGAAGTCGTACGGGGCGAGCGGGCCGAGCAGGCGCAGGTCCACGCGCCCCTCCCAGCGTTCGCCGAACGCCGTGAGCGTCTCCTCCAGCTCCCGCTGCCTGCCCGTCTCGACGAGCAGCGCCACGTGCACGGCGTCCTGCTCGTGCGTGGGCTCGCGGACCACCGCCATCTCGTAGTGGCCGGAGAGCCCGTCGACCAGCAGCTGGGTGTCCATGTCGCGCTTGGCCTCGATGCTCTCGGCGACGATCTCACCGAGCCTGATCCGTTCGTCGCGGGTGGCCATCTCGTCCCGCCCGCGGATGAGCCGGCGCAAACTCTCGGCCTCCGGGCTCTCGGCGAGGATCTCCGACAGCAGGGCCCGTTCGACGTAGCGGCCCCGGACGATGAACTCCGCCATGCCCTCCAGCTCGCGCAGGGCCGCGCTGAACTCGTCGTGGTGCGGTTCGAGCAGCTCCCGCACCACGGCGTCGGCGTCGGACAGCACGGCGCCGAACCGGAACGGCAGCACCGGCGACTTCGCGGCGGTGGCGTCGAGCAGCCGTTCGTGGGCGTAGTAGTCGCCCGGGCTGCCGAGCGGCTCGCCGGCGTCGACGTCGCTCACGAGCGCGGCGATCTCGCCGTGGCGGACGAGCCGCACCTTGCCCGCGGGTTCGCCCAGCCCTTCGGTCTCGGGCGGGCTCTTCAGGTCGGCGGGCACGATGCCGTAGACGTAGGAGGCGAGGTTCTCGGCCTTGCCGGCGCGCTGTTTCGGCACGGAGGCCGTGGAGACCTTCGGACGTCCCATGGTGCTTACTCTTCCTCTCGCTGGACTCGCGGCCGCCTGCGCGGCGCCTCGCGCGACTCGCGCGGCTCACGCTCGACGGTGACCTCGGGCTCGTCCTGCCGCTGACCGGTGAGTTCGCCGGCCGCCGAGCCCTGGACCATGTCCTGGGGCTTGCCCCCACCCTTGGTCGCGGCGAGGACGTCGGTCAGTCCCTCTTCGCTCTCCGCGAGGTCCAGCCGGTTGGCCGCCTCGGCGAAACGCAGGTACGTGTCCACGCTCGCAACCACGACCCGGGCGTCGATCGTGAGGATCTCGATCCCGACGAGCGACACCCTGACGTACGCGTCGATCACCAGCCCTTTGTCGAGGATGGTGTCGATGACGTCGGCCAGGCCCGTGGGCGACGGACGTCCGGCCATCTGGCCGGTCCCGGCCGGTTGCACAGACGTACTCATGGATATCTCCTCTCGTTCGTGTTGCCTGCCCATCAAAAAGGACACAGAACCCCATACAACAAAAAAACCGACAGGCTTGCCACACTTTGCGCGTACGGGTGGACACGTTCCGCGTTCTTGGGGAGAACGGGCGTTTCTACCAGGTCGCCACGAGCTCGCCCGCCAGGTACCTGCGCGCGTTCTCGAGCTGCACCCGGTTGATGGTCTTGATGCGGTCGAGCCTGGCCCGGTTGTCGGCGATGATCCGCTGCTGGCTGTCTCGGTACGCCGCCCGCCGCGCGGCGTAGTAGCCGGTGGTGTCCCGGCACGCCACGTCGGCGGTGGCCGTCGCGATCTCGGCCGCCGTCACCTTGCGCGGCTGCCCGGACTTCGCCGTACGGGCCCATCGCGGGTCCGCGACGGCGGCCCCCGCGTAGGGGTAGTCGAAGCCCTCGTCCTTCATGCAGTCGCTCCACACCTGCTCGGCCCGGCGGACCCGCGGATCGGCGGACGCCTGGCCCGACGCGTCGTTGGCCAGCAGGAAGAAGTCCTGCTCCTCGCGCACCCTGGCGGCCTTGCTGCCGAGCAGGCCCACCGAGCCCTGGTCGAGGATCGCCTCCGTCCGGCGCAGGCAGCCCCCGGCCGGTACGGCCCTGCCGTGGAACTTCCCGCGCTTGCCCTCCAGCACGACGATCTGCTCGTCCGACACGGGATAGGTGGTGTAGTCGATCACGGGCGGGCTGGGCGGCCCGGCGTAGCCGTAGATCTCCACCTGCCGGTCGCCCAGCCAGCCGAGATAGGCCGCGTTGCGGTGCTCCTCCGGCCCGCGAGCGCTCGGCGGCGAGGGCTTCAGCTCCACCCCGTACGTACGCGTGCAGTCGGCGAGCAGCCGGAACCGGACCTCGTCCACCACGCGGCGCTCGGCCGCCGACAGGTCGTAGGCGTCGAGCGGGAGGGCGAGGTCGAAGCCCGCGTCGCCCGCGCCGCACCCCGAGAGGGCCGCCACGAGCAGCACGGCGACGCCACGCGCAACGGTCACTGCGGAACTCCGTCTGACGGCATCGGCACCTCGCCGATACTGCCACCCGGCGCCCCGCCCGGTGCGCAGGTACACCACTACTGGCTTGACAGGCGGAACGGGTGCGCTCAGCGTTGCGGCATACGCGCCACTTCGAGGGGGTTCCGTCATGGCCGTACACGAGATCCGCATCAATCCCGCACTCCCCCTGCGTGACGAACCAGGCACCGGCCACAACCGGTGGCATCCGGACATCCCACCCGTCGTCCGCTGCGCCCCCGGCGACGAGGTGGTCATGGAGACCCGCGACGCGTTCGACGGCCAGATGGGCCCCGACGCCACGCTGAAGACCGTCGAGGCCCCCGACCTCGACCTCGTCCACCCGCTCACCGGCCCCGTCCACATCGAGGGCGCCGAACCGGGCGACCTGCTGGAGATCGAGATCCTGGAGGTCGTCCCCGACGGGTACGGCTACACCGTGCAGGTGCCCGGCTTCGGGTTCCTGCGCGACGAGTTCCCCGAGCCGTTCATCGTGCGCTGGCAGCTCGCGGACGGCTGGGCGGTCTCCGACGACCTGCCCGGCGTCCGCGTCCCTGCCGCGCCGTTCATGGGCACGATCGGCCTCGCGCCCGGCCACGACTCGCTGGCCAGGATCACCGCCCGCGAGCAGGCGGCGCTGGCGCGCGGCGGCTTCGTGCTGCCTCCCTCGCCCGCGGGCGCGGTGCCCGCCTCCCCCGCGGGCGCGGCCGGGCTGCGCACTATCCCGCCGCGCGAGCAGGCGGGCAACATCGACATCAAGCAGTCAGGAGCCGGTACGCGGCTGTACCTGCCGGTCGACACGCCGGGCGCGCTCTTCTCGGCGGGCGACGCGCACTTCGCGCAGGGCGACTGCGAGGCGTGCGGCACGGCCATCGAGATGAACGCGACCCTCCGCGTGCGCTTCCACCTGCACCCCGGCGAGGCCGCCGCCAAGGGCATCCGCGCCCCGCGCTTCGCCCGCTCCGACTACTGGGTGGCCCCCGAGTACGCGGCCCCGCGCCGCTTCTACGCCACGACCGGCATGTCGGTCACCCGGGACGGCGAGGTCTTGGCCGAGAACGCCACCCTGGCCGCCCGCAACGCCCTCCTCGACATGATCGACCACCTCGGCGAACGCGGCTGGACGGCGCAGCAGGCGTACGCCATCTGCAGCGTCGCCGTGGACCTCAAGGTGAGTCAGCTGGTCGACGTCCCGAGCTTCCTGGTCTCGGCCTTCCTCCCGGAGGACATCTTCACCGGCTGAAGGTGGGGGCGAGTGCTCGGGCGAGCCGCTCCGTCCAGGCGCTTGCCTCGCCTTCGACCTGCGGGTACTCCCCCTGGAACTCCGGCCAGTCCACGTCCAGCGCCCGGATCGCGTCCGGGCCGAACTCCGCCACCTCCCGTTCGGTGAGCTCCTGCGACAGCGACAGCACCTGCCGCAGGAGCTCCGGCGGGAGGGTGAACCGCTCGGCCAGCAGCACCGCGTCGTACAGGTCCTTGCCCTGCGGATACATGTCGGTGGCCAGCCAGAGCAGCTTCCAGGCCAGCGAGAGCTCGGGCGTGGCCGCCTGGACCAGCGTCGGGTCGCCGCCCCCGGCGCGCGGGATCAGCGCGGGCTCCGGCGGCGCCGGCAGGCGCTCGTCGAAGACGAAGTCGAGCTGCACCGTGCCCGGCGGCAGGTCCTCGGCGTGCCAGGTGAACAGCAGGCGGCGCCCGGGGGCCCGCTCGTAGGTCCAGATGTCGTCCACGGCGATGTCGCCGGCGTCGAGGGTCACCGTGCCGGACACCCGCGGCGCGCCCGCCACCGCTGCGATCAAACCCTTGAACATCGCCGCCGTGAGCGGGCTCTCCAGGGTGACGCTCTGGGGTACCACCACCCAGTCGAGGTCACCCGGGTCGCGAGCCTGCTCCCCGATCCACGCCTCCAGCAGGAGGCTGCCGCGCAGGACGAGGTTCTCGCACCACGGCGACCCGGCGACGACGCGGACCAGATGGTCGATGACCGTGCGGCGCGCCCATCGCCATCGGCGTCCGGTCTCCTCGTCCGCGAAGACGGGCTCGCCGGCGCGGAACGCGTGGACGAACTGCTTCAGGGCCGGGTCGAAGATCGGCGGCTGACGGACCTGGCCGCCGTGCGCGGCCGGAAGGTACGTCCCGGGGAAGTGGGGAGAGCCCCGCTCAGGGGTCCGCTCGCCGCCCCACCGCTCCCATGACGTGGTCATCGCTCCTCGATCCAGCCGGCGTCGATCGCGGGGTTGTCGTCGTGCACGACGAACTCCCGCTCGGTCTCCTGCACGGCGAAGCCGCGCGAGCGTAACTCCGCCACGAGCGCGTCGAGACGCCGTCCCGCCTCGGCGAGGCCCACGCCCCGGCAGCGCTGGGTGACGAAACGCTCGTGCGTGCCGTCGTCGCGCCGCCTCCTGGCGTTGCGCGACACGTGCGCGGCATGCCGTCCGCCCACCTCCGCCAGCGCGGCCACGTCATCGCGCGCCACGACCTTCACGTGATGCTCGAAATAGCAGCCGGCCAGCTCCACCGCCTCTGACGCGCTGCGCGGCACGTCCTCGTTCCACGGCGCGGCCTCGATCTTGACCCGGGCGACCGCGAAGCCCTCACCCCGCAGCCGGGCCACGCAGGCGTCCGCGGCGACCCGCTGGTCGGTGAGCGTGCCGCGTCCGGCGAGGGTGACCATCGGCTGGGACGGCACCTCGCCCCTGGCCAGCACGATGTGCGTGAGCTTCGCATCGTTGCCCGCCGCCCACCGCGCGAGGCGCTCCACGTCGTCGCCCTCGGCCGCGACCGTCACGTGAACGTCGAAGACCCCCGCGAACTCCGGCACCGGGGCTAGATCGACACGCCGGGCTGCATGAGGCGGCGGGCGGCCTCGGTGACGGAGCCCGACAGCGACGGGTAGACCGCGAACGTGTGGGCCAGCTGGTCGACGGTCAGCCGCTGCTGGACGGCCACCGACACGGCGAGGATCAGCTCGGACGCGCGCGGCGCCACCACGACACCGCCGAGCACGATGCCGGTGTGGGGGCGGCAGAACAGCTTGACGAACCCGTCGTTGAAGCCCTGCATCTTGGCCCGCGCGTTGGTGGCCAGCGGCAGCTTGACCACATTGGCCTCGATCTCGCCCGCCTCGATGGACTGCTGCGACACGCCGACCGCGGCGATCTCGGGGTCGGTGAAGATGTTGGAGGCCACGGTGGCCAGCCGCAGCGGCTGCACGGCCTCGCCCAGCGCGTGCCACACCGCGATGCGGCCCTGCATGGCCGCGACGGAGGCGAGCATCAGCACGCCGGTGCAGTCGCCGGCCGCGTAGACGTTGGGCGCGGACGTGCGCGAGACCTTGTCGACCTTGATGAAGCCGCCCCTGTCGAGCTGCACCCCCGCCTCCTCCAGCCCGATGCCGGAGGTGTTGGGCACCATGCCGACCGTCATCAGCGCGTGCGACCCCTCGGCCGTGCGGCCGTCCTCCAGGGTCACCACCACGCCGTCGGCGGTGCGCTTGACGGACGCCGCCCGCGACCGGCCCATGACGTTCATGCCGCGCCGCCGGTAGACCTCTTCGAGCACCTCGGCGCCGTCGGCGTCCTCGTTGGGCATCATCCGGTCGCGGCTGGAGACGAGCGTGACCTCCGCGCCCAGCGACCGGTAGGCCCCGGCGAACTCTGCGCCCGTCACGCCCGAGCCGACCACGATGAGGTGCTCGGGCAGCTCCTGGAGGTCGTAGAGCTGCCGCCAGTTGAGGATGCGCTCGCCGTCGGGCTCGGCCCCCGGCAGCACGCGCGGGGTGGCGCCGGTCGCGATCAGCACCATGTCGGCCCGGATCGTACGGTCGCCCGCCCGCACCACCTGCGGGTCGACGAGCCGCCCGCGCGCCCTGACGATCTCGACGCCCTCGGCCTCGAGCCGGGTCGAGATGTCGGCCGACTGCGCCTGCGCTAGCTCCTTGACGCGCTTGTTGACCAGCGGCAGGTCGACGCCGACCGAGCCGACGTCGCCGTCGGTGCCGCCGGTGAACGACACGCCGAGCGAGGCCGCATCGAGGAGCGCCTGCTTGCGGACGGAGGTCGCGATCAACGTCTTGGACGGCACGCAGTCGGTCAGCACGCACGCGCCGCCGGGGCCGTCCTGTTCGACCAGCGTGACGTGGGCACCCAGTTGGGAGGCGACCAGCGCTGCCTCGTAGCCGCCCGGTCCGCCGCCAATGATCACGATGCTCGTCACCGTTCCATTGTCCCGTACGTACCGGACTGCACTGCAACCGGCCTCTGACCACTTCCGGAGGAGGCGTTCGCGACCTGGGATGGTCGGGATTTTCATCTGATTTGCCGTTTAATACCGGCATGCAGGAGGACGATCTCCGCGTGTGCCTGCGGGTGCTCGCCGAACTGGCCGAGGCGCCGCACGACGACCCCGATCTCGTACGCGTCCAGCAGGCCGTCAGCGCGTTCACCAAGCGCACCCGGCAGAACGCGCGGGCCGCGGAACGGCGCCGGCGGGTGGCCGAGGACGCCGCGGCCCTGGCGAGCCCTCGCCCCGGACCCCGGACGGAGGCCCACGCCGTCGTGCCGCTCCAGGAGGGCCGGGCGGAGTACCCCCCGGCGGCCGGCAGGTGGTCGCCGGTCGGCTCCGGCGACAAGGTGCGGCGGTGCTACATGTGCAAGAGCCATTTCCTGGGCGCGGGCCGGCTGTGCCCGCCGTGCGACGCCGAGAACCGGGCGCACAGGCACGCGCGCGCCGACCTCACAGGCAGGCGGGCCGTGGTCACCGGCGGCCGGGTGAAGGCCGGGTTCGAGCTGGTGCTGAAGCTGCTGCGGGACGGCGCCGAGGTGACCGCGATCACCCGGTTCCCGCATGACGCGCGCCGCAGGTTCGCCGCCGTGCCCGACAGCCCCGACTGGGCCGCCAGGCTGACGGTCACCGGGATGGACCTGCGCGACGTGCCCACGCTGCTGCGCTGGTGTGACGCGCAGGTGGAGGCGGGCCGGCCGCTGGACATCCTGGTGAACCTCGCCGCCCAGACCGTACGGCCCCCGGCGCAGTCATATGCGGCGCTGCTCGCGGCCGAACGGGCCGCCGAGCTGACCGCCGGGCCCGCCACGGTGCTCACCATGGAACTCGCCGCCGCCGACCGAGACGGCCTGATCCCCGATCTGTCGCCGGACAACTCCTGGACGCGCCTGGTCGAGGACGTCGATCCGGTGGAGTTCCTGGAGGTGCAGCTGATCAACGTCACCGCGCCGTTCCTGCTGCTCGGCCGGCTCCGCCCGCTGCTGGAAAGCTCGCCGCACCCCCGCAGGTACGTGGTGAACGTGTCGGCGGCCGAGGGCCAGTTCGACCGGCGCTACAAGAGCCCGGGGCACCCGCACACCAACATGGCCAAGGCCGCGCTCAACATGCTGACCCGCACCAGCGCCGACGAACTGGCCACCCACGCCGTCTACATGACCAGCGTGGACCCCGGGTGGTTCTCCGACCAGCAGCCGGAGCCGGACCGCCGCCGACGCGCCGCGGCCGGTTTCCGCCCGCCGCTGGACGACGTGGACGCGGCGGCCCGCGTCTACCACCCGATCGTGTGCGGCGAGCGCGGCGACCCGCCGTACGGGTGCCTGCTGAAGGACTACCGGGTCGCACCCTGGTGACCGGTCAGGCAGCCGCGGCGCCCGCGGCGACGAGCAGCTCGGGCAGGGTGCCGACGAAGCCGCGCGCCAGCAGCAACAGCGCCACCGTCCACGCCTTCGGCCGTCCGCCGAGGTTCTGGTGCACCAGCTCGGCCAGCCGGCGCAGCACCCGCGGATCCGGCGGCGCCGCCGGGCCGGGCGCCAGCACGGCGTCCGGGGACACCATGGACAGCACGTCGTCGGCCGACAGCTCGCGATGCCGCAGCGCGTCGGCCACGCGCGGCCCGTAGACGGCGGCGGCGTCCCAGTCGGCCCACCGCGAGGGCGAGCGAAGCCGGTGGCGGGGACCGTGGCCGGTCTCGTCGCAGAAGAACGGCCGCAGGACGACGTCCCCTGCCCTGCCGGTCAGCGTGCGGAGCGCCGCCGTGCCGCGCAGGCCGGGAATCCACAGCGACTCCGCGTACAGCTCCAGGGCCTCGGCGGGGAGGACGGAGGCGATCTGCTCGGCCGTCAGGGTGCCCGCCACGAAGCCGTTGCCCGCCACCTTCACCGCGGCGGGCGCGCCCAGCAGCGCCAGGCGCTCGCAGACGTCCGCGAGCAGCTCGGGGGTGGGCGCGGTCACGAGCGGCGCCACCTCGGGGTGGTCGGAGACGGCCTGCCGGAGCAGCTCGTACGGCGTGTCGTGGCGCAGCGCCAGCAGCCGCGCGACCGGGTAGGGGAAGGGCCCCTCGCGCCGCCGCCGTTCCGGCTCGGCCGCCAGCAGGGCCGTCCAGTCGATCCGGGGCGCGCAGGGGTGCCGGCGGTGGACGACCGAACGCACCAGCGCCGCTGACCCCAGCGGGTCGCGGCCCGCCGCGTCGCCCAGCTCGGCCACCGAGGTGAGCCATTCCGGCCGCCGCACCCTCTCGCTCAGCTCACGGAGCCGCTCGGCGCCGTCCTGACTGCGCAGCGCGGCCCGTACGTACGCGCCGACGCTCGGCTCGGACTCCTCCGGTCCCCAGCGAACCCCGGGCAGCCGGTCCTCCAGCTGCCGCAGCTCGGGCGAGCGGTGGGTGTCCAGCAGCAGCCGGCAGGCCCGTACGGCGCCGTGATGCTCCGCGCCGGGGCCGAGCGCGCGCAGGGCGTGGGCGGCGATGTCGGGGTCCGGGGAGTGCAGGAGAGCGTTCAGCAGCCGTACGGAGCCGGCTTCCCGCAGGACGTGTTCCGGCAGCGGGACCGGGGTGACGCCGTCGCGCCGGGAGGTCTGGCCGGCCAACTGCCGCAGGACGTTGCGCGGCGTCGCGGGCGACAGGAAGAGCGCGCCGTTGACCTCGGGGTCGTCCAGGTCCAGCACCCGGCCGAGCAGGCACGACTTCGGGTCGTACAGTGCCGGATCGGTCAGCAGGTCGGCGGGCGGGCGGCCGGCGCGCCGCAGTGACGCCTCGACGACCGCCTGGTTGAGCATTCCGTAACTGGTGTGGGCCCGCGTGGTCAGCGTTCCGAAGCTGGTGTAGGCCTCAGAGGTCAGCGGGTCGCCGAGCAGCGCGTCCAACTCGCCGGGGGTGGCGAAGCGCAGCAGGCCCGCGGCGCAGGCGCGGATGTCGGCCGCCCAGACCCGGGCGACAGCGGCATAAGTCACGGACCGACACCGTACGGGGTTGGAGATCACCTCCGCCACCGCCGGCATGCCTGACCGTCGCGTGACACGGCTTCGTACCGGAGGTGGGACGACTCGGCCGCGGGGCGTGACAGGATAGCGCGGTAGCTGGATGAGCATCACCCGTCGAGAGGGGTGGGTCGTGGCTTGGCTTTCGCACTCGGGGAAGCCGAATGACCGCAGGCTTTACGCTGCCTACGGCTCCAACACGGATCCGGAGCAGATGGCCATGCGTGCGCCGCATTCCCCGATCTGGGGTGTGGGCTGGCTGCAGGGCTGGCGGTTGACGTTCGGCGGCTACGACACGTCCTGGGAGGGCGCGCTCGCGACGATCGTCGAAGATCCCGACGAGCAGGTGTTCGTGGTCCTCTACGACGTGCCCGAGTGGGAGGAGACCTCGCTCGACCAGTGGGAGGGCGCGGTGCGCGGGGCCTACCACAAGGTCCGGCTGCGCGTGCAGACGCTCGACGGCGAGGTCGTGGCCTGGTTCTACGTGCTCGACGGCTACGAGGGCGGCCTGCCCTCGGCCCGCTACCTGGGCAGCCTGGCCGAGGCGGCCGAGCGCGCCGGCGCACCCGACGACTACGTCAAGGAGCTCCGGCAGCGCCCCTGCACGTCGATCTGAGTTCAGAGCACGTAGCGCGTGAGGTCGGCGGTGAGCAGGTCGGTGAGGAAGGCCGCCTGTCGCGGGTCGTCCCAGTCGCCGACCTCGCCGCCGTTGACGACGGTCCACACGCCCCACTCCAGCAGCATGTAGACGAGAGCGGTCGGCCACAGCTCCCGCTCGGCGTCGGTCAGTGACACGTGGGCGAGGTAGGCGTCGCGGAAGGCCGTCCACTCCTTCTCGTCGAACAGCCGCGCCGGCCCGCCCACCAGGTCGTTGTGGAAGAGCAGCACCGCGAGGGCGAGGTCGAGCAGCCGCGGCAGGCGTTCCCCGTTGTCGGGGTCGACCAGCACCGGCCCGGTCCCGGCGTACACGAGGTTGACCGCCTTGTAGTCCATCGACGCGTCGGCCACGGGCAGGGCGGCGTCGCGGATGGCCGGCAGCGTGGTGGTCATGAACGACCCCAGCAGCGGGGTGAACCGGGCGAGCACCTCATCGCGCAGGTCGGGCCGGTGGGCGGCGAGCACCTTGTCGAGCCCCGTGACGTCCTCGGCGACCGACTCCTCGTCGTGGTCGGGCCACTCGAAGTCCGGCAGGCCCGTCGAGTCGGCGGCGTCACCGGCAGCGTGGAGGCGTCCGAGCAGGTCGCCCGCGGCGCGGACGTCCGACGGCGAGCCGTCGTAGGCGCGCCCGTCGATCCACGGGTAGGCGACCCAGTCGTCGTCGCCGATGCGGTGCGGCCCGGCCACCGGCGTCACCACCGGCAGCCCGGCGCCCGCGAGGTGGCGGACCCAGCGGCCCATCTCCTCGGCCGCGTGGGTGCGTTTGACGGCGACGGGCACTCCGTCGACCACTCCGCGGAACACCGGCGCGTAGGCGTAGAGCGAGTCCTGCGGCTCGATGCCGAACCGCAGGAACACGTCTGCATATTCCGTCATATGGGCGACTCTAACGACGGGGGGAAACGCTTACCACCGAATTCAGCTCAGGGGCTTGCCGCTGGTCTCCTTCAGCACGAACACGTAGACGATCGTCGAGACCAGGGCCAGCGCCGACATGTACCAGGGGAACAGTTCGGGGTTCCCTGCCTCCTGGAGGGCGGTGCCGATGAACGGCGCGGTGCCGCCGAAGATCGCGACGGTCAGCGAGTACGGGAACCCCGCGCCCGCCGCCCGCACCCTGGTCGGGAAGAGCTCGGAGTTGACCGCCGCCGAGATGGAGGTGAAGCAGCCGAGGAACACCATGCCGACGAGCTGCACGACCAGCAGGCTCGCGTACGCGTCGGTGAGCAGGCCGAGCAGCGGCACCGGCAGCAGGAGGAACCCTGCCCCGAACGTGATGAGCATCGGCCGGCGCCCGATCCGGTCGGAGAGCATGCCGAGCAGCGGCTGCAGGATCATGAAGAAGACCAGCGAGATCGTGCCGATCTGGAGCGACTCGGCCTTGTCGAAGCCGACGGTGATCTGCGCGTACGTGGGCAGGAAGCTGGTCCAGGTGTAGTACGCCACGGTGCCGGCGACGGTGATGCCCACGATGGTGGCCGCCGACCTCGGGTGCTGCTTGAGGAAGTCGAACATGCCGGGCCGCTCGGCCCTGCCCTGCCGGATCTCCTCCGCCACCGCCGAGGTCTCGTCGGCGCCGCTGCGGATCCACAGGCCGACGAGGCTGAGCACGGCGCCGACGACGAACGGGATGCGCCAGCCGTAGCTGTCCATCTCGGCCGTGGCGAGGACGGTGGCGAGCACCGCGGCCAGACCCGAGGCCAGGAGCTGGCCGATGGTGGTGCTGACGTACTGGAAGCTCGAGAACAGGCCGCGGCGGCCCTCGGGGGCCGACTCGACGAGGAACGTGGTGGCGGCGGCGAACTCGCCGCCGACCGACAGGCCCTGGACGAGCCTGGCCAGGGTGAGGATCGCCGGCGCGAGCACGCCGGCTGCCGCGTACGTGGGGGTCAGTCCGACGATCAACGACCCGACGCCCATGAGGACGATGGTGAACGTCATGGCGGCCTTGCGCCCGTACCGGTCGGCGAACGCGCCGACGACCAGGCCGCCGAGCGGGCGCATGAAGAACCCGACGGCGAAGACGGCGAACGAGCTGAGCAGCGGCACGAGGCTGTTGCCCGAGCTCGTCGGGAAGACCTGCGCGGAGAAGTAGGTGGCGAGGAAGGTGTAGGCGTACCAGTCGTACCACTCGACGACGTTGCCGATGCTCGCCGCCATGAGCTGGCGGACGCGGCTCTTCGGGATGCCGAGCGGTGACGGGGCGGTGGGGGATGTCGCCACGCTGCACTCCTTTACTGACGTGTACCGGATGCCTTACTGTGCAAGTCGGAGACCAAAACAGTCAATTGTCGTGGAATATATTTATCTTCCCGACACAGAGATGGCTTCAGGTGGACGTTCTCGACCGGCGGCTCGTCGCCGCATTGCAGGTGAGCCCGCGCGCCTCCTGGGGCGAGATCGGTCGCGCCGTGGGCGAGCACGAACGCACGGTCGCCCGGCGGCTGCAGCGGCTGATCGCCGACGGCGTCGTCCGGGTCACCGCCATCCACGACGACCTGCGCACCGGCCACGGACGCCCGGTGCACCTGCACGTCCAGGTACGGCCGGGCGCCGCCGGCCACGTGGCCGGGGCGCTGGCCGAACGGCACGACACCCGGTCGGTCTACACGCTGACCGGCGCCGCCGACATCGGCTGCGAGCTGGTCGCGCCCACCCGCGAGGACCTGCACCGCATCCTGTCCGAGCAGCTCACCGGCATCGACGGGATCGAGCGGACCCAGGCGCAGGTCGTGCTGCACACGTTCCGTACGGTGGCGGAGTGGCACGCTCCCTGTCTGACCGAGCAGGAGGTGGCCGAGCTGCGGCCGGCGCTGCCTCCGGCGTGCCTGCCCGACGAGGACGGCCTGTCGCCGCTGGAGCAGCAGATCGCCGACCTGCTGGTCGCCGACGGGCGCATCGCGTTCACCGCGGTCGCCGAACGGCTGGGGCTCTCGCTGCCGACCGCCCGCAGACGGCTCACCTCGCTGATCGAGCGGCGGCTGCTGCTGCCGCGCGCCGAGGTGGAGCCCGCGCTGCTCGGGCTCGAGGTCGAGGCGATGCTCTGGCTGAAGGCCCGTCCGCACGGCCTCGACCGCGCCGGCCGGCAGCTGGCCGCGCACCCCGACGTGCGCTACTGTGCCGCGACCACCGGAAGTCACTCCCTCATCGTGCAGGTCGTCGCGGCCCACGAGGCCGACCTCTACCGTTTCCTGACCGGGGTCGTCGGCCGGCACGACGAGATCACCGACATCGACCTCACCCTGATCACCCGCGCCTACAAGCGCGGTCATCTGCACAAGTCCGGACTGCTCACCTTGGACCACCGTTGGGAGACGCCATGACACCCGCCCTGTCCGCCGCCGAGAACGAGGTCGCCGACCTGTGCGTGGAGCTCATCCGCGCCGACAGCAGCAACTACGGGGACGGCAGCGGCCCCGGTGAGCGCGCCGCGGCCGAGGTCGTCATGGCCAGGCTGGCCGAGGTCGGCATCGAGGGCACGTACATCGAGAGCGCGCCTGGGCGCGGCAACGTGATCACCCGGGTGGAGGGCTCCGACAGCTCGCTGCCCGCGCTGCTCGTCCACGGCCACCTGGACGTCGTGCCCGCCAACGCCGCCGACTGGTCGGTCGACCCGTTCGCGGGCGAGCTGCGCGACGGCTACATCTGGGGCCGCGGCGCCGTCGACATGAAGGACATGGACGCGATGATGCTGGCCCTGCTGCGGCAGCTCAAGCGCGAGGGGCGCAAGCCGCGCCGCGACATCGTCTTCGCGTGGGTGGCCGACGAGGAGGCCGGCGGCGTGTACGGCGCCAAGTACCTCACCGCGAACCACCCCGAGCTGTTCGAGGGCGTGACCGAGGCGATCAGCGAGGTCGGCGGCTACTCGCTGGAGGTCGACCCGTCGCTGCGGCTCTACCTCATCGAGACGGCGCAGAAGGGCCTGTCGTGGCTCAAGCTGATCGCCGACGGCACGGCCGGGCACGGCTCGATGCTCAACTCCGACAACGCCGTCACCGAGCTCGCCAAGGCCGTGGCCAGGATCGGCGAGCACGACTGGCCGCTCACCTACACCGCCACGGTGCGGCAGTTCCTCACCGAGGTCGCCGACGCCTTCGGCATCCCGTTCGACGAGAACGACCCGCAGCCGATCCTCGACAAGATCGGGCCGCTCGTCCGGTTCGTCGGCGCGACGCTGCGTCACACCACGAACCCGACGCAGCTCGACGCCGGTTACAAGGCCAACGTCATCCCCGGCCAGGCCACGGCCGTTGTCGACGGGCGCTTCCTGCCCGGCTTCGAGGACGACTTCTTCAAGACGGTCGACTCGCTGCTCGGGCCGAAGGTGCGGCGCGAGTTCATCCACCACGACATCGCGCTGGAGACCACGTTCGACGGCGCGCTGGTCGAGTCGATGATCGCGGCGCTGAAGGCCGAGGACCCGACGGCGCGGGCGATCCCGTACTGCATGTCGGGCGGCACCGACAACAAGACGTTCTTCGCCGACCTCGGGGTGCGCGGGTTCGGGTTCGTGCCGCTGCGACTGCCCGCCGACATGGACTTCGCGTCGATGTTCCACGGCGTCGACGAGCGGGTGCCGGTGGAGGCGCTGCAGTTCGGCGTCCGGGTGCTCGACCGGCTGCTCCTAAACTACTGAGACGTGACCAAAGACGCATACTCCCTGGCCGGCGAGGCCGCCGCGGCGCTGCGCAGCGCCGCGGCGCTCGACACCTTCGACGTGGCGCTCGTCATGGGGTCGGGGTGGGTGCCCGCGGCCGACGCCATCGGCGAGACCCTGACCGAGATCGCCTTCTCCGACCTGCCCGGCTTCCGCGCCCCGGCGGTGGCGGGACACGGCGGCACGATCCGCGTCGTCCGCACCCCCGGGGGCCGTACCGCGCTGATCTTCCTCGGGCGTACGCACCTGTACGAGGGCCTCGGCGTCGACGCGGTCGTGCACGGCGTGCGCACGGCGGCGGCGGCCGGCGTCCGAACGCTCGTGCTGACCAACGCCGCCGGCGGGCTGCGTCCCGAGACGCAGGACGTCGGCGACCCGGTCCTGATCAGCGACCACATCAACCTGACCGGGGCCAACCCGATCACCGGCACCACGTTCATCGACCTCACCGAGGTCTACTCCCGCCGCCTGCGCGACCTCGTCCGCGAGATCGACCCCGGCATCGCCGAGGGCGTCTACGTCGCCTTCCGCGGCCCGACGTACGAGACCCCTGCCGAGATCCGCATGCTGCGCACGCTGGGCGGCGACATGGTCGGCATGTCCACCGTCCTGGAGGCCATCGCCGCCCGCGAGGCCGGCCTCGAGGTGCTCGGCGTCTCCCTGGTCACCAACCCGGGGGCCGGGCTGTCCGGCGAGCCGCTCAACCACGAGGAAGTGCTGGAGGTCGGCCGCGCCACGGCCGCCCGCATGGGCGTGCTCCTCGCGAAGGCGGTGGACCGCCTGTGAGCGGCCTGCTGGCGCGGGCGCGCGACTGGCTGGCCCAGGACCCCGACCCCGACACCCGCGCCGAGCTGTCCGACCTCATCGAACGCCAGGACCTCGCCGCCCTGCGCGAGCGGTTCGCGGCCAAGCTGGAGTTCGGCACGGCGGGGCTGCGCGGCGAGCTGGGCGCGGGCCCGAACCGGATGAACCGTGTCACCGTCATGCGCGCCGCCGCCGGGCTGGCGGCGGTGCTCGGGCCGGGCAAGCACGTGGTCATCGGCTACGACGCCCGGCACAAGTCCGACGTGTTCGCCCGTGACACGGCCGCCGTGCTGACCGGGGCGGGGCTGCGCGCCTCGCTGCTGCCGCGGCCGCTGCCCACGCCCGTCCTGGCCTTCGCCGTACGCCACCTCGGTGCGGACGCGGGGGTCACCGTGACGGCGAGCCACAACCCGCCGCGCGACAACGGCTACAAGGTCTACTGGGGTGACGGCTCCCAGATCGTGCCGCCGATCGACGCGGAGATCTCGGCCGCCATCGACGCCGTGGGCCCCGTGGACGAGCTGCCCCTCAACGGCCCCGGCGAGCTGGTCGAGCTGGGCGAGGACGTCGTCGCCGCCTACCTCGACGCCGTGACGTCGCTCCCCCTCGGCGACGCCCGCGACCTGCGGGTGGCCTACACGCCGCTGCACGGCGTCGGGGCGGACGTGCTGACCCGGGCGTTCCTGGCGGCCGGGTTCGAGGCGCCGATCGCGGTCGCCGAGCAGCGCGACCCCGACCCCGACTTCCCCACGGTGGCCTTCCCCAACCCGGAGGAGCCCGGCGCGATGGACCTCGCCGTCGCGCTGGCCGCGCGGACGGGCGCCGACCTGGTGCTGGCCAACGACCCCGACGCCGACCGGTGCGCGGTGGGCGTGCCGCTGCCGGACGGCGGCGTACGCATGCTGACCGGCGACGAGGTCGGCGGCCTGCTGGCCGAGCACGTGCTCGCCCACACCACGGGCGACCGCCTGGTGGCGACCACGATCGTGTCCTCCACCCTGCTCGCGAAGATCGCGCGGGCGTACGGCGTCCGCTACGGCGAGACGCTGACCGGCTTCAAGTGGATCACGAAGGCCGGTCCAGGGCTGGTCCTCGGCTACGAGGAGGCGCTCGGCTACAGCATCGGCACCAGCGACGGCCTGCCGGTCCGCGACAAGGACGGCATCGCGGCGGCGCTGACCGTGGCCGGCATCGCGGCGGCGGCCCGGCGCGCCGGCCGTACGCTGCTGGACCTCCTCGACGACCAGGCACGGCGGCACGGGCTGCACGCGACGGCGCAGGTGTCGTTCCGGGTGGCCGACGTGTCGCTGATCGCCGACGCCATGGCGCGCCTGCGCGCCGAGCCGCCGAAGACGCTCGGCGGCCTCACGGTGGAGCGGGCCGACGACCTGTCCCGCGGCGACGGCGGCCTGCCCCCGACCGACGGTCTGCGCTACCACCTGTCGGACGGCGCCCGCGTCGTCATCCGCCCCTCAGGCACCGAGCCCAAGCTGAAGTGCTACCTGGAGGTCGTCGTCCCGGTCACCACCGACGTGTCCGAGGCCCGCACCCAGGCGACCCGGGCACTCTCCGCCATCGAGCAGAGTCTCAGGGACGATACTCTCGCGCTGTAGACGACCAGATCTGGCGGTTCCAAAAGTGGAACCACCAAATCTGGCCGTACGCTCGACCCGGGAGGGTCGATGGCCGGATTCATAGGACGCGACCGCGAACTCGCGACGCTCGGCCGATATTTCGCGATCTCGCGTAGTGGGTGCGAGGCGGACGGGGTGACGCACATCGGCCCGGAGCAGTTGCTCGACGCCTGGCGGTAGGCGGGCGAAGCGCGGGGCGACGCCCGCCCGGACGCGTCAGGCTAGTCGGAGTTGCAGGTCGGTGTCCCAGTTGTCGGGGTCGGGGTCCACCATCGGGTTGGTCCGGTAGATCTCCAGGCGACAACCCCAGTGCTCGGTGCCGTCCTTCTCGGTCAGGTCCAGGGCCAGGCCCTGGCCGGTGGTCCACGCGAGGACGGACACGACGACGTCGGCCAGCCGGCCGGGGTGGCCGTGGTGGGTCTCCGTCACGTAGCGGCCCGCCGGGAGCGTGGCGGCGAAGACGTCGTCCTCCCCGTCCACCGGCTCCCGCACCGGCACCCCCGCCTGCACCACGAACCGGTCCGCGGCCAGGTCGATGCTCTCGTACCGGATGAAAGGGGCGTCGGCGGGCTGGTGGCCGCGCGCGGCGAGCCGGCCGACGATCTCGCCGATGCGGTCGGCCACCACGGCGAACGTGGTCGTGGTGACGGTCGCGCGCACCCCGAGGTACGGACGCTCAGGAACTTCGATGATTTGTGGCATGAATTCCTCCTTCACCCGTCAGTACGAGGCAAGCCCTCAGAACTCATCGGCAGGCCGAAAAAGGGGAACAGTCCCGGATCGAGGTAGGTCGTCTGCTCCGCGATCAGACCACCCTCGACCTCCATGACGACCAGGGCGAACGCCTCGCCGTTCAGGTACTGCCCGAAGGCGGGACAGCCGTTGGCCCGCGTACGGACGAGACGGGAGCCCGCGCAGGGCGCGCCGGAGGCGCTCAGCACCGCGTGGATGCTCTCCCGTCCGCGCAGCCACCACGTGAACGGCGGCATGGACGAGATCGCGTCCGCACGTAACAGGGACACGAGCGCGGCCACGTCGTAGCGCTCGAACGCCGACACGTAGCGGTCCAGCAGCGCCTCGTCCACCTCGGTGTCGGTCTCCCGGGTCGCCGGCAGCGCGGCCCGCGCCCGCTGCAGGGCGCTGTTGACGGCGGCGACGCTCGTCCCGAGCAGGCCCGCCGTCTCGGCGGCGCTCCACCTCAGCACGTCACGCAGGACGAGCACCGCGCGCTGCCGGGGCGGCAGCAGCTGGAGGGCGGCCACGAACGCCAGCCGCACCGTCTCGCGCGTGACCACCAGGTCGGCGGGGTCGAGGACGCGGGCGTCGGGCACCGGCTGGACCCACCGGCTCTCCGGGAGCGGGACGCCGAGTTCGGCTCCGGGCACGGCGGCGGGCGCGAGGTCCATGGCGCGGGCGCGGCGCTGGGGGCCGCGCAGCATGTCGAGGCAGACGTTCGTGGCGAGCCGGAACAGCCACGGCCGCAGCTGCCCCCTGGCCGGGTCGTACGTCCGTAACGCCTTGACGAACGTCTCCTGCACCGCGTCCTCGGCCTCGAAGCCGGAGCCCAGCATGCGGTAGCAGTAGCCGGTCAGCTCGGCCCGGTGCGGTTCGAAGCCGTGGGCGTGGTCCGCGGCGAGCTCCTGGGAAGGCATCTCCGGGCCGCTAGGGGACGGCGATGGCGACGACCAGCAGCACGATCGTCGCCACGACCAGGCCGATGGCGTCGTACGCCCACGTCGTGCGGACCTGCGCGGCGGTCTCGTCGCGCAGGCGGGCAGCCTCGGCGCGCTCGCGGATCTGCTCGCCCACGTAGTCGGCATGCGTCTTGCCCGCGAACGCCTCCAGGGCCGCCTGCTCGCCCTTCGGCAGCGTCGCCTCGGTCGGGAAACGCCCGCCGCGCGCCGGGGGCGCGCCGCGCCGCCGCTGCGCCTTGGCCCGCTCGCGGGCGCTGCTCATCGGCGTCCAGAGCCGCAACCGGCCCTCGTCGCCGTGGTGGACGGAAATGGCGTGCGAGACCGTCACCTCGTCGATCGCGGCCCACGGCACGAACGTGGTGCGGAACGGGTTGCGCCCCACCAGACCGCCCTCGGTGAACACGGTGGCCGGGCGCAGCGCGACGGCGTACACGAACGCCGTCAGCACCGCGAGCACGGCGAGCGCCACCAGCGACGCCTTGCCGGTGTAGCGGGCGATCAGGTCGTAGACGTTGACCGCGACGAACGCCAGCCACACCCAGCCCAGCACGAACGAGGCCCTGGAACGGTAGGTCTGTTTCACGGCTGCCACTTGATCTGTGCGAACCCTGGCTTGATCACGCCGTTGATCAGCGCGAGCCGCTCGTCGAACGGGAGGAACGCCGACTTCATGGCGTTGACGGTGAACCACTGCAGGTCGTCCCAGTCGTAGCCGAACGCCTCGACGAGCTTGGCGAACTCCAGCGACAGGCTGGTCGAGCTCATGAGCCGGTTGTCGGTGTTGACGGTGACCCGGAAGTGCAGCCGCCGCAGCAGCCCGATCGGGTGCTCGGCGATCGACGCGGCAGCTCCGGTCTGCAGGTTCGACGTCGGGCACATCTCGAGCGGGATGCGCTTGTCGCGGACGTACGCGGCGAGCCGCCCCAGCTTGGTGCCGCCGTCGCCGGACACGGAGATGTCGTCGATGATGCGCACCCCGTGGCCGAGCCGGTCGGCGCCGCACCACTGGATGGCCTGCCAGATCGACGGCAGGCCGAACGCCTCGCCCGCGTGGATGGTGAAGTGGGCGTTCTCGCGCTGCAGGTACTCGAAGGCGTCGAGGTGGCGGGTGGGCGGGTAGCCCGCCTCGGCGCCGGCGATGTCGAAGCCCACCACGCCGCCGTCGCGGTAGCGCACCGCGAGCTCGGCGATCTCGCGGGAGCGGGCCTGGTGGCGCATGGCGGTCAGCAGGGTGCCGACCCGGATCTCGCGTCCGCGCGAGCCCCGCTCGAAGCCCTCCAGCACGGCCTCCACCACCTGGTCGAGGCTCAGGCCCATGGAGGTGTGCTGCTCGGGCGCGAAGCGCACCTCGGCGTAGACGACGCCGTCGGCGGCGAGGTCTTCGGCGCACTCGGCGGCGACCCGCGCCAGGGACTCACGGGTCTGCATGACGCCGACCGTGTGCGCGAACGTCTCCAGGTAGCGCTCGAGCGATCCGGAGTCGGACGCCTCCTCGAACCACTGGCGCAGGTCGTCGGGGTCGCGGGTGGGCAGCCGCTCGTAGCCGGACTCCCTGGCGAGCTCGACGATCGTCTCGGCGCGGAGCCCGCCGTCGAGGTGATCGTGGAGCAGAACCTTGGGAGCCCGCCGGATCTCGTCAAGCGTGGGGCTCATCTGGCCATGATATGAGCATCCGCCGGCTCAGTCGCGGCCCGCGCCCTCCGGGGAGAACGCGGGCAGGCAGACGGCGATGTACTCGGCGCCTTCCGGCCCGGCGCTGTAGCGGACCTTCTCCCCCGGCGACGTCACCACCGTCTGGCCGGCCTCGACCCGGGTGACGTCCCCGTCGTGCTCGACGAGCACGACGCCGCGCAGGACGACGGTGTACTCGGTGAACGACGGCGTCTGGGGCGGTTCGTCCCAGCCGGGTGGGGCGGTCATGTGGGCGATGGAGATCGCCTCGTCGCCGCCGGCCACCCGGCCGACGTGCTCGTCGATCACCTTGCCACCGGGAACGGGGATACGGGCCGGGCCCTCGATCTTTCTCACCACGCAGGTCAGTGTGCCACGTCGATGACCAGCCTGTTCGGCGACCCCATCTCGGTGACCTTGAAGGGGGCCTTCCTGCCGAGCACCAGGGCGACGCCGACCTGCGCCTCGAAGTCGCCGGTGCGGACGACGTCGCTCACGTTGCCGAGCTTCGCCGGGTAGACCGGGCCGCCCTTCCAGGTGAGCCGTCCCTGCTCGTCGTGGGCGCGCGCGGGGAACAGCGTGAGCTGCAGGAACGCGCCGCCGCTCACGTCGGCGGGACGGCCGGAGCCGTCGTGGACGAGCTCGTCGACCCAGCGGACGGTGTAGCCGGGGACGCCTCCGTCGAGCTCGACCACGAGCCGGTCGAACGTGCCGTGGGAGGCGTAGCGGACCGCCTTCACCACGGCGGGCTCCGTGCCGCCGCGCTCGACCTCGACCTCGGCGGTGCTCATCGCCGCGTCGGGCGCCGGGGAGCCGGGGCTCGGTGACCCGAGCTCGGGCTGCGTCGTCTCGGGCAGCGTCGTCTCGGGCTGGGCCGTCTCGGGCAGGACGGTCTGCGGGGCGGTGCCGCAGGCGGTCACCACCGTGAGCCCGGCGGCCAGGGCGAGTCGGAGCGGCGGGCCGGGCACCCGGCAGCGCGGTTTCCGGCCTGCGGGCTGGGATGGCGAGCGCATGCCGGGTAGATGCCCCACCCCCCGGCCCCGCAAGCCGCGACACGCCCAATCGGTATGGCCCCAGGACTCAGACGGTCTCGTACGCCGGCTCAGGCTCCGGCGGCGCGACCGGCTTGCGGCCGCGCAGGCCGGTCGCCGAGATGGCGAGCCCGACCAGGGCGAGCACGAGCGAGACCACGATGGCCGCGCGCAGCGACCCGATGGACGGCGTCCCCTCGCCGCCGGAGGTCAGCACCGCGGTCACGACCGCGAGGACGATCGCGCCGCCCACCTGACCCGAGGTGTTGAGCAGCCCGGAGGCCAGCCCCTGCTCGTCGTCGTCCACGCCGGTGGTGGCCTGGATGTTCAGTGACGGGAACGACAGCGCGAACGCGATGCCCAGCAGGACCATACCCGGGAGCACCATGCCGCCCAGGCTGGGGTTCCGGTCGATGCCGAGGAAGATCGCGTACCCGCCGGCCAGGGCGGCGGCGCCGATGACGATGAGCTTGCCGGTGCCGAACCGGTCGGCGAAGTCGCCCATCTTGGTCGAGGTGACCGCGACGAGCAGGCCGGCGGGCAGGAACGCCATGGCGGTGCCGAGGGCCGACCAGCCCAGCATGTTCTGGAAGTACTGCATGGCCACGAACTGGAAGGCCACGTACGAGCCCATGAGGATGACCAGCCCGAGGTTGGCCCGCACGATGTGGCCGGAGCGCAGGATGCCGAGGCGCACCAGCGGGTGCCTCACCCTCAGTTCGGTCAGCACGAACACGCCGAGCAGGGCGGCGACGGCGACCAGCGAGCCGATCGTCCGAACGGAGGCCCAGCCGGCCTCGGGCGCCTGCACGACGGTGTAGACCAGCAGCAGCATGGACGCGGTGATGGTCACGGCGCCGACGAGGTCGTGGCCGCCCTCGGCCCGCTCCTCGCGGCCGCGCGGCAGCACCTTCAGCGCGGCGACCAGCGCGACGATCGCGACGGGCACCGGCATGAGCAGCGTCCACCGCCAGCCGATCTCCGTCAGCAGGCCGGACAGCACGAGGCCGAGCGAGTAGCCGCTGGCGCCGCAGGCGGTGAAGATGCTGAGCGCCTTGTTGCGCTCCGGCCCCTCGGGGAAGGTCGTCGTGATGATCGACAGGGCCGCGGGGGCGGTGAAGGCGGCGGCCACGCCCTTGACGAAGCGGGCGGCGATCAGCCAGCCGCCGTCGTCGACCACACCACCGAACAGCGACGCCACGGCGAAGACCGCGAGGGCGATGAGGAACACCTTGCGCCGCCCGAGCAGGTCGGCGGTCCTGCCCCCGAGCAGCAGCAGGCCGCCGTACCCGAGCACGTAACCGCTGACCACCCACTGCAGGGAGGAGGTGTCGAGGCTCAGGTCGTGCTGGATCGCCGGGAGGGCGACGCCGACCATCGAGACGTCGAGGGCGTCGAGGAACACCACGGCGCAGAGCACGGCGAGCGCGCTCCAGCGAGAGCGTGAGGAGGTTGGGGACATGGCATGAAAGATACATGCACGTTCATCTAATGCAAATGCATTTAATGCATTTGCATACATCGATCGATAGTGGTAACCTCCGCCCATGGACGAGCAGATCGTCGTGGACACCTGGCAGTACGTCCTGTCCGCACACAGCAAGGCCATGTGTGCGCTGGAACGCGAGCTGGGCGAGCGGCACGGCCTCGGGGCCAGCGAGTTCGAGGTGCTCGACCGGATCGTCCACCACGACCGGCAGCTGCGCATCCAGGAGCTCTGCGACGAGGTCCACCTGAGCCAGAGCGCGCTCTCCCGCGTGGTGGCCCGCCTGGAGAAGGCCGACCTCGTCAAGCGCGGGGCGTGCGAGGACGACCGCCGGGGCGTCTTCGTCTGCATCACCGACGCGGGACGCGCCCGCCACGCGGAGGCACTCCCCACGCAGCGAGCCGTCCTCTGCGAGATCTTCGGCGACGCCCCGGCCCTGACCCGCTGACGGGTCAGGCGGTGATGCGGTCGATGACCAGCGGCAGCTGGGGCCGCGAGGCCGGGCCCACCGCGTAGGCGCCGTCCAGGGCCTCGATGGCGCGGGCGAAGCGGGCCGTCTCGTCGGCGTGCAGGGTCAGCAGCGGCTGACCCGCGCGTACGAGGTCGCCCGGCTTGGCGTGCAGCATCACGCCGGCTCCCGGCGACACCGGGTCCTCCTTGCGCGCCCGTCCGGCGCCGAGCCGCCAGGCGGCCAGCCCCACCGCGTACGCGTCCAGCCGGGTCAGCACGCCAGACTCCGGCGCCTCCACGGTCATGGTCTCGGCGGCGCGGGGCAGCAGCGCGTCGGGGTCGCCGCCCTGGGCCGCGATCATGCGTCGCCAGGCGTCCATGGCGGAGCCGTCCTGCAGTGCCTTGGCCGGGTCCTTGCCCGACACCCCGGCGGCCTCCAGCATCTCGCGCGCCAGCCGTACGGTGAGTTCCACGACGTCGGCGGGGCCGCCGCCGGCCAGCACCTCGACCGACTCCTCGACCTCCAGCGCGTTGCCGACGGCCCGCCCGAGCGGCCGGTCCATGGCGGTGAGCAGCGCGACCGTGCGCACCCCCGCGTCGGTGCCGAGCGCGACCATGGTCTCGGCCAGCTCGCGGGCGGTCTCGGTCGTCTTCATGAACGCGCCGGAGCCCACCTTCACGTCGAGGACGAGCGCCCCGGTGCCCTCGGCGATCTTCTTCGACATGATCGACGACGCGATGAGCGGGATCGACTCGACCGTGCCGGTGACGTCGCGCAGGGCGTACAGCTTCTTGTCGGCGGGAGCGAGGCCGGAGCCGGCCGCGCACACGACGGCGCCCGCCGTGCGCAGGACGTCGAGCATCTCGTCGTTGGACAGCGAGGCCCGCCAGCCCGGGATCGACTCCAGCTTGTCGAGGGTGCCGCCGGTGTGCCCGAGGCCGCGCCCCGACAGCTGCGGCACGAATGCGCCGCACGCCGCCACCAGCGGCGCAAGCGGCAGCGTGATCTTGTCGCCGACGCCTCCGGTCGAGTGCTTGTCGGCCGTGGGCCGGTCGAGCGCCGACCAGTCCATCCGCTCACCGGAACGGATCATGGCCTGCGTCCAGGCGGCGATCTCGCGCCGGTTCATGCCGTTCAGCAGGATCGCCATGGCGAGCGCCGACATCTGCTCGTCGGCGACCTCGCCGCGCGTGTACGCGTCGATCACCCAGTCGATCTGGGCGTCGGTCAGCTCGTGGTGGTCACGCTTGGCCCGGATGACCTCGATCGCGTCCACTCAGGCGCTCCGGCTCAGGTCCTGGGGGCCGAACGCGTACGGCAGGATCTCGGCCATCCGCTTGGGGCCGTCCTCGGTCTCGACCAGCAGGTCCTCGCCGCCGAACTCGTACAGCAGCTGGCGGCAGCGCCCGCACGGCATGAGCAGCTCGCCGTGGCCGTCACAGCAGGTGAACGCCACCAGCCGCCCGCCGCCCGTGGCCTGCAGCGCGGACACCAGGCCGCACTCGGCGCACAGGCCGAGGCCGTAGGAGGCGTTCTCGACGTTGCAGCCGGTGACCACGCGGCCGTCGTCCACGAGCGCGGCCGCCCCCACGGGGAACTTCGAGTACGGCGCGTACGCGTTCCGCATGGCCTCCTCGGCGGCGGCCCTGAGCGCGTCCCAGTCGATGTTCAATGCTGTTCCCCTCTGCGGTAGATCACGCCGTCGGCCTTGGGCATCCGCAGGCGTTGCGATGCCACCAGCAGCACGAGCAGCGTGAGCACGTGTGGCGTGATGAAGACGAGTTCACTCGGCAGCCGGTCGACCGTGAGCCACAGCCAGAACAAGCCGACCATGCCCAGGGCGGCGAACGCCATCACCGTGTACTGCCTGGCGTTTCTCGCGTCCAGATCGGACGACATGAGCTTGCGGGCCTGCATGACCAGGTAGGCCAGCAGCAGCACCGCGCCGACGAGCAGGAGCGAGGTGACCGCCCCCGAGTTCGAGCTGCGCAGTCTCAGGGCGTCGGCGTAGCCGAACAGGCCGGCACCGACGGCGAGCCCGCCGGGCCGCCAGTTACCGAAGATCATGGCGGCGAGGCCGATGAAGCCACGGCCCGCCGTCTGGCCCTCGACGTACTTGGTGGAGAAGAAGACCAGGAAGACGCCGCCGAGCCCGGCGAAGGCGCCGGAGATCATGACCGCGATGTACTTGACCCGGTAGACGTTCACGCCGAGCGACTCGGCGGCCCACGGGTTCTCGCCGACCGAGCGCAGCCGCAGGCCGAAGGCGGTGTGCCAGAGCACGTAGACGGTGATCGGCAGCAGCAGGACGGCGGGCAGGACCAGCACGTTCACGTTGTGGGTGAGTCCGCGCAGGATGCCGGCCACGTCCGACAGCAGGAACCAGTGGGTGCTCTCCAGCTTGCCCAGTAGGTCGGGGCCGTCGGAGAGGATCGGCAGGCTGGGCTCCCACGGGCGGCCGCTGATCGGCGGTGAGGTGGTGATGGCACCGCCCGCCTGCGAGGCCGCGGAGCCCTCCCGGTAGAGCACCTCCGACAGGAAGCGGGTCACGCCGGGGCCGAGCAGGTTGATGGCGACGCCGCTGATGATGTGGTCGACGCCGAAAGTCACGGTGGCGATGGCGTGCAGCAGCCCGCCGAGCGCGCCGCCGAGCATGCCGGCGACGAGCGCCGCCACGGGGCCCCACTGGTACCCGGCCCAGCCGGCGAACCAGGTGCCGAGCACCATCATGCCTTCGAGACCGATGTTGACCACGCCGGCCCGCTCGGCCCACAGGCCGCCGAGACCGGCCAGCGCGATCGGCACCGCCAGCACGAGCGCGGCGGAGAAGGTGCCGGAGGAGGTGATGTCGTCCTGGCCCGTCACGACGCGGACGAGCGACATCAGCAGCAGCAGCGCGGCGACCCCGATGAGCGCCAGATGGTATTTGCCGACCCTGGTCATGCTGTCACCTTCAGTTGCCTGGCGGCCCGCCGCTCCTCAAGCCTGAGGGCGAACCGGTTGGTCACCTCGTTGGCCACCACGACCAGCAGGACGATCGCGCCCTGGATGATCTCGATGACGGAGGGCGGGATGTTCGCGAACTGCAGCGCGCCCTGCGCCCGGTCGAGGAAGGCGAAGAGCAGCGCGGCGACCGCGATGCCGGCGGGCTTGTTACGGCCGAGCAGCGCCACCGCGATGCCGAGGAACCCCAGCCCTGAGGTGAACGTGGTGCCGAACGAGCCCGTGGAGCCGAGGATCTCGGGCAGTCCGATGAGGCCGGCGATCGCGCCGGAGAAGACCATCGCCGCGATCACCATGCGCTTGGCGTCGATGCCTGCCGCCTGGGCCGCGGAGTCGTTGAGCCCGCTGGCCTTGATGGCGAAGCCGAACTTCGTGCGCTCCAGCACCGCCCAGATCACCACGCCGAGCACGATCGCCATGACGAGGAAGCCCCACAGACCGCCCTCGCGCGTCGGGGCCGGCAGGCCGAACCACCCGAACACGAAGTTGAGGTCGGGGAACATGCCCGACGGGGGCAGCGGCTGCGTGCTGACGGTCAGCTGACCCTCGGCGCGCTCACCGGTGAAGGGGCCGCGCACGAGGTAGGCGGAGACGTTGATGGCGATGTAGTTGAGCATGATCGTGGAGATGACCTCGTTCACGCCCCTGGTCACCTTCATCACCGCGGGGATGAGCGCGTACAGGCCGCCGACCACCATCGCCACGATGATGATCACCGCGATCTGGATCGGCGCCGGCGCCACGAAGGTGGAGCCCACGTACGCCGCGCAGATGGCCGCGATGCGGTACTGGCCCTCGACGCCGATGTTGAAGAGGTTCATGCGGAAGCCGATCGCCACCGCGAGACCCGCGATGAACAGCGGCACCGCCCGGTTGAACAGCGTGGCGATGCCGTTGGCCTGGGCGCGGTCGGTGGCGCCGAAGTCGAAGAACGCCGCCAGCGCGTGCAGCGGGTCGCCGCCCGCCGCGACGATCGCGACGCTGCAGACGGCGATGGCCACGACGATGGCCACGACGGCGCCCGCGAGGGTGAGCAGCGCCCGGTTGAGCCCGGAGGGCATCACGCCTCCTCAGGTCCGGCGATGGCGCCGGTCATGTAGCCGCCCAGCCGCTCGGGCGTGACGTCGGACGGGTCGAGGGCGGCCACGAGCCGGCCCCGGTAGATCACGTGGATGGTGTCGGACAGGCCGATCAGCTCGTCCAGGTCGGCGGAGATGAGCAGCACGGCGAGGCCCGCGGCGCGCGCGTTGCGCAGGTGGTCCCAGATGGCGGCCTGGGCGCCCACGTCGACGCCGCGCGTCGGGTGAGCGGCGATGAGGAACGACGGCTCGCCGCTCATCTCACGTCCGACGATCAGCTTCTGCTGGTTGCCGCCGGACAGCGCCAGCGCGAGGGTGTCGACGCCGGGGGTGCGGACGTCGTAGTCGCGGATGATGCGCTCGGTGTCGGCCTTGGCGGCCTTGCGGTCGACCCACAGGCCCCTGCTCTTGTCGGCCTTGCCGGGAACGAGCTTCCTGGTCTGGTGGCCGAGGACGCGGTTCTCCCACAGGGGCGCCTCCAGGAGCAGCCCCTGGCGGTGGCGGTCCTCGGGGATGTAACCGATGCCCGACTCGCGGCGCTGCAGCGTGGACCACGCGCTGATGTCGCGTCCGTTCAGCGTGACGGCGCCGTGCGTGGGGCGGATGCCCATGATCGCTTCGATGAGCTCGCTCTGGCCGTTGCCCTCGACGCCGGCGATGCCGAGGATCTCGCCCTTGCGGATCTCGAACGACACGTCGTCGAGGAGCAGGCGGACGCCGTCCGCGCGCAGCTTGTCGACGTACTGGCTGACGGAGGTGCCCTTCGGCACGCGGCGGTGGCCGTCGGCCTCCATCGTCAGCCCGGCGACCGTCAGCGCGACGGTGTCGGTCACCGTGGACTCGCGGGTCTCGGGGGTGGGCAGCTCGCTGCCGACCATCAGCTCGGCGAGCTGACGCGCGGTGACCTCGCGGGGGTCGACGCTGGCGACCGTGGTGCCGCGCCGGATGACGGTGATCGCGTCGGCGATGCCGAGCACCTCGTCGAGCTTGTGGGAGATGAAGATGACCGTGAGGCCCTCGTCCTTGAGCTCGCGCAGGTTCTGGAAGAGCTCCTCGACCTCCTGCGGCACGAGGACGGCGGTCGGCTCGTCGAGGATGAGGATGCGGGCGCCGCGGTAGAGCACCTTGAGGATCTCGACGCGCTGGCGTTCGCCGACGCCGAGGTTCTCCACCAGCTTGTCGGGGTCGACCCGCAGGCCGTGGGTCTCGGCCAGCCCGGTGATGCGCTCACGCGCGCCGGCCCGGTCGAGCTTGCCGAACCGCTTCGGCTCGGCGCCGAGGACGATGTTCTCCAGCACGGTGAAGTTGTCGGCGAGCATGAAGTGCTGGTGCACCATGCCGATCCCGGCCTCGATGGCGTCGCTCGGCGTACGGAACGAGACCGGCGTGCCGTTGACCTTGATGGTCCCCTCGTCCGGCCGCTGCATGCCGTACAGGATCTTCATCAGGGTGGATTTGCCCGCGCCGTTCTCTCCCACGATGGCGTGCACCGTGCCGGGCTGGACGGTGATGCGGATGTCGTGGTTCGCGACGACGCCGGGGAAACGTTTGGTGATGCCCTCCAGCTCTACGGCGGGCTGCGCCGTGGCCAGGGTGTCAGCACTCATGTCGCCTCTCCTGTAGGGGCTGTACAGAACGAGGGCCCGAAGTACGGGGACTCCGGGCCCTCGGTCGTCACAGCGTCATCAGCTCTCCGGCGTGGTGGGAACAGTGATCGTCCCGTCGACGATGCCCTGCTTGGCCTTGTCGAGCTGGTCCTTGATGTCGTCGATCTCGCCGCCCGTGGTGGCGAGGCCGACGCCGTCGACCTTCAGGTCGTACGTGTCGTTCTGGCCGCCCTTGGCGCCGCCCTGGAAGGCCTTGATGAACTCGAAGACGCCGACGTCGACCCGCTTGAGCATGGACGTCATGATGACGTTCTGCAGGTTGGTCTCGGTGATCGTCTGGCGCTGGTCGGAGTCGACGCCGATGGCCTTCTTGCCGGCCGCCGCGGCGGCCTGGAAGACGCCGAGACCCGAGTCGCCGGCCGCGTGGTAGACGATGTCGGCGCCGTCCTGGTACATCTTCTCGGCCGCGATCTTGCCCTTGTCGGGAGCGCTGAAGCCGGAGAAGTCACCGTCGGGGGTGAGGTACGAGACGTCGATCTTGGCGTCGGGCTTGACCGACTTCACACCCGCGTCGAAGCCCGCCTCGAACTTCTTGATCAGGGCGTTCTCGACACCGCCGACGAAGCCGACGTGGCCGCTCTTCGACTTGGCCGCCGCCGCGACGCCCGCGAGGTAGGACCCCTGCTCCTCGGCGAAGAGCAGGCCGGTCACGTTCGGGCCGCTGGAGGCGGAGTCGATGACGGCGAACTGGATGTCGGGGTACTCGGCCGCGGTCGCCTTGATGTCGGCGTCGTAGGCGAAGCCCACACCGATGATCGGGTTGTAGCCGGCGTCGGCCAGCTGGCGCAGCAGGTCGCCACGGTTGGATCCGTCGGCCGCGGGGCTCAGCTCCTTGATGTCGGCGCCGAGCTCGGCCTTGGCCTTCTCGAGGCCGGCGTACGCGGCGTCGTTGAACGACTTGTCGCCACGACCGCCGACGTCGAACGCGAGGCCGACCTTGAGCGGAGCGCTGCTGCTGCTCGCGCCGCCGGCCGCGGGCTCCTCACTGGCCGTGGTGCCACCGCCGCTGCTGCTGCCACCACACGCGGCGGCGGCCATGAGCAGAACGCCGGCCACCGCACCGAACGCAACCTTGTTGAATCCCTTGCCGAGCAAGGCGACCCCTTTCCCTTCACGCCGTCTTGCGCCGCCGTCAGGAACTCATCGCGGGCGCGAAAGAGAACGTGCGGCATCTGCACGGAAGATAGTTGCATGACCAGGGGATACCAAATCCATACACAGGGTCGCAACCGCTCCGTTACCGACATCACTCGAGTCCGTGACCTGAAGCCAGATTCAGACAGATCGGGCGCGGCATCCAAAATGGTACCCAGCATTTGGACAACTTTGCCCCCTTGCCCTCAAGGCCGATCATGTGGGGAGATTTCTCCGACAGATCAACTTCACATCGGAGACCGTATGCGTCCCTGGAAGGCACTCTCCGTGCCGCTGGTCGCGTTACTTGCCGCGACCATGACCGGCACCACCCCAGCCTCAGCAGACACCCCCACCCTCAAGATCGAGAACAACGCCACCCAGCCCGTCTTCTCGCGGGCCGACGCCATCTTCCAGACGGTGTACGTCGAGGTCGCCGGGACCGACAGCGACCACGACGGCAAGCCCGACCGGGTGGCCGTGGACATCCTTCGCCCCAAGGAGACCGAGCAGGGCCTCAAGGTCCCGGTCATCATGGAGTCCAGCCCCTACTACGCCGGCGGCAACGACGTCGCGAACCACCCCGTGGACGTCGACGAGAACGGCAACCCGATCGCGACCCTACGCAAGCAGGTCACGCAGCCCGACCCGGTGCCGTTCGACGGCTACTACGACAACTACTTCGTGCCCCGCGGCTACGCCGTCGCCCTGGTGGAGAACATCGGCAGCGGCCGCGCCACCGGCTGCCCGACCAGCGGCGACGTCAACGAGACCGCCGGCCCCAAGGCCGCGATCGACTGGCTGAACGGCCGCGCCAAGGGCTTCGACGCCGAGGGCAACCCGGTCGACGCGAGCTGGTCCACCGGCAAGGTCGGCATGATCGGCGTCTCGTACAACGGCACGCTGCCCAACGCGGTCGCCGCGACCGGCGTCAAGGGCCTGGAGACGATCGTCCCGATCGCCGCGATCTCCAGCTGGTACGACTACTACCGCGCCAACGGCGGCGTCGTGGCGCCCGGCGGCTACCAGGGCGAGGACCTCGACGTGCTCGCCAAGTACGTCCTGACCAGGGAGAACGGCCAGGAGGTCTGCGGCGCCCAGCTCGACCAGCTCACCGTCGACCAGGACCGGATCACGGGTGACTACAGCGACCTCTGGGACGCCCGCAACTACCTGAACGACGTCGACAAGGTCAAGGCCAGCGTGTTCGTGGTGCACGGCCTCAACGACTGGAACGTCAAGACCAAGCAGTTCGCCCAGTGGTGGTACGCCCTGTCGGAGCGCCAGGTGCCGCGCAAGATCTGGCTGCACCAGGGCACCCACATGAGCCCCTTCAACCTGCGCACCGCCGAGTGGCTGCGCCAGCTGCACGGCTGGTTCGACTACTGGCTGCAGGGCATCGACTCGGGCATTATGCGCGAGCCGCAGGCCGACGTGGAGACCCAGGTCGGCACGTGGACCCAGGAGACGTCGTGGCCGCCGAAGGGCACCAAGCCCGCCACGCTGCACCCGGGCTCCGGCGCGAAGCTCGACACCCGCAAGGACCCGCACGCCCGCGACGAGACCTTCGTCGACCAGAACACGAGGACGGCCGAGCAGCTCGTCGAGGCCACCGGGACCGACCCGAACCGGCTCGCGTACACGACGCAGACGCTCCGCGACGACGTGCGGATCTCGGGCACGCCGACCGTCTCGGTGCGGGCCTCCTTGAAGAACGGCTCGTCGCCGTACCTGACGGCCCTGCTGGTGGACTACGGCACCGACGTGCGCCCGACCGGCTCCCTGGTCTCGACGGGCGAGAGCTACTGCTACGGCGAGAGCATCCCCGGTGACAGCGGCTGCACGACGCTGCGGACCCTCGGCACGGCCAGCACCCCGTACAAGATCGTCACGAGGGGCTGGCTCGACGTCCGCAACCGGAACCGCGCCGACCGGACCGAGGCGCTGCGCCCGGGCAAGGACTACAAGTTCACCTGGGACTTCCAGCCGACCGACTACACCTTCAAGAAGGGCCACCGGCTGGGCCTGGTGATCCTGTCGACCGACTACGACTACACCCTGCGCTACCCCGCGGGCACCGAGATCACGGTTTCGCCGAAGCACTCCGAGCTGAAGCTGCCCGTCTCGAACGGCAAGCTCCACTAGCGAAAACGGCCCGCCGCGTGAGCTTCTCTTAGCGGCGGGCCGTTACGCGAAGTCGGACCAGGTCAGGCCATGGCGCTGGTGACCGAGTCGAGCGACCCGGCCCCCCACAGCGAGCTGAGCGCCGTGGTGGCCATGACCCGCACGCCCATCGCGATCGCCGTCTCGTCGACGTCGAAGGTGCCCTGGTGGATGTCGTACGTGAGGCCGCCCGGCGTGCGGGTGCCGAGCCGGGCGAACGCGCCGGGGATGGACTCGAGGTACCAGGCGAAGTCCTCGCCGCCGAGCGACTGCTGGGTGGGCACCACCGCGCCCGCGCCCAGCGCCCGCTCGGCCGCCTCGGCCAGCATCTCGACGCTGACCTCGTCGTTGACGACCGGCGGCACGCCGCGCTTGTAGTCCATCGTGGCCTCGACGCCGTAGGCGCCCGCCACCGACTCCAGCAGCGACTTGATCAGGTCGGGGGCCGCGTGCCATGCCTCCTCGTCGAGGCAGCGGATGGTGCCCTCGGCCACGCCGTCGTCGGGGATCGCGTTGGCCGCGGAGCCGGCCTCGACCTTGCCCCAGACGAGGCTGAGCGAGGAGCGGGGGTCGACGCGGCGCGACAGCGCGGCGGGCAGCTCGGTGAGAATCTTGGCCAGCGCGAAGACCAGGTCGGCGGTGAGGTGGGGACGCGCGGTGTGGCCACCGGGCCCCGAGACCCGGACGACGAGCTTGTCGCAGGCGGAGGTGATCGGGCCGGTGCGCAGCCCGAGCTGCCCGACGTCGACCCGCGGGTCGCAGTGGAGGCCGAAGATGCGCTCGACGCCGCTGATGCCGCCGTGGGCCATGACCTCGAGCGCCCCGCCGGGCAGCTCTTCTGCGGGCTGGAAGATCAGGCGGACCCTGCCGGGCAGCAGACCGGCGGCGGCCTGCTGGGCGAGGAAGAGCGAGGTGCCGAGCAGGACCGTGGTGTGCACGTCGTGACCGCAGGCGTGGCAGACACCGGGCACGGTCGAGCGGTGCGGCACGTCCTTCTCGTCCTGCAGCGGCAGGGCGTCGATGTCGGCGCGCAGCGCGATGGTCGGGCCGTCGCCGCTGCCCACGTCGCAGATCAGCCCCGTGCCGCGCGGCAGCACCGAGGGGTTGAGCCCGGCGGCGGTGAGCCGCTCGGCGATGCGCTGCGTCGTGCGGTATTCGGCGAATGCCAGCTCGGGGTGCATGTGGAGATCGCGGCGGAACGCCACGAGATCCTGCTCGTTGTCCGCAAGGAACGCGTCGAGTTCGCCCCGAAGCTCACGTCCCCGCATATGTCACCGTCCTGTCCGAATGCCACGCGCCCCGCTCTGTGCCAGGCCATCGCGGCTCATGCGCTGAAATAACGCTCCATCCCCGGCCGCTCGGCGAATCAAAAAACACACCCGCTGGTGTCGGTGCGCGAGATCGTCAGCATGGGCTCCGCGATACATGAGTCGCGAGTGCCGCCGCGGACCGGGAGCACAGCGGTCGGCCGTGAGCCCGATGGCGATGCTTCGACTTTATCGCTCTCGCGCGACTTCCCGGCGACAGATACACCAAAAGTTGTCCGACGGCATGTCCGTAACCGCAGGTGGTCACGTTCCGTACGGCTTTGGCTGACCCGGAAATAGTCACAAGGGATCAGTAGATCGTGACCCGATGCACTCACTCCCAAACGTGGTTCCCGATTCCGAATCCTGTCACCTTCTGTCATGGTCATCACACTTCGGGGACTGCTGCGTTTGAGAAGAATGCGTGTTTCACTCGCCATATGATCACTAATATCCCGTTCGGGGAGAAGAGTGCTGGGTTGAGCATCTTCGAGCCGAGTGAGGGGACCCTGGTGGTCGTGCCCTCGCTCTCACTTCCGCAGGACGAGCTCCGCCGGATCAAGGGAGCGAGGTCGTACGAGGAACGCCTGCTCTTCCTGCTGCTCACGCTCCGCAACCCCGGGGTGAAGGTCGTCTACCTGTCCTCCGCGCCGATCGATCCCGACATCGTCGCCTACTACCTGTCGTTCCTGCCCGACCCGGACGACGCCGCAGGACGCCTCACGCTGGTCAGCGTGAACGAGCCCTGGTCCCAGCCGCTGACCAGGACCGTGCTCGCCAACCCCGAGGCCGTCGAGCAGGTGCGCGCGGCGATCAGTGGCGAAGCGTGGCTGGTGCCGTTCGTGCTCAGCGAACTGGAGGAGAAGCTCGCCGCCTCCCTCGGCATCCCCCTGTACGGCCCCGCCACGTCCCTGGCCTACTACGGCTCCAAGAGCGGCGCCAGGGAGGTCGGCCACGAGGCCGGCGTGCCCATGCCGCGCGGGTTCGGCGACGTGCGCACGATGGCGGAGATCGTGGAGGCCATCGAGGCCCTGCCGGGCGAGCGCGTGATCGTCAAGCTCAACGACGGCTACTCCGGCCTCGGCAACGCCATCGTGCCCCGGGCCGACAGATCAAGGACCAGCTTCGCCGCGGACGGCGAGACCTGGGAGACGTTCGCCGCCAAGATCTCCGAACGGGGCGGCGTGGTCGAGGAGTTCATCGAGCACAGCCCGCTCTTCCACCCGAGCGCGCTGGCCCAGATCACCCCCGGCGGCCAGGCGCGGGTGCTCGCCACCCACGACCAGGTGCTGGGCGGCGCCAACGGCCACGTCTACCAGGGCTGCACGTTCCCCGCGGCCCCCGAGTACCGGGCGGAGGTCAGCGGGGCGGCCGGTCGGATCGCGCAGGCGCTGGCCGACCGCGGGGTGATCGGCCTGTTCGGGATGGACTTCTTCGCGCTGAAGGCCGACGCCGGGTACGCGGCCCTGCTGTGCGAGATCAACCTGCGCATCGGCGGGACGACGCACCCGTTCGGGGCCGCGCTGCTGACGACGGAGGCGACGTACGACGCGGCCAGCGGCCTTCTCATGTCCGGAAATCAGCCGAAGTTCTATACCGCGACCGATAACTGCGCTTCGGCCTGTCTGCGCGGCCGTACGCCCGGTGAGGTGATCCGGACGGTGGAACGGCTCGGCATCGGCTTCGACGCCGAGCGGCGTACCGGAAACGTCTTCCACCTCCTCGGAGCACTCCCCGAGCACGGCAAGCTGGGCTTCACCTCCATCGGCGACTCCCGCGAGGAGGCCGACGAGCTGCACGCCCTCACCCAGCGTCTGCTCCGCGGCTCCTGACCGCCGCACCCGCCGACGGGGCGCGCAGCCCGCGCCAGCCGATCACCCCGAGGACGACGCCGATGACGACGTTCACCACGATCAGAATGCCGTGCACCACATAGAAAGCGGTCGGGTGACCGTCGGCCAGGTTAAACCCCAGATTCACCCACTCGAAGATCATGAACACGCCGAGGACGATCAGGAATCCGGCCAGCTTTCGTGACATGCGTGTGTCTCCAGTATCAAACGCGAACCTTCGGGGCATG
The DNA here is from genome assembly GCF_900100395.1 of Nonomuraea maritima. Lineage (GTDB taxonomy): Bacteria > Actinomycetota > Actinomycetes > Streptosporangiales > Streptosporangiaceae > Nonomuraea > Nonomuraea maritima. The sequence continues at coordinate 41,419 of NZ_FNFB01000006.1, read as the reverse complement.
TGTGGCGACATGCGTATTCACTCGAAGCTACGCTGAGACCGCCATGTGGACGAAACTCGTGCCGATCACGGCGCTCATCGCCTCGGTCACCTTTTCCGGCGGGACCGCACACGCCGAGCCGACGGCGCCGATCGGCGGCGAGGCCCTGGGCCGCCACGGCGTGGTCGCCCCGGCGGGCGTCAAGAAGCCGCCCAAGAGCAAGGCTACGTCCTACGTCGTCGCCGACGTCGACACGGGTCAGGTGCTCGCGGCCAAGGACGCCCATGGCAGGTACCTGCCGGCCAGCACGCTCAAGGCGCTGACCGCGCTCACACTGATCCCGAAGCTCGACAAGAACCACAAGGTCAAGCCGAGCCAGAACGCCTGCAACCAGGAGGGCAGCGCCGTCGGCCTGTCGCCCAAGGTGACGTACAAGGTGGACGACCTGTTCAAGGCGCTCATGATGGCCTCGGGCAACGACGCCGCGATGGCGCTGGCCGAGACGAACGGCGGCGTCGCGAAGACCATGACCGACATGAACGCCATGGCCAAGCGGCTGCAGGCCAACGACACGGTGGCGAAGACGCCGAGCGGGCTCGACAAGCCGGGGCAGAGCAGCTCGGCGTACGACCTGGCGCTCATCGCGCGCGCCGGTCTGGCCAACCCCGACTTCCGCCGGTACATCAGCACCAAGGTCACGAACTTCCCGGCCCCGAAGGGCCACTACGAGATCAGCAACCACAACAAGCTGCTCTGGCGCTACGACGGCATGATCGGCGTCAAGAACGGCTGGACCTCGAAGGCCCGCGCGAGCTTCGTCGGCGCGGCCACGCGCGGCGGGCACACCATCGTGGTGAGCATCATGCGGCACGAGGGCTACTTCTGGGACGAGGTGGCTTCGCTGCTCGACTGGGGCTTCTCCGTCGTGGGCAAGGCGCAGCCGGTCGGGCAGCTCGTCGACCCGCTCCCCGACCCGGCTCCGGCCGCCCAGGCGCACGCCACCGCGCCGGCCGCCCCGCCCGCCAGTCCGGCCGTGCAGGCGCCGTTGCTGGAGACGGCCGCGTCCCGGCAGAACGACTCGACCAGGACGGTCGGCGCGCTCGTGATCGGCGGAGGGCTGCTGTTCGGGCTGCTCTGGGTCGGTTACGGCATTCGGCGCAGGCGAGCCAGGTCACGCGTCTGAGGCTCGGCCGGTCTCCGCGGAGGGACCGGTCGACGGCATCGGTGACGGCGACGGCGGCGGGGAGAACCCCGCCGTCGCCGTCCAGGCGGCGACGTAGAGGACGAGCCGCGCCGAGAAGTTGATCCACAGCAGCAGACCGACGATCACGGCGAACGTCCCGTAGACCGGGTTGCCGAGCGTGTGGCCCAGCAGCAGCGTCGCCACCTGCTTGAGCACCCCGAACCCGACCGCCCCGAGCAGCGCGCCCTTGGCGAGCACCCGGAACGGCTGGGCGAGCCGCCCCACCCAGGCCAGCAGGATCACGAACAGCAGCCAGTCGGCCGCCGCGCTCGCCGCCACGCCGGCGGCCCTGAGCCCGAACGCGGTGAGCGACGACCCGCTGCCGAACAGGAAGTCCATGACGCGGTCCGTGGCCGTGGTGGCGACCCCGGCCACCAGCACGGACGCGATCAGCGTGATCCCGAGCACGGCGATCGAGGCGAGGTCGCGCAGCTTGCCGGTGAGGAAGCCGGGCGGCGGCGAGGTGTCCATCGCCATCTCCCGCAGCGCCCCGCGCAGCGCGTCCATGGCGCCGAGCCCGGCGTACAGCAGGCCGAGGAGGCCGATGATCCCGGCGGTCGCCTTGGCCTCGGCGATGCCGTCCAGGTTGAGCTGCCCGGCGAGGCCCGGCAGGCGCTCCTCGACGGCCTGCCCCAGCGCCTCCCTGGTCGTCTCGCTGGTCGCCACGACGAACCCCAGCACCGCGTACGACAGCGCGAGGAGCGGGAAGAAGGACAGGAACGCGAAGTAGGTGACCGCGCCCGCGAGCCGGTCGCCCGACTGCAGCTGGTAGCGGCGCACGGCCCGGATGAGATGGTCGACCCACAGGTGCCGGACCCGCCACTCCTCCACGGTGGCGCGTACGCGCGCCTTCACCGAGGCGACGCGGTCGGTCAGACTCGCCATCACTCGCCAGCGCCCCCTCCCGCACCGGGCTGTGCTGGATCTTCTGCCCACGCCCCGGGACGGCACGCTTCCCGAATCGTGCCGCTCCCCCCGCCGGCCGGGCCGAAATATGAAAGTCCCACGCGTTCTCTCCGGCCCGCCTCGGACGTGGAAAGCCCGCCTGACCTGCACCGAATCCAGGACGGCCGCGCGCCCCGAGCCCTAGCCTGAAAGAGCTCGGACCCCCGACCGGGAGGCGGCTACCGCATGTCCGAAATCACCACCGGACACATGATCAGACTCCAGCGCGAGCGACGCGGCATGAGCACCACCGCGCTGGCGACGCAGTCGGGCTGCACCCCTCGGCACATCGAGCTCATCGAGCACGGCAAGCGCACCCCCTCGCTCCCCCTGCTGCGCGAGATCGCCAAGGTGCTCGGCGTCCGCACCGCGGTGCTGCTGGGCGAGACCCCGCGCGACTCGCACCAGCCGAGCAGGCCGCAGATCGGCGACATCGAGCGGGCGCTGTTCACCTGCCGCGCCGCGCCGCCCGACCTGGAGCCGCCCGACGCGGGGCAGCTCTCCGAACGGGTGGCGGCGGCGCGCAACGCCTGGTTCACCTCGACCCGGCGCTACTCGATCCTGATGGCGGCGCTGCCGTCCCTGGTCACCGACGCCGAGAACCTGGTCCTCGACCGCGCGCCCGCCTCCTACCGGGTCGCCGCCGACGCCTACCTGCTGGCCCGCGGCGTCCTCAAGCACCTGCGGCGGGTCGACCTGTCGCACCTAGCGGCCGACCGCGCCATGCGCTTCGCCGAGGAGTCCGGCGACCCGCTGATGATCGCGTGGGCGTACTGGAACCTGGGGCAGTCGATGCTGTCCGACGACATGCACCAGATCGCCCACGACGTCGCCCTGCGCGCCATCGAGCAGCTCGAACCGCACGTCGGCGACGGCGACGAGCGCCATCTCAAGGCGCTCGGGGCGCTCCACCTGCTCGCCGCCGTCGGCGAGTCCCGCTCCGGGTCCGACGACCTGGCCAGGGAGCGCGTACGCGGCCCCGCGGCGCGGCTCGCCGAACGCGTCAGCGACGGCTCGACCTGCTACGACCAGGCGTTCTTCGGGCCCACCAACGTCGCCATCCACATGGCCGGCATCGAGAGCGACAACGGCCGTCCCGACGAGGTGCTGCGTGTCGCCGACGACGTCGACCTGCGCCGCATCCCGTCCATCGAACGGCGCACCACGCACCTCGCGGACGTGGCCCGCGCCTGCGAGGACGTCGGCGACGACGCCGCCAGCCTGCTCCACCTGCTGCGGATCGAGCGCGAGTCGCCCGAGGAGTTCGACCACAAGCTCCTGCTCAGGGAGATGGTCCAGTCGCTGGCCCGGCGGGCGCGGCCCTCCTGGGCCCCCGAGGTACGCCAGCTCGCCGAACGCCACGACATCCCGATCTGACCGAACGCGGAGTTCGGCCGGCGCGAACGCAGAGTTCCTGCGCCGCAGTTCGTCACGGGCAGGCGCGGAGATGCCACGCTGCGTTCATGACCAGAACGTCCGATGCCGACGCCGTCGTCGAGCGTCTCCTGGAGGAGGCGGCTCGAGAGTTCCCCGGGTGGTCGTTCGAGCGGGAGGCGGGTGGCTGGGCGGCCGTGCGGGGCGGGATCCGGCTCAACCGGCCCACGCTGGCAGCCCTGCGCGCGCTGCTGCGCCTGGCCGGCCCTCGCGCCCTCACCCTCGCCGCGGGCCACCGCCCGTCACCACCACGCCCGTGACCCCTACGACGAAGGCCCGGACACCCGTGAGGGGCCGGGCCTTCGCGGTTGCTCAGGCTAGGCCAGGGGCAGGAAGCCCACGCGGTCGCGGACCATCTCCATCGTCTGCCGGGCGACCTCCGACGCGCGCCGCGCGCCGACCGCCAGCATGCGGTCGAGCTCGGTCTCGTCGGACAGCAGCTTCTCGGTGCGCTCACGGATCGGCGTGAACGCCTCGACGACGGCCTCGGCGACGTCCTTCTTGAACGTGCCGTAGCCCTGGCCCTCGTAGCGGTTCACCAGGTCGGGGATGGCCGTGCCCGTCAGCGCGGACTGGATGCGCAGCAGGTTGGAGATGCCGGGCTTGTTCTCCTCGTCGAACAGCACCTCGGAACCCGTGTCGGTCACCGCGCGCATGACCTTCTTGCGCAGCGGGCCGGGCTGCTCGAGCACGTCGAGGATGCCCGCCGGGCTGGAGGACGACTTCGACATCTTCGCCGACGGGTCCTGAAGGTCGGTGATCTTCTCGACCTCTTTCAGAATGTACGGCTCCGGCAGCGTGAACGTGTCGCCGAACCGGTGGTTGAAGCGCTGCCCGAGGTCGCGGGTGAGCTCGAGGTGCTGCTTCTGGTCGGCCCCGACCGGAACCCGGTCGGCCTGGTAGAGCAGGATGTCGGCGGCCTGGAGGATCGGGTAGGTGAACAGCCCGACGCTCGCCGCGCTCTCGCCGAACTTGGCCGACTTGTCCTTGAACTGCGTCATGCGGGCCGCCTCGCCCATGCCCGTGAGGCAGATCAGCACCCAGGCCAGCTCGGTGTGCTCGCGGACGTGCGACTGCACGAACACGGTGGAGCGCTCGGGGTCGAGGCCCGCGGCGAAGAGCTGTGCGGCGGCCACGCGGCTGCGGCGGCGCAGCGCGTCCGGCTCGGTCGGCACGGTGATCGCGTGGAGATCGACCACGCAGTAGAAGGCGTCGTGGGTCTCCTGCAGGGTGACCCACTGGCGGACCGCACCCAGGTAGTTGCCCAGGTGGAAGGAGTCCGCGGTGGGCTGGATGCCGGAGAGTACACGAGGTCTGGCCATAGCAGGCAATTGTGTCAGGAGTTCTGGTCGGGAGGCGACTCGACCATCGGCCGGCGTTTCACGCGTACGCGGGAGATGCGCCGGCCGTCGAGCTCGGTCACGGCGAGCTCGACGCCCGAGAACTCCACCTTTTCCCCCTCTTCAGGCAGGTGCCCCAGCATGGCCATGACGAACCCGGCGAGCGTCTCGTAAGGGCCGTGCGGCAGGCGGATGCCGGTCTCGGTGGCGAAGTCGTTGAGGTTGGTCAGCCCGTCGATCTCCATCTCACCGGCGGGCAGGACGACGACGTCCTCCTCGACGTCGTACTCGTCCCTGATGTCGCCGATGAGCTCCTCGACGAGGTCCTCCAGGGTGACGATGCCGGCCGTGCCGCCGTACTCGTCGACCACGATGGCGAGGTGCTGGCCCTCGTCGCGCATCTCGTTGAGCGTGGTGAGCAGGCGCTTGGACGCGGGCACGAACTTGGCGGTCCTGATCGGCACGACCGCGCTGATCGGGTCGCCGCGCCCGGCGAGCTCAGGGTCGAGCAGGTCGCGGACATGGACGAACCCGACGACGTCGTCGTAGCTCTCGCGATAGACGGGGAAGCGGGAGTGCGGGAGCGTGGCGGCGAGCCGGGCGGCCTCGTTCAGCGGCGTGTCGACCTCCATGAACTCCACCTCGGTGCGCGGCAGCATCACCTCCCTGAGCTGCCGCTTGCCGGCCGCGAACACCTCGCCGATGAGCTTGCGCTCGTCGGCGTTCAGGTCGGTGTGCCCGACGACCATGTCGCGCAGCTCCTCGGTGGAGACCTCCTCGCGGTCGGCCTGGGGGTTGCCGCCGAGCAGCCGCACCACGCCGTCGGTGGACTTCGACAGCATCCAGATGACCGGACGCGACAGCGCGGCGATACGGTCGAGGAACGGCGCCACGTACAGCGACAGGCCCTCGGCCCGCTGCAGCGCCAGGCGCTTGGGCGCGAGCTCGCCCAGCACCAGCGAGAAGTACGAGATGGCCAGCGTGACGAGCACCAGCGCGAGGACGGGCGCGACCGACTGCGGCACCCGCCAGCCCTCCAGCACGGGCACGAGCTGCGCGGCCAGCCGGTCGGCGCCGAACGCGGCCGACAGCATGGTGGCCACCGTGACGCCGATCTGCACGGCCGACAGGAACCTGTTGGGGTCGCGGGCCAGCTTGGCCACGCGCTCGCCGCGCCGTCCGCGCCTGGACAGCTTGCGGACCTGGCTTTCGCGCAGCGAGACCATCGCCATCTCGGCGCCGGCGAAGAAGCCCCCGATCAGGATGAACAGCAGCACCAGGGCGATGTTTGCCGCGACGGTATCAAACATGGTGGTTGGCAGCGTACTCGTCCGCTTTCCAGCGTATGCTGAACCGCGAGCCGTACAAAATCAAACATATTTGAACAGGAGTGAACATGAGACTGCTGGTGACCGGCGGGGCGGGCTACGTCGGCAGCGTGGTCGCGGCCCAGCTCGTCGAGGCGGGGCACGAGGTCACCGTGCTCGACGACCTGTCCACGGGGCACGAGGACGCGGTTCCCGAAGGCGCCCGGTTCGTCCGCGGGAGCATCACCGAGGCCCACGACGCGCTCGACGGCGTCGAGGCCGTGCTGCACTTCGCCGCCAAGTCGCTGGTGGGCGAGTCGGTGGAACGCCCCGGCCTCTACTGGGCCCACAACGTCGGCGGCACGCTCGCGCTCCTGGAGGCCATGCGCGACAAGGGCGTGCACAAGATCGTGTTCTCCTCGACGGCGGCCACGTACGGCGAGCCGGAGCGCTCCCCCATCGAGGAGACCGACCCCACCCGGCCGACCAACCCGTACGGCGCCTCCAAACTGGCCGTGGACACCGCCCTGACGGCGTACGCCGGTCTGCGCGGGCTCGGTGCGGTGAGCCTGCGCTACTTCAACGTCGCGGGCGCCTACGGCCGTTTCAGGGAGCGGCACGCGATCGAGACGCACCTCATCCCCAACGTGCTCAAGGTGGCGACCGGCGAGCGCGAGTCCGTGAGCGTGTTCGGCACCGACTACCCGACGCCCGACGGCACCTGCGTGCGCGACTACGTCCACGTGGCCGACCTGGCCAGGGCCCACCTGCTCGCGCTCGACGCGATCACCCCGGGCGAGCACGCGATCTACAACCTGGGCAGCGGCGCCGGCTTCTCCGTGCAGGAGGTGATCTCGGTCTGCCGTGAGGTCACCGGCCACGAGATCCCCGCGGTCATCGGCGACCGGCGTCCCGGCGACCCGGCCGTGCTGGTGGCGTCGTCCGCCAAGATCCAGCGCGAGCTGGGCTGGAAGGCCGAGCGGCCCGCGCTGCGCGACATCGTCTCCGACGCCTGGGCGGCGCTTTCCGGCAAATGAGCCGTACGGTGCCGAAAGATGTGCTGTGATACCGAAATGTGAAGAGCTTTTCACCCAGGGTCACGAAGCTGCTCTTCGGCGCCGTCGTCACGGCAGGCAGCCTCACGGCCGCCGCGGCCGTGATCTACGCCACGCCTCAGCAGGCCCAGAAGATCCCGTCGGCCCAGTGCCCGGTGGCCGACCATGCCGTCGCGATACCCCGCGGTCAGCCGCCCGGGACGACAAGACGCGCGCCCCCTGAGCTTCAGGAGGCGCGCGTCTCGTACGCGGATGGGTCGCGGGCCGGTCAGATGAGACCGAGCTCCTTCACGGCCGTGCGCTCCTCCTCCAGCTCACGCACGCTGGCGTCGATGCGCTCGCGGGAGAAGGCGTCGATCTCGAGGCCCTGGATGATCTCGAACTTGCCGTCGACCGCGCGCACGGGGAAGGACGAGATGAGGCCCTCGGGCACGTCGTACGAGCCGTCGGAGACGATGGCGGCCGACGTCCAGTCGGTGCCGTTGACCCAGTCGTAGACGTGGTCGATCGCGGCGTTGGCCGCCGAGGCGGCCGAGGAGGCGCCGCGCGCCTCGATGATGGCCGCGCCGCGCTTGGCCACGGTCGGGATGAACGTGTCGCGCAGCCACTCCTGCTCGACCAGCTCGGCCGCGACCTTGCCGCCGACCTCGGCGTGGAACAGGTCGGGGTACTGCGTGGCGGAGTGGTTGCCCCAGATCGTCATCTTCTTGATCTCGGTGACCGGAACCTGCAGCTTGGCCGCGAGCTGCGACAGCGCGCGGTTGTGGTCGAGCCTGGTCATCGCGGTGAAGCGGTCGGCCGGCACGTCGGGCGCGTTCTGCTGGGCGATGAGCGCGTTGGTGTTGGCCGGGTTGCCGACGACGAGAACCCTGATGTCGTCGGCGGCGTGGGCGTTGATGGCCCGGCCCTGCGGGCCGAAGATGCCGCCGTTGGCGCCGAGCAGGTCGCCGCGCTCCATGCCGGCCTTCCGCGGCATGGCGCCGACCAGCAGCGCGACGTTCGTCCCGTCGAACGCGACGTCGGGGTTGTCGGTGATCTCGATGCCGGACAGCAGCGGGAACGCGCAGTCGTCCAGCTCCATCGCGGTGCCCTCGGCCGCCTTCACCGCCGCCGGGATCTCCAGCAGGCTCAGCTTGACCGGCACGTCGGCGCCGAGCAGCTGCCCCGACGCGATGCGGAACAGCAATGCGTAGCCGATCTGGCCGGCGGCTCCGGTGACGGTCACCTTGACGGGCACAGTGGCTGACGACGCCATGGCCTTTCCCCTAACTCGCTGCGAAGATGATTGACCTTGGGATGCTATCCGCTCGTGTCAGCAGGTTCCCATCGCGGGCACCTTCAGTTCGGCATCGAATTGGACGGTGCCGAAATGCCTGGTCACGAGCTGCTTCATGAAACCCGTGCGGTAGAGGTCGGCGATCAGCGCCTTGACGGCCTTGCAGGTCTTCACGTCGCCCTGCCTGATGCCGACGGCGTAGCGCTCGTCGGTGAGCTTCGCGCCGAGGATCTTGAAGCGGATGGGCTCGCGGGCGGCGAACCCGGCGAGGATGAGGTCGTCGCCCGGCACCGCGTCGACCGCGCCGCTCCTGAGGAGGTCCATGCAGGCGGCGTAGTCGCCGGCCATGACCGCCTCGACCGCGACGCGGTCCTGGACCACGCCCACGGACGGGGTGTTGGGCGCGCACATGCGCTTGCCCTTCAGGTCGGCCAGCTTGTCGATCGGACCGCCCGCGCGCACGAGGACGTCCTGGTGGGCGAGGTAGTACGGCCCGGCGAACTGGGTGTCGCCGCCGTCGATCGGGTACGTCGCGACGACCAGGTCGACGTCGCCCGAGGCCAGCGCGGCGGCGCGGTCGTAGCCGCTCACGCTCGTGAACGTCGGCTCCTCGACCCCGAGCCCGGCGGCGATGCGGCGCGCGATGTCGATGTCGAAGCCGTCGAAGCCGCCGCCGTTCTGCAGCGCGACGCCCGGCAGGTCGCCCCGCACGCCGATCACGATGCTGCCGGTCTGCGCCGCCTTCTCCACGACGCTGGCGTACGTGGGAGCGGGTTTCTGCCCGGACGGCGCCCCGGCGGGCGAGCGGGTCTGCTGCGCGCCGGAGGCCAGGGGCGCCCAGTCGTTCGCCGCCATGGCGATCACCACGGCGGCGATGAGCGCGAGCGCGGTGCCGACGACGGCCCAGACCCTCGTGCGCCGCGACACGCGGACGGCGGCGAACTCGGTCACCGAGGGCGGCGCCTCCTCAGGGACCCTGTCCGGCGGCACGGCGGGCAGCCCCTCCGGCAGCACGGTGGGGCCGGCGGCCGGCTGGGCCGGTTCCTGCCGCTGCGGCGGGGGCGGGGCAGGCGGCCGCGCGGGGGCCGCGGCGCCCGTACGGCTCTGGTGGTCGGTGATGGAGCGGGCCGGCACCCTGATGAACGGCTTGGTGTCGTCGCCGGCGACCTGCACGCCCCGGGTGAGCACCGCCGTGGACGCACCCACGCTGGTCGACTGCCCGAGCAGCCGCAGCAGGATCTGGTCGGCCGACGGCCGCTCGGCCGGCGACTTGGCCAGCGCCGAGCGCACCACGCTCTGCAGCGGCTCCGGCATCATGCTCACGTCGACCTCGTGGTTGAGGATCCGGTTGAGCACCACCGCGATCGACTTGCCGTCGAACGCGGGCGTGCCGGTCGCCGCGAACGCGATGGTCGCGCCCCAGGAGAACACGTCGGTGTACGGCCCGACGTCGTCGCCCGCGATCTGCTCGGGCGCCATGTAGGCGGGGGTGCCGATCGCGCGGCTGGTGATCGTGCCGGTGGAGTCGATGATGCGGGCGATGCCGAAGTCGACCACGCGCGGCCCGTCGGCGGCGATCAGCACGTTGTCGGGCTTGAAGTCGCGGTGGACGATCGAGGCGTGGTGGATCGCGGTGAGCGCGGTGGCGGTGCCGATGGCCAGCCGGTCGAGCACCGTGCCGGACAGCGGCCCGTCGGTCTCGACGATGTCGCGCAGGGCGCGGCCCTCGATGTACTCGCTGGCGATGTAGGGGGTGTCGCCGTCGAGGTCGGCCTCGATCACGCGGGCGGTGCAGAACGAGGCCACCCGCTGCGCCGCCTTCAGCTCTCTGGCGAAGCGGGAGCGGGCGCTGGTGTCACCGGTGAACTTGACGTGCAGGAGCTTGATCGCGGCACGTTCGCCCTGCTCGTTGACGCCGAGGTAGACGATGCCCTGACCGCCTTCCCCGACCCGTCCGGACAGCCGGTAGGACCCCAGCTCGGTGGGATCGCCGGCGACCAGCGGCGAGATCTGCGGCATTCGTCATCCCCACGTGTCCTGCACCCATCGACGCAAACTTTACGACGCCCGGCCGATCCTCGCGGATCTGTTAAGGCTTCGTGACGTCACGGCTTCGCCTCTTCCGTCGAGGTTTCCGGTACGTCGCGCGTCTCCGGAGCCCCCGGACGGGTGGCCCGGGACGCCGGTGCACCGCGCCGGACGTCGCGTCCCGCGAACCCCCGAAGGCGCTCGACCGGCGTGTTCACTGCCTCACATCCCCGTAGCCGGCGCCGTACGGCGCCGCGCCATGAGGTTACCGGGCGGTGGGCGTGCTCTTCGTTCCCGGAGCAGGACATGCGTGAGCCCGGCCCGCGCGGGCCGGGCTCACGCGACGCCCGTCAGTAGGGCAGACTCATGGCGCTGAAGGACTTGCGCAGGTACGGCTGCTTGAACTTCGGGTACGCCACGGTCTTCGGGTCACCATCGGAGGTGTACCGCATGTCCGGGTTCTTCTTCAGCCAGTCGAGCCAGGCCTCGGAGCAGAACTGGGCGCAGTCGCCCTTCTTCTCCATGACCTTGATCCGCGGGACGCCGGCCGCGTCGAACGACTTGCTGAACGGCGCGGGCGCCGGCGTGTACCCGGCGAGGAAGGCGCCCTTGTGCTTGTAGCCCTTGCCGTTCAGCGCCCAGTCCTTCTTCTTCGGCTGGGCGCCGTACGGCAGGGCGATGGTGACGGGCTTGGTGTACGTCAGCTGCTCGATCGTCTTGCCGATCGAGCCGATCTGCTCCTCGACCTGGGCCTGCGAGATCGAGCGCAGGTTGAGGTGGTCGCGGGTGTGGTTGGCGATCTCGAAGCCGTTGTCCTTCAGCCACAGGAGCGCCTGCGCCTGTTCCTCTGTCGTGGTCTTGCCGAACAGGTCGCGCGTCACGAAGAACGTGGCCTTCGGCCGCCAGCCCGGGTACTTGGCGGCCACCTCCTTCATGATCGCCACAGCGGTGTCCTTCTGCGGGACGCCCACGGCGTTCAGGGTCAGCTGCGACGGGGACGAGTCGTCGAAGGTCAGGACCACCGGGTACTTGCCGGCCGGGATGTCGATCTTTCCGGTCACCATCTCGGCGGCCGTGACCGGCACGTAGCCCTCCTTCGCCAGCCGCTCCAGGTCGGCCCGGAACTGCTTGGGCGTACGGTCGTCGGTGGTCTGCGGTGAAGGGATGACCCGGTGGAACATCAGGACCGGGATCTGGCCGAGCTCGTTGGCCTTGACCTTGGCGGCGTTGCGTATCTTGGCGTCCTTGGCGGCCTTCAGCCTGGCGGCGGCGTCGACCTTGGCGTCGACCTTGACGGGTTGGGGTGGCTCCGAACCGCAGCCTGCCATGATCGTGGCAACCGCGAGCAGTCCCACCCCACTCAGCATTCCCAGTCGCATCCGAACCCCCCGATACGCGTACGACTGTGAGCGGCCCGCGTTCGACGGGTCACTGCAAGTAGCGATACCTGCGATTGACTCCTACCCAGATGATCAATTCCGCCACGCCGCCGTACCGTCAAGAGATAGCCCGGGAACGCGAAAGGTGCGTTCTCCGAACGTTCATGAACTCACCGACCTGACCCGATTTGCTGCCAGTCACTTCGGTTCGTAGACCATGACGACGATGCCCGAGGCGAACCGCGTGGACCTGGCGAGCCTCAGGTGGGTCAGGTCGACCCCGTCGAACAGGCGCTGACCGCTCCCGGCGAGCACCGGGAAGATCCAGAAGTGGTACTCGTCCACCAGCCTGTGCTCCAGGAGCGTGCGGTCGAGCTCGCCGGTGCCGTACTTCAGGATGTTCTTGCCCGGCAGCTCCTTCAGCCGGGCGACCTCCTTGGCGACGTCGCCCTGGATGATCGTGGCGTTCCAGGTGGCCTCGGTCAGGGTCCTGGAGGCGACGTACTTCGGCAGGGCGTTCATGGGGGCGGCGCTCTCGTCGCCGGCGGCCTCCATCGCGGGCCAGGCCTGGGCGAACGCCTCGTACGTCACCCGGCCGAGCAGCAGGGCGTCGCACTCGACCGCCAGCGCCTCGCTGTAGGCGTTGTGCTCGTCGTCCCAGTACGGCGGGCCCCACCGGTGCGGCTGGTCGATGGTGCCGTCCAGCGTGACGAACGTCGACTCGACGAGCTTGCGCATGCGTGTCTCCTCGTTCCGGGAAGCGGGGGGCGGAACGGCCCTCCCTTTCGGTGCCCTCAGCTTCGCCGGACGGGCTTACGAAACCCTTCAGGTTCGCCTCATGCCAGGGGGTCGGGCATCTCGGGATCGAGGCCGAGGACCGTGCGTCCGCCGTCCACGGGGATCGTCGCGCCCGTCACGAAGGCCGCGTCCGGGGAGAGCAGGTAGGCCACGACCGAGGCCACCTCGGCGGGATCGGCGACGCGGCCCAGCGGGTGCAGCCGCGCGAACTCCCCCTCCAGGGCGGCGGCCTCCTCCTGGCTCCGCGCGGCGAGGAACTCCTCGTACCGCTCGGTGGCCACGGACCCGGGGGCCACCGCGTTGACGCGGATGCCGTGGCGGCCGTACTCGACGGCGAGCGACCTGGTCAGGCCCTCCACTGCGGCCTTCGCGGTCGCGTACGGCAGGCTGCCAGGCACCGCCCTCGTCGCCTGGTGGGAGGTGACGTTGACGACGGCGCCCGGCCGGCCCACGGCCATGAAGTGCCGCACGGCGGTGGCGCAGCCCACCAGGGCCAGGTCGAGGTTGGCCGCGATCAGCGTCCTGACCTGCGCGATCGAGGACGAGTGCACGGAGGCGTCCCGGAACACGGCGGCGTTGTTGACCCAGCCCGCCAGCGGGCCCGCCTCCTCGGCGAGCGCGGCCGCGCGGGCCGCGACCTCCTCGTCGGCCGCGTCACCGATCACCCGGACGACGCGGGAGCCGGCCCACGCGAGGGCCGCCGGGTGGCGTTCGACGGCGACCACCGTGTTCTTCTCGTCCTTGTCGTCCTTCTCGTCCTTCTCGCCGAGCAGCCGCTCGACCACCGCCCTGCCGATCCCCCGCCCACCACCGGTCACCACGTACGAGAGGCTCATGCCTTCGACGCTACCCACGTGCCCCGCGACGGGAGAGGTACAGGCTTCACACCGAGCGGGAAGCGCCGTGTGCCGGATCGTGATGTCATGATCCCCACGTGGAGGAGGCGCGCGTGCCGGTGTTCGAGTCGTTGCAGCCGCACGACCCGTCCAGCGTGGGCCCCTACCGGTTGGAGTCGCGGCTGGGAGCCGGCGGGATGGGCCGGGTCTTCCTGGGGCGGTCGCGCAGCGGGCGGGTCGTGGCGGTGAAGGTCGTCCATCCTGAGCTGGCCGCCGACCGCGACTTCCGGCAGCGGTTCGCGCGCGAGATCACCCTGGCCCGTACGGTGAGCGGGTTCTTCACCGCCGAGGTGGTGGACGCCGATCCCGAGGGGACGCCGCCGTGGCTGGCTACCGCGTACGTGCCCGGCATGTCCCTCGACGCGGCCGTGGGCGAGTACGGGCCGTGGCCCGAGCGGGACGTCCTCGCGCTGGGGGCGGGGCTGGCCGAGGCGCTCGAGTCGATCCACGCGGCCGGTGTGGTGCACCGCGACCTGAAGCCGTCCAACGTGCTGCTGGGGGCCGACGGCCCGCGGGTCATCGACTTCGGGATCTCCGTGGCCGTCGAGGGCAGCCGTCTGACCAGGACGGGCATCGCCATCGGCACCCCCGGGTTCGTCTCGCCCGAGCAGCTGACCGGCGCGCCGGTGGGGCCCGCGGCCGACGTCTTCTGTCTCGGGGCGGTGCTCGCGTTCGCCGCCACCGCCACGGGACCGTTCGGCGGCGGGTCGTGGCAGGGCCTGTGGTACCGCACGGTCCACGAGGAGCCCGACCTCGCGGCGCTCCCGCCGCGACTGCGCCCGCTGGTGGAACGGTGCCTCGCGAAGTCGCCCGCCGACCGCCCGACCGCCTCGGCGCTGCTGGACCAAATGGCGGGCCACCTCGGGCACGGCGATCGGCTCGCCGGCCTCTACGCCGGGGCCGGGTGGTTGCCCGAGCCCGTCGCCGAGGTCGTCCGCACCCTCGTCATGACCGCCGCGCCGGAGGACGCCCGGGCGACGGTCACCGACCTCCCGCCCCGACCCACCCGGCCCCAGGAAAGCCCTCAGGTACCCGCCTCCCCGCAGACCCGTCCCGCCGGGGCGCCGTCGCGAGGTGCCGACCTGTCGCCGTTACAGGCCGCCGCCGCCGAGGCAGCCGCCAGGCGGCTCTCCGCGGCGTCGTCCCGAGCGCCGGGCAACGTGTCACCGTTACGGGCAGCCGCCGCGGCCGCTGCCGCGAGGCGGCTGTCGGCCGCCGCCGCGCGTCCGTCCGGTCAGGGCGCCGCGACAGGGCCCGTACGGCGGAACCACGCCACGCGGCCTGGCGCGCACGGCCGCCAGGAGTCGCGCGGCAGGAGCGCGGCCGAGACGTGGGCCGAGGCGACGGCGCGCAGGGCGAAGTCCCGGGTCACGATGCTGCTCATGATGGTGATTCCGCTGCTCATGCTGGCCGTGGCCGTCGCCGACGCGCTGACGGCCTAGCTGAGCGCCTGGGCGGCGTGGATCAGGTGGATGTGGGTGAACGCCTGCGGGAAGTTGCCGAGCTGCCGCGCCTCGACGGGGTCGTACTCCTCGGCGAGCAGGCCCACGTCGTTGGCCAGGCCGAGCAGCCGTTCGAACAGCTCCACGGCCTCGTTCTTGCGTCCGGCCAGGGCGAGCGCCTCGGCCAGCCAGAAGCTGCTCGCCAGGAAGACGCCTTCGGTCCCCGGCAGGCCGTCCACGTCGTTGTGCTGGGCGATCGGGTAGCGCAGGAGCAGCCCGTCCGTCATGAGCTCGCGCTGGATCGCGTCGATCGTACCGACGACCCGTGGGTCCTCAGGCGGCAGGAAACCGACGATCGGGATGAGGAGCAGGGCCGCGTCGAGCTCGCGTGAGCCGTACGACTGGGTGAACGTGCCGCGCTCCCGGTCGAAGCCCTTGGCGCAGATCTCGGTGTGCATCCGGTCGCGCACGGCCCGCCAGCGGTTGACGGGACCGCTGCGGCCGAACTCCTCGACGGACCGGATCAGGTGGCTGACCGCCACCCACATCATGACCTTGGAGTGGACGAAGTGCCGCCGCCGGCCGCGGACCTCCCACAGCCCTTCGTCGGGCTGGTTCCAGCCGCGTTCGATGAACTCCATCAGCTTGCTGACGGTGGACCAGGCGTAGTCGTCCGGCGGCGGCATCCCGTGCTTGCGGGCCTGGTAGATGCACCCGACCACCTGGCCGTAGACGTCGAGTTGGAGCTGGGTGACGGCGTCGTTGCCGATCCGCACCGGACGCGACCCCTCGTACCCCGACAGCCAGTCCAGCGTCTGCTCGGGGAGCCGCCGCTCGCCCGCCACCCCGTACATGACCTGAAGGTCCTCGGGACGGCCGGCGACGGCGCGGAGCAGCCAGTCGAGCCAGGCGCTCGCCTCCTCGACGTAACCGGCCCTGGACAGGGCGTCGAGCGTCATGCCCGCGTCACGCAGCCAGCAGTACCGGTAGTCCCAGTTGCGGACGCCGCCGAGGTGCTCGGGCAGCGACGTGGTGGGAGCCGCCACGATGCCGCCGGTCGGGCTGTAGGTCAGCCCCTTCAGCGTGATGAGCGAGCGGACCACCGCGTCGCGCCACGGGCCCGTGGCCTGGCATCGGGAGGCCCATTCCGCCCAGAACGTCCTGGTCTTGGTGAGCTGTTCACCGGGGTCCATCCGATGGGGTTCCGGCTCGTGCGAGGGCTGCCAGGCGAACACGAACGCCCGGCGCTCGCCCGCGGCGACCGGGAAGGCGGCCGCGTGCCGGTGTCCGTCGCCGTCCAGGGGGACGGGGGTGTCGATCCAGACCGAGTCGGGGCCGCCGATGGCGCGCAGGCGTCCGCCGACGGCGCGCACCCAGGGAACGATCCTGCCGTAGTCGAACCGGATGCAGAGCTCCGTGGTCATGTCGACCGTCCCGGACAGACCCTCCACGATCCGGACGAGGTCGGGGTTGCTGTGCCGGGGAGGCATGAAGTCGACGACCTTGACGGTTCCGGTGGCGGTCTCCCACACGGTCTCCAGGATCAGCGTGTTCATGGCGTACGCGCGCCGCGTGGCCGTCGTGTGCCCGGCGGGCGCGAGCCGCCAGTACCCGTTGGACGGATCGCCCACGAGCTTGGCGAAGCAGGCGGGCGAGTCGAACCGGGGCAGGCAGAGCCAGTCGATCGAGCCGTCGCGGCCGACGAGGGCCGCCGACCTCGTGTCCCCGATGAGCGCGTAGTCCTCGATCCTCATGCGCCCCAGCTACCCGCCGGATCCCGCTTCACCGGCGTTCAGCCGTGCGTTCTGACGGGCCGGGAACGGATGGACGTGGATGAGCGCGACCACCGCGTCGGCGGTGCGGTCGAGGTGGCTGCGGCCGTCGGGCAGCCGCTCGTCAGGGTCGATGTAGCTGCGCCGTCCCATGTGGGTGGCCGGGTCGAGCGCGTACGCGCTGACCTTCCCGGCGCGTACGGCGCGGTTCCACCCGCTGCGGCGGAACAGCGGCCAGCGCTGCGGGAAGATCCAGGTGCCGACCCGTTCGATCCAGTCGCTGCCGCTGGTGAGCCGGTACAGGTGGCGGACGTGGGTGAGGTCGTTGGCGCCGTTGTGGAACCCGCCGAGGGTGATCAGCCGCAGCGGGGCGCGCAGCCGGGCGTGCAACTCCTCCACCGCGCCGGTGGCGACCTGGGCGCCGCCGCTGTAGCTGAGCAGCACCACGGGGACGCCGCTGCCTGGACGGTAACCGGCCCGGCACAGCTGGTCGGCGATCTGGGCGCCCACGGCGTGGTTGTACAGCGGACGGTAGCGCCGGTCGGCGGCCACGAAGATCTGCATGACGTTGTGCAGGAACAGCAGGATCCCGGCGCGGTGCCGCAGCCACTCCCACACCGGCCGGTTGACCAGCGGGTGCGCCAGCGGCGAGTACGGCTGCACCTGGCCCAGCACCCGCAGTTCGGGCGCCTTGGCGATCACGGCCTTGACCAGCCGGCCGCCGTCGCGGGTGTCGGTGAAGCGGCGCTTGCCGATGCCGTCCAGGTAGACCAGGTACGCGGCAGGGGGCCGGTCCGGGTCGGCGCCCCGCGCGTACGGCATGCCGTGGGGAAGCTCGGTGGTGGGGGTCCGCCAGCCGGCCGTGTAGGCCATGACCTCGTGGCGGGCCAGCAGGGCCTCGGCGAGCAGGACGGGGCCGAGCACCAGGGCGAAGAGCGGGAACTCGATCATGCGAGCAGCCCCCGTGGCGCCACGCCGCTGAGCCTCGCCACGAGGCGCCGTACAACCTCGACGGTCACGCCGAGCCCGACGCCCGCGACGGCCACGCAGCCCGCGGCGGCCCACCAGCCCACCCCCGTCGTCGCGGCGAGCGGCGTGACGAGACCGGCCCCGACCCCCACGAAGAGCAGCAGGTGCAGCAGGGGCCCGAGCAGCGGGAACGCCAGGATCGCGGCGAGCAGCAGCGGAGCGGCCATGCCCGGGGTCCAGGTCAGCGAGGCGACGCCGGACAGCGGAGGCGACACCAGCAGCTCGGCGAGCGTCCACGAGGTCAGCGGCCACAGCGCGAACACCGCGCCCTCGACCGCGGCGCCGCACAGCAGGAGCATGACCGCTTTGCGGCGCGACATGCCGGGACGGCGGGCCACGAGCGGCAGGATCCGACCGGCCGCCTCCGAGAGCCCGGCGAACAGCAGCAGGACCACCACGACGGGAGACATCGCTCAGCGCTCCCGTGCCGACCCTGAGTGGAGCAGGTAGCGCTCCAGTTCGTCGGCGGCGCGCAGGTAGCCGCCGGCCTCGCGCTGGGCGACCTGCAGCGCCCGCGCCGCGGCCAGGAAGCCGGGCTCGCCGAGCAGGCGTCCGGCGAGGGCGCGCACGGGCCCCTCGGCGGCGTCCTCGGTACGGATCGACAGGCCGGCGCCGAGCTCGACGACCCGCCGGGCCACGACCGGCTGGTCCGCGCCCTGCGGGATCACCAGCATCGGGACGCCGGCGTACAGGGCCTCGTTGACGCTGTTCATCCCGCCGTGCGTCACGAACAGCGCGGCGCGGGCCAGCACCTCGGGTTGCGGGACGAAGCGCCGGGCGAGCACGTTGTCCGGCAGCGGGCCGAGCGTGGCCGGGTCGGTCTGTCCCGTGGCGATGACCACGGTTCCCGCCAGGGGTGCGAGCGCGGCGGCGAAGGCGCGCAGCAGCCCCGGCTCGGCGGTGAACACCGTGCCGAGCGAGGCGTACAGCACCGGGGAGCGCAGC
Source organism: Nonomuraea maritima (assembly GCF_900100395.1). GTDB lineage: Bacteria > Actinomycetota > Actinomycetes > Streptosporangiales > Streptosporangiaceae > Nonomuraea > Nonomuraea maritima. The sequence continues at coordinate 22,551 of NZ_FNFB01000006.1, read as the reverse complement.
CTGTCGAGCGGGAACGTCGGGTCGAGCGGACGGGCGCCCAGGCTGGGGCCGACGAACCGGTAGGTCGCGTCGAAGGCGCCGGCGTCGGGCTGGAACGCGCGCGAGGTGAAGACCACGTTGAGCGGCTCCCGTACGTTGAGCAGGTCGAGCAGCGGCAGCCCAGAGGCGTGGTAGCGGCGGTGCAGCCGCCACTGCGAGCGCATGTAGCTCACGGCGTGGCGCGGCCGGACGGCCGCCGAGGCCAGCAGGTCCCAGGACGCGCGGGTGGGGCTGGGCGCGTGCCGGTTGAACGCGAACGTGGTGAACAGCGCCGCCGCCGGCACCCCCAGTTCCTCGGCGGCGACCGCGCCCCACGGACAGGCCGCCCCGTGGACGACCAGGTCGGGACGGACGCGCCGCAGGTCGGCGAGCACGGCGGGCAGCAGGCCGACGGCGGCGCGGGTGAGCCCGTCCAGCATCGTGAACGGCACCGGCGGGTCGGGAAGCGGCGCGTCGCCTCCCGGGTGGAGGCGCACAGTGGCTCCGGTGGCCTCGATCCCCTTCGCGAAGGCGGACGAGGTGTGGCAGACGACGGAGTGCCCCCGCCTGACGAGTTCCGCCACGACCGGCAGCGTCGGGTTGACGTGCCCGTGCATAGGGATGTTGAGGAACGCGATGGTGCTCACCGGCCCACCTCCGCCGTGACCGTGTCGTCGATGCCGTGATCCATGCCGTGATCCATGCCGTCGTTGATGCCGTACAGGCCAGGGCCCGCGATCCTCAGCCCGTCGAGGAAGCGGCCGGCCGCGTCGGCGGCGGTCTCGATCAGCCGCTGGGAGTGACCGAAGTCCCACGGGGCGGGCCAGGTCTCGACACCGGTCGGCAGCACGACCGTGGGGATGCGTTCTGACACCTGGCGCAGGTCGCTCTCGATCTGGTGGTGCATCAGCAGCAGCCATGCCCGCGCGGCGACCGCGCGGGCGTGCCGGGGCGGGACGACCGGGCGCAGCGGCCAACTGTGCGGCCCGGTGGACAGCACCACCACGCTGGCCGCCCCGGCCTCCAGGGCCGCCCGTACCGGGACGAAGGCGACCACTCCCCCGTCCACGAGCGTGCGGCCCTCCCGGTCGACCGGGGGCAGGACCCCGGGGATGGCCGCGCTGGCGAGCAGTGCGGACTCCAGGTCTCCGCGGTCGAGCAGCTCCTGCGCGCCGGTGGCCAGGTCCATGGCGACCGCGGTGAACGGGATGTCCAGTTGTTCGATCCGCCGCGGCAGCTCGGCGCGGGCGATCAGCCGGCGCAGGCCGCGGTCGGCGAAGATGCTCGCCCTGGAGGACCAGACGCCGAGCGGGAACACCTCGCGGCGCCGTACGTGGGTCCAGACGTGGTCGAGCCAGGGGGCGGCCCGGCCGGGGTGGGCGGCCGCGATGGCTCCGTTGAGCGCGCCCACCGAGGTGCCGATGATCAGGTCGGGGACGAATCCTCGCTGTTCCAGCGCGTACCCGACGCCGACCTGGGCGGCCCCGAGGACGCCGCCGCCCCCGACCACGACCGCCACGGGACGCGGAAGGGCACGCAGGCCCATCGGTGCCTCCGCGCCGCCCGTCATGGTTCGACGCCTTTCACGGCGATCCGGCGAGCCGGGGTGTTCATGATCTTCGTCATCTGCCCTCCTGGTAGTTAGTATCAAACGATACAATATCGAATGAGAAGGTTTCTGTTAACATAGGGGAATGAGCTCCGACAAAACGTCCGCCTCGCGGGCGACCGCCCGCCCCGGCGACACCTCGCCCTTCGCTCTCGGCCTGCTGCTGCGCCAGGCGCACTGGCGCGCGCTCACGGTGATGACGGAGGCGGTCCGGCCGCTCGGCATCGAGCTGCGGCATTTCGCGGTGCTGATCGTGCTGGTCGACCGGGGGCCGACCGTGCAGCGCGACCTGGCCACCGCGACGGGGTCCGACAAGGCGGGGATCATGCGGGTCGTGGACGATCTCGAGCGCAAGGGGCTGGCCGTACGCAAGTCCGTCCCGGGCGATCGGCGGGTGCGCGCGGTGGAGATCACGCCCGAGGGCATGGAGCTGTTCGACGCGGCCCACCTCACGGCCGAGCCGGCGGCCGAGCGTCTGGTCGCCGACCTGGAGCCCGGCGAGACCGAACTGCTGAAAGACCTGCTGACCCGGCTCGCTTACCCCGCCGCCAAGTAGGCCAGGACGAAGCACACCGACCTCCACGTACCCTGAGATAAGTATCGAACGATACTGTTTCTGTCGATACCGTTATGAAAGCAACCGGTCGGGGGGTCGGTGACGTTGTACGTTCATGACGAGGTGAGTGCCCTCGAACAGGCCGCCGGCACGTTCATGGAGCTGGGCCCGCGCCTGTTCGGCATCGCCTACCGGGTGGTCCGCTGCGCGTCGGAAGCCGAGGACGTTCTCCAGGACGTCTGGGTGCGCTGGCAGCACACCGACCGATCGGCCGTGCGGAACGACGCGGCCTACCTGTCGCTGGTCACCACCCGGCTGGCCATCAACGTCGCCCGTTCCGCCCGCCGGCGGCGCGAGACGAACGCGGAACCGTGGTTCCATGAACCCGTCGCCACCGGCGACGACCTCACGCTCGCCGTCGAGCGGGACGAGGACCTCGAACGGGCCCTCGTGCTGCTGGTCGAACGGCTCACCCCCGCCGAGCGGGCGGTCTACGTGCTCAGGGAGGCCTTCGTCCACCCCTACACGCGGATCGCGGAGCTGCTGCACCTCAGCCCGGTCAACGTCCGCCAGGTGCTGAGCCGCGCCCGCAGACGCCTGGCCACCGCCCGCCGCGGGCCCGCCCGCACGGTCGAGCACCGCCGCCTGCTGGCCGCCTTCCTGGCCGCCGCCCGCACGGGGGACGTCGCCGCGCTGGAGACGTTCCTCGTCTCTGACGTCCGCGGCGCGGACCGCCTCCCCCGCGCCGCCTGAGCGCTCACGCCGCGTGCGACGACGCGACCGGCCCCTCGACGAACGTGACCGTCTCCTCCAAGGGCGCCCGTCCCGTACGGACGTAGTTGCCCGTGGTGTCCTCGAACCCGATGGACATGCCGCAGAACAGGATGAGCCCGTCAGGGGGCGACACGATCTCCGCGACGGTCGCGCGGTAGACCGACCATGCCATCTGCGGGCAGCTGTGCAGCCCTTCCGCGCGCAGCAGCAGCATGACCGTCTGCAGGTACATGCCGAGGTCGGCCCACTGCGGCCGGCCCATGTCACGGTCGATGTAGCAGAACAGGGCGGCGGGGGCGCCGAAACACTGCCAGTTGCCCGCGGCGGCCCGCTGGCGGGCCTCCCAGTCCTCGCGGGCGACGCCCAGCGCGCTGTACCGCTCCCTGCCGAAGGCCGACCGGCGCTCCCGGTACGGGTTCTTCAGGTCGGCCGGGTACATCTCGTACTCCCGCTCGTCCCAGGGGTCGACGGCGGCGACCCGCTCACCGGCGCGCTTCTTCAGCTCGGCCAGCGGGGCACCGGTCACCACGTAGATGCGCCAGGGCTGGATGTTCGATCCGGACGGCGACCAGGCCGCGGCCGACAGGACGCGCTCCAGCACCTCCCTGGGGACCTCCCGGTCGGTGAATGCGCGAACCGCCCGCCGGCTCTTGACCGCCTCGTACACGTCCACCATCGGCTGCCTCCCCCGTCCGACTTCGCATGTCACCTCATTTGACAGTAGAACATCGGATTATGTGACAGCCTGCGGTCAGGTGCGTCGGGCCCGGCGTACTTCGCGGTCGAGCGCCCAGGCGTCCGCCACCGGGCCGAGATGGGTGAGCTTGTCGGGGTTGATCACCGACCGGACCGTCTGGACCTTCCCGTCGAGGACGTCGAGCACCACGGTGTAGAGCACCTTGTCGTCCCGGTCGCGGAAGATCGCCCCCGGCTGGCCGTTGACCTCGTGGGGCTCGAACGACACCCCCATCTCGATCAGCCGGTCGAACACGGACGCGAGCAGCCGGGCCACGTTGTCGGCGCCGGCGACCGCCCTGGCGAGCTGCGGGGCCTTGCCTCCGCCGTCGCCGACCAGCGACACGTCCGCGGCGAGCAGGTCGCGCAGGCCGGTGACGTCGCCCTGGCTCAGGGCGGCGAAGAACCGTGACGCCAGCTCCTCGCGCTCCCTGCGGGCCGCCGCGAAGCGCGGCCGTCCGGCCTGCATGTGCCGCCGCGCCCGTACGGCGAGCTGCCGGCAGGCCGCCTCCGAGCGGCCCACCGCCGCCGCGATCTCGTCGTAGCCGAAGCCGAACACCTCGCGCAGCACGAAGACCGCCCGTTCGAGCGGGCTGAGCCGTTCCAGCAGCAGCAGCGACGCCATCGACACCGAGTCGGCCAGCTCCGCCGCCCGCGCCGGGTCCTCGTACGGGTCGGCGAGCAGCGGCTCGGGGAACCACGGGCCGACGTACGCCTCCCGCTGGACGCGCGCCGAGCGCAGGACGTCGATCGAGATCCTGGTCACCACGGCCGAGAGGAACGCCTTCACCGACTCGGGCCGCTCAGGCGCGAGCTCGTAGCGCAGCCACGTCTCCTGCACCGCGTCCTCGGCCTCGCTCACGCTCCCGAGAATCCGGTACGCGATCGAGAACAGCAGCGGCCGCAGGTCCTCGAACTCCTCGATCCTGCCCATCTCGCTCACCCCTTCCGCGGCCCGGCTCAGTGGAACTGGCCGACCTGGTAGTCGCCGGCCGGCTGGCAGGTGATGATGTTCAGCCGGTTCACCGCGTTCATGAACGAGACCAGGAACACCAGGGTGGTGAGCTGCTCCTGGTCGTAGTGCTTGGCGGCGTTCGCCCACACCTCGTCGCTGACCCCGGTGCCGGCGTCGGCGACCCGGGTGCCCTGCTCCGCGAACTCCAGTGCCGCGCGTTCTGCCTCGGTGAAGACGGTGGCCTCCCGCCACGCCGCGACCAGGTTGAGCCGCACCGAGCTCTCGCCCGCGGCGGCGGCCTCCTTCGTGTGCAGGTCGACGCAGGCGGCGCAGCCGTTGATCTGACTGACGCGCAGCGCCACGAGCTCCTGCGTGGCGGCCGGCAGCGACGACTCCCTGAAGGCTCTGCCCACCGACATGAACTGCTTGAGCACCTTGCCCGCGGTGGGGTTGTCGAAGTAGTTCAGTCGTGCGTCCATGGTGCGTTCCCTTCGTGAATCGATGGTGACGCACCCTGAGACGAACGAGCCGCTCCCGCTGTGACATCCCGTCCCGATTCCTGGACGGCACGGACCCAGGACCGGCGGGGGCGGGTGCGAGGATGGCGGTGCGGCTGTGCCGCGTCGTCCTCGTCCAGCTTCAGCCTTTCCGAGGCCGACCTGCTGAACGAATGGACCACGCCCGTCGGCTCAGCCGTGTTCGCCGTCCCGCCGGGCTGCCGTCAGGACGGCTGGATCGGCGAGAGCCTGCTGACCTGGCTCTGGTCACGCCGTCCCCGACCCGACCCGGCCCGGACACACGAGCGCAACCACGCGTAGCGCCGTGGACGCCAGTCGCGTCAGAGCTTGGCGAGCCGGTTCACCAGCAGCTCCACCCTGCGTTCTGTGTGCTCCGGCGGCAGCCGGCCCGCTCGGGTGAGGGTGGCCAGCCCGTGCAGGGACGCCCAGAACAGCTCGGTGAACAGCCCCGGGTGGACGCCGTCGCCGGCGACCTCGGTGAGGCTGTCGAGCAGGGCGGCGAAGGCGTCCTTCAGCGGTTGCGGGGTGTCCTCGTGCGCGAAGGCCAGGCCGCCGTCGAGCTCGAACATGGCGTCGTAGACCGCCGGGTTGCGCGCGGCGAAGTCGAGGTAGGTGCCGGCGAGGGCGGCGACCCGGGCGCGAGGGCCGTCAGCGGCCGAGGTCGCCGCCCGCAGCGCCGCGGCCATCTCGGCGGCGCCTTCGAGGGCGACCGCGCCGATGATCTCGCGCTTGCCGCGGAAGTGGCTGTAGAGGACGGGCTGGCTGTATTCGATGCGCTCGGCGAGCCGGCGGGTGGTGACCGCGTCCCAGCCCTGCTGCTCGGCGAGCTCGCGGGCGGTCGCCACGATGAGGCGCTCGCGCTCCGCCCGTTCCCGCTGCTTGCGTTCCTGTACGGACATGAGCTGATCCTAGCATCGCTAGACAAACGAGCGACAGTAGCTCTAGCGTTGCTTCATCAGCTAGCAGCGCTAGATTATGGAGAGGTCGTCATGCTCAACGCACTCGAGGTCTTCACCACCGTGGTCGTCGGCCTGATGGTGGGGGTGGAGTTCTCCGTCGCCTTCGTCATCAACCGGATCCTCGACGCGCTTCCCACCGACAGCAGCCAGCTCGGCCGCGCCCACGGGGGACGGATGCTCGGCGCCGTGATGCCGTTCTGGTACATCGGTTCGCTCGTCCTCGTCGCGATCTGGGCCGTCCTGGGATGGCAGCACCCCGGCAACGTCCTCACCGTCACGGCCGGCGCACTGCTGATCGTCAGCGTGCTCATGTCGGTGCTGCTGCTCGTCCCGATCAACAACCGGAGCAGGACGTGGACCCCCGACAACCGACCGGCCGACTGGCAGCAGCAGATGAACCGCTGGGACCGCCTCCACCACGTCCGCGTCGCCGTCATCGTCGCCGCCTTCGCCCTGCTGGTCACCGCCCTCGCGTGACCCCTCACCGGGGGCGGTCAGGGTGAGCGCCCTCGGCGACGAACCAGGCCGCCACCCGGGCACGCGAGGTACAGGCGAGCTTGGTGAAGATGCCGCGGACGTGTGCCTCCACGGTGCGTTCCGAGAGTCGCAGCCGACTGGCGATCTCCCGGTTGCTGAGTCCCTCGGCGATCAGACCGGCGATCTCGTGCTCGCGCCCGGTGAGCGGTCCGCGTGAGGACGTCCTGATCGCCATGGGCATCGCCGCGGCCTGCGCGACGAGCGGGCGCATACCGAGCCGCAGCGCCGTCCTGTGCGCCGCCGCAAGATGGGCCGCCGCCTCCTCGCGCGGCGCCGTCGTCGGATCTGCCGCATCGAGGAGACGGACCGCGGAAGGCCGGAAACGCGAAAAGGCCCCTATCCTGCGGAACGCAGGGTAGGGGCCGTGTTCGACTAGGCCGACATCTTCTTCTTGAGGTTCTCGTCGAGCGCCGCCAGGAAGTCCTGGGTGGTCAGCCACTCGGCGTCGCCGCCGACCAGGAGCGCGAGGTCCTTGGTCATCTGGCCGCCCTCGACGGTCTCGATGCAGACCTGCTCCAGCTTGTCGGCGAACTCGACCACCGCGGGGGTGTTGTCGAGCTTGCCGCGGTGGGCCAGGCCACGCGTCCACGCGAAGATCGAGGCGATCGGGTTGGTGGAGGTGGGCTTGCCCTGCTGGTGCTGGCGGTAGTGGCGGGTCACGGTGCCGTGCGCCGCCTCGGCCTCGACGGTGCGGCCGTCGGGGGTCATGAGCACGGAGGTCATCAGGCCCAGCGAGCCGAAGCCCTGCGCGACGGTGTCGGACTGGACGTCACCGTCGTAGTTCTTCGCGGCCCAGACGTAGCCGCCCTCCCACTTGAGCGCCGCGGCGACCATGTCGTCGATGAGGCGGTGCTCGTAGGTCAGGCCGGCCTTGTCGAACTCGTCCTTGAACTCGGTCTCGAAGACCTCGGCGAAGATGTCCTTGAAGCGGCCGTCGTACGCCTTGAGGATGGTGTTCTTCGTCGAGAGGTAGACCGGGTAGTTACGGGCGAGTCCGTAACGCATCGACGCGCGGGCGAAGTCGCGGATCGACTCGTCCAGGTTGTACATCGCCATCGCGATGCCGCTGCCGGGGAAGTCGTAGACGTCGAGCTCGATCGGCTCGGAGCCGTCCTTCGGCGTGAAGGTCAGCGTCAGGGTGCCCTCGCCCGGGATCTTCAGGTCGGTGGCGCGGTACTGGTCGCCGAAGGCGTGACGGCCGACGACGATCGGCTTGGTCCAGCCGGGCACGAGCCGCGGCACGTTCGACATGATGATCGGCTCGCGGAAGATGACACCACCGAGGATGTTGCGGATGGTCCCGTTGGGGGACTTCCACATCTTCTTGAGCCCGAACTCCTCGACACGCGCCTCGTCAGGGGTGATGGTGGCGCACTTCACACCGACGCCGTACTTCTTGATGGCGTTCGCGGCGTCGATGGTGACCTGGTCGTCCGTCGCGTCCCGGTGCTCGATGCCGAGGTCGTAGTACTTCAGATCGACGTCGAGGTAGGGAAGGATCAGCTGGTCCTTGATGAACTGCCAGATGATCCGGGTCATCTCGTCGCCGTCGAGCTCGACGACCGGACCCTCCACCTTGATCTTGGGCATGCGAATGTTCCCCTTCAATGAATGGCTGCGTTGAGGCTATCGGACCGTCCGTCACTGGGTGAAAAGGGACAGGATGACCGCCTTCAGCTCGTTGTTGTCGAGCAGCATCGAGGTCAGCACCAGCACGAACCCGAACAGGGACAGCGTGATGGCGTCGATCTTCCTGCTCCGTACGGCGAGCTGGCCGCCGAACCCCGCGAAGCGCAGAGCCGCGGCGACCATGATGACCCCGCCCAGCGCGAACCCGCCCCAGCGCGGGTTCGCCATGATGATCACGACCACACTGACGACCGCACCTGCCAAGACCAGCAGGTACGGCCCCCAGCGCTCGCGTTCGGTCCGTTCGTTCAACGCTCTTCTATCGGCTTCCACTTCTGGTCGGTCTCACCGATGTACTCACTGTCGGGGCGGATCAGCCGGTTGTCGGCGTGCTGCTCGATGACGTGAGCGGTCCAGCCGGACATGCGGCTGATGGAGAAGACCGGCGTGAACAGGTCTGTCGGAATGCCAAGGTAGTGGTAGACGGAGGCCGCGTAAAAGTCGACGTTGGGATAGAGGCCCTTCGTCTCGAAGACGACCTCCTCCATTTCCTTCGACATGCGGTAGTAGGTGTCGTCGCCGCTCGCCTCGGCCAGCTCCGCCGACATGCGGCGAAGGTGGGTGGCGCGCGGGTCCTCGGTCTTGTAGACGCGGTGCCCGAAGCCCATGATCTTCTCGCCTGCGGCGAGCTTGTCGCGTACGGCCTGCGCCACGCCGCCGGCGGGAATCGACTCCAGGGTCTTCATGACCTGCTCGTTCGCCCCGCCGTGCAGCGGGCCCTTGAGGGTGCCGATGGCGGCCACGATGGCGGAGTGCATGTCGGACAGCGTGGCGGCGCACACCCGGGCGGCGAACGTGGAGGCGTTCATCGTGTGGTCGGCGTGCAGCACCAGGCACTCGTCGAAGATCTCGACCTCGCGGGGCGCGGGCGTACGACCGGTGACCTGGAGCAGGAAGTTGGCGGCGATGCTCAGGGAGTCGTCGGCGTCCGGGGCGCTGCCGCCGGTGCGGGCGGCGTGGTAGCGGGCGACCAGGAGCGGCTGCTGCGCGACGAGCCGCGCGGCTTTGCGCAGGTTGGCGTCGTGGGCGGTGGAGTCCTTGTCGGGGTCGTCGGCGCCGGCCAGGGAGACCAGCGAGCGCAGCGCCTCCATGGGTTTCTGCTTCTCGGCGATCTCCGCGATGTTCGCGGAGACGAGCGCGCCCAGTTCGCGTCCGCGCGCCAGCTCGTCGCCGTAGGAGTCAAGCTCGGTACGGGTGGGCAGCTTGCCGCGCTGCAGCAGATGTGCGGTTTCCTCGAACGTCGCTCGACCGGCCAGGTCGTGGATGTCGTATCCCCGGTAGAAGAGGCGACCGGCTTTTCCGTCGATGTCGCTGAGCGCGGTGGACGCCGCTACGACATCGGCCAAACCTTTCGTGGGCTTGTCCGCCATGACTGTTTCCTCCGCTTATCTCCGTCCGAAGTCTACCCGTGAGCAGGCAAAACCGACGGCGGAGGTCCAGACCAATTTCACGCCGGATTCTCCTTTCGGCAAAGGAGATTCCGCATCCCCTCGGTTGGGTAAGCCGGAGCTGTAGTAATAGTTACGGCGGGCTACCTGGGGAGGAACTGCCGTGGAGGGGCCGTTCATACGCATCGAGGACACCGGAGAGGTGGTCCCGCTGCGCCCCGAGATCACGACGGTCGGCAGAGGCCGGGGTGTCGACATCCGGCTCAGCGACCCGAGCGTGTCTCGACTCCATGCCGAGTTCGTCAGACGAGGACCTTACCTGTATGTCGTCGACCTGGGGCTGTCCAGGAACGGCACGCGGGTGAACGGCAGACCGATCGCCAGAAGGGTCCTCGACGACGGCGACGTCGTCTCGTTCGGCGCGGCACGGGGTCGCATCGGTGGAGTCCCCCGAGAGGACTTCACCCCGGAGGTCGAGCTGCGCAGGGCGGCCGCACCCGAGCTGACCAGGCGCGAGGTCGACGTGCTGACCTCGCTCTGCAGGCCGGCGCTGTCCGACGAGGCGTTCGTCGCCCCGGCGACCGCGCGCGAGATCGCCGACGACCTGGTCGTCACCGAGGCCGCGGTCAAGCAGCATCTGCTGCGGCTCTACCAGAAGTTCCGGATTCCCGAGGGCACCAACCGGCGCACCCGGCTGGCCAACGAGGTCGTCGCGCTCGGGCTGGTGCGTCCGACCCCCGTGGTGCCGCCGCAGCGGTCGTCGGGAGCCCCCGCCGACCAGCCCTCACCGGCGGGACGCAGGGCCTCGTAGGGGCGCGGCACCTCAGGGGACGACAGCGACCGGGGCTACGGCGAGGGGTTCCGGCAGCTCAGGAACCCGAGCCCCGGACCGGCCGTCACCGCTCCGCCGGGACACCACCGCGCCGCCGGACACCTCACGGGCGCCAGCGCGCCCGAGAACCCGCGCCACGTGGCAGGGCCTGCTTCCGTACGCGCGGCGGAGCGTGCTGCGACTCCTGAGGGGCCCGCTTCCGTGCGGTGGGACCGGTTCACTGCGAGCGCCCTCGGTCAGGGGCGGGCATCCCATCTCGGGAACGGTCCACAGGGTGGCGTTCGCGGCGTGAGGTGGTTGTGTCAGTCGCGGCGATGACAGAAACTTACCTTCAGATGGAAACATGTGAAGGAAAATGCCGATGAGCGATGAGCTGACCAGACTGGCGATGACGGTGCTCCATCCGGGGTTCGACGGAACCTCGGCCCCCGACTGGGTGCGCCGCGCGCTGGGCGAGGGTCTCGGCGGCGTGGTGCTGTTCGCCCGCAACTCCGTCGGAGAGCCGCTCATGCGGCAGCTCCGCGCCGAGAGCCCCGGCGTGGTCGTCGCCATCGACGAGGAGGGCGGCACCGTCACCCGGCTGGAGGTCGCGACCGGCAGCTCCTTCCCCGGCAACCGCGCGCTCGGCGTGGTGGACGACGTGCGGCTCACCGAGCAGGTCGGCCGGCAGATCGGCAGAATGCTCGCCGAGCTCGACATCACGCTCGACTACGCGCCCTCCGCCGACGTGAACGCCAACCCCGCCAACCCGGTGATCGGCGTCCGGTCGTTCGGGCCCTCCCCCGAGCTGGTCGCCCGGCACACGGTCGCCTACATCGAGGGCTTGCAGGGCGCCGGGGTGGCGGCGTGCGCCAAGCACTTCCCCGGGCACGGCGACACGGTCACCGACTCCCACCTGGCGCTGCCCACCGTGCACGCCTCGCGTGAGCTGCTGGCCGAGCGCGACCTGCCGCCGTTCCGCGCCGCGATCGAGGCGGGGGTGCGCTCGATCATGTCCGGCCACCTGCTCATCCCCGCGCTCGACCCGTCGGTGCCCGCGACGCTGAGCCGTACCGCGATGACCGAGCTCCTCAGGGGTGAGCTCGGCTTCGACGGGATGCTCGTCACCGACGCGATCGAGATGCGGGCGGTGGCCGCCATGTTCAGCCCGGGCGAGATCGTGGTGCGGGCGCTCGGCGCGGGCGTCGACGCGATCTGCGTGGGGCTCGCCACCGAGGACGGCCTGCGCGCGATGCGCGACGCCATCGTGGCGGCGGTGCGCGAGGGCACGCTGCCCGAGGAGCGGCTCGCCGAGGCCGCGGGCCGCGTCATGGCGCTGTCCTCCTGGTACGCCGACCGCGCCGCCCTGCGCGAGCAGGTCCGCGGCGACGTGGACGAGAGCGTCGGCCTGCGGGCCGCCCGAGCGGCGCTGACCACGACCGGCGCGGCCCGCCTCGATCGTGCGCCGCTCGTGGTCGAGGTCAACACCCGGTTCAGCCAGGCCGTCGACCCGGCGACGCCGACCGGCATCACGGCCGCGCTCGCGTCCCTGCTGCCGGAGACCGAACGGGTGCAGCTGGAGCCGGAGGGCGAGCTGCCGTCGTTCGACGAACGGCCGGTCGTGCTCGTGGTCCACGACGCCGCGCGGCACGCGTGGGTGCGCGAGGCCGTCTCCCGGGCCCTTGAGGCCCGCCCGGACGCGATCGTCGTCGACACCGGCATCCCGGCCCCGCCGGAAGGGGCGGCGCACGTCGCCACGCACGGCCTGTCCCGGGTGTCCGCCCTCGCCGCGGCCGAACGGCTCACCCGGTGACGACCGAACCCGCGAACCCCGTCGCTGCCGTACGCGCCGTCCTGCCCTCTCTCACACCGGCCGCGCAGTCGATCGCCCGGATCATCCTCGCCGACCCCGGTGTCGTCGTGCGGAGCACGATCACCGAGTTCAGCGCGGTGTCCGGGACGAGCGAGGCGACGGTCGTCCGCACCGCGCGGGCGCTCGGCTTCACCGGCTACTCGCAGCTGCGGTTCGCGCTGGCCGCGGCGGTGGCCAAGGCTCCCGAACGGCTCGTACCGGGCGATCTCGGGCCGGACGACCCCCTCACCGACGTGATCGCCAAGGTGGCGCGGGCCGAGTCCGAGGCGCTCGCCGACACGGCCGCCCAGCTCGACCCCGTCCAGGTCGCGGACGTCGTGACCGCCATCTCGGAGGCGCGGCGGGTCGACGTGTACGGGGTGGCGGCCTCCGGGCTCGTGGCGACCGACATGTCACACAAACTGCTGAGGATCGGGCTGTCCAGCCATCCGTTCAGCGACGCCCACCTCGCGCTGACCAGCGCCGCGCTGCTCCGCGACGGGGACGTGGCCGTCGCGATCAGCACCGGCGGCGAGACGCCGGACGTGCTCGTCCCCGCCCGCACGGCGGCCGAGCGGGGCGCGCTGGTCGTGGCCATCACCAACAACCCCCGCTCGTCCCTCGCGGCCCTGGCCCATCACACCCTGGTCTCGGCGGGACGCGAGACGGCGTTCCGCCCGGGTGCGCTGGCCAGCCGGATCAGCCAGCTGCTGATCGTCGACTGCATCTTCGTGGGCCTGGCGCAGCGGCGCTACGAGACGGCCGACGCCGCCATCCGCGCCACCCGCCAGGCCATCGACAGTTACCACAACCGCTCCGCGGGGGACGGCATCCGCCGCCAGCCCTGACCCTTTTTCTGGCGCTGCCGGGGAACGATGGTCGGGTGACCACGATCAGGGACGCCTTCTTCGACGTGCTGCGGCACCACGGGCTCACCACGGTGTTCGGGAATCCGGGCTCGACCGAGATCTCGCTGCTCGCCGGGCTGCCGGACGACCTGCGTTTCGTACTCGGCCTGCACGAGGGCTCGGTGGTCGGCATGGCCACCGGCTGGGCGATCGGCGGCGGGCGTCCGGCCCTTGCCGTCCTGCACACCACCGCCGGGCTGGGCAACGCCGTCGGCGCCATCGCCACCGCGCGGGCCAACCGGGTGCCGCTCGTGGTCGTCGTCGGGCAGCAGGACCGCCGCCACCTGGCACTGGAGCCGTTCCTGGCCGGGCGGCTGCACGGGCTGGCGGGCGAGTACCCGGTGCGGGCCGACCATCCCGTACGCCCCCAGGACGTGCCGGGCGCGACGGCGCGGGCCGTGCACGAGGCGACCACGTTCCGCGGCCCGGCCCTCGTCGTGGTGCCGATGGACGATTGGGACGCCCCCTTCGACGGCGTGGAGCCCCTGGCCGCGCCGCGGCGGCTGCTGCGCCCGTCCCTGGTCGCCGACGCCGATCTCGCGCCGCTGGTCGAGCTGCTGGCCGGGGCGCGGTCGCCGGCGCTCGTGGCGGGCGCGGGCTCCGCGTGGGACGCCCTCGTGCCGCTGGCCGAGCGGCTGGGGTGCCCGGTGTTCCAGGAGCCGTTCGGGGCGCGGGCCGGGTTCCCGCAGGACCATCCCCAGTACGCCGGGGTGCTGCCCGCCGACCGGCCCGGGTTGCGGGAGGCGCTCGCGGGCCATGACGTGGTGCTGGCGGTGGGGGCGCCGGTGTTCCGGCAGTACCCGTACACGCCGGGACCGCTGGTGGCGGCCGGGACGGTGGTGGCGCTGGTCACGGACGACCCGGCGGAGGCGCACCGCAGCCCCGCCGACCTGGCGTACCTGGCCTCGCCCGCCGACGTGTGCGACCGCCTGACCGCTCTGCTGCCCGTACGGGAGGAAGGACACGGCCATGAGGACGGCAGCGCGCAGAGCGGTGGGGAGGCGCAGGTCGCGCAGGCGCCTGCGGGTGGGGGGCCGTTGCGGACGGTGCAGGTGCTGCGGGAGCTCGCGGCGCGGTTGCCGCGCGACGCCGCGCTCATCGAGGAGGCCCCGTCCGCCCGGTCCGACCTGCACCGGCTCGTGCCCGCGCGCACCCCGCTCGGGTTCCTGTCGGCGGCCATGGGCGGGCTCGGGTTCGCCCTGCCCGCCGCCGTGGGCCTGCGGATGGCGCTGCCCGGCCGTCCCGTGATCGCCGTCGTCGGCGACGGATCGGCCCTGTACGGCCTGCACGCCCTCTGGAGCGCCGCCCACTACCGAGTGGGCGCCCTTTTTGTCGTGCTTTCCAACGGCCGTTACGCGATCATGGATCGACTGGCCGAGCAACGCGACCACGGGAAGGCCCCGTGGCCGCCGTTCACGGAGGTGAACATGGGCGCGCTGGCCAGGTCTCTCGGCTGCCCGGCCCGGCACGTCGGCACGTACGGCGAGCTGACCGCGGCGCTCGACGAGATCATGCCGACCCTCACCAGCCGCGACGAGCCCCTGCTGCTCGACGTGTCCGTGACCGTGGATCCCTGACCCCCCAAGGAGAACCATGACCTTCCTCGACCCCAAGATCTGGACCGGAATGATCTTCGATGGCGGCTGGACGCACTCGCGCTCCGGCGACTTCCCCGTCATCGAGCCCGCCACCGGCAACGAGCTGGGCCGCGCCGGCGCCGCAGGACCCGACGACGTGACGGCCGCCGCCGCACGGGCGCGCGAGGCGCAGCGGGAGTGGGCCGCCACCCCGTACCAGGAGCGGGCGGCGCCGCTCCGGCGGGCCGGGCGGCTGTTCGAGGAACACGCGCAGGAGATCCAGGACTGGATCGTGCGCGAGTCCGGCGGCGTGCCCGGCAAGGCGGGCTTCGAGACGCACGTGGCCGCGCAGGAGTGCTACGAGGCGGCGGCGCTGGCCTCGCAGCCGCTCGGCGAGGTGTTGCCGACGGCCCACAAGCGGCTCAGCCTGGCGCGCCGGGTGCCGGTCGGGGTGGTCGGCGTGATCGCACCGTTCAACTTCCCGCTGATCCTCGGCATCAGGTCCGTCGCCCCGGCGCTGGCGCTCGGCAACGCGGTCGTGTTCAAGCCCGACCCGCGCACCGCGGTGTGCGGCGGGTACGCGGTCGCCCGCGTCTTCGAGGAGGCGGGCCTGCCGAGCGGGCTGCTGCACGTGCTGCCCGGCGGCGCGGACGCGGGCCAGGCCATGGTGAGCGACCCGAACATCCCGGTCATCTCCTTCACCGGCTCCACCGCCGCGGGCCGGGCCGTGGGCGAGCTGGCCGCCCGTTCGCTCAAGCGCGCCCACCTGGAGCTGGGCGGCAACTCGGCCCTCGTGGTCTTCGACGACGCCGACCTGGAGGCGGCCGTGTCGGCGGGCGCGTGGGCGTCGTTCTTCCACCAGGGCCAGATCTGCATGACCACGGGCCGGCACATCGTGCACGAGGCCGTGGCCGAGGAGTACGTCGAGCGCCTGGCCGCCAAGGCCGCCGCGCTGCCGATCGGCGACCCTGCCACCGGCCAGGTGGCGCTCGGCCCGCTCATCGACGAGCGGCAGCGCGACCGCGTGCACCGGCTGGTCACCGACAGCGTGGCGGCCGGGGCCAGGCTCGCGGCGGGCGGCACGTACGAGGGGCTGTTCTACCGGCCCACCGTGCTGGCCGAGGTGCCGGTCGGCGCGCCCGCGTACGCAGAGGAGGTCTTCGGGCCGGTCGCGCCGGTGACGACGTTCGCCACGATGGAGGAGGCCGCCGCTCTCGCGGCGGACTCCGAGTACGGCCTGTCGCTCGGCATCCTGACCCGCGACGTGATGAAGGGCCTGGCCCTGGCCGACCTGGTGCCGACGGGCATCGTGCACATCAACGACCAGACGGTGGACGACGAGGCGGTCGCTCCCTTCGGCGGGATGGGCGCGTCGGGCACGGGCTCCAGGTTCGGCGGCACGGGTGCCAACGTCGACGCCTTCACCGAGACCCAGTGGGTCACCATGCAGGGCGACATCGCCCGTTACCCGTTCTAGCGGACCGCGTGCTCAGGTCTCGAGGTGCTCGGACGGCTCGTGTCCGCACGTGTCGATGACGGCGCCCCCGGTGGGGCCGGTGATCCCGGTCTCGCAGGCCCCACCGTGGCCGGTGTAGTCATTGCAGCCGCACGACTGCATCCCACACGGGCTGCCGAACCAGCTGGGATCGGACGGCGGCTCGATCCCGGCGCGCATCAGCATCGAACGCCCCTCGGCGCGCGCGTTGATGACCTTGAGCGCGGCGCTCTCCAGAGCGCTCT
Source organism: Nonomuraea maritima (assembly GCF_900100395.1). Taxonomy (GTDB): domain Bacteria; phylum Actinomycetota; class Actinomycetes; order Streptosporangiales; family Streptosporangiaceae; genus Nonomuraea; species Nonomuraea maritima. The sequence goes on along the minus strand of NZ_FNFB01000006.1, from coordinate 5,925 downwards.
TCTGCTTGGCGGTGAGATCCTGATAAGTGGACATACGGGTAGCTCCTCTGGTGCGTACATCGGGTGACGTGCCGGACGTGCCGGCCCTGTCGCACTTGTGCCCGTTCGCGCCCGATCGGAGCGCCAAGAACCCGCCACGAAAGCATGTGCGACCCGCGCGGGGCCTGGACTCGCGGGTCAGGCCCCGTCCCGGAAGGCGCGGGCGGCCTCCAGGCACGTACGGAAGACGAGCGGCCGCTCGAGGCAGGCGTCGAGGAACCGTTCGAGCGCCAGCATGCGATGCCCGCGCCCGATGACCTGCGGATGGAACGTCAGCACGCACACCCCGCCGGGCTCCTCACGCAGCATGTAGTCGACGTCGTCGAGGAAGTTGCCGAACACCGCGCGTGGATCACGCAGGCCGGGCAGAATCCCGGAGTCGGTACGCAGGTACTCGAAGTGCGGGTAGTCGTCGAGCGACCACGACACCGGCAGCTCCACGAGCGAGGTGGGCTCCCCGAACCGGTACGGCCCGTCGGGATCGGCCACGTCGCCGCGCCTGGCGTAGTAGGGGGCGTAGTCGGTGGCCATCAGGCTCGAGTCGTACTCGATGCCGAGCTCCAGCAGCACCTCGACGGTGGAGGAGGTGAAGTCCCAGCTCGGCGTGCGGTTGCCGCGGGGCTCGTACCCCGTCACCCGCCTGATCGACGCCCGTGCCCGCTCGCCGGCGGCCAGCTCGGCGTCACGGTCGAGCGTGGAGACGGGCTCGTGGACGTACCCGTGCAGGGCGATCTCGTGTCCGGCCTCGGCGATCATGGCGCACTGGGCGGGATAGGTGTCGACGGTGTGCCCGGGGACGAAGAACGTCGCGGTGATGCCGCGTTCGCGCAACGTCCTGAGGATGCGCGGCACCGCGTGCGCCCCGAACTCGCCCCGCGACACGGGGCCAGGGGTGGTCTGGCCACGCGCCTGCCACAGCGAGATGGCGTCGAAGTCGAAGGTCAGGCAGATCGTCGCAGGCATGATGCTCCCGGGCGGACGTCAGGGGGTGCGCGTCGGACGGCCTGGGCGGGCGTCAGGGCTGACGCCCGCCGTCCGGGGGTCAGCCTCGCTGGGCGTGCTCGGCGGCCTCGACGACGTTGGCCAGCAGCAGCGCGCGCGTCATCGGCCCGACACCGCCCGGGTTGGGCGTGAGGAAGCCGGCGACCTCTTCCACGTCGGGCGCGACGTCACCGGCGATCTTGCCGTTGACCCGGGAGACGCCCACGTCGAGGACGGCCGCGCCGGGCTTGACCATGTCGCGCGTGATGAGCCCGGGCACCCCGGCCGCCGCCACCACGATGTCGGCGCGGCGCACGTGGGCGGCGAGGTCCTGCGTGCCGGTGTGGCAGAGGGTCACCGTGGCGTTCTCGCTGCGACGGGTCAGCAGCAGGCCCAGCGAGCGGCCCACCGTGATGCCGCGGCCGACCACGACCACGTCGGCGCCCTTGATCGGCACGCCGTACTCCTGCAGGAGGAGCACGATGCCGTGCGGGGTGCAGGGCAGCGGCGCGTCGACCATGTGGACGAGGCGGCCGAGGTTGACCGGGTGGAGGCCGTCGGCGTCCTTGGCCGGGTCGATGCGCTCCAGCAGCGCCATCGTGTCGAGCTGCTTGGGCAGCGGGAGCTGGACGATGTAGCCGGTGCACTCCGGTGACGCGTTGAGCTCGTCGATCGCCGACTCGACGTCGGCCTGGGTGGCGGTGGCCGGGAGGTCGACGCGGATGGAGGCGATGCCGACCTCGGCGCAGTCGCGGTGCTTGCCCGCGACGTAGATCTGGCTGCCGGGGTCGTCACCCACGAGCACGGTGCCCAGGCCGGGCGTGATGCCGCGTTCCCTGAGCGCGGCCACGCGCTTCGTCAGGTCTGCCTTGATCTTTGCGGCGGTCGCCTTGCCATCGAGTTTCACTGCGCTCATGCGGCAATCCTTCCATGCCTGCTCACGGCCTTCGTACAGACCCTTCGCGTTGCGGCAGGAGGCTACTCGCGCTCCGCGGCGGCGGCCTGGGCGTCGCGGCGTTCGATGATCCGGCGGGTGAACGGGATGACCTCGACGGCGCGGATCCCCAGATAGGAACCGATGAAAGCGACCACCAGAAGCACGAAGGGGCTGGTGGCCAGGCTGTTCATGGTGACGAACGCCTGCAGGATCGCGTCGAGAGCCATTGGGGTACTCCGAGGGGAAGGCGGGCGGGAATGCCTCAGGGTAGCCGGGGCGCAGGAGTGCTCACCGCAAATTCGGATAAATCACCGCATGATCACCTTTTTTGCCATTTATGGCGCGAAAAAGATCAGTGTCGCGGGCGCTTGCTGCCGCGTCACGGCCCGTCCACCGGGCGGAGGTGGCGCAGGGCGCGGGCGGCGGGGCTGCCCGCGTCCGCGGTCATGAAGACCACCTGGTGGTCGTCGTCGGGGACGACGAGCACGTCGCAGTTCACCTTCAGCGGGCCCAGCTCGCGATGCCGGAGGGTCTTGGTCCGGTGCCCCGGCGCGTGCACGGGGTTGGCGGCCCAGAGCGCGACGAACTCCTCGCTCCCGGCCCGCAGCTCGGCCAGCAGCCCACCGAGAGCCCTGTCGCCGGGGTGACGCTCGGCGGCCCGGCGCAGCCGGGAGACCACGACACCGCCGAACTCCTCCCAGCTCGCACCTTCCGCGTAGAACGGCTGCTCGCCGAGGAACCGCCGGCGGGCCAGGTTGGGCTCCGCCCTGAGGTGGTCGCCCAGCAACGCGTCGGCGAGCGGGTTCCAGGCGATGACGTCGTAGCGGGCGTCGGTGACGAAGGCCGCCGTGTCGGGGAGGCGTTCGAGGAGACCGGCCACGTACGGGCGCACCCGCCGCACCGGTCCAGGCGGTGGGGTGTGCGGCGTCCCGGCGAGCTGGAACAGATGCGTGCGCTCGACGAGATCCAGCCGCAGCGCGCCGGTAAGGGCGTCCAGCACGGCCGCGGACGGGCGGGGGCCGCGCGCCTGCTCGAGCCGGGTGTAGTAGTCGGCGGACATGCCGGCCAGCTCGGCGACCTCCTCCCTGCGCAGACCGGGCGTACGGCGACGCCGGCCGGGCGGCAGCCCCAGGTCCTCGGGGCGCAGGCTCTCGCGCCGGTCGCGGAGGAAGCGGGCCAGGTCCTGTTTCGCCATGTATGCACCCTCCGGCTGACAGGGATCGGTTGTCCCTGGTTACGCCCGTCCCGCTGCGGAATCGTCGAGGTATGAACGATGTCGCGACACCGCACGATTCCACCGCCCTGGTCACGGGCGCCAACAAGGGGATCGGCAAGGAGACAGCCAGGCAACTCGCCGACGCGGGCCTGATCGTCCACGTCGGGTCGCGCGACCCTGAGCGGGGACGGCGAGCCGTCGAGGAGATCGGCGGCAGGGCCAGGCTGCTGGTCCTCGACGTCACCGATCCCGAGAGCATCGCGGCGGCGGCTCATCAGGTCGGCGACCTGGACATCCTGGTCAACAACGCCGGGATCATGGCCGAGGACGCACCGGCCCCCGAGTCGGACCTGGACGCCTTCCGGCGTACGTACGAGACGAACGTGTTCGGTGTCGTCGCGGTCACCAACGCCTTCCTGCCGGCGCTGCGCCGTTCCCCGAGGCCGCGGATCGTGAACATCTCCAGCGGCACGGGGTCGCTGGCCTGGAGCACCGATCCGGAGCGGGCGTTCGCGTTCTCGCGCGGCGCCGGGGCCGCCTACCGCTCGTCCAAGACGGCGCTGAACGCGCTCACCGTCTACTACGCGCAGGCGCTCGAGAGCGCGGGGTTCAAGGTCAACGCCCTGGCCCCTGGGCTGCGGCGGACCGACCTCAACGAACGCGCCACGTCCGCCGACGGCGACCCCGCCGAGGCCGCGGCGGGCGCCGTCCGCCTGGCCCTGCTCCCGGACGACGCCCCCACCGGCGGCTTCTTCAGCTGGGACGGAACCACCGTGCCCTGGTAGGGGCAGCGGCTTCAGGGCAGCAAGAGATCAACGGCCACCTCCAGCCGTTCGCGGTAGTCCTCCCGCGATGCGACCTGATGCTTGATGCCGATCGATGCGCTGATCATCGTTTGCGCGACAGGGAGCGCCGCCTCTCGTCCCGACCTGATGGCGATCGCGTCTGTGACCAGCTCCTCGAAACGCCGCCGCAAGGTGTCGATGATCTCCCCGACGAGGTCGGGATTGTCCTCGATGACCATCGCGACATCGCTCGTCAGCGGGCCGATGTAGCGGCCCGCCCACTGGTCGAACGCTTCGACGAGACGCTCCAGAAGGGGCCGGCCGGTGTCGGCCAGGACGTGTTCGACCACTGTGAGGTCGCGATGCAGTGCCTGGCCGACCGCGGCACGGAACAGGGCCTCCTTCGAGGAGAAGAGGAAGTAGAGCCCCGGCCGGGAGATGCGCGCCGCCCGCGCCACCTCCTCCATCGAGGTCTTCCGGTAGCCGAACCGCGCGAACGTGACCATGGCGGAGTCGAGAACCATGGTCCGGCGGTCGGCATCGGCGACTGTCGGCGGCGGGTGACCGACCTCGGAACTGCTCATGAGACGAGCATACGAGCCATAAACGCACTAGACAATTCATGTCCAGTCTGTATAGTCACGGCAATGGCCATACGCAGACTCATCTCCACGCCGTTCACCTCCTCCAGCACCGCGGCCGAGGTGCTGGAGGGCGTCGACCTCGCCGGCGTCCGCGCGATCGTGACCGGAAGTTCCTCCGGGATCGGGGCTGAGACGGCTCGTGTGCTGGCCTCAGCCGGAGCGGAAGTGACGCTGGCGGTCCGGAACACGGGCGCGGGCGACGCCGTCGCCGGGGCGATCGCGAGGTCGACCGGAGGGGTCCGGCCCCGGGTCGTCCGGCTCGACCTCGCCGACATGGCCACCGTCGGGCGATTCGTCGAGGCGTGGAACGGTCCGCTCCATCTGCTGATCAACAACGCGGGCGTGGTCACCGGTGGCCTCGAACGAACGCGTGAGGGCTGGGAGCTGCAGTTCGCGACGAACCATCTCGGCCACTTCGCCCTGTCCGTCGGCCTCCACCACGCCCTGGCCCTGGGAGCGGGCGACCGCGACGGAGCCCGGATCGTCTCGGTCAGTTCGACGGCGCACATGCGTTCCTGCATCGACTTCGACGACCTCCACTTCGAGCGCCGCAGGTACGACCCGCAGATCGCCTACGCCCAGTCGAAGACGGCGAACTCGCTGTTCGCCGTGGAGGCCACCCGCCTTTGGGCGTCCGACGGCATCGTCGCCAACACGGTGAACCCCGGCGGTGTCGCGACGGGGCTGCAGCGGAACTTCACAGCGCGGCAGAAGGCGTCGCTCGACGCGGCCGAGGCCGCCGGAGTCTTCACCTACAAAACGGTCGAGCAGGGAGCCGCCACCAGCGTCGTCGCGGCCGTCGCCCCGGAGTTCGCCCGCTCCGGAGGCCACTACCTCGACGATGCGCAGGAGGCGTACACCGTTCCGAACGACGCCGACCTCGCGCGACACCCGCACGGCGTCAAGGAATGGGCGCTCGATCCCACTGCCGCCGAGCGCCTCTGGACGGTCTCGGCCGACCTGGTGACCGCCTAGGGCGTGTCTGATAATTCGGCGTGCCGGAGCCAGAGCATGAGCGAGGCGATGGTGACACCCGCCAGATAGCGGCTGGCCAGCTTGTCGAAGCGGGTGGCGATAGCACGCCATTGTTTGAGCTTGCCGATGCAGCGCTCGACCACGTTGCGCTGCTTGTAGGTGAGCGCGTCGAAGGCGTGGGGGCGGCCTCCGCGGCTGCCTTTGCGCTTGCGGTTGGCGATCTGGTCCCGTCGTTCGGGGATGACCGCCTTGATCCCGCGCCGGCGCAGGTCGAGCCGGATCTTGCGGCTGGAGTAGCCCTTGTCGCCGATCAGCTGGTCGGGCCGGGTGCGCGGGCGTCCGCCGGCC
>NZ_FNFB01000007.1 GCF_900100395.1 Nonomuraea maritima | reverse complement strand
CGCCAAAGCCCGTAAGAACTACGCCGGGACCTCCCCGATCACTCGCGCGTCGGGCAAGAAGAAGGTCGCCCTGGCCCGGTTCATCCACAACGACCGGCTCATCGACGCCCTGCTTACCCAGGCCTTCAGCGCACTGAGGCTCTCGCCCGGCGCGCGGGCCTACTACGACCGGCAACGAGCCCGCGGCTCCAGTCACAACGCCGCCCTGCGTCAGGTCGCCAACCGGCTCGTCGGCATCCTGCACGGATGCCTCAAAACCGACACCCTCTACGACGAGACGACCGCCTGGTCGCATCACGCAGAGTTCGTTGCGGCTTGACATCTACGCTCCTGGGATGTCTTTCAGGAGCGGAGAGCGGAGCATGACGCTGGGACTCGCGGTGCCTTTCGTCGATCCGGCCGCGCTGGTCGCGTGGGCGCGGCGCGCCGACGCCGGCCCGTACGCCCGAATCGGCGTGCCGGACCGGATCGTGTACGACAACCCCGAACCGATGCTCATGCCGCCCACGATGTCCGCTCAGGTGGAGTCCTGGTCCTGGCGGCGGAACAGGCCCAGCTCGCCCGACAGCTCCTCGTCCAGGTGGTGGTCCCGCCATCGCTGCGGCGGGTCGGCCAGCCAGTCGTGGCCGAAAACCGCGTACGGATGATCAGCGCGGACGTACTCCAGCTCGTCATGCCCCAGGTACGCCATCAACGGCCGCCACAACGGCCCGTTCACGAGCACCAGGTACGATGCCGCCAGCCCCGGTTCGTGGAGCCAGGCCCGCAGCATCCGTGCCTGGAAGACGTCCGTGATGGGAGACGGTCCGGCCTCGAAGGCAGGGCAGATGAGGTGCCGCGCGACGGCGACGTGCGCACCGGGAGGCACCGGTGTCCGCCGGCTCATGTCGTGCCAGATCTCACCGACCACCGGATCAGCCTCCAGTTCCGCCGGCTCCGGCCTGCGCAGGGTCAGCCAGCTCATGAAGCCGCGAAGGCGCCCGGTCGTGCGGCACCGCAGAACGGTGAACGCCTCAGGCCGGCGGCCGAGCCAGAACCGGACGGATCCGGCCGTGAGCTCGCCGTGGGAGGTGCGTGCCATGGTGACGAGCTCTTCGTGGTCGCCAGGTGCGGCCTGCGACAGCCGGACGTTCCCGTCCCCCGCCTGGGAGACGTACCGGCTCATGACTCCGCCACGGCGGCGGAGGTGGCCGATCGTGCGCATGACGGCCACGTACGCGTGCGGGGAGCGGGCGTCGCGCAGCAGATCGTCCATGACGTGATGGCGGATCCGCAGGTGCATGCGCGCGTAGCCGGCCGGGTCGCGCCAGCGCAGGTCGTGGTCGAGGGCCTCGCGCAGCACGCCGCCCACGTCCAGGCCGTGGGCGGCCGTCTCGACGTAGGGCCGCGTGCGGAGCCAGTCGAACAGCTCGGTGGCATCGCCGTCCGGCAGCACGGCGGCGAGGAGGTCCTCGGTCGTGTGGCGGGCGTGCGCGCACACGTGCAGCGCCCACCGGTGCAGAGGTGTCGGCGCAGGACCGGCGAGCCGTTCGAGCACCTTGTCGACGACGAACCGTACGGCGTCGCGCCGCAGCGGAAGTCCGGTGGCCGACATGCTCCTGCCGACCTCGGCGGCGAGCGACAGGGGAAAGGGGTGTCCGGCGGCGAAATCCGCGACCGACCCGCGCAGGCCAGGGTCGAGCCCGCGGGCCTCCAGCAGCGCCGCCGACTCCGCGTCGCTGAGGGTGTCGAGGTGCCGGACCACCAGCGTCCCCGACCAGGCCGGGTCGGTGAGCCAGGCGGCGCTCGGCCCGTCCCGTCCCGCCACCACGACGACCGCGTCGCCGGGCAGCCGCCGTAGGAACTCGTCGCGCAGCCACGCCTCGAGATCGCGCAGTTCCTCGAACGCGTCGACGAGCAGGACCGGCTCGGCCGCCCCGGCGAGTTCCTGGGCGCATCGCAGGAGGCGTTCGCGCGGCTCCTCGGCCGCGCCGTGGATCCGCCACACGCGCCGCCCCGCGGCTTCGGCGTCGTCCGCGAGCCGGCGCAGCAACGTCGACTTGCCGATGCCGGCGGGGCCGCAGAAGAAGAGCAGACCGGCGCGCCGGCCGCTGGTCAGCATGGAACGAAAGATGCCGCGCTCAGCGTTCCTGGCGACGAAGCGCTGCTCGGGCCCGTCCGGGGGGAGCTCCGCTCCACTGGTCCAGGGGGCCGCGAGCTCGTCGTGGTCGGCGTCGGCCCGCAGGATCCTGTCGTGGATCGCCCGCAACCGCGGCCCAGGGCCGACGCCCAGCTCACGACTGAGCAGGTCGTACACCATCCGGTAGACCTCCAGCGCCTCCGCCCGCCTGCCGCTGCGGTACAGGGCGATGAGGTAGAGCTCGTACAGCGGCTCCTCGAGCCGGTTCAGCTCGATGAGCAGCGGGGCCTCGGCCACCACGTCGGCGTGCTCCCCCAGGTCCAGGCGGAGCCGCAACAGCTCCTGCGCGGCCGTCAGCCGCAGCCGTTCCAGCCGGAACCGCTCGCGTTCCGCGGCCTCGCCGGGGACTCCGGCGAGCGCCGTACCCGTCCAGAGGCCGAGCGCCTGCTCCAGACGCTTCGCGGCCACCGACAGGTGCCCGTCCGCTCGCTCCTGCCTGGCGGCTTCGACCAGATCGTCGAACTCGGTGGCGTCCAGCTCGAACAGTGCCGGGTCGAGACCGTAGCTCCCGGACCGCGAGCTGATCGCCGAGTCCAGCCCGTGTTCCGACAGCAGCCGCCGGATCCGCGAGATGTAGGTACGGACGACGGCTTCCCCGGTGGCCGGCGCGCGGTCGCCCCACAGTCCGTCGACGAGCTCGCCGATGCGCACGAATCCGCCGCCACCGGCCAGCAGCGCCATGAGGACGGCCTGTTGCTGCGGCGTGCCGAGATCCAGATGCGCGTCACCGCGGTAGAGGGCGGGCGGTCCCAGGATGGTGAACCGCGCCGGGATGTGGTTCGGCTGTCCGATCAAGATCGGAAAGATTCCCTTCGTGAGAGTCCACGCGGCGGACCCGATGCGAGGTTCGCGGCAGTATCTGCCGGTACGGTACGTGCGGCCCGCGCGCCCTCGCGAGCGTCAGGTGACGGTGTACGTGTACGTCACCCTGACGGTCCGCCCCGTCTCCGTTCGCCATCCGTCAAGGAGGTGCCGGCAGGCGGATGTGACGGTTCCGCCAGCCTGAGCGCAGCCGGCGGTCGTGGCTGGCGATCACGATCGCGGCGGGTCCCTCCGCGTGCAGAGCCTCTTCGAGCTCGTCGCAGAGGCGGGGCGAGAGATGGTTGGTGGGCTCGTCGAGCAGCAGCACCTCGGGCGGATCCGCTACCAGCAGCGCCAGGGCGAGTCGGCGGCGCTGACCGACCGACAGCTCTTCCACGCGCAGGTCCACGTCTCGCGCGCTGATCAGGCCGAGCGAGCGCAGCGGCACGGACTCGGCGCGCTCCGCGCCGAGCGTCAGCTCGTACGTCTCCCGCACCGTCCGGTCCGGCCGCTCGAACACGGTGTCCTGGGTCAGCAGCCCGACGCTCAGTCCGCTCCGGCGCCGCACCTGGCCCTCTGCGGCCAGCCGTCCGGCCAGCACCGCAAGGAGCGTCGACTTGCCCGCCCCGTTCGGTCCGGTGACCAGCAACCGTTCTCCCCGTGCCACGTCGAGCCGGTCGATCGAGAGCCGTCCAGGCACCCGTACGTCCCGCAACGCCACAAGGGTCTCGTCCTCGGCCTCGCAGGAGACGGTGCCGGCGACCAGGGGGCGAGCATGGAATCGGAGCGGCGCCGGTGGCGGGGGGACGCGGTCTCGTTCCAGTTCGGCCAGGCGGCGGGCGGCGTTGCGCACCTGTCGCGAGATCTGCTGCTGCACGCGCCCCCCACGGTGGCCGTAGCCCATCTTCTCGTTGTCGCGCCTCAACCCTTCCTGTGCCATCCGTTGCGAGGTCACCGCGACGGCGCGGCGCAGTTCTTCTAGCTCTTCCTGCTCCTCGGCGTGGCGGCGCTCCCATCGCTCCCGCTCGGCGCGCTTGTCGGCCAGGTAGGCCCCGTAGCCGCCGCCGTACCGGACGGGGCCGTCCACCGCCGGGTCGAGGTCGAGCAGGTCCGTGCAGACCGCGTCAAGGAACGCCCGGTCGTGGCTGGCCACGACCACCACTCCGGTCATGCCGCGCAGCTGCTCTTCCACGAACTCCGCGGCGGCGTCGTCCAGGTGGTTGGTCGGCTCGTCGAGGAGCAGCGCGGTGGGCCGCCTGATCAGCAGTGCCGCCAGGGCGAGCCGCCCACGAAGGCCGCCCGACAACGACGCGAGCGCGCGCCCGTGCGGCACGCCGCCCAGACCGAGTCGGTCGAGGACGATCTCCGCGCGCCGGTCGGCGTCCCACGACGCGCGTTGTTGTGCCTGGTCGAGCCTGTTCCCGTACGCGTCGAGCAGCCCGGCGTCGTCCGGGTCCTCGGCCAGCGCGCGGGTGAGCCGGTCGAGTTCGGCCAGGTCCGTACGCGCCTCGCGCAGCGCGTCATCGACCACGTCCGCGATCGTGGCCCCGTCGTCGAACGGTATCTCCTGGTGCAGGAAGCCCAGGTCGGCAGGTCGTGCGACGGTGCCGGAATCTGGCTCGTCCACCCCGGCCAGCAGCCGCAGCAGGGTGGTCTTGCCCGCGCCGTTCTCGCCGATCAGGCCGATCCGGTGGCCGGGTGCGGCGGTGAGGGAGACGCCGTCGAGCACGCGACGCGTGCCCAGCGTCCGTACGAGATCGCGGGCCAGCAGCGCGTCGTTCACCGGCGGGTCCCCCGGTCTCCAGCGGCCGCGCGCTCGAGGACGGCCGTGTCGTCAGGCCAGGAAAAGGACAGGCTGGAGCGGATGATGGACGCATGGGACATGCGAGAGACCTCGTGCGTTCGTGGTCCGGGCAGCGCTGCGCCACCCGGCGAGGGGACAGGGAATGGGGAACGACGACCAGGCACGTCGGCGGCGGTCATATGCGCCTGCCGGGGCCGATCAACTTCCGGTGTCACCCGGAGATGTCGTCGTCACCTGCCACGTCTGGTCTCCTCGAACTGTCGTACACGAGCGTCCTTCACTGTAACCGCCCGCCGCTGCCCGGCGGAACGCACGATTCGGCGGTTCGAGGGGGTGTCGGGTGACTCAAGACCATAGGCGTGGTCCGTATACGTCTCGTTGACGACGCCGAACTGATCGAACGTCTTCCCCGCTGTCGGGGCGGTGCTGCGAGCGCTGGGGTCAGCGCGTGGCGGCCGCGTGTGACTTCTTGCGTGCCCGATAGGCGGCCGCCTTGCGCTTGTTGCCGCACGACTCCATGCCGCACCACTCCCGGCGTCCGCCACGTGATCGGTCGACGAAGATCTTGGTGCACTCGGGGTCGGCGCACTCCTTCATCAGCGGCACGTCCGGCCCGCTGAGCAGCTCGATGGCGTGCCTGGCCACGCTGGACAGCGCCTGGGCCGGGGTCGCCTCGACCCACCGCCCCGTGACGGTGAGCCGGGGCGTGGCCGAGGGCGTGCGCGCGGTCTCGTTCACCAGGGCGAGCGCCTCGCTGTCGTACGGATCACCGGCGAGCCTGTTGGTGACCAGCACGTAGACGGCCTCGCGCACCGCCACCGCCCGGCCCAGATCCGTCTCGGCGCAAGGAGAGACGGAGTCGGTGATGCCGGACTCCAGGTACCAGGCATCGAGCCGGTCCGGTGTGTCGAGCGTCTCGACGCGTGCCGTGCGGCGCGCGCGGAGCGTGCAGGCGAGGTCGAGCGCGGGGTTGCCGCAGATGAACACGTGCTTCACGTCACCATTTTGACAGGTGACTCCCGGTCCTACTGCTCGGACAGGTGACGCGGGCGCGGCGAGCTCACCACACCTGCGCGAAGCAGGCGAGGGCGACGGCTGCGACGAGTACGGCCACCGACAACGTCCTCAGCAGGTTCGACGTGCGCGACATGATGCTCCTTCCGCATGTACGGCATGTGTGCCATGGCGATCTCCTCGCCCGGCAATCACCGAGCCGAACAGGTGGGCCTCGATGGCGTCACCCGTCCAACTGGTGACGATGCTGACAGCACCATCGTCACCGGTCAAGCCGGTGATGCACAAAAGAGACAGACCTGACGGATTTCTTACGGCCACCCCCTGAAGTGCGCGAATGGCGTTCGCACCTGCTCGAATCGCCCTGTGACCGACTCACCAGAACGACCCGAAAGCGGGCCGCCCATCGCGCGGCGGGTGATGTTCTCGATGCTCGCCGCCGGCGCCGCAGGTCTCGTCGCGGCCCCCTACGTCCAAGGCGGCTGGGAGAAGATCCTCGGGACCGTCTCGCAGAACGACCCCACCGGCCTCACCGGGCTGTTGCCCAACCCCGGCGGCTTCCGCTACTTCAGCGTGGCGGGCTCGGTGCCCCGTAAGAACGACACGAACTACCGGCTGACCGTCGACGGCCTCGTCGAGCGCCCCGCGACGTACACGCTCGACGACCTGCGCGCCATGCCGCAGCGCCGGGTCGTCGGTGACGTCGAGTGCACCGACGGCTGGCGAGTTCCGCGGACCCCCTTCGACGGCGTGCCGCTCTCCCACCTCCTGGAGCCGGCCGGCGTACGGCCGGAGGGCAAGGCGATCCGCTTCACCTGCTTCGACGGCGTCTACAGCGAGAGCCTCACACTCGCGCAGGCCCGCCGCCCTGACGTGCTGATCGCCTTGAGGATGCTGGACGAGCCGATGCGCCACGAACACGGAGGACCCGTGCGGCTCTATGTGGCGCCGATGTACTTCTACAAGTCCGCCAAGTGGCTGTCCGGCATCACGGTCACCGACACGGTCGTCCCCGGCTATTGGGAGGAGTACGGCTATGACGTCGACGGCTGGCTCGACGACGCCGACGCATCCGTCTGAGCGTTCCCGTCGCGTACGGCGCTTCACCCGCGCCGAGCGCCTCGTCCATCGCGCCACGGCCGCTCTCATGCTGCTGTGCGTAGGAGCGGCTGCCTGCCTGTACTTCTCGCCGCTCGCCCAACTGGTCGGCCGTCGGCACCTCGTGGTCGTCGTCCACGAGTGGTCGGGCATCCTGCTGCCGGCCCCGTACCTGCTCGGCCTGGCCTCCTCCGCCTTCCGCGCCGACCTGCGCAAGCTCAACCGCTGGGCGCGCCACGACACGGAGTGGCTGCGAGCCGTCCGCAGGGGCTGGACCTCTCCTGCGCTCCGGCCCGCCGGCAAGTTCAACGCCGGTCAGAAGATCTACGCCGGGTGGATCGCGGGGGCCGTGCCGATCATGATGTTCACGGGGCTGCTGATGTGGTTCACCGGACTCCTGCCGATCATCTCGCGGACGAACGCCATCTTCGTGCACGACGTGACGGCTCTGGCGATCGCTCTGGTCGTGCTGGGGCACATCAGGCTGGCGTATCGCGATCCGCAGGCACGCAGCGGGATGCGTACCGGCATCGTGGACCGGGCGTGGGCGCGGCGAGAACACTCCGAATGGCTGCAGGAGGACCGCCGCCGGACAGGTTCACCCTGATCACGCCGCTCCCGAGGCGGCCCGCGTCGGATGCCACCGCCCCCTGTCCGCAACCGGACGGCAGGCGGTCGACCACGAGATCAACCGCCTCTCAGCAGTCCTCAGTCTCGGCCCGGTACGCTCCGGGCGACTCGGCGGTCCCGAGGTGCTCACCATCGTGGACACGCCCGAGCCCCAGCCCCTCCCGACCGAGGTGCTCGTCCGGGTCAGGGCGATCGGGCTGAACCCGCTGGAGGCGCGCCTTCGCGCCGGCGAGTTCCCGCTGATCGGCCGGCCGCCGTTCATCCTCGGCCGGGACATCAGCGGCGTGGTCGAGAAGTCACCGCGGACGTGGCGGTTCAGGCCCGGCGACGAGGTGTTCGGGATGCCGCTGCTCCCTCGGCCGGCGAGCGCGTACGCCGAACTCGTATCAGCGCCGGCGCTGCACCTGGTACGCACGGTGGAAACGGCGGCATCCACGGGTGAGGCCATCGGCGGATCATCGCACGCTCGTGTCCTCTTCAAGACCACCACGCCAACCCGGCGGGCCGGGCGATCGACCTGCTCGACAGCGCGGAGTCGTCCTCGCGAGCCCGAGCGCACGCCAATACGGGACCTTCGCTGTCCCCGGTGGGAGGGGCCGCCGTATCACCAGGGCACCCGGCCGTTCTCGTCGAAGAAGCCGCCCGTTTCTCCGTCGTCGCCGACCGTGGCCCAGTACACCGGAGCACGGGCGCCCTCGTCAGCGCTGCGGTGCCCCTGGAAACCGTTCAGGTCGGTCGCGACGTACCCTGGCGTCACGGCGTTGATCTTCACGTGGGCCAGCTCGGGATCGTCCAGGAAGGCGTTGGCGTACTTGACGGTCAGCATGTTCACCGCGGTCTTGGTCGCGGAGTAGGAGAACGACTCGTGCGAGCGGGCGAACATCGAGCCCTGCTCGGTGGCCTTCGCGAAGATGGCCGAGTCGCTGGAGATGTTGACGATCCGCGCGGCCGAGGATTCGCGCAGCAGCGGCAGCATCGCGTGGATGACGCGGACCAGGCCGAACACGTTCGTACCGAACTCCAGGCGCATGTCATCGGCTGACACCTCGATGGCGGGCTTGCGGTTCAGCACCCCGGCGTTGTTGACCAGGATGTCCAGGCGGCCGTACTCGTCTTCGACGAACTGGGCCGCCTTCCTGACCGAGACCTCGTCGGTGATGTCCATCTGGACGGGCCGAACCGTGACGCCGGCGGCGGCGAGTTCGGCGGCCGCCTGTGCGCCGCGCCCCACCCGCGAGGACCTCGTCGAAGAGGTCCACCGCGAGGAGGTCGAGCAGCTGTGCCGCGCGGCTGCCGACATCGGCGACCTCCCCCCCTGGGAGGCGCTCGCCGCATGGCTGCGCCGTTTCGTCGACTACATCGGCGCCAAGCTCGCCTACTCCGACGCGCTCAACCGCACCACTGACAGTTTCCAGGCCCACCGCAAGGCGATGCGCGACGCCGGCGGACCGCTGCTTGAGCGCGCGCAACGCGCCGGCGTCGCAAACCCCGAGCCGTCGATCGACGACCTCCTGCGGATGTTCGCCGGCATCAGCACTGTCGAGTACGTCGACGACGCCCAGCGCGAACGGGTTCTCCGGCTGGCTCTCGCAGGGTTGCGCGCCTCGCCCGTCGATCGATGACCTGCCCGGGCCGGCTGCCGGAACGGCCGACCCGCCACGTCAGCGCCGGACGTCGTACACACGGCTGGCGGGGCCTTCCGCGGCCAGTTTCCAGCTGCGCAGGCCCGCCTCGTGCGCGATGGTCCGCAGGACGTCCTCGCCGGCGTGGTTCCCCAGCGCGTACGGCCCCTTCTGCGCCACCGCCCCGGGCAGGCACAGCGTCGCGGACGTCGCGGTGAACGACCGGCCGATCGGATTGATGTTGTCCTGGGGCGCCGCGGCGGCGTTCGGCTCGACCACCAGGCAGGCACCGCCGACGGCCAGCGCCCGCGCGGCCCGCCGGAACGCGGCGCCGGGGTCACCGAGGTCGTGCAGGCAGTCGAAGTAGGTGATCAGGCCGTAGTCTCCGCCGGGGAAGTCTCCCGCGGCCGCGACTTCGAAGGTGACGCGCTCCGCCAGTCCCTGCTCCTCCGCCGCGCGCCGCGCCCGCTCGATTGAGGGGAGGTGGAAGTCGAAGCCGTGGAAGCGGGAGTTGGGGAACGCCCGCGCCATGAGCAGCGTGCTGTGGCCGAAGCCGCAGCCGACGTCGGCGACGGACATGCCTCGCTCCAGCCCCGCCACGACGCCGTCCAGGGCCGGCAACCACTCCGATACCAGGGCCGCCGCATATCCGGGACGGAAGAACGTGGCCACCCCCTCGTACAGTGCCGGTCCGTGTTCCTGCCAGCCCACGCCTTCGCCCGTGCGGTAGGCGTCCACCAGCGCGTCCTCGCTGGCGTAGAGCGACTGGAGCATGGTGAACGCCCCTGCCGAGTACGTTGCGGCGCCCGGGTCCGCGAGCACCGCGGCGTGCTCGTCGGTGAGCAGGTAGGTGTCCGTGCCGGGCTCGTACAGCACGTACTGGCCGGCCACCTGGGAGGCCAGCCACTCCCGTACGTACCGCTCGTCGAGGCGGGTGCGAGCGGCGAGGTCCTGTGAGGTCAGCGGCCCGGCTCCGGCCATCGCCTCGTAGAGCCCGAGCCGGACGCCGATCGACGTGCACAGGCCCGCGAAGGCGGCACCGCTGTCGATCATCACGCGTTCCTGGAATTCCAGCACGCGATCCTGATCAAGCGTCTTTCCCATGATGTCCCCCGTTGTCATTCATCGATGTGGCCGCACGCTGAGCCGCGAGACAGACGTCCGTAGTGGGGGAAAGTACCTAACCGGTGTCCGCGCCTTCTATACGAACAGATGACGACGAATCCGGGCGCGATCCGGGGTTCGGTGAGCCTGAGGCGGCGTCTTCGAGGTAGGCGCCGTGAGAAGATCTTGCGCGGCCTCGACCGCGGACACCAAGGCCTCGGCGAGACGCGGTCAGAGCCGTTCGTCCGTCCCGGCCCAGGAGCCGGGACGAGGACGCGCCCGGATCGCTGCTGAAACCAACACAGGTGGAGGGCTCGTGAACGACCTGAGTCGTGGTGTCGATCAGTCGGACGAGGTGCCGTTGGTCGGTGACGGCGTCACCCAAGGCATCGTGCGGGTCGGCGACACCGTGCGCCGCCCGGTCCGGCCCTTCACCCTGACGATCCAGGCCTACCTGGCGCACCTGCACGCCGAGGGCTTCTCAGGAGCGCCCGTCCCTCTCGGGCTCGACGAGCGCGGACGCGAGGTGTTGTCCTTCGTCCCCGGCGACGTTCCCCGTGAACCGCTCCCGCCGCAGACGGCGAGGGAGGAGGTGCTGGTCGCACTGGCGCAGCTCATCCGGCGACTGCACGACGCCGCCGAGCGCTGGGTCGCGCCCGAGGACGCCGTCTGGGGCGGGATCCCCGGGACACGGGTCCGGACCTCGACCCCGGACGGTGAGCCGCCGCTGGTGAGCCACCGCGACTACTGCCCCGGCAACGTCGTCTTCCGTGACGGCCTGCCCGTGGCGCTCATTGACTTCGACCTGGCCAAGCCCACGACGCGGGTCGACGACCTCGCCAACGCCCTCTACTACTGGGCGCCGCTGATGCATCCCGAGGACCGGGCGCCCGCCTTCCGCGACCTCGACATCCCGCACCGTGTCGCGGTGTTTGCCGACGCGTACGGCATGACGCCGCGGCAGCGTCGCATCCTGGTCTCCGCGGCCGGCACGATGATCGGCCGGTTCCACGTCAACATGCGCACCGCAGCTGAACAAGACCCCGTGTTCCGGCGCTTTTGGGACGAGGGCGCGAAGGATCGGCTCCCCCGCGCCGAGACGTGGATCCAGCAGGAGGGCCCGGCCATCACAGCCGAGATCGCCGTTCGCTGAGCATGGCGTGGCCGGTCACAGGCCGAGTCGTTCCCTCTCGACGTGGTCCAGGGCCATGCGCACCGCGCCGAGTGCGATGCTCTCCTCGCCGAACGTGGACAGGGTGACCTCGGGAGGGTTGAGGCACATCTCGGCCAGGTGAGCCCGGATCCGGGCGAGCAGCGACTCTCCCCCGCGCGAGAACCCGCCGCCCACGACGACCAGCTCGGGGTCCACCACGAGCACGAGCGCCGACGCGCCGCGCGCGATCCCGTGCGCGAGCCGGTCCACGACCGCGAGTGCCTGCTCGTCGCCCTCCCGCGCCGCCTCGAAGATCTCCGCCGCGTCCCGTCCCGCCTCCGCGAGCACGACGGACGAGTCCTCCCATCCGGACAGCGGCAATCCGCCCAGCTCACCGGCACTGCCGGTGCGGCCGGTACGCAACCGGCCGTCGAGCAGCAAGCCGTGTCCTGACCGATAGCCGGCGAGCACGTAGACCAGGTCGTCGACATGGCGAGCGCTGCCCCGCCAGTGCTCGGCGACCGCCGCGAGGTTCGCGTCGTTGGCCGCGAACCCGGGGCAACCGAACCATCTCCCGACCTGGCCGGCGAGGTCGAGCCCGGTCCAGCCGGGGACGATGGTGGAGACCGACACCCTGCCGGACCGGTCGACGACACCCGAGGTGCCCGCCGCTGCCGCCCACAGGCCTCCACGCGCCGACCCGGCCGCCTCCACGCACGCGGTGGCGGCTCGTTCGGCCAGCACGAGGCGTTCGGCGGCGGGCGTGTGCTCGTCCGCGTCGAGCCGCCGCTCCTCGATCACGTCGCCGTTCAGGTCGGCCAGCATGGCGAGGATTCGCCGCGGCCCCACGTCCAGCCCGAGGACGTGACCCGCTTCGGCCCTGAACGTGAAGCGCCGGGCGGGTCGCCCCGCCCGGCCCTCGGTCGGCGCGACCTCGCGCGCGAGCCCTCGCTCGGTCAGGTCGGAGAGCGCCGCCTCCGCGGTCTGCCGCGACAGGCCGGCGGCGCGCGCGAGCTGGGTCAGCGTCTGCGGCCCGCTCTGGCGCAGGGCGAGCAGGATGGCACGCGTGTTGAGGCGGCGCAGCAGGGCGGTGTCGTGAGTATCGCCGAGAGTTCTCATAAAGCCCCTTGACGGTCTGACTGCACCAACCTTAGCTTTACGTCGCGTCTTCTCATAATTGAGGTGGGGAACATGCGGCAGGTTGATCTGGCCCTGGTCGGTGCGGGCGACCGAGGGACGACATACACGAAGTACGCGACGATGGACGGTCGTGCCAGACTCGCCGCCGTGGCCGAGCCCGATCCGCGGCGCCGGGAGGCGCTGCTCGCCGAGCACCCGGACGCCGTGGGCTTCGGCGACTGGCGCGAGCTCGCCGAGCAGCCGCGGCTCGCCGACGCGGTGGTGATCGCGACGCTGGACGCCGGCCACGTGGAACCGGCGGTGCGCTTGGCCGAGCTCGGCTACCACATCCTGCTGGAGAAGCCGATGGCCGTCCGGCTGGAGGACTGCCGGCGCATCGTGGCGGCCGCCGAACGGACAGGGGTGTTGTTCACCGTCTGTCACGTGATGCGGTACACCTCGTACACCCGCGAGGTCAAAGCCGTGCTCGACAGCGGGCGGCTCGGCGAGATCGTGACCATCGACCACCTGGAGCCTGTCGGCTGGTGGCACCACGCTCACTCCTACGTGCGCGGCAACTGGCGTCGCAGCGATCAGGCCACGTTCATGCTGCTGGCCAAGTCGTGCCACGATCTCGACTGGCTGACGTACCTGATGGGCCGCCGGGTCACCCGGGTGTCGTCGTTCGGGGGCCTGAAGCACTTCACGGCCGAGAACCAGCCGGCGGGCGCGGCGGATCGCTGTCTCGACTGCACCGTCGCGGACGAGTGCCCCTACGACGCCCAGCGCATCTACCTGCCTTTCGTGGGCGGCCAGAACCGCTGGCCGCTGTCCGTGCTGAGCGAGGACGTCACGGAGGCGGGCGTGCTGCGCGCGCTGCGCGATGGCCCCTACGGCAGGTGCGTGTACGCGTGCGACAACGACGTGGTCGACCACCAGGTGGTCAACCTGGACTTCGACGGCGGCGCGACGGCTTCGTTCACCATGACCGCCTTCTCCCCCATGTCTCCGCGCAAGACCCGCATCTTCGGCACGCGTGGCTCGCTTGAGGGCGACGGCGCCAAGCTCACCGTGACCGATTTCGTGACCGGGAACGTCGAGGTCATCGACACGAACCCGCCCGCGGACGGGCACGGCGGCGGCGACCAGGGCCTGGTCACGGCGTTCCTGGACGCCCTCAGCCGCAACGACCGGTCCCCCATCCTGTCCGACCCCCGCGAAAGCCTGCACAGTCACGAGATCGCGTGGGCGGCGGAGGAGGCCCGCCTCACCGGAACCGTCGTCACCCTGTAGGCGGGGCATGACGAGCATCCGAACGAAAAGTCCCGTTAGCGGAGCGGAGTTGAGCGGCTTGCCGTGACTTTCCGTTCGGATGTGTCTCGCCGAAGGGTTTTCGCAGGTCACGGCATATGCGGCTGGGTAGCCTCGACGGCTGCAACGCGGGCGGTGTACACCCGGTGCGCCTTGCGCTCAGCCGGGCCAGCGCTGTCGGCGGCGGCAGCACTCTGCTCCAGCATGGCGCGGTGAAGTGCGAGCGGGGCCACTATGCGGACCGAATAGCCGGGGCCGCGGCGGATGTTCCGTCCTGAGACGAGGGCCAGGCGGACGACCTCGTCCCCGGCGATGCGCAGTAGATCGGCGAGTCGTCCGGGCACGTCGAGGACCACGTCCACTTGTGGGGCGAGCACATCGTCCAACTCGCCGGGGCGGATTGGGGGCATGTCGAGCGGGCCAGACAGGTAGCGGGCGCCGGCGGCGTCGAGAACGCGGCGGATGGTCTTGGGGGCGACGCGGTGCTGCCGGGCCAGCGCCTTGACTGCGGTGCCCTGGCGGTAGGCCGCCACGATGGCGGTCGCCGTGCTCGGGTCGAGGGCGGCGGGGCGGCCCAGGGTCTTGCCAGCCGCCTCGGCCGCAGCGACACCCTCGCGGGTGTTCTCGCTGATCATGTCGCGCTGGAACTCCAGCACGGCGGCCAGGACGGAGACCATCATCTTGGTTCCGGGGTCGTCGCTGGCCAGGTCGATCCCCGACAGCAGGCCGGACTCGACGCGCAGGGTGCAGTCCCCGGCGGATGAGCACCGGGCGCAGGG
This sequence comes from Nonomuraea maritima, assembly GCF_900100395.1. Classification (GTDB taxonomy): domain Bacteria; phylum Actinomycetota; class Actinomycetes; order Streptosporangiales; family Streptosporangiaceae; genus Nonomuraea; species Nonomuraea maritima. Next base: position 306,874 of record NZ_FNFB01000007.1, on the reverse strand, counting down.
CGAGGATGTCGGCGACCGAGCGGAACAGGCGGGCGGCGTCGGCGATGCGGATGGTGTCGCCGACGGCGGCCTCGTGAAGCAACCGGGTGAATCCGGCGCGGTCCAGGGAGAGCTGGCGGCTGGAGGTGGCGGGGTCCTCATAGGCGGGGGCGCCGGCGGCGAGCAGGGCGGACAGGGCGTGGCGCTGGCGGGCGTCGCCGCAGCGCCACCGCACAACACGATCATCGTCGACCACCACTACGGCCTGGAGCTGGCCAGGGTGTTCGGCGGCGGCACCATGAGCTCCTCCGACGGCCAACGGTTCCCCGTCCGCGGCAAGACGCTGACCGGCCGGACCATGGTCATTCACGGCGGCCAGGTGCTGTCCACCTACACCCATGTCTCCGACCAGTGGTCAACGTACGGCACGAAGATCATGTGCCGACGGCGCGGGAGGCGCACTATGTCCTGGACGACTTCCTGGGCAACGCGACCGACCTTCCGATCGCCGAGCATGCGACCGATACTCACGGCGCCACGTTGATCAACTTTGCGTTGTTCGACCTGGTCGGCAAAGCCCTCACCCCGAGGATGCGGGATCTGACCCGGGTCACCCTGGTCCGGGACGACACCCCGACTGAGATCGCCAAGCGCTACCCGCATGCCGGGCCGCTGCTGGGCGCGCGCTGGAATGAAGACCTGGTGGCCGGCTGCTGGCCGGACCTGCTGCGGATGGCCGGGTCGCTGAAGTACGGCCAGGCCACCGCCTCGCTGATCGTCGGAAGGTGGTCGGCCGCATCGCGGCAGAACACCCTGGCCGCCGCGCTGAAGGAGTGGGGCATGCTCAGCAGGACCGTCCACCTGGCCAAATACCTCTCGGACCCGGCCTTCGGGCGGAAGATCTCGCGGCAATTGAACAAGGGCGAGAGCCTGCACGCGCTGCGCCGCGACCTGCACTACGCCCAGCAGGGCACCATCACTCGCCCGCACCTGGAACAGCAGACCGAGCAGGCGTGGTGCCTGACCCTGCTGACCAACTCGGTGGTCGCCTGGACGACAGAATATTATTCTCGGGCGGTGCTGGAGCTGCGTTCCCAGGGCCGGGAGGTGAGCGACGAGATCCTCTCCCATATCTCGCCCGGCCACAGCGACAACATCAACTTCTTCGGCGTGATCAACGTTGACGTCGAGGCGGAGCTGGCCAAGCTCGACACCAGCGGCTGGCGGCCGCTTCGGCCCGTCCAACTGCGCGAGCTGGGGCTGACCCCGTGACCTGAGTCCCTCGAAGAGGGGCAAAAGCCTCGCACCTGCCCGGACGGAGCGAGGCCGGCGGGCCGACGGCGCGGGGTTATCGGTTTGTCGGCTGGTCCGCGGTCAAGGGCGCGGTGGACTTGCGGTGGTGAGAGGCGCGGGCTTTGGCGCGGTTGCCGCAGATGTCCATGGAGCACCAGGTCCGGCGCCGGTTGCGGGAGTGGTCGTAGTAGGCCCATCGGCAGCTTGGCTCCCGGCAGGCCTTCAGCCGCGTCCACGTGCCTTCCGGCACAGCCTCGGCCACGACGGCGAGGAGCCTGGCCAGCGCCGCCTCCACCGACCCCCGGGCGCGGGCGACCAGTCGGGGCGGGGAAACGGTCACGTCGAGCATCAGCGGGAAGTCGCGGGTGAGGTCGGCGAGTTCGGCGCGGGCGGCGGGGTTGAGGCCGTCCGGGCGCGGGCTGGAGACCGGCTCGGTGTTGTTCTCGGCGATCAGTGCGCGTAGTCCCTCGCGGATGCGTTCGGCTTGGTCGCGCTGCTCGGCGTTCACCACCGTGTCGACCGGTATCAGGCCGCGGGCGTGCAACCACGTCGCCAGCTGTTGCGGGGTTGCGATCTCGTCGCCGTCGCGGCGGCGGGTGTTGATGAACTCCTCGATCACGCGCAGCGGCATCGGTGCCGTCCCGGTTGCGAGGTTGTCCGGCACGGGCTCGGTGGCACGCTCATCCATCACGTCTCGCAGCCTATCCGGCTATCGGCGATGGTAGGTTACTTAACCGACGTAATTGGTACGTCAGTTAGATCAGAAGGGGTCGCTGGTGAGCATCAGCATCGGCAACATCTGCATCGACACGAACGACCTGGCCGGCAGCACCGCCTTCTGGCAGGCGGTTACCGGGTACCAGGTCGCGTCCTCGGACGAAGGCGCCACCTACCTGGAGGACGCGAACAAGAGCGGCGTGGGCCTGTCCCTGCAGGCCGTGCCCGAGGGCCGGGAGGGCAAGAACCGGCTGCACCTGGACCTGTCCACTGATGACCTGGCAGGCGAGGTCGGTCGGATTCGGGCCCTTGGCGCGAGTGAAGTGCGGCGCTTCGACGGCTGGGTCGTGCTGGCCGACCCCGAGGGCAACCAGTTCTGCGTCGTCGCCGCATAGACGAACTCGCCACCGCGCGACGCCGGTATCCCACCACCACTACAGAAGAGACAGATATGGCCTCCGTGCACAAAGAGATCATCATCGATGCCGACCCCGCGGCCGTGTGGGCGATCATCAGTGACTTCACCGACGGCCCCGTCCGGATGGCGCCGGGCTTCGTCACCGACAGCCGGCTCGACGAACCGGACGTCAGGGTCGTCACGTTCGCCGACGGAACCGTGGTGCGGGAGCGGCTCATCGCGCTCGACGATGAGCTGCGCCGGCTCGTCTTCTCGGTCATCGGCGGCACCATGCAGCCGGAACACGACAACGCCTCGATGCAAGTCATCCCGCACGGCGACGGCCGCAGCCGGTTCGTATGGATCCACGACGTGCAACCGGACGACCTCACCATCCCGATGGGCGCCGGAATGGGCCACGGCCTGAACATCTTCAAGCAGACGGTGGAGTCCTCCAGCGAGCACCTCGGCTAGGTCAGCCGCGTCATTGCTGGTCGCGGTCCTCCCCGTGAGGACTGTGACCAGCTGCGTGACCGAACGGGGCTGCCCACCATTCGGCGGCAGGCCGGTCCGGCTTGGTCCGGCGATCAGCCGCGCCCGTTTACTCGTGACCGGTGTCTCCGGTGTCTCCGATGGCTCTGGGGCGGTCAGGGAGGCCGGCAGTGTTGTGGTCATGCGGGCGGCGGGCGCTCACCCGCTTGGACCACCGGGTGCAGACGAGGTGGTCGACCGTGCGTACCGGTCGGCGAGGCGGCGCAGGTGGGTGAGGAGTTCCGGCGGCCCGGCGACGTCGAAGTCCGCGCCGAGCAGGCTCAGGTAGACAGCGAGGGTCTCGACCGTGTCCGCGCCGGTGTGCAGGACGCAGGTGTGTTCGTCGAGGCGTTCGACCGTTCCGACCGCCGGGCTGATCCGTTCGGCGACGACTTCGGCCGGCGCGTGCACGGTGACGTGCGCCTGGTAGCGCCAGGCGGCGGCGGACACCCGGCGTGACACGTAGGCGGCGACGTCGTCGTCGGGCAGGTCGCGCGGGGTGAAGCGGGGGCCGGTCGGGGTGCGGGGTCGGATCCGGTCGACGCGGAAGGTACGCCAGTCGCCGCGCTGGAGGTCCCACGCCAGCAGATACCAGCGGCGGCCCCAGTTGACCAGCCGGTACGGCTCGACGGTACGCACCGTGGCCGCGCCGGAATGGTCGTGGTAGTCGAACCGGAGCCGTTCCCGGTCGCGGCAGACCGCGGTCAGGGTGGTCAGGAGCGACGGGTCGACGCTGGGAGTCGCGTCGTCGCGGGGCACGGGCACCGTGTAGGTCTGCAGGGTGTTGACCCGGCGGCGCAGCCGGGACGGCAGCACCTGCTCCAGCTTCGCCAGCGCCCGCAGGGACGCCTCCTCGATCCCCGCGATGGCGCCGCCGGTGGCGGTCCGCAGGCCGACCGTGATGGCGACCGCTTCCTCGTCGTCCAGCAGCAGCGGCGGCATCGCGGCGCCGGCACCGAGCCGGTAGCCGCCGGCGGCGCCGCGCGTGGCCTGCACCGGGTAGCCGAGGCCGCGCAGGCGCTCTACGTCGGTGCGCACGGTCCGCCCGCTCACTCCGAGGCGCTCGGCGAGTTCGGCGCCGGTCCAGTCGCGCGGGGTTTGCAGGAGGGAGAGCAGCCGCAGGAGGCGGGCGGAGGTTTCCAACACCTTTTCAGGATCTCAGACCATTAGGAAGAAAGTCTTCCTAATGGCTCGGCAGAGTCTACGACATGACTGAGACCCGCGACTTGATCCGCGAATTCCGCATCGACATCCCGCAGGCCGACCTGGACGACCTGACCGAGCGCCTGGCCCGAATCCGCTGGGCCGACGAGTTGCCCGACGCCGATACCGACTACGGCGTCTCGCTGCAGTACCTGCAGGGCCTCGTCCAGCGGTGGCGCGACGGGTACGACTGGCGCGCGTGGGAGGCGAAGCTCAACGCCTACCCGCAGTACACCACGGACATCGACGGCCAGAACGTGCATTTCCTGCACGTCCGCTCACCCGAGCCGGACGCCACGCCGCTGCTGCTCACGCACGGCTGGCCGACCACGATCGTGGAGTACCTGGATGTCATCGGCCCGCTGAGCGATCCGCGAACCCACGGCGGCGACCCGGCCGACGCCTTCCACCTGGTGATCCCGTCGGTGCCCGGTTTCGGCTTCTCCGGCCCCACCACCGAGCCGGGCTGGAACCGCTACCGGGTCGCCAGGGCGTGGGCCGAGCTGATGCGCCGGCTCGGCTACGAGCGCTACGGCGCGCACGGCAACGACGGCGGCTCGCTCATCTCGCCCGAAGTGGGCCGCCACGATCCCGGGCACGTCATCGGTGTGCACGTCACCCAGGTCTTCTCCTTCCCCTCCGGCGACCCGGCCGAGCTGGCCGGCCTGTCCGAGGAGGACCGGAAGAAGGTCCAGTTCCTGCAGTGGTGGCTGGAGAACGGCGGCGCATACGACAAGCTGCAGTCCACCGCACCGCAGACCCTGGCCCACGCGCTGGCCGACTCGCCGGTGGGACAGCTGGGCTGGAACGCGCAACTGCTCGGCCCGAACCTCGACCCGGACTACGTACTGACCAACACGATGATCTACTGGCTCACCAACACCGCCGCGTCATCCGCGCGCCTCTACTACGAGGACTTCCACGCCACCGGCAAACCGACCGAACCCACCACCGTGCCGCTCGGGCTGGCGAACTTCGCCTGGGACTTCCAGTCGATCCGCCCGTTCGCCGAGCGCGACCACAAGAACATCCTGTCCTGGAACGTCTACGACACGGGCAGCCACTTCGCCGCCCACGACGCGCCCGACCTGCTGATCGACGACATCCGCGGCTTCTTCCGCCAACTGCGCTGAACCGTGCCGAGCGGTACGTGCGGCGGACACCCGCCGCACGTACCCGCGATCTCAACTTTCCGGAGTGCCACCGTGCAGACCCTCACCCGCCGCGCCCTCAACCGCGCCACCCTCGACCGGCAGCTACTCCTGCGCCGTGCCGACCTCACCCCGCTGCAGGCCATCGAACACCTGGTGGGCCTGCAGGCGCAGACCCCAAACACCTGGTACGTGGGACTGTGGAGCAGGCTCACCGAGGGCCGGCCCGAGAAGGTCGCGGCGCTGCTCACCCAACGGCAGGCGGTGCGGATCGCCCTCATGCGCTCGACCATCCATCTTGTCAGCACGGCCGACGCGCTCACACTGCGCCCGCTCCTGCAACCGGTACTGGCCCGTGATCTGTTCACCAACCACACCCATGGCCGGGCGATGCGCGACCTGGACACCGGCAAGGTGGCCGCCGCAGGCCGGGAGCTGCTCGACGAGAAGCCCCGCACCCCGGGCGAGCTCGGCCGGCAGCTGGCCCAGCGCTGGCCGGACCGCAGCCCGGCCAGCCTCGCCTACGCGGTGCGCAACCTCCTGCCGGTCGTCCAGACCCCGCCACGCGGCGTGTGGGGCGCGACCGGCCGGACCGTCCACGCGCCGCTGGAGTCGTGGGCAGGCGCGCCGCTGCGTACCGACCAGACGATCGACCAGATGGTCCTGCGCTACCTGGCCGCGTTCGGCCCGGCGACCGTACGCGACGTGCAGACCTGGTGCGGCCTGACCCGGCTGACAGAGGTGCTCGACCGGCTCCGGCCCCGCCTGGCCACCTTCCGCGACGAGAACGGCGCGGAACTGTTCGACCTGCCCGACGCGCCCCGGCCCGATCCACAGGTCAACGCGCCCGCCCGGTTCCTGTACGACTTCGACAACCTGCTGCTATCACACCACGACCGCTCCAGAGTGATCACCGACGGCCTCCGCCGGCAGAACTTCAAACCGCACGGCCCCGTCCCTCGCCTGGTGCTCCTCGACGGCTTCACCGCAGCGACCTGGACGTTCACCACCACACATGGCACAGCCACGCTGACCGTGCACCCGTTCGCATCACTGTCCGCGCTCGACCGCGACGCGTTGACCGTCGAGGGCGACGGCCTGCTGAACCTGCTCGCCCCCAAAGCGTCACGCGAGATCCGCTTCACCGCCCCAGGCCACCGAGACCACAGCGACCGGTAGCCGGAGGAGTCCTCGCTGCCCGCGGAGCTCTCCCTCCTTGCCATGGCACTTGATCCACCGCGTCCAGGACACATCACAAGGGGCGTTTCGGTGGCCGGGTTCAAACCAGGGAGGTGTTTCATAGGCGTTCACCTATGAAACAGCTCCTCGGCGTCCGCCCGTCCAGGGCGCTCCCTCCCCGATTCTGTTCCATGAGTCGTTTCAAATCCCTGGAGCTTTGAAACGCATTCATGAAACGATCGCGGGGTGAGCGGCGACGACTTTTCTCGCGTGGAAGCCTTCGACTGCCCGATGTCCTCCTGCGCCGCCCCGGCCGGATCGCCCTGCCGCACCGGCCGGGGCAAGGTGGCCGCCCTGTACCACACCGCCAGGTTCCGACTCGTGCCGTCCCTGGCCAAGGTGCTCAACGTACCGACCCCGCCGCTGCGCAAACCCGGCACCGCATGGGTGGAACTACCCCGCCCCGCCGCCGGCACCCGAACGTCCGGACACGCCAAGATCGGCTACGCCCGCGCCTCAACGGTGCGCCAGTCGCTGCAGATCCAACTCGACTCCCTCAAGGCCGCCGGAGTCACCCGGGTCTTCTCCGAGAAGATCTCCACCCGCGCCACGCGGCGCCCCGAACTCGAGCGGGCCGTCACCCTGGCCCGGGAGATGTGCGCCTCCGGCGTCGCGGTCACCCTGGTCGTCCACGAGCACAAGCGGCTCGGCCGCGGCCTGGCTCTGGCCGAGCTCGCCGAACAACTGCGCGCCGTGGGCGTCGGCCTGGAGTTCCTCACCGGCGAACTGCAAGGCAGCCACGACCCGTCCGGCGTGGTGTTCACCGTGCTGGCCGCACTGTCGGGGATGGAACGCGAGTACATCCGCGACCGCACCCTGGAAGGCCACGAATCCGCCCGCAAGAACGGCAAGGCCATCGGCGGCGCCACCGTCACTGATCCCGCCATGCTCTCCATGGCCCTGCACCTGCGCGATCAGGAACTGAGCCTTCGCGAGATCGCCACCCGCCTCGTCATCACCCAGGGCAAGAAGAAGGGCCGGCGCCCCTCACCCGCCACCGTGATGCGCATGCTGCGCGACCACGACCAACAGAACACGGCGGAAACAGGAACGTGAGAAGTGCCGAGTCAGGGGCCGACCAAAGCAGTGATCAGCTTGCGGGCAGCAGCTCTCGTCAGGCGTCGCAGCGCCTGGCCGGTCCGTTCGTCGGCTCCGCGCGGCGCGATCTCAGTACCGTGAACCACCACGTTGAATGCGGTGTCGAACCGCTCGCGCCCGACCTTGCCGACCAGCGTGGTGAGGTACTTCACCTGCTTGTCGGTGGCCGGCCAGGGCTCCGCTGCGGGACGACGTTCGCGCTGCTTGGCAGCGGCGGAGGGTACCGGTCTTTGAGGAATCGCTGAGCTAGCCTCCCCCCGGTCGATGACCCTCACCGACTCCGGCCAGCCCAGGCCGGGTTTACCGGTGACGGCCTCCCAGAGAGCATCGGTGGTCAGCGCGGATTCGTCGACGTCCTCGGTCTGGCCCGGGCCGATCAGGGCAACCCAACCGGTGTCGGAGCGCACCACAGTGAATCCGGCCGGTTCGGCGTGCTCGGTGACCCAGTTCAGGCCGCACCTGCAATGGGTGTCGTGGTAGCGGCGCCACTTCGAGCCGAGCGCCTCGTACACGAGCCTGTCGCCGTAGCGCTTGGTGTCGCGCGTGAATCCCGACATCACAGCAGCGTTTCACGAACTGCCGAGAGTTTCGCCCTGCTCGATCGACGCTGTGCCTTGCACTGACGATCGCCTTGCCGTTCCAAGCGCCGACCTCGCGGTCATCTCTACCGTGATCGAACTGAGACCTCAGTCGGATGATGCGCCGTTAGCGCAGGTCAGGTGCTACTTCGTTGGAAATTTCTTCATTGCTACTGGGACCCCGTGGGGGCGCAATCGACCGATTATGCCCCCATGGGGTTTCGGATTGACGTTGTGGATCAGGCTCTCATCGCGCTGCCATGGCCGCGATCATGATTAGCCGGAGACTCGCCCGGCGGAAGACCTCTCGGGCATGCACCACGCATCGGTGGTTCTGTCGACGACATGTGACAGCGCTTGCCGGTCTGCTGCGACAGCGATCGTTTCCGCTTAAGGGCGATGTCGCTGGACAGCCTGTTTCTAAACTAGTGATGCTTAATCGGAGTAGTTGGGCTCCGAGATGAGACCCTTACCGATGGGGTCCGGCCGCGTCGTGTGATGGTTGATCTGCGCTGCTAACCAGACACAATCAACGGGCCGGCTTGTGTCGACCATGACGGTGGGTATGAGGCCCAGCGGCTCAGCCTTCGCCGCCCACGTCTGCCAATCGTCAGCCAGGCGCCGCTCGTCCTGGTATAGGGTGCTTCGCCGTCGACTCGCGTAACGTTCCCTGGCGACCTCGGCGGGCACATCGCACCAGACTTCCACGACCCGGTCGGCTCGCGTGCTCTCGATCCCGGCCTTCGCGTGCAGCAGGTCACGCGGCCGAAACCACCACGAGTCGACTACCACGCTTCCCGGGATAGCACGCGCCAGTGCCCATACCGTTTCCATGGCGATGCCGCCGAACCCCGGGATGGACGCGACGTCGTCCACGCACGTCTCCAACGCCTCCTTCACGGAGTCCTTCGACAGCAGTCGCGCGCCCAATTGCGCGGCCAGGGCTCTGCCCAAGGTCGATTTTCCGGACCCAGGTAGGCCGTTCACCAGCACTAAGAGTCTGTCCACCCGATCATGATGCCGGGCCTGTGAAGAGAGCGGAATCTGCTCCAACCCTTCTGGCCGGATCGCCGTGGGGAGCATTGATGCGCTGGGTGCGCGCAGGCGCGGTGGGCGGCGGGGAACAGCGGCCCGGCGGTGTAGCCCGGCGCGGGCCAGGTGGAGCTTGAGCAGGGTGACGTAGTCGGTGACGTAGTCGCGGTCGTCGAGCAGCGTGGTGCGCACGCTGACGCCCTTGCCGATTCGCACTGTCATAGTGAGCGCGGGCAGCGGCACGCGGGTGGTTCAAACCTCGCGGCGGATCGCGAGCACGCTGAGCCACGTGCGGTGGGTGGCACTCTCGGTGTGCTCGCGTACCTCGAAGCCGATCTCGGCGAGGACCGCGAGCAGCGTGCGCGGTTTGCGGTGTACGAACCAGCGCAGAAGCCCTTCGTCGTGCGGGACCGGCTCCCAGACCTCGCCGTCGCCGGTCGAAGTGCTCAGCCCGAGCACGCCCCCAGGGCGCAGGGCTGCGTGCCAGGCGCGCAGCGTGGGGACGGTCTCGGCGGCCGGTACGTGCAGGAGGGCCGCGACCGACCACAACCCCGCCAACGAGCCGGGAGCCAGTGGGGGGCGGCGCAGATCGCCCAGAGCCACGGGAACGCCGCGGTCGGCGGCCAATGCGGCCATGGCGGCTGAGCGGTCCACTCCTACCGGGGAGAGCCCCTGCTCTCGGAACCAGGCCGCGTCCCTTCCCGGGCCGCATCCTAGGTCGGCGACGCGTCCTCCGGCGGGCAGCGCGGCAGCGAAGCGCGCTCGAAAGGCGCGGAACGCGGCGTCGGGGTTCTCGGAGCGGGAGGCGAAGACGGGGGCGATGCGGTCATACGTGGCGGTGGTCCGAGCGGTGGGATCTTCCATCCTGCGGATATTGCCAGGTTTTGGACGGGCTAGAGAATGTCTTCTTCCCAATCCGGCTCATCGGGGTTGCGGAGCTGCCGGACCCCAGCGGGGCCGAGGTCGGGCTGGGCGAAGAAGTAGGTGCCGATCACGTGGATGTGCTGGCGGACGAAGGGCGACAGCCGCGCGACGTCTTCCTCGGCCAGCGGATAGCCCTCGGCTTTGAGCTGATCGAGCGCCCGGTCCATATAGAAGGTGTTCCACAGCGTGACGCAGTTGAGCACCAGGCCGAGCGCGCCGAGCTGGTCTTCCATGCCCTTGTAGTAGCGCTGGTAGATCTCGCCCTTCCTGCCGTGGAAGATCTTCCCCGCCAGTGCATGGCGGGATTCTTGCAGGTTGCGTACGCCCTTGATGTCGCGCCGGTAGGGCTCCTCGACGGCGTAGGTGAGGATGGCGTAGGTGAGGATATGGAGGGTCTTCAAGATCCGTTCGTAGTGGGCGATCGCCTCCCCGAGCGGGGTCGGGTTGCGTCCCGCTGGATCATGCGCATCACGTCGTAGGCGCGGATCTCACCGGTGTAGATCGACACCACGACTCGCAGGATGTCGCTCCAATGTCGCTTGATCTTTTCCAGGTCGATCTTCCCGCGTGTGAACCGGGACAGGCTGCCATAGTCGGCGTTCTGGATACGCCAGCCCTTCTGATCGGGGATATCGGCCAGCGCGGGCCGGTACTGCATGCCCAGCAGGTGGACCAGGCCGAACACGACGTCGCTGTAAGATCCAGTGTCGGTCACCAGAACCTCAGGGCGCGGTCCGCCGTCTCGCCGGAACGCCACATCGATCATGTGGAGCGAGTCACGCACCGTCCCGGTGACGACCTTCGCCCCAAGCCCCACCCCACGGTCATTGATCATGTTGAGCCACGTGACACCGCGCGACCGGCCGAAGAACTTCTTGTTCGGGCGGGTGTAGATCGAGGGCACCGGGACCACGAACCGCATTCCATCGATCGCCGCGACCAGCCCACCGCCGAGTGCCTGGGCGAAACCGATCTTGCCCTGCTCATCAATGAGCGGAGCGTTGGCCAGAGTGTAGGTCTCCGCTGACAGGTAGTTCTGCACCACGTGCGATAACCGGCCGCGTTCCAATGCCGGCGTGCCCGCCTTGACCACCGGCGCGTACCCGATGTTCAGCGCTTGGGCCGTCAGGCAGGCCGCGACCGAGACGTGGAAGTCGGCGAGCTTGCTCACCTTGCCGGCCACCGAGGTGAACGCGGCCTCGAACTCCGAAGCGCGGCCCATCACCTCCAGCAGCAGCTCGGGCAGGTCCACCCGTGGCAGCATCGCGAGGACCCGCTTGCGCAGGTCGATCAGGGAGGGCGGCTCCGGAAGGGCGGCCAGCTTGGCCACGTGCAGCCGTGCGCATCGCCCACATCACCGACATTCACCTCCGAAGCCATATCTCTGGACACCCCGCGCTGCCCGTCCGGCGCGGTCGTACGGCTCCCGAACTGCTGGCAGCCGCGCTCGACGACGCCCGCCGGCGTGGCGCCGACGCCATCGTGATCACCGGTGACCTGGTGGACGTTCCGGGATACCTGTTCGATCCCGAACCTGACGCCGCCCGCGACACGCGGGCCTGGCAGCGCGTACGGGCGGACCACCGCCTCGTACGGCGGATGCTGGACGACTGCGGCATCGCCTGGATCGCTGTCCCCGGCAATCACGACAGCTACCGCGTCCACGCCGAGGAACTGGGTTCCGGGCCGTTCGTCCGTGACGTCGGGGAGCTACGGTTCGTCAGCTTCTGGGATCGCGAGTCGACCGGCAACGTGCCTCGTCGCACGCTGACCGAACGGGAGCGGTTCGACTCTTCGCTGCTCGACCCAGGCCCGCGTCCGCAGGTCCACCTGCAGCACTTCGTCATCACGCCGCGGCTGGACGAGGGCTACCCGCACACCTACGCCGAAGGCGAGGAACTCCAGCGGCGCCTCAGCGACTCCGGCCGGGTTGTCCTGTTCCTGTCCGGCCACCGAGCGATCCTGGGGCGACACGCCCGGCTGCCCTGTCGCCGACGACCTCGCCCACGCGGCGGTCGAGGTGATCGGCGAAGCCGCACGAGCGACGCCGAGCAGCCGGACGTGAGCCCACCTGCGCAACGTCCCTGCGCGGCAAGCCGAAGGGGAGTCCGGTGAGCGCCACCGGCGTCCGTACGGGGTGAAAAGAAGAGGCTGCCGGTCACACGACCGACAGCCTCGTGCCCTCAGACGGTCAGCCGCAGTTGGTCTTGCGCTTGCCGCCCTCCGTGCCGCTGATCCGGCCCATCCAGTCCACGCACTTGCCCGCCGCGGACAGGTAGATCGGGCCCGCGTAACTGGTGTAGTAGCCGCCGTCGTAGGCGGCCCAGTGGGTGCCCGCCGGGTAGATCGAGAGCCCGGCCTCGACCAGCACCGCCGAACCGGCCGAATTCCGCTTGGCCACCACGCAGTTCCTGCCGGTCGCGGAGCTGTAGGTGAGGTACACCGTGCCCGTGCTGCCGATCGGGGCGGAGTTGACGACGGCGTAGCCGGATCCGCACTCGTTCCCGTAGGTGGCGGCCGACGCGGGCGACGCGGTGACCAGCGCCCCGGCCAGCGCGGTGACGGCGAACGCGGCGCCCACCGCGGTCTTCTTGAAAGGCGTCATGCAAAGCTCCTTCGTCGGGGTCAGCCGCAGTTGGTGTCGTACCGGTACAGGGTGGCGGTGCCGATGGTGCCGCCCCAGTCGACGCACTCACCAGGCGCCGACACGTAGATCGGGCCCGCGTAGCTGGTGTAGTTGCCGCTGTCCTTGGTCCAGGTGCTGCTGGAGGACCGCCGCAGGTACGCCTCCACCAGCGTGGCGGTGCCGGCCGTCGTCCGTACGGTGACCACGCAGTTCCTGCCGGTCGCGGAGCTGTAGGTGAGGTACACCGTGCCCCGGTTGCTGGGCAGGTCGATGTGGTTGACGACGCCGTAGCCGCTGCCGCACTGCCCGCCGTAGGAGGCGGCGGAGGCCGGGGCGGCGGTGGCGAGCGTTCCGGTGACGGCGAGCGCGGCGGTCGCGCCCATCAGGGCGGTCTTGGTCAACAGCCTCTTCACGGAGTTCCCCCTCAGCTGTCGCAGTTGGTGTCCTCGTCGCCGGCGTAGCTGCCGCTGATGGCCCCGCCCCAGGTCACACACGTGCCCTTGGCGTACCGGTAGACCGGCCCGGCGTAGGTGGTGTAGTTGCCCTCGTCCACGGCCGCCCAGGCCGAGTCGTCGGATCGGGCGATGCCCGCGAACATGGGGACGGCCGAGCCGGCCTTGTCGCGGATCGTCACCACGCAGTTGTAGCCGTTGGAGTTGTTGTAGGTCAGGTAGACGGTGCCCTTGCCGCTGATGGTCGCGTGGTTGACGACGCCGTAGCCGCTGCCGCACTGCCCGCCGTACGCGGCCGCGGAGGCGGGGGCGGCGGTCGCCAGACCGGCCACGGTCATCGCGCCGGCCGTGACCAGGGCGGCAGTGATCCTCTTCGAGATGCGCATTGTCCCTCTGCCTTTCCTTCGCAGGTCTCCTTCGAGATCCACTTCCGGCACCGTAGGCCGGGCTCCGGAGACCGGAAAGGAGATCGGCCGGTGTTTCGACGCTGACCGAAAAACGGAGGCGAGACATGAAGATCGACATCTGGGCCACGCCTCGGTCATACTGACTCGGTGAGTCAGGACACATGACATGCCGAAGTCCGATCCGATGTCGCCGCACGACCTTGAGCCGTCGACCCCGGTGACGGCGGCCGTCGGGCACGGCCCGGTTGCCGGTGGCGCGTCGCGGAGCCCGCCGCTGTAGCTCACACACCGGTGCTCCTGGGCGGTTCGACACGGAATGCGAGATGCTGCGCGTCCACTTTTCATCGCAAGATTGGGAGCGGCTGAGAATCGTCTCCCGACCTGACCCCATGTGGGAGATGCTTCTCAGCCTGTACATGCTGGGAGAGGCGTCCGACGAGACGGTCTTCGGCCAGTGGCGGCAACGGGTGCTGCACCGGATGCCGCGCGAGAGCCGGATCCTGCTGGACCTCGTCCCCGCACAGGGCTACTCACCCGACTTCCTCAGCCCCTGCCTCGGCGGCGAGGACCCCACGGACGGCATCGACGCCGTCCTCAACACCCCTCGCGGACGCATCGCCGAGCAACTCGACCTGCGCTTCGGCGACGGCCCGCGCCCCACCTGGACACGGGCGCTGGCCAGGAAGGAAAGCGCGGCCGTACGCGCGCTGGGCCGGTCCATGCGCGGCTACTTCGACGTGGCGCTGCGGCCGTACTGGAGGTACATCTCGCAGGTCGCCGAGCGCGGCGCCGCGGCGGCGAGAGACGGGACGGCGTCACTGATCCTGCGCCTGAAGGACCGGCCGTCGGTCCGCAGCGCGCCTCGCACCACCGTGGAGCTCGCCTACGGCATGGAACAGGACCTCGAACTGAGGGGCCGCGGGCTGATGCTCGTCCCCGCGTTCTTCTGCGCGGTCAACCCGGTCACCTTCCACGACCCCTCGCTGCCTCCGGTGCTGCTCTACCCGGTCGCCCACCAGCCGGCGTCGTTCCTGGCCCGGGCGGCCGCGGGAAGCGGGCCGACCGAGGAGGTGCTGCGGCGGCTGTTCGGCCGCACCCGCGCCCTGGTGCTGCGAACCCTGAGCGAGAGCGTCCGTACGACGGGAGAGATCGCCCGCGTCCTGGACATCTCGGTGGCCTCGGCGAGCGAGCACGCCTCGCTCCTGCGCGCGGCCGGGCTCGTGGCCAGCGAACGGTACGGCAACACCGTCCGGCACACCCTCACCCCTCTCGGCGTGGAGCTCCTCCACCAGCCCAGGTGAGAGAAGCGGAGGACAGGAGGGTCGCACCGGCGAGGCCGCCCCACAGGGCGGCCGAGCCGTGCGAGGCGAGAGCGGTGATCACCGCCGGGGAGACGGCGAGCCCGAAGCCCGTGGAGAGCTGGAAGCGGGCCAGGGCGCGTCCCAGAAGGTGGGCCGGGGCCAGGACGGTGACGAGCGCGGTGGCGCTGCCGGCGTAGAGGATCTCGCCGACGGTGCACACCACGGACACCATGGCGACGGCCGGGGCGCCCCATCCGTGCCCGAGCGAGGCGGCCGCGAGGAAGCCGAGGTAGGACGCGGCGAGGACCACGCCGGCGAGCGCCAGCACCGTTCGCCGGCAGAAACGCGACATCAGGACGGTGACCGGAACCTGCAGGCTGACCACCAGCACCGTGTTGGCCACGAAGACGGCCGCCGACCACACCGGCGAGGCGTGCAGCTGCGTCACCAGGACCAGCGGGATCGCGATCTCGGGAACGTTGAGACAGAAGACGTAGATCACGTTGGCGGCCAGCAGCGCCCGCATCCGGGGCGCGGGACCCTTGATCGCGGCAGCCGCCGGATCGGCGCGCACGTGGACCGACCACGCCAGGGCCGCCGCGAGGAGATAGGCGATCCCGGTGGCCGCCGCCGTCGCCAGCACAGCGCCGGCGCCACCCGCCAGGCACGCGGTGGCGAGCAGCGCGCCCGCGCCCAGCCCGGCGTTACGCAGCGCGCGGGCCGCCGCGAGGGCCGCGTCGCGTTCACGGCCGTGGGCGACCGTCGCCACGAGGGCCGCGTGCGCGGCCGGCCAGGCCTGGTTGCCGATGCCGAGAAAGAGCGCCGCCGACGCGAACGACCAGACGTTCCCCGCCGGAGTGGCGAGCAGCAGCGCCACGCCGACCACCCGCACCAGCATCGACGCCGCCACGACCGTGCTGCGTGCGCCCCGGTCCAGCCATCGGCCGACCGCGGGCATGCACACCAGACCCATGACGACGCCGACCGTCATGGCGATGCCGGTGACCGGCGCGGACAGCTCCAGCACCATCACCCCGTACAGCAGCAGGAAGGGCCGCAACAGGCCGGTGCCGAGCGCGTCGACGGCCAGAGCGACGGCGTAACGGGGGCCTCCGAGGGCGCGGATCCTGCTCGTGCTCACCATGGCGTCAACAGTGCGTCGCGGCCGCCGGGCCGGCCGCGTCGATTGACGCAGACCGTCAATCGACGCGGCCTTCGTCCGTCCGACCAGCGATGATGAGGGGATGACGTTGCGGATCGACCTCAGTGGCCCGCCGTCCGGCCGGGTGCGGTTCGCCGTCTCCCCGCTGGCCGAGCTGACCGCGATGCTGCACGTGCTGGCCGAACCCGGGCATCACCCGCAGCTCGCCGGCTGGGCCGGCGACGTGTGGGCAGGGCTGCGGCCCGAGCTGGCCGAGCGGCTCAGGGAGGCGGAGTTCCTCTGGCGTTCCTCACGCGCCGACTTCCTGGTGCCGGCGCGTCCGCGGCCGACCCTCGCCGAAGAACTGGACGACGTCGACCGCATCGACGACGAGACGTACGTGGCCGCCGCGCTCACCACCACGTGCGGCAGCAACCGGGTCCACTTCGGCGGGCCGTCGCCGCTCACCGACACGACGGCGCGCCAGCGGGCCCTGGACCTGGCCCAGGCTCGCGGCGCGCTTCAGCAGGCCTTCGCGGAACGGCTGCTCGCCGACCCGGCCGCGGTGCGGGCGCGGGTGCGTCACACGCTCGAACAGTGCGCCGAGGCCTTCTTCGACACCGCCTGGACGGGTGCCGCCGTGCAACTCGCCACCGACCTGCGCCTGAAGAACGACCTGCTGCAGCGCCAGGGCGTCGCGGCGGCGCTCGCGTCGGTCTCCGGCGCGATCACGCCGGCTCCTGACGGCGACAGCGTCTTCGTGGACAAACTGCAGGACACGGCGACCGCCGCCACCGGGGTCACCTTCCTGCCCAGCGTCTATGGCCGCCCGCACCTGGTGGTGATCCACGCGCCCGGGTGGCAGCCGGTGGTCCAGTACCCCGTGGCAGGTCCGTCGCAGCCGGTGTCGCTGGAGACGGTCACCCTCCGGCTGGAGGCACTCGCGCATCCGGTACGGCTGCGGCTGCTGCGCACCCTGGCCCGCGGCCCGCACACCACCGGTGAGCTGGCCCACGCGTGGGAACTGTCTCCCCCGGAGGTTTCCCGCCACCTGGCCGTCCTGCGCCGCGCGGGCCTGCTCACGGCCCGGCGGCACGGTCGGTACGTCCGCTACAGCGTCAATCTGCCCGATCTGACGGCGCTGGGCGCCGACCTGCTGACGGCCGTCCTGCGCTGAGGGAGCAAGCATGATGCTGCGTGACCTGCTGGAAGGGTACGAACACCGGCCCCTTCACGGCGATCCCGACCTGGCCGAGGTCGGTGCCGGCCTCACCTGCGACTCGCGGCGCACGACCGCCGGAGATCTGTACGTCGCCATGCGCGGCAGCCGCACCGACGGGCACCATTTCGTGGCCGACGCCGTCGCGCGGGGCGCCACCGCGGTGCTCGTGGAGCGTCCGCTCGACTTTCCCGTGCCGCCGCATGTGTGCGTGGTCCAGGTGGCCGACACGCGTGCGGCGGCCGCGTTCGTGGCCGCCCGCTGTTTCGGCGAGCCCTCACGGGAGATGCGCGTGGTGGCGATCACGGGCACGAACGGCAAGACGTCCGTGTCCTACATGACCGAGGCGGCACTGCGCGCGGGTGCGCGGGTCGGCGTGATCGGCACCGAGGGGTGCCGCGTCGGCGACGAGCCGATCCCGTACGACCGGACCACGCCGCAGGCGATAGAGCTGCAGCAGATCCTGCGCACGATGCGGGATCGCGGGGCCGGCACGGTGGTGATGGAGGCGTCGTCGATGGCGCTCACCCAGCGCCGACTGGACGCCACGGACATCGACGTCGGCGTGTTCACCAACCTCACCCCCGACCACCTGGACGACCACGGCAGCATGGAGGCGTACAAGCAGGCCAAGCTCCTGCTGTTCGGCGGGCTGTGCCGGCAGGCGGTGGCCAACGCCGACGACCCCGTCAGTGCCGACATCGCCTCCCTGATGCCGGGCGCGGTGACCACGTACGCACTGGACGACGCCGGCGCGCGCTTCCGTGCGACGGACCTGCGCGTGGACGCCACCGGCACCGCGTTCGTGCTGCACCACGACGGCCGCCGCCGCCCGGCGCGGGTGCCGGTTCCCGGCCGGTTCGCCGTCTCCAACGCGCTGGCCGCGCTCGCCACCGGCCACGCGCTGGGCCACGACCCGGACGCGCTCCTCGATGCCGTGGAGGCGCTGCCTCCCATCCCCGGACGCGTCCAGACGTACACCACCCCGGCCGGGGTGGCGGTGATCGTCGACTACGCGCACTCTCCCGACTCCCTGGACAAGATGCTCGCCACGATCCACGAGTGGGCCGACAACCGGGTCATCACGGTCTTCGGCTGCGGCGGCGACCGCGACCCCGGCAAGCGCGCCCCGATGGGTGAGATCGCCGGGACGTACTCCGACGTCGTCATCGTCACCAGCGACAATCCCCGCACCGAGGACCCGGAGGCGATCATCGATGAGATCCTGCCCGGCGTGCAGGCGACGGACGCGGCCGTGGAGCGCATCACCGACCGCCGGCAGGCGATCGCTCGCGCGCTGCGGATCGCCTCGCCCGGCGACGTCGTCCTGATCGCAGGCAAGGGCGCCGAGCCGTACCAGCTCATCGGCGCCCGCAAGATCCCTTTCGACGACATGAGCGTCGTCCGCGACCTGTCCACCTCGCCGCAGTCAGTGAAGTGATCACGATGACGGACCCGCGATCGACCGCCCACCGTGACGTCTCCAGGGCCCTGGCCCGTTACGACGACCGGCAACTGGCCCACCTGCTGGAGCGCGAGGCCGTCCCCCTCGGCACCGGCATCGGCGGGGCGTCCGCGCGGCTCGAGGTCGGCGGCACCTCGGTCTTCGTCAAACGGGTGCCCCTCACCGATCTCGAACTGCGCCACCCGCACTCGACGGCCAACCTCTTCGACCTGCCGCCCTTCTGCCAGTACGGCATCGGCTCCCCCGGCTTCGGCGCCTGGCGCGAGCTGGCCGCGCACACGATGACCACCGAGTGGGTGCTGACCGGCCGGTTCCCTGGCTTCCCGCTGCTGTACCACTGGCGGGTCCTGCCCAACGCCGCCCCTCTTCGGCTGTACGGCGACCTGGCCGACATCGATCGGGCGGTCACCTTCTGGGAGGGCGCGCCCGGCGTGCGCCGCCGCCTCGAAGCGCTGGCGGAGGCGCCGGCGAGCGTGACGCTCTTCCTGGAGCACTTCCCCTGCAACCTGCGCGAGTGGCTGGAGGAGCGGGTGCGCGCGGGCGACGCCGACCGCGCCTGCTCCCTGGCGGACGAGGGACTGCGTGAGGCCGTGTCCTTCATGAACGCGGGCGGTCTCCTGCACTTCGACGCGCACTTCGAGAATGTCCTGACCGACGGGCGCCGCTTCTACCTGACGGATTTCGGGCAGGCCGTGTCGACCGATTTCGACCTGTCGGAGGAGGAGCAGGCCTTCTACCGCCGGCACCTCACCTACGACCGCACCTTCACGCTGACGTACCTGGTGAACTGGCTGGCCGGCACCTTCCACGGGGTCGGCTGGCAGAGACGTCGCGCACTGGTGCGGGAGTGGGCGGCGGGAAAGCCGCCGACCGGGCTGCCCGCCGGAGTCGCGACCCTGCTGCAGCGGCACAGCCCGCTGGCCACCGTGCTGAACGACTTCTACCACGGCCGGCAGAGCGAGAGCAGGAAGACCCCGTACCCGCTGGAGGAGATCCGCGAGGTCGCCGGGCGGCACACCCTGCCACTCGGGTAAAAGCCTCGGAAGACGCACGCCGGTCGGGAGGAGCTCCGCTAGCGTGAGGCGGCTGCGCCACACCGGTGTCAGTCACAAGGGACGGCCATGGACGACGTGCGCGAGTCGATCACCCGGCTGCTGGAGCAGGGCGTGCGCGAGGCGGTGTTCCCCGGCGCCGTGTGGGCTGTCGGCGACGCCGACGGCATGCTCGCGTGGGGAGCATGCGGGCCGGCCGACCCTGCCGTCCCCGGCTCGGCGATGCGGCGCGACACGGTCTTCGACATCGCCAGCCTCACGAAAATCATCACCGTGTGGGCGGTCGTCGGCCATCTGTGGGAGCAGCAGCGACTGCCGCTGGACGACCCGTTGGGCGGCTTCTGGCCGGAGGTGGCAGGCCGCCCGCTCGGCCGGGTCACCGCCCGCCACCTGCTCACCCACACCGCCGGCGTACCGCTGCGCGCCAACCTGAAAGCTCTCTACGGCACCGACCCTCGCACGATCAGGGACGGCGTCCTGCGTGAGGAGCTGCACCGCCCGCCGGGCGAAGCCGTCGAGTACACCGACCGCGCCGCCCTGATCCTCGGCTTCCTCGCCGAGCACCTCACCGCCACCCCGCTGGACCGGCTCGCCGCCGAGCGCATCTGGCAGCCGCTCGGCATGCGCAGCACCCGCTTCGGCCCGCTCCCGGACGCCGACAGACAGCGGTGCGCGCCGACGGAGTTCGACCCCGACACCGGCACGCACCTGCAAGGGACCGCGCACGACTTCTCCGCGCGCCTGCTCGGCGGCGTGTGCGGCATCGCCGGCGCCTTCTCCACCCTGGACGACCTGGCACGCTTCCAACGCCACTTGCTGACGCCCACACCCGAGGCGGGTTTCGGCGACACCTGGATCACCGAGTCGCTCCAGATCCACACCGGCAACCTCACCCCGAGGCGCGGCCTTTTCTGGCACCCCGCCCCCGACTGCGACGACACCTACGTCCACTACGGCTTCACCGGAACGGCGCTGTGGGTCTCCCCCAAGCAGTCGCGCTGGGCCGCCCTCCTCACCAACAAGCTCTTCTACTCCCGCGAACGCGACCCACTCATGAACATCCGCAACGCCTTCCGGCAGTTCGCCTTCTGACGGCTGGTCCACATCGAGCAGCGCCGGGACTCCGAGCAGCCGGCAGATCGCTTGCCCCGGGAAGAACACGGGGAAGCCGGGACGGGTGCCGTCGGCGCTGAACGCCGGGCTGCTCAGCACGGTCCGGACGTCGTCGTACCGGGTCAAGGGCGATCCACGCGCCGCTGGAGGAGATCGCCCGCCGCGCCGGCATCGGCATCGCCACCCTCAGGCGCGCTTCCGCGGCGAGGCGTCCGCGGCGGCGGCGCACCTGGGAGAGCCGTTCCGCTTCCAGAGCCCGTTCATCACCTCCGACGACCGAGCGGGCCATCTGGCGACCCTGCCCGGATTCGTGTCCATCGTGACCGGCGTCGAGCTGATCAGCGAGCTGTACGGCGACGCGGAGGCCACGCTCGTGTACGACGTGCACACCGCGACGCCGGTCGGCACCCAGCGCACGGCCGAACACTTCCGGCTGGACGGCGACAAGATCGTGTCGATCATGCTGGTGTTCGACGCCGCACCCTGGCAGCCGATGAGAACCGAGATCGAGATCTGAGCGGCAGGCGCCGCCCGCACGGGGCGGCGCCATCTCAGCGCCTCTTGGGGAAAGCGGCGCGCAGTGCTGAGCCGCGGGTGAGGAACGCGACCCGGATGACGGGCAGCACGCAGACGACCTGCATCACGGCGTACCACAGCGGGCAGATCCCCGGGATCAGATCGATGCCGATGATCGCGATCGGCATGATGACGGTGAGGGCATTCACGCGCTCGAAGGCCCGTCGAGATCCCCGGGAAGCGGAGACGGTCATCCGGTAGATCAACACGGCTACCACCGGCAGGAGGGCCGCCCGGACCCACATGAACGTGTTCACCATATGACCGCTGCTCGACACCACCATGACGGCCAGAAGGGCGATGGCGCTGAGTGCGCCGTACACCTTGATGCTGTTCTTCGCCGTCTCGAAGGCGCGGGGGTTGTGGGATTTCATGCTCAGCGACGCTACGAAGCGCTTCGCCGAGGCGGTATCGGTCCAGGCACACAGGGGGGTGGGGCCAGACCTACTCCTCGGCCCGGCCAGGTCAGTGGCGCGCTCCGCGCGGTGCACAGTAGAGGCACCGAATAGAGCGGCGAAGGAAAAGCATGCGGCAGTTGGGCATCTGGGCGGAACGCGTTGGCGTGGGGTTCGTGCGGTCGTGCGTGGTGGCGGTCGTCACCATGCTGGTCCCGACCGTGTGGGTCGTGGCCATGGCGTGGGCCATCTGGTGGGGCGCGGGGAACCCCTGGTCGTGGCTGGGGCCCTTCGTGCTGGTGTGCGTGGGCACCCTCGGGCTGTCCCGGCCGGTCTGCCGGATGGTCCGGTCGCTGGTGGCGAGGTGGACGGGCACCTTCATCCCCGCCGGGTACCGGGAGGCCGGGCCGGTGGTGCGGATGTCCACCGGGTACTGGTGGAACGGCTTCACCTACGAGCGCAGCCGCCGCGATGCCGTCCTGGATCAGAAATGGCGGGTGCGGTGGAAGGATCCCGCCGTCTGGCGTGACGTGCGGTTCACCGGGATCGTGCCGTTCGCCGCGGGCGTGGTGGCGTCCGTTCAGCCGGTCGGCGTGGTCGCGGCGGCCCTCGTGCTCGGCCAGGGGGTACCCGCCGGGGTGCTCGGCTTGGTCGTGTCCATCGCCACGGCCCCGTACGCCTGGCGGCTGCTCGTGCCAGTGGCTGTCCGCTTCCTGCGCCCGTCGCGCGCGATGACGATGACCGAGCGGGTGGAGGAGCTGACCGCCCAGCGCGCGGACGCGACGGTTGCGCAGGCCGCCGAGATCCGCCGGATCGAACGGGACCTGCACGACGGGGCGCAGGCCCGCCTGGTCGCGCTCGGACTAGCGTTGGCGACCGCGGAGAAACTGATGGAGAACGACCCCGACCAGGCGAAAGCGCTGATGCGGGAAGCACGGGGCGGTGCCGCCGCCTCTCTGGCCGAGCTTCGCGAACTGGTCAAAGGAATCAGCCCGCCGGTGCTGAACGAGCGGGGGCTCGTCGACGCCGTCCGCGCCCTGGCCCTGGACGTTCCCCTCGACGTGGCCGTCAGCGCCGACGCCGGCCTGCGCCTGGACCCGCCGATCGAGGCCGCCTTCTACTTCGGCGTCGCCGAGCTGCTGACCAACGCGGTCAGACACGCCCAGCCGTCCCGGGCGCGTATCTCCCTCTCCCAGGACGGCGGCGATCTCATCGTCGAGGTCGAGGACGATGGGCGGGGCGGGGCCGAGGTGCGCGCCGACGGCGGACTCGCCGGTCTGCGTCGCCGCCTGGCGATCTTCGACGGCACCCTGGAGCTCAGCAGCCCGCCGGGCGGCCCGACCCGTGTGAGGATGGCGCTGCCATGCGACTCGTTGTAGCCGAAGACCTCTATCTCCTGCGCGAGGGGATGGTCCGTCTGATCCAGGCGTACGGGCACCAGGTGGTGGCCACGGCGGCCACCGGCCCCGAGACGCTGGAGGCGCTACGGAAATGGCGCCCGGACGCGTCCGTCATCGACGTCCGCATGCCGCCGAACCAGTCCGACGAGGGCCTGCGCGCGGCCCTCGTCGCCCGTGCCGAGATGCCCGGGCTGCCGGTCCTCATCCTCTCCCAGCACGTGGAGCAGCTGTACGCCCGTGAGCTCCTGGCCGACGGCTCCGGCGGCGTCGGCTACCTGCTGAAGGACAGCGTGTTCGACGCCGACCAGTTCATCGGCGCCCTGGAGCGCGTCGCGGGCGGCGGGACCGCCATGGACCCGGCGGTCATCGCCAAGCTGCTGTCCGGCAGTTCCCCGAGCCGCGGACTCGAGCGGCTCACCGAGCGCGAGCACGACGTGCTGGCTCTCATGGCAGAGGGACTGTCCAACCAGGCCATCGGCCGCCGCCTTTTCCTCAGCGACAGCGCCATCAGCAAGTACACCACCTCCATGTTCGGCAAGCTTGACATCGTCGACGACGAAGACACCAACCGCCGCGTCCGCGCCGTACTGGCTTATCTGAACAAGCCCTAGCTTGGCCGGGCGCCTGGCACGTTCACCGGACCACTCATACCGTCGAACACCACCCCGCCCTCGCTGTCGTCGGCATCCGGACCCTCGCCGTCACGACGCTCCTCCGCTTGCATAACCGGAACGCCATTCCGTATAGTTCTGGAACGACGTTCCGCTTCGTTCCGCCCCAGCACGGCGGGCGCGCCCGAAACGCCCGCCGTGCTCCTGGACCCCCGGTGACGCTTGACCGCAGTCGCCAGGACGCGGATGCGTTCTCGCAAGAGGCCGAACAAACCCCTACAAGAGGAGAAGCGCTTGATGAGCACGCCCTTCACCGAAGCCGCCGGCATTCCCGTCAGCGACCCCACCCCCGTCACGACGTTCAGCCCCGTGGTGCTGCCGGTCCCGGGCCGCATCGTGGATCTGCAGATCAAGGTCTCCGCACCCTCCACAGGCAGCGACCTGCCCGTGATTCTCCTGTCGCACGGCCACGGGCCTTCGAACTTCGTGTCGTCCCTGCACGGCTACGGACCCGTCGCCGACTTCTGGGCAGCTCACGGCTTCGTCGTCATCCAGCCCACACACCTGGACTCGATGACCCTGGGCCTACGCGAATCGGACGACCCGGAGGCGCCGCTGTACTCGCGGTCCCGAGCCGAGGACATGCGCCACATCCTCGACCACCTCGACCGGATCGAAGCCGCCGTCCCAGGGCTCGCCGGACGTCTCGACCACACCCGCATCGCCGCGGTCGGGCACTCCATGGGCGGGCACACGGTCGGCATGCTGTGCGGCCAGCGGGTCACCGATCCGGCCGACGGAACGCCAGTTGATGCGGCCGACGCTCGCGTCAAGGCAGGTGTCCTGATGGCCGCCCCAGGCAGAGGCGAGGACCTCGCCCCCTTCGCCACCGAGCACTACCCCGTCCTGGGAACCACCGGCTTCGCCACGATGACGACGCCGGCCCTCGTCATCGTGGGCGAGAACGACTGGAATGCCGCCTTCTCCGACCGCAAGGACTGGCGCGCAGACGCCTACCACCTGAGCCCCTGCCCCAAGAGCCTGCTCACGCTGTTCGAGGCGGAGCACGGGCTCGGCGGAGTGTCCATGTACGACGCGGCGGAAACCACTGACGAGAACCCCGAGCGCGTGGCCGCACTGCGGGCGCTCACCTGGGCCTACCTCCGCACCGCGCTCTACCCCGGCGACTCCGCCTGGGCCGACGCGACCGCCGCGCTCACCAGCATGCCCAACCCGCTGGGCAGCGTCGAATCGAAATGAACCCCTGAGGCGCCCACCGGATCCGGTGCCCGGCCTTGACCACCCGCTGTGGTCACCGACGGAGGGCGGCGAGAATCATGTCGGCGTAGCGGCGCCAGACGGCGGGGTCGCGTTCGTCCAGCACAATGAGCTGGCGGACGATGCCACACAGAACCACCCGGACATCCACCACCCCGGCGTCCGGACGCACCTGGCCCGACGCCTTCGCCGCTTCCACCAGCAGCCCGATCAGCTTGACCAGCCTGCCGGCCGGCAGCAACCGCCCCTCGAAGAACACCGCCGCGAGGCCCCGGTCACGGGCGAGACGGTCGAGCAGCTCCGGCACGTACCCCGCGAGCGCCTCATAGGGCTCGTCGGCGGCCAGGGCGGACAGCGTCAGGTCCTCCAGCTCGCGGAAACCCTCGCGGGCGAGCTCCAGCAGCAACTCCTCCTTGGTGGGGAAACTGCGATACACCGTCGCCCGCCCGACCCCGGCCCCCTCGGCCACCTGAGGGACGGTCAGGTTCGGCCCGCGCTCGGCGAACAGGGCACGGGCCGCCGCGACGATCCGCTGGTGATTACGCAGCGCGTCGGCACGCTGCGGCAAGTTCGGCGTCATGGGCGCGACGGACCTCCACGAAAGGGCATCTCGCTCTCAGACGACGTCGAAGCCGGTCTCGTCGACCCGCTGGAAGCGGCCGTCCTCCGACAGCCTCGCGAAGAAGTAGATCTCCCGGTCGACGACCGACCCGTCGGTGAGCTTCATCGTGTAACGATGCCGCTCGGCGTAGCTGGAGCCGTCGTGCACCTCGTCGAGTACCGTCAGCGAACCCTCCACCACCCGGCTGCGGATGCCGGCCACCATGTCCGCGAAGCCGGCACGATCAAGCGTGCGGCCGTCGCTGCAGTGGACGTAATCGGGGGCGTAGTAGGTGTCCAGCACTTCGTCCAGCTCACGGGTGGGCTCGAACGCGACCTCGCGGATGGCGTCGCTGATCCGTACCTGCGTCATGGCGGCTCCCCTTCATCACTTGCCGACCTCGTCGACCGCCACCGTACCGGACACATGAGTCCGGTACGCACACACCCCCAACCTCCCGTTCTCAGCAACTTAGAGAAAACCCGAGCCGCCACAACCGGACCATGAGGTTCGTTCCGATGAGGAACAGCGAGTCGCCGGGGCTGTGGCTCAGCGTACGAACGCGTGCTCGTAGTCGGGCAGCGCCAGAGCCCTGTTGGCGACGCGGCCCTCGGCGCCGGAGGGCAGCGTCGTCCGGGTGCGCAACATCGCGGTGCATGCGTCAAGGTGTTGCCGGGTGCGTGGCGCGACCACGCCGCCGCCCTCGGTGGCCAGGGCCTGGTTCTGCTCTGCGAAGGGCCGCACGGTCTTCTCGTACGCCGCGAAGGCGGCGACGTGGTCATCGTGGGTGGCCAGTTCGCCGGCCAGGACGTAGGCGGCGACCAGCGACACGCCAGACCCTGGCCGGACATGAACGACATGACATGGGCGGCGTCGCCGACGAGCGCGACACGGCCGGTCGACCAGGCGGGCATGTGGATCTGGTCGACGACGTCGCACAACAGGTCGTCGGCCGCGCGCATCGCGGCCACCATCCGGGGGATCTCCCACAGCGTGTCGGGGAACGTCGCGGCCACCAGGTCGCGCTGCGCATGCAGGGCGCGGAAGTCCGTGAAGGGCGGCTCGTCCCGCGCGAAGAGCAGGAGACCCTGCATCGGCTCGCCGGGATCGTGCGCGTAGAGGGTGGCGGCCCTGCCGGGAACGTTCCACTGCAGTCCAGTCGGTACGATCAACGCTCCCCAGTGAAAGAAGACGTTGGCCAGCGACAGGATCGTGGCCTCACCACCGCCGTGCCGGTTGTGCGCCGAGGTGAAAGCCGTCACCGGCTTGTCCGCCAGTTTCCCCTCCCGCCAGAGCCCGTCGGCCTGGTCGATGAAATGCTTGAGCTGCGCGGCCGGCCCGCCGAACCTGGTGGGCGTACCGAACGCGAACGCATCGGCCCACGCCAGGTCCTCGACCGACGCCACGGCGATCCGCCGCAAGCCGGCGGCCACATCCTCCGCAAACCCGCGCCCTCCGACCGGCGCGCCACCGTCGTGGAACTCACCGACAGCGGCAAGGCACTGGCCGAGCAGATCAAACACCTGTGGTGCGCCCTCGCGAAAGAAACCGTGGCCGGCCTACCCGCCGACACCG
Source organism: Nonomuraea maritima (assembly GCF_900100395.1). GTDB lineage: Bacteria > Actinomycetota > Actinomycetes > Streptosporangiales > Streptosporangiaceae > Nonomuraea > Nonomuraea maritima. Next base: position 279,520 of record NZ_FNFB01000007.1, on the reverse strand, counting down.
TGGCCGAACTCCCCGGCCTCCTCACGGCCCTGACCAACAACGTGGACACCCGGCGCTCCCGCCGCCCACAGGGCGACAGCGCCGCATAGGGCTCTTTTGGTTGTTGAGGGCGTACGGGCGAAGCCCGTTCGTATGTGCGGGTGCAAGTGGGCACCGCACCCACACGCGCCCTTTACAAAGTAAATCATGAGATCATGACGACCTCCTGGAGGGCGTAGAGGACGTCAGTGCTCGTCCAGGACGTCGATGTCGTCGACGGTGATGTCGCGCGTCAGCGCGAACGCTTCGGCAGCCGCGGCGTCGGCGGATGCCGCCTGGCGGGCCGCCCGCAGGGTGGCGGCCGAGTCCCAGCGCCAGACGCCGGCCCAGGTGGAGTCGTCGATCCGGCCCAGGCGCGCCTCGGTGAGCCCGGGAAAGGCCGCCCTGGTCGCCGACACCAGAGCGGCGTGCCGGGCGCGGAGCTCGTCGGCATCGGAGGGATCGGCTTGGAAACGGGTGACGGTGATGACCGACATCACTGGCCCTCATTTCTAGAGTTGACTTCTAGTGAGCTCTTAACTAGAGATAAGCTCTAGTGATGAGCGATGTCAAGCGGCCCAGCAAGCGGGCGGAGAAGGCGAAAGAGACCCGCCGGCGCATCCTGTCGGCGGCGCTGGAGCTGTTCGTGCAGGACGGGTACGGGGCGACGAACCTGCAGGACGTCGCCGACAGGGCCGGGGTCGCGGTGCAGACGATCTACTTCGTCTTCGGCAACAAACGGACCCTGCTCAAGGAACTGGTCGACGTGACGGTCGCCGGCGACGACGAGCCGGTGGCCACCATGGACCGGCCCTGGTACGTCGACGCGCTGGCCGCCGACACCGCCGAGGGCGTGCTGCGCGGTTACATCGCCGGCGCGACCCGGGTGCTGGAACGGGTCGCTCCCATCAGCAAGGTGCTGGACGGGGCGTCGGCGAGCGACCCCGAGGTCGCCGCGTTGTGGCCGCACGACGTCGATCCGCGCTACGTCGTGCAGGAGAGGGTGACCAAGACGCTGGTCGGCAAGCCCGGCGCGCGGGCGGAGGTGTCGGCGGAGGAGGCCGCCGACCTGCTGTACGGCCTGCTCAGCCCCGAGCTGTACCTGCTGCTCGTGCACGCGCGCGGCTGGCCGCGCGACCGCTGGGAGCGATGGGCCTTCCAGACCCTGCACGCCCAACTCTGCTCGGAGTAGGGCCGCCGCCGACAGGCCGTGAGGATCGCTGGTGCACTCCCCCGGCCTCCCCCACCCGGTGACCGCGCGCCGTCACGGCACCCGCATGGCGAGGCCACGATGGGGCCGCGCGCCGCCTGTCGTCATTCCGGCGTGATGATCAGCTTGCCGCGCTTGGCCGGGCCGTTTCGTTCGAGTTCGGTGAGCGCCGGGACGGCTTGGGAGAGCGGGACGGTGCGGGCGATCGGCAGCCGCAGTGTCCCCTGGCCGGCGGCTCGGGCGACCTCTTCGAGGTCTTCGGTGACCGGCCGGGCGACCAGCGCGTGGAACGGCCCGGGCAGGACGCTTCGCGCCAGGTTCGCCGGGGTGGGCAGGACGCCGATGATGCGGCCGCCGGGCTTGAGCATCGTCCGCGCGGCTTTGACCGGGAGCGTGCCGGCGGCGAGGAGGACGAGGTCGAACCGCCTGGCGAGCGCGTCGGGCTGGAAGTCGAAGTCGACGACCGGATCGACGCCGAGGGTGAGTGCTTCCTGCCTGGCGGTGCCGCGGCAGCTGCCCGCGACCGTGGCTCGATGTGCGAGGGCGAGCTGCACGGCGGAGCGGCCGACCCCGCCGAGGCAGCTGTGCACGAACACGGCCTGGCCCGGCCGTAGCTTCCCCTTCGTGATCAGGGCTTGCCAGGCGGTGATCCCGACCGTCGGGATCGCGGCGGCCGCCTCGAACGACAGGTTCCCTGGTTTGCCGACGACCCCTCTCTCCTCGGCGACGACCACGTCGGCGAACGCGCCCGCGGACCTGATCGGCGTCCCGCCGAGCACTTCGTCACCGACGCGCAGCCGGGTGACGCGATCACCGACCGCCTCGACGACGCCCGCGAAGTCATGACCCATCGCGCGCGGGAAACGCCGGCCGGTGACGTGTCTCATCCGGCCGAAGCGGATCCCGAAGTCCATCGGGTTGACCGCGGCCGCGCGTACCCGGACAAGGACCTCCTCGGGGCCGAGCGGCGCCGGTTCGAACTCTTCGAGCCGCATGACTTCGGGCCCGCCGTACTGGTGGTACTGGATCCGCTTCATCGTGATCATTCCTTCATCGCTGCTACGTGCGGTCTTCCGGGCACGCCACAAGGGCCCCGGAAAGTGATGGAACTTAGTTCCATCACTTTAACAGCAGAGCACGGAACCAAGTCCCGTACACTGCTGTCCCATGGCTCGCTGGGAACCGAACGCACCGGAACGGCTCGCTCAGGCCGCCCTTGACCTGTTCGCCGAGCGGGGCTACGAGAACACGACCGTGATCGACATCGCACAGCGCGCAGGGCTCGGGAAGACCACGTTCTTCCGACACTTCCAGGACAAGAGAGAAGTGCTCTTCGGCCGCGGGACGACGAACGACCTGCTCGCCGAGGCCATAGCCGCGGCGCCGCCGACCGCGGGCCCGCTCGAGGCGGTCGCGCACGCGCTGGACGCGGCCGGCAGACAGGTCTTCACCTCCGCCCGCCGCGAGTTCACCGTCCGCAGACAGGCGGTGATCGCGGCCAACCCCGAACTGCAGGAACGCGAAGCGTTGAAGAACCTCACCCTCATCGCGTCCATGGCCGAGGCGCTCGAACGGCGCGGCGTTCCCGAGCTGACCGCGCGCGTGGCCGCCGAGCTGGGCGCGCTCGCCTCCTCGATCGCTTACGAGCGCTGGAGCCGTACGGGCGACGGCGACGACTTCGGTGAGATCGCGCGACGGGCGCTCGACGACGTGCGGGCGGCCACGCCCCTCTGCTGACCCGGTCTCTGGACGCAGGGCCGCACAGGCCCCGCGTCAGAGCAGTCGTCTTTGGACGACGTCGGCGATGACGGCGTTGACCACCTTGCCGACCTCCCCCGGCTCCGGCGGGGTTCCGTCCCGGCCGGCGAACAGCAGGTGCCCTGCTCCGATCAGGGAGAGTGCCAGGGCGTCCACGTCGGCGTCGACCGCGATGCGCCCCAGCTCGCACTCCTCGCCCAGGTAGGCGGCGATCATCGCCGCGGCGTCCGTCAGGACCGGGACGCCGGGGGCCGGACGGGTCCGCCGCAGCCGGGCCCGCAGCTCGTCGCGGAAGATGACGAGGCCGACGATCGCCACGGCGACCGGGTCGAACAGGTCAAGCAGCGCGCCGGTCAGGTTGCCGGCGACGTCGCCGGTCCCGGCGGAGGCGCGCAGTGCGGCGGCCTGACCTTTCAGCCGGGCGATGCGGTCCTGCACGAGGTCGACGAGGAAGGCGTCGAAGTCCTCGAAGTGCCGGTGCAGGACGCCCTTGGCGACGCCGGCCTCTGTCGTGACCGCGCGGCTGGTCAGCCCGTTCGCGCCGTCCCGGAGCAGGACGCGTTCGGCGGCGTCGACCAACTGCTGTCGCACATCCCGCAGGGCCACCCCAGTCGGCATCGCCCAGTCCTTCCTCTTGCACACGTGTCCACCCCAGGATTGCCGAGTGGGCACGTGCCCACTATTGTGGGCGCATGCCCACTCCAGAACGGAACCAACCCCACAAGGCCAGACGGATGGCGGAGTCGTTCGGGATCGACGCCGAACGCTACGACAGGACCCGCCCCCCGTACCCCGACGCCCTCGTACGGCAGGTCACCGCGGCCGGCCCGGGCCGTGACATCGTCGACGTCGGCTGCGGCACCGGCATCGAGGCCCGCCAGTTCCAGGCGGCGGGGTGCACGGTGCTGGGGGTCGAGCCGGACGCCAGGATGGCCGAGTTCGCCCGCCGCACCGGAGTCGAGGTCGAGGTGGCGACCTTCGAGGACTGGGACGCCGCCGGCCGCACCTTCGACGCGGTCGTCGCCGGGCAGTCGTGGCACTGGGTCGACCCGGTCGCGGGCGCGGCCAAGGCGGCGCGCGTGCTGCGTCCCGGCGGCCTGCTGGCGGTGTTCGCGCACGCCTACGACCCGCCGACCGCCGTCGCGGAGGCGTTCGCCGCCGCGTTCAAGAAGGTGGCGCCCGACTCCCCGATCAGCGCCGGACCGCCGAGGCCGGCCCGGGAGGTCTACCGGGCGATGTTCGCCATGTTCGAGGACGGCGTCCGGAAGACGGCGCGGTTCGGCGAGCCGGAGCACCACCGATACGACTGGGAGCGGCACTACAGCCGCGACGAGTGGCTCGACCTGCTGTCCACCACCGGCGGGCTCACCCAGCTGCCGCCGGACGATCTCGCCCAGGTGCTGGAGGCCGTCGGGTCCGCCATCGACGCGATCGGGGGCGGCTTCACCATGGCCTGCACCACGATGGCGCTCACCGCGTCACGGATCCCCTGATCCGGAAAATCAGTTGGACGGGCTGAGGCCCGCGCTTGTATCGTGCCGGGGACCGTGACGCCGCCCGAGGAGGTGAGACCCATGAACGCTGTATCGCTGTGGGTGCTCCCCCATCCCGTCACGGCCGGGCGACCGACGTAGGTGTCGCCGGGAGCGCCTGACCAGGCACTCCCGAAAGGCAACACCGATGAACTTGTTCACCCCCGATGTGATCATCGCCGGATGCGGGCCGACCGGCGCGATGCTGGCCGCCGAGCTGCGGCTGCATGGCGTACGGGTACTCGTCCTGGAGAAGGAGAGCGAGCCCGCGTCGTACGTCCGCATCGTCGGGCTGCACGTGCGCAGTCTCGAGATCATGGCCATGCGCGGGCTGCTGGACCGCATGCTCGAACACGGACGACGGCGCCCGGCCGGCGGTTTCTTCGCCGCCATCCCCAAGCCCGCGCCCGAGCTCGACTCCCCCTACGCCTACCTGCTGGGCATCCCGCAGCCGGTCATCGTCCGCCTCCTCGAAGAGCATGCGATCCGGCTGGGCGCGCAGGTCCGGCACGGGTGCGCGGTGGCCGGTCTCGAGCAGGACGACGAGGGCGTGACCGTCGTGCTGGACGACGGCGAACGGCTGCGTACGCGCTATCTCGTCGGCTGCGACGGCGCGCGCAGCACCGTGCGCAAGCTGCTCGGCGTCGGCTTCCCCGGCGAGCCTTCGCGGACCGACACGCTGATGGGCGAGATGGCGGTGGGCCTGCCGCAGGAGGAGATCGCCGCCAAGGTCGCCGAGGTCAGCGCGACTCACCGGCGCTTCTGGCTCAGGCCCTTCGGCGCGGGGATGTACAGCGTCGTCGTCCCCGCCGCCGGGGTCGGCGACCGTACGCGCCCGCCCACCCTCGACGACTTCCGGCAGCAGTTGCGCGCCGTCGCCGGAACGGACTTCGGCGTGCACTCCCCCCGCTGGTTGTCCCGCTTCGGGGACGCCACCCGGCTGGCCGAGCGCTACCGGGTGGGGCGGGTGCTGCTGGCGGGCGACGCGGCGCACATCCATCCGCCCATCGGCGGGCAGGGTCTCAACCTGGGCATTCAGGACGCGGTCAACCTCGGCTGGAAACTGGCCGCCGAGGTCCGCGGCTGGGCTCCGGACCCGCTGCTCGACACCTACCAGGCCGAACGCCGTCCGGTCGCCAAGGACGTGCTCGACAACACCCGCGCCCAGACGGAGCTGCTGTCCACCGAGCCGGGCCCGCAGGCGGTACGCAGACTCCTCACCGAACTCATGGACTTCGAGGAGGTGAACCGCCACCTCATCGAGAAGATCGCCGCGATCGGCATCCGGTACGACTTCGGCCCGGGACCCGACATGCTGGGCCGCCGCCTGCGCGACATCGATCTGAAGCAGGGCAACCTCTACGGCCGGCTGCATGACGGCCGCGGCCTGCTCCTGGACCGCACCGGACACCTGACCGTCAACGGCTGGTCGGACCGTGTCGATCACCTCGCGGACCCGGCGGCCGCGCTGGACGTTCCGTGCGTCCTGCTACGCCCGGACGGCCACATCGCCTGGATCGGCGACACCCAGCACGACCTGAACGACCACCTCTCCCGCTGGTTCGGCACGGCGCGGGGGCGCTGAGGACTCGGCTCCCCCACCCCGCGGAACGCTGTTACTGATCGCCGGGGACGGCGATGGCGCGCAGTGTCTCGTCCAGGGACGAGAACACGTAGTTCGAGCCGCCCTCCCAGTGGGGTACGGTGGCGCCCGCCTTCGCGGGGGCGTACAGCCACCAGATGTTGCCCCATGGGTCGCGCAGGCGGGCCAGGTCCTCGCCCCCGTAGAACGGCGTCACCTCGGTGATCACGACGGCCTTTCGCGCGACGGCGCGGTCGAGCACCTCCTGGGCGTCGTTCACGTAGACCTGCAGCAGCGCGGGCATGGTCGGCCAGCCGGGCTGTCTGTCGGCCAGCAGCAGGACCGAGTCGCCGATCTGCACCTCGGCGTGGATCAGTGATCCCGAGGGCATCGGCGTCCGGGCCTCGGCGCGTTCCTTGCCGTCGAAGACCTCCTCGACGAACGTGATCAGCTCGGCCGCGCCGTCGACGATGGCGAACGGGTTGATCGTCCGCTCGCCCGGCGGCAGGTCGGATCCCATGCGAAGGAGTGACACGGTGTTCCCTTCCGTTGACTGTGGTCGCCACCGTAGGGATCAACGAGGAAGGGGCGCTTCCTCGTTGGCCGGCCGCAGCCGAGCGTCGCCCGGGTGACACAGTGAGGAAGAGGCCGCTGCCTCACTGTGACCGGGGGATCACCGCGTAAGGCAGGGCGAGGAGGCACCGACATGAAGATCGTCACGCGCGACTCGGCCGGCTCCGTGAGCGAGACGGTGGAACGGCTCAAGGAGCTGATCGCGGCCAAGGGGCTGAAGCTCTTCACCGTCATCGAGCACGACGCCGCCGCGGCGGACGCCGGCCTGAGCATGCGGCCCGCCAAGGTCGTCGTCTTCGGCAACCCGGTGACGGGTACGCCGCTCATGATCGCCTGTCCGCTGCTCGCCCTCGACCTGCCGATGAGGATCCTCATCTGGCAGGACGCGTCCGGCGGCACCCGGATCAGTCACGGCGACGTCGCCGACCTGCAGGAGCGCCACGGCCTCACCGATGACCAGGCTGCCCCGCTGCGCGGCGTGGAGGCGCTCGCCGCCGCGGCCTCCGGCACCTGAGGACGCCGGACAGCCGGCCGCGGCGGATGGCCGCGGCCGGCTGTCCGGTCGATGCGGGTCGCTCAGGCGGTGTCGGCGACCACGTGGACGAGGTTGCGGCCTTGCCCGACGATGGCCAGCCGCCACGCGTCGAACGTGGCGTCGCTCGGGTTGAAGTCCGTCTCGAAGTGCTGCATGTCGGGCGTGTGGATGTGGCCGGCCGGAATGTCCAGGCCCATCCGGTCACGCAGGAGCGTGTTGCGGTACGCGCTCTCGTTCGACAGGTAGTTGCCGCCACCGCCGCTGTAGGAGCACGACCCGGCGCTCGGCGGGACCGGCGCGGTGGGCGGCGGGAACTCGGTGGGCGGCGGGCTGTTGCGCGTCACCCGGGTGGTCGAGGAGCAGTCGGGGAACTCGGTGTAGTTGGTGTGCCAGACCACGCCGAAGGCGACCGACTCGTCCGGCCACGTGTCACCCGGCGGCCGCGGGATCGACGCGCCGGTGTTGGCCCGGATCATCTCCTCCATCGGCAGGGTCGCGGTGGTCCACTGCGGCGGGTTCGTCAGGCTGAACTTCTCGGGACCGCCCCACCGGTCCACCACGGTGGAGTTGCACTCGTTGTTGTTCACCGCGAGCTGCGGCAGGCCGCCGACCGCCGCGCACGGCCGGAAGTTGTCGTTGCCGACGGTGACGCCGTGGTACCGCGCGTTCCACTGCTCCAGGTTGAACACCGATCCGCCGGCCTGGCTCACGGTGATGGACGCGTCCACCTGCTTGGGCCCGGGCCGCATGAACGGGCCGACGGTGTCCTCCAGGTAGCCGCGCTGGAACTCGGGATAGTTGACGGGCAGCGTGTAGGCCTCGATGCGGGCGAGCGTGCCGCTCTTGGTCCGGTACGTGGTGCCGTCCAGGGCGAGCGCGGTGGCGCCGGAGGGGTTGCCGTGCCGGATGTTGTTGCCGACCGTCCCGGGGGCGGCGCCGGTGGCGCCCCCGTCGAGCGTGTACGGGTCGAAGCCGCTGACGATGACGCGCTTGACGCCCTTGCCGCCCGGCAGGTCGATGTCGAACATGCCGCGCGAGGCGCGGTCGAACGCGGTGATCAGCTCGGTGCGTGCCGCGTCCGACAGCTGGAAGCGCGGCTTCCACTGCCGCAGGGTGGCGGTCGACTCCAGGCGGGTCCAGTAGAGCGGCCTGTCGTCGCTGTAGGGCAGGTCGCCCTTGATGCCGCGGCCCTGGCTCTGCGCCCGCCGTACGGCGTCCTTCCACAGGGCCGCGCCCTGGCGGCGGACCATGTCGGTGGCGGCCTTCAAATTGTGCGTACGGCAGAGGTCACGGGTCAGGGCCGGGGTGAAGTCCTGGAAGCCGCCGCCCTCGATCATCTGCCGGGCGAACGTCCGCGACTGGGGGGCGGACGGGTCGGCGTTGTCCGGCAGGGTGAACCCCAGCCGGTTCTCCTCCACCGACAGCGGCGCGCCGGTGTCGAGGCAGTCGGCGTCGCGGCCGTCCTGCGCCGCGGCCGGGTTGGCCGTGACGAGGGCGAACGCGGTCACGGCCGCCAGGGCCAGCGCGGGTCGCAAACGATTCATGGTGAGCGCTTTCCTCCTCATGGGCGCGTACTCCCCTGGGGGAGTTCGGTGGCCGAGGTGAATTCCACGACGCCGGTCCGTACGGCCGGCGGTTCGAGAAAGGGGGGTTGCGGGTCGTGCCGTCAGCGGCCGCTCGTGATGCCGGTGACGAGGCGTGTGTTGCGTGGACCTGGGTGCTGTTTCGTGGACAAAGCGGGTTCTTTCGGGCTATAAAGCCCAGGCTGACTTTATAGAATCGTTCAACAATCCGTCAAGGTGTAACACCTTACAGGCGCGTACGGGACAGCCGTGAAACCCAGGCGGCACAGAGCTTCCGCCTACCGCGAGACGGCCTTGACACGTGTCAAGAAAAGGCCCGCGACCGGCCGGACATGAAAGGCCGCGCGCGACGCGCAGGCGTACCCAGAGAAAAGGACAAGGACGGCCACCCGGCTCCGGCCCCGGGTGGTGGGCGGCCCGTGAGACCTCGACCTCCGGCCTGCCCGGCAGACCTCCGGCCTCAGGCGGACGTGGCCGGGGCCCTCATGCCGAGCCACTGCTCGGCGTCCCATGCCTCGAACCGCTCCACTTCGGTGAACCCCAGCTTGGCCGCGAGGCGCATCGAGCCGGCGTTGGCGGTCTGGGTGGTGAGCACCACGGGCTCACCGGGAAGCGCGCCGTCGAGCCAGTCGAGTACGGCCTCGCACGCCTCGGCGGCGTACCCGTGTCCCCAGGCGTGCGGCAGGAACAGGTAGCCGATCTCTGCCTTGCCCAGCGCCGCTGGTCGGCGGTGCTCTGTCGCCCGCTTGAGCTCGACGTGGCCGATCATCGCCCCGTCGAGCTCGACGACGAAACTACCGGGCCGCGACGCGGGCGTCTCCGGCACCTCGCGTTCGAGCACGTCGCGGGGGTGGGGACCGCCGAGGTAGGCATGCACCTCCGCCGATGCGAGCAACTCGATGTACGCCGCACGATCACGGGCCTCCGACGTACGGAGCACGAGCCGCTTCGTTCTGATCGGCTCAGGCGGCCAGGCGACGGACCCCAGATCGGACATGCGCGGAGCCTAGCAGCCCACCCGGAAAACGGTTACCCACCCACGCGCCCGACCGCCGCCCGCTCGTCCAGAAGCGCTCATCATCGACGGCGGACGACACCCGCGGGTGAGGCCACAGCTGCCGCACACGGGCACGCCCGTCGACGGCCCCCAGGCGCTCGGGAGCCCGCTGCCGCCGCCGACGCGAGCACGGGAAAGCCCGCTTCCGCTGCAGACGCGGGTACCGCCGCGCCGAGCAGGTAACCGAGTTCGTTCGCGGTGTTCAGCGCGCCGGCTTCGGCGAGCGACCAGCGCAGGTCCTCGCGCATGGCGGGCAGGAGCAGCCCGCAGGCAAAGCGGGCCAGTCCGAGGGCCGGCCGCGTCGACATGCCCAGGACGTGACGGTCGAGTAGGACGATCCGAGATCGAACCGATCGGACCATGTTGGAGATTAGTATCGGATAGAACCGATCGGTACCATCCTTGGCATGCCGGTACCCAAGGGATCGACGCTCGACCCGGAGCGCACGCGCGCCACCATCCTTCAGACGGCGACCGCGGTGCTGTACGAACGCGGGCTCGACGGCATCGGCGTGGCCGAGCTGTGCGCCCGTGTCGGCGTGTCCAAGGAGACGCTGTATCGCCACTTCGGCACCAAGGACGGCCTGGTCGAGGCCATGCTGACGGCCCGCAGCGAGCGGGTGACGAGCTGGCTGGAAGGCGTCGTCGCGGCTGCCGGGGACGACCCGTGCCACCAGCTCAGCGCCGTGTTCGACGCCCTGCAGCAGTGGTACGACGACCCGGTGTTCCGCGGCTGCGCCATGCTGAACGCCGCCGCCCAGCACCACGTCGAGCCCGTACGCGCCATCACCGCCCGCCACCTCGACCGATACCTGGAGCTCCTGACCGGGATCGCCGAGCGCGCCGGGGCCGCCGATCCGCACCTGCTCGGCCGGCAGTTGCTCATGCTGGTCGAGGGCGCCACCGTCGTCGCCGCACACCAGGACGGGGCCGGCGCCGGCGAGCACGCACGCCAGGCCGCACTCACCCTGCTGTCCACCGCCTCCGAAGCCGGCGACCGGTAGGACAGACGCGCGTCAAGCGTCTGTCCTACCCCGGTGAGACGGACGCGCATAACGTCCCCAGCTCGTCGCGGCGTACCAGGCGCAGCCCGTCAAGCGCCTGGAACACCACGTCTTCCCCACTGACCACGCGCTGTCGGACCACCGCGTCACCCTGGCGCGCACCCTCGTGGACTTCCTCTGCCGGCACCTCCTGGCCACGCCTGAACACCGCCGTCACACGTAGGCGCGCAGGGCTGTCTCCGAGACTTGAAAGGACTGAGCCGCCGTTCGTCCGGCGTCGGCTGGGTCACCGGCGGCGGGCCAGCCGGTTCATGACGCACGCGAGCGCCGTGCCGTACACCACATGACCGGCCGCCATCACCCATTGACGGCCCGGCCGGTCACGGGGGATCGGCGGGAGGACGCCCAGCCCGGGCACCCAACCGGCGTAGCCGGCGATCCACAGCGCCAGCCCGTACGCGACCCCGACCGGGACGGGAACCCGCCGGCCCCGCGTCACCAGCCCGTACACGCTGCCCGACACGGTGCCGAACCCCACGTGGGCGAGCGCCCCCATGACCCCTTCGCCCTGCTTGCGGCGGTGCCGATGTCCGGGCAGCAGGGCCCGTACGATCCGCTTGGGCGGCTGCTCGGGCAGCATTCCTGCCCGCTGTCCCGCGACCATGACCCCGCTCATGGCGGCTGTCGCCACGGCACCGCTGATCGCGCCGCGCACGAGTGCGCCCTTCATGCTGGACGACTTCTTCGGCTCGGCCTCGACGCGCCGTACGGTGCGCTGGTCGGTCCTGTGCAGCGTTCTTGGCATGCTGTCCTCTCCCCCGTTGACGTGACTGCCGACCGGCTACCCCGCAGGTCACCACGTCACACGTCCGCTCAGCGGGAGGGGCCGCGCTGGAGGATGCGGTGCGGGGCCAGCTCGCGGGTCTCGCCTCTTTCCAGGGGGACGACCCGGTCGGCCAGACCGGCCTGTTCGACGTGCCGGTGGAACTCCTCCAGCGGTGAGCGGAAGACGGCGTAGTCGTCGAAGTGGATCGGCACGACCGATCGCGGGTTCATGAGGTCGACCCAGGCGGCGCCCTGCCGGCCGTCCATGGTGACGAGCAGAGCGCCGAGGAGCTTGGTGCCGCCCAGGTGCACCAGCGCCACGTCGATGTCGGGGAAGCGGCGCGGGATCGCCTCCAGGCTGCGGTCCAGCAGGGTGTCGCCGCTGATCAGCATGCGCAGCTCCACCAGCCCCTCGACGTCGCGGAACTCCAGCATCGTGCCGATCACGGGCGGCAGCAGCGCCTGGGCCGGGCCGGGCGCGTGCCTGGCGGGCAGGGCGGTGACCGTGACCGAGCCGGACGGGCCGCGCAGCTCGTGCTGCTGCCACGCCCGCAGCCCCATGCTGCGCCCGAACCCCTGTCTGCGCAGCTTCCCTGCCGCGGAGGTGGTGGTGAGGATCTGGGTGTCCCGGTCCAGGCCCCGGCGCGTCACCCGGTCCCAGTGGTCGCCGTGCAGGTGCGACAGCAGCACCGCGTCGACGACGGGCAGGTCCTCGATCCGTACGGCCGGGTCGTGCAGGCGGCGCGACGTCAGCCCGTAGCCGAGGTACGCGCGCCGGCCCCGGCGCAGGAAGTTCGGATCGGTCAGCAGCGTGAAACCGCCGTAGTGGATCAGCGTCGTCGCGTTGCCGATGAACTGCAGGCTTCCCTTCACGTCCTCACCCCGCACACCTCTGCTCGCGGAACCTCCATGACCGCTGCCACAGCAGCCCCCCGGCAAACCGCCCGCTCGTACGCGCGGCACGTATTTGACGCCCGCTGGAGGTAATCGCCACGCGGTGGGGGCAGGGCGGGCCTGAGAAGCCATGTGAGGAGTTGAGTCGCCGTGCTCACGCTTACCGCCGGCGCGGTCGCAGCGATCCGCGATCTGACGTCACAACCGGAAACGCCGCCGGAAACCGGGCTGCGCATCGCGCTGTCGTCCCAGGACGGCCCGGCCAGGGCCCTCGAACTGTCCATCTCGGGCGGACCTCTCGGCGACGATCAGGTGCTCGAAGCAGAGGACGTCCACGTCTACCTCGAACCGGCCGCCGCCTCGCTCCTGGGGGACAAGACCCTCGACGTGGAGACGACCCAGGACGACAGGCTGCGGTTCCGGATCGTCGAGGCCGGAACCTGAGACGTCACGTCCCGGCCGCGGGGCGCTGAGCGTCGCCGACCCGATGACCGCGTGCAACGCCCCGTACAGCTCGACGGCCTCGAGGAGGTGACCCTGGAGGACGTCGACCGGGCCCTCGCCATTCACATCCGTGCCGCGTTCGCCACCGCGCAGACGGCGGCCGGCACATGACGGCACCTGCCTGACCGAACGGCTCCCCGTCCCGGCAACATCCCTGTACGCGCGCAGCAAGACCGCGCCCAAGGGCCTCACCAGGGGGCCGGCGCAGGACGTCGCCGCCCTGGCTGCCGCGTCACGCGCTCGACGTCGCACCGGTCCCCTTCCTTCGTCGGTACGACCGCGTGCTACCCGTGACCGGATCGGCCGGCACATCACTGTCACGTCAAATCACCCATAGAGGGATCTTTCCGAGATAGAGCTACATAGAACGCATAGCTACAGAGAGTAGATGGAATATGACGTACTGTGACATCGGTCGAAGGGGATCGAGTCCTAACCACACAGGGAGACACCACGATGAAGGCACGTCAGATCGGCGCGGCAAGCGCGGCAGCCATCGCCCTGCTCACGTCCGGGGCGATCATAGGCTCGAGCCCCGCGATGGCCGACGACCGTCAGACGCCGCGACTCAACATCTGCAGCACCGGCCCGGTCTACCGGTCGGCCTACGTCCGCGTCGACGTCCGTTGCACCCTCAGGATCGAGCGCGTGCCCAACGACACGGCCGACGAGCTCGTCCAGTCGCCCGAGTTCGACCCGCTGACGTGAGAACCCACCGCTGACGGCGAGGCGCCGGCAGCCCTCGCCCGCTGACGCCCGGGCCGTCCTCGACGCTGACCCGAGGACGGCCCCGTCACCCCGGCCACGCCACCTCGTCGATCCCCAGCCACGGAGCGGCTGCCACACCGCCCGGCGTGAGCCCGGAGAACGCCCTGACCTCGCGATGGAGATGCGACTGGTCGACGTAACCGCCCGCACAGGCGACCCCGGCGGGCGTACGACCCGCCGCGAGCAGATGGGCGGCGTGGTCGAACCGCACCAGCCGAACGGCACGCTTGGGACCGATGCCGAGCTGCGCCCGGAACCTCGACCACAACCGCTGACGGCCCCAGCCCACCTCGTCCGCCAGCCCCTCGACCCGAACCCGCCCACGGCTGCCCACCATCCGCCGCCAGACGTGGACGACCTCCGCGTCCACCCGCGAACCCGCGCCGAGCCGCCCGCGCAGGACGTCCGCGACGATCGCGAACCGCTCCTCCCACGACGCGGCGGCGCACAGCCTCTCCTCGACCCGCCCGGCGCCGGAACCCCACACCTCCCGCAGCGGCACCACCGTCCCGGTCAGGTCGCGCACACCGCCGAGAACCGCGGCCGCCGCGACCGGCTGCAGCCGGATCTGCAGGCACTCCCCCACCCCGCGCCCGCCCACCCGCAGATCACCCGGCAACAGCCCCGCCACGACGCTGCCGCGCACGCGCCGTCCGCCGGACTCGCAGACGACGCCTTCCCCCTCGCTCAGGTCGACAAGCACGGTGACGGACGGATGCGCCACCATGCCCACGTCCACCAGAGCGGGAACGCGTTGCCGGAACCCGGCCATGCTCACACCCGGCAGCCGAACCGCCCGGCGTGGAACCGCGACGTCCACCAGCGACCAGTCGCACGACGACATGCCACCAACCTAGGTCTCGGGTGTCGCGGACGGCGTGAAACTCAGCAGCAGTTCACCGGTTCGCTCGGGGGCCTCCAGCATCGGCATGTGCCCGACGCCGGGCAGCATCTCGACCCGCGCACCCGGCACCGCGCCGTACCGGTGCGCCGACGACGGCTCCCAACGGCGGTCAGCGGCACCGAAGATCACCAGCAGGGGCACCACGAGCGCCGCAAGACGCTCGGGCACGCTCCGCTCGACCGTGTAGGCGGTGTTCCGCCGCAGGATCTCCCTCGTCGTGCCATACGTCGTGACTTTCAGGTCGGCGACCAGTTCGTCCGGTATCTCCACCCGGCGGGCCGCCGTCGCGCCGATGCCCTTGCGGATCATCGCGTCCGTACGCCTCCGCCAGAGCAACGCGCCGAGGGGCGGCGCCAGCAGGGCCCGGAGCACGAACGGCTGGGGAAGCAGCGCGTCCGGACTCGGCCCTGTGCTGATCAGGGCCAGCGACCTCACCAGGTCAGGGCGCTGCTCGGCCAGCGCCGTGGCGACATATCCGCCGCTGGAGTGCCCGGCCACCGCGACGGCGCCGCGGCCGAGCTCGTCCAGCACCGCCGCCACCCGACCCGCCTGCGCGGACACGTCGTACGACGGCGCGGGCGGGGACTGGCCACACCCGGGAAGGTCCACCCTGATCACGTGACGGTGAGCGGCGAGCGCCGGGACCATCGGAGCCCAGCAGGCGCCCGACGCCCCCGACCCGTGGATGAGCAACAACGGCGGCGCCTGCCGCGAACCATCATGAACCACCCGCATCCGGCGCGAACGCGCGACATCATCCCTCATGCAGCCGATGATGCGCAGGCTTCGGACCACCCGTCTTGGACAAATGTCACCTCGCCGAGGGCCGGGACCGGTCAGGCAGTGCTCGAGGTCGGCCTTCTGGTGGACAGGAGCAGTTCGGCGGTCTTCCTGGCGGTCCGCGCGGCCGTCGCCGAGTGGTCGAGGTGGGCGGCCGCGTTGGCGCCGTCGTACACCTGCACCAGCGCGGCCACCAGCTCGTCGCCGCCGTCCACGTGGAGCAGACCGGAGAGCAGGGCCGGCAGCCAGGTGCGGTCGTACGCGATGGCCGCCTGCACGTCCGCATGGTGGGGGTACTCGGCCGCGGCGTTGGCGAACGCGCAACCGCGGAAGCCGGGCTCCGAGATGACCTCGTCGAGAACGTCGAAGACGGCCAGAACCCGCTCCTCGACCGGCTCCTGCGCCCGCGCCTCCGCCTCCCCCGTCACCCGTGCCCGCATGACATCGCTGCGACGACGCAGATACGCCGCCACCAGCTCTTCCTTGGTCCGGAAATGCACGTACATGGTCGATTTCGCAACGCCGCTCTCGGCGATCACCCGGTCGATGCCCACCGCGTGGATGCCCGTGGCGTAGAACAGCCGATCCGCGGTCTCCAGCAGCCGTTCCCGAACCGTGCCTGGCCTCTTCCCCATGCCTCCAGTATCGAACGAACAGGTCCGTCTGCCAAAAGCACGTTGCGCCGGTGGTGGCTGGAACCTGGCCGAACGCCTGTGCCGCCCGTGACTGATGGGCCACAATGGCGCCCATGTCTGCTATGCCGGAAGAGCGTTCGCCGCGATTCAACGACTACGACCGGATCGCCGATGGGTACACCGCTGAGAACGAGAGCAACCTCGTCAACGCGTACTACGAGCGTCCCGCGATGCTGGAGCTCGCCGGGGACGTGACCGGCAGGCGCATCCTCGACGCCGGCTGCGGCTCGGGCCCTCTGTTCGCCGAGCTGCGCGATCGAGGCGCCGTCGTCACCGGCATCGACGCGAGCGCCGGGATGCTGGAGATGGCCCGCCGCCGCCTGGGCCCCGACGCCGACCTCCAGGTCGCCGACCTGGCCGACCCGCTGCCCTTCCCCGACGACACCTTCGACGACGTCGTCGCGTCCCTGGTGCTGCACTACCTGGAGGACTGGGGACCGACACTGGCCGAGCTGCGACGCGTGCTGAAGCCCGGCGGCCGCCTCCTCGCCTCGGTCGACCATCCCTTCTCCATCACCCTCTGGCAGCACAAGGCCGGAGAAAAGCCCAAATACTTCGAGACGCGCAACCGTACCGAAGAGTGGACCATGGGCGGGCAGACCACTCAGATGAGCTTCTGGGACCGTCCGCTGCACGCGATGACCGACGCCTTCACCTCGGCAGGCTTCCGCATCACCACCATCAGCGAACCCCCGTACGCCCCGGAAGCCCGCGACCTGTTCCCGGAAGAACTCCGCGAGATCACCGGCCCAAGCTTCCTGTGCTTCCTCTTCTTCACCCTCGAAGCCACCTGACGACACCCGCAGCCGTGTAGTCCGGAGGTGGTCGCGTGGGCCCGAGCGGGAGCAAGCGCGCGCCTCACGCGGCGAGGAAGCGTCAGTGGAGCTCGGCCTCGAGCGCGTCCGGCAGGGCGGCATCGGTAACGACCAGCTCATCGCCCAGGTTGAGGATGCGCACATCGCCGCAGTCGAATCCGAGCCGGAGGCCGACCTCCGTCTCGATCCGGCGGTAGACGATGCGGTGAACCTCACGAACCAGCCGGCCGACGAACGGGCGCATCGGGAAGCCTTCCGGTGCGGGACCGACGATGATCTGGCCCCACTCCTCCATGTCACAGGAGTCGTCCGGCTGATCGATCGTCAGCTCGAGCGAGTCGTCGGAGGCGGTATGGCAGCGGACCGGGCCGAGATCACTCATGTGCAGCCACATGTGCACCAGCGAGGGTTGATCGTCGCTGGGGTGGTGGTGCTGGGACACGGTCACCTGGAGCAGCCTTCGCCCGGCGAGCTCATCAGCAGAGATCACGACGCTATGGTGCCACGGTGGCGTTGTCGTCAGCGAGCGTCGGCAGAGAACGACGCAGGGGCGCGAGACCACAGCGCCAGGCGGCATGTCAGCCGCGCTTGTTCCACGTCGAGCACGCGCACGGCCTCGGCGCCTCGTCGTGGACGCTGCGGATCAGCTTGGCCATCGCGGGCTCCTCCATCCGGGTCGTGAGGCGCACCTTAGCGATCACGAGCGACAGTTCCAGTCGCTCGATCAGGACAGCCTGTGCCGTGCTCTCATCAGCATGTTCGAACGAACAGGTCTGTTTGACAAGGGTCACAGGACGTGCCTACGGTCAGAGGCGAACGAACTGGTCTGTTCGGCTTCGTCGGGCCGGCGGAATGCCGCGATCAAGCAGGGCCGCGTCAGCAGGGGCATGGAGATGGTGGCGCGCTCTCGCGTAGGTGCCAGGACACACGATCACATCGGAGATCACATATGAAACTCGGACTTCGCTTGCCCCAAAGGGTGGGCGTCAACCTGCGGCGCGACCTCGTCGAAGCGGCCAGGACCGCCGAAGCGGCCGGGTACGCCAGCCTGTGGACGTACGAACGGCTGCTCTTCCCGCAGACACCCGCCGAACCCTACGCCCCGCCGAACGTTCCATGGCCGGAAACGCAGCGGCAGGCCGCCGACTCGCTGGTGGCCCTCTCGGCAGCCGCGGTGGTGACCGAACACGTACGCCTCGGCACCGCCGTGCTGATCGCCGGCCTGCACACCCCCATCCAGCTCGCCAAGCAGCTGGCCGCGCTCGACCAGATCAGCGGCGGCCGCGTCATCGCAGGCCTGGGCACCGGCTGGTCCAGCGACGAGTTCCAGGCCGCGGGCACCACCCGAGCCGATCGCGGCCGCTTCCTCGACGAGACGCTGGACGTCTTCGACGCCGTGTGGGGACCGGACCCGGTGAACTTCCGCAGCCCCCGCGTCGTCATCGACAACGCCTCGGTGCTGCCCAAGCCCGTCTCGAGGATCCCGGTGCTGCTCGGCGGCGGCAGCAGCGCCAAGGCCGTGCGACGCATCGCGGAACGCGCGGACGGCTGGCTGCCGTTCCTCGCCGCACCGGGCCCGCAAGGAGCCGCGGAACTGCGGGAACGCTGGGACCGCATTCGGGAGATGGCTTCCGGTCACGGCCGGGACGCCGGCCGGATGGAGATGATCGTGGTGGGAAACGTGACCTTCACCGACCGTCCGGCCGGACCTGACCGCACGCCGTTCGTCGGCACCCTCGACCAGATCATGGACGACATCCACACGGCCGAGGAAGCCGGCGCGGACGAGCTCATCGTGGATCTCAACCTGCAGGACTGGTTCACCAGCACGCGGCAGATGCTGGAGACGGCAGTGGAGATCCCCGGACGCGCCCACCTCTCATGACCGCATGAACGGCCTTGCCCAGAACGCAGCAACGAAGCCCAATTTGGACCCTTCAGTCTCTTTATAGCAATCGCCGCCGCCTATTAGGCAACTTATCCGACATCACGCATCATCGCTGGTCAAGCCCGATCTTGCCGCATAAATCCTGCCATTTGCCGGATGAAGTAACCCTGGATAATCTGGACGAAATCGTCCACTTCTCGTACACGAAGTGCGGGCAACAGGGGGTGCCGGATGAAGGCGATCGTGGTCACGGATCAGACCGCGGGGACGACCGGAATGACACTGACCGACCATCGCAAACCGGAGGCCGCAGGGAACGACGTCCTCGTCGAGATCCACGCGTCGGGATTCACCCCCGGCGAACTGTCCTGGTCATCCACCTGGACCGACCGCCTCGGCCGCGACCGCACACCGTCCGTCCCAGGACACGAACTGGCCGGCGTCGTCACCGCCCTCGGCTACGGAACCACCGGGCTCGCCGTGGGACAACGGGTCTTCGGCCTCACCGACTGGACCCGCGACGGCACCCTCGCACAGTACGCCGCCGTCGAGGCCCGCAACCTCGCACCACTACCCGGCGACATCGACTTCACCGTCGGCGCGAGCCTGCCCATCTCCGGCCTGACCGCATGGCAGGGACTCTTCGAGCACGGCCGCCTCCAACCCGGCCAGAGCGTGCTCGTGCACGGCGCGGCCGGCGGCGTCGGCTCCATGGCCGCCCAACTCGCCCGCGACGCCGGCGCCTACGTCATCGGCACCGGACGCACCACCGACCGCCACACGGCACTCGACTTCGGCGCCATGGAGTTCGTCGACCTCGGCCACGACTCACCGGACGACATCGGCACCGTCGACCTGGTATTCGACACCATCGGCGGCGACATCGGCAAACGATCGGCAAAGCTGGTCAGAGCCGGAGGAACCCTGGTGAGCATCGCCGGCCCACCCGAAGCACGACTCACCGACGCCCTGGCGATCGACTTCGTCGTCGTCTCCGACCGCGCCCAACTGACCGAGCTCGCCCAGCGCGTACGGGACGGACGCCTCAGGACACGCATCGGCAAGGTCGCCACCCTCGACGACGCCGTCGCGGCGCTCAATCCCACCGAACGCGTCAGAGGAAAGACGATCATCCGCGTTCGCCCGTAAGAGCCAAGAGCAAGACCCCACTGAGCGACAAGCACGTCGATGGCGCAGCCTCCATCTCCGTCGACGGTGCCGATCGCGCGGTCTTCGGCGACGACCGAAGCCGGACGGAGGCTGTCCGCCTCCGGTGTGATCAGCATGCGCCCGCAGAGAAGGAGAAGACGTGTCAACCCTTCCCCGCCCGCGCTCCCTCCGGGAGCGGTACACCGTCATCGTGAGCCTGTTCGCGGCAGCCGTCCTGACCCTGCTCGGCGTCACCGTGGACCTCGCCATCCGCCACCAGGTGCGCACCGACAGCTTCCAGCAAGCCGAGCTGGTGGCGAGCGGATGGAGCGACGCCGCCCGCGACGGCCGAGTGCCACGCCCCATCCCCACTCA
Source organism: Nonomuraea maritima (assembly GCF_900100395.1). GTDB lineage: Bacteria > Actinomycetota > Actinomycetes > Streptosporangiales > Streptosporangiaceae > Nonomuraea > Nonomuraea maritima. The sequence goes on along the minus strand of NZ_FNFB01000007.1, from coordinate 259,071 downwards.
CGAGCCCGTCAGCCTCGTCCAGATCGTCAACGCACGGCGGCAGGTCGTGAACTCCAGCGCCACGGCTTCCGCGACCGTACCTCTCAGCCGGCTCCTCCCCCCGCCCGACAGCCGCCTCCACCGGCACGTCGAGTGCCCGCCACAGGGCCGATGCATCCTGCTGCAAGCCGTCCGCGTGACGCCTACGCCCGAGGCGAGCGTCGTCTACGCCGGACTCCGCGAGCCCCACCTGCTGGCCACCCACGACTTCGAATACGCCATCGCGGCCGCGATCCTCCTGATCACCGGCGCCGCCGCCTGGATCACCCGGACTCACGTCGGGCGCACCCTGCGCCCCGTCGAGGCGATCACCACCCGGATCTCACAGATCACGCTGAACGACCTGAGCCCGCACATCCCCGTACCGTCCGGGGGAGGCGAGATCGCGCAGCTCGCCACCACCACCAACCACACGCTCACCCAGCTCGAAAGCGCGGTGGAGGACCAGCGCCAGTTCGCCTGCACGACCAGCCACGAACTGCGCACACCGGTCACCGGGCTGCGCGTGCAGCTCGAAGAGGCGCTGCTCCGGCACGGCGACATCGACGCCCAGGAGACGCTCCAGTCTGCGCTGACCACCATCGACCGGCTGGAGGCGATCATCAACGACCTCATGCAGGTGGCCCGCCTCCGCGCCGACAACAAGTGCTCCGTGGAGCGGATCGACGTCGGCGAGCTCGTCACCTCCGAGGTGAAAGCGCAGGTCGGAACCGTGGTGACGCACGTGCACGCCGCCCCGGGACAGGAGATCCTCGGCTCGCGCATGCAGCTGGTCCGCGTGCTGGGCAACCTCCTGGCCAACGCCCAGCGGCACGCCGCGTCCCGGATCGAGGTCACCGTCGAGCAGACCGGCAACGGAGTCGCCGTCACCGTCACCGACGACGGACCCGGCATCCCACCCGCCGACCGCGAACGCGTCTTCCAACGCTTCGTCCGGCTGGACGACAGCCGCCTCCTCGATCCCGGCGGCAGCGGCCTCGGCCTCGCCATCTCCCGGGACATCGCGCACGCTCACCGCGGCACCCTCGAACTCGCCGACTCACCGCGCGGGGCGAGGTTCGTGCTGTGGCTGCCGCTCATGAGGGGGTGCTCCACGGTCCCGGACGCACAAGCCGAGCTCCATGAGTCCAGCTGACGGTTTTCAGAAGTGGGTTGCACGGGACGCATCCACGCCCGGGCCCTTTACAAAGTAGATCCGTAGCCGGGTTTGCGAAGTCAGCGGCCTTCACGCCAAGCTGTGTGGCCACGGAGGGGTGGGCATGCGGATAGAACGTCACCAGGTCGCCGCTGCCACGGTCGCGGCGGCCCGCGACGACTTCGCCAACAGGATCGCGGGCCTGGTCCACTCCATGTCGAGGGCCGGTCGGATGACCGACCACGAATGGAACCTCATCTCGCACGAGTTCCTCGACTATCTCGGCGCGCTCTCGGTCGACACCCCCCATCTCGACACGCCCGAGGCCAAGGCGGCCCTCGCCGACGCCACCGAGGCCGCCACCGGAGCCGTGGCCTACGCCGCGTACCACCCCGTCGCCTCCTTCCAGGTCTTCCTCACCTACGTCAACTTCGGCATGAGCTACGACCGCGAGCCCGAAGGCGAGCAGACGTCCGTCACCGCCGGCCAGTGGCTCGACGCGTTCTGCCTCGCCGTCCTGACCGGCAAGGCCGAGTATCACGGAGAGGCGTTCCACTTCGCCCGTCAGGCGTCCCAGCAGAACAGAGCCGGGCAGCCCGACGTCGAGATCGCACCCCGAGTCCGAGCTGCTGTTCGAAGAGGAACCTGCGCCTCGCCTCCCAGCTGGGCGCCGCGGTGTTCCGCTCCGCCCTCGCCGAGCCGGGCACCGGCGTCAAGGTGACCGTCGACGACCACACCTTCACCATGCCCGCCTCCGACACCCTCGGCCCCGCTCCCTGGCACGCGGCCATGAACCACGCCCTGATCACCGGCGTCCGCGAGGACCTGGCCCCCGTCGTCGTGGCCGGCGCCGCCGCCCTCCGCGACGACACCTCCGCCTTCGCCTCCTACCGGCGGGCCCTGCACGACTACCTGCGCGGCGTCGATCCCGAGCCCGCCACCGACCGCGCGCTGCTCGACCGCGACAAGGTCAGGGACTGGGGGTTCCTCCCTCCGCCGGCGGTGCTGCTCTCCCAGCTGGTCGAGGGCGACGAGGAGAGCTTCAACCTGGCCCTCCTCGACGCCCTCGAGGAGCATCGCGATCACTACAGCGTCGCCGGTCGCGCCGACGACCTCGGGGCCGCGATCAACCTCGACATCCTCGCCCTCACCTGCCACGCCCACCGACGCGGCTGGAACATCCGGGTCCTGTCCCCCTACCTGCCGGCCCGCCTCCTGCAACGCGGTTGAGCAGCATCAGCGCTTCAGGACGAGGGAGCGCGGATGGGTCACGGACGTGCCTCCCAGCCCGGCCTCCCCCTGGACCGGCGCCGCCCGCTCCCCCGCGAACAGCCGCGCGCCCTTTCGTCCCGGCATGCGGGAAGGAATCGGGGCGCCACGGTTACCGACACACGGCTTTACCGTCGAGGTATGACACGAGACGTCGCCCCTGACCCGGGCTGGGCTCCCGCCGCCTGCACCCTCCCCACCGCCGAACAGCCGCTTCGCATCGCCGAGTTCGACGCCCTGTTCGCCGACGCGGTGTGGGGCGTGGCGCGTCCGGAACGCGTCCGGCTGCGCCTGGACCTCGCCTTCAGCCCGGACAACGCCGCCCGGGCCGCCGACCTGGCCGCGCGCGAGAACGGCTGCTGCTCGTTCTTCACCTTCACCCTCACCGTCGCCGGCGGCAGCCTGGCGCTGGAGGTGACGGTGCCGGCGGAGCACGTCCAGGTGCTGGACGCGCTGCAGGCCCGCGCGGGCACCGCGGCCGCGCTCTGAACCCGGGGAGACGATGCTGACGGACCGCACCGGCAGCTCGGCGGACGCGTGCTGCGGACCATGCGGCACGGTCCACGACCGGGACGTCAACGCCGCGAAGAACGCGCTCGCCGCCGGGCTCGCGGAGAGCTGAAACGCCTGTGGAGCTGGTGCAAGATTTCAACGGAGACCTCCGAGCGGGCAACTGGCCGTGAAGCAGGAAGGCCCACGGGCGACCGTGGGAATCCCCCTCCTTCAGGAGGGGAGGATGTCAACAGGGACACGTGATGCTCCAACGTCACGTCGGTGAGCTGCGCCGATGAGACACCGCTCTGCGGTCCGGACGTAGGGTTCGGGGGAAATGGACGGACCGCAAAGGTCTGCCCCTTCCAGGCAGCGAACGAGTACCCGTTCTCGTCGGAGAGGGAGGGATACCGTGGTTACCCCGTCGTGGCGCGATCTGCGCCCGGAGACCGCCGTTTCAGGGGAGGTCAGCGGGACCACCCGCTACATCGACATCTTCCAGGTCCGGCAGCTGCACACCTTGCAGCGGCCGCTGACGGAAACCGCCTACGAGATGGCTTTCCTGATCAGTTCCCAGGTGATGGAGCTCTACTTCGGGTTGCTCTGCCATGAGCTCGCCAGAGCGCGACGTGAAGTCGTGGCTGACGACGTGCCCGCGACCCTTCGTACGCTGAGGCGCAGCGTGGGTCATCTGCGCGCTCTCGAGGCCACCTGGGAGAGCTACGCGGACATGACGCCCCTGGACTGGAACCCGATCAAGGCCAAGCTCGGCAAGGGTGAGGCGTCCTCCGTTCACTCGTACATGTTCCGCCACCTGGCGTTCCTGCTGGGACAGAAGTCCCCGGAGATGCTGGAGCCGCATCGGTCGACACCTCTGATCCACCAAGGGCTGCACGAGGCTCTCAGCGCGCCGAGCCTCTATGACGAGGTCCTGGCCCTGCTGCAGCGCAGAGGGCTGTCGTTGCCGGACTCCGCCGTCCACCGCGACTTCGCCGAGCCGTATGTCGCGCGGCCTGAGGTGGAGGCCGCCTGGGTGCGGGTCTACCACGACGAGTCCTTCGCCGACCTGCGGGAACTCGGCGAAGCGCTGACCCAGGTCGCCGATCGCTTCCATCGGTGGACGGACGCGCATCTGACGGTGACCATGCGCACCTTCGGCGCCAAGCCGGGCTACGCCCACACGCCGGCCGTCGGTTGGCTGCGCGACAGGCTGGAGCAGGTCGTCTTCCCCGAACTGTGGAGCGCTCGCACGACGATGTGACCGCTTCGGACGAGATCTCAGCCCTGCCGCGGGGCTCCCCCGGTGACGGCCGAGCCCTGCCGCCGGCACCGCCGGTGGACATCGTTCCACGGGACAGCCGCAGCCACCGACGGATAGCTTTCCTCCTATGTCGTCATACAGCGGCTGGGCTGCCGTCGATCTGGCGGACGGGCGCGAGGCCGGAGCGTTCGTCGCCGCACTTCACGCAGCCGGTGGCGAGTCCCCCGGCCTGCGCGTGGCGGTCGAGGGCCGCAGGGTCTTCGTGTACGCCGGCCTCGCTCCGCACCTCACCGCCACGATCGCGCACGTGCTGCCGGAGTGGGGCAGCCGGGCGGTCACGGCCGCCGACTTCGACGAGTTCGGCGTCGTCAACGAGGTGCTCGGCCCGGACGGCAAGCCCGTGCACGTCGCCTCCATCGGCGAGGAGATGCCGTTGCCCGAGGACGACACCCCGCGCAGCCGCCGCGCCGCCGCGGAACTGTTCGGAGCGGACCCTGCCGCGCTCGACCACGTCTCAGCCACGTGGGCGGCCGACGGAGCCATGCCGTCCGCTCCCGGGGTCCCTTACCTGAAGTGGTGGGACGCGCTCGGAGTGCCGTGGCCCGCGGACTTTGACGAGCGCTCCTTCGGCCCCGAGCAGCACACGGGCGCGTGACGAACCGGCGCGCCAGCCGTCGGCGGCCGCACGGTGGCCGCACGGTGGCCGCACGGTGGCGCCCGTCAGCTGCCCGCAGGCGTGAGCACGAGCCTGCCGAACACCTCTCCGGCCGCCATCTTCCGATGAGCCGTCCCGGCCTGCTCCAGCGGCAGCACCTCGTGCACCACCGCCTCCAGTTCGCCGCGGCCCGCCGCCGCGAACAGCTCGGCGGTCGCATCACGCCGGTCGGCCTCCGGTACGGAATCCGCGCTGAAAACGCCGAACGACAACGATTTCTGGAACGCCGCGAACACCTCCATGCCGAAGTCCGCCGGTGGGAAACCTGCGACCACGCCGACGACCAGCATGCGACCGTTCGGGTTGAGCTTGCCGAAGAACGACGGCAGGGCCGCGCCGGCGGCGATGTCGATGATGACGTCGTACGCCGCCGGGGCGCCCTCACCTCCCGCGCCGGAACGGTCGAGCACGTGGGTGGCGCCGAGCTTGCGCAGGCGGTCGCCACGCTCGGCCGACGACGTCGTGACCGCGACCGCGCCGGCGCCGCCGCGCGCCGCGAGCTGGACCGCCATGATCCCGATGCCGCCGGCCGCGCCACGCACGAGCACGGACTCACCCGGAACGAAGCCGGCGCGTTCGAGGCCGAACTGGGCCACCATCCCGGAGCTCCCGAGCGTCACCGCGTCGACGGCGGACACGTTCTCCGGGAGAGGGACGAGCGTCGACGCCGCGGCGACAGCCTGTTCCACGTAGCCACCGCTCTGTCCGGTGAACGCCCACACGCGCCGGCCCACCCATGAGGGATCGACGCCGTCCCCGGCGGCGATCACGGTGCCCGCTGTCTCGCTCCCCAGGATGTGACCTTCCTCGAAGCCGTACGCGGCCAGGGCACCGCTGAGAATCACGGCGTCGACGCCTCCGACACCGATCGCCTCGGTGGCGACCACCACCTGCCCGGCGCCCGGACGGGGCTCGGGGACGTCGATGACCGCGAGGCCCTCGGGGCTTCCGAACGTCTGGACGGCAACTGCCTTCAATGTCGTCTCCTCCATCTGTAGGTGCTGAGGACGCTAGTGGACGCCCCCGTCCATTTAGCTAAAGTGAGAACGGTGACCGACCGTTTGACTCACAATCTGCGCTCCGACGCCCTGGACAACCGCGAACGCATCCTCGACGCGGCCCGCGCGTTGTTCGCCACCGAGGGCCTGCACGTGCCCATGCGGGAGATCGCCCGGCGCGCGGGGGTCGGCCCGGCCACCCTGTACCGGCGCTTCCCGACCAAGGAGGCACTGGCCACCGAGGCGTTCAAGGACCAGATGCGCGCCTGCGAGGTGATCGTCGAGGAGGGGCTCGCCGACCCCGATCCGTGGCGCGGCTTCTGCCTCGTGATCGAGAGGATCTGCGAGCTGCATGCCCGCGATCGGGGCTTCACCGCGGCCTTCATGTCGACGTTCCCCCACGCGCTCGATTTCGCCGCGAGCCGCGCCTCCACGTTGAACGCGGCCGCCGAACTGGCCCGGCGCGCCAAGGCCGCCGGCCGCTTGCGGCGCGACTTCGTCCTGGACGACCTGATCCTCGTGATCATGGCCCACACCGGCATCCACGCCGCCACGCCGGCCGGCCGGGTCGCGGCGTCCCGGCGCTTCGCCGCCCTCGCGATCGAGGCGTTCCGCGCCTCCCCCGACGCCTCGCCGCTACCGCCGGCGGGCCGGCTGTCCCCTGTCCCGCCGATCCCCTTTACAACGTAGATCAACAACCCGTGCGGTCGCGGAACGCCTGCACTCCTGACCTGACCGTCGGGAAGAAGTTCTCCTGTCCCAGCAGTTCGGCCGTGCCCGTGTTCTCCAGGATGCGCCGTATCGGCGCCTTGACCCGGGCCATGGTGAGCGTCACGTCCTGGTCGGCCAGCTCCCGGTACAGTGCGCGCAGGGTGTCGACCGCCTTGGCGTCCATGTACGTCATCGCCTCGGCGTCGATCATCAGCCACGTCACCTCGTCGTCGGCCTCGGACAACAGCTCTCTGATCCGGCGGGCCATGTGGGGGGCGTTGGCGAAGTAGAGCGGGGCGTCGAACCGGTAGACGATCAGTCCGGGCACCGGCCGCAGACCCTCGTGAGCGGTGACGTCGTGGAAACCGTCGACGTCGTCGGACGAGCCGAGCACCGCGTCGTGCGGACGCGCCGTCCAGTAGACGAACAACCCCAGGGAGAGCACGACGGCGACGGCCAGCCCGCCCATGACGTCGAGGAGCAGGACGGCCACGAACGTGGCCACGGCCAGGCCCATCTCCACGTTGTTCACCTGGCGCAGCCGCAGGATCGGCTTGACCGTGACCAGCTCCGCCGTCGCGAGGATGATCACCACCCCGAGGGCGGCCGTCGGCAGCGGTTCGATCAGCGGGGTGGCGAATGCCGCCACCAGCACCGCCGCGGCCGCCACGATCAGCCCGACCAGCGGCGAGGCGCCACGACGTGTGTCGTTCAGCGCGGTCCGCGATCCGCTGGCGTCGATCGGGATGGCCTGGAACAGCCCGGCGGCGATGTTGGCCGCCCCGAGCCCGACCAGCTCCCGAGCCGCGCTGATCGAGTAGCGGTGCTTGTCGGCGTACGTACGGGCGATGGCCATCGAGTCGCCGAAGATCAGCAACGCCAGCCCGAACGCCGGCACGACGAGCTGGACGACGTCCTCGGGCGAGACGCCGGGCAGCCGCGGAACGGGGAAGCCGCCGGAGACCTCGCCCACGACCTCGATGCCGTGCCGGTCGAGCCCGAACACGGCGGAGACGACACCCGCGAGCACGACCACGACGATCACCGCGGGGACCTTGGGCGCCGTCACCCGCAGCAGGACGACCACCCCGATCAGCGCGAGGCTGAACAGCACCGTCCACCCGTGGGCCCGAGGGACGGCGAGCAGCGTGTCCCACACCTGCGGGACGAATCTCCGGGACTCGACCGTGATGCCGAGCAGCTTGTCCAGCTGCCCGGCCATGATGAGCACCGCGACGCCGTTGATGTACCCCAGCAGGACGGGACGCGACAGGAACTCCGACATGAACGCCAGCCTGAGCACGGCGAACAGGACGAGGATCACGCCGCTCAGCGCGGCCAGCGCGGCGGCCGTCCCCGCCACCCTGGCCGGATCGTCCGCGGAGGCCACGGTGGCGACGCTGGTCGCGGTCACCGCGGCGATCGCGCCCGTAGGGCCGACGATCACCTGGCGGGACGAGCCGAACAGCGCGTAGCCGATCAGCGGGACGGCGGTGGCGTAGAGCCCGGCCACCGGGTCGACCCCGGCGAGTTCCCCCATGCCGAGCCCTGACGGGATGGCCACCGCGGCCACGGTGAGGCCGGCGACGACGTCGTCACGCAGCCGGGACCTGCGCAGTCCTGCCAGGCCCGGCGCCAGTTGCCCCGGGCGCGGGAGAGACAGGTCGCCTTTCCACAGCTTCATGGCCGTGCGGCGCCGTCTAGTCGCGTGCCAGGACGGCTTCGGCCTCGGCCTCGGCATCCGTCTCGGCGGCCATGGGCACCTGGACGCTCACCTGGGCGATCACGCCGCCGCGGAAGGGGAACGGCGCGGCGTAGTCGCCGGTGACCGCGTCACCGGTGTCGCGTCCGATGACCAGCCCCTCCCCCGCCACCGAGAACTTGCCCGGCTGGGTCCGTATCCGGCCGGATGCCACCGTCGTGTTGTCCACGGACAGGGTCAGCGTCCCGTCGGCCACGTAGCGCGGCTGCTCCCGCTCCTTGTCGAACCTGGCCACCGCGACATGCCGGCCGGCGGCGAGCGGCGCGTCGGCGCTGAACCGGTACTCCTCGATGCCGAGGAAGTTGTAGACGTAGTGCAGCCGGCGTCCCCTGAGGTAGAGCGCGTGTCCGCCGAAGCGCGAGCCGTGCGCGAAGAGGACGCCCTCGGCGTCCTCGGTGGTGATCTCGAACTCGGCCGTGAGGGTGAACGACCTGTTGCGGACGTCGACCGCGGCCTCTTCGGGGACCTCCGAGGTCGCGGGGTGGTAGACGTAGCGCTCGCGGGCCGGTGCCGGACCGGGCCGGTCCATCGTCATGATCTCGCGCGGGACGCGGTCGTCGAGCGGCAGGACGTCGTTGCGCCCGGCCTCCACGTACCACAGCGCGATCAGCTCGCGGAGCTTGCCCGGGTGCTCCCGGCTCAGCTCGCGGGTTTCCGACCGGTCGGTCCTGACGTGGTAGAGCTCCCACTCGTCGTCGGCGAAACCGCCGTGGCCGGTGCCCGTGCCGTGCCGGGCCACCGCCTTCCAGCCGTCGTGATAGATGGACCGGGTGCCCAGCATGGCGTGGTACTGCGTCCTCCTGGTGGACTCCACCGTGCCGGAGGCGAAGCTGTAACGCATGCTCACCCCCTGCAGCGGGGTCTGCGCGTACCCCTTGACGACCCGCGGCGCCGTGATGCCGAGGCAGTCGTAGACGGTCGGGGTGATGTCGATGACGTGGTGGTACTGGTCGCGGACCTGCCCCGCCACCTCGCGCATCTCCCGCGCCCAGGTGATGATCGCCGGAGCGACCGTGCCGCCGTTCGTGGAGAAGCGCTTGAACAGCTTGTACGGCGTGTTGAACGCCCACGCCCACCCGGTCGGGTACTGGTTGTAGGCCTCCGGAGTGCCGATCTTGTCGATCTTCTCCAGGTTCTCCGCCGGGTCCTCCGGATACCCGTTGAAGCCCTTGTTCTCGTTGATCGAGCCGTGCGGCGTTCCCTCACCGCTGGCCCCGTTGTCCGACATGACCACGATGATGGTGTTGTCCAGCTGCCCCGACTCCTCCAGACAGTCGATGAGCCGTCCGAGCTCGTGATCGGTGTAGCTGCAGAAACCCGCGAACGCCTCGGCCATGCGCGCGAACACTCGCTTCTGGCCGTCACTCAGGGAATCCCAGGGCGCGACCTCGTCGCGTTCGGTGACGACGTCGGGGCTGGGCCAGGGGTTCATCGGCGACAGCTCGGTGTCGGGCGGGACGATGCCCAGCCTCTTCTGGTTCTCCAGGACGATCTCGCGGTAGCGGTCGTACCCCATGTCGAACTTGCCGCGATATTTGTCGATCCATTCCTGGGGCGCGTGATGCGGCGCGTGGGTGGCGCCCAGGGCCAGGTAGGTGAACCAGGGCTTGTCCGGCGCCACCTGCTTGCCGTCGCGGATGAACTCGATCGCCTTGTCGACGAGATCGCGGCTGAGGTGATACCCCTCGTCGGGGCCGTAGGGCTGGTCGACGAAGTGGCTGTCGTAGGTCAGGTGGGGGAAGAACTGGTTGGTCTCCCCGCCGTGGAAGCCGTAGAAACGCTCGAAGCCGCGCGCCAGCGGCCAGGTGCGGCGCGACGACCCCATGCTCAGCTCCGACGACGGCGTCAGATGCCATTTGCCCAGGCAGTAGGTGTTGTAGCCGTTCTCCGCCAGCACCTCGGCGACGGTGCCGTTCTCCGGCGGGATCACCGCGTTGGCGCCGGGGAAGCCCATGGCGAAGTCCACGACGGTGGCCACGCCGTTCTTGTGGTGATTGCGTCCGGTCAGCAGCGAAGCGCGGGTCGGTGAGCACATCGCGGTGGTGTGCCACTGCGTGTAGCGCAGGCCCAGCCGGGCGACACGGGTCAGGTTGGGCGTCTCGACGAGCCCGCCGAAGGTGTCCCAGGCCGCGATCCCGGTGTCGTCCCACAGGACGTACAGGACGTTGGGCGCGTCCGCCCTGGCCTGCGGGGCCAGATAAGGCGCCCAGTCCTGCCGCGAGTCACGGACGTCGAGATCGACGATCCCGCGGAACTGCTCCCGCACGGTCTGCTCCCTTTCACGGGCCGGTGATGGCTTCGACGGAGTTGTCGATGAGGAGTGTGCCGACCACCAGCAACAGCGCGATGGTGATCCCCGGGCTCTCGTCGACCAGCCAATCCTTGAGCCTTCCCAGCGCCGCCGCGCCGGCGCGGGTGAACCGGAGAACGGTCGCCAGCACCATCCCCAGCGAGCAGACGGCGGCGAAGACGGCACAGGCGATCAGCGTCTGCGCCACGCCGAGGGCGGAGTTGGCCAGGATTACTCCCGCCGCGGCCCCGAGCGGGACGTTCTTGGGATTGGCGAGCGTGGCCAGCAGGCCGAACAGGACGGCGTTGTGCGGCTTGAGGTCGTCCACGGCTCTCAGCCACGCGGGCAGTTCCCGCTTCTCCCGGTTGTGGTACTCCCGCCGGGCGAGCCACCACAGCAGCAGCCCCAGGAACAGGTTGATCCAGTGGAAGAAGACCGGCGGCTCGCCTCCGCCGACCCCCAGCAGGCTGAGGACGAGCACGATGACCAGGACGCCGACGAACCACCCGAGCGCGAAGGCGGCACCGTTCACGGCGCCCCGCCGGGAGCTGACGATGAGGATGGCGGCGATGAGCGGAACCGGGCTGATGACCACGCCGACCGCGATCGGCATGACCCTGGCCAGTACGTCTACCATCTGCCACGTACGCCCTCATGAGGCATCACTCGACCCGATACGGCCGGGTGCGCACATGCTGAAGGCGTCTCCACCCGTGTGGGTGTGCCCCTACGGCCGGCCGCCTATGGCAAACCGCCCTCAAACGATGGGTCAGCCTCGCTGATACGGAACCGTCCAGAACGCAGCGCCGGGGGGCTCATCTGCGCACCGCACCGACGGACTCACCCAGTGCCGTGGGCGGCGTGTTGAACGTGCCCTGGCGGTTGATCGTGTGCCAGCGCAGCCGTACGCCGAGGATCGCGGTGGCCACCGACTGGATCACCACGAGGTACATCAGCTGGCGGTAGACGAACTGCTGCAGCGGCAGCACCCACAACGCGGAGACCCGCTCGCCGTCGAGGCGCAGCGCGTACCAGCCGGTCAGCGCCTGCACCGCGACGAACCCCGCCCACACCGCGACGACCGGCAGCGGGTCGCCCACCACCGTGCTGTAGAGGGCCATGAGGTCCACCACGGGCGCGAGCAGCGGCAGCACCACCTGGAACAGCGTCAGGTATCCCAGGCAGCGGCGGCCGAAGGGGGCGCTTTCCGTCAGAGCCCCGCGATGCTTCCACATGGCCTGCAGGGTGCCGTAGCACCAGCGGTAGCGCTGCTTCCACAGCTGCCCGAGCGTCGTCGGAGCCTCCGTCCAGGCCAGCGCCTTCTCCTCGTACACCACTCGCCAGCCGGACCGGCACAGCGCCATCGTCAGGTCGGTGTCCTCGGCGAGCGTGTCCGTGCTCACCCCGCCCAGCGCCACCAGCGCCGAACGGCGGAACGCCCCGATCGCGCCCGGCACGGTCGCCATGCAGTCCAGCAGCTCGAACGCGCGCCGGTCGAGGTTGAAGCCGATCACGTACTCGATGTGCTGCCAGCGCCCGATCATGCCGCGCCGGTTGCCGACCTTGGTGTTGCCGCTGACCGCCCCGACGGCGGGGTCGGCGAGCTGGCGGACGAGGTGCCCGATCGTGGCGGGTTCGAAGACGGTGTCACCGTCCACCATGATCAGGATCTCGTGCGAGGCCTGCGCGATGCCGACGTTGAGCGCCGAGGGCTTGCCGCCGTTCGGTTTGGTGATCACCCGTACGTTGCCGTAGCCGAGCGCCGCGGCCAGCTCAGCGGTGCCGTCCGACGAACCGTCGTCGACGACCAGCACCTCCACCTCGCCCTGGTAGGACGTGGTCACGAGCGACCGTACCGTCGCCTGGATCCCGGCCTCCTCGTTGTAGGCGGGCACGATCACCGTCACCGGGGACGGCGTGGGCCAGTCGGGGGCGCGCCCCTTGCGTCGCCGTCCGCCCCGGGTGCGGTGGGCGTGCACCATCGCGAGCACCGCGAAGAACGTCAACCGCCCCAGCGTGAGCGCTCCGGCGGCGAACAGCACCCACGACAGGGCCGTGACGAACCAGCCGGAGACGCGCTGGGCGAAGGAGAACGCCACGCCCGCGAACCGCTCCCCCTCTCCCGCCGGCTGGTGCGCCGACGGCATGCCCAGCGCGCCGGTCACGGTGACCGCCCGGTAACCACGCGCGGTGAGCTCTCCCAGCATGCGGTCCAGGGCCTCGACGGTCTGCTGCCGGTCGCCGCCCGCGTCGTGCATCATCACGACCGCGCCTCTCCCGCGCTCGGGGAGCGCCGCGGCGGCTATCTCGTCCGTACCGGGGCGGCTCCAGTCCATGGAGTCCAGGTCGGTCAGCGTGATCAGATAGCCCTGATCCGCCGCCGCGCGCATGCTGTCCCACTGAGGGACGGTGATGGTCTCCGGCGTCGAGGAGTACGGCGGGCGGACCAGCGTCGTGTGCAGCCCGGTCGCGCCGGCCAGCGCCCGCTGCGTCAGCGACAGCTCCAGCCGCAGCCGCCAGGCCGGTACGGCTGCCAGATCGGCATGGGTGTAGGTGTGGTTGCCGATCTCGTGACCCTCGGCGACGATCCGCCGGGCCAGCTCGGGATGCTGGGCGACCTTGGAGCCGACCACGAAGAAGGTGGCCTTGGCACCGTGACGGCGCAGCACGTCCAGCACCTTCGGCGTCCACTCAGGATCGGGGCCGTCGTCGAACGTCAGGGCCACCGTACGCACGGGCAGGCGGGCACTGGCCGGTTCGCCTTCGGTGAGGTTCAGCACCGGGCCGCCACGGCGGGCCCGTGACAGGTCGGGTCTGGGACGGTCGACCGCGGGCGGGACCGCTTGCGTCTCTCCCGCGACGTTGGTCACGTACCCGTCGAGCACGAGCATGACGGCGACCAGCAGCAGCCCGGTGGCCACCAGGAACCAGTGACCCCGCGGATCCTTCCGCTGGGAGGCCGGCCGAGGCGCTCCGTTCGACCGCGGACGCGCCGCTCGCCTGCGAGGTCGCCTACGCGACTGTCGTTCGTGCGGCGGGCGTTCGTGCAGCGGGCGTTCGTGCGACGGTTGCGGGTGCGGCGGGTGGCCGGCGGCCAGGCGGGGATCCTGCCAGGCGGGGACCGGCGGCCTGGTTCGGTCGGGACCGCTCATTCCTTGGGCCCTCTGGTCTTGCCGGGGTCATGTCCCGGGGGGTTGCCGCGGCCGGGACGGTCGGGCTCCACCGTTGCCGACCCGGTCGGCGTGGGCTCTTCGGTGGGTTCGGGCCCGCTGCTCTCTCCGCCGGTCGGCTCGCTGGTCGGCTCAGCGCTCGCCGAGCTCTCCGGGTCGGTGCTGGGTCGCTCGGTGGTGGGGCGTTCCACAGGTCCTGTGACGCGTGCCTGCAGAGGCTCCTCCTGCGCCCTGGTCGGTGCGGCCGTGCGCGTCCTGCGCGGCTCCGCCTTCACCGAGCTTGTCGGGGTTCGACTCGCCACCGGCGGCCGGCTCGCCTGGACGGTGCGGCGGGGCGTCGCCGTGGGGCTCGGACGGTCAGGCGGGGCGGTGCCGGCGGGCCCGCTGGGCTGGTCCCCCGGCCAACCGCTCACCGACAACGTCGTCCCGGACAACAGCCCGCCGACGACGACGGCCAGCAGCGCGAGCACGGCCACGGCTCCGGCGATCGACGCGACCATGATGAGTCGCCGGCGACGACCGCTTCCGTCGACGAAGACGGCCGCGGACGGTGGCTCGACGACGACCGTGGTGGGCTGCTCTGGGCGGTGATGCTCTAGGGGCACGAGCGGAGATCGTAGTGACAAAACATAACCATTGGGACTTGATGACGCGCCCGGTGATCGCTTGCCAGGGCGCCGGCATCCACCCGTGTCGCACGTCGCCGGACGTCGTGGCCCTACGCGCCTGCGAACCGCAGGCACCCGGACAACCTGGAATCGATCGTGAGTTCGAAAAAGAGGTGGATCTTGTCAGGAGCGCCACGTAGCATGATCGCTGTTTTGGCCGCGGCCCCTTACGGTGCCGTCGGCTGCTCTGCGGAAGACAGGGGAAACGCAATGAAGCGTATGTTGAGCGTGCTCGTCGTCGGGGCGCTGGCCTCCGGCCTCATGACCGCCCGGGCGTCGGCGGCCGGCGTGGCGACGAATCCGTTGGCGTCCACCATGACGGCCGCTCAGGACGTCGTGTCCTACTGGTTCGCGGACGGCGGGGCCAACTTGCGGAACGCCACCCCGTACGGCGTCCAGACCGCCGTCACCGGCGAGGTCCTGCCGGGCCCCGGGGCTCCCGGAGACACCAAGCCGGGCATGATCGCGCCGCAGCCCGGCGGCGCGGGCGGCAGGACGCCCACCGCTTCCGGCAAGGTCTTCTTCGTCACCTCCGACGGTCAGCCGCACTGGTGCACGGGCACCGCCGTGCAGTCGCAGTACCGCAACCTGGTCGCCACCGCTGGACACTGCGTCTACGACATCACCCGAGACAGCACGCTCGCCAAGTGGGTGTTCGTCCCCGGTTACTCCGACGGCGTGATTCCTTCGGGGCTCTACGTCGGGAAGCAGGCTTTCTCCGACTACGAGTTCGGCGTCTATCACGACTTCGACGACGACTACGCCTTCGCCACCGTCTACAACGGCGTCATCGCCACTGCCGAGGGCGAGCCGGCCGATGCCGGACGGCTCGGTGACCGGGTCAACGCGCTGGGCCTGGCCTGGAGCCAGCCGCTCGGAGACCGGGTCGACGTCTTCGGCTACCCGGCCGGTGCCCACCCCGACGGCAAGCGGCCGTACTCAGGAGAAAGGCTCGAGTCGTCCCGTGGCGAGACGGTCTCCGCGGCGGTGCCAGGTCTGCCGGCCGAGGCGCTCGTTGCCGTCAAGTCCTCGTTCACCGGCGAAGGCGCCCTCGGCTCGTCGTGGATCCTCCACTACCAGGACGGCATCGGCCATCTGAACGGCATCACCATCAGCGTCGCCGACACCGATGGCGACCAGCGTTACGACACCAGTGCGTCGCCGTACTTCGACGGCGAGCTGGCTCAGGTCCACAAGGCGGCGGGATCTTCGTGGAGCGGCCGCGTCGTGTAGCGACACGTCAGGGCAGGACCTGCCAGGCGTGCACGGCCCTCAGCGTGGCGCCACGCAGGACGGCCCTGCGCCTGCTCCCGCGGCACGGCGCCGGGCGTCGGTCACCGCAGGACGTCGGACAGCGGGGGCACTCCTTGGCGTCGGCGGTGACGCCGTCGGCGCGGGTGCTGCCAGGCAGCCTCGCCCAGCGGATGATCTCCAGCCCGAACCGCTGGTCCTGGCTCTGCACGCCCTGCGCCGCCCGGGTCAGCGCGGCGAGCACGTCGACGGCGGCCGGTGAGAGGACGGGCGTCAGTCGGGCGCCCTCGATCATGGCTGCCTTGACCAGTGAGTCGATCAGCCGCCCGGGGACCGGGACGTCGGCGAAGCCGGCTCGATGGGTGTGGCGGCGCGTGATCTGGGCGTCGAGGAGCCGCGTGTGCTCGTCCGCCTCGATCCGCCCGCCGGAGCCGATCGTCGCGAGCAGGCCGGGCCTGTCGGGATCGGGCAGGACCCGGACGACGGTGTCGTAGCCGTCGCGCCGCAGCGCCGTACGCATGGTGAACAGGGCGGCGCCGCAGCTGATCAGCATCTCCCTGCCGGAGGCATCGCTCACCGGCAGCTTCCTGGCGGTGTCGGCGCGCAGGCTGATCTGCTTTCCGCGGACGGCGAACGTCCAGAGCTGGGTGTTGTGGACGGACGGCGCCCAGCGGCCGGCCTCCACCGCCGCCTCCAGCGCCTGCTCCGCCGAGCCGATGCTCACGGTGCACCTCCAGAGGTCACGAAACCACTGACGCCGCGCGGCCCGTCCCTGTGCAGGGACCTTCGGCACCCAGGTGAGGGGCCGTCCGGCCCCACGGGGATCCGGCCGCTGACTGGGTAGGTCTCAGTCGTCACCACGGAGGGCAGGCTCATGACACACACTGGCGACTTCGGGCGTCGCATCACCCATCACCGTACGAGGCTCGGCCTCACGCTGGACCAGGTCGCCGACCGCGCCGACATGTCGGCCGGATACGTCCAGTACCTGGAGGACCACCTGCGCACCCCCGACCGGGGCACGGTGAACCGGCTGGCGAAAGCGCTGGAGACCAGCGTGGAGGACCTGCTCGGCGGTGGCCGCGACCGCCCGCCGGGCCAGGGGCCCGGCCTGGCGGAACCGGTGCTGGAGGTGCTGGAGCCCGACGAGTGCCTGCGCCTCATCACGCCGGGCGGCATCGGACGCGTGGCGTTCAACGGCCCGCACGGGCCGACGGTGCTGCCCGTCAACTACACGCTCCACGAGGGCTCCATCGTCTTCCGTACGGCGCGGGGCGGCCCCATGGACCAGGACCTGCGGACCGGGCTGGAAGGCGTGGAGATCAAGATCGGTTTCCAGGTGGACCGGATCGACGAGGCTCAGCACACGGGCTGGAGCGTCCTCGTGCAGGGCGCGGCCCACCACGTTCCGGACGACGAACGGGAGACGGTGGCCGAGGCCGAGGTCACGCCGTGGGCGGGCGGCGAACGCCACCTGTACATCCGCGTCACACCCCAGCAGATCAGCGGCCGCCGCATCCACGGCCTCTGAGAACCGGGCGCGGGGCTCAGCACCGGGGCGCCGCGCGGCGATGTGTGGCCGGGACCTCGAACCCGTACCTTTCGCTGAGGGCGCCGACGTCGTGCAGATCCTTGTCCTCGGGCGGATACGCCGTCTTGAAGCGGAACATCCATTCGGCGGCGACGCACCGTACCTCGTGGCCTGCGATGACACCCGTGCCCGTCAGGGAGTCCTGGGGATACGCGATCCCGTACGTGTTGTGGCCCTGGTCGTCGAACTCGAACACGTGCACATCGACCAGGCTGCCGCTGCCGGCTGCGAGGACGTAGTTGCCTTCGGTGTCCTCCGGCCGCGGCTGCCGCGCGTAACCCCAGCACGCGAACAGCTCTTCGAGGCGCTGGGCGTGCTCACGGGCGACGGCGATGTCGAGGTCGGAGTGTTCGCGGGTCTGCTCGCCGAGAAGCGCGTCGACACACCAGCCGCCATCGATCCACACGGGGACGTCGGCGGCGGCGAGGTCGCCGTAGAGCGCGAGGACTTCGTCGGCGTTCACGTTCGCAGGGTAACGGGCACGACAACCGTGGCGTCAGAGCACGGGACCGGGGACCAGTTCGAAGCCGGTGACGATCTCCGGGCGGATGCGGATGACCTGTTCCAGATCGCCGGAGACCCAGGGGTGCAGGAGTCCCAGGAACCGGGTCACCTCACGGGGGTCGTCCACCAGCCGGGCCCTGCCGGTGACCACCACGCTCCAGCCGAGGCGTTCTGCGACGTCCAGTTCGTCCGCCTCGAACGCCACCACGGCCTCGGACGCGGTGAGATCCGCGCCGAAGACCGTGCCGGGACCGGAACGGATGACGATCTGCCCTTCGGCGACGAAGTGGTTCACCGGCCGGATGGCCGGCAGGGCGTGCCGGGTGAACACGACACGCCCCAGAGGAACGCCGGCCAGCCGCCGGAGCGACTCCGCCGGAGTGAGTTCCTTCAGGTCGCGGCCGATCGGCATCATCGCACCATCCTCAGGCCGTCCACCGGGGACAGGTCCTCAGCGTGAGCGCACCACGGCCACCGGGCAGCGGGCGTGGCGCAGCGTGCCCCTGCTGACCGAGCCGAGCACGAGCGAGGCCACGGCCCCGCGTCCGTGCGAGCCCACCACCAGCAGGTCGGCGTGTTCGCCGGCGTCGGTGAGCGCGTTCACCGGTTCGGCGCAGTGGACGTCCTCGACGACCTGCACGTCCGGATGACGCCGCCCGAAGCGGGCGAGCCGGTCGCTGACCAGCTGCTGCCGCGCGGTGCGGACCTCGTCCATGTCGTACGTCGCCTCCGGGGCGAAGGCGTGCACCGGCAGCTGCCAGGCGTGCACCGCCCGGAGCCTGCTCCCCCGCAGCCGCGCCTGCTCGAACGCGTACGCGAGCGCCGGCTCGCACTCCGGCGAGTCGTCCACCCCGACCACGACCTCCCCGTACGTCGGGCGACGCTCGGCGGGCACCACCACGACGGGACAGCGCGTGTGACCGGCCACGCGCGTGCTGACCGAGCCCAGCAGCGCGCCGGCGATCCCGCCCAGCCTGCGGCCGCCGAGCACGAGCTCGGTGGCGTCGTCGCCCTCCCGGCGGAGCACCTCGGCGGGCACTCCCTCGGCGAGGCTCGCCTCGACCTCCACGCTGGGCTGGCGCTGCCGGACGATCTGCTCGGCCTCGTCGAGGAGCTTGCGCCCCTCGCGCAGCATCAGGTCCGGCAGGCGCGGGTCGGCGAATCTCTCGATCTGGTACGGCGAGCGGTCCACCGCGTGCACGAGCCGCAGCGGCACCCGCATGCGCAGGGCGTCGTCCGCCGCCCACTCCACGGCCCTTCGCGAGGTCGCGGAGTCGTCCACTCCCACGATGATCACGGCGTCTCCTCCTCTCGTCACCCTCCCATCCGACCTCACGGCGCGCGTATGACGGCAGGGCCGGAAGTCAGGTCCGCGACCGCCGAAGGACCCGGTCTGCCAGCGGTGTCTGTCGGCGGTGTCTGTCGGCGACGCGGTTACGAGGAGGCGGCGCGGTGGGCCGCGTTCAGGCGCTCGCGTACGGTCGGTGAGCGCACCGGCAGGTCGGAGCCGAGGTGCTCGCGGCGCAGCTCGTCCATGAACTCCTGCCAGAGCGCGGGGCCGCCCTCTTCGAGCAGCAGGGCGCGGGCGCGCAGCGCCCTGCTCGTGGGCCGGTGGCGAAGCCCCCAGCTGCCCAGCTGCGCGAACACGGGTACGAGCTGGATCGCCGGTTCGGTGAGGCTGTAGCGCGCCCGCTGACCGGCTCGGGCGTCCTCGCGGGTGAGCAGTCCTGACGCGAGGAGGCGCTTGAGCCGGTCGGCGAGGATGTTCGAGGCGATCCCCTCGAGCGAGCCGGCCTGCAGCTCCCGGAAGTAGCGGCGGTCACCGAAGACGATGTCGCGCAGAACGATCAGGGTCCAGCGGTCGCCGAACACCTCGATGGCGGCGTTGATCGGGCACTCCGACCGCGGCTCGTTCACTTCCCCCATAGTGCTTGCAATTTACCACCACCCGGCATTACCGTCCCAGCAAGTGATTGCAGATCGCAAGCGGAAGGGGCCGCCGTGCTGAAGCGGGTCGCGGAGGGCGTGCTGGTGCACGAGAGCGAGTTCGTGCAGAGCAACGCCGTCGTCGTGCAGGGCCGCGCCGGTGTGTTGCTCATCGACCCCGGGGTGCAGGACCACGAGATGGCCTGCCTCGCGGACGACCTGTCCCAGCTGGGCCGGCCGGTTGTGGCGGGCTTCTCGACGCATCCGGACTGGGACCACCTGCTCTGGCACCCGCGGCTGGGCGAGGCCACTCGTTACGGGACGGCGCGCTGCGCGGCCGCCGCCCGGGAGCAGCTGTCCGACCCGGGCGTCAAGGCCGAGATCACGGCCCACCTCGAGCCGACGGGCATCGCCGAGCACGTCCCGCTCGACCTGTACGGCCTCGTCACGGCCCTGCCCGCCGGGACGGCCCTGGTTCCTTGGGACGGCCCCGACGTCCGGGTCATCGAGCATCAGGCGCACGCGCCGGGTCATGCGGCCCTTTTCGTCGAGGAGCGCGGGGTGCTCGTCGCCGGCGACATGCTGTCCGACGTCCTGGTTCCGATGCTCGACCCGGACGCGACCGCCGACCCGATCGAGGACTACCTCGCCGCGCTGCGGCTGCTGGAGGATGTGGCGGACGGCGTCGAGGTCGTCGTCCCCGGTCACGGGTCGGTCGGCGGAGCCGGCCAGGTGCGCGCGCGGATCGAGCTCGATCGGGCGTACGTGCTGGCCCTGCGCGAGGGCCGCACGCCCGACGACCCGCGGATCGGCCCGTCGGCCCGGCCCGGCTGGGAGTGGGTGACCGACGTCCACACCGGCCAGGCCGAGCGCCTCGCCCAGCGCCCGGACCGCACCGGCACACCCGCCTGACCGACCACCGCCACCCTCCCGCACCCCGAAGACCTCAGCCCGCGCCGACGTGCCCGCGAGGACCCCAGCCCTTCGGAGAGGCCGACGAAGGTCCCTGTCGGTCGGGACCTATGCCTCTGCAACCAACGGCTTCGGGTGAGATGTGCTGGAAGGGAAAGGAACATCCGACGTGCAGGAGGTCACGATGGGCGCTTTGGAGCGCTGGGGCTCGCGCACCCTGTTCCCCGACCTGGCCGAGTTCTTCGAGTCGCCCTTGAGCATGCTGCGGACGGCGGAGAGCGCCATCCGGATCGAGGACTACGTCGACGACGGCAAGTACGTCATCCGCGCCGAGCTTCCCGGCGTCGACCCCGAGAGGGACGTCGAGATCACCGTCTCCGGCGGAGTGCTGCGTCTGCACGCCGAACGGCACGAGGAACAGAAGGAGGCGAACCGCTCGGAGTTCCGTTACGGCTCGCTGTCGCGGTCGCTGACCCTGCCGGAGGGCGTCGAGGCCGAGGACATCAGGGCGACCTACGACAAGGGCATCCTGACGGTCACCGTCCCGATGCCGGAGGAGACCAAGAAGGGGGCCAAGCGCATCCCCGTCGAGGCATGACCGGAGGTACAGCCGCATGCGACGGGCGGCGCCGCAGCCCGGCGGTCCCCATCCGGCCGCCGCCACCCCAGCGCCGCCCGCCGGGAAACCGCCCCCGGCTCAGTCGTTCTCGCGCCAGGTGACGTGGTCGATCACCTCGACCACCCCGTTCACCCGTTCCACCATGCGAACCGCGATCCGGGCGTCGCTGCGCAGCCGCATCGAACCCGTCAACGTCACGACCCCCTTGTCCACCGTGGCCCGGACGTCGGAGGTCCCCGCCCAGAGGGAGTGCCCAAGGACGTCCTCGCGGACCTCCCGCTCGATCTCGGCGTCGGTACGCAGGAACACCCGCATCAGGTCGCCCCGGCTGACGATGCCCGCAAGCCGCCCGTCCCTCCCGACGACCGGCAGCCGCTTGACACCGTGCTCGGCCATGAGCCGCATCGCCGACACGACGGACGCGTGGGAGCGGATCGTCACCGCGGGCGCGCTCATCACCCCGGCCGCCGTGTCACCACCGGACCCGCTCCGGTGGCCCTCCTTGCTCAGCGAGCGGCGCAACCTCGTACGCAACGGCGGTCTGTAGCCCTCCCCGTAGTACTGCTCCTTGAACTCCTCCTTGCGCAGCAGGTCCGCCTCGGAGACGACGCCGATCACGTGGTTCTCGCCGTCGACCACGGGGACCGCGCTGACACCGTGCGCGACCAGCGTCTCGGCCACGTCCTTGAACGGGGTGTCGCCGTGCACCGCGACCACCTCGCGGGTCATCACGTCCCGCACCATGAACCGCATGCCGGTGACATCTGCCCATTAATCGCCTTTCGGATCGTCCAGAAGGCGTCCGGCGCCCGGACCGGGGCAGGGAAGGCACGAGGGGAGGATCTGCCATGAGAGCCAAAGTGCGCGACATCATGACCACCGAGGTCGTCTCGGTCAACGGCAGCACCCCGTTCAAGGACATCGCCGAAGTGCTCATCGCGCACGGTGTCAGCGCCGTGCCGGTGGTGGACGCCGAGAACCACGTGATCGGCGTGGTGTCCGAGGCGGACCTGCTGCGCAAGGAGGAGTTCCGCGAGCACTACTACGCGGAGGGCTACCGGCCGCCGCTGCGTTCCCGGCTGCGGCACATCCTGTCCGAGGACGGGCACGACGTCCGGTCGAAGGCCGCCGGCGACAGGGCCGCGCAGCTGATGACCGCGCCGGCCGTGACCGTGCCCGCCTCCGCCTCGGCCGTGACGGCGGCCAGGCGGATGGACGAGCACGGCGTGAAACGGCTGATCGTCGTCGACGAGGACGGCACCCTGCAGGGCATCGTCAGCAGGCGCGACCTGCTGCGGGTGTTCGTGCGCCCCGACGCCGACATCGCCCACGAGATCCGCGAGGAGGTGCTCAAACGCTCGCTGATGGTCGAGACCGCGGACGTCGACGTCAAGGTGCGCCAGGGCGTCGTGACGCTGAGCGGCCACGTGGAACGCCGCAGCCGGGCCCAGCTCGCCGTACGGCTGGCCGCCCGCGTCGACGGAGTCGTCGACGTGCTCGACGAGCTGCAGTGGAAGCACGACGACACATAGGGCGCCGCTCGGGGGAGGCCGGGTTCGCTGCCCGGGGAAGGAGCCGGGGAACATGGACCGGATCGTGCTCGGCTACGACGGCTCGGACTTCTCGGTGCAGGCCCTCGACTGGGCGCTGGACGAGGCCGAGCTGCGCAAGCTGCCCCTGACGGTCAGCCACGCCTGGCAGTGGCCGTACGGGGAGGCCGACGAGGACGCCAAGGCGCACCTGCGCAAGGCCGCGGAGCACGTGCTGTGGCACGGCGCCGACTGCGCGCGCTCGACCAGTTCCGGCGTGCCCGTCGAGACCGACCTGTACGAGGGCCCGGCGCCGCTGCGCCTGGTCGAGCTGTCGGCCGAGGCCACGCTCGTCGTGGTGGGGTCGCGCGGGCTCAGCGCGCTGCCGAGGGCGGTCATCGGTTCGGTGGCCGGGTACGTCGCCGCCCACGCCGCCTGCCCGGTGATCGTCGTGCGCGGGCCGGGGCCCATCCCGGCCGCGACGAAGCCGGGGCCGGTGGTGGTGCCCGACCGGACGCCGGACGAGTCCGTCCTGGAGTTCGCGTTCGAGGAGGCCGCGCTGCGCCAGGTCCCGGTGTCCGCCGCGGTGGACCCGGCGGCCTGGGCGGAGCGGCGTCCTGAGGTCAGGGTCGAGCCGTACGGCGAGGCCGGCGAGCGCGCGACGCTCATGGTGGTCGGGCGCAGGCGGACCATGTGGTCGGGTGCGGCGAGCTTCCTGCAGCACGCCCCCTGCCCGGTCGCGGTGGTGCCCGAGGTGTGACGCGCCCTGTCCGGAAAGCAGGAACGTGGAGGAGGCCGACATGTCCCAGCCCGTGGTGGTCGCCGTGGACGGCTCCGAGCCGGCGAAAGCGGCGGCGCCACGGCGTGCTGCACCGCGCGGAGCGAAGGACGTCCTGACCACGCTCGGTCAGGGTGCGGTGCGGAGGGCGCTCACCACGGCCACCGGGCAGTGGGCCCGGTGCAGGATCCCGTGGCTCACCGACCCCAGCATGGTGGAGTTGAACGCGCCGAGGCCGCGCGACCCCACCACCGCGAGGTCGGCCGTCCGCGACGCCGCCGCCAGGGCCGGAACGGGATGCAGGTCGACGATCTGCTCCACCATCTCGACGTCGGTCGCCTTCTCCCGCCAGATGAGCAGGCGCTGCCTGACCTCGGCGGTGTCGTCGAGCGGCAGCGGGCCGAACCCCACCGGGTGCGGCGCCATGACCGGGTACCGCCTGCCGTGGAGCACGCGGACGCGCGCCTCACGGGCCCTCGCCTGGATCAGCGCGTACTCCACCGCGAGGTCGGCGCAGGGCGAGCCGTCGTAGCCCACCACGATCTCGCCGACGGGGACGCGGGGCGGCGTCCGCACCACGACGACAGGGCTCTGGGCCGACCCGGTGAGGCCGAGCCCGACAGAGCCGAGCACCAGGCCGGCGAAGCCGCCGTGTCCCCTGCTGCCCACGACCACGGTGTCGGCGGTCTCGGACTCGGTTCTCAGCCGCTCGACGACCGCGCCCGTCACCACGGCCGTCGAGACCTCCGTCCTGGGGGCGAGCTCGCGCGCCCGCTCGGCCGCGTCGGCGAGCATCCTGTGACACTCCTCCGTCGACGTCCTGCGGCTCGCGGAGACGCCGAACGCGTGCTCGGCCGCCCAGGGCTCGTGCACGTGGACGACGCGCAGCGGCAGGTCGCGGCGCCGGGCGTCGTCGGCCGCCCAGGCGAGCGCGGAGCCCGCGGTTCGCGAACCGTCGAACCCCACGACGATCGGTGCGTCCATCTCCGGCTCTCCTCCTGGTGGCGCGCCCATGAATCCTCGTATCCAGCTCACGTCCGATCCGGCCGCGCGCACAGGGCTGAAAGTCCTCGCGGAGCAGGGACCAACGGCACGCGCGGCCCTACTCCCCCCGGCCGGCCAGCGAGAAGTACGCCTCCTCCTCCTGCGCGAAGTGCAGGGCGAGCACCGCGTGCAGCCCGTACAGGCAGGCCCGCAGGTCGTCGATCTGCTCCGGACGCGGGCCGTCCGCCCCGAGCAGCCGGATGTGGCGGCCGAGCCGGGCGGCGAGCCTGTTGATCTCGGCGTGCGCCCTGCTCATCGTCACGGTCGCCTCCGGGTCGTCGAGCAGCCTGCCCAGCCGCGGGTACAGGCGTTCCTCCTCGGCCTGCTCGTGCGGCAGGATCTCGTGGGTCAGCACGTCGTGGACGCGGCGCAGCAGGGGCAGCGACGCCGGTGAGGGCGGGTCGAGCGCGTCGGCGGCCTCGCGGAGCAGCGCGAGGCCGGGCCGCAGGGCCGCGTGCTCACGGTCGAAGTGCTGCAGCAGGGCATCGGTGGGGGCGTCGACGCGCAGGCGGGTTCCCCGCGCCGGGCGCATGGCCCGCAACGCGTTGAGGATCACCGCGACGTCGATGCCCTCCTGAAGGAGCGCCCCGGCGGCGGGCGGGATGCCGCCCAGGGCCGCCGCCACCATCGCCACGAGCGACAGGCCGATGCCCACGCCGGCGCTCTGCACGGCGATGCGCCGGGAGCGGCGCGCGATGTCCATGGCGTCGGCCAGCCGGTCGAGCCGGTCGGTGGTGAGCACCACGTCGGCCGCCTGGGTGGAGGCCGCCGACCCGTGCGCGCCCATGGCCACCCCGACCTGGGCGGTGGCCAGCGCGGGGGCGTCGTTGATGCCGTCGCCGACCATCACGGTGGGAGCGCGGCGGGCCTCCTCGCGCACCCCGTCCACCTTCTGCCGGGGTGTCTGCTCGGCGCGCACGTGGTCGACGCCGAGCACGGTGGCCACGCTCTCGGCGACCTCGGCCCGGTCGCCGGTGAGCATCACCACGCGGTCGATGCCCGCCGCGCGGAGCCTGCGCAGCGTACGGCCGGCGTCGGCGCGTACGGCGTCGCGCAGGAGGATCACCCCGGCGACGGCTCCGTCCACGGTCACCCAGACGGTCATCGCGCTGTCGAGCGCCGCTCTGGCCCGCTGCGCCTCCATCCACGGCGAGTTCAGCCCTTTCTGCGCCTTCCCGACGCGTACGAGGCGTCCTTCGACGGTCCCGCGCGTACCGGTTCCCGGCTCCTCGTGCACCTGCGTGGCGCGCAGCGGCTCCGCGCCGCGCTCGTCGGCGGCGCGGACGATCGCGGCGGCCAGGACGTGGGAGGACATCCGGTCGACCGCGGCGGCCAGCCCCAGCACCTCCCGCGCGGTGAAACCCCGGGCCGCGGCCACGTCCACGACCTCGGGACGGCCCTGGGTGAGGGTGCCCGTCTTGTCGAGGACGAGCGTGCGGGCGTGGCCCAGCGTCTCCAGCGCGCCGCCGCCCTTGACGACGACGCCGCGCCTGGCGGCGCGGGACAGGCCCGAGGCGATCGCGGCGGGAGCGGCCAGCAGCAGCGGGCACGGGGTCGCCACGACCAGGACGGCGACCGCCCGCACGGCCTCTCCCGACAGCGCCCACGCCAGCCCGGCCAGCAGCAACGTCAGCGGCAGGAACCACGCGGCGAAACGGTCGGCCACCCGTACGACCGGGGCACTGCCCGCCTCCGTCTCGCGGGCCAGCCGGACGACCCCGGCGTAGGCGCTCTCCTGCGCCGTACGGGTGGCCCGCAGGTCGAACGCGGTACCGGCGTTGACGACGCCGCTGCGCACGCTCTCCCCCTGCGCGTACTCCACCGGCAGCGACTCGCCGGTGAGCGCGGACTCGTCCAGCGTCGCCGCGCCCCCGCAGACGACCCCGTCGACCGGGACCATCTCGCCCGCGGGCACCAGGAGCAGGTCGCCCGGCTCCACCTCGGAGACGTCCACCCTGCGGGGGCCGTCCTGCTCGTAGCGGTGTGCCCGGCGCGGTGCCCGTTCGTACAGGGCGGTCAGGTCGCGCCGCGCGCGCCGCATCGCGTAGTCGTCCAGGGCGCGCCCGCTGGCGAGCATGACCGCGATCAGCGCGCCCGCCAGATACTCGTGCACGGCCAGCGACCCGGCCAGCGCGAGCACCGCGATCCCGTCGACGCCGAGCCGGCCCGCGCGCAGCGCGGAGACCACCCACCAGACGGCCGGGCCGAGCGCGACGACCGTCCCCGCGATCAGCACGATGTCGGCCCAGCCGGACACCCCGAGCAGCGTCAGCACCACCCCGACGACGAGGGCGGCGACGGTGACGCCCAGGAAGGCCCGTGACCACCGGTGCGACGTCACAGCGGAACCCGCCAGCACAGCCGGGTCCCGCCGTCGGCGGGCGTCGTGAGCTCCGCGCTCCCGCCCAGCCGGGCGGCGCGTTCCTCGATGTTGCGCAGTCCGCTGCGGCATTCCGGCTTCCCCGCGCCGACGCCGTCGTCCGTGACCACGAGGACGAGTTCGCCGCCGCCGACCTCGACGAGGACGTCGGCACGGTCGGCGCGGGAGTGGCGGACGACGTTCGACAGGGCCTCGCGCAGCACCGCGAGCAGGTGCTCGGCCACCTGCTCGGGCACCAGGGCGTCGAGTTGCCCCTCCATGCGCAGGCCCGGCATGTGGCCGAGCTGGTCGGCGGCGCCCTCGACCAGGTGCACGATCCGGCCGCGCAGGGTGGGCGGGTCGTCGTCGCGGGAGGTGTGCAGCGCGAAGATGGTCGAGCGGATCTGCCGGATCGTCTCGTCGAGCTCGTCGACCGCGTGCCGGACGCGTTCGGCCGCCTCCGGCCGCTCCACCAGCCGGATCGTGCTGAGCAGGGTCATCGCGGTGGCGAACAAGCGCTGGATGACCACGTCGTGCAGGTCTCTGGCGATGCGGTCGCGGTCCTCCAGCAGGCTGAGCCGCTCGGCGTCGCGGCGCGCCTCGGCCAGCTGCAGCGCGATGGTGGCCTGTCCGGCGAACGCCTGCAGCACCTGCTCGTCCGCGTCGCTGAACGGCAGCCGTCCGCTGCGCTTGGCGAGCACCAGCACGCCGCGCGGCGGCGTCCCGAGCGGGACCACCACCCCCGGGCCGTAGCCGAGCAGGCGCGGCGGCACGCAGGGCCGGGACGTGCGCCGCATGTCGTCCTCGCACACCGGCTCGCCCCGCGTGAACACCTCGCCGACGAGCGTGGCCGCGACCGGGAACTCGTCGCCGAGGTGGTCCTCGGCGCCCTTCCCCTCCGCGATCTCGACGACGAGTGACTCCTTGGAGGGGTCGGGGAGCAGCACCTGGACCAGATCGGCGTCGCCCATCGCGCGGGCGCGGGCCGCGAGCAGGCTCAGCACCTGCCGGTGGTCGGCGCCGGACAGCAAGCTGGTGGTGACCTCCGACGACGCCTGCAACCACGTCTCGCGCCGGCGTGACTCCTCGTACAGGCGGGCGCTGTCCACCGCGACGCCCGCGGCCGTGGCCAGCGCGACCACGACGGCCTCGTCGTCCTCGTCGAACTCGCCCCCGCCGCGCTTCTCGGTGAGGTAGAGGTTGCCGAAGACCTCGTCGCGCACCCGTACCGGCACGCCGAGGAAGGTCCGCATCGGCGGGTGGCCGGGCGGGAAGCCGTACGACTCGGGATGGTCGGCGATGTCGGCGAGCCGCACCGGCCGGGCGTCCTTGATCAGCAGGCCGAGCAGGCCGAGACCGTGCGGCCAGTGCTCGATCGTGGCGATCTCCTCCTCGGTCAGCCCGACCGGGACGAACTGCACCAGCGTCCGGTCCTCGCCGACCACTCCCAGAGCTCCGTACGTGGCGTCGACCAGCTTGGTCGCGGCCTCCACGATGCGGCGCAGCACGGTTTCGAGGTCGAGGTCGCCACCGATGGCCACCACCGCCTCGAGCAGCGCGTGCACGCGGTCGCGGGTGGCCAGCACGGCGTTGAGCCGCGCCTGCAGCTCGGTCAGCAGCTCGTCGAGCCGGGTCCGCGGCACCAACGAGTGACGCTCGCCGTCCACATCTTCCAGTGTCGCACCAGGTCAGCGGCCCGGCGGCGCTCGGCTACCACCCTGAGGGGACGACGGCGAGGTCGTCCTTGTCGTAGACGACCTCGGAGCGCACGTCCACGACCCCGTCGATCAGCCAGATCCGCTCCTCCAGCGCGACCGCCTGCGATCGCCACTCGACCGAGCCGCCGACGGTCACGACGCCCTGGTCGATGTCGAGGGTGAGCGCGTGCCGCTGCGGCAGGACGGCCTTGATGTCGGCCTCCAGTTCCGCGGCCGGGCGCAGGAAGACCCGCAGGACGTCGCGCTGGTGCAGGGTGCCGATGATCCGTCCGGACGCCGGGTCGACGACGGGCAGCTGCTTGATCTGTTTGGCGTGCATCAGCCGGGCCGCCTCCCGCACGGACGTCCCCGGGGTCACGGTGATCGCCGGAGTGGTCATCAGCTGGGCCGCCGTCACCCCGGCGGCCTTGTCGCCCCGCTGCCACTCGTCGCTGGCCTCGAAGAGCGGCGCACCGGCCGGTTGTGCCGCCTTGACCAGCAGATCGGTCTCCGACACCACCCCTACGGGCCGCTGGTCCGCGTCGATCACGGTGACCGCGCCCACTCCGAACCGTCCCATCGCCCGGATGATCTCTCCGAACGTCGCCTCTTTCGACACGGCGATGGCGAACCGGCCCATGATGTCGTTGACGTCGATCCGCATGGCACCTCACCTCCACGTCCCACCCTGGTTGGGCGGGGGTGCGGCGTGCAGGGGCTAATGTCCCGGATGCGACGTGACCAACGTCCCGGTGTTTTGCCGGGCCCGATCGGGTCACTAGTGAAGACATGATCCGGGTGTTCGTTCTCGACGACCACGAGGTGGTCCGCCGTGGTGTGACCGCGCTGCTGGAGTCCGAGGACGACATCGAGGTCATCGGGGAGGCGGGCACGGCCGAGTCGGCGATCGCCCGCATCAAGGCGCTCGAACCGGACGTCGCGGTCCTCGACGTACGGCTCCCCGACGGCAGCGGCGTGGACGTGTGCCGCGAGGTGCGTTCGGCGCTGCCGGGGCTCGCGTGCCTGATGCTCACCTCGTACGCCGACGACGACGCGCTCTTCGACGCGGTGATGGCGGGGGCCGCCGGTTACGTGCTCAAGCAGATCCACGGCTCCGACCTGGTCGGCGCGGTCCGCACGGTCGCCTCCGGCCAGTCGCTGCTCGACCCGGTGAGCACCGCCGCCATGCTGCGGCGCCTGCGCGACCGGACGGCCAGGAAGGACCCGCTGGCCGCGCTCACGGACCAGGAGCGCCACATCCTCGACCTCATCGGTGAGGGCCTGACCAACCGGCAGATCGCCGAACGGCTGTTCCTGGCGGAGAAGACGGTCAAGAACTACGTGTCGAACCTGCTGGCCAAGCTGAACATGGAGCGCCGTACCCAGGCGGCCGCCCTGGCCGCGCGGCTGCGTACCGATAGGCCTTCCGAATAGGCGTTTTTCCACATTTCGGGCATTCGTGCACGAAGAGTCAACAAGCGGTTGCGCTGCGGGTCAAGGTGCGTGAGACTCGTCGCGTTGATCTGTCGCGGCACCCGCCGCGGCACCCCCCGAAGGGATGCACGTGTTGAAGTTCGTTCCGAAGGTCGTCGCCGCGGCCGCCCTGGCCGGCAGCGTCCTCGTGGCCGTTCCCGCCCATGCCTCCACCGCGTACACGCCCGAGGGCGTGTGCGGCGCGGGGTTCGCGCGGGTCGCTGACGGCGCCAAGCCCGTCAAGGACGGGAAGGACACGTACGGCTACGTCTACCTCATGTACAACCGCCGCACCGGCTACAACTGCGTGGTCACCATCAAGACCTCCTACTACCGCACCCCCACGTACACGACGGCCATGCTGCGGGTACAGGGCAGCAAGCCGGTGACCGACGCGGGCAAGTTCAAGTACTATGCCGGGCCGGTCAAGCTGAAGGCTGCCGGCAAGTGCGTCGCGTACTGGGGCACCATCCGCAACACCCGGATCGACTTCGCCGAGGCGAAGGGCGGGCGCGCGACCTTCGGCAACTGCAAGTAGCAGCGCGTTCACAGCTCCGGCCGGGTCCGCCGCCGCTGTCGTGCTGATGCTCATGCCTATCCCGTTCCTGCGCGAATGGGAGATGGCGCCCCCTGTCTTGCTCCTGCTGGCGCTGGTGTCGAACGGTATCGGCGTACGGGACCTGGTGGTGTGGGGGAACCGGTATCCGAAGCGGCGGCAGGTGCCGCTGCCGAGCGATGCTCAGCCGCCTCGCCTGCCCGGCGAGGTCCCTCCCGGCCGGCCGCCGGGCCTCTGAGCGCTGAGGGGCAGGGCGTCCGTACGGTCAGGCGGTCGGGGAGGCGAAGGGGCCGCCGGGGCCGAAGGCGAGCCGGGTGAAGTTCTCGGCGATACGGCGGTGCCCTGCCGGGTCCGGGTGGACCTCGTCGGGCAGTGGAAAGTCCGCGTAATCCTTCTCGCCGTAGAGGTCGCGTCCGTCCAGGTGATGCAGGTGGGGGTCGTCGGCCGCGCGCTGTTCGACGATCCGCGCGAGTACGTCGCGGATGACGTTCAGCGTCAGGCGTCCGGCGGCGATCTCCGCAGGGTCGCCCGTGGCCTTGAACCGCAGGGTGCCACCGTCGAGGTCAGGGGCGAGCGGCCCGGGGGTGTCCTCCTGGACGGGGCACAGGACGGGCGAGACGACGAGGAGCGGGGTCGTCGGGTGTCCCTCGCGGATGGTGTCCAGGAAGCCGTGGACCGCGGGGACGAAGGCCCGCAGGCGCATCACGTCGCCGTTGACGACGTTGATGCCGACCTTGACGCTGATCAGGTCGGCGGGGGCGTCCCGCATCGCACGGGCCGTGAACGGGTCCAGCAGCGCGCTGCCCCCGAAGCCCAGGTTGACCAGCTCCACCCCGCCGTCGGCGGCGGCCAGGGCGGGCCAGATGGCGGTCGGGTGGGCGGCGTTCGAGCCGTGGCTGATGGAGCTGCCGTGGTGCAGCCACACCCTGCGCCCGCTGTCGCGCGCCGGCTCGACCGGGGCGTCGGTGCGCAGGGCGATCAGCTCGGTGATCTCCGTGTGCGGGAGCCAGATCTCGACGTCCTTGTCGCCCGGGGGCAGGCCCGCGAAGCGGGCGGTGCCGGCGGGCCCCTCACGCAGTTCGGCCGACTCGGTGGCCAGGTCGGTGACCATGCGGACGTTGCCGCCCGCCACCGTGGCCTGGGCGGCGAGACGGCCGTCGGCCAGCAGGTCGTACACGCCGTCGGCCGGGGGCGGGAAGCCGAGGTAGGCCCGCTTGGTGGGCAACGTCTCCAGTTCGACGGTGGTGGCCCGGGTACGGAAGGCCAGCCGCACGCCGGAGGGCTGCGCCTCCGCCGTGGCCAGCCGGTCGTCGGGGATCTGGCGGCGTGCCCGAGCGGGCAGCCGGTGCGGCAGCAGACCGTGCGCGGTCGCCTCCACGTCGAGGTGACCGCGCAGGAGGTCAGCGGTGACAGGTGTGGTGATCAGGTCGTTTTCAGCGTTCATGGGGGTCAGCCTGTCGGTCGGTGTCGGTGCTGGGGTCGGTGTCGGCGCTGGTCAGGAGGAGCCGGCCAGAGAGGCGCTGGTCAGAGAGGTTCAGGTCAGGGTGTCGCCCGCTGTCGGAGCAGGGAGTCGAGGGAGTCCACGATCCAGTCCCAGGACCGGCGCGGGTCGACGGGCGTGTGGCTGAAGCCTCCGGCCAGCTCCAGGCTGACGTAGCCGTGGAAGACGCTGCCCAGCATCCGGACGGCGTGCGTCTGGTCGGGCTCGTCGAGGTCGTAGCCGCGCAGGATCGCCCGCGTCATCCGCGCGTGCCGCACACCCGCGCCGGCCGCCGCCGTCTCGGGATCGAGCGGGAGCCGGGCGGCCGCGTAGCGACCGGGGTGTTCCCTGGCGTAGTCGCGGTAGGCGTCCGCGAACGCGGCCAGGGCGTCCTTCCCGGCCCGACCGGCCACGGCGGCGGACACCCGGTCGGCGAGCTCCTCCAGTGCGAACAGGGCGATCCGCGTCCTGAGGTCGTCGGAGCTCTTCACGTGCGAGTACAGGCTCGCGACCTTGACGCCGACGCGGCGGGCGAGCGCCGAGACGGTCACCTGGTCGAACCCGACCTCGTCCGCCAGCTCCGCCCCCTCCTGCGCCAGCCGCTCCGGGGTCAGCCCCACTCTCGCCATAACCTTCCTCCTGCTCGGCTATAGCGATTATGCATTTACCTAATAGCTTTAGGCAAATCCGGTACGCGGACGGCGATGACGGCGACGTCGTCCTTCTGGGCCGTGGGCAGCCGGCCGAGCAGCGTGTCGCAGAAGGTGTCCAAGGGGGCCAGGGCCAGGCCGGCGGCGGCGTGGCGCAGGCGTTCCAGCCCGGCGTCGAGGTGCTCGCCAGGCACCTCCACCAGGCCGTCGGTGTAGAGCAGCAGCGTGCTGCCCGGCGGCAACGTCGCGACGCTGGTCGCACGCGGCATGTCGTAACCCACGCCCACGACGGGATCGACCGTGTCGTCCAGGTAACGCGCCGCGCCGTCGCGGGTGACGAGCAGGGGTGGCGGGTGACCGGCCACCGAGTAGTGGAACCGACGCCCGCCGTCGTCGTGCTCCTCCAGGCGGGCGAGGACGCAGGTGCCCATGGCCTCGGGGTAGAGCACCTCGGCGGCGACGTTCAGCCGCCGCAGGGTGTGCCCGGGGGGTTCACGCCGGTCGATCGCTAGGCACCTGAGCGCGTTGCGGATCTGGCTCATGGTGACGGCGGCGCTCAGGTCGTGCCCGGCCATGTCGCCGATGGTCAGGACCAGGGAGCCGTCCGGCAGCAGGAAGGAGTCGTACCAGTCGCCGCCGATCTGCGCGGCGGTGGCGCTCGCGGAGTAGCGTGCGGCGATCTCCAGGCCAGGCACCTTCGGCGGCTCGGGCAGCAGGTACTTCTGCAGGGCCAGCGCGACCCTTTGGGTGCGCTGGAATCGCATCGCGTTGCTGAGGTGGGGGTGCGCGTGGTCGAGCATCCGCCCGATGAGCTCGACGTCCACGGCGCCGAGCGGTTCGCGGTCACCCACGGCCACGGCGTGCACCACCGCCGCCACCGCGCCGTCCACGATCACCGGGATGATGACGCAGCTGTTGACGCCGACGACCGACTCGCCGTTGAGCACGACACCCGGTGGCGTGTGGCCTTGAGGAAAGCTCTGGTGGACCGGCTTGCGGGTCCTGATCGCCACGACGAGGTCGGAGTCGGCGTCGAACACCTCCTGACGCGCCAGAGGAACGGCGCCCGCCGGTACGACGCTGACCACGGGCGTGGTGACGAACGGCAGCGAGATCGGCTGGTCCTCGAACTCCGGCAGCACGTAGATGGCGCACCCGTCGGCCAGATGGGGCACGATCACCTGGGCCAGCGCGCGCAGCACCTCGTCCAGGTCGGCGAGGTTGGCGGTCGCGGCGGCGACCCGGTCGAGCAGCAGCCGGTGCTGTCGTTCCCGCCACTCCAGTTCGATGTCGGCGATGGTGCCGACCCACTCGACGATCTCGCCGTCCTCCATGATCGGTATGCCCAGGACGCGGACATGTCGGTAGTCGCCGCCCGGCGTCCGGATCCGGTAGACCTGGTGGAGGACGTCCTGCCGCTCCACCGCCTCACACCACGTCTCGAAGGCGGGCGCACGATCGTCCGGGTGCACCGCGTCCTGCCAGCCGGCGCCGCGGTGCTCCTCCCATGACTGCCCGGTCAGCCGCTGCCAGCCGGCGCTCGGCTCGCTGACCTGGCCCATGGGATCGGTCACCCACACCGCCTGCGTCTGCAACCGCACCAGGCTGCGGTAGCGCTGCAGGAACCGCTGCTGATCGCGGCCGACGGGACCGTGCAGCCACCCGGGGACGACGCGGTCGGTGACGTCCACGGCCAGGATCAGCAGCCCTTCCTCTCCCTCCCGCGCGATCCTCGACAGGCCGACCGAGGCGAACCGCACGCTGCCCTGGTGCTCGAAGGGAAGCGCCTCGACCGTCGCGGGCTCACCCGTTTCCAGCACCCGGTCGAACAGTTCGAAACGGTCGTCCACGCAGACGCCGCCCAACACGTCCCTGATCGGTTCTCCTCGCTGGTGAACGCCCACCATCTCCTGATAGGCCCTGTTCACATAGCGGAGCCGGTGATCAGAGCCACCGGTCACCAGCACGCCCACGCGAAGGGCGTCGAAGGCGTTGAGGTCCACGTCCAAGACCATGATCTACCCCCCGTGTCGCACTTCCTTCATGCAACGCGGCGGCACGTAGATACTTGTTCACGCATTGTTCATGATTGTTGATGAACGCCGGGTTGTGTGCCCCTGGTCGGCTGTCATTCCAGCTTGACGACCTCCTTGAGGAAGACGACGCCGTCGGTCGTGGCGAGCTGGGTGGGGTCCAGCGGGATATAGCGGAAATCTCCTGAAATACGCGGGGTGGCCTGCCGGAGATGGTCGGCCAGGCTACGGGCATCGACGAGCGCGCGGTCCCACGGCAGCGCGGACAGGACGCCCTCGACGGTGTCCTGAGCCGGGACGTCGTCGCCGACCGTGCCGAGCACCGTGGCGAGGAAGGCGTACCGGTCGCCCAGGTACGTCCCGGCGATCGCCCCCGCGCTCCACCACTCCAGCCGCTGGTCGCCGAACGCCATGTGGCTCCTGCCCCGCTGCAGGTGGACGTTGTGGCTGAAGACCAGGGCCGGGCCGTGCTCGGCGACCGCGCGCAGATTGGCGGCCATCATCGAGGCCCGCAGCGCCGACAGCCGGCCCCACCGGTCAGGGGAGGCGTCGGCCAGCCCGTCGTGGTAACGGAGCAGGCCCGTGGCGGTACGCGCGTACAGCTCGGCCCTTTCCCTGTCCCGCGGGCGGAGGCCCGGCGCCTGCGCGTCGAGCAGCGCCACGAGGTCGTCGGCGATCAGCCGCAGCTCCCGCGCCTCGGTGGACCGGCCGATCGACAGGGACGGGTCCATGGCCGTGGCCTCGTCCGACCACGCGCCGTCGGCGCCCAGCAGGGCGTCGAGCGTCTCCCTCGTGCACGGGAGCGGGCCGTCGAGCAGGTCGTGGAGGCCGGTGAGCGCCTGGCGCGGGCTCTCCGCCCAGTACTCCAGCGGACCGTCGAAACCGAAGAACCGCAGCTTGTCGTCGTGCTCCTCGTTGTACGCCCGCATCCAGCCCACGAGCTCGCGGTTGGCGGGGAACGCGCCGAACCCGTGGCTGAAGCCGCGTGCCATGACGTCGTCGAGCGTGCCCTTGCCCGTCGTGACGTACTCGTCCACCAGCAGGCCCATGAGGCAGTCGCTCTCGGCGGCGAACGAGCGGTAGCCCTCGTGCTCGACCAGGTGCCGGAAGATCTCGTTGCGCGCCTCGCCCAGCTCTCCCACGAAGTGCCTGGCCTCGCCGAGACCGAGCAGCAGGGGCCGGGCGGGAAGGGAACGCAGGAACGCCGAGACGCCCGCGCCGTCGAGCGGACGCGCTGTGTTGTGGATGTCCATGGCTTCAACCGTATCGTTGAACATTCGATGGAAACTTTGACGCACTTTTGCGCGGCCCGGCCGCTGTAAACCCTCAAACACCGATGCAAGCGTAAAGTGGGGAGGCGGAGGCGTCAGGATGGCGAACCGGATCTGCACGGTGGGGCACTCGACGCGCGAGTTCGGCGAGGTGCTGGAGATGCTGCGCGGCAACGACATCACCTGCCTCGTCGACGTCCGCTCGTACCCGTCGTCGCGAAGGTTCCCGCAGTGGAACCAGCAAGCGATCATCGAGGCGTTGCCGCCCGACATCGGCTACCGGTGGATCCCGGAGCTGGGCGGCCGGCGGCACACGCCGGCGGGCGTGCCGAGCGTGAACAGCGGCTGGCGAGTCGAAGCGTTCCGCGCGTACGCCGACCACATGGACAGCGACGCGTTCCGTGCGGGCCTCGACGAGCTGCTGCGGCTGGCCGGGCACGAACGTCCGGCGATCATGTGCAGCGAGGCGGTGCCGTGGCGGTGCCACCGCCGGCTGATCGCCGACGCGTTGATCGTCGCGGGCACGGACGTCGCGCACATCCTCTCCCCCACGACGACGAGACCGGCCGAACTTGACCGGCTGGCGCGGGTGCACGACGGGCACCTGACCTATCCCCCACCAGGGTGACGGCCGCGCGGCGCCCAAGATTCGGGCCGGGCCGTCCCATCACTGGTTTCGCGGTGGGGACGGCGCGGTAGACCGGCACTCGCGGAAACGTCCAGCCGGTCCGGGGGGAGCAGGAGCATGTCGTACGGTGCGCGTCCGCGTGCGGCGGGTGCCGCCTGACCGGCACCGCCGCCCCGCGACGCCACCCGTCCGTGCGGCGCGTCCGCCGGGCGGTCGCCGACCTGCATCCGTCCTCCGCCGCGCTGGTGATGGCGACGGGGGTCGTCTCGACCGGTCTCGCCCTGTTCGAATGGACGCTGCTGTCGTACGCGCTCCTGGTCGTCGCCGTGGCCGCGTTCGCCGTCCTGCTGGTCGCCTACGCCTGGAGGGCGATCGCCTACCCGCGCCGGGTCATGGCCGACGCCCAGGACCCAGGACGGGCTTTCGGCTACTTCACGCTGGTGGCCGCCGCGAACGTGGTCGGGATCCGGCTGGATCTCGACCACCATCTGTTCGCCACCGCCGCGCTGACGCTGGCCGCCGTACCGGTGTGGCTGCTGCTCACGTACGCCGTTCCCGCGGCCCTGGTCACCGGCAACCGCGTGCGGGCGGTGCTGCCCCGGATGAACGGCACCTGGTTCCTGTGGGTGGTGAGCACCCAGTCGGTGGCCGCCGCGGTGGCCACGGTGGCGGGCTGGCGTCCCGGCCTGGCCGGCCCGCTGGCTCCCCTGGCCGTGGCCTTCTGGGGGATCGGCGTGGTCCTGTACGTGATCCTGACGTGCCTGGTCACCACGCGCCTGCTCGCCGACCCGGTCGATCCGCACGCGCTGGGCCCGGCCTACTGGGTGTACATGGGCGACACGGCCATCACCGTGCTGGCCGCGGCCAAGATCCTCGCGCTGCCCGCGACGCTGCCGATCCTCGTCGAGACCCGGCACGTCGTCTCCGGGGTCGCCTTCGTGCTGTGGGCGTTCGGCACCTGGTGGATCCCCCTGCTGCTGCTCTTCACGGTGTGGCGGCACTTCGTCCCGGGCGCGCGCATGGGCTACGAGCCGACGCTGTGGGGCATGGTCTTCCCCCTCGGCATGTACGCGGCGGCGAGCGCGAGCTACGGGGCCGAGACGGGGCTCGGCTTCATGGTGACCATCGCCCGGGTGGAGCTTTGGGCCGGCTTCGTCGCCTGGCTGGGAGTCGCCGTGGCCATGGCCCGCGCCTTGCTGCGGCGCCGGCCCGAGACGACCGGCATTCAATAGCATATTTCGCAATATGCGGTGTTCATTTTGTGTATTGCAACAAGCGCCTTGACAATTTATCGTGTGAATCGTGTCAGAAATCTCGCGACGCACGGCAATAGCCGCATTAGCCCCTTTGGCCGGCTCCGCGGTCGCCGCACAATGGACGACGGATTCGGCCGACCCCGAACGTCATCTGCATCCGCACACCGCAGGTTCGGCGCACGCCGGATTCGCGGCGGGAACGACCGTCGACAACGCGGCAAACGGTTTCCACCCCACCGCTCTGTTGCGCGATTTCGACCGTGGAAAAAGCTCGCGCCTGCCCGGCGGCCGGACCCTCAGGGAATGGACGCTGGAGGCCCATGAGAAGAGCATCGAGGTCGCGCCCGGCGTGACCTACCCCGCCTGGACCTACAACGGCCGCATCCCCGGCCCCACGCTGCGCGCCGACGAGGGCGACCGCCTGCGCATCACCCTCGTCAACCACTCCTCGCACCCGCACACCGTCCACTTCCACGGGGTGCACGCCCCCGAGGTCGACGGGGTCCCCGGCATCGGGCCTGGCCTCGTCCAGCCCGGCGGGCGCACGGTCTACGAGTTCGACGCCCTCCCGTACGGCCTGCACCCGTACCACTGTCATGTCTCGCCGCTCGCCCCGCACATCGCCAAGGGCCTGTACGGCGCGCTGCTCATCGACCCGAAGCAGGGCCGGCCGAAGGCCGACGAGATGGTGATGGTGATGAACGGCTTCGACACCAATTTCGACCGCGCGAACGAGCTGTACGCCGTCAACACGATTCCGTTCGCGTACATGAACGAGCCGGTGCGGGTCGAACTCGGGGAACTGGTCCGGATCTATCTCGTGAACGTCCTCGAATACGACCTCGTCAACTCCTTCCACGTGCACGGCAACTTCTTCGACTGGTATCCCACCGGCACCTCGCTGCGGCCGGTCGAGCACACCGACACGGTGATGCTCTGCCAGGGCCAGCGCGGCATTCTGGAGCTGCGCTTCGGCCACCGGGGCCGTTTCATGTTCCACGCCCACCAGTCGGAGTTCACCGAGCTCGGCTGGATGGGCTTCTTCGAGGTCGGAAGCGACGGGGGACGCTGATGGAACCCGGCGCCCGTTCCCGGGCCGGCACCTGGCTGCTCGGCCTGCTCCCGCTGTGCGTGATCGCGCTCGCCGTGGCCGCCGCCGCCCTGCTCGACGTGCCGGGCCTCACCGGACGGCTCGGCCCGCCGGCCGAGGAGCTGGCGGTCGAGCGTACGGTGCTGCGGCCAGGCTCCATCGAGCTCGTCGTCCGCAACCAGGGCCCCGACCCGGTGACGGTCGCCCAGGTCATGGTCAACGACGCCTTCGTGGACGTCCCGCTCGGCCGGACCGAGATCGGCAGGCTCGGCACCGCGACCGTCAGGGTCGTCCATCCCTGGGTCGAGGGCGAGGCGTACGAGGTCGGCCTGCTCACCTCGACCGGCGGCCTGATCGTCCACGAGATCCCGGTCGCGGTCGCGACGCCCGACCCGTCCGGCTTCCTCGGGCTGATGGCGCTGATCGGCACGTACGTCGGCGTCATCCCGGTCGCCATCGGCATGTTCTGGCTGCCGTGGCTGCGCCGGGTCCCGCCGGGCCGGCTCCGCGGGCTGATGGCGCTGACCGTGGGCCTGCTGGCCTGGCTGGCGATCGACGCGAGCGTCGAGGGGCTGGAGGTGGCGGGCCAGGGCGCCGGCGCGCTGGGCGGCGCGGGGCTCGTCCTGCTCGGCGCCGCCACCGCGTACCTGCTGCTGTCGGGGGTGAGCGCGTGGCTGGCCGCACGGCCGGGCGGGGCCGACGGCCCCCGGCTGACGCTGCTCGTCGCCGTCGGCATCGGCCTGCACAACCTCGGCGAGGGGCTGGCGATCGGCTCGGCGTACGCGGTGGGCGCGCTGGCGCTGGGCGCGACGCTCGTCATCGGCTTCGCGGTGCACAACACCACCGAGGGGCTCGCGATCGTCGCTCCCGTCGCCGACCGCCGCGTCGCACCCGGCAGGCTGGTCGTTCTCGGACTGATCGCCGGTGCTCCGGCGATCGCCGGAGCCTGGCTGGGCGCCGCCGCGGTCCAGCCCGCCCTCGCCGCCCTGCTGCTCGGGTTCGGCGTCGGCGCGATCGTGCAGGTGATCACGCAGCTCGGCCCCACGCTCCGGGACGACGCGGGCCGGACGCTGCACCCGATCAGCATATGCGGCATTTTGGGCGGCATGGCCCTTATGTACGCCACGGGACTGTTGTCCTAACCCGTCAGCAACTTTCCCCCACAGTGCCCTTTCGATTTAGATATTGGTATTTGCAGCACTAATAGCGACGACTTAAGGCGTTGTCGCGTGAAGGAGGTTTCGCGCCCTGATCGCCGGGGGTATCGCTTTCAACGCATCTTCGGGGTAGGGCGCGCCATAAATCACTATGTGTCGGCGGCCGGGGCATTGTGGGGTAATCAGTGAGCGTTCCATACGCGAGCACGCGAGTCGTGCCCGACCGCAGGGAGATCACCCGGGTCGGCCCCATGCTGGGTCCCGCGTTCGTGGCGGCCATCGCCTACGTCGATCCCGGCAACATCGCGACCAACCTCACCGCCGGAGCCACCCTCGGCTACTCGCTGGTGTGGGTCGTCGTGACCGCCAGCCTGGTCGCGATCCTCGTGCAGTTCCAGGCCGCCAAGCTCGGCATGGCGACCGGCCTGAGCCTGTCGCAGCTGTGCCGGCTGCGGTTCACCCGATGGGGCAACCGCATGCTGTGGCTCCAGGCCGAGCTGGTGGTGCTCGCCACCGACCTGGCCGAGTTCGTGGGCGCGGCGATCGGCCTGCAGCTGCTCTTCGGCATGCCGGTCGCGCTCTCGGCCCTGGTGACGGCCGTCGTGTCGCTGGCCCTGCTCGAACTGCGGCGCAAGGGCCGTACCCATCCGTTCGAGCTCATGAGCGCCGCCGCCCTGCTGCTGGTGGGAGCGGGCATCGGCTACGACATCCTCGCCACGGGCCATCAGGACGCGGCCGGCCTGGCCGCCGGGCTCGTCCCCCACCTGGGCGGTCAGAGCGCGCTGCTGCTCGCCATGGGCATCGTCGGCGCGACCGTCATGCCGCACGCCGTCTACCTGCACTCGGCCATCGTCCAGGGGCGTGGCCTCACCGCCGCGGCCGCGCGCAGGCAGCCCGCTCTCGTCCGGCGCATCCTGCGCCTCGACTGCTCGCTCGCCCTCGGGGTCGCCACGGTCGTCAACGTCTCGATGATCGCCCTCGGGGCGGGTCTGGGCGCGGCCACCGCCGGCGGCTGGACCGGCGACCTGATCGCCGCCCACTCCGAGCTGGCGACCCTCGCCGGCGGCGCCGCCGCGCTCGCCTTCGCCGTGGCCCTGCTCTCCTCGGGCGTCTCCAGCGCCGGGATCGGCACCCTGGCCGGTGACATCGTGATGCAGGGCTTCCTTGGCCGGCGCATCCCGGCGTACCTGCGCCGCCTCGTGACGATGACGCCCGCCGTGGCGGCCCTGCTCTCGGGGGCGTCGCTGACCGGGATGCTCGTCCTCAGCCAGGTGGTCATCTCCTTCGGGGTGCCCGTCGTGCTGTTCCTGCTCATGTCCTTCTGCAGCGACCGGGCGCTGATGGGCCCCCTCGTCAACGCCCGGCTCACCACCTGGGTCGCCGCGGCCGCCGCAGGCGTGGTCGCCCTGCTCGCCTGCGGCCTGCCGATCGTCATGCTGTTCTGACCGTTCGCCGAACCGAAGGAGCCTTCGATGCGCGCTCTGCCCGGCAGCACCCCTGTCACCCGCGCTGTCCGGATCATCCCCGACCGGCGCTTCCCGTTCCTCTCCCTGGCCAGGGCCCGCAGGAACCTCCTCGTGCTCGCCGTCCTGGTTGTGCTCTGCGAGACGTTCGACGGTCCCGTCGCGCTCACGCTGCTGCTCGCGCTCGTCGGCGCGGCGATCCCATTCGCGGTGGCGCTGCTGGGAGGGGCCGACATGGTGCGGGCCCTCTTCCTGATGCCGCCGCGCCCTAATGATCTACAGCCGAAAGGATGACGACAGATGAGCACTCACCAGGGCCTCCC
Organism: Nonomuraea maritima; assembly: GCF_900100395.1. Classification (GTDB taxonomy): domain Bacteria; phylum Actinomycetota; class Actinomycetes; order Streptosporangiales; family Streptosporangiaceae; genus Nonomuraea; species Nonomuraea maritima. The sequence continues at coordinate 216,971 of NZ_FNFB01000007.1, read as the reverse complement.
GCAGCCGCAACGGGACGGTCAGGGAGGCATCGACACCGGCCCGCGCAACGTCGAACTCGACCTGCAGAACCCGGACATGCTGACCCCGCCCGAGACCGACAGCGGCACCGTCCCGAACATGAAGTTCTCGTTCGGGATGGCGCACACCCGCATCGAGGAGGGCGGCTGGACGCGTGAGATCACGCAGCGGGAGCTGCCCATCGCCACCACGCTCGCCGGCGTCGACATGAAGCTCAACCCGGGCGCCTACCGGGAGCTGCACTGGCACAAGGAGGGCGAGTGGGGCTACGTGCTCGAGGGCAGCTGCCGCATCGGCGCCGTCGACCAGGAGGGCCGCAACTTCCTCGACGACGTGGTGAAGGGTGACCTGTGGTTCTTCCCCAAGGGCGTGCCGCACTACATCCAGGCGCTGGAGGAAGGCGTGGAGTTCCTGCTCGTCTTCGACGACGGCGGGTTCTCGGAGAACTCCACGTTCATGATCAGCGACTTCTTCGCCCACACCCCGAAGAGCGTGCTGGCCAAGAACTTCGGCTGGACGCCGGAGCAGATGGCTAACATGCCGGAGAAGGAGAAGTACATCTTCCAGGGGCAGGTCCCGCCGTCGCTGGAGTCGGACCGGGTCATCAGCCCGACCGGTGACGTGCCCAGCTCGTTCAAGCACCGGATGCTGTCGCAGACGCCGCAACGCTTCAAGGGCGGGTCCGTGCGGATCGTCGACAACACCACGTTCAGGGCCGCCACCACCATCTCCGCGGCCCTGGTCGAGGTCGACCCGGGCGGCATCCGGGAGCTGCACTGGCACAACACCGACGACGAGTGGCAGTACTACATCTCCGGTGTCGGGCGGATGGGGGTGTTCGCCAGCTCCGGCCTGGCCCGTACGTTCGACTTCCGGGCGGGCGACGTCGGCTACGTGCCGTTCGCCTACGGCCACTACATCGAGAACCTCGGCAACGAGCCGCTGGTGTTCCTGGAGATGTTCCGCAACCCGCTCTTCCAGGACGTCTCGGCCGCCCAGTGGATGGCCAACCTGCCTCCGCAGGTCAGCGCCGACGCGCTGAACATGCCGAGGGAGCTGATCGAGGCGCTGCCGAAGGACAAGCGTCCGGTCATCGCCTGAGCACCGAATCGTCCAGGGCCCGCGCGGGGCCCTGGACGCTTCTGGTCACGCCTGCGGGCGGTCGAGCGGGTTGCGGGCGATGCGCTCGGTGATGCCGGCGCGAACGAACCGGCCGGCGAGGCTGTCCGGCTTGCGGGCGCCCTGCTCGGTGACGCACGCGGTGAACTCCTTGGCGAGTTCCAGCCGCGGGTGCAGCGCCAGCACCTCCTTGCGCACCTCGGCGGGGATGTCGTCGGTACGGCGGCCTGAGATGTCCATGCCCGTCGACAGTTCGAGCAGGTGCCCCTCGGGGTCGTCCGCCACGGGCACCTCGTCCCACATGTGGCGGATGATGACCTCGCACGCCCGCTGCCGGCGCTCCGCCGACCATCCGGCCCCGGCGCAGAACGCCCAGGCCACGTGCCCGCCCGCCTCCTCGAACGGCACCGTGTGGCTGTCGAACTCCGGCGCGAGGCCGATGTCGTGCAGCATGGCCGACACGTAGAGCAGTTCGGCGTCGAACGCGATGCCGTTGGCCTTGGCGTACGCCGCCGCCCACAGGTAGGCGCGCACGGAGTGGTTCAGCAGCGACGGCGTGTGGTAGCGGGCGGCCACCTCGTAGGCGCCGCGGCAGGCGGGTGTGTCGGGGATCGTCAGATCGTCAAGTCTCACGTCGATCAGCATCTCCTATCGCGTACGAGATCGCAGCAAGGCCCCGTCACCCCATGAGGCTGTCGCGGTCGGGCACATGATGTCCCATCGTCAGGCGGCGGTGATCCCGCCGTCGATGGCGAGCGCGGCGCCGGTGATGAACCCGGCTTCGTCGCTCAGCAGGAACGCCGTGAACGCGGCGATCTCCTCGGGCCGGCCGATCCGCCCGATCGGGTGCATCGCCGCGGCCGCGCGCAGGGACTCCTCCGGCGTCGGCCCGAGGTTGCCGCGCAGCAGCGGGGTGTCGACGCCGCCGGTGACCAGGGCGTTGACCCGTACGCCCGCGGAGGCCGCGTCGAGCGCGGCCGAGCGGGTGAGCCCCACGACGCCGTGCTTGGCGGCGCTGTAGGCGGCCATGCCCGCCAAGCCGGTGACGCCCGTGTTGGAGGCGTTGTTGACGATCGCGCCGCCGCCGCTCGCCCGCAGGGCGGGAATCTGGTGCTTGAGTCCGTAGAAGACGCTGCTCAGGTTGAGCGCCAGCTCGGCCTGCCAGGCCGCGCCTTCGACGTCGGTGACCGCGCCGACCGCGGTGGCCGCGCCGACGTTGTTGAAGGCGCCGTCGAGCCGTCCGTACTGGCTGACCGCCTGCCGGACCAGCTCCGCCACCTCCTCCTCCACCGTCACGTCGGTGCGGACGAACGTGGCCTCGCCCCCGGCGGCCCGCAGCTCGGCCACCAGCGCGTCACCGGCTTCCTTGCCGCGCGCGGCCAGCACGAGCTTCCCGCCCTCGGCGGCGATCCGCTGGGCGGTGGCGCGGCCCATGCCGGAGGTGGCGCCGGTGATCAATATGACTTTTCCCGCGAAACGTGCGGACATGAACACTCCCTGTACGTGGATGGGTGCACCAGACGGTCGATCCGCGAACGGAGCATGCGTGAGCGCAGCCCGGAGGGGTTCTCGGCGGAGACCAGGTACTAATTCGATACCTTGCCCGGTCTCTGCCGATGCGGCAAGAGAGCACTTTGACGTGCCCAGGTATCGCCGGCAGAACCCATGGGCCTCCGGGCGGCGGAGTTCAGCCCGCCTTGCGGAGCGGCACCTCGACGACGAAGAACGCCGCGACGCAGGCCACGGCGCAGAGCGCGGCGCCGGCCAGGAAGACCGCCCGGGTGCCGTCGACGAATCCCGCGACGGCGGTGGCGTGGCCGTCGCGGGCATGGTTGAACAGGGCGCTGAAGACGGCGACGCCGATCGAGGCGCCCATGCTGCGGAACAGGTTGACGGCGCTGCCGACGGCGCCGATGTCGCGCAGGTCGACGGCGTTCTGGGCGATCGTCCCTGCCATCTGCATGCACTGGCCCGCACCGGCGCCGAGGAGCACCATGAAGCAGCACGTCAGCAGGCGCGGCGTGGTGGCGCTCATGGTGGCGAGCAGGCCCATGCCCACGGTGATGAGGGCCATGCCGGCGATGGGGAAGACGCGGTAGCGGCCGGTGGCGGACATGACCTTGCCCGCGATCGTGGAGACGACGAGCACCGGCAGCATCATCGGCAGCATGAGCAGGCCGGAGTCGGCGGCCGAGGCGCCCTGCACGGTCTGCTGGAACAGCGGCAGGTACAGGCCCGCGCCGAGCATGACCGCGCCCATGACGAAGATGAGCCCGGCCGCGACGGGGAAGTTGCGATGCCCAGTGAACACCCGCAGCGGCAGGACGGGCTCGGCCACCCGGCGTTCGACGGCGACGAACCCGGCCAGCGCCACCACGGCGACGACGGCCGGCCCGGCGGCCTGCCACGACAGCCACGCGAAGCGGTCGCCGCCCCAGATGGTGCCCAGCACGACGGCGGCGATGGCGACGCCGAGCAGGGCGATGCCGGCCCAGTCGAGGCGCGCCCTGACGCGCCGGGTGGGCAGCTTCAGCATGAGCTGGACCCAGACCAGGGCGAGCACACCGAGCGGCAGGTTGATCAGGAACGCCCAGCGCCAGCTCAGGTGCTCGGTGACGAGGCCGCCGAGCAGCGGTCCGCCGATGGTGCCGATCGCCATGACGGACGCGGTCAACCCCTGGTACTTGCCGCGCTCGCGCGGGGGGACGAGGGCGGCGACGAGGGCGAAGGCGCTCGCGCCGATGCCGCCCGCGCCGACGCCCTGGATCCCCCGGGCGGCGATCAGCGCGCCCATGGAGGGAGCGGCGCCGCACAGGACCGAGCCGAGGACGAAGACCGCGACCGAGGCCAGGTGGACGGGCTTGCGGCCGAACAGGTCACCGGCCTTGCCCCAGACGGGCGTGGTCACGGCGGTGAGCAGGGTGTAGACGGTCACGACCCAGGACAGGGAGTCGAGACCGCCCAGGTCGGCGACGATCGTCGGCATCGCGGTGCCGACGACCATGTTGTCGAGCATCGACAGCAGCATGGCGAGCATCACGCCGAGCAGCACCCAGCGGATGTGCCGGGTGACGACGCCGGGGGACGGCGACGCAGGGGTGGTGGTGGACACGGGGGCTCCTCGCGAAGAGTGCGGCGCGGGCGTCCGGGTTGCCGGAGGCGCGCGGCCGGCCAGGTGACCGGCGGGGATTGCCGGAACCTCACCTCCGGCCGGATGGCCGGACAGCGGCGGCAGGCCCACCATAGACACATTTTTTGTGTGACACAAAATTTAGTCGTCACAAAATTTTTGGTGGCTCTATCATTGCCGGCATGGGACTTCGCGAGACCAAGAAGCAGCAGACCCGCCGGGCGATCGCGGACGCCGCCCTCCCGCTCTTCCTGGAACGCGGCTTCGACCAGGTGAGCGTCGCCGAGGTGGCCCGGCACGTGGGCGTCTCAGGGCAGACGGTCTTCAACTACTTCCCGGCCAAGGAGGACCTGTTCTTCGACCGCCAGGCCGAGGCCGAGGACGAGCTCGCCGCGATCGTCCGCACCAGGGAGCCGGGCCGCTGCCCGGTCGAGGCCGTCCGCGAGCACGTCCTGGCCGAGCTCGAGCAGCGCTCTCCGCAGACGCCCGCCCCGTCCGAGATGGTGCGCTTCTGGCAGGTCATCGAGCAGAGCGCCGCCCTGCGCGCCCGCGACCGCGAGATCGCCGAGAACACCGAGGCGGCCCTGGCCGCCGAGCTGCGCAAGGACGGCTCCTTCCCCGCCCCCGACCTGCTGGCAGGGGCCGTCGCCGGGATCCACCGCGCCGTCGAGCGGGAGCTGCGCCGGCGGTGGACCGGGCCCGGGGCGAAGAGCGGCCGCGACCTCGCCGAGTCGGCTCGCCTCGCCTTCGACACGATCTGCCACGGCCTCCACCCCGCCTGACCCGCTCGGGTGGAAGGGACGGGGTGGGTCAGTGGGTGTGGGCGGCCAGGTCGGCGGCGAGCATGGCGCGGACGTCGTCCGCGTCGGGCAGGTCCTGACGCGTCAGGATGGCGAGCGCCTCGGTCAGGCAGGCGCGGGCTCTGCTGCTGCGGCCGAGCTCGCCGAACGCCCGCCCCAGCACGGTGAGCACCTTGCCGCGGATCCACGCCGGCTCGGTGTCGGCCAGGATCGCCAGCGCCTCCTCCGCGTGGTCGACGGCCCGCTCCGGGCGGCCCGCGTTGAGGTACGTCTGCGCCATCCGGCGCAGGGTGAGGCCCACCCAGGTGTGCTGCTTGAGCCGACGGAACTCCGCGCAGCAGGCCCTGAAGCGGGCCAGCGCCTCGTCGTGGCGGCCGGACGCGGCCAGCGCCACGCCCAGCTGGTAGACGATGAGCGGGCTCGGCTCGCCCCCGCGCAGCTCACGCGAGAGGGCGGCGGCCTCCCGCGCCGCCTCGAGCGCCTCCGCGCCCCTGCCCGCCTCGCTCAGCACGACCGCCAGGTTGCCCAGCACCACGGTCTCGTACGAGCGGTTGCCGAGGGTGCGCCAGATCCCGATCGCCTCCTCGTACGTCGCGACCGCCTCGTCGTAGGAGCGCCGGTCGTGGGCGAGCATGGCGAGGATGTTGGCGGCGTGCGCCTGGTTCACCAGCACCTGGCCGTGCGAGTCGAGGTCGCGCACCGTCCTCGCCTCCTCGGCCGCCGCCTCGGCGGCCTTGCCGGCGTACAGGATCTCGGCGCGCTTGCGCCTGGCGTAGGACTCGGCGACCAGGTCGCCGCGGGCGACCGCCGCCTCGACGAGGTGTTGCGCCACCTTCTCGTAGGCGGTGGTGTTCGACTCGAAGTCGAGGACGTCCGACATGAGGTCGATCAGCACGACCGCGTCGTGCAGCGCGGTGCCCGGGGTCGTGGCGACCTGGTGGATGCAGCAGAGCATGTACGGCTCCTCGGCCACGCCCCATTCCAGGCCCGCGTCGAGGCCGGTGAACGAGGGGCCCGAGTGGCTCGGCCGGATCTCGACGAGCCGCGGGTCCTCCGGGTACTCCAAGCGGAAGATCCTCGTCATGCCGGCGAGGTAGAAGCCGAGCAGCCGGTCGAGTGCGGCCCTGCGGATCTCCTCGCGTTCCGGCCGGGACCGGGCGAAGATCTTGAGCAGGTTGTGGTGGCGGTAGCGGCCGGGCGCGGGCGACTCCATCATGTGGAGATTCACCAGGGCCTCGCACAGGTTCTCGGCCTCCGCCTCCGGCAGGTCGAGCAAGGCCGCCGCGGCCCCGGCCGACATGTCGGGCATGTTCGGCACCGCCAGCAGACGGAACGCCGCCGCGTGCGCCTGGTCGAGCTGGTCGTACCCGAGGGCGAACGTCGCCTCGACGGCCAGGCCGTCCACGCTCAGCTCGTCCAGCCGGCGGCGTTCGTCGGCCATCCGGTCGCGCATCCTGGCCAGGCTCCAGCTCGGCCGGGCCGCGAGCCGCGAGGCCACGATCCTGATCGCCAGCGGCAGGTACCCGCAGGCCCGCAGCAGGTCGCGGGCGGCACCCGGCTCGGCGTCCACCCGCGGCCTGCCCACGATGGTGACCAGCATGGCCAGCGCCTCGTCAGGCGGCATCGCGCGCAGGTCGAGGTGCCGCGCGCCGGAGAGCCCGGACAGCCGCGCCCGGCTGGTCACCAGCACCGCACAACCGGCGGCGCCCGGCAGCAGTGGCCTGATCTGGACGGCGCTCGCCGCGTTGTCGAGCAGCACCAGCACCCGCCGGTCGGCGAGCACCGAGCGGTACAGGGCGGACCGCTCCTCCAGCCCGTCGGGGATGCTCGCGGCGTCGACGCCGAGCGCGCGCAGGAACGCCCCGAGCACCGACTCCGGGTCGACCGGCCGCTGGGCGATGCCCTGGAGGTCGACGAACAGCTGCCCGTCGGGGTAGGAGGGGGCCAGCCGGTGCGCCACGTGGACGGCGAGGACCGTCTTGCCCATGCCGCCCGCTCCCGCCACGGCCGCGATCGCCAGCGCGGAGGAGGAGCAATCGCGCAACGCCTGCGCCACCTGCTCGACGTCCGGCTCCCGGCCGGTGAAGTCGGTGACGTCGGCGGGCAGCTGGCGCGGCACCCGCGTCCCGGGCGCGAGCGCGACCGGGTACTCCGGCGGCCTGCCCTCCAGCCCGGGATCGCCGGTGAGGATCTTGTAGTGGAGGTCGGCGAGCTCCACCGACGGGTCGATGCCGAGCTCGTCGTCCAGCAGCTTGCGGGTGTCGGTGAACACCCCGATCGCCTCCGCCCGCCTGCCGGAGCGGTACAGGGCCAGCATGAGCAGGCCGGCGAGCTGTTCCCTGGTCGGGTGCTCGGCGCACAGCACGGTGAGCTCGGGCACGACCTCCGCGTGCCGTCCCATCTCGATGTCCTCGCCGATCCGGCGCTCCAGCAGGGTGAGCCGCCGCTCGGACAGGTGGGTGCGCTGCACCTCGGCGTAGTCGCCCGCGAGCCCGGCCAGGGGCTCGCCCTGCCAGAGCGCGAGGGCCTCGGCGTACCTGCCCTGCCGGGACAGCTCCTCCACGTCGGCGAGGTCGGTGGTGCCGGCGACCAGCGCGTACCCGTTGCCGACGGACACGACCGCGTCCCCGCCGAGCACGGCCCGCAGGCGCGAGACATACGTGCGCAGGATGCTGATGGCGGTGCGCGGGTGGTCCTCGCCCCAGACGGCGTCGAGCAGCTGGTCGTGGCTCACCGCCCGCCCCCTGGCCAGCAGCAGGACGGCCAGGACCAGCCGCTGCTGGGGCGAGCCGACGTCGACCTCGGCCGTCCCCCGCCAGGCGCGCACAGGGCCCAGTAGACAGAACCGCAACCCGGTGTGACTCAAGGGGGCATCAGACAACGCGGCTCGTTTCTTAGGGTGGGCGGGCCTCCGTCCGCGAAGCCGGACGGGATGCGTCTTCCGCTCGCGAGGCACCAGTGCAACAGGTCAAGCAGTATAAAGGACACGATCCGGTTATGTCGGAGAGCTCCCGTTATCGGGTCGAGTCCGCACAGCACCCATCGCACACGCCGTTTCCCCAGGCAGAACAGTTAGGTGATCTTTCACCTTCGCGTAACGGGCGGTCCGCCCACGCCGTGCGAGGATCACCGGCGTCCCGCAGCCGAACCTCATCGCATCCCCCCGAGGTGGTCCTCTCATGCACACGAAGTGGTGGACGGCACTGGCGGTCGCCGCCGTCGTCCTGCCCGCCCAGACCGCGTCCGCGGCGGTGTCCCCGGTGGTGTCCCCGGTGGTGTCCCCGGTGGTGTCCCCGGTGGCGTTCTCCGTGGCGTCCCCGGCGGCCGGGCTCTCCCCCGCCGCCATGACGGCGCCACAGCACCCCGGCCACGGCCCCGCCCGGCCGGTCGACCGGATCCGCGAGCAGTTGCTCCGCCACGACCGCAAGGCCGGCCTGCTGATCGTCTCCCATCGCGGCGACTGGCGCGGCTCGGCGGAGAACTCCCTGCCCGCCGTCGAAGGCGCGGTGAACCTCGGCGCGGACGTCGTCGAGATCGACGTCCAGCGCACCAAGGACGGGCAGCTCGTCCTCATGCACGACACCACCGTCGACCGCACCACCGACGGCACGGGCAAGGTCGCGGACCTCACCCTCGACCAGATCAAGGCGCTCAAACTCCGCATCGGCCTCGGCGGCGCCCAGGCCAGGACGACCGACCTGCGCGTGCCGACGCTCGAGGAGGCACTCGTCGCCGTCAAGGGCCGGGCGCTGGTCAACCTGGACAAGGCCTGGCAGTACCGCGACGAGGCCTACGCCGTGCTCACCCGGCTCGGCATGCTCGACCACGCCCTCTTCAAGAGCTCCGCGCCGATCGCCGAGGTCGAGCAGTTCCTCGCCCAGGACCCCGGCATCCTCTACGCGCACGTGGTCGACGACGCGAACGCCGCCTCCGTCGGCGCCTTCACCCAGCACCCGCCCCTCGCGTACGAGATCAACTTCGACCGGCTCACCGACCCGCAGATCCAGCCCGCCGCGGTCGAGACGGCGCTGCGCACCAGCCGGGTGTGGGCCAACACGATGACCTACGGGTACGCCGCCGGGTACACCGACGAGCGCTCCCTCATCGACCCCGCCCTCGGCTGGGCGACGCTGGCCGCCAGGCACGGCGTCTCCATGATCCAGACCGACGACCCCGCGGCGTTGGACGCCTGGCGCGAGGGCCACCGCGACACCGTGCCGGCCGGCAGCGTACGCGTCCAGGCCGAGGACTACTCCCTCGACGGCAAGGACGTCGGCTACCACGACCTGGAGGACGACAACAAGGGCGGCACCGTGGCCCGCCCCTACGAAGGCGTCGACCTGTGCGACCAGGCGGGCGCGATCGTGGTGTGCTGGATCCGGGCCGGCGAATGGGTGAAGTACACCGTCGACGTCCAGCGGCCCGGCACCTACGAGGTGCGCGCCCGGGTCTCCACCCCCTACGACCCGGCGGGCCGGGTCAGCCTCGCATGGGACGGCGGCGCCGCCGGAGCCCCGGCCGACATCGCGAACACCACCTCGCACAACGCCTTCGCCACCCAGGTGCTGGAACCGGCCCGCCGCCTCGACCGCGGCACCCACACCTTCGTCCTGCGCACCGACCCGGACGCCTACCAGAACTTCAACATCGACTACTTCGAGCTGGTCCGCGTCCGCTAGGGAAAGGGCCGGGTCCGAACGCGCCCGGGTCCCTGGCAGGGAAACCCGCGCTCGTCCCGGGCCGCTGAGACGGGAGGGCCCCGGAACAGGCGTTCCGGGGCCCTCCGTTCGTGGAAACTCGTGATCAGTCCGGACCGCTGCGGGGGCGCAGGATCTGCCACAGGATCCACATGACGGTTCGCTTCTTGCTGCGCGGAGTGTCCGACGCGTACGGCTTCGACGCCGGGCCGTGCCCGGTGCCCTGCCACGGCATCAGCTCCGACTCGCTGCGCGCGGGACGCGTGTGGGACCTCAGCTCGCCGGGCTCGTACCGGCGCACGCCGAGCTGCTCGTCGATCGAACGTCGCTGCGCGTCCGACAGTCCCCTGCGCTGCCCGCCGTTCGCCGGGTTGCGCTGCGCCTTCGGCGGGCTGACCCGCTGCTGCGCCCGCCGGGCGGTCGGCCGGTGATTCGGCCTGGCCCGCGCCACCTTCTCCCGCCTGGCGGCCACCCGCTTGGCCGCCGCCCTGGCCCGAGCCGCCGCCGCGCGCGCCCGCGCCGCCGCCGCTCTGGCCCTGGCCGCCGCGGCCCGGCGCCGCGCGGCCGCCTGCGCCGCCTTCTTCGCCTTCTCCGCGGCCCGTTTGCGCGCCTCGGCCGCGGCCCGCTTCCTCGCCTGCTCGGCGGCCCGCTTCCTGGCCGCCTCCAGCGCCTTGCGCCGCGCGATCTCCGCCGCCTTGCGCCGGGCCGCCTCCAGCGCCTTGCGCCGCGCGAGCGCGGCCGCCGCCCGCCGCGCCGCCGCCAGCGCCGCCCGCCGCGCCGCCACCTGGAGGGCGACCCGCACCACGATGGCCGCCGCGAACCAGAACAGCTGCCCGTCGGGGTCGGTCATGGACGCCGGACTGTTGTTGGCGTACGCGTACGCGTTCAGCTGCTGCGGGTCGAGGTCGTCGATGACGGGGTCCACGGACAGGAACCGGCCGATGGACGGGTCGTACTCCCGGGCGCCCAGATGCACGAGCTTCGTCGTCGCGTCCACCGTCCCGCCGACGAACCCCCGCTCACCCGGCCACCACGGCGGCTCGGCGCCCCGGTCGGCGCCGAACGGGGTCTGCCGGCGCAGCGCCACCGCGCCCGTCTGCGCGTCGACGGCGGCGTTCGCCGTCCCGTGATGGTCGGCGGCGAAGAAGAACACCTTCCCCTCCGACGTCCTGACCGCGACCGCGTCACCGTTCACCGTGTAGTACCGGGTGCCGTCCACCACCTGACGGGCATGGTCGAGCCGCAACTCCATGTCGTCCACGTACAACGTGGTGTCCGTCGGCGTACGGCGGATCAGCCGGTCGCCGTCGGCGTCGTACACGAACGACGTCGTCCGCCCGGCCTCCGTCACCGACTCCAGGTTGCCCTCGGCGTCCCACGTCAGCTGCTGCTCCGCGCCGCCGACCCGGCGCGTCGTCATGTTGCCCGCCGCGTCGTAGGCGTACGACGACGCCGGATCCGACACCGTGCCGGTGGCCGTGACCGCCGTGAGCGCGTGCGGCCGGGCCGCGCCCGCCGCCGGATAGGCGTACGAGCGCACGCCCTGCGCCCGCCCGCCGAACGCGTGCTGCGTCTCCTTCGTCCGGTTGCCGACCGCGTCGTAGACGTAGCTCGTCGCGTACGGCGCCACACCGCCGATCAGGTCCGAGCGCGGCGCGGCCGCCGCGCAGTCGTCGGTCGCCGTCCACGCCGCGGTCATCCGGCGCAGATGGTCGTAGGTGAAGCACTGCGTGTCCACGGCCTTGCCGCCCGGCCGGTCGGCGATCCTGGTGACGTTGCCCATCGCGTCGTAGGAGTAGTGCAGGTCCAGGTCGGAGACCGTGCCGGTGTCCCGGTCGAGCTGCGACCGCACCAGCCTGCGGGTGCCCTCCTCGTGGGTGAACGTCAGCCACGCCTTGCGCGCCCCGCTGCTCAGCTCGTACTGCAGCGTCTCGCCCAGCTTGCTGTACCGGGCGTCGGTCACGTACGTCGACAGGCCCTCGACCGCGCGCGGCTGCCCCATCGCGTCGTACCCGTACGTCACGCTCTCCTCCGGCAGGCCGCCCGCCGCCGGGAACGTGATGGAACGCACCTGGTCGTCGGCGGTGTAGCGGGTGTTGAACAGGTACGTCCCGGCGAGCTTGCCCTCCCGCGCGGGCACGGTGACGCTCTGCCGCAGCGTCCGGTACTCCCGGTCGACGGCCTCGATCCGCGCCACGTACGCCTGTCCGTCGACGTAGCGGATCGACTCGGCCAGATGCCCCTTGGCCAGCACGTCGTAGCGCCACTCGGCCAGCAGCGTCCCGGACGCCGACCCCTCACGCGTGGCCGTCCTACGGCCGAGCAGGTCGTAGGAGTGCACGAGCGTGCGGCCGCGCGCGTCGGTGGTGGACACCTCCTCGTCCAGGTCGTTGAACACCCGGGTCGTCACGCCCTTGTCGGGGTCCTCCGTCCTGTGCTCGCGACCCCGCAGGTCGTAGTGGTGCCGCCACACGTTGCCCATCGCGTCGGTCACCGCCGTGAGCCGCCCCGCCCGGTCGTAGGCGTACTTCGTCGCCTCGTACGCCCCCGACGGGGTCGCGCCCTTGTACTGCCGCAACTCGGTGACGCGGCCCTCGGCGTCGGCCAGCACGGTGCTCGCGGTGCCGCCCGGCGGCGGCGTCACGTGCGCCCGGTCGGCCGCCCGCCGCGTCGAGGTCCGCCACTTCTCCACGCCCTTGACGCGGAAGCTCTGCGCGACCAGTTCCCCCGTCCCGTCATAGGAGGACACGACCTGACCGGCGACGTCGTCGTCGGAGACGGCGAACAGGCTCGTCGCCGCGTCACCGGTGGCGTAGTAGCCCTCGTTCGACCTGGCCACCTCACCGATCGAGTTGTGGAAGACGTCGGTCAGCACCCGGCCGCCGCCCGGCGCCGGCTCCTGCGTCTGCCGCTCGCGCAGCAGCCCGTCGTACAGCTCGTGGCTGACCAGGTACGTCCCGTCGTCCGCGAGCGTCTTCGTGGTGACGACGTTCGGCGCGTCGGTGCGCACCTGGTAGGCGTACTCGGTGTTGGGCGACTGGCCTGCCGACCTGCCGCGGTCGGGCTGCCACACCTTGACCAGCCGGCCGAGCGCGTCGTGCTCCAGGTCCGTACGCCGGCCGTTCTCGTCCACCTCCGCGACCGGCTCACCCCACGCGGGCTCGACGTACGTCACGTCGGCGTGCCCGAGCGGGTTGGCCGACCGGACCTCCGTCGCCTGCCCGCCCGACGCCGGCACGTAGGTGGTCGTGTTCGACCCGCCGCCCGCGTCGCTCTCCGACGTCTCACGCCCGTAGGCGTCGTAGGTACGGGCGATGTCCAGGACGTACCTCGCCGTGGACCCGTCGTAGGAGGCCAGGCTCTCCTCACGGGTCACGTCACCGCGCACCGGCGGCTGCCCGAACGCCCGCCCGTCGAAATGGAACCGCTGGTCCGACAGCACGTCGCCGGGCCGCTGCGGCGTGACCGAGCACGGCTTGCCCACCTTCTCCACCCGGCTGGTGAAGTCGAGCATCCACACGGCCGCGTCGCGTGCGTAGGTGTAACGCGTGCACGTGTCGTCGCCCGTGTCCGCCACGTCGCCCAGCTCGCTCACCTGGGTGACGAACCCGTACTCGTCGTAGGCCCGCTCCTCCGCGGTGCGCCGCCAGCCGCCGTCCTCCTTCAGGTCGCGCGTCGCCATCTTCTCCGGTTGCACGACGTACGCCGTCTTCGTCACGCCCTCGAACGTGAACTCCGCCGTCCTGCGCGACCACGGCTCCTCGACGGTCGCCGACAGGATCGGGCCGCCGTCGCCGTCGTGCACGATCGTCTCCAGGTCCGCGCCGGAGAACTGCTCCAGGTCGTCGCGCGCCTTGCCCTCGGAATCGGTGACCCGCACCGTCCTGCGGGTGCCGTCGGCCAGCCGGTCGCCGTGCATGCCCCGGTAGAACCGGTGCTCGGTCAGCGTGCGCGGCGCGTCCCTGCCGTCACCCTCCCGCACCCGGACCCGGGCGTACCCGCGCCACTCCGACCACGTGCGCTCCTTGGGCTTGACCAGGATGTGCTCGGCGTACCGCCACGCGCCGCCGTCCAGGTACTCGTAGTCCGTCACCACCCACGGCGAGCGCGCCGTCCGGTCGATCTCCACGGTCTGCGCGACCACGTACTTGTGGAACCAGTCGACCACCTCCATCTCGTCCTGCGGCGCCCACCGCTGCGGGAAGCACCGCTTGGTGTTGCGGTCGGCCGCCGGCGCGCTCCCCGGCAGGCACTCCTGCGGCGCGTACGTGACCCGCAGCTCCCCGCCGGCCTCGCTGTACACCGACTGCACCCGCCACTTGTACAGCGGAGCGCGCCCCTCGTCGGCGTCGACCCGGTTCTGCAACTGCACCCCGGCGAACGTCACCGCGGGCAGCGTGACCGTAGCGCCGACATGGCCGGCGTGCTGCACCGACGCCAGCCACAGCGCCGGGCTCAACCCGTCGCCGGTCGCCGGGAACGTGTGCGTGAGCGTCCACGAGTCCACGTCGCGGTACGCCGAGCCCGACCGCACCTGCGTGGTCACCTTCGCCAGCCGCTTACGGCTCCAGAACGTCGGCGACAACCGGTCCTTGCACGTCTCCCCCGCGCCGCAGTTGCGGTCGAACGGCACGTCCGGCCAGTGGCCGGCGGTGTCCTTGGACAGCTGGCCCGGCTCACACGTGACCGCGCCGCCCGGGACGCACCGCTCGGCCACGGTGAAGACGACCCGCGCCGCCGCCGCGACGGTGAACAGCTCGCCGGACCGGTAGCCGTAGTCGACGCGGCTCAGGTGGCCACCCCGCACGTACGGCGTCCCCAGCTCGGGCTTGTCGTTGCGGCCGTAGTGGTTGGTCTCCGTCGCGTACCAGTACGTGGTGGCGTTGCCGTGCCGGTCCACCACGTAGTCGAGGTTCCACCGCCACGCCTGCTGACACCACGCGTTCGCCGGCGTCGCACTGTGGCACGGCTCGCCCGCCTCGTTGCCGAACACCGGCACCGTCCAGGCCGACTTCGTCTCCGCCCGCCCCGACGCCCAGCCCGGCAACCGGTTCAGCCCGAAGTGGTACTGCGTGCCGTCCGTCGTGGTGAGCCGCCAGTACTCCCCGTCGTTGTCGCCGTTTACCGCGCCCGTCAGCAGCTCGACCTTGGTGCCGTCGTCCCGCCTGGGCCGCCACGCCTTCGTCGCCGCGTCCTTCACCAGCTCCACCGCCGAGCCGTTCAGCATCAGCGTCGCGTTCTCGTGGTCCCAGCACAGGTCACCGGTCTTGCGCCCGTCGGCCGTGCACGACTTGTAGCGGCGCTCGACGTAACCTCCCGGCGCCAGGTCGAAACCCTCGCCCGCCCACGACACCTGGTTGTTGGTGGACGACGTCCGCCCGTCCACGCTCTGCGCGGAGTACGCCAGGCTGACCACCGGCTCCTCACCGCCGATCGACGGCGGCACCCGCATCGGCTGGTTCCACGAGAAGTCACCCGACTGCACGCCCACGCTCCACGTCGCCGACGGCGACAGCGACGTGGCCGCGTAGTCACCGGACGCGCCCGCGGCCCCGGCCGTCAACGCGTACAGCGACGCCCCCGACTCCGCCACCTCCACCTCGGCGCTCACCCGGCCGGCCTGGACGTCGTTCTCGCTCGGCACCGGCTCCGGCGCGGGACAGTCCCGCGCGGTGACCGCCGCGCCCCCGCCCAGCGCGCACTCCGGCAGCTTCACCAGCCGCAACCGCGCGGCGTAGTCACCGCCGAACGCGTGCCGGAAACCCGAGTAGTCCAGCTCGACGTTCGCGGGGCCACCGCGCGTCGCGCCCTGGCCGCGCGACAGCCGCAGCGCCACCCCCGGCACGTCCGGCGCCCGCGCCCGGTCCAGCACCTCGACCTTGACCCGCTCCGGCGCCCCCTTCGCCTTCGCCCCGGCCGCGGCGGCGATCCCCACCGGCAGCGAACCCGCGGACGTGCGCGCCGCGCCACCCGGCGTCAACTCGACCGTGCCGGGCTCCGGCCACGACACCGCCGGGGCCGCCTTGAGCGCCCCCTTCGCCGCGGCGTCCGCGCCCTTCGGCAGCACCGGGACCGCGGCCCCCGCAACCGGCTCCTCCTTCTGCACCTCAGGACGCTCCCGGGGCGCGGCCTGCGCCGGCAGCGCGTACACCAGCGACACCACCAGCAGCACGACCAGGGCGGCGCAGCCACGCACGAACCAGCGAAGCTTGCGCCAGGACCACTCGTAGATCAGAAACGTCGAACGTTCGTGCTCCGAGAACTCATCGGATGCGTACATCCTCACCGTCCAGAGTCGAGCAGGGGAATGCGGCCGGGACGGGCGGGGCCGCGACGCGGCCCCGCCACGGGGAAAAGCGCGGTCACTCGGCGGCGAGCCTGGCGACGTCCGTGTCGCTCAGCGCGCCCTGATAGGTGCGTACGTCGTCGACGATCCCGGGCCAGAACCCGGTGAACGACCCGTCGCTCACCACGCGGCCCACCTGCAGCGGCCCCGCGGCGTTCCAGGTGCTCGCGTGGTCGGCCTCGGCGCTCGCCACGTACCGGCCGCCCACGTACACCCGCACCTTCCTGGCGAGCGCGTCGTACACGCCCGCCACATGCGTCCACTCCATCGCGAACGGCACCGCGTCCGACCGGGCCCGCGTCCGCGGCGCGCCGTCCGCGTCGGCGTTCGCCATGCCGAACGACCAGCGCGGCCCGTCCGCCGCGTACCCGAGCGCGAAACCACCGGCCCGCGAACCGCTCTGCGACACCGCCGCCACGTCACCGGCGGGCAGCGTGTCCAGCTGCACCCACGCCGTGACGGTGAAACTGTCGTCGCTGCGCACCGCGGGGCCCGCGGCCTGCGCGTGACCGGTCACGCCGTCCAGCGCGAGCGCGCCGTCGAGCCAGCCGCCCGTCCACGACGCGCCCGCGCCCACGGCGAGCGGCCCGGTACGGTTCGCGGCGTCGGCGGCCGACCCGCCGCTCTCCTCGTCCAGCCTCCAGTGGCCGGTGAGCGTCGCCGCGTGGTTGACCAGCCGCACCACCTCGTCCGGCGCCAGCGCCCGATCGTGGATGCGCACCTCGTCCACCTCGCCCGGCCACGGATCGGTCTGCCTGCCCTGGTAGCGGGCCTGACCGAACTGCACGGCCGTCGCGGGCCCCGCCCCGCCGTGGTAGGCCACCGGCCCCGCGGCGAGCAGCCCGTTCACGTACAGGAACAACGACCTGGACGCCGAGTCGTACACGCCCGCCAGGTGGGCCCACTGGCCCGCGACCGGGACCACCGCGGCGCTCGTCACCCACACGGGCTGCGTCGTGCCGCCCGGATGGTTCATCATGAACGCCCACGACTTCGCCGCCCCCCGGTAACCGAGCCAGAAGCCGCTGTTGTCCTGGCCGCTCTGGCTCACCGCCGCCACGTTGCCCGCGGGCAGCGACGACAGCCGCACCCACGCCGACACCGCCAGGTTGCGGTCCGTGGCGACGACACCGGCCGACGTCGCCGCGTACTGGCCCGCGCCCGCGAAACGCAGCGCCCTGCCCGCGCGGCCCTCGCCCCACGCCGCCCCGGTCACCGCCGCGGGACTCGCGCCCGCCTCGTCGCCGGCCGTCACGCCTGAGCCCTCGTCCAGCCGCCAGTAAGCCGCCGGACCGGTCCCCGCGCGCACGTTGAACACGTAACTGCGGATCGGGCCCTGCCGGCCGGCGGCGTCCTTGCTCCGCACCGACAGCACGTTCGGGCCCTCCTCCATCGGCGTCAGGCGGACCGTCGCCGAGCCGCCCGCCGCGTCGGCGCGCGCCTCCGTCACGGGGTTGGTGTTCAGCCCGTACAGGAACGCCGTCACGTCAGGCACGCCGTTCGCCCCGAGGACGAACGTCCCGGCGCGACCCAGCCCGTCACCCCAGGCGTTCTCCGGATACTGCTCGGAAGCGACGGCGGGCTCGACGCCCGGCGCCGTGGTGTCCACGCCGATCTCGCACCACGGGCTCCACCCGCCGGCCGCCCGGCCGTCCTCGCCCCGCACCCGCCACCGGATCACCGAACCGTCCCCGTACACCCCGGCCGGGACGGCGACGCTGAAGGCGTTGCCCGACGACGCGGCGGGGGTCAGGAACTCGCCCCGCTTCGTGCCCACCGCGTCGTACCACTCGAAGCGGCCCATCACCGAGTTGTCGTCGTCCTTCAACTTCGCCCACAGCTTCGGCGTGGCGGTGCCGACCAGCGGACGGGCCGCGCCCGACACGCACACGCCCCCCGGGTCCGACCACGCGTCCGCGGCCACCGGCGCGGCCGGGACGGAGTTGTACTCCACGACGAGCGTCGGGTTGTTGCGGAACTTCTTCCACGCGTACGTGTCGGTCTCGCTCGTGGCGCGCAGCCCCAGCGTGATGGTCGACCAGTTCTTCGCCGACGCCTGGACCGCCGCCTCGGTCGCGTCGAACTCCACCCCGCCCGCCGGGCACGAGGTGCTCCACCCCTTCGCGACCGTCTCGGTGTCGAGCTTCGTGGCCCACGACGGCTGGTTGTTCCACGTGGTGGACTTGCTGATCGTCCCCGTCAGCCACAGCTCAACCGGCTTCTTCGTGCACGACCACGACCACGTCTCGTACGTACGGAAGGTCGCCTTGATGATCTGCTTGCCGTGGATGGCCGTGCCGGTGTTCATCTGGAAGAACGACCGGCTGGTGCCGCCCGTGTCGTCCTCGTGCCCGACCCGGGCCACGTCGCTCGAGTTGAGATAGTTCGTGGTCGGGTACTTCTTCCAGACCGCCGTCCACGCCCCCCGCGCCGCCGACACCGACGGGTCAAGGAACACCGGATACCGGGTGTCCGGATCGGCCAGCATGGCGCGGTCGGGAGTCAGCGTCATCGTCCCACCGGCCACCGCCAGGCCCATCGCCTCGTGCCGCGAACCCGGGTTCGGCCCCTCCCCCGCGCGGTTCGCCGGCGCCATCCGCTTGCCCTGCTGGTCGGCGGGCGAGTCCCACATCAGCGGGGTCGGCGCCGAGAAGACCTCCGCGCCCGAGCCGTCCACGGCCTGCATCCCACCGCCCCTGCCCTGGAGCACCGACAGGCCCCGCGCACTCAGCCCGAACCGCAGCCGGTCGAGGACGCCGCTCAGCGCCGCCTTCCGCGATCTGACGACCAGCACGTGGGAGAACCCGTCCACGTCCGCCGTCACCTGCAGGTCCACGTCGGGGAAGACCTCCGGGTACGTGGCGGTCGCGCCGTCCAGCACCGGCTCCGGCAGGGTGCCCGGCCACGTCACCGCCAGCGCCTTGCCGCCCCTCGCGACCTCGGCCATCGCGCCTTCGCCGCCGCCGCCGGAGAACCGCACGTCGACGGCGGTCGCGCCAGGAGCGACGGAGCCGTCGGGCAGGCGGCGCAGGGTGGTGTCGACCGGCGTCCACCGGCCGTCCTGGCGCACCCGGATCGGGCGGGCGTGCTGCTCCAGCACGAATCCGCCGTCCGGCTCGGCGTACACGGTGCGGGTCTCCGTACGCAGCGAGCCGACCTCGACCCGGTCCCCGCTCTGCCGGGCCGCCGCCAGGGCGCCCTGCTCGGTGGCCGTGTCGGGTGGCTCCTGCCGATGCCCGGCCGCCGGCGCCTGTGGCGTCGCGGACGCCGGCGCGACTCCGGGCACGAAAAAGGCAGTCGCGGTGGCGACTGCCGTGAGGTAGGTGATGAGCGAGGTGGGGCGTAATAAGCGGGCGCCTCTGCGGCGTCGCGCTGCGGTGCTTACCGGGGCCATCGTGCCTCCGCTGACGCTCCATGAGCAGGGGGAATTGAGCGCAAGTCTCCATGGGGGCAGGGAGGCGATCAATCTTTTGCTCATTTAGCTCGCGGCTTTCCCATCGTCGAGGAGGTGGCGCGACGGCCTTTCCCGCCGTCGAGGGGGTGAGGTGGGCCGCTGTCCCTGTGGGGGCGGCGGGGGTGGCCCCAGCCCGCCGCCTTTACCTTGTAGATTTCTCAGACGAGGATGTGGCCGCCGTCCACCGTGAGGACGGTTCCCGAGGCGAAGGGTTCTGTCATCAGGAAGACGTACGCCCGGGCGATGTCGTCGACCTCGCCGACCCGGCCCACCGGGATCGCGGTGGCGACATCCGCGTACATCCGCTCGCGTTCCTCCTCCCCCATCCCCGACCACAGCGGCGACCGTACGAAGCCTGGCGAGACGACGTTCACCCGGACGGGCGCGAGCTCGACCGCCAGCGCCCTGGTCAGCGACTCCATCGCACCGCAGATGCTCGCCGCGACCGACCAGCCCGGGCCCGGCCGGTCCTTGGCGGTGCCGGTGGTCAGGGTGATCGAGCCGTCCCGGCGCAGGTACGGCAGCGCCGCGCGGACCGCCCCCAGCGCGCCGAAGTAGCGCAGTTCGAAGAAGGTGCGCGCCGCGTCCAGGTCGAGCGTGTCCACCGGCATCAGCGCCAGCGGTTCGCCGGCGGTGTACACCAGGTGCGAGAACTCCCCGACGCTCTCGAACAGCCGCCCCACCGCCCGCGCGTCGGTGAGGTCCACGACGTGCCCGGAGCACTGGCCGGGCAGCAGGGTGAGCGCGTGATCGACGCTCGCCTGCCTGCTGGAGGCGACCGTGACCACGGCGCCCTGGCGTGCGGCCGCCTGCGCGGTGGCCAGCCCGATGCCGGAGGTCCCGCCGAGCACGACGACGCGTTGACCTTGCAGATCCATGAAATCGGTCCTTTGAGTCCGGGATTAGCGACCTGTCCAGAATCGCCCCTGCCGCACTCAGCCGTCCAAGACCCTTCGCCGCATCTGTAATACCCTGGAGGTATCAAGGATGGGAGAACGAGCTGGTGGACGTCGATCTACGAAAGCTGCGCTACTTCGTCGCGGTGGCCGACCGGCTGCACTTCGGGCGGGCGGCCGAGGCGCTGCACATCGCGCAGCCCGTACTGTCCCGCCAGATCCGCGCGCTGGAGGAGGAGCTGAAGGCGCAGCTCTTCGTCCGCAGCAGGCGGGCCACCGAGCTCACCCCCGCGGGCGAGCAGCTGCTCGCCGACGCCGTCCCGCTGCTGGCCGCAGCCGAGGCGCTGCGCCGGCGCGTCGGCCGCGCCGCGCGAGGCGCCCGCACCTTCACCGTCGGGTTCATGCCCGGGCTGATCGTCACCCCAGCGGTACGGGAACTGCGCGAACGCCACTCGGAGCTGACGGTGGAGGTGGTGCGCACCACCTGGGACGACCAGACCGCCGCCATCCACGACGGACGGGTGGACATCGGCTACGTCCGCCTGCCGATCGACCAGCGCGGGCTGAAGGTCGAACCGCTCACGAGCGAGCCGCGCGTCGCCGCCTTGCCCGCCGGTCACCGCCTGGCAGGCAAGGAAGCGATCACCATCGCCGACCTCGCCGACGAGCACCTCCTCCAGGACCCCGACGCCGTTCCCGAGTGGCGCGACATCGCCACCGAGCTGCGGCGACCGGGCCGGCGCCGGCCGGCGCCGGTGTTCCACGCCGTGGAGGAGAAGCTCGAACACGTCGCCGGAGGCCACGGCGTCGCCGTGCTGCCGCTGTCCGTGGCGACCTTCTACACCCGGCCGGACGTCGCGTACGTCCAGGTCACCGACCTGCCGCCGAACCAGGTCTGCCTCGCCTGGGACAGCACCCGCCGCAGCCCCCTGTTCGCCGAGTTCGCCGCCATCGCGGCCGCTTTCTGACAGGTACGTACCATGGGGGCGTGCAGGGGCTGATCCGTTCCTTATGGACCGAACCCCGTCCCGTCCGACCTCCGGGGCGCGGGTGGCGCGACGGGGCGCTGGTGGGCGTGCTCGTCCTGCTCATCGTGCTGGAAGGCACCCTGCGGAGCGACCTGCAGTGGCGGCCTTTGTCGGTGAGCTACGCCCTCGCGATGCTCCCGGCGCTGTTATGGCGGCGGACGAGTCCGCTGCCCGCCCTCGCGGTGCCCGTCGTCGTCTCTGCCCTGCTCCAGCTCCTGGCCGGGGCCGATCCGTCGGAGCTGTCCGCGACGGCATACGTGCTGATCCTCGTCCATGCCGTGTCCCGGTGGGGGTCCGGCAGGGAGGCCGCCGCCGGGCTGCTGCTGATGTGCGGCGCGGTGGCGGCCTCCGTCGCGTCCGGGCACCTCGCGGCGCAGGACAGCGTCGCGGCGCTCACCGTCGTGTCCGCGGCCTTCGCGACCGGCGGCGCCCTCCGGTACCGGGCGCGGGCCCGGATGCGGGAGCTGGAGCAGGTCAAGCTGCTCGAACGCGCTCACCTGGCCCGCGACCTGCACGACACCGTCGCCCACCACGTGTCGGCGATCGCGATCCGGGCGCAGGCGGGCCTCGCCACCGCCGCGGCCAGGCCGGGCGACGCCGCCACGGTCGCCGTCGACGCGCTGCGGGTGATCGAGGCCGAGGCGTCCCGTACGCTCACCGAGATGCGCGCGATGGTCCGGGTGCTGCGCAGCGACGAGCCGACCGGCACCGCGCCCCAACCGCAGGTCGCCGACCTCGAGCAGCTCGCCGGCCGATCGGGGGCCGGGCCGTCCGTCGCGGTGGCGATCAGGGGAGACCTCGACGGCCTCGCGCCCGCCGTCGGGGCGGCGATCTACCGCATCGCCCAGGAGTCGGTCACCAACGCCCGGCGGCACGCCCGGCACGCCAGCCGGATCGAGGTCAGCGTCGCGGCCGACGACACGTCGGTGCGCCTGCGGGTGAGCGACGACGGTGACAGCACCGCGGGCCGTGCCGTCCCGGCCCCCGGGTACGGGCTCCTCGGCATGGCCGAACGCGCCCGGCTGCTCGGCGGCGCCTGCGAGGCCGGCCCCAACCCCGGTCGCGGCTGGACCGTGACCGCCGTACTGCCCAGGACGGGAGCCCTCACATGACCACGACCATCAGGGTGATCGTCGCCGACGACCAGGAGATCGCGCGCGCCGGGCTGCGGATGATCCTCGACGCGCAGCCCGGTATCGAGGTGGTGGCGGAGGCCGGCGACGGGCTGCGGGCCGTCGAGCTGGCCCGGCGGCTGCGGCCCGACGTGTGCCTGTTCGACATCCGCATGCCGCGCTGCGACGGCATCGAGGCGACCGCCCGCCTGGCCGGGCCCGACGTGGCCGACCCGCTGGCCGTCGTCGTCATCACCACGTTCGACCTGGACGAGTACGTCTACGCCGCGCTGCGCGCCGGCGCCCGCGGCTTCCTGCTCAAGGACTCAGGCCCCGCCCTGCTCTCGCAGGCCGTCAGGGCCGCCGCCGGCGGGGACGCGCTCATCGCCCCGAGCATCACGGCCAGGCTGATGGCGGCGTTCGCGGGCGCGGGCCCCACCCCTCCCCCGGCGCAGCCGATCGAGCCGCTCACCCTGCGCGAGGAGCAGATCCTCGCGACCGTGGCCCGGGGACGGACCAACAACGAGATCGCCGACGAGCTGCGCATCTCGCTGAGCACGGTCAAGAGCCATGTCGCGAGCCTGATGGCCAAGCTCGGCGTCCGCAACCGGGTCGAGATCGCCATGTGGGCGTACGAGACCAACCGCGTGCGCTGACCTATAGGCCGGTCGCGTGGTCGTACTTTCGGCTGTTACGCCGTGCGCGGTCCGCCCGCACACTCGTGCGTGTCACCGCACACACGAGGAGATCACGATGAAGGCGTACGTCCTGCGTTCGTACGGCTCGCCCGACGCCCTCCAGCTCACCGACGTGCCCGTGCCGGTCCCCGGTCCCGGCGAGGTGCTGGTGCGGGTGCGTGCCACGTCCGTCCAGCCCTGGGACTGGCATTTCATGCGCGGCGAGCCGTACGTCGCCCGTCTCATGCCGGGCGGCCCTGGGCTGCGCAGGCCGCGGATCACCATCCTCGGCGCGGACGTGGCCGGCCAGGTGGAGGCGGTCGGGCCGGGAGCGACCGAGTTCCAGCCGGGCGACGAGGTGTTCGGGATGCTGCCGGAAGGCGGCGCTTTCGCCGAGTACGTCTGCGTCCCTCAGCGGGACCTGGCTCCGAAGCCGGGGACGCTGTCGTTCGAGGAGGCGGCCGCGGTGCCGCTCGCGGCCTGCACGGCGCTGCTCGCCGTACGCGACGCCGGGCGGGTGCGGCCGGGGCATCGGGTGCTGGTCAACGGCGCGTCGGGCGGGGTGGGCACGTTCGCGGTGCAACTCGCCAAGGCGTACGGGGCGCACGTCACCGGGGTGTGCGGCGGCAGGAACGCGGACCTGGTGCGGTCGCTGGGCGCCGACGAGGTCGTCGACCGCACGAAGGAGGACCTCCCCCGCGACGGCGGCCCGTACGACGTGCTGCTGTACGTCGCGGGGAACCGTTCGTTCGCCGAGTGCCGCAGGGTGCTGACCCCGCGAGGGGTGTGCGTCCTGGTCGGCGGCGCGGCGGGACGGTGGCTGCAGCCGGCCGGACGGATGTTCGCGACGCTGGCGCTGTCGGCGTTCGCCTCGCAGCGGGCGGTGACGGCGGACGTGATCAGGTACCCGTACAGCCGGCGGAACCTGGTCGAGCTGACCGGGCTCATCGAGAGCGGCAAGGTGCGCCCGGTGGTCGACCGCGTCCACACGTTCGACGAGCTGCCGGCGGCGGTGCGGTACCAGGAGGAGGGACACGCGCCGGGGAAGGTCGTCGTCACAGTGTGACGGCCGCCCTCTCCCCTGCCAGGCGCGGATGTCGCGGTCCCGCGCCTTTACAAAGTAGATCAGCTGGTGCGGGCCTCGTCGTACGACTCGCGGGCCGTGAAGACGTCGTCCAGGCGGCGCTCGACCCAGCGGGTCAACGCGTACACCTGCTCGGCCACCTCAGCCCCGAGGGGCGTCAGCGAGTAGTCGACGCGCGGCGGGATGACCGGCTTGGCATCGCGGTGGACGAAGCCGTCGCGTTCGAGGGTCTGCAGGGTCTGCGCGAGCATCTTCTCGCTCACCCCCTCGACATGGCGGCGCAGCTCGCTGAAGCGGTAGGGGCGTTCCCGCAGCGCGGCGAGGACGAGCACCGCCCAGCGGCTGGTGACGTGCTCCAGCACCCCGCGCGACGGGCAGTCGGTGCGGTGGACGTTCGGCGGCGGCGCGGGAACCTGCTTGGCGCTTACTGTCACGTCAGTACCTTACTTGAAAGTGGGTACTTCCGCCGGGCGCAGTACGGCTCCTAGGGTGAGCGAAAGGTGCTGGACCTGCACCTATGACCCACAGAAAGAAGTCGATGAGCATCGTCATCACCGCGGCGAGCGGACGGCTCGGCCGCATCGTCATCGAGGACCTGCTGGCCTCCGGCGTGCCCGCCCGCGACATCACGGCCGTCGCGCGCACCGAGGACAAGGTCGCCGACCTGGTGGCCAAGGGCGTGCGCCGGCACCTCGCCGACTACGACCGGCCCGAGACCTTCGCCGGGCTGTTCCAGCCGGGCGACCGCGTGCTGCTGATCCCGGGCGGCGACGCAGGCCGGCGCGTGACGCAGCACGAGGCGGTGCTCGACGCGGCGCGCAAGGCGGAGGTGGCGCAGCTCGCGTACGTCGGCGCGTTCGGCGGCCCCAAGGCCGACTTCCTGCTCGCCGCCGACCACCGCGAGACCGAGCGCCTGATCCTCGACTCGGGCCTGCCCTACACGTTCCTGCGCAACAACTGGTACTCCGAGGTCTACGCGGGCGACATCGGAGACCTCGCGGGCGTGCTCGAGCGGGGCGTCGTCGTCACCAACGTCGCCCCCGGCAGCCGCATCGCCACCGCACCGCGCCGCGACTACGGACTCGCGGCGGCGGCCGTCCTGCTGCAGGACGGCCACCTCGGCCAGGCGTACGAGCTGAGCGGCGACACCGCGTGGACGTTCGAGGAGTTCGCCGCGGAGGTGTCGCGGCAGAGCGGCAAGGAGGTCGTCCACACCTGCCTGCCCGCCGCCGAGCGCAAGGCGCTGCTCGTCTCCTTCGGCCTGCCGGACGGCTTCGCCGAGACGCTCGTGGACGTCGACGAGGCGATCAGCCGGGGCGCGCTCGCGGGCACGCCGGGCGACCTGTCGCGCCTCATCGGCCGTCCGACGACGCCGATCGCCGACACGATCGCGGACGGGCTCGCGGCCCTGCCGCGATGAGCAGGTGCAGTGCGGCTGCCAGTACGGCGATGCCCGCGCCGACGTAGCACAGCTGAGCCGTCGAGATCGCGCCGAGCAGGACCCCGCCGAGCCCCGCGCCGATCGCTTGGCCGAGGTAGATGCCCGAGGAGTTGAAGGAGATGACAACACTGGGCAGGTGCGGGACGAACTCGGTGAGCCGGTGGTTGTTCGGCGTCGCCACCGCCCACCCGGCCGCGCCGTTGAGTGCCATGACGACGAACGCGAGCGGTAGCGAGGTCGAGACGGCGAGCGCGGCGAGGGTCACGGCGAGCACGCCGATCGCGAGAGACAGGGTGCGGTCGGCGCCCCAGCGGTCGGTGAGCCGCCCGCTCCCGAACGCGCCGACGGCGCCGCCGACGCCCCACGCGAGCAGCAGCAGCGCGAGAGTCGTCCCACGGGCGTGCACGGTGTCGTCGAGGACGTGGGCGATGTAGGTGTAGACAAGGATGGCGGCCGCGCTCTCCAGGAGCATGAACGCCACGATCGCCACCACCCTGGCGTTGGCCAGCACCGCGAACCGGGCGCGGAGCGGCACGGCGGGCGGCAGCGGCAGTGACGGCAGGACGGCGAGCAGGCCGGCCAGCGCGACCGCGCCCACGCACGCGACGAAGATCAGGCTCGCCTGCCAGGACAGATGCTGGCCGATCCAGGTACCGACAGGCACGCCCAGAACGGTGCCGACGGTCAACCCGCCGAGGACGGCCGCGAGCGCCTGCCCGCGATGGGCCGGCCCGGCGAGCGCGGCGGCCGCCGCGCTCGCGTTCGGCGTGTAGAGAGCGGCGCCGAGTCCGGCCGCGACCCGCGCGACGAGCAGGAGCGCCAGCGTCGGCGCGGCGGCCGAGGCGAGGTTGGCCACAACGAACAGGGCCAGCGCGAACGCCATCAGTGGCTTGCGGGGGAGCCTGCTCGTGAACGCGGCGAGGAACGGCGCGGTCAGGCCGTAGGTGAGGGAGAAGACGGTGATGGCCTGGCCGATGGCGCTGATCGACTGGCCTAGCCCGCTGGAAATCTGCGGCAGGATGCCGGCCAGCACGAAGGAGTCGGTGCCCATGGCGAAGGACCCGACAGCCAGAATCGTGACCTGTCCGCGCCAGTCGTTGTCCGCGGTGCGCGTCCGGTCGGCCGGCGATGCCGTTTGCTGTTGCTGAATGCTCACCCGGCCATCATTGGGCTTGGCATTATCGTGGTACAGATGCCGATTACACTGGTATAAACACCACCAGGGCGGTTTCATGGTCAGCATGATGAGGCGTAAGGAGCTGGCAGGGTTTCTGCGCTCTCGACGGGAGTCTCTCGCCCCCGAGGCGGTCGGGTTGGCCGGCGGCTCCCGCAGGCGCACGCCCGGCCTGCGGCGCGAGGAAGTCGCGCAGCTGTCCGGGGTGAGCGTCACCTGGTACACCTGGCTGGAACAAGCGCGAGACATCACCGTCTCCCGCCAGGTGCTCGAGAGCCTCTCACGAACGCTGCAGCTCACACCGGCCGAGCGCAGTCACCTCTTCGCTCTCGCCGACGCACCGCTGCCGGCCGAACCAGCGCGCCGGATGCCGGTCAACCCAACACTGCGGGCACTGGTGGACACGCTCGACCCCAACCCGGCCCACGTGATCAACCCGAGCTGGGACCTGCTGGCCTACAACCGCGCATACGCCAACCTCGTCGGCGGACTGGACGACCTGCCGGACGAGGAACGCAACAGCATCTGGCTGCTGTTCACCCGCCCCGGCATGCGCGCATTGCTCCTCGACTGGCAGCGTGAGGCACGCGACATCCTCGGACAGTTCCGGGCGGCGGCCGGCAAGAACCCCGATGACCCGCGGACCACCGCGCTGGTCGACGCCTTGCTCGCGGCCAGTCCCGCATTCGCCTCCATGTGGTCGGCCCATCCCATCAAGGCATTCGCCTCGGCGACCAAGCATTTCAACCACCCGCATGTAGGGCGGATCGACATCAACTACACGAAGCTGGCCGTCACCGAAGACGTCACCCAGCACCTCGTCGTCTTCCTCCCTGTGACCAGAGACGACGCGAAGAGCCTCGAACGCCTTACGGAACTGGACAGGCCTGTCCCGGCACAAGGCTGACCCGGCTCGTCGAGGTCACTGCTCGAAGTGGCCCGGGCCGAACACCTGCCACGGCTGGGTGGTCGGGTCGCTGATCTGGCGGAACGGGACGGTGAAGCTCATCGCCTGCGACGTGGACCGCTTGATCGCCCACAGCTTGGGCGTGTGCTCGGAACGGTCCCAGGCGATGCCCTGGCCCTCGACGCCCGGCAGGGTGACGGTGGCGACCCACTCGAGCTCGGGGCCCATGGACGGCAGCTTCATCACGTACGCCTCACCGAGGTCGTGGCCGCTGAGCCAGAGCCGCCCGTCGGGGCCCCACGAACCGCCGGAGTTGCTCATCGGCTTGAAGCGGTCGAGGATCGTCTTCGGGATGTTCCACGACTCGACGACCCGGAAGTGGTCGTTCATCTTGACGATCTGGGTGTTGTAGGTGCCGCCGTACGGCTCGGTCTCGCCGTCGGGCACCTCGTCGTAGTTGGCGAAGCCCGCCCACCACGCGCCGTCGTGGCGGTCCAGCCAGGTCAGCGAGCCGCGGTAGATGCCGAGGCTGTACGTGTCGACGTGCTTCAGCGTCTTGGTGTCGAACACCTCGATGGAGCTCTCCATCGGCGACTGGTCGTAGTTGGAGTGCGACGCGTACAGCTTGCCGTCCACCACGACGGCGCTGTCCATGTGGATCAGCGGGCCGCCCGGGTTGGACACGAACTGCAGCAATGGCTTGCCGGTCGCCTTGTCGTGCTTGGTGATCTTCCGGTTGTCGACCACGTAGAAGTACTTCTTGTCGACGGCGACCGCCTGGTTCGCGTCGAAGGTGTCGTACGAGCGGGCCAGGGTGGCGGCGAAGGTGGGCGGCTCGGCGACGGCCGCCGCGGTGGCCGGGGGCGGCTGCGTCGGCTCGGCCGCCTGGGCGGGGGTGACCAGGCTCATGGCCAGCGCTCCGACAGCGATCGAAGCGGCCGCGCCGGCGGCGATTCTCACACGGGCGATCATCATTTCCTCCACAAGGGCACACGTGGGCCGCGCTCCACGACTCAGGAGGAGACTCTGCCGGTCGCGATCCTCATCCGGGCGAACACGGCACGACGATCGGATGAACCCACCGATAAAGGACGAATGATCCTGTAGCACCCATTCGGCTTGGGGGGTGCGGAGGCGTGCCGGTCAGGACAGGCGGGTGGCGGAGATGCCGCCGTCCACGTAGAGCGTGATGCCGTGGACCATCGCCGCGTCGTCGCTGACCACGTACAGGACGCCCTTGGCGATGTCGTCCGGCCGCACGACGGTGCCGGCCGGGGTGGACGCGGTCATCGCGTCCAGCGCCGCGCGGTCCGACTCGTTGCCCGGGGTGAGGGTCGCTCCTGGCGCGACGGTGTTCACCCGCACGCCGCGCGGCCCGTACTCCGCGGCCCAGCTGCGGGTGAGCTGCTCGTCCGCCGCCTTGGTCGCGCTGTACATCGCCGCGTACGGGCCGCCGAGCCGGGCCATCCAGGAGCCGATGGTGACGATGGCGCCGCTGCCCCGCTCGGCCATCGCCGGCGCCATCGCGGCGACCAGGACGTGCGGCGCGCGCACGTTGACCGCGAGCATCGCGTCGAGGTCCGCGTCCGGCAGGTCCTCGGTGAGCGTCGCCGGGTAGATGCCCGCGTTGTTGACGAGGATGTCGACGCGTCCGCCGAGCGTTTCCGTGGCCCGAGCGGCGAAGGCGCGCAGCTCGTCGTAGCCGCCCGCGAGGTCCGCCGGGACGAAGTCGGCCCGCCCGCCGGCCTGCTGGATCTCCTTGACGACCAGCTCGCCGCGGGCCGCGTCCCGCCCGCTGACCGCCACGTGCGCCCCCTCTCCGGCCAGCACGCGGGCGATGGCCGCGCCGATCCCGCTGGTCGAACCGGTGACCACGGCCGTACGACCGGCCAGCCGGGTGCCGGGGGTCGTGGAGGTGCTGTCGTTCATGTGCAGAGATGTCATGGATCCCTTTCTAGGGCGACCGCAGACACGGGGCCAGGCCAGGACGAACCTGGGCACGCCCGAACCACCCTGACCACACGTCGGCCCACGACGGAGGCCCACGACGGAGGCCCAGGACCGTCACGCGAGCCCCCGGAAGACCACGCCCGGCCCGGCCGCCGGCCTCGGAAGGCGCCTGGCGGTCGCCCTGGGCAGCCCGGCTGGTCCGGTCGCCTACTCTGGGGGATGCCACGTGACCGCGCCGCGCTCGGGGCGTTCCTGCGCTCACGGCGGGACCGTCTCACGCCCTCCCAGGCAAGCATCCGGCCCTTCCCCGGGGCCCGGCGGGTGCCCGGTCTGCGGCGCGAGGAGCTGGCCGTGCTGGCGGGCCTGAGCTCCGACTACTACAGCCGGCTCGAACAGGGACGCCAGGCCAACATCTCCGCCGAGGTGCTCGACGCGCTGGCCCGGGCGCTGCGCCTGGACGAGGTCGAGCACGCGCACCTGCGCGACCTCGCCGCCCCGGCCCAGCGGCGCCGCGCCGTCGCGGGGCCCTCCACGGCCCAGCGGCCCGACGCCGGTCTCCTGCGGCTGATGCGCACGCTCGACCACGTGCCGGTGCTGCTGCTCGGCCACCGCGGCGAGGTCCTGGCGCGCAACGCCCTGCTCGTGGAGGTCCTCGGACGTCCGCTGGAGCCGGGCACGTCGTTCGTCCGCTACCGGAATCGTCCGCAGTGCTCCGGCCTTCAGGCCGGGGGTGAAGCGGACTGTCCCGCGTAGCGGGGCAGGGAACGACGAATCGCCGTCAAGGCGATTCGTCGGGTGTCTCGTCGGGTGTCTCGTCGGGTGTCTCGTCGGCGTCGAGTGTGGTCTCCAGCGGGTGCACGATCTGGGAGTTGTGGGACCGGCGGTCGGTGGCTGCGTGGGTGATCAGCCGTGCGTGCACGTCGTCGGGAAGCCGCAGCGCCATCGGAAACAGACATCATTGTGGTGTCGCAAGGGATAAGCTCCGGATCGTGCAGCTCAGATACAACGTCCGCCTCTACCCGACCCCTGGTCAGCGCACCGCGCTGGCGCGGGCGTTCGGGTGCGCGCGGACGGTGTTCAACGACGGGCTGCGCGCCAGGCAGGAAGCCCGTGAGCAGGAGCTGCCGTACCTCTCGGATGGTGACCTGTCCAAGCGGGTCATCACCGAGGCGAAGAAGGCTCCGCAACGCGCCTGGTTGGGGGAGGTGTCGGCGGTGGTGTTGCAGCAGGCCTTAGCCGACTTGAACGCCGCCTACCGCAACTTCTTCGCCTCACTCACCGGCAAGCGCAAGGGGCCGAAGATCGCCCCGCCCCGGTTCCAGTCCAAGAGGGACAGGCGGCAGGCGATCCGGTTCACCAAGAACGCCCGATTCCAGGTCACGGCGGGCGGGAAGCTGCGCCTGCCGAAGATCGGGGACGTGCCGGTCCGCTGGTCGCGTTCCCTGCCTGCGGAGCCTTCCAGTGTGACGGTGGTCAAGGACGCGGCGGGCCGGTACTTCGCGTCGTTCGTGGTCGAGGTCTGTGACGAGCCGCTGCCGGCGACGGCCGCCGAGGTCGGGATCGATCTGGGGTTGACGCATTTCGCGGTGCTGTCGGACGGCCGGAAGATCGGCAACCCGCGTTTCCTGCGCCGTGCCGAACGCCGCCTGCGCAAGGCGCAGCAGGCTCTGTCCCGGAAGGCGAAGGGGTCGGACAACCGCAGGAAGGCCATGGTCAGGGTCGCTCGTGCGCACGCCGGGGTGGCCGACGCGCGCCGGGACTTCGCGCACAAGCTCTCCACGAGCATCATTCGCGACAACCAAGCGGTGTATGTGGAGGATCTTGCGGTGAAGGGTCTGGCTCGCACGAAGCTCGCCAAGAGTGTGCACGACGCCGGATGGGGACAGTTCACGGCGATGCTCGCCTACAAGGCCGCCCGGCACGGCCGGACCTTCGTCAGGATCGACCGCTGGTTCCCCTCTTCCAAGCTGTGCTCGGAATGCGGGGCACTGGCCGGGTCGATGCCGCTCAACGTCCGGACCTGGGAATGCGCCTGTGGTGCTGTCCACGACCGGGACGTCAACGCCGCCAAGAACATCCTCGCCGCCGGACGGGTGGAGAGGCTAAACGCCTGCGGAGGGACCGTAAGACCCGCCGCTTAGCGGAGGGCAGGACCCGGTGAAACAGGAAGCCACAGAGGTGCCGCAGACGCGGCACGGGCTGAATCCCCGGCCTTCAGGCCGGGGAGCGCGTCAAATGTTCCAGGACCCGCTCGCCCGCGAACGGATCGCGAACTGGGCGGACTTCGCCGCGGCCACCGTCGCCACGATGCGCAGGGAGATCGCCCGCCGCCCGCACGACCACCGCCTCGAGGCGCTCATGGCCGAGTTGCGCGCGTCGGACGGCGACGTCGCGCGATGGTGGGACGACCACGCCGTCCGCGACTACGGGCCGGTGGCCAAGCGCGTCCACCATCCGGCCGCCGGTCCGCTGTCCTTCGACATCGAGATCGTCTGCGCGCCGCACGAGCCCGACCAGCGGCTCGTCGTCTACACGACCGAGCCGGGCTCCCCCACCGCCCGCGCCCTGACCACGCTGCGCGGCCGCTGACCTCAGGCGTCGGCGCGCTCGCGCAGCCGCTTGGCGAAGTGGCCACGGCAGTGCGGGCAGCAGAAGCCGTACGTCCGGCCGTCGCGTTCCAGCCAGACGGCGTCCTCGACCGGCAGGGTCGCGCCGCACACCGGGTCGACGACCATGCCCTCGGGGACGGGCGCCGCCGAGCCGGTCCTGGACTGTTCGATCAGGTCGAGCATGTCGGGCGAGCGCCGGACCCGCCCCCGCAGGCCGTATCCCCCCTCGGGGACGCCGATCACGTTGACCACGGCGTCCGCACCGGCGTCCGCCAGCTCCGCGCTGATCCGGGTGACGAGGTGTTCGCTCATCTCCTTGCCCCACACGCCGACGGTCACGTTCACGACGTACCGGGACGGGTCGACGGCGCCTGCCGTCCAGATCCGTTCCTCGCGCACCACCACGGACGTGAGCGAGTCCAGCAGGCCCAGCACACCGGGGTCGACGGCGTCGTGCGTGCCCGCCAGCAGGCGGCGCGCGGTCAGCCGCCCGGCGAGGGCCTGGCGCTCCTGCTCGGTGAGGGTGCCCTGGGGCGTCATGACTTCGATGAACAGCATCGCTGAGGTGTCCTTCCGAAGGGCCGGCTTCCTGCGATGCTCCGTCATCGACGCGCCTGGCGTCGTCGTCCCAGGGAAGGTTCTTCCGGCTACTGCCCCCGGTGTAGACGGATCCTGAGCATCCGGTCGGCGCCGCGCTGGAACTCGTACGGCACCGGCGGGCACGCGGTCCGCGCACCCGTGACCTGTTCGACCTCCGCGCGCAGCCGCCCGAGGAACTCCACCGGCTCGCCGGGGCCGAGATGGACGAGCGGGAAGATCCGCACCTCGCGGCGCGCGACCCGGCACATCTCCAGGACCGCCGCCCGATGCCAGGCATGGTCGTGCTCGCCGGCCCAGGTGAACAGCAGGTGCGAACAGAGCACGAGGTCGACGCTGCGGTCGGCGAGCGGCAGGTACGGCAGCCCGGCGGCCAGGTAACGGCCGGGAGCGCGCCTGAGGTCGGCGAGGAACCGGGTGCCCGACTCGACGCGGATCTCCTGGTAGCGGGCGGGCGATCCGTACCAGTCCCAGACGAACCGGTCCGCCGCCGCCCGGTGCATCTCCTGTGCCCTGACCAGGTCATCGGGCAGGCGTGCGGCGAGCGCGTCGGCTCCCTGCGCGTACAGCGGGTCGGTGGCCAGCACCCTGGCCCCCGCGGCGGAGGCCACGGCGGCGAAGCTCGACGCGCCCGCGGCGCAGTCGAGCGTCACCCCTGCCAGGTCGGCGTCGGAGAGGTCGAACATCGCCCGGTACTCGGCGTGGGAGCGGGACGTGAGCAGCATGCGCGCCTCCTTCGAGGGGTCACTCCCCCGGATCATCCCACTCCGTGCTGCGTCCCCGGCGGCCACCACCGCCGGGGACGTGCGTGGCCGATCAGGCCGCCGAGGTCTCCTGGGCCGGCTCCTGGCGGAGCGGGAAATGGCAGGCGACCTGGTGCGTCCCGCCCTGCAGCGGCGGCTCGGTGGCGCAGATGTCCTGGGCCAGCGGGCAGCGGGTGCGGAAGCGGCAGCCGGTCGGCGGGTTGAGCGCGCTCGGCAGCTCGCCCCTGATGGTGGTGTCCGGTGCCGGTGCGCGGTCCGGGTCGGGCGAGGGGACGGCGTCCAGCAGCGCCTGGGTGTACGGGTGCCGCGCCGCGCGCACCACCTGGCTCGCCGGCCCGACCTCGACCAGCTTGCCGAGGTACA
Organism: Nonomuraea maritima; assembly: GCF_900100395.1. Lineage (GTDB taxonomy): Bacteria > Actinomycetota > Actinomycetes > Streptosporangiales > Streptosporangiaceae > Nonomuraea > Nonomuraea maritima. Next base: position 182,804 of record NZ_FNFB01000007.1, on the reverse strand, counting down.
TGACGCCGATCCGGTCGGCCATGTAGTCGACCACGGACAGGTCGTGGCTGATGAACACGTACGACAGGCCGAGCTCGTGCTGCAGGTCGCGCATGAGGTTGAGCACCTGCGCCTGCACCGACACGTCCAGGGCGCTGACCGGTTCGTCGGCCACGATGAGCCGCGGGTTCAGCGCCAGCGACCGGGCCAGCCCGATGCGCTGCAGCTGGCCGCCGGAGAACTCGTGCGGGTACCGTTCCAGCGCCCGGCGCGGCAGTCCGACCTGGTCGAGCAGTTCGCTCACCCGGGCGCGGCGCGCGGCGGCGTCGCCCACCTGCTGGATCTCCAGCGGCTCGGTGAGGATCGAGTCGATGCGCATGCGCGGGTTCATGGCCGCGTAGCTGTCCTGGAACATCAGCTGCACCTGCCGGTGCATGTGGTGGCGGGCGCGCCGGTCGAGCGTGGCGATGTCCTGGCCGTCGACGATGATCTGTCCGGCCGTGGCCGGTTCGAGGCCGGCCACGACACGGCCGACGGTCGACTTGCCGCACCCTGACTCGCCGACGATGCCGAGCGTCTCACCGGCCTTGACCTCGAACGAGACTCCGGCCACGGCGCTGACCCGCCCGGCGGTTTTGCGCATGCCTGAGCCGCCCGCGTCGTACTCCTTGACCAGGTCGCGCACGGTCAGGAGCGGCTCGGAGGCCTTCGCGGCGGTCTCGGCCACGGGGGCGGACGCCGTGATCGCGACGGGTTCGGCGACCGGGTGCAGGCAGGCGAACTCGTGCCCGTTCCCTGCGGCGTCCAGGGTGAGCAGGACGTCGCCGGTGCGGCATTCGTCGGTGGCGAACTGGCAGCGGGGCGCGAAGCGGCAGCCCGTCAGCGGCCGCGACAGGTCGGGCGGCAGGCCGGGGATGCTGTAGAGACGGCCCTCGGCGGCCGACTCCGGCAGAGCCCGCATGAGCGCCTCGGTGTAACGGTGGCGCGGTGCGCGGAACAGGTCGGCGGTCGTGCCGGTCTCCACGACGCGGCCGGCGTACATGACGGCGACCCGGTCGGCGCGGCCGGCGATCACCCCGAGGTCGTGGGTGACCAGGATGACCGCCATCTTGAACTCCTCGCGCAGGTCGTCGATGAGTTCGAGGATCTGGCGCTGGGTGGTGACGTCCAGCGCCGTCGTCGGCTCGTCGGCGATGAGCAGGCGCGGGGAGCGGATGAGCGCCATGGCGATGACGACGCGCTGGCGCATGCCGCCCGACAGCTGGTGCGGGTAGTCGTCAACGATCTTGTCGGGACGGGGCATGCCGACCCGGCGCAGGATCTCGATGGCCCGATCGCGGGCCTCGGCCTTGCTGACGCCCTGGTGGACGCGCAGCGGTTCGGCGACCTGCGCGCCGATGCGCATGGTGGGGTTGAGCGAGGTGAGCGGGTCCTGGAAGACCATGCCCATCTCGACGCCGCGCACCCGGCGCAGCTCCTTGGCCTCCAGCCGGCGCAGGTCGCGGCCGTCGAAGAGGATCTCCCCGCCGACGACCTGGCCGCCCGAGGGCAGCAGCCCCATGACCGACAGCACGGTCATGGTCTTGCCGCTGCCCGACTCGCCCACGACGCCGAGCGTCTCGCCCTGCCGGACCTCGAGGTTCACCTTGTCGAGCGCGTGCACGGTGCCGCGGCGCAGCGCGATGTCGGTGCTGAGGTCGCGCAGCCGCAGCAGCGGCTGGGTCGGTGCCTCCATGAACGTACCCTCCTGCTAACGCCGCCGGAGGCGGACCTCGAAGACGTCCCTCAGCCCGTCGCCGATGAAGTTGAAGGCGAGGACGATGAGGATGATGGCGATTCCCGGCGGGTACAGCAGCCACCAGTGGCCGCTGAAGGTGTCCGACAGGCCGTCGGACAGCATGCCGCCCCAGTTGGCCGCGGGTGGCGGCACGCCCAGGCCGAGGAACGACAGGTAGGCCACGTACAGGATCGCGTCGGCGACCTGGAAGGTCGCGTTGACGATCACCGTGCCGATGGCGTTGGGGATGATGTGCCGGCGCACCGCGCGCCCGCCGGCGCCGCCCATGCCGCGCATCGCCATGACGTACTCGCGGGTGCGCAGCGTCAGCGCCTCGCCGCGGACGAGCCGCGCGGGGCCGAGCCAGGCGAAGGCGCCGATGATGACGATGAGCATCGGCACGGTCGGCGTCACGATCGAGGCCATGAGCATGAACAGGAAGAGCGCGGGGATCGACATCATCGCGTCGACCACCCGCATCATGACCGCGTCGACCCAGCTGCCGGCGAAGCCGGCGATGGCGCCCCAGACGGTGCCGACGACCGTGGCGAGCAGGCCGGCGGCGAGGCCGACCACGATGGACGTCTGCCCGCCGAGCATCAGCCGCCCGAGCTGGTCGTAGCCGACGCCGTCGGTGCCGAGCGGATGCCCGTCGGCGCCGGGGGTCAGGTAGACCTTCGTCAGGTCGGTGTGCACCTGGTCGGTGTGGTAGAGCAGCGGCCCGAGGAAGGAGAAGCCGGCCAGCAGGACGAAGATGGCCACGCCCACCAGGGCGAGCCGGTTCTCGACGAAGACTTCGAGGCCCTGGCGCCACATCCCGCGGACGGGCGCCTCCTCCTCGTGCGGGGTGGTGGTCATGAACGGCCTGCCTTGAGTCGCACCCGCGGATCGACCGCGGCGTAGAGCACGTCGGCGACCAGCGCGCCGAGCACGGTGGCCACCGAGATCAGCAGCGTGACGCCGAGCAGGATCGGGTAGTCCCGCTTGAGCGCCGCCTGCCAGAACAGCAGGCCCATGCCCGGGTAGTTGAACAGCCGCTCGACCACGAGGGCGCCGCTGAACAGCGCGGGCAGGTACATGCCGAGCAGCGTGATGACGGGGAACAGGCCGTTGCGCAGCGTGTGCCCGACGATCACGCGTCCTTCGGACAGGCCCTTGCTGCGCGCCGTACGGACGTAGTTCTCGTTGAGGTTGTCGACCATGGACGAGCGGATGTAGCGGGAGTAGACCGCGACGGTGAGGATCGCCAGCGTGACCACGGGCAGCACGAGTCCGGCCGGGTCCGCCAGCACCTCCCCCAGGGTGAAGCCCTGCGGGGCCTCGGGCGGCAGGACCGCCCACACCTGGGAGAACAGGATGATCATCATGAGGCCCATGAAGAAGATGGGCGTGGCGTACGCCAGCAGCGACAGCGCGTTGATGGTGTAGTCGGGCCAGCGGTTACGGCGTACGGCCTGCACCACGCCCAGCGGCACGGCCACGACGACGGCGAGCACCGTCGAGGCCAGCGACATCACCATCGTCTTGGGCAGCCGCTGGGCGATGGCCTCGGCCACCGACTGGTTGAGCTGGAAGGAGTAGCCGAGGTCGCCGTGGACCAACCGCTGCAGGTACAGCGCGTACTGTTCCCACAGCGGCCGGTCGTACCCCATCTCGTGGTTGAACGCGGCGATCTGCTCCAGTGTCGCCTCCTTGCCCAGGATGGCGCGGGCCGCGCCACCCGGGAGCACATGGAGGATCAGGAACGTGATCAGCGTCACCAGGATCACGATGACCAGGGCTTGGCCCAGGCGTGTGAGGAGGTACCGGGTCAAGATCGGCTACTTCCAGGACCAGTCTTGGAAGTACATGCCGTTCATCGGGTCCTGCGGCTCGATGCCCTGCAGATCCGTCTTGTAGGCCGAGACCTGGTAGACGGGGTTCGGCATCCACAGCACCGGCAGGTCCTTGGCCAGGAAGTCGTTGTAGGCCTGCAGCGCGCTGGCGTCACCGGAGAACTGGGCGGCCTCGATGAGCTTGTCGGCCTCGGGGTTGCTGTAGCTGCCGAGGTTGACGGGCGCGTCGGTCTGGAACAGCCGCTCGCCGGAGGCGAAGGCCGGGTAGTACCAGCTGCCCTGCGAGCCGAAGAACGACATGTCCCAGTCGCACTTGGCGTCGTCGGGCTTGCAGGCGGGGGTGACCGCGACCGAGTCGGGCACTTCCTTGATGGTCAGCTGCACGCCGACCTTGGCCATCGTCGACTTGATCTCGGCGAACATCTTCGTGGTCGCCGCGAAGCCGGACTGGCTGGTGACGGTGAAGTCGAGCGGGGCGCCCTTGGCGATGCCGTCGCCGCACAGCGCGGGGTCCTCACAGGTGGTCTGCCCGTCGGGGGTCACCTTCCAGCCGTGCTCCTGGAGCAGCTGCTGGGCCTTGGCCGGGTCGAACGGGTAGACGCAGCCCTCGCCGCTCGGCGATCCCGGCTTGGCCGGCACCGGACCGCAGGTGGGCGCGGCCATGTCCGACCAGATGACCTTGCTGATGGTCGGCTGGTCGATGAGCATCTGCAGCGCCTGGCGCAGGTACGGCTGCTTGAACAGCACCCCGGTCTTGGGGTTGTTGAAGTTCAGCTGGAGGTAGGTGATCGACCACCCGTACCAGGGGGCGACCTTGTAGCCCTTCGACTCCAGGTACGACTTCTGCGACAGGTTCGCCGGCGGGATGTAGCCGTAGTCGATCTGCCCGGCCCGCAGCACGTTGAACTCGGCGTCGTCGCCCGTGAACGGGCGCAGCACGATCTTGTTCAGCTTCGGCTTGTCGGTGCCGGTGTAGGTGTCCTGCTTGGCCAGCACGACCTCGCCGCTCGGGACGTAGCTCTCGAGCTTCCACGGGCCGCTGTTGGTCTTCCACAGCGGGTTGGTCGCGTACGTCTTGGGGTCCTTGGAGGCGGCGGTGAGCTCCTCGAAGGTCTTCTTCGGGTCGCCCTTGTCCCAGGCGTGCTGGGGCAGCGGGACGATCCGGTTGAGCTGGTTGTCGACGAACCAGGCGGTGTTGTACTCCTCCTTCGTGGTCAGGGAGAACGTCTTGTCGTCCTTGACCTTGAAGTCGGAGATGTTGTCGGGGAAGCCACCGGGCCGGTACGAGGCCCACTGCTCCTTGTTCGTCGTGACCAGGTCCCACCAGAACTGGATGTCCTTGGTGGTGATCGGCTTGCCGTCGGACCAGGTGTTGTCCTTCAGCGTGATGGTCAGCGTCTTGCCGCCGTCGCTCACGGCGGGCGGCTCGGCCAGCGAGCGCTCGGTGTCGACGTTGTCGGCGTTGGAACCGTCGAGCTTGTAGGCGTACAGCTTGCGGTACAGGGCGGTGGAGAAGATGTCGTTCTCGCCCTGCGTGAAACCGGGGGCGGAGATCGGCAAGATCCAGTTGGGGGTGCGGAAGGCCACGGTCGCGGTGTCCTTGCCCTGCGCACCGCCCTGCGGCGTACTGCTGCCGGCGCCGGCGCTACAGGCGGTCAGGCCGAGCCCGACGGCAACCACGCCGCACACGATGCGGGTTCTCATCCCCATGTTTCTCCTCGTCGTGACGTGGGCGTGCCCTCCAAGGGCTGTTCAGTCCGAGGAATGTATAGATGACGAAATAGTAAGTCAAGCGAAAAATCTACTTTGTTCACCGGACTTATTTCGGTATAGAGTCCCCGCCAACGAGACGGCTTTTCATGATCGTCCTCGTGACGGATGATGAGCGCCTGGCGCATGCATCAGAGAGGAGCGGCATGTCGGACCCCGCCAGTCTGCGCGAGCAGGCGTTAAACCTGCTGGCCAGCGGCAAGGCCACGTCGCGCGCGGACCTGGTGGAGACGCTGCAGGTGGCTCCCTCCACGGTCTCCACCGTGGTGCGTCGTCTCCTGGACGAGGGCACGATCTGGGAGGAGGGCGTCGGCGCCTCCACCGGCGGACGCCGTCCGAAGATTCTTCGGTTGCGCGAGGCCGGCGGCGTGTTCGCGGTGGCCGAGCTGGGCGCCCGCCATGCCCGCGTGGCCCTGTGCTCCCCCGACGGCGCGCTGCTCACGACCGAGGAGTTCGCCGTCGACATAGGAGCCGGCCCCCAAGCGACTTTCGACCGGGTCAGCGCGGCCTTCGACGACCTCAGGGCCGCCCACGCGCCCGGCCGGCGGCTCCTGGCCGTCGGCATGGCCCTGCCCGGGCCGGTCGACTTCCCCCACGGGCAGCTCGTCGGCCCGGCCAGGATGCCGGGCTGGAGCGGCTACGACGTCCAGTCCGACCTGCGCGACCGCTTCGGCGTGACCGCGCTCGTCGACAACGACGCCAAGGCCGCCGCCATCGGCGAGCACGTCACCCGGCGCGACACCGGCGAAATGATCTACGTCAAGGCCGGCACCGGCATCGGCGCCTGCCTGGTCAGCGACGGCCAGATCTACCGCGGCGGGCGCGGCCTGAGCGGCGACGTCACCCACGTGCGCGTGGCCGACAGCGGCGAGCGTGAATGCTCCTGCGGCAGCCGCGGCTGCCTGGAGACCGTCGCCAGTGGCGCGGCGCTCGTCCGCGAGCTGGCCGGGCGCGGCCTGCCGGTGGCCGGCACGCGCGACGTCATGGACGCGACCGTGAACGCCGACCCGGCCGTGGTCACCCAGGTGCGCCAGGCCGGCCGGCTGCTCGGCGTCGCCCTGTCCGGTCTGGTCAACTTCCTCAACCCCGACAGCGTCGTCATCGGTGGCGCGCTGTCGAGCCTCGACGTTTACGTGGCGGCCGTCAAAGGCATGCTCTACGAGCGCTGCCTGCCGCCGCTCACCCAGTCGCTGTCCATCGAGGCGAGCGTCGCCGGCCCTGACGCGGCCCTCATCGGGCTGGGTCACCTCCTGCGCGAATCAGCCGACATCCGTACCTCGTAGAAAGAACCACCGTGTCCCTCCGCATCGCCGTCTGCGGCATCCACATCGAGTCCAGCACCTTCTCCCCGCACCTGAGCGGCACCGCCGACTTCGACGTCACCCGCGGCCAGGCCCTGCTCGACCGGTACGACTGGCTCGGCGACCCGTGGGCGGCCGAGGTCGAGTGGGTGCCGCTCGTCCACGCCCGCGCCCTGCCGGGCGGCGCCGTCGAGCCCGCCGCGTACGACGCCTGGCGGGAGGAGATCGTCCAGGGCCTCGCCGACGGCCCGTTCGACGGCGTCCTGCTCGACTTCCACGGCGCGATGAGCGTCGTCGGCCGCGAGGACGCCGAAGGCGACCTCATCACCGCCATCCGCGGCGTCATCGGCCCTGAGCCGATGGTGTCGGCGGCGATGGACCTGCACGGCAACGTCTCCCCCACCCTCTTCGCCGGCTGCGACCTGCTGACCTGCTACCGCACCGCGCCGCACGTGGACGTGTGGGAGACCCGCGAGCGCGCCGCCCGCAACCTCGTCGAGGCGCTGCGGCGCGGCGAGCGTCCGCACAAGACGCTCGTGCACGTGCCGGTCCTGCTGCCCGGCGAGATGACCAGCACCCGCGTCGAACCCGCCCGCAGCCTGTACGCCCGCATCCCGGACGTCGAGGCCAGGCCCGGCGTCATCGACGCGGCCATCTGGATCGGCTTCGCCTGGGCCGACGAGCCCCGCTGCACCGGCGCTGTCGTGGCCACCGGCACCGACGCGGCCGCCGCCGAGCAGGCGGCGCGCGAGCTGGGACAGGCGTTCTGGGACGCCCGCGACGACTTCGCCTTCGTCGCGCCCACCGGCTCCATGGACGAGTGCCTGGACGCGGCGCTCAAGGAGGGCGCGGCACGGCCGTACTTCATCAGCGACTCCGGCGACAACCCGGGGGCGGGCGGCGCCGACGACGTCACCTTCGCCCTCGAGCGCATGCTGGCCCGGCCCGAGATCCGCGACGGCTCGGTGCGCGCCGTCTACGCGTCCCTGTTCGACCCCGAGGCGGTGGCCGCCGTCGGTCACCTGCCGGTCGGCGCGCCGGTCAGCGTGCGCGCGGGCGGCCGCGTCGACGCCCGCGACCCGGGGCCGCTGCTGCTGGAGGGCTCGCTGGAGGCGATCGCCGACGACCCCGACGGCGGGCGCGTGGTCAGCGTCCGCATCGGCGGGCTGAGCGTCTTCCTCACCTCGCGCCGCATGCAGTACCGGCTGCTGGAGTCGTACCGGCTGCTCGGGGTGGAGGTCTCCTCGGTGGACGTGGTCACGGTCAAGATCGGCTACCTGGAGCCGGAGCTGTACGAGGCCGCGGCCGACTGGATGCTCGCGCTCACGCCGGGCGGCGTCGACCAGGACCTGCACCGCCTGCCGTACCGCAACCTCAAGCGCCCGATCTTCCCCCTCGACGAGGACGCCGCCCTCACCTTCGACCCTCGCTGACCCGCGCGGCCGGCCGGGCCCCTGGGAGGGGAGGGGCCCGGCCGGCCGTGATCGCGTTCGCCCCGCGGAGCCCGACCCCTGCGCCCGTCGCCGGCTACGCGCCCTCGGCGCCGCCGTCGGCCGGTGCGGCGGCGGTCTCCCCGTCCGCTTCGAGGCGCGCGGCGAGCGCCGCCGCGGCTTCGGAGAGCCCGGCCCGGCGCCGGCTGCACAACAGCAGGTTGCGCTTCGCCCAGGAGTTCGTCAGCTCCACGACCCGCAGGTCGTAGGCACGCCGCCAACGGACGACCGCGCGCGCGGGAACCACGGCGATGCCGACGCCGGCCGCCACCGCACCGCAGATCGCCTCCGTGGTCGGCAGATGCGCCCGGTAGCGGGGCCGGAGTCCGAGCGGCTGGGTCTGTCCGCTCAGATGCTCCTGCAACGGGTTCCCCTCGGTGAAGCCGACGAACGGGTGGCCGAGGCACTCGCTGAACGCGACATGGGCACGCGTGGCCAGCGCGTGGCCCGGCCGGGTGATGACGACCAGGGGGTCGGGACGCAGCACCGCCCGTTCCAGCCGGCCGGAATCGACGGTGTCGGCGATGATCCCCAGTTCCGCCCGGCCCTCGGTGACGGCCGCGACGATCTCGTGGCTCGGCCGCTCCTCGAGTTCCAGGTCGATGTCGGGGTTGTCGGCCATGAAGTCGACGATCACCGACGACACGAGCGTCTCGGTGGCCGACGTGTTGGCCGAGATCACCAATGTGGGCCGCAGGCCGTCGGAATATCGCGACAGATCTGAACGCATCCGGGCCATCTGGCCAACGACCTCACGGGCATGGGCCACCAGCAGCCATCCCGCCGGTGAAGGCACGACGCCACGGCGATGCCGGATCAGGAGCGGCGCCCCCAGAGCCTTCTCCATCGCCTTGATCCTCGCACTGGCCGAAGCCAGCGACAGATGTGCGCGGTCCGCACCCCCGGTGATGCTGCCCTGGTCGACCACCTGCAGGAACAGCTGAAGATCGGTCAGGTCGTACGTCATGGTCGAGACGGTACCCGGGTCGGCCGCACCCGACCAGCCTTCGGCTCAACCGAAGGCTCACCCCGAAGAAGGCTCATTGTGGACGCGTGCTCAAGCGTCCAGACTTTGTAGTGATACGCCGTACTCGGCGCGGTCTGTCTACCAGGACAGGCATCCACCAACCCCCCTTCTTCGGAGGTATCCATGTCATCTCAGGTCGAGCCGGCCGAAGTGACCGAGAGCCGCATCGCCACGGACTGGGGGCTGGACGAGTGGGCGGACCGGGTTCTCGAGCAGGTCGGAGTCGGAGTCACCATCCTGGACCGCCACGGAGCGCTGATGTACTACAACAAGTGGGCTTCTGAGCACCTCGACCGGAAGCCGGAATACATCGGCGACGACGTCAGGAAGCGGCATCGCCGGGCGGTGACCAATCCCCGCTTCGACGCCATGCTCCGGCTCTTCGAGGAGGGCCACGTCGAGCCGGTACGCTACGTCGCCAGGCCCTACGGGGGAATCACGATCCTGGTCACGGTCTCACCGATCCGCATCGACGGCGAACTGGTCGGCTTCTCCCAGCTCATCCTTCTCAAGGACGAGATCCAGGAGCTCTGCGCGCGGTTCGACGAGTCGGGACGCGAATCCTTCGAGAGAGAGATGCTGCCATGAGCGGAGCGGAGCGCCTCGGCATCACGGCGGACGTGCTGGTCATCGGTTTCGGCAAGGGCGGCAAGGATCTCGCGGGAACCATGGGCCGCGAGGGCAGGCGGGTCGTCATGGTGGAGCAGTCCGACCAGATGTACGGAGGCACCTGCGTCAACATCGGCTGCGTACCGACGAAGGCGCTGGTCCACCACGCCGACGTCCGTCGCCCGGGCGACGACCCGCAGAGCTGGTACCACGACGCGATCGGCGCGGTCACCGACCTGACCACGATGACGCGCGGCAGGAACTTCGAGATGCTGGACACCCTCGACACCGTCGCCGTGGTCACCGGCAGGGCCTCGTTCCTCGACGCCACGACGGTCGAGGTCGCGGCGGGCGACGACCGCCTGACCGTCAGCGCCGCGACCATCGTGATCAGCACCGGCTCCGTGCCCGTGGTCCCCGACATCCGCGGGCTGCGCGACAGCGCGTACCTGGCGACGAGCACTGACCTGCTCCACACCAAGGAGCTGCCACGACACCTCGTGGTGATCGGCGGCGGCTACCTCGGCCTGGAGTTCGCGGCCATGTACCGGCAGTTCGGGTCCGAGGTGTCGGTTCTCGAGGCGTTTCCCGGATTCATGGGTCGCGAGGACGACGATGTCGCCGACGTCGTCGTCGGCATTCTCCGCGACCAAGGAATCACGCTCATCCCCGACGCGAAGGTGACCGAGGTCAGGGACGGCTCCGTCGACACCACCGTCTGCTACGAGGTCGGCGGACGTCCGCGGACCCTGAGGGCGGACAAGATCCTCGTCGCCACCGGGCGCGCTCCCGCCGTCGAAGGACTCCACCTCGGCCGAGCGGGCATCCGCACCACCGAACGCGGCGCCATCGAGGTGGACGAGCACCTGCGCACGAGCCGTCCGCACATCTACGCGATCGGCGACGTCAACGGGGGACCGCAGTTCACCTACATCTCCCAAGACGATCACCGCATCGTCGCGGACCTGCTTCTCGGGGACGGCACCCGCTCCACCGCTGATCGACGGGCCGTCCCGCACACGATGTTCATCACCCCGCCGTTCTCCACCGTCGGCCTCACCGAGACCGCCGCCAGAGAACGCGGCCACAACGTGCGGACCGCCGGCAAGCTCGTCGCCCGCGCCACGGCCACGCATCGTCCGAGGATCATGGGCGACACCCGCGGCCTGATCAAACTCGTCATCGACGCGGACACCGACCTCGTTCTCGGCGCGGCACTGATCAGCATCGACTCCCAGGAAGTCATCAACCTGGTCGCCCTGGCCATGCGTCACGACGTTCCTGCCCGCGAGCTCGGCAACTCGATCTACACGCACCCCAGCACGACAGAAGTCCTCAACGAACTCCTCGGCACGGTCGCGCGCGCCGGGGCTCAGGTGCCGGCCGGAGGCCGCCCGGGGATCGCCAGGTCACCGTCGACGTACTGGGCGCGCCCGAAGCCGAACGACCAGTCTTCCGGGCCGTTCTCCGTGTAGCCGAGGAACAGGTCCTCGCCGGCCACTCCGGCGCGTTCCAGGCGGTCGGCGAGCGTGCGGTAGAGACGCTGCTTGTCCGCGGTGTCGCGGCCGCGCTGGGTGAAGACCTGGATGATCACGATCCCGGAAGTCCGGTCGAACCCGAGCCCGGCGTCCTGAGCGATGATCTCTTCCGGCTCGTGCTGGGTGACGATCTGAAAGCGGTCCCCGGCCGGGATTCCCAGGGCCTCCACCAGGGCCTCCTGGACGGCATCGGCGATGGCACGGACCTGATCGGGACTACGTCCGCGGACCATGTCGAGGCGTACCAGCGGCATGTCGGCGCTCCCATCGTCGAACCACATCAGCCCGGGTCACGTCGGCGGCTTCATCACCTGAGTAGGGCTTCCCTCCCAGGCTGGGAAGATGAGGGCAGATCGGCCCTGTTGCATCCTGCACGGAGAGAGCTTGGGAAGCGCTTTGCCCAACCCGCCGCCGGGCGCGCGCTTCTCACCCGCGGCGGGCGGGGGCGCTCAGGACGTCGGCGATGTCGTCCACCGGCAGCCCGCGGCCCGGCCTCGCCTTCGGCGCTGCGATGGACATCGCCCTGTCCCAGGCACGGTACTGCGTGGCGAAGTGCCCCCGCAGGATCCGGTCGTCACCCAGCCCCGGAACCTCGGGCCGCGGATGGGCGTAGCAGCGGCAGCCACACCTCGTCCACGATCTCGACGATCGACTCGTCCGGCACCGCGCGCATCGTCGTGAGCAGGTCGTGGCGCAACAGGTCGAAAGGCAGATTCACCACGCGGGACGAGCGGGGCACGTCGGGCAGCTCGCCACGCTCAACCGCGCGGGCGGCGATCGTCTCGAAGGCCGTCGCCCGGCCCGGCGGGAGGAGGGTGTCGCGTAGCTCGCCGAAGCTGGTGCCGGTGTCGCGGAAGTAGTCCACCAGCTGCACGCTCATCAACGTGATGGTGGGCGCGCGGTCGGCGTTGGCGTTGCGGAGGAAGCCGATCGCGTCGTCGCGGAGGCTGCCGGTGTCGGGCACCGCGATGGGCTGCCAGAACCTTGTGAGAGTGGCCAGCAGCAGGTCGTCGCGCTGCGGCCAGCGCCGGTAGAGCACGGGACGGCTCGTGCCGGCACGGGCGGCGACCGCTTCGTAGGTGAAGCCGTGGTATCCGTGCTCGATCAGCACGTCCCACGCGGCGTCGAGGATCGCGTCCTCGAGTGCGGGGCCGCGTCGACGGGATGCGCCGCTGCCGCGCGTCGTGCGGCCGTCGGTACGACGTTCCGCCGCCTGCGCCCCGAGTTCACCCGCGATCCGCTCGTGCTTACGATTCACTTGCGTATCTTATCGCGTTGACCTATGGTGTCCGCCATTAGATACAGATGCGTACTCTAAAACCCCTTCGAGAAACGGGACGTGCTCATGGCCGACCACAGCTTGACCAGGAAGTCTCCGAGCGTGAGCACCACAGGGATGCGGCGGATCCTGCCGGTGGACATGGTGGAGCGTGGGCGTTGCCCCTTCGATCCGCCGCCGGGTCTGCGGGGAGAGGGCGCGGTGCGGCCGTTGGATCTGCTGAACGGCGCGCGGGCATGGCTGGTGACGGGGTTCGAGGAGGCCCGTACGGTGTTGTCGGACGCGCGTTTCAGTGCCGACAAGGTGCGTCATCGGGACGCGACGTCGCCGCAGCCGCACAAGCCGGCCGAGATGGAGGCGGCGGTGGCGGAGCGCGAGGACGGGCTCTTCGTCTTCATGGACCCGCCTGAGCACACCCGGTTGCGGCGGTTGCTGACGGGTCAGTTCACGGTGCGGCGGATGCGGGAGCTGGAGTCGCGGGTGACGGAGATCGCGGTCGAGCACATCGAGGCGATGAGGGCGGCGGGCACGGAGGCCGATCTGGTGCCGGCGTTCGCGTTGCCGCTGCCGTCGTTGGTCATCTGCGAGTTGCTGGGCGTGGACCACGCCGACCGTGCGCAGTTCCAGGCGCGTACGGCGGTCGGGCTGAACGCGAACTCGACCCCGGAGGAGCAGGCCGCGGCGCGCGCCGAGTTGTATGCGTTCATGCGGCGGCTGGTGGCCGGCAAGCGCTCGAACCCCGCCGACGACCTGCTGTCCGGGCTCATCCACGCCGCCCACCCGCCTTTGACGGACGCGCAGCTGGTCGATGTCGCACTCGTCCTGCTCAACGCGGGCCATGAGACCACGGCGAACATGCTGGGTCTGGGTACGTTCGCACTGCTGGAGCATCCCGACCAGCTCGCGACGCTGCGTGCCGATCCGGGCCTGATCGACAACACGGTGGAGGAGCTGCTGCGGTTCCTGTCGATCATCCAGCTCGGGGTCAGCCGGGTCACCACGGCGCCGGTGACGCTGGGCGGGGTGGACATCCCGGCCGGCGCGACCGTCGTGATCGCAACTCCCGAGGTCAACAGGGACCCGCGGCATTGGCCCGATCCCGACGCGTTCGACCTGCGCCGCTCGCGTACTCCGCACCTGGCATTCGGGCATGGGGTTCACCAGTGCCTGGGTCAGCAGCTGGCCCGGATCGAGATGCGGGCGGGGCTGGGCGAACTGATGTCCCGCCTGCCGAATCTGCGCCTGGCGGTGCCGGCCGAGCAGGTGCCGGTACGCGACGAGATGCTCATCTTCGGCGTGCGTTCCCTGCCGGTCACCTGGTCCTGAGACGGCCGGCGAAGGGCGGCCATCAGCGACGACATGAGCCGGGGCGCCGACGGCCACGAGCATCAGTGCTTCGAAGCCCTGCTGGAGGTGCACTCCTGGACCAGCTGCCTGGACCACTAAGCGCCGCCACCCTCACGGCCGCCGACGCCGCTCTCGTCGAGTCCCACTCCGGCCTGCCTTCGGTCCCGGAAATGCGTACTCGGTGAATCGGCGGTTCATTCGAAATTCGCGAAGATGCGTGTGCCTTTTCGTACACCACCGGCAAGGCACTCCCCGTCGCGTCTCTCCGACGTGCTGCGAAAAACACATCGGGAAACGTCATCCCGGCTGATCGCCGATGGAATTCATCACCGGGACAGTGAATCCGCCCTGGGACCGCTCACGAGTGCGGGAGCCCGCCTCGCCGTCGGGCGTGGGCGTAGGCGGGCTCCATGGCGGCCGGCGGCGCGAAGCGGAATTCCGCCCTGGAACACGCCGCCGACGGAAAATCGGCCGGCTGAATGTGTCGTTGTACGCATTCGGGGTCGAACGTGTATTCCTCCACAGAACGGGCGTTCCTTCCTCCCTAATGTGATGGCTGCCCGGCCGGAACGGGGGCACCGAATCCGGTCCTTCGGGCGTGTATCCATCATCAGGAAGGCAAGAACGTGAAGATCAGCAACATCCTCGGGGGCGCGGCAGTGGTCGGCACCCTGCTCGGCGGCCTGGCCATGGCTCCCTCCGCCCAGGCGGCCACCACCGGCCAGACCGCGGCGACCTCCGTGACCTCGGTGGCCTCCGTGGCGCAGGCGACCACCTTCGGCCGCAACTTCGGCTACTCCTACCGGGGCTACTCCCTCAGGGGCACCTGGTGGAAGAGCAACGGCCGGTACTTCTTCAACTTCAAGCACTTCGCCGGCCGCAACTTCAACAAGCACTACTTCTTCCAGGGCGTTGACAGCCGCGGGCACCGGTTCAGCTACAACTACTCCGACTTCTTCCGTCATTACCGGAACGGCTCCGGCGGGCTGCGTCACCTCGTTGTGATCATCATCGTGGACGGCCACCGTTCCGTTCACCAGCTCTGGTAACCGACCGTGAACGACGGCCTCCCCCCAGCCCTGTGGGCGAGGGGGGAGGCCCTCCGCTTTCCAGCGGAGACATGCACACGGTGAGCGTCACGGCGTGACGGTGATGACGACGTTGCCGATCTTCCGGCCCGTCTCGACGTACCGGTACGCCTCCACGATGTCGTCGAGCGGATACCGCCGGTCGATCACCGGCAGGAACGCGCCCGAGGCCATGAGCTCCGCGAAATGCCGCGCCGTCGCCGCGTCGTTCCTCGGCAGCGGGAACTTCACCCGCCGCCCGCCGAGCAGCGGCCCGGCGAGTGCGAGGAAGGGGTTCTGCCACAGCGGCCCGAGGTCCGACGCGATGTAGCAGCCGCGGGATTTCAGCAGCCGCCTGCATCGCGCGTACGTGCTCTTCCCGACCGCGTCGATGACGGCGTCGTAGTGGCCGCCGTGGGCGGTGAAGTCCTCGGTCGTGTGGTCGATCACGCGGTCGGCGCCGAGGCCGCGTACCAGGTCGGCGTGCGCCGTCTCGCAGACGGCGGTCACCCGGGCGCCGCGGTGCGCCAGCAACTGCACCGCCGCCGAACCGATCGCCCCGGTCGCGCCGTTGACCAGCACGTCGTGCCCCGAACGGACGCCCGCGCCCTCGATGATGGTCAGCGCGTAATGCGAGCCCTCGAGACCGGGGGCGGCCTGCTCGTACGACAGCCGCTCCGGGATGGCGGCGAGCGTGCCGTGCTGGGAGATGGTCAGGTACTCGGCGTGCGCGCCCCAGCCGGCGTCGTCGTAACCGAACACCCTGTCGCCCGGCCGGAACGCCGTCACGCCCGCGCCGACCGCCTCGACCTCACCGGCGAACTCGCTGCCGATGACCGCCGTCCTCGGCCGCCGGAGCCCGGTGGACAGCCGCCAGAAGAACGGCTTGGCCGCCCGCAACGCGCAGTCGGTGCGGTTGACGGTGGTGGCGTGCACCTTCACCAGCAGTTCTCCGTCGCCGGCTAACGGTTTCCGCACGTCGGTGACGCGCACCACGTCCGGCGGACCGTATCGCTCGCGCACCGCGGCTTTCATCGGACGCGTCATCCGGCCGTCGGCGCCGGCGACTCCTCGCCGGATTCGGCGTGCTCCGGTTCGGTGATCCTGCGGATGCCGAACAGGGACACCAGCGTGATCAGGCACAGCGCGGCCACGTACAGGGCGATCGCGGTCGACGACTGGTAGGCGTCGAAGAGCGCGGTCGCCACGATGGGCGTGAGCGCGCCGCCGATCATGCCGCCGAGCTGGTAGGAGATGGAGATGCCGCTGTAGCGGTAGCGCACGTCGAAGATCTCGGCGAACAGGCCGCCCTGCGCGCCCGCCATGAGGCCCTGCACGATCGCGGCCACCATGAACGCCACCAGCGCCGCTCCCCAGTCGCCGGTGTTGACCAGGGCGAACATCGGCACAGGCCACAGGACGGCGGTCACCGCGCCGATGACGTACATGCGCTTGGAGCCGTACCGGTCCGACAGCGCGGCCGACCCCAGGATCGTGGCGATCCACACCACCGTGGAGGCCAGGATCAGGGTGAGCAGCGTGGTCCGCTCGAAGCCGACCACGGTCGTGCCGTACGTGAGCATGTAGACGATCACGGTGTAGCCGACGGCCGGCGCCGCGATCGAGGCGAGGCTCGCCATGATGAGGTTGCGCGGCTGCTTGCGGGCCAGTTCGCCGAAGGGCACCTTGATGACGGTGTTCTGCTGCTTGATCTGCTCGAACTCGGGGGCGTCCTGCAGTCGCCGGCGCACCACGAGGCCGAGGACGACCAGCAGCACGCTGAGCAGGAACGGGATGCGCCAGCCGTACGACAGGAACTCCTCGTCCGACAGGCCGGAGACGGCGAGGAAGGCGAGGTTGGAGGTGAGCACCCCGATGGGCACGCCGAACTGGGCGAAGCTGCCGTAGACGGCGCGGCGGCGCGGCGAGGCGTGCTCGGTGGCGATGAGGATGGCGCCGCCCCACTCGCCGCCGACGCCGAAGCCCTGCACGACGCGCAGGAGGACGAGCAGCAGCGGCGCCCCGATGCCGATGGCGGCGTAGGTGGGCAGCACACCGATGAGGAACGTCGCCCCGCCGGTCAGCAGCAGGGTGAGGATCAGCATCGACTTGCGGCCGATCCGGTCGCCGAAGTGTCCGATGATCGCCGCGCCGAGCGGGCGGGCGACGAATCCGACCGCGAACGTGGCGAACGCCGCGAGGGTGCCCGCCGTGGGCGAGGCCTGCGGGAAGAACAGGCTTCCGAACGCCAGCGCGGCGGCGGTGCCGAAGATGTAGTAGTCGTACCACTCGATCGATGTGCCGACGAAGCTGGCCGCGAACAGGCTCTTCGTCGATGGTTGCCTGGTTGACGCTGGGGAAGCCACGGGGGGTGCTCCTCGAACAGGCGGAGGGTCGGATCCTGAGTGACGAAGATCACACAGGTGCGTTCAATGTAGACGCGCCACCTGACCCGGTCGTCAGTCTTCTGCGGTGCTCGCTCTACGTCATATGTCCTAGCGAGGAACGCACCGGAGCACGTGGCCGGACGTGTCAGAGGTCGGGCGGGGGCGGCATGCGGTCGCCCGCCACCTTCGCCGCGACGGGTTCGAGCGCCGCCAGTTCCTCGCCGGTCAGGTGGATGTCCAGCGCGCCGGCGTTCTCCACCACGCGGGACGGCTTCGAGGTGCCCGGGATGGGCACGACGGTGACGCCGTGCACCCGCTGCCGGTGCAGCAGCCACGCCAGCGCGACCTGGGCCATCGTCACTCCGCGGGCCTGGGCGATGTCCCGTACGGGGGCGAGCAGGGAGGCGTTGTGCGCGGCGTTGGCGGCGGCGAACCGGGGCAGCGCGCGCCGCAGGTCGTCCCCGGCCAGCCCGTCCGTCGAGGTGCGCCGCCCGGCGAGGAACCCTCGGCTGAACGGCGCGTACGCCACGAACCCGATGCCCAGCTCGGCGCAGACCGGCACGACCGACGTCTCGTCGTCGCGGCTGAACAGCGACCACTCGTTCTGCACGGCGGCGATCGGGTGCACCCGGTGACCGGCGCACAGCTGCTCGGCCGAGACGTTGGACAGCCCGAGGTGGCGCACCTTCCCTGCGGCCACCAGTTCGGCCATGGCCCCGACGGTGTCCTCGACGGGCGTGCCGGTGTCGGGGTGGTGCAGGTAGTAGAGGTCGAGGTGGTCGGTACCGAGGCGGCGCAGGCTCGCCTCGCAGGCGTCGCGGACGTACGCGGGGTCGCCGCGCACGCCGATCAGCTCGCCGGTGCCGGGAGCCCGCACGGCCGCGAACTTCGTGGCGATCGTGATCTCCTCCCGCCGCCGTTCGCGGAGGAAGCCGCCGATCAGGCGTTCGTTGGCGAAGTCGACGCCGTAGTAGTCGGAGGTGTCGAGGAGCGTCATGCCGACGTCCGCGGCCCGCCTGAGCGTGGCGAGGGACGCCTCCCTGTCGGTGGGGCCGAAGAACTCGCTCAGGCCCATGCATCCGAGGCCGAGCGCGGAGACCTGCAGGCCCCCGCCGAGTGTGACCATGCGCATAGCGTGTCCCTGGTACGAGGGGATAGAATCGGGACGACCATCCCGTTTAATTCCGAAGATACGGGACAGCCGTCCCGTTTGTCTATGCGTCCGGAGCTCGAATTCCGATGAGCAGGCCATTGCGTGCCGACGCCCAGCGCAACAGGGCGCGGGTCCTGGAGGTGGCGGCCGAGACATTCGCCGCCGAGGGGCTGTCGGTGCCCGTGCACGAGATCGCCCGCCGTGCGGGCGTGGGCACGGGCACGGTGAGCCGCCACTTCCCCACCAAGGAGGCGCTGTTCCAGGCGGTCCTGTTCGACCGGATGGAGCAGCTCGTCCGCCGGGCCGGCGAGCTCGCCGAGCGGGAGGAGCCGGATGAGGCGTTCTTCGGGTTCTTCGCCGCGCTGGTCGAGGCGGGCGCCACCAACAAGGGGCTGGTGGACGCTCTGGCCGGGGCCGGGTTCGACTTCGTGGCGGCGGCTCAGGAGAGTCGCTACGACGTCATGGGCGCCTGGAGCGCGCTGCTGGACGCGGCGCAGCGTTCGGGAGCGGTCCGCGCCGACACCGACATGGCCGACGTGAAGGCCCTGCTCACCGGCTGCGTCGATCGCGAACGCGCCGCCCCCGACCCGCGGGCCCGCGAGCGCCTGCTGTCGATCATCCGCACCGGCCTCCGCCCCTGACACGCCCGATCCGCCCGCCGAGGGCGGCGTTCGGGGGCGCGCCCGTTCAGGCGGCCGAGCGGATCAGTGTTCTGGCCAGGTGGACGGCGAGTTCCTCGGTCAGGGGCGTGTGCGTGATCAACAGGTGGTACCACATCAGGCCGTAGATCTGGTCCATCATCAGCTCCAGGTCGGTCTCCGGCGGCAACTCGCCCTGCTCCACTCCGTGGGTGAGCAGGGCACGCAGGCCCTGCCTGCGGGCGGCGACGAACTCGCGCATGCCCTCGGCGGCCTTGGAGTCGCGCAGCGCCTCGGCCATGAGGCCACGGAACAGGGGCGCGACACGCTCGACGGCGTCGAAGGTGGCGACCAGGAAGCTCTCCACGTCCGTGGCGAGCGTTCCGGTACGGGGGATGCTCGTCTCCTGCTGGGCGCGTTCGACCAGCGCCTCCAGCAGCACCGCCCCCTTGGACGGCCACCAGCGGTAGATCGTGTGCTTGCTGACCCCGGCCGCCTGGGCGATCGCGTCCATCGAGACCGTCAGGCCGTCGGGCCCGGCGAGAAGGTCGGCGGCGGACTTCAGGACGGCCTCACGGACCGCCGGGTTGCGCCGCCGGCCGGTGTGGGGGCGCGGCGCGACCGGCTCACGAGCGACGTCGGACGGCATACGCAGAACGTACCACTTGACGGAACCGACAGTTTCGGCAAGCCTTCTTACCGGAACCAACAGTTCCGGCAAACGGGGAGGACTTAGATGGACCTGAAGCTGCGCGGGAAGAGCGCGCTCGTCACCGGCGCGTCGCAGGGCATCGGCGCGGCGACCGCAGAGGTGCTCGCCGAGGAGGGCTGCGACCTGCACCTGGCCGCCCGCAACGCGGCGGCGCTGGAGGAGCTGGCCCGGCGGCTGCGGCAGGAACACGGCGTCGACGTCCAGGTCCATCCGGCCGACCTGCGGCGGCCGGAGGACCTCACCCGCCTCGCCGACGCCGTTCCTGACATCGACATCCTGGTCAACAACGCCGGCGACATCCCCGGCGGCACGCTCGACGCGATCGACGCGAACACCTGGCGGCATGCCTGGGACCTCAAGGTCCTCGGCTACATCGACCTCACCCGGCTCGTCTACGCACGCATGAGGACCCGAGGCCACGGCGTGATCGTCAACAACATCGGCGTGGCCGGCGAGCGGGTCGACGCGAACTACATCGCGGGGAGTTCCGGCAACGCGGCGCTGATGGCGTTCACCCGGGCGCTGGGCGGCGGCAGCCCGGCCGACGGCATCCGCGTCGTCGGCGTCAACCCCGGAGCGGTGGCGACCGAGCGGATCCTCACCCTCATGAAGAAGCAGTCCGGCAGCAGTTCCGGCGACGAGAGCCGCCTGACGTCGACGTTCCCCTTCGGCCGGGCCGCCGAGCCCCGCGAGGTCGCCGACCTCATCGCCTTCGTCGCCTCCGACCGCTCCGCCTACACCAGCGGCGTCGTCTTCACCATCGACGGCGGCCTGTCGGCCACCGCCGGGTGACGTCTCTAGCCGAGCGCCCGGTGCTCCTGGACGATCGGCACCTCCAGCAGCCGCGGGCCGCGGCCGGGCCCGGTCTTCGCCAGCTCGGCGACCAGCTCGCCAGCGCCCGTGACCCGTCGCGCCGGCATGCCGTAGCCCTCGGCGATCCGCGCGACGTCGAGGCCGGGCAGGTCAAGGCCGGGGGCGTCCGAGACGCCGAGCTGGGTGACGAAGGAGCGCAGCGCGCCGTACGTGCCGTTGGTGAGCACGACGAACGTGACGGGCAGCCGCTCCTGGACGGCGGTCCACAGCCCGGCCACCCCGTACTGGGCCGCGCCGTCGCCGAGCACGGCCACCACCGGCCGGTTGGGGTCGGCGAGCGCCACCCCTACCGCGGCGGGCAGCCCGAAGCCGAGCCCGCCCGCCGCCGGGAAGAACAGGCTCCTGGGACGGTCGAGGTCGAGCTGCTCCCAGAACTGCGCGGTGTTCGACGTCGACTCGTTGACCAGGCGGACGTCGCGGGGCAGGTGGCGGGCCATGGCGGCGAACACCGCCCCGGCGGTGAAGGGCGCCGCGTCCTCCAGCGGCGGCTCGTCCCTGACGAGACCCACGGGGGCGGGCCGCGCACAGGGCTCGGGGAACGCGTCGAGGAGCTGGCGGGCCACCACGCCGGGGTCCGCGACGAGCGCGTCCCCGAACGCGCTGCGCGCCGCCGCCTCGGGGTCGCGTCCCACCGCGACCAGGTGCGCGCCTTCGGGCAGGTACGGGCCTGGCCGGTAGGCGTGATAACGGAAGACGGGCGCGCCGAGCACGAGCACCACGTCGTGACCGGCGAGATGCTCGGCGACGCCGGAGATGCTGGGCGGCAGCACGCCCCGCCACAGCGGGTGCCGGGTGGGGAACGGGCAGCGCGGCGGGGTGGGCGCGGTCCACACCGGCGCCCGCAGCCGTTCGGCGAGCGCGACCACCGCGGCGAAGGCGTCCTCCTCGTCCACCTCGGGACCGGCCACCAGCACCGGCGTGCGCGCCGACCGCAGCAGGCCGGCCAGCTCCACCACCACCTCGGCGGACGCGGCCCCGGCGGCGCGGACGCGGCGCGCGGCCAGATGGGCGACCTGGTCGGCCTGCGCCTCCCGCGCCCAGTCGTCCAGGGGCAGCGACACGAACACCGGGCCGGCCGGGGGCAGCGTGGCCAGGTGGAACGCCTGCGACAGGGCGCGCGGCACGTCCTGCGCGGTGGACGGCTCGAACGCCCACTTGACGTGCGGGGCGGGCACCCGGGTCAGGTCGGGCTCGCCGAGCACCGCGCCGAGCCCGATCATGGGCCTGGCCTGCTGGCCCGCGGTGACGACGAGCGGCGTGTGCGAGGCGCGGGCGTTGGCGAGCACGCCCACCGCGTTGCCGAGCCCGGCCGCGGAGTGCAGGTTGACCAGCGCCGGACGGCCGGTGGCCTGCGCGTACCCGTCGGCCATGGCGAGGACCGCCCCTTCGTGCAGACCGAGCACGTAGCGGAAGTCCGGCGGGAAGCCGTCCAGGAAGGGCAGCTCGTTCGAGCCCGGATTGCCGAAGACGGTCGTCAGCCCCCACGTACGCAGCAGGTGGTACGTGGTCTCGCGCACGGTCGGCATGCGGCGCACTCCCTCGGTCGGTACCGGTCCCGCCCGCCAGACGATCAAGGTTGGGCGCCGCTGTCAACGCCCGGATCACCCCGGTTCGACCGCAACTGTTGGCCGGGGCGGACGGCCGGGGCGATGATGGCGGTGTGCCTCATGCCTTGACGACGACAGCCGGCCCGTCCCTGCGTTGTGCGCCCGCCGAGGACACCCTGAGGGCGCTCGTGGAGGTGTCGGGCGACGGCCTGGCCGTGCTCGACGCGACGGGCCGCTTCGCCATGGTCAACGAGGCGGCCACGCAGGTGCTCGGCCTCCCGGCCGCCGACCTGATCGGGCGTGCGGCCCCGTTCGCGCCCGGCCCCGAGCCGGACGGCCCTGCCGCGCGCCGCACCGTCGCCTGGTCGGCCCCTGACGGACGCCGCTGCGACCTCGAGTACCGCATCCGGCCGGTGGACGACGGAGGGTTCGCCGTCTGGTTCAGCGACGTGACGGAGGCGCGACGCCAGCAGGAGCGGCTGGCCGCGATCACCCGGGCGGCGTCGCGGGTGGCCGGATCGTGCTCGCTGCACGCCACCCTCGACGCGGTCGCCCACGAGATCGTGCTGACCGCGAACATCGCGGCCGTGCAGATCCTGGCCGTGGACGACCCGGCGGACGACCTGCGGGTGCTCGGGATGGCCGGCTTCGGCGAGGCCCCCGACTTCATCGAGCGCCTGGGCGACTGCCGCGGTCGCGGCGCCCTCGTGATGTTCCTGGAGGCGATCAGGACGAGGCGGCCGGTCGTGGTGCGGCACCGCAAGCCCGTCATCATGGCCGATCCGCGCTGGGAGCCGCTGCACGAGATCATGGGCCGCCCCGACTGGGACGACTTCGTGTCGCTGCCGCTGATCGTGCGTGACCGGATCGTCGGCGTCATCAACACCTACTACTACCCCGGCGAGGACCCCTGCTCGAACTCGCTGGCCTTCCTCGAGGCCATGGCCGACCACGCCGCGGTCGCCATCGACACCGCGTCCCTGCTGTCGCAGACCCGCTCGCAGGCGCAGGAGCAGGAACGCCGCCGCCTGGCCCGCGAGCTGCACGACTCCGCGGTGCAGCAGCTGTTCTCCATGCGCATGCAGGCCAAGGCGCTGCGCGCCGAGCTCGACCGCGCCGGCGCCGACCCCGCCGCCGTCTGCCGCGCCGCCGAGGAGATCGCCCAGCTGTCCGAGAGCGCGCTGGCCGACCTGCGCAGGCTCGTGTTCGAGCTGCGCCCGCTCGACCTCGGCGCGCGCTCGCTGCTCGACGCGGTCCGCGCGCACGCGGCGAGCGTCGAGACGCGCACCGGCATCGCCGTACGGGTGCGCATCTCGTGCGACCTCGCCCCCGACACCGGCATCGACCTGCAGGAGGACGTCTACCGCATCGTGCGGGAGGCGCTGCACAACGTGGTGAAGCACGCCCGCGCGACCTCGGCGGAGATCCGCCTCGCCAGGTCGGCGGCGGGCGGGCTGCTCCTCGAGGTCTCCGACGACGGGTGCGGGCCCGGCGCGCCGCCAGGCCCGGCGGCGGCCTCGCAGATCAGGCTCGGGCTCGTGTCGATGCGCGAGCGCGCCGAGCGCTGGGGCGGTCGGCTGGCCGCGGGCCCACGTCCGAGCGGCGGCTGGACGGTCACGGTCACGCTACCGTCGGCGTGATCAACGGAAAGGGATCTCCATGGGCAGCGGCGCGACCATGCCGGACATCATCCGCATCCTGGTGGTCGACGACCACGCGATCGTCCGGCGCGGCCTGCTGGCCTACATCGCCACGGTGCCGTCCTTCGAGATGGTCGGGGAGGCCGCGAGCGGCGAGCAGGCCATCGCGCTGCTGAACGAGTGGCGCACGCTCGGTCAGCCGTTACCGCACGTCGTCCTGATGGACCTGCAGATGCCCGGCATGGGCGGCATCGCGGCCACCGAGACGATCACCAGGACGCACCCCGACGTCAAGGTGGTGGTACTGACCAGCTTCGGCGAGGTCGAGCGGGTGCACGGCGCCCTCGCCGCCGACGCGGCGGGCTACCTGCTCAAGGACGCCGACCCCGACGAGGTCGCCATGGCCGTCCGCGCGGCGGTGACGGGCGGGATGCACCTGAACCCGACCGTCGCCCGCCAGCTGACCCGGCGGATGACGGCCCCGCCCGTCGGGCTCACCTCGCTGACGGCGCGGGAGCGGGAGATCCTCATCCTCATCGCCGAGGGCAAGTCGAACCGGGACATCGCGGCGCAGCTGACCATCAGCGAGCGCACGGCCCGCACCCACGTCAGCAACGTGCTGGCCAAGCTGCAGCTGTCGTCCAGGACGCAGGCCGCGCTGCTGGCGATCCGCGAGGGGCTCGTCCCGCCGGGCTGAGCCGCGACGCCCGCCATGTGTCGCGGTCCACCGTGCGGCACTCTCGCGAGGACGCGCACGGCGGGGCGCTGCCCGCAGTTTCGCGCGGTGCTGGAGCGCATCAAGGTCCGCCTGCCCGTCGGCCGCCCGCGCACCCGTCCGCACGCGGTGGCCGCCGACAAGGCGTACTCCTCCCGCCCCAACCGTGCCTATCTGCGCCGACACCTCAAGGCCGTCATCCCGGAGAAGAGTGATCAAGCGGCCCACCGCAAGAAAGCGACCGTCGCCGCCTCGCTTCCACTCGTCCTCATACTGCTGCTGCGAACCGGCTGGGCCGACCCGGAACGTCGTAAGGTGATCGGCGTTCTGTGGGACGTCGGCACGTTCTGGCCGCGCTCCTATCACCCGTTCGCGCCACCGTCGTACGCCGAGCGGGCGGTGCCGGAGCTTCAGCGCCGGATCTGGTGGCTGCACGACAACGGCGGCCGGGTCGTGCTGACCGCCCACAGCCAGGGATCCGTCCTGGCGGTGGCAGCTCTCGCGCAGCCACCCCAGCGCAGCTCCGGCGACCGGGTGGCGCTCGTGACCTACGGTTCTCCGGTACGCAAGCTCTACAACTGGGGCTTCCCCGCGTACTTCAATGAGGACCTGCTCCGTCGCCTCGACCCTCCCACAAGCCGGTTCCGGTACGGCGAGCCCGTCCCCCGCGTCGGCAGTCACACCGGCTACCAGAGCGACCCGGCTCCGTGGAAGGCGGTGGACCAGGCGGCGGCACTGCTCATCGCGGAACGGCGACAGGACGGCGACCCACCGCACCCGCGCTCGTGACCACCGGGCTGAGCCCGCAGCGGCGAGGTACGTCATTTGTCGCGGTCGGCCGTGCGGCATTATCGCGACGACGCGCCCGGCGGGGCGCTATAGCGTCCTGGCAACACGCCCAGCCGGCAGCTCGCACGGCGGAGTTCCGTCCCTTGCCGGCACCACGCGACCGAAGGGAGGGAGCGACCCGGACACCCCTCCTGTCCGTGCCGCGAACCCTATGACCGCAGAATCGACGTCCGCCGGCGAGCTCGTGACAGGTCTCGTCGTCAACGGCGAGAGCGTCACCACCGACGACAGGATCCCGATCCACGACCCCAGCCGTCCGGACACCGTCGTGGGCTGGACGGCGGCGGCCACCCCTGACGACTGCGAACGCGCCGTCGCCGCCGCGCAAGGGGCCTTCCCCGGCTGGGCCGCGCGATCCGCGGCCGAGCGGGCCGACCTGCTGCTCGCGGCGTTCGACCCGCTCGCCGCGTCGGCCGCCGCCCGCGCCGAGCTGCTCACCAGGGAGAACGGCAAGACCCTGCACGAGTCGCAGATCGACGTGGCCGTCTTCGAGGGCCGCTCGCGGGTGGCCGCGACGCTCGTCGAGGGCTTCCCGCCGGTGACCACGCTCGCGGGCCCGCCCTTCGCCACGCGGATTCACCGCGTGCCGGCGGGGGTGGTCACCATCATCGTGCCGTTCAACTGGCCGCTCGCGATCCTCGGGGCGAGCCTGCCGTACGCGCTCATCGCCGGCAACACGGTGGTGGTGAAGCCGCCGCCCACCGCGCCACTCGCGATGGTGGAGACCCTGCGGGTGATGGCGGAGGCGCTGCCGCCCGGGGTGCTGAACGTCGTCACCGGCGCCAACGACGCCGTGCGGCCGCTGCTCACCGACCCCCGGGTGGCGCACGTGGTGTTCACCGGCAGCACCGCGGGCGGCCGGGCCGTCATGGGCCTGGCGGCGCAGTCGCTGGCCAAGGTCACGCTGGAGCTGGGCGGCAACGACCCGGCGGTCCTGCTCGACGACGTCCGGCTGGACGAGCAGATGGCGGGGGCCCTCGCCGCGGCCGCCTTCATGACCACCGGCCAGGTGTGCATGGCGGTCAAGCGGGTCTACGTCCCGCGTTCCCGGTACGCGGAGCTGGTCGAGGCCCTGGGCGCCGCTCTCGACGGGCAGCGCGTGGGCGGCGGCCTCGACTCGTCGACCACGATGGGGCCGCTGAACACCGCGCGGCAGCGCGACCTCGTCCGGGAGATGGTGGAGCAGGCGCGGGCGAAGGGCGCGGAGATCCGCGAGCACGGCAGCGTGGACGAGGACGCCGTCGCCGCGGGCGGCCACTACCTGCGTCCGGCGCTCGTCCTCGATCCGGCCGAGGACCTGCGGGTGGTCACGGAGGAGCAGTTCGGCCCCGCCCTGCCGATCCTGCCCTACGACGACCTGGACGGCCTGGTCGACCGGCTGAACGGCGAGTGGTCGGGGTTGTGCTCCTCGGTCTGGTCGCCGGACCTCGACCGTGCCTCGGCCGTGGCCGCGCGGCTGCGTACCGGGACGACGTGGATCAACCAGGCCAACGCGTCCGCCTGCGACGACCGGGCGCCGTTCGGCGGGTTCCGGCAGAGCGGCGTGGGCCGCGAGATGGGTCCTGACGGGCTGCTCGCCTACACCGAGCCGCACGTGGTGACCGCCCCGCCCGCGTGAGGTGAAGGGCCGGCCGGGCCGGCCCTTCACCGCTCAGAAGGCGGCGGTGCGCCAGCCGGGCCTGTAGCTCTCCCTGGCCATCGCCGAGTACGGCGCTGGGCTCACGACGGCGCGCACCGCGAACTGCTCGTGCGGTTGCACGGTCGGCTTGCTGCTGCCGCCGTCCGGCTCGCCCCAGATGACCCGGACCTCGGCCCCGAGCGGGACGTCAGGGGCGATCGTCGCGAGCGACAGCACCGTGCGCTCGTTGGCGCTGTAGCCGGTGAACATCGACAGGCCGACGAGCCTGCCGTCGGCGTCCACCACGGAGTCGTAGTTGGACGACCCGTAGTTGGCGTTCGGCAGGTCGAAGAACTGGTAGGTAGGGCCGTCGAGGTCGACGGGCGAAGCCAGCAGCCGCGCCACGTCCTCGGCGTTCCAGGCCAGGGTGACCTTGCGCCGCTGCGTCTGCGGGTCGAGGGCGGCGAGCGCGTCGCGGCCGACGAAGTCGTGGTCGAACTTGACGAACGAGCCGTAGCCGAGGTCCCACGGGGTGACGTAGTAGTCCTCGATCCTGCCGGAGACGAAGCTGCCGGCGAGCGCGTTCGTCGCCTCGTAGCTGTCGGCGCCGAGCCACTCACGGTACGGCCGCAGCTCCTCGCCGGTGTAGACGGCCGGCAGCGGCGAGGGGATCCAGCCCGATTCGAGGGTGTTGCAGGAGTACGCGCGCGCACCACAGGGTTCGAGCCCGAACTCCCGGCCCGCCTCCAGGATGGCGTCACGCACCTTGTCGTAGGTCTCGTACGGACCCCACAGCTCCAGGCCCGGCGCGCCGGCCATGCCGTGGCGCAGCGTGCGGACGCGCTCGCCGGCGACGTTCATGTGCGCCATGCGGAAGAACCGCAGCTGCTCCACCGGACCGCCGTTGACCTTCTCGATGATGTCCCACGCGCGGGGGCCCTGGATCTGGAAGCGCCACAGGTCGCGGGTCACCGCCTTGCCGTACGGACGTGACGGCGAGCGCGGGTCGAGCCGGAGCTCGACGTCGTACCCCTGGCCGGCGCGGAAGGTGAGCCAGTTGGCGACGGGGGCGCGACCGACGAAGACGAACTCCTCGGCCGCCTCGCGGAACAGGATGCCGTCGCCGATGACGCCGCCGTCCGGCGAGACGGGGACGAACTGCTTGGCCGAGTCCACCGGGAAGTTCGCGACGCTGTTGACGCCGGTGTCGGAGATCAGCCGCAGCGCGTCCTGGCCGGAGACGAACAGGTTCACCATGTGGTGCGACTGGTCGTACAGCACCGCCGTCTCACGCCAGGCGATCACCTCGCGGCGGAAGTTCGTGAACTCGTAGGGGACGACCGGGTAGATGTAGGCCCCGAGCTGGGAGTTCCGCAGCAGTTCCACGGTGTTGCCCGCGTGGTCGAGGACTTCTTGGAGGTTCTTCGCGCTCATCGTTCAGCCCGTTCTCGTGCGGCACCAGCCGGGGGTGCCTCGTGCTCGTTCCCGTGGAGCGGGACGGCTCCACGGGGTTCGGTGATCAGCGGTCGTCCTTGTCGGCGCTCACGTACTCGACGCCGAGTTCGGCGAGCTTGGCGCGCAGGCCGTAGCGGTCGAGCCCGAGCTCGCCGTCGCGGAACGCCCGCCGCGTCGCCTCCTCCTTGTCGAGGCGGGCCTGCGCTGCCCCGACGGCGTGGGCGACGTCCTCGCGGGGCACCACCATCACGCCGTCGTCGTCGGCCAGGATCGCGTCACCGGCCCTGATCAGCTGCCCCTCGACGGTGATCGGCACGTTGACCGAGCCGGCCGTCGCCTTGACCGTGCCCTGCGCGCTGACGGCGGCCGACCAGACGGGAAAGCCCATCGCGTGCAGCTCGGCGACGTCGCGCACCCCGGTCGAGGTGACGAGCCCGCGCACCCCGCGCAGCCGCAGGGCGGTGGCGAACAACTCGCCGAACAGGCCGTCCGTGCACGGGGATGTGGTGGTGACGACGAGGACGTCCCCGGGCCGGCACTGCTCGACCGCGGCGTGGATCATGAGGTTGTCGCCCGGCCAGCACAGCACGGTGACGGCGGTGCCGCCGATCCGTGACCCCAGGTGGACGGGGCGCAGCCGCGGCCCGAGGTAGCCGACGCGGCCGAGCGCCTCGTGGACGGTGGCGACCCCGTACCGGGACAGCTCGGTGACGCGGTCGAGGTCGGCGCGCGGCGGGTCGGTGACGATCACGTTCCTCATGACAGGGTCCCGGTGACCTGGGGGTACAGCCGCATGTACGCCTCTCCCATGGTGGTGTGCGGCAGGCCGAGGTTCGGCCCCGCGTTCCGTCTGAGCTGCACGCCGCGCCGCCTGGCCAGGTCGGTGTAGTACTCCCACATGTGCTGCTGGGCCGGCAGGCACTCCATCGCCTTGCGCTTGGCGTCGAACACGGGGGTGATGTCGAGCAGCACGTCCGGCCGGAAGCCGCACTGCTCGGGCTGGTGCGGCTCGAAGAAGAACACCGGCGGCGCCCCGAGCGGCTCGCCCGGCGCGTCGTACCCGGCCGCCTGCGCCAGCACCCGCGCGTGCAGCGCCATCCGGGCCGCCGCGGGGTGATCCTGGTTGTACGGGTCCTCCGTCGGGTGCGTCAGCACCACGGCGGGCTCGACCTCGCGGTAGACGCGCGCGATCCGGTCCACCAGCTCCGGGGTCTCCAGCAGCGGGTAGTCCCCCGCGTCGAGGAACTCGATCTCCGCGCCCAGGACTTCGGCCGCCGCGGACGCCTCCACCCGCCGCAGCTCCTTGATCTCCTCCAGCGTCCGGCCCTCGCGCCAGGCCTTCGCCGACTCGCCGCGCTCGCCGTACGTCAGGCACAGCACCTTGGCGCGGTCGCCGCGGGAGGTCGCGAGCGCGATCGCGCCCGCCGCCCGCCACACGAAGTCCCCGGCGTGGGCACTGACCACCAGCAACGAACCCATCCGGCATCTCCTTCGCAGTGCTCGGCCGCCACCTAGGACGGTAGGAGCCCCGACGCCTCCGGGGTCAGGGCCCGAAGACCGGTCCGGTCTACGTCATTCGGCCCAGCGGCCTTCGCCGTTCCGGCACGTCCTGGGCGTCGGCGGCGGCCACGTCCGGGGCGTCTACCCGCCGGGACGTGCCTGCCGGAAGTGCCGGACGGCCGCCCGCGTCTCGGTCATTTGTCGCACTCGGCTCCGGCGCAATGCCCGACGACACCTCCGGGGGCCTTTGCTCTACTGGTCTGCTGTGAGGCAGGAAGCCTGGAGGTCCCCCACCTCCTCCCTGGCGGAGCTGCTGCGCCGGATCAGCTATGAGGTGGTGCCGCTGCGCCGCACCGAGCAGGACGTGCTGGAGCACGTGCCGGTCACCGTCCCGCTGACCGTCACGGTGACCGAGGCGAGAGGTCTCGACCCGACGCTGGACCTCGCCGGGCGGCTGGCGGGGCACGGCTACGCCGTCGCCCCGCACCTGCCCGCGCGCCAGTTCCTGGACCAGGCGCACGTCGGCGACGTCGTCGCCCGCCTGCGCGAGGCGGGGGTGCGGTCGGTGTTCGTGATCGGCGGCGACGCCCCACGGCCGGCCGGCCGGTTCGCCGACGCGTACGCGCTGCTGCGCGCCATGGAGGACGCCCGGCACCCGTTCGATCAGGTGGGGATCGCCGGGTATCCGGAAGGGCATCCGTCCGTCACGAAGCAGGCGCTCGGCCTGGCGCTGAAGCAGAAGGCGCCGCTGGCTACGCACGTCATCACCCAGATCTGCTTCGACGCCGGCGTCACCGCGGGCTGGGCCGCCGGGCTCGCCGCGGCGGGGGTCGGCCTGCCCGTCCACGCCGGCATTCCAGGCCCGGTGAACAGGCAGAAGCTCGTCCGCGTCACGGCGGGCATCGGGCTGGGGCAGTCGGCTCGGTTCCTGCGCAAGCAGCAGAGCCTGCTGTGGCGGCTGCTGGTCCCGGGCGGCTACGACCCGACCGCGCTGGCCCGGCGGCTGGGCGTCGCCGCGCGGCGGACCGGCGGCAACGTCCGCGGGCTGCACGTCTTCACCTTCGGTGAGCTGAGCGGGACGGAACGGTGGCGCCGGCGGCTCCTCGCCGCGCTCGCCACACAGGACGCGCAGGACGGAAGCGAGCGGGAGGAGACCGCGTGACTGCCCACCATCCGAAGGGCCGGCGACCATGACCGAGGCCCGGGACAACTACCTGAACGACCTGACGGCGACCCGGCGGGGCTATGCGATCAACCGCCTGTGCGCGTCGTTGACCGACCCGGACAACCGGCGCCGCTTCACCGCGGACGAGGCCGCCTACTGCGACGCCCACGGCCTGTCGCCGGAGCAGAAGCGGGCGATCCTCGACCGCGACTGGACCGGGATGCTGGACCTCGGCGCGTCGATCTTCTACACGT
Source organism: Nonomuraea maritima (assembly GCF_900100395.1). Lineage (GTDB taxonomy): Bacteria > Actinomycetota > Actinomycetes > Streptosporangiales > Streptosporangiaceae > Nonomuraea > Nonomuraea maritima. The sequence goes on along the minus strand of NZ_FNFB01000007.1, from coordinate 151,279 downwards.
TCAAGCTCGCGGTGCTGGACGGCAAGTCGATGCAGCATCTCGGTGGCGTGTTCACCGGCATGTCGGCCGAGGAGTTCACCGCGGCCCTGCGCGCGGGAGGGCGGAGGTTTGGCTGAGATCATCTGGGGTCTGGCGACGTCGCACGTGCCGTCCATCGGCGCCGCCATGGACCACGGCAAGACCGCCGACCCGTACTGGAAACCGCTGTTCGACGGCTACGGGCCCGCGCGCGCGTGGATGGCCGAGCGCACGCCCGACGTGGCCGTGATCATCTACAACGACCACGCGAACGCCGTCGGCCTGGACCTGGTGCCCACCTTCGGGATCGGCACCGCCGCGTCCTACGAGGTGGCCGACGAGGGGTGGGGCCGCCGGCCGGTGCCGCACGTCACCGGCTCCCCCGAGCTGAGCGCGCACCTCGTGGGCGAGCTCGTGGACGCCGGGTTCGACCTCGCCACCTTCCACCGGCTCGACGTCGACCACGGGCTGACCGTGCCGCTGTCGGTGTACTGCCCTGACCCGGGTGAGTCGTGGCCGTGCGCGGTGGTGCCGGTGCTGGTGAACGTGATCCAGTACCCGCAGCCGACGGCGGCCCGCTGCTACGCGCTGGGCAGGGCGCTCGGGGCGGCGATCCGGTCGTTCCCGCGGGACATGAAGGTCGCGGTGTTCGGCACCGGCGGCATGTCGCACCAGCTCGCCGGCGCGCGGGCCGGGCTCATCAACTCCGCGTTCGACCGCATGTTCCTCCAGTCGATCGAGTCGGAGCCGGAGAAGCTGGCCGCGCTCACCCGCGAGGACTACATCCGCGAGGCCGGCACCGAGGGTATGGAGCTCATCATGTGGCTCGTCATGCGCGGCGCGCTGAGCGACAGGATCGCGCGCGTCCACGACACCTACCACGTGCCCGCGTCCAACACGGCCGCGGCGCTCGCGCTGTTCGAGGATCTTGGAGGGTCATGAGCACGTTCGTCCTGGTGCACGGCGCCTGGCACGGCGGCTGGGTGTGGCGGCGGGTGGTCCCGTCGCTGCTGCGGGCCGGCCACGAGGTGCACGCGCCGACGCTTACCGGCGTCAGCGACCGCGCCCACCTGCTGCATCCCTCGGTGGGGCTGTCCACCCACGTCCAGGACGTGGTGGCGCTGATCGAGGCGCACGACCTGCACGACGTCACGCTGGTCGGGCACAGCTACGCCGGGCAGGTCGTCACGGGCGTCGCCGACCGCGTCCCGGACCGGCTGGCCAGGCGCGTCTACCTCGACGCGTTCGTGGGCGACGACGGGGAGGCGGCGATCGACCTGCTGCCCGAGACGGTGGCCGGGCACTACCGGGAGTCGGTCGCCGGTCCCGGTTTCGGCTGGCTGATCCCCGTACGGTCGCTGGCGGTGCTCGGCGTGACGGAGGAGGCGGACCTGGAGTGGCTCTCGCCGCGCCTGACGCCGCACCCGTGGCTCACCTACACCGAGCCGTTGCGGCTGCGGGACGGCTCCGGGCAGGTGCCGGCGGCGTACGTGGAGTGCACGGACTGGATGCGGGTGTTCCGGCCGCACGCCGAGCGGGCCGCGGCGCGCGGCTGGCCGGTGCACCACCTCGCCACGGGCCACGAGGCCATGGTGACCGCGCCGAAGGAGCTCGCCGAACTGCTGCTCGCCGTCAACGGGTCGTGAAAGGGGAAATGCTGATGGAGTTCCTGGTGCGTACGGAGAACCTGATGCCGGCCGACGTGCCGGACGATGTCCGCGACCAGCTGCGCAAGGCCGAGCGGGAACGGGCCATGGAGTTGCGGGAGGCGGGTGTGCTGAAGCGGCTGTGGCGGGTGCCGGGGCGCAACGCCACCATCGGGCTCTACGAGGCCGACGACCCGACCGCGCTGCACGAGGCGCTGACCTCGCTGCCGATGTGGAAGTGGATGGACGTCTCCGTCGAGCCCCTCGCCACCCACCCGCAGGAACAGCGGTAACACCCGGTACAGGCCAGGACCCCGTGCGGGGTCCTGGCCTGTGCGTGTTCGGGGTCCCGCCGATGTGATACCGCGCACGCCGGCCCGGACTCCTGCGCACGGAAGCCCGATGCCGTAGGCGGCCGGGCCGGTGACCTCGCGATAACGAGCCCACTAATTTCCGGCAAACAGGATTAAAAGTACTTAAAGTGCATATAAGGCTGAATATGGGACTACGCCGGAACTCCATGACACGCGGTTTGCCACCACGCGACGCCGGCCGGTCGCCGGCGCCTCACTGTACGGGCCCGGACACTGGAGGTCGCCCGGCGCGGGGTCAGTGACATGGGGTGGTCCTGGCAGTCGTTCCGGTGCCGCAGGACGGTGGCGACCGGAGGCGTCGCGACGCTGCTGTGCACGGTCGTCAGCGTCATGTTCCTGATCTTCGCCGGCTACAAGCAGGCCGACACCGCCCAGAACCAGGTCACCGACGCGTGGAACCGGGTCGTCCCCCTCATCCGGCAGGGCCCGCTGCCGGAGATCCTGGACAGCGGTGAGGTCTCGGGCATCCAGGTCGTGGACGACCGCGGCCACGTGGTCGCGGCCACCCGCAACCTCGCCGGCGCGCCGCCGATCGCCTCCTTCCGCGCTCCCGACACGCAGGTGACCACCGCACGGGTGCTGTGCCCGCCGCCCGGGATGCACGGCTGCATGACCGTCTTCTCCTACCGCGTGTTCCAGCCGCAGGGGCCCTGGGTGCTCTACATCGCGGTGCCGACGATCCCCTGGTACGGCCAGACCGCCTCGCTCCTGCTGGCCGTCGGCGTGTCCGTGCTGATCATCGCGATCCTGACCGGGTGGACGTACCGCGACCTCACCAGGGCCATCAGCCCGGTGAACGCCATCCGGGCCGAACTCGCCGAGATCACCGCCACCGACCTCGGCCGCCGCGTCCCCGTCCCGGCGAAGTACGAGGAGATCAGGTACCTGGCGGAGACCGTGAACGACACCCTCGACCGCCTGGAGGAGGCGTACGCGCGGCAACGGCGCTTCACCGCCGACGCCTCCCACGACCTGCGCACTCCCGTCACCGCCATGCGGACCCGGCTGGAGGAGGCCCTCCTGCACCCGGAGGACGCCGACTGGCCGAGGACGGCCGAGGCCGTCCTGTCCTCGGTGGAGCGGCTGCACCGGCTCGTGACCGACCTGCTCTCCCTGGCCCAGCTGGACGCGCGCACCTCCCTGCACAGCGACCCCACCGACCTGCGCCGGCTGGTCGCCACCGAGCTGGACCACCGGGAACACCGCAAGAAGATCGTCAAGGACCTGCCGGAGAGCGTCGTCATCGACTGCGACCGGCTGCGCATCGCCCGCCTGCTCGGCAACCTGCTCGACAACGCCGAGCGGCACGCGACCTCGCAGATCTCCGTCAGCGTCCGGCGCGACCCGTCCGCGGCGGTCGTGGAGGTCGTCGACGACGGCGCCGGCATCGCGACCGAGGACAGGAAGGCGGTCTTCGACCGCTTCACCCGGCTGGACGCCGGGTACGCCCGCGACGCGAACGGCACCGGGCTGGGGCTGGCCATCGCGCGGGAGATCGCCATGGTGCACGGCGGCACCCTCACCATCGAGGACAGCGACCGGGGCGCCCGCTTCGTCCTGCGTCTGCCCACCGCCGACCGCCAGGTGCCGGCCTGAGCCGGACAGCACCGAGGGCGAGCACGTGTGTGCTCGCCCTCGGCCTGATCGGGCTACTTCTTGCGCAGGACCTCGATGGTCCTCGACGTGGTGATCGGCGCGAGCGAGCTGTCGTCGGTGTAGGCGCGCATCGACTCGTTCGTCACCGTCAGGGTCACCGTGCCGCGGTTGAGCGCGGTGAGCGTACGGGTCCGCGGGTCGAAGATCGCGACCTTGCCCTTGGCGCGGGCCTTGTCGGCGGCCTTGTCGCCGCTGCCGATGGCCAGGTCGGACGAGCCGCTCCAGTCGACCGACATCGGGTACCGCAGCGGCACCACCCGGGTGCCCGCCTCGACGCCCTGCGGCTGCACGATGCTGCCGGACACCTGCGCCGTCTCGCCCACCTTGAGCGAGTCGGGCGCGTCGATCGTGGCGGACTGCGCGAAGGCGCGCACCTCGGCCTCGATCCACTGCTCGTCGGCGTCCTGGCGCGGGTCGACGGCCCAGTCGACCCAGCCGGTGAAGCCGCCGCGGTCGGGGGTGCCGTACGGGTCCTTGCCGGAGGACGGCAGCACCATGTACGGGACGCCCTCGACGCGGTGGACGTTCGCGATCTGGGCGTGCGAGCCGAACATCGCGGCGCCCTTGCCCGTGGAGTCGCGGAAGTCCGTCAGCAGGTTCTCGATCAGCTTGACCTCGTCGCGGTCACCGAGCTGGCTGGACTTGGCCTCGGCGGGGTCGTCCACCGGGTGGTGGGCGAACACCAGCACGTTGTGCACCGACTTGTCCTTCTTGGCGTCGGCGAGCGCCTGCTGCAGCATCGCGAACTGGTCCCACGACGTCGCGCGCAGCGACCCGAGGGAGCTGGCGAGCAGGATGAACCGGGTGCCCTTGTGGTCGAACGTCCGGTACGGCTGTCCGAACTCGCCCACGAAGTTCGTCAGGTCGGACTGGGTGTTGTTCAGACCGTACGACTCGTGGTTGCCCGGCACGTAGTAGCACGGGATCGACGTGGCCTTCGGGTCCGGCGTGCTGTTCTTCGACGGCTCCTCGCCGACGGGCACGAGGTCGCACCCGGCGTCGGTGAGCACCTGGCGGGCGAGCGCGAGGTCCTGCGGCAGGCCGCGGTCGGTGACGTCGCCGTTGAGGACGATCAGGTCCGGCTTCGTCGTGCGGATCCGCTTGATGGCGGCCGTCGCGACCTGGGTCAGCGCCGGGTTGTCCGCGGTGAACTGCACGTCCGACAGCGTGGCGAAGCGCCAGGTGTCGTGGCCGTCGATCAGGGCGGCGTCGTCGGAGATGAGCGGGTCGGGCCGCAGGTCGGGCTGGGCGGGCAGGTCGATCGCCGTCGGGACGTCGGCCTCGATCCGGTCCAGGACGAACGTGCCGGCCTTCTGCTGGGCGGTGCTCGTGTTGATGCCCTGGAAACCGGAGACGGAGATCGGGAACACGGTGTTCGCCGGCAGGGGGAACGTGGCGTACTGCCAGTCGTCGCTCGGGGTCAGGGCGCTGCCGTAGACGCCTGAGCTCTTGCCGTTGCCGTCGTAGAAGGCCAGGTAGGTCAGGCCGTCCGGCACGCCGATGCTCGACTTGAGCCGCATCCGCACCCGCAGCGGCTGGCCGGGCACCGCGATGCGCTGGGCCGCGGACGCCGCCACGACGCCCACGTTGCGCATCGCGCCGAAGTCGATCCGCAGCCCGTCGGGGTCGGCGGAGAACGTGGTGGCAGCGGTGCTGTTGTTGCGCCAGTGGGCGAGCACGTCGTCGTCGAAGTCGTAGACCGTCGTGGTCTGCACGCCGACCGTGATCGGCAGCTGCACCGACGTGCCGGCGACCGACACCGTGAGGATGGTCGCGGCGGCGGTGAGCGGCGTGATCCGCAGCCGGCCGTCCACGGGCTGGATGTCGACGACGCCGTGGTCGTAGTCGAGCGTGAGGTCGCGCGGGTCGATCGGCGCGGTGTAGCCCTCGGCGTCGCGGCCGGTCACAGAGACGGAGACCGCGTTCTGCGGCGTGGCGTCGGCGATCGACAGGCGCTGGGACGACAGCTCGACGCTGTCGAGGGGGCCGAGGACGGTGACCGTGGTCCTCGCCTTCTCGTGGCCCGACTTCACGTCGACCTTGATCTCGTCACGCGGGTTCGACTTCGCGGTGAGCGTGCCGTCCTTGACGGAGGCGCCTTGCGCCGACCAGCGCACCGACTTCGGGTCGACGGCCACCGGGGTCTGGTGGTCGTCGAGGCCCTGCACGACGAACTCGCGGCGCAGGCCGGGGAAGACCTTCACGCCGCCGTCGGCCGCCGCGGCGCCCGGCGCGGGCTTGACGAGGAGCTCGTGCAGCTTGCCGTCGCCCTTGGAGACGAACACGCCGACGCCGTTCGGGTCGTTGCGCTCGTGCCCGTCCGACGGGACGTTGCGGACGGTCGTCACGGACTCGCCGAGCGCGCGGGCGACCATCGTGGTCGAGCCGCCGCCGTCGAGGTTGACCGCGGTCTCCACGCCCAGGGCGACGAGGTCGCGGGCCTCCCTGTCGATGCCGACGCCGCCCTTGCCGGTGCCGCCCGGGCCGTCCCAGGTGGCGAGGACGAGCGTGCGGCCGCCGTCCTTGAAGCCGAGCGCGGTGCGCGGGGCGATCGAGGTGTCGAGACCGGGGACGACCTTGCCGCCGGTGACGACGGTGCCGCCGTGGCCGAGCGCGAACTTCATCGTCCTGGCGACGGCGTCGGCGAGCTCGTAGCGGAGGGCGACCGGGTCGCCGGGCTGGAGCGCGCGCAGGGCGGTGGCGGCGGCGCCGCGGCCGACGAGCACGAACCCGTCGGCCGGGATCGCGCCGGAGCCGGCGGGGCCGTTCTGGGTGACCGACACGACGGCGCCGTTCTGGACCAGGACCTCGGCGATCTGGTCGGCGGGCACGTTCGTCATGCCGCGGTTGCGGCTGTAGTCGCCCCACGCGGAGGTGAACGCGATCAGGCCGTCCTCCGGGACGCCGCCGCCGTTCGCCGCGTTGATCGACAGGACCTTGTGGTCGGCGCCCGCGAAGTTCGCACTGGCGTCGAGCGTGAGGTCCACGAGTTTGGCGATGCCGTCGCTGCCGACGCCGACGTGCTGGCGGCCGCTGATGTCGGGGGACTTGACCAGCTGCCCGTTCTGCACCTCGCCGCCGAGCGCCGCGTTGGAGTTGCCGATGTCGAAGAACTCGCCGTTGACGCCCGCGACGGCGCCGGCCTTGTTGGCGGCCTCGCTGAGCGGGCCGCCGAAGGCGACCGGTCCCGCGGTCAGCAGGTCCGTGCTCACGGCGCGGTCGGACAGGTCGACGGTCAGGAAGTTGGCGTCGTACCAGCCCTTCTGGTCGAGCGCCTTGACGTGCTGCAGGGAGATTCCCGGACCGATCCGCTCGGTCGTGTTGATCAGGGGGATCCCGCCGGTGACCGGCGCGGATGGGCTGTCCGCGTACGCGGCGGCGGGTGAGACCGCCAGCGTGGCGGCGGTCGCGAGCGCCGCCACCATGGGCGTCATGTGCCGATGGTTCAGGACCATCACTTTCATCGGTACCTCAGGTCAAAGGAGACACGGAGGCGATCCCCCCGTGTGCGCCCAGGTCGATCATGGGCGACACATGATTCAAGAGATCGTTCCCGACGCGCCGGTGACGCCTTCGCGATCACCCGATGAACCCTGACGGAAGATCACCCGAGCCGGCTGCCTTTTTTATCTCCGACATACATGTAAAAATCTATTGTCCTATGAAGCTAGATAAATGGAGTTGTCGTGATCGAGTTCCACCTGGATGCCCGGTCCGGTCTCTCGCCGTACCAGCAGCTGGTCCAGCAGGTACGGCACGCGCTCCGGCTCGGCGTGCTGCGCGAGGGCGACCAGCTGCCGACCATCAAGGAGGTCGTGGCGCACCTGGCGATCAACGCCAACACCGTCCTCAAGGCCTACCGGGAGCTCGAGCACGAGGGCCTGGTCGCCGCCCGGCCGGGGGTGGGGACGTTCGTGACGGCGACGCTCACCCACACCTCCCTGGCCGCGCACGGGCCACTGCGCCTGGAGCTGCGGCGCTGGCTGGCCAAGGCCCGCCGGGCCGGTCTAGACGACGAGAGCATCGAGGCCCTGTTCATGACCACCTTTCGGACCGCCGCACAGGAGGACATAGCGTGACCGCTGTCCTGGAAGCCCGGAGCCTCGGCAAGAAGTTCGGCAGACACTGGGCGTTGCGCGACTGCACCATCGACATCCCGGCCGGCCACGTCGTCGGCCTGGTCGGGCCGAACGGAGCCGGCAAGACCACCCTGCTGAAACTGGCCTGCGGCCAGCTCGAACCGACCACGGGCGACGTCACCGTGCTCGGCGGACGGCCGGGGAGCACTCCCGCGCAGCTCGCCAGGGTCGGGTTCGTCGCCCAGGACACCCCCCTCTACGCGGGGCTGACCGTCGCCGAGCATCTGCGGTTAGGGGCACGGCTCAACCCCCGCTGGGACGCCGCCCTCGCGCGCGAACGGATCGCGCAGGTCGGCCTCGTCCCCACACAGCGCGTGGGCAAGCTGTCGGGCGGACAGCGCGCCCAGCTCGCCCTCACCCTGGGCCTGGCCAAGCGGCCCGAACTGCTGATCCTGGACGAACCAGTCGCCTCGCTCGACCCGCTCGCCCGCCGCGAGTTCCTGCAGGCGCTCATGGAGGCCACCGCCGAGCACCGGCTGAGCGTGCTGCTCTCCTCCCACCTCGTCTCCGACCTGGAACGGGTCTGCGACTACCTGATCGTGCTCGTCGACTCCCGCGTACGGATCGCCGGCGAGCTCGACCGGTTGCTCGCCTCCCACCACCGCCTCACCGGCCCGCGCCGCGATCCCGACCGGCTCCCCGCAGACCAGCACGTGGTCTCCGCCCGCCACACCGAGCGGCAGAGCACGTACGTGATCCGCACCGACGCCCCGATCCACGACCCCGCCTGGACGGTCACCGCGCTGAGCCTGGAGGACCTCGTCCTCGCCCACATGGACCGGCGCCCCGAGCAGCCCCGGCGTGACGTCCTGGAGGTGCGGCGATGACCTGGCTGACCTGGCGCCAGTTCCGCGGCTCGGCCGCGATGACGGCCGCCGCCCTCGTCGTCCTCACGGCGGTGCTGGCCCTGACCGGCCCTGGCCTGGCCGACCGCTACGCCGCCGGGATCGCCGGCTGCGTCAACGACGGCACCTGCCACGAGTTCTTCGACCGCTTCTTCGACGACCACCAGCTCGCCTTCCTCGCCCTCACCCTCGTCGTGCTGATCCTGCCGGCGCTGGTCGGGCTCTTCTGGGGCGCGCCGTTGGTCACCCGCGAGCTGGAGGCGGGCACCCACCTGCTGGTGTGGAACCAGAGCGTCACCCGCCGCCGCTGGCTCGCGGTCAAGCTCGCGATCATCGGCCTCATGGCCACGGCCGCCGCCGGCGTCTGCGGCCTCGTGGTGACCTGGTGGTCCGGCCCCCTGGACAGGTCAGCCATTCCCGAGCTGGCCCAGATGTCTCCCCTGGTGTTCAGCGCGCGCGGCATCGCCCCCATCGGGTACGCGGCCTTCGCGTTCGTCCTGGGCGTGACCGTGGGCATCCTGGTGCGCCGCACGCTGCCGGCGATGGTCCTCACCCTGGCCGTCTTCGCCGCGGTGCAGATCGCCATGCCGCTGCTGGTCCGGCCCCACCTCATGCCCCCGGTCACCGGGACCTTCCAGCTCAACCGGGAGAACGTGGACGCGTTCCATCTGCCTCGGGGAGGTGGGCCTGTGGAGGTGTTCCTGCGGACCTCGGCCGTTCCCGGCCACCCGGGCGCCTGGGTCCTGACCAGCGAACTGCTCGATCCGTCCGGACGGACGATCGCCGGCACCGAGCGATCGTCGGGGCCGTCGGCGACCATCGCGCGGGCCATCCCGGTCTCCACGACGTCGGGACCCTGCGCACCGGCCACAGGACCGCCGAACGCCAATGTGTGCGTCGTCGAGATCAACCGGCTCGGTTACCGGCAGCAGGCGACCTACCAGCCCCTCGAACGCTTCTGGCCCCTGCAGTGGATCGAGACCGGGATCTACGCCCTGCTCACCCTCGGCCTCACCTGGTTCTCCTTCCGGTGGCTACGGAGACGCCTGTCATGAGCGTCGTCAGAGCCGCGGCCGCCGCACTCATCCTGCTCCTGGCGGCGGCCTGCACCGCACCGACGCCGCCGCGCAGCCAGGCGGGCACGACTGCGGCGGGCACGGCCTGCGCCGGGCCCCAGGGTCCTCCCGAGGCCGAGAGGGCCACCACGGTCGACGTCATCGAGCAGGCGTACTTCTGCATCCTCGGCAACTACTACAGCGGCGCCACCCTCGACGCCCGATCGCTGCTCACCGCCGGATTCCTCGCCCTGACACAGGAGATCAACCGCAACGGGCGCGAGGTGCCCGAGGCCACCATGCCCATGCTGACCGGCGACCGGGAAGCCGACTGGACCGCCTTCGAGACCGCCTACCGGAAGATCACCGACCAGGTGCCCGACCTGCGCGACAAGCTGGCCGTCGTCACCCTGGAGGCCGTCGTGGCGAGCCTCGGTGACAACCACGCCAGGTGGATTCACGGCGACGAGCGGCCGATCGACTACTACGACGGTGACGGCTACGGTCTGGGCCTCCAGCTGAACGTCACCCGCTCGCAGGTGGACGGCAGCTCCCCCCGGGTCGTCCCCGCCCCGCTGTTCGTCACGGCCGTCGAGGGCGGCGCGGCGCAGGCCGCCGGGGTGAAGCCGGGCGACGTCATCGAGGCGGTCAACGGGTCGACGCCGTTCGTCGGCGGCACGGCCACCGCCGCGATCGCCGCCCTGTACCCGCGCTATCCGGAGGCGCGCCCGGTCGAGCTGCGGCTGCATCGGCCTGCCACCGGCCGCCGCTGGACCGTGCCGCTCGAACCCGGTCTCTACCGGCGGGAGTGGGCCGACCTGCAGGTGGTGAGATCGGAACTGCTGGACGACGACGTCGCCTACGTCCGGATGACCGGCTTCGCACCCGACTCCGCGAACCGGGTGCTCAGGGCCGTCACCGGCCTGCGCAACGGCCGGACCCTGTCCGGCGTCGTGCTGGACCTGCGTGGCAACGGCGGCGGCAGCCCCGCCGAGGCGATCAGGCTGCTGAGCGCGTTCGTCCACGGCGAGGTCACCGCCTACCAGTGCACCGTGGACGGCGCGTGCGCGGCGTCCAGGACCGACGACACCGTCGAGCTGCTCCACCTGCCGCTGGTCGTGCTCGTCGACCACGGCTGCGCCTCGGCGTGCGAGCACTTCGGCTCCGCGGTCAAGGCCCTGCGCGCCGGCCGGTTGGTCGGCACCAGGACGGCCGGTGCGATCTCCGGGGCGGCGCAGCCGTACTTGCTGGCCAACAACACCGTGCTGAGCTTCCCGAGCAGGCATCACCTGGGGCCGGGCCGCGAGGTGGTCGACCGGATCGGCGTGCCGCCCGACCACCACGTCGTCCCGACCCCGCAGGACGCCGCCGCGGGGCGCGACCCCGCTCTGACCAGGGCCCTGGCCTTACTGAACGGACCTCGCTGATGAGACAGATCCTGGCCCTCGTCGCGGGGCTGGTCGTCCTGGCCGCCTGCTCCGCCCCCACGCCTCCCCGGTCCGAGGGAGAGCCGCCGAGCACCCCGGCCGTCGCCGTCCTGCCCGCCCCCACCGGCCCACATCCGGTCGGCACCACCACCCTGCACCTGACCGACGCCTCCCGTCCCGATCCGTGGGATCCCGACGTCGACGCCAGGGAGCTCAAGGTCACCCTGTGGTACCCGGCCGCGCAGCGCGGCGGGCAGCGCGCGGCGTACATGACCCCGAAGGAGTCGGAGCTCCTCCTGGAGGGCCTTCGTGTCACGGGCGTGCCCGCCGACACGCTGAGCAGAACCCGCACGAACGCCGTCGCCGACGCCCCCGTCGCGGGACGCGACCTTCCGCTGGTGGTGCTCTCCCCCGGCTTCACCAAACCCGTGAGCACGCTCACGTCCCTGGCCGAGGACCTGGCCAGCCGGGGGTACGTCGTGGCCGGGATCGACCACACCTACGAGAGCCACGCCACGACCCTGTCCGACGGACGGGTGGCCGGGTGCCTCGCCTGCGACAGCGACACCGACCCTGGCTTCGGCGCGAGAGCGGTCGAGGTCAGGGCGGCGGACGTGTCGTTCGTCCTCGACCGGCTGCCGTCGGCGTGGGAGGGCGGCGGCCTGATCGACCGCTCCCGCATCGCGATGGCGGGCCAGTCGATGGGTGGAGCCGCCGCCGTGGCGGCCATGCTGGAGGACGACCGCGTGCGCGCCGGGATCGACATGGACGGCACCACCTACGCGCGCATCCCCAGGAGCGGGTTCTCCCGGCCGTTCCTGTTCCTGGGCACGCCGCAGCACGTCCCCGGCGGGCGCGACAACTCCTGGGAGCGCGACTGGAGGCTGCTGACCGGGTGGAAACGCTGGATCGTGTTGGCGGGCGCCGACCACCAGTCCTTCACCGACGGCCCGCTGCTGGCGCCCGCCCTCGCCGTCGAACCGCTTCCCGGCGTGCTCCCCGGTGCGCGCGCCGCCGAACTGACCCGCACGTACGTGGCCGCCTTCCTCGACCGGCACCTGAAGTCGCAACGGCGACCCGTCCTGGACGAACCGTCCTCGCGCTTCCCCGAGGCCGGCTTCTGTCCCGGGACGTGCGGCCGGTCATGAGGCCTCCTCCTCGCGGACGTCGCTCCGGCCACTCGGAGGAGGCGGCATCGAGCCGGGGCGGCGACGATGACGGTGTCCGGCATCGTGAGAGCGCGCCCGCCCCGAGCGCGGCGACGTCACCGTCCGTCCCCTAGCCCGACCTGGAGTGGGGCCCATGCTGGTGGGAGAAGGCGAGCGGCTGTTCGGCAGGCACGATGCGCTCGTGCGGCCCGCGGCGCTGCTCGGCCTCGCCGTCGGCTACCTGGTGCTCTTCGCGGCGCCGCGTCTCCCCCACCCCCCGATCACCTGGGCCTTCGTCCTGGCCGCGGTGGCGTTCGGCGTGCTGGGCGGACGTTTCCCGATGGCGGCGCTGTCCGGGCACGCGGCGCTGGTGGGGTCCGTCGGACTGTCCGCCGGCGGGGACGCGGCGGTCGTGGTGAAGATCGCCGCCGGCTTCGCCCTGTTCGAGCTGGCCGTACGCCGCCCCGGGTGGCGGACGGCGATCGGGGCGGCGGTGGTGACCTGCGGGTACGTCCTGCATCTGACCGGCCAAGGTCCTCTGGACCTGCTCGCGCTGCTGTACCGGCTGGCCGTGGTCGTCGGCGTACCGCTGGTGCTGGCCGGGTACATCGGCGCGCACCGGCGGCTCGCCGTGGAGGCCGGGAAACGGGCGGAGGCCGAGTCGCGGCGCGCGGAGGCGGAGGCGGGCAGGGCCAAGGCCGAGTCGCTGGGGCGTGAGTCGGCCATGCTGGCCGCCCGTGCCGCCGAGCGGGTCACGGTCGCGCGGGAGCTCCACGACCTGGTCGCCCATCACGTCGCGTCGATGGTCCTGCGCGTCGGCGTCGCGCTCCACGTGCTGCCCACGACCGACCCGCGCGTCACCGAGACACTGAACGACGTCCATGCGAGCGGCACCGCCGTACTCGGTGACCTGCGGCGGCTGGTGGCCGTGCTGCGCGACCCCGCGACGGTGCGGGACGGTCCCGGCATCGGCCTGGTCGAACCGGAAGGGCTGATCGCGGCGCTGGAGACGGCGGCCGGACGCGCCCGGCAGATCGGCCTCACGGTCGAGACCGACCTCGACCCCGAGGTCGACCACCTCGACGCGATGCGAGCGCTGACGGCGCTGCGGCTGAGCCAGGAGGGCATCACCAACGTGGCCAAGCACGCCGGAGCCGCCGCGCACGTACGGCTGTCCGTCCTGGTGACGCCGGACGGCGCGGTCTGCCTGGACCTCACCGACGACGGCGGCTCGCACGGCGCCGCCGGTTCTCCTCCGCCGAGCGGTGGCCACGGTCTGGCCGGCCTGCGTGAGCGCGTGGAACTGCTGGAGGGCGAGTTCCGCGCCGGACGGCACGGCGAGGGCTGGCGCCTGGCGGCGACGCTGCCCGCCTCCGCGACGGCCGCCGATGCGGGTACTCCACCGGGCGTGGAGCGGCCGTCGTGATCCGGGTGCTGCTGGCCGACGACCTGCAACTCGTCCGTGCCGGACTGCGGATGCTGTGCGAGTCGGCCGGCGACGTGACCGTGGTCGGCGAGGCCGGGGACGGCCGTACGGCGGTGAGGCTCGCCGAGCGGCTCGTTCCCGACGTCGTCCTCATGGACCTGCGCATGCCGCTGATGGACGGCATCACCGCCACCAGGGCGATCACGGCGGCACGTCCTGGCACGAGGGTCATCGCCCTCACCACGTTCGACGACGACGACCACGTCTACCCGCCGCTGGCCGCGGGGGCCTGCGGCTTCCTCGTCAAGGACACCTCACCGGGTGAGCTGCTCGACGCCGTGCGGCGGGCGGCGGCCGGTGAGGACACCTACAATCAGGACGTGCTGCGCCGTCTCGTCGCCGACGCGCTGCGTTCGCGCGCTGCCACGACCCCGGCCGAGCGCGACCTGGCCAAGCTCACCGACCGCGAGCTCGACGTGCTGGCGCTGGTCGGGGCGGGCCTGTCCAACGCCGAGATCGCCGAGCGCCTGCACCTCGGGGTGACCACGGTGAAGACGCACCTCGCCGGTCTCATGACGAAGACCGGCTGCCCCAACCGCGTCCGCCTGGCGGTGTTCGCCGTACGGACCCGGATCGCCGCGCCCTGACCGTTCGTCCAGAAGGCTCCTGCCGGAGCAGGAGCGGACTCCGCCCAGGAAGGCCGGTACGGCGGCCCGCCGACGGAGGCCGGCGGAAGGCGGCCCGGGCGAAGCTCGTGGAGGGCGGAACCGCCCCTCGGCGAGGAAGGACGACGACAGCGATGACACACGACACGGAGCACGAATCCGGCCGGCCAGGGCGGCGCAGCCGGCGGGCGGTGCTGGGGCTCGCCGCGGCGGCCGCCGGGGCGGCGAGCCTGGCCGGCGCGGTGGCCGTCCCGCCGTATCTCACCTCCCCTCCGACGCGGCCCGCTCCGGCGGCGGCCCCGCGGGGGCGCTTCACCGGCAAGGTCGTGCTCATCACCGGCGCGACCTCCGGGATCGGCGAGGCCGCGGCGAAGGCGTTCGCGGCCGAAGGGGTGAAGGTCGGCTTCTGCGGCCGTCGCGTCGAGGAGGGCCGCCGGGTCGAGAGCGAGATCCGCGCCGCCGGCGGCACGGCCGTCTACACGCGCGCCGACGTACGCGACGCCACCCAGCTGAAGCGGTTCGTCGACGACACCGTCACCAGGTTCGGGGCGCTGGACGTGGCCTTCAACAACGCCGGGATCAGCCGTACGGCGCCGCTGCACGAGATGCCCCCTCGACGTGTGGGAGGACGTGCAGAACACCAACGTGCGCGGGGTCTATCTCGCGATCAGGTACGAGGTGCCGTACATGCTGGAAGCCGGGCGCGGCGTGATCATCTGCACGGCGTCCGGGTCGCGGCGTCCGCAGGGCGGCGCCTACACCGCGAGCAAGCAGGCGATCAAAGGGATCGTGGACGCGGCGGCCCTGGACTACGGCCCCCAGGGCATCCGGCTCAACGCGATCGCGCCGGGGACCACCGACACCGCCCTGGTGCGCCCGCCAGGCCTGCCCGACGGTTTCCCCTCCAGGTGAGGACGCCCGCCGTGTCCTTTTTGTCAGGCTTTGAGTTAGGGGTGCGGCATTCGAGGCACTTGACGGTAGCCTGCGCGAACGGGGGCCGACCATGGCAGCCACGCACGTTCCCACGACCACCCGCGACTGGACCCGGCGGCGCGCCGCCAAGCGTGAACGGCTGGCGGCCGTCCAGCCGTTCGTGTCCGGCCGGCTGGTGGACGCCGACCACATGCGGGACGCGCTGCAGGCGCTGCTGCGGCCGGGCGACCGGGTGGCGCTGGAGGGCGACAACCAGAAACAGGCCGACTTCCTGGCCGAGGCGCTGGCCGGCTGCGACCCGGACGCCGTGCACGACCTGCACCTGCTGATCTCCTCGATCAGCCTGCGGGACCACCTCGACCTGTTCGAGCGGGGCGTGGCCCGCCGCCTCGACTTCGCCTACGCAGGGCCGCAGAGCGTCCGCATGGCGCAGCTGCTGGCCGACGGCAAGGTCGAGGTCGGGGCGATCCACACGTACGTCGAGCTGTACGCGCGGATGTTCGTCGACCTCATCCCGGACGTCGCGCTGCTCTGCGCCGAGCAGGCCGACCGCGACGGCAACCTGTACACCGGCCCGAGCACCGAGGACACGCCGACGATCGCCGAGGCGACGGCGTTCTCCGACGGCGTCACCGTGGTGCAGGTGAACGAGCTCGTGGACGAGCTGCCCCGCGTGGACATCCCGGGCGACTGGGTGGACCTGGTCGTGCGCAGCCCGCGCCCGTTCGCCCTGGAGCCGCTGTTCACCCGCGACCCGCGGCACATCGGCCAGGTGGAGATCCTCATGGCCATGATCGCCCTGCGCGGCATCTACGAACGGCACCAGGTGACCAGCCTCAACCACGGCATCGGGTACGACACCGCGGCGATCGAGCTGCTGCTGCCCACGTACGGCGAGGAGCTCGGCCTGCGCGGGAAGATCTGCCGGCACTGGGCGCTCAACCCGCACCCGACGCTCATCCCCGCCATCGAGAGCGGCTGGGTGGAGTCGGTGCACTGCTTCGGCGGCGAACCGGGCACGGAGCGGTACGTCGCCGCCCGTCCTGACGTGTTCTTCACCGGCCGCGACGGCACGCTGCGCTCGAACCGGGTGCTGTGCCAGCTCGCCGGCCAGTACGCGGTCGACCTGTTCATCGGGTCGTCGCTGCAGATCGACGCGGCGGCGAACTCCTCGACCGTCACCGAGGGGCGGCTGACCGGCTTCGGCGGGGCGCCCAACATGGGGCACGACCCGCACGGCCGCCGCCACCCCTCCCCCGCCTGGCTGGGGCTGCTCACCGGCGAGGCGCCCGCGCTGCGGGGACGCAAGCTCGTCGCGCAGATCACGCAGACCTTCCGCACCGGCGGCACGCCGGCGTTCGTGGAGACGCTCGACGCGATCACGGTGGGCAAGGACGCGGAGATGCCCATCCCGCCGATCATGATCTACGGCGACGACGTCAGCCACGTCGTGACCGAGGAGGGGGTGGCCTACCTCTACAGGGCCACGAGCCTGGCGGAGCGGCGCGAGGCGGTGGCGGCGATCGCGGGCGCGACGCCGATCGGGCGCGGCATCGACGAGCGCCGCGTCGACGCGCTGCGCCGCGACGGCCTGGTCGCCCTTCCTGAGGATCTCAAGGTGGACGTCCGCCGCGCGTCCCGGTCCCTGCTGGCGGCCCGCAGCGTCGAGGACCTCGTGGCCTGGTCAGGCGGCCTGTACGACCCACCGGCCCGCTTCCGCACGTGGTGACCGCGATGACCATCACCCCACCCACTACCCCCGCCGTGCTCGCCGGCACGGCGGTCGGTGCGCTGGCCGAGGAGGCGTTGCTGAGCCCGAAGCCGGGGCTGGTGGACCGCCGGGGCGGTGGCGCGCACGACGACATGGACCTGCCGCTCCTGCTGGCCTCCGCCGAGGCGCTGCGGCCCGCGTTCGAGCGGATCGCGTACGTGTCCGCCGGCGCGACGACCGATGTCGGCCTGCGGGAGGAGCTGGGACGGGTCGGCCGCGAGGGAGAGCGGGCGATGACGCGCGCCACCGGAGGGGTCAACACCCATCGGGGCGCGCTGTGGGCGCTCGGGCTGCTGGTGGCCGCCGTCGCGGGCGGCGCCGGTGACGAGCGCGCGGCGGCGCGCGGCGCGGCGGGGCTGGCCGCGCTGCCCGACCGAAGAGCCCCGGAGGAGACCCGCTCCCACGGCGAACGGGCGATGAGCCGCTACGGTTCGCCCGGCGCCAGGGGCGAGGCGACGGCGGCCTTCCCGCACGTCATCGAGGTCGCCCTGCCCCGCCTGCGCCACTCGCGCGCGGCGGGGTTCGCCGAGGAGGCGGCCCGGCTGGACGCGCTGCTCGCGGTGATGAGCCTCCTCGACGACACGTGCGTCCTGCACCGCGGCGGACTCGACGGTCTGCGGGCCGTCCAGGCGGGCGCCGCGCTCGTGCTCGCCGAGGGAGGCGCCGGCTCGGCCCGCGGCCGGGAGGCGCTCATGGCGCTGGACGGGCTGCTGCGCGAGCGGCGGCTGTCCCCGGGCGGGAGCGGCGACCTGCTGGCCGCCGCGCTGTTCCTCGACATGGTGCCGTGGCCAGGCGGCCCGGCCCGGGCCGGACAGGAGGTGCGGCCCCGCCGCTCAGCCCGGCCCGCACAGGAGGTGCTGTCATGCAGACGCTGACGTACGAGTTCCCGGCGAGCCGCCCGGCCGCCCGGCGCACCCACGTGGGCGTGGTGGGCTCGGGCGACCTGGAGGTGCTCATGACGCCCGCCGACGGCACCGCCCGCGTCCGCGTGCGCACCAGCGTGGACGGCTTCGACACGGTGTGGCGGACGGTGCTGGAGCGGTTCTTCGCCCGCAACCCCGTCGCCGCCGACTTCGAGCTCAACGACTTCGGCGCCACGCCCGGCGTGGTCGTCCTGCGGCTCAGGCAGGCCATCGAGAGCGGCAGCTCCCAGGGCGGGACGGAGGGCGCGGCATGACGCGGACCGACTGGCAGGCGATGCTCCGCCGTACGAGCTTCATCGAACTGAACGCCAGACAGCGGGCCAGGGCGCTGCTCGACGACGGCAGCGCCCGCGAGCTGTGCGGTCCCTTCGACCGCATCGAGTCGCCCTGGCTGGAACCCCAGGGCGTCGTGCCGCAGAGCGACGACGGCGTCGTCGTGATGAAGGGCGCGCTCGACGGGGATCCGGCGGTGGTGGTCGCCGTCGAGCAGGCCTTCCAGGGCGGCGGCATCGGCGAGGTCTCCGGGGTGAAGATGGCGACCGCGCTGTCCCTGGCCGCCCGCGACACCCGCGCGGGCACGCCCACGCCCGCGGTGCTCCTGCTGGAGACGGGCGGCGTCCGGTTGCAGGAGGCCAACCTGGGCCTGGCCGCGGTCGCCGAGGTGTGCTCGGCGATCCTGGAGCTGCGCGCCCTGCAGCCCGTCGTAGGCGTCATCGCGGGTTCGCTGGGCTGCTACGGCGGCATGAGCATCGCCGCCGCACTCTGCACCCGGCTGATCATGACGGAGGAGGCCAGGCTCGGGCTCAACGGCCCCGAGGTGATCGAGTCGGAGGCCGGCATCGAGGAGTTCGACGCCTCCGACCACCCGCTCATCTGGTCGCTGGACGGTGGGAGACAACGCGTCGGTACCGGCCTGGCCGACACGCTCGTCCTCGACGACGTCACCGCGTTGCGCACGGCGGTGATCGACGCCGTGCGCGCGGGCATGCCCGCCGAGCAGCGTTCGCGGCGGATCAAGGAGCTGCGGGCCGCCCTCGAGGCCGTCGACCCGGCCCGTCCGCCCGAGCCCGCCGCCCTCGCCGACGTCTGGGCGCGGGCCGGAGCGAAGGGAGACGGCCGATGACCCGCGGCCTCACGTGGACGCGCGCGCTCGCCGACGGCCCCGTGGACGGTGCCGTGCCGTCCGTGATCACGGCGGACTGCACGCTGAACGGCGACACCGCCCGCCTCGTCGCCGTCGTCCCGCACCAGGAGAGCCCCTACCACCGGGCCAGGAAGGGCGAGGTGGGCCTGCTCGAAGGGCTCGGGATCGCCGAGGCGGTCACCGCCGTCCTCACCGAGGACGCCCGGCTGCCCGAGGACAGGCGCCGCCCGATCGTCGCCGTCGTCGACGTGCCGAGCCAGGCGTACGGGCGGGTGGAGGAGCTGGCCGGCATCCATCACGCGCTGGCGACCGCCGTGGACGCCCATGCCCGCGCCCGCACCGCCGGACACCCCGTGATCTCCCTCATCGTCGGGAACGCGCTGTCGGGCGGCCTGCTCGCGCACGGCTCGCAGGCCAACCAGATGCTGGCGCTCGACGACCCTGGCGTGGTGATCCACGCCATGCACAAGCGGGCGGCGGCGCGGGTGACCATGCGCACCGTGGAGCAGCTCGACGAGCTGGCCCGGCGCGTCCCGCCGCTGTCGTACGACGTGAGCGACTGGGCGAAGCTCGGCCTGTGCGACGACCTGCTGAGGGTGGAGCACGCCGACGATCCGGACGAGCAGGACGTGCGCCGGGTGAAGGACGCTCTCGCCGCGGCCGTCCAGCGGGCCCGCTCCGGCCCGAGGGACCTGAGCAACCGCCTCACCTCGCCGGACGCCCTGCGGACGCGGGCCGCCTCGCACCGCGTACGCGAGGAGCTGAGCGCCCAGTGGAGGTGACCCCGCGCCCGCACGACCTGCTGCGGCTGGCCCCTGACGCGGTGACCGGCGGGCTGCCGCGCTGGGCCGCCGCGTCGCTCGCCGCGTGCCCCTGGGCCGTCGTCCGGCGCGCGCCGCACCCGTCCCGGCTGATCCCGGTCGGCGTGCGCGGGGCCGCGCGCTGCGAGAGGCAGGCCGCGCTCGTCCCGTCCACGGCGGTGCTGGGCCGCGTCCCGCCCGAGTGGCTGAACCGGCGGGTTCCCCGCCTGCCCCGGCCGGCGGCCGCGCTGGCCGCCGTCCGCCGGTGCCTGGCCGCCGAGCTGGGCGAGGCGGCCGCGTGGGGGCCCGTCGGCGGCGTCGGCTTCGAGCTCGCCACCGGGCACCGGGTCACCCACCCCGGCAGCGACCTCGACCTGCTGATCCGGACGCCCGACAGGCTGCCGCGGGAGCTCGCGGCGCGGCTCTTGACCGTGTTCTGCGGCCTCGCCTGCGCGGTCGACTGCCAGCTGGAGACGCCGCGCGGCGGGGTCGCCCTCGTCGAGTGGGCCCGTACCGGCGGCCCGGTCCTGGCCCGTACCGGGCGCGGTCCCGAACTGGTGGACGATCCGTGGGCGCCGATCTGAGCGTCGCCTTCCTCTACCCGGGCCAGGGCACCCAGCGTCCGGGGATGCTGCACGACCTGCCCCGCCACCCGGCCGTCGCCGCGACGCTCGCGGAGGCCGAGCAGCTGCTGCCAGGATCGTCGCGGGACGACGCCGAGGCGCTGGAGTCGACCGTCACCACGCAGGTCGCGCTGTGCGTGGCCGGGGTCGCCGCGACCCGGGCGCTCGCCTGCGCCGGCGTGGCTCCCGACGTCGTGGCCGGGCACTCCACGGGCACGTTCCCCGCGGCGGTCGCCGCGGGCGTGCTGACCTTCGGCGAGGCCCTCGACGCCGTACGCCTGCGCGGCGAGCTGATGCGACGGGCCTACCCGTCCGGGTACGGCATGACGGCCGTCCTGGGGCTGGGACCGGCGGCCGTCAGGCGCGTCGTCGAGGCGACCGGCACCGACGACGACCCCGCTTACGTGGCCGTGGTCGACACCGACCAGCAGGTCGTGGTCTCCGGCAGCCTGCGCGCGCTGGAGCGCGTCGCCGCGGCGGCGGCGACGGCGGGGGCCCGGCGGGTGGTGCGGCTGGACATCGCCGTGCCCTCGCACTGCCCGCTGCTCGCCGGTGTCGCCGACGCCATGGCCGGGCACCTGCGGAACGTGCCGAGGCGCCGGCTGAGCGTCCCGTACCTCAGCGACTCCACCGGACGTCTGCTGCACGACGCCGGCACCGTCCTGGACGACCTGGCCCGCGGCGTCGCCACCACCGTGCGCTGGTGGGACGTCACCGGGCTGCTCGGCGAGCTCGGCGCCGCCCTGTTCGTCCAGGCGCCTCCCGGGCAGGTGCTCGCCCGGATGGCCCGCGCGGCGTACCCGCGGGCCCGCGTCCTCGCGTTGGACGACACCGACGTCGCCGACGTGGCCGCGTACGCCCGCCGTACCCGCAGTTCCCACAGTTCCCACAGCGCCCGCGAACCGGCGGTCCCGACACCATGACCCCCGCACCAGGCACGGCGCGGCCAGGACGCCGCCCGTCACACCGCGAGGAGACTCATGATTCCTGCACCGCACCGCACGGCTGTCCACTTCGCGGCGGTGCTCGTCGCGTTCACGTCCGCGCCGGCCGCCACGGCGGCGTCCGCGAACCCGGTGCCCTGCCCCGCGTCGAGGCACGGCAAGCCGACGGTCGTCCTGGTCCATGGGGCCTGGGCCGACACCTCCAGCTGGAACGGCGAGGTGGAGGCACTGAAGCGGGCGGGTTACAGCGCGCGCGCCATCGCCAACCCGCTCAGGAACCTGACCGACGACGCCGCCACCGTCGCCGGCTTCCTGCGGACCGTGCGTGGCCCGATCGTGCTCGTCGGGCACTCCTACGGCGGCTCGGTCATCACGAACGCCGCCGCGAACGTCCCCAACGTCAAGGCCCTCGTCTACGTCGACGCCGCGGCCCCTGACGTGGGCGAGACCACAGCCCAGCTCAGCGGCCGGGGCTCGGCGCTCGGCGCGGACCCCAAGACGCTGTACGAGGAGGTGCCCTACGCCGGAGCGCCCTCGGGCGCGCACGACCTCTATCTCAAGCAGGACCCCTTCGTCCGCTCGTTCGCCTCTGACCTGCCGAGGGACGTCGCCACGCGCCTGTGGGCGACCCAGCGGGCCGCCTCGACCAGCGCGTTCATGACCCCGTCGAAGGCGGCGGCGTGGAAGAAGATCCCGTCCTGGTACTTCATCAGCACCGGCGACCGGATCATCACCGCGGAGTCGCTGTCGTCCATGGCCCGGCGAGCGCGCTCGAAGGTCACCACGTTCAGGGGCGGTTCGCACCTGACCCTCATCTCCCACCCGCAGGCGGTCGCGGCCACCATCGGCAAGGCGATCTGCGGCGTGCGTTAGGACGCAGCCGTGGCGATCTTCCTGCCCTCGCGGCGCCGGAGCACGAGGGCGAGGACGAGGACGGCGACGAAGACAGGCACGAGCACGGCGCCGTAGATCTTGAAGAGGAGATAAGGATCGGGGCTCGCGAGACCGGCCCAGTCCCACACACCGTGCAAGGTGACGGCCACGAACAGGCCCGCGACGACGGGCAGGGTCCGACCGGCGCGCCGGCGCGCCGGCGCGCGCTCGCGGCGATGCCGACGCCGATCCCGGTGAGCGCCACCATGAGCGGGTGGAAAAAGGGCACCATGCCGACGCGCATGAGCAACAGCACACCGAGGGTGATGATCGCGGTGTCATCGGATGCCGCAGCCCCTGCGGCGTCCATGACCGCGCGGCCGAAATAGAGGGAGTTCTCGGTGAACGAGAACCCGGCCCCCGCCAGTCCGGCGAGGACGACGGCGTCGAGCACACCGGTGATCTCCCGCCGCCGGTGGACGAGAAGCCACAGGAGGAACAGGCCCTTCAGCACCTCCTCGGTCACCGGCGTGATGACGAGGGGCCGGACCCACTCTCCGACCTGCGTCCCCATGGTGGCGTCGACCAGGGAATGCAGCCACTGCTGCGACCAGATCGAGCAGAACGCCGCGATCGTCGCGCCCCAGGCGAAGGCGGAGGCGAGCAGCCGCGGACGCTCCCGCCTGCGCCGGTCGAGCCACAGGAGGACGGCCACGATCGGCAGCGTGACGACCGTCGACAGCACCAGGCCGACGCCCACGCCGTCGATCCCGATCTGGCTCCCCACCCACACCATCGAGCCCAGCCACGCGAGTGCGGCGCCAACAGGCCAGACGGCCCGTGTACCAGTTCTCATCGTCCACCCCTGAGTTCTGCAGTCGCCGACGAAGCGATGCGCGTCCAGCAGACACTGTGCCGTTGCGGCATACTCAAGCCCTGCGACGAAGA
Organism: Nonomuraea maritima; assembly: GCF_900100395.1. GTDB lineage: Bacteria > Actinomycetota > Actinomycetes > Streptosporangiales > Streptosporangiaceae > Nonomuraea > Nonomuraea maritima. Next base: position 127,921 of record NZ_FNFB01000007.1, on the reverse strand, counting down.
AGGTGGCCGATGGGGTGGAGCACGCGCGAGGTCGCGCAACTCGCGGGCACGACCCTGCGCGCCGTACGCCACTACCACGATGTCGGGCTGCTCGACGAGCCCGAGCGGATGGCGAACGGCTACAAGTCGTACGGCACAGAACACCTGATCCGGCTGCTCGAGATCCGCCGCCTGACCCGTCTCGGCCTGCCGCTCTCGACGATCGCGGCGATGCGCCGGGACGACGCGGACGGCTTGGAGGAGACCCTGGCCGCGGTCGAGGCCGACCTCGCGGCAAGGATCGCCCAGTTGCGGCAGGCGCAGCAGGAGATCGCGAAACTGCGCCGTCACCCGGTCGAGACGGACCTGCCCTTCGAGGTCTCCGTCGCGGCGAAGGAGGCGGAGCTCTCGACGGCCGACCGCGCCTTGTACGCCGTCATCACGCAGGTGGCGGGTGAGCAGGGGGCACCCCATTGGAGCGCGCTGCTCCGCGGCTCAGCGCACATGCCGGGCGGCGACGAGTTCGACGCCCTCCCTGAGGACGCGGACGAGGCGACCCGCCGGCGTGTGGCGGACCTCATGGCTCCGCACGTGACGTCACTGCTCGCCCGGCGTCCGCTCCCCGCCGACGCGCTGCCGCCCGGTGTCCGCGAGCAGTCCGCGTTCGCCCGGACGGTGATCGAGGCGATGCTCGACCTCTACAACCCCGCCCAGCTCGACGTCGTCGCACGGATCTGGAGAGCAGCGGGGATCGCCTAGTGCCGGAGCAGGGCCGGGTGCTGTTCGGCGACGATGCCCGCCAGTTCGACGCGGGAGGCGATGTCGAGCTTGGCGAAGATCCGGCGCAGGTGGGTGGAGACCGTGTGGGGTGACAGGAACATCCGCTCGGCGGCCTGCCGGTTGGTCAGCCCCTGCGCGATGAGCCCCGCCACCTCGCGTTCGGTGTCGGTGAGGCTGTCCCACCCGAAAGCGGGCCGCTGCGTCTGCGACCAGTGGCGGCGGCGGACGCCCAGGGCGCGCAGCCGCGCCCGGACGCGGGCCGCGTCCCGCAGCGCGCCGATGTGCTGGTAGTCACCGAGCGCCTGGTCGAGGTGGTGGACGGCCCGCTCGCGGTCGGCGTCCCCTGGTGCGGCGGCGAGCAGGGCCCCGAGGTCCTCGGCGGCCGACGCCCGCGCCCACGGTTCTGGCTGGTCGGTGACGGCGGCGGCGAGGGCGTCGGCGTCGCCGTGCAGGATGCCGCGCGCGTGCGCGGCCGAGACGCCGACGACGGGGAAGTCCGGGTTCTCGCGGGTCAGGACGTCGGCCGTGTCGACGACGGTCCGCGCGTACGCGTGGTTGCCGGTGCCCAGCGCCAGCCGGGTCATCCAGGCGGCCATCACCGGCGTGGTGAGGAGCGCCCAGCGGCGTTCTCCGGCATCGGTGTAGATGGCGTCGAGGATCTCGACCGCGCGGTCCGGGTCGCCCTGCGCCTCGGCCAGCGACGCGGTCGCCCACCGCTCCCACACCGACCCGAACAGCATCCCTGGCGCGGCGTGGACGGCGTGGTAGCGCTCGACGTGCCGGACGGCGGCGTCCAGGTCGCCGCGCCGCAGGGCGACGAGCGCGAGCATGGCCGCGCCGACGCGGACGCACCCGTGCGTGCCGAGCTCCTCGGCGATCGTCATCCCGGCCTGGGCCTCGTCGGCGGCGTCGTCGAGCTCACCGGCGGCGAGCCTCAGGACGGAGCGGAACAGCGCGGGCTGCGCGGCGAGGACGGTCAGCCCGAGCGCCTGGATCTCCTCCTCGGCGGCCCGCACGGCGAGCTCGGACGCCTCGAACTGGCGCATGGCCCGGTGGTTGAGGCTGAGCAGCAGGCGCGCGTACGGCCGCTGGACGGGTTCCGCTGCGCCGCGGTTCGTCAGGCGCAGGGCTTCGTGCAGGTGCTGGAAGGAGTTGGCGACCCGCCCGTCGACGACGGCCAGCCGGGCGAGCAGCAGAAGGGCCCCGACGACGACGGCGTCGGTGTGCCGCTCGCGGTGCGCCAGGACCTCCCGGGCCCGCTGCCGTCCCGGCCGGGCGTCGTTGAGGCAGATGAGCCCCCAGAACATCGCCCATTCCGCGGCGCCGCGCAGGTCCTCGGGAACGCCGCTCTGGGCGAGCACGCTCTCGGCCTCGAGCAGCGTCTCGTCAGGACGGCCGCTCAGGAGCAGGATGTGCGCGAGCGAGCAGCGCAGCCGCAGCGCCTCGGCGGGCGAGGCCATGCCGAGTGCGGTACGGGCGAGGTCGGCCGCCTCAGGCAGCCGCCCGACGGCGGTCAGGGCGTCGACCGCCGTCGTGGCGCGGCCGAGCCAGCCCGGGTCGGCGGGGCCGCTGAGTTCGAGGGCCCGCAGGGCGAAGTCGGCGGCGGTGCCGGGTGAGGTCCGCAGCACCTCGCGCGCCGCCCGGTCCAGGCCGCGCAGGGCGGCGGCGTCACCGGGGGTGGCGCCTCGGATGAGGTGGGCGGCGGCGGGCACCGCCGACCCGCCGCGCCGGAGCAGCATCTCGCCGGCGTCGCGGTGCAGGGCCTGCCGCACGGGAGCGGGGATGCTCGCGGTCACCGCCTGCCACAGCGCGTCGTGCCGGAACGTCAGCTCGTGCTCGGCGGCCTGGACGACGCCGGCGGAGATCGCCTCCTCCAGCATGGGCATCAGGCGGCCGGTCGGCTCGCCGAGCAGGTCGGCCAGGTCCTGCACCGCGAACGAACGGCCGAGGACGCCGGCGGCCCGCAGCAGCCGTCCGGTCGGCGGCGACAGCTCCCGCAGGAGTGCGCCGGTCACCGCCTGGGCCCTCGGCAACCGCTCCTGGACCGTCCGCACGCGTCCGTCACCGACCCGGAGCACGCCCTCGCCGCGGAGCCCGTCCAGAAGGGCGATGAGCAGGGACGGCCTGCCGGCCGCCAGCCCGGCGAGGTCGAGCACGTCCGGCTCGGGCGCCGCCCCGAGGACGTCGGCGACGACCTCGGCCACCGCGGCCTCGTCCAGCGCGCGCAGGGTGATCCGGGTCGCGCCGTCCGCGGTCAGCACATCGAAGAGGTGGCCGACGCGCCTGCCGTCACCGTGGCCGGTCGTGCGGGCCAGCATCCAGACGAGCGGGTACGACGACAGGTCCCGCGTCATGGACCGCAGGGCGAGCAGCGTCATCGGGTCGGCCCAGTGCACGTCGTCCAGCGTCAGGAGCAGCGGTCGCGCGGCCGCCCGCCGTTCCAGCGCCGCCCGCAGGCGCTGCTCGGCCGCGCCGCTCGCCGAAGGCGTGCAGGGCTCCTCCCCCAGCGCCGACATCAGGGGCGAAAGCGGGATCGGCTGCGTCAGCAGGTCCGCCGCGCCGCCGGCGACGTCCAGCCCCGCCCGGGCGGCGGCAGCGGCTGCCTCGTCCAGCAGGCGGCTCTTGCCGATGCCCGGCGGGCCTTCGACCAGCAGGACGCCGCCGTGACCGGCCGGCGCCCCGGCGATCAGGCCGTCGATCAGCCGCCACTCGGGCGCGCGGCCGCGCCGGCCCGGTGCGGAAGACCCTCGGGAACCGGGTTCGCCCTGGTCCGCCAAGGTGTGCTCCCCCATGGATTCATTACACAGGGCCTCCGGTCACGTGAACCAAGCATGAAAGCAAAAGTCACACAGATATGCGATACGGGGGGATTCATCACGAATCAGGGTCGTAGGGAACTTCTTCTTGGCGAAGAGTGACCCGCGCAGAACACCACCGAGCAGATGCGAGCGTTTCCGTGAACCTCACGACCTGACGTCCCTCGACGTGCGCTTGCGGAAAGGAAGGCGATGAGCGCACGGCACCCCTTCTCACGGCCGGCCCTCGGCCCGTCCGGGGCGACGGGCTCGGAGCGGGGTCGCCCATGAGGTTGCGTGACCGCGCGCTCCGGGATCGGGTGGCCCTGTTCGCGGGGACGGCCGTGGCGCTGCTGTGCGTCGGCTTCTCGGCCGTCGTCCTGATCACGACGGACCGGGTCGCGACCCAGAACCTCGTCAGCGAGATCGCGGCGGTGGGCGAGCTCACCGCGTACTACGTCGACCGGGGACAGGTGATCAACCCGCTGCCCCCGATCTCGGACGACATGGTCCGCCCCGTACAGGTGGTCGATCCGAAAGGACGCGTGGTCGCCGCGACCAAGGAGCTGCAGAACAAGCCGGTCATGGCGGACTTCGCGCCCGAGAACCCGCAGCGGGTGGCCAGCGAGGTGGTCTGCCATTCCGTCCTGTCGCCCGACCGGTGTCACATCGTCGTCGCCCAGCGCGTGTACCGCGACGGCGACTGGACGATCTACAGCGCCGCGCCCACGCTGCCGTTCTACGCCTACCCGCTGGTGGCCGCGATCCTGCTCGCCGGGACCGTCGTGTTCACCGGCGCCGTCGCGTGGGGAGCGCGGCACACGGTCATCCGCTCACTGCGCCCCGTCGAGGCCATCAGGGCTCAGCTCGACCACTACCGCAGCTTCGACCTGGGCCGCCGCGTGCCCGTACCCAAGCCGGACGACGAGATCCGCCGGCTCGCGGAGAGCGTCAACGAGACGCTGAACCGGCTGGAGGACGCGCTGGAGCGGCAGCGGCGGTTCTGCTCAGACGCCTCCCACGAGCTGCGCACGCCGGTCACCGCCATCCGCGCCCAGCTGGAGGACGCCCTCATGGCGCCGGAGGACGTCGACCCCCTGCTGCTGTGCCACGCCGTCATGCCGAGCGTCGAACGGCTCCAGTCGATCGCGTCCGACCTGCTGACGCTCGCCCGCCTGGACGCGGGCACGCCGCACGAGCGCCGGCCGGTGGAGCTCGCCGGGCTCGTGGCCGACGAGCTGCGCGGCCACCAGGACAGGGAGGTCGTCCAGCACCTGATGCCGGGCCTCACCGTGATGGGCGACGGGTCGCATCTGCGCCAGATGCTCGCCCACCTGCTGCGCAACGCCCAGCGGCACGCGGCGTCCACGGTCACGGTCACCCTGCGCTGCGGCGAGCCCGACCGCCGTGGGGACGTCGCCGAGATCGAGGTCCTCGACGACGGCTCCGGGATCGCCGCCGATCAGCGCGAGACGGTCTTCGGCCGGTTCACCCGGCTGGACACCGCCCGCAGCCGCGACGCGGGCGGCGTCGGGCTCGGTCTGCCCATCGCCCGGCAGATCGCCGAGAGCCACGGAGGCACGCTCACCATCCAGGACAGCGACCGCGGCGCCCGCTTCGTCGTCCGCCTTCCGCTCGCGAGCCACCAGAGCGGGAACGGGAACGGCTCCGCCCTCGCCGTCCGTCACCACGGGACAGGCCAGGAACGGCGCTGAACCCCTGGAACAGGCCGCCCGGTTTACGTAGGGTGCGGTGGTGGACGTGATCGACGAACTGCTGCGGTCCGACCCTGCCATCCGCTGGCAGGCCCTGCGCGACCTCGCCGACGCCCCGCCTGACGTGGTCGCCGCCGAGCGGGCGCGCGTGGCGCACGAGGGCTGGGGCGCACGCCTGCTGGCCCTCCAGGGATCCGACGGCCTGTGGGAGGGCGGCGCCTGCTTCCCTGCCTCCTACACCGGCGGCGAACCGGGCCAGCCCTGGACGGCGACCATGCACACCCTGCAGACCCTGCAGATCCTCGGGCTCGACCCGGCGTCGGAGCAGGCGCGCCGGGCCATCGCGCTCGTCGCGGAGAACGGCCGCTGGGAGCACGCCGGGCAGCGGTACTTCGACGGCGAGGTCGAGCCGTGCATCAACGGCAGGACGATCGAGACCGGCGCCTACTTCGGCGTGGACGTCTCGCCGCTCGTGGAGCGGATCCTCGGCGAGCGGCTCGCCGACGGCGGATGGAACTGCGAGGCGGAGAACGGCTCCGTGCGCTCGTCGTTCGACACGACGATCAACGTGCTGGAGGGGCTGCTCGCCTACGAGCAGGCGGCCGGCTCCTCCCCCGAGGTGCGGGAGGCGCGGCGCGCCGGAGAGGACTACCTGCTCGAGCGCGGCCTGTTCCGCCGCCTCAGCACCGGCGAGGTCGCCGACGCGACGTTCCTCGACTTCGCCTTCCCGTACTACTGGCGTCACGACGTGCTGCGGGCGCTCGACTACTTCAGGCGGTCGGGGGCCGCGCCCGATCCCCGGGCGGCGGAGGCGATGGAGGTCGTCCGCTCGCGCCAGCAGCCCGACGGCCGCTGGCTGCTCGACCGGGTACATCCGGGGCGCGTCCACTTCGCGTTCGAGGACGGCGTGGGCAGGCCGAGCCACTGGAACACCCTCCGCGCGCTCCGCGTCCTGCGCTGGTGGGAGGACTGAGGCAGAACGCTATGTCCTCCGAAAGGAGGACATAGCGGTCCACCGGTCGTTGGTGCCGCCGTCCGCCGCCGGACGAGATCGTTGAGGCATGACAGCGATCAAGGTTCGCGGGCTCACCAAGAGCTACGGCGAGGTGCGGGCGGTGCGCGGCATCGACCTGGACATCCAACCGGGAGAGGTCTTCGCCGTGCTCGGGCCGAACGGCGCGGGCAAGTCGACCACGGTCGAGATCCTCGAGGGCCACCGCCGCCGGGACGGCGGCGAGGTGAGCGTGCTCGGCGTCGACCCGGGGCAGGCGACGCGCGAGTGGCGCTCACGGATCGGCATCGTGACGCAGAACGCCGACGACAAGCCCGAGGCCACCGTACGGGAGCTGGTGACCCACTTCGCCGGCTACTACCCCGCGCCCATGGACCCGGACGAGGTGATGGACCGGGTCGGCCTGCGGGAGAAGGAGCGCAGCAGGGTACGGGCGCTGTCCGGCGGCCAGCGGCGCAGGCTCGACGTGGCGCTCGGCATCGTGGGCCGTCCCCAGCTGCTGTTCCTCGACGAGCCGACCACGGGGTTCGACCCCGCGGCGCGCAGGGCGTTCTGGGAGCTGATCTCGGGCCTGTCCGACGGCGGCACCACGATCCTGCTCACCACCCACTACCTGGACGAGGCCGAGGCGCTCGCCGACCGCGTCGCCGTGGTCGCCCGCGGGCAGGTCGTCGCGCAGGGCGACCCGCACTCGCTGGGCGGACGGACCGGCGGCCAGGCCACCGTGTCGTGGCGGGAGAACGGCGAGCGCAGAAGCGTACGCACCGGCATCCCGTCCAGGACGGTGATCGAGCTGGCCGAGCGCTTCGACGGCGAGGTCCCCGAGCTGACCGTGACCCGCCCCACCCTGGAAGACGTCTACCTGAGCCTGATCGAGGAGACCCCGTGACCCAGTCCGGCACCGCAGCCCCCGCCGCGACCGCCCCGCCGATGCGGTTACCGTCCACGCTCAGGGTGGGCCTGTCCCGCGCCCGGCTGGAGACGCTCCTGTTCTTCCGGGAGCGGACGGCGGTCGTCTTCACGTTCGCCTTCCCGATCATCCTGCTGGTGATCTTCGGATCGATCTTCGACGGCGTCTTCGAGGGCACCGGCATCTCGTTCTCCCAGGTGTACGCGGCCGGGCTGATCGGCGCGGGCGTCATGAGCGCGAGCTTCCAGAACCTCGGTGTCTCCATCGCCGTGGAGCGCGACGAGGGGACGCTCAAGCGGCTGGCGGGCACGCCGATGCCGCCCGTCGCCTACTTCATCGGCAAGATCGGCAGCGTGATCGTCGTGGCCGTGCTGGAGGTCGCGATCCTGCTCGTGATCAGCCTGACGCTGTTCGGCCTGCGGCTCCCGTCGGACCCCGTCGACTGGTTCACGTTCGTCTGGGTGTTCCTGCTCGGCGTCACGGGCTCGTCGCTGCTCGGGATCGCGATGAGCAGCGTCCCCCGGTCGAGCAAGAGCGCGGCCGCGATCGTGACGCTGCCGTTCGTGGTGCTGCAGTTCGCCTCCGGTGTGTACATCCCCGCCACCCAGCTGCCAGACTGGCTGATCGGTTTCGCCTCGGTCTTCCCGCTGAAGTGGATGTGCCAGGGGTTCCGGTCGGTGTTCCTCGGCGACGAGATGGCGATCCTGGAGCTGACCGGATCGTACGAATTGGCGCGCGTGGCCCTTGTCCTGTCGGCCTGGGTCGTCGGAGGCTTGCTGCTGTGTCTCATGACGTTCACGTGGAAGAACCGCAGGGACGGTTAGCACCCCCGTGCGGCCCCGGCGGCGGCCCAGGCGGCGCGGCCGGGGCCGACGCGTGGAACCACGCGGCCACGTGGGAGGCGGTGCTCGTCTTCACCGTGCTCGCCTCCGCGCTCTTCGCCGTCCTCAGCGATCCCGCCCTGCCGTCCGCCTGGGCGGCCGCCGGGCTCCTGCTGGCGCTCCTGCCGCTGTACTACGTCCTCGGCCGCCCGGCGATCCGCTGCGCTTCGGCGCGGCGCACCGGCCTCTACTTCGCCTTGCTGGTGCTGCTGTTCGCGGTCGCCGCCTACCTGGACCCCGTCGCCAACCTCGTGCTCTTCGGCCTGTACCCGCAGTGCTTCATCGCGGCGCCGTACCGGCGGGCGCTGGTCGTCGCCGCCGCGCTGGCCTTCACGCCTCCGCTGCTGACCCTGGTGTTCGCCCGCGACGCGACGGCGCTGCTGGTGATGACCGCGATCGCGGTGTCGCAGGTCGCGTTCGCGGCCCTGTTCGGCTTCTGGATCGGACGGATCATCACCCAGAGCTCCGAGCGGGCCCGTCTCATCAAGGAACTGGAGGACAGCCGGGCCGAGGTGGCCAGGCTGTCGGCGGAGCGCGGCGCCCTGGCCGAGCGGGAGCGGCTGGCGGGCGAGATCCACGACACCCTCGCCCAGGGGTTCACCAGCATCATCATGCTCGTGCAGGCGGCGCAGGCGCAGCCCGACCCGTCCCGGCACCTGAAGCTCGCCGTACGGACCGCGAGGGAGAACCTGTCCGAGGCGCGGGCGTTGATCGCGGCGCTCGCGCCCGCGCCGCTGGACGGCTCGACGCTGGCGGACGCACTCAACAGGCTGACCGCGCGGCTCGGCGAGGAGACCGGCCTCGCGAGCGGGTTCGAGACGCGCGGGACGTCCCGCGCGCTGCCGCCGCCGGTCGACGTGGTGCTGGTCCGCGCCGTCCAGGAGGGCCTATCGAACGTACGCAAGCACGCGCGCGCGTCGCGGGTGCGCGTCGAACTGGAGTACGGTGACCGCGAGGTGGCGCTGCGGATCATGGACGACGGCGCCGGCCTGTCCCCCGCGCAGGGACACGACGGGTACGGGTTGCGCGCGATGCGCACCCGGGTGGAACAGGCGGGCGGCGTGCTGCGCGTCGACGGCGTGCCCGGTGGGGGCACCACACTCGAGATCTTCATACCGGACAAGGAACTGTGAATGAGCGCCATCCGCGTGATGATCGTCGACGACCACCCGGTGGTCCGTGAGGGGCTGCTGGGCATGCTGGAGTCCGAGGCGGGGCTGGAGGTGGCCGGCGAGGCCGGATCCGGCGACGAGGCGGTGGTGCGCGCGGCCGAGCTGCGGCCTGACGTCGTCCTCATGGACCTGCGGATGCGCGGCGGCGACGGGGTGAGCGCGACGGCGCGCATCCTGGCGGACCGTCCTGAGACCCGCATCGTGGTGCTCACCACGTACGAGAACGACCAGGACATCGTCCGGGCGGTCGAGGCGGGGGCGGCCGGCTACCTGCTCAAGGACACCTCCCGTGCGGACCTGGTGGCCGCCATCGCGGCGGCGGCGCGCGGCGAGACCGTGCTGTCGCCGTCGGTGGCCTCCAGGCTCGTCAGCCGGATGCGGGCGCCGTCCACGGTGGCGCTGTCGCCGCGGGAGGCCGAGGTGCTGTCGCTGGTGGCCGAGGGTCTCACCAACGCCGAGATCGGCAGACGGCTGTTCATCAGCGAGACCACCGTCAAGACGCACATGCTGCGGATCTTCGGCAAGCTCGGCGTGTCCGACCGCACCGCCGCCGTCACCACCGCCCTCGCCCAGGGCCTCCTCCCCCGCTGACGCCAACGGCAGGCAGAGGCTTGGCCTACGCCTTCATGTGCGCAGGTCAAGCCCTCCGCGGAGCGGGTGGCGGTCGCTCCGCCGCGGGCACACCCGGTTCGACGGTGCCGGCATCGGTGGGAGGTTCAGGATGGCGATGGACGTGATCGTGGGCTATGACGGTTCCCCCGCGGCCGCCGCGGCGATCGACGCCGGTGCGGCGCTGTTCCCGCGGGCCCACGTGTGGATCACCCACCTGTGGACCCCGCCGTTCGCCAGCGAGAGCCTGCGCCGCCGGCTGTGGACGGGCCGCGCCGACATCTCCGGCTTCATCGAGGCGATCGAACGCGAGGGGGAGGCCGAGGCCCACCGGCTCGCCGACAGAGGCGCCAGGCTGGCGCGCACCGCCGGATGGGACGCCGAGCCGCTGGTGCGCCGCACCTACGGCGGCGAAGGGCTGTACTTCGCGCAACTCGCCCAGGAAGTGGACGCCGACGTCGTGCTGGTCGGCTCCCGCGGACTGGGCGGCACCCAGGCGATCCTGGGAAGCGTCTCGGACACGGTCGTCCATTACACGCCCCGCCCGGTCCTCGTCGTGCCGCATCCTCTGCTGACGACCGAGCAGGCGCCGCTGGCCGGCGGGCCGGTGATCGTCGGCTGGGACGGCTCGGCCGGCGCCGAGGAGGCCCTCAGGGCCGCGGCGCGGCTGTTCGCGGGACGGGAGCTGATCGTCGTGTCCGTGGACGGCGCGTCGCCTGAGGACAGCCCGCCGCCGGCCGAGGGCCTCACCGTCGAGCGGGTGACCGTCGCCGGCAGGCGCGTCATGCACGGACGGGCCGTGGCCGACGAACTCCGCGTGTGCGCCCGTACCCGTGGCGCGGCCGCGGTGGTCGTCGGATCACGCGGGCGCTCGGCGTCCCGGGAGATCCTCACCGGCAGCGTCGCGATGGCCACCCTGCACCACACCCACCGCCCCGTCATGGTCGTCCCCCGGCCCGACAGAAGCTCCACGTGAAGATCGGCTCCGAACCGCCGACGCCGACCGCTACTTGACCAGCGCACGACCGGCCACGGAAGCTGGAATGCCGGGCCAGGAACCAGTCGGCGGCCATGTCGGTGCCCGTGACGCGGCCGATCAGCGCCAGCGTCGAACTGATGCTCTCGGGCGCCTCCACGAGATCGCCGGGGTCGTCGATGCTCAGCTCGAAGCGAAGTCCGTGCATCAGGTGGTCGAGCACGTGCGGGTCGTCGCCGGAGCGCTCGTCCGGCTGGTGCGGCTCGAAGGCGACGAGCACGCGGCCGTCTCGGGCGTACGTGAAGTGCTCGCGGCCGCTGATGTCCATGCGCAGGCCGAGGACCTCGCGGCCGCCTTCGGAGATCGAGCGCAGGCTTTCATCGGAGCCATGCCCCGGCACGACGCCCACCCAGCCGTTGACCTCCGCCACCCAGGACGACCCGTCGTCGATGGCGCGGTCGAGGATCTCGCGCAGGTGGCACGGGGTCCGGGTGGCGGCGTCGAGGTGAAGGGCGTCGAGGTCCGCGCCCTTGATCCAGGTGGCGCTGAAGCCCAGCGCTCACAGGTCCATCTCGTCGAGTCCCTCGGTGAAGATCGTCGAGACCAGCAGGTCGTACAGATGGGTGCGTGAGGGCATGGTCACTCTCCGAAAGGACATTGCCGAGTTTTCAAAGGGACCTGGCAAGACATAGCGCCGCAAATCTATTCCTGGGTGACGCTTTGCACCCGCCGGACGGACTACTTCCGCCCCCCGCATCTACGTTGAAGGAACGCCTGACGCGGCCGCATCGGCGTTTCCATCACACGACCGGGCACCAGGTGATAGCTCATGATCAAGGTATCCACCGCTCTGGCTACGTGCGCGCTGACGGCCTCGCTGATCGCCGCTCCCGCGGTGACATCGATCGCCCCCACCTTCGCGGCCCAGCAGGCCGCCACCACCGCAACCGGTTACGCGCCTCCGTGCGAGCGCGGCAGGCACTCCGAGGAATGCGCCGCCCGGCGCCACCGTGGCGAAGAAGGCCGGCGCCACCGTGGCGAGGAAGGCCGGCGCCACCGTGGCGAGGAAGGCCGGCGCAACCCCGACCGCGGCTACGTCGGTGAGAGCCCGCTCACCGGGCAGGAGTGCACCGGCGGCATCGAGGTCGGCTGCCCCGGCTGAGCCAGGTCGCCCGTTCCGGCGCGCTCACGCCGGAACGGGCAGGCAGCCTGGTGTCACCTCGCCGCCACTCGCCCGCCCCACCGGCGATCACTACGCTGCGTAGCAGTCAGCAGCGTTCCGTAGTCACAGGTGGTGAGGGCCCATGCCGTACCGGCCGGCAGGCGCGCCCGTCGTGGCCGTCCTCATGCTCGTCGCGGCCTGCTCCGACCCGAACGCCATCCCGGCCCAGGGGTCGCCACAGCACGCGATGCACATCCACCTGTACCAGAAGCCGAAGCGCTTCTCCCCGCTCGATCCGCCGAGCGGCCCCGACCAGCAGGTCATGACGTTGATCTTCGACAACCTGCTGACCGTCGACGACACCTACGCCTACGTGCCGCGCCTGGCCGAACGCTGGGAGGTCGCGGCCGACCGGATCACCTTCCACCTGCGCCCCGGCCTGAGGTGGAGCGACGGCACGCCGTTCGGCAGCGGCGACGTCCTGTTCACCTACCGGCTGCTGGCCGACCCGAGGAGCGGCAGCGCGATGGCCGGCAAACTGGCCGGCGCCGCCTTCGAGGCGCCCGACGACACCACGTTCGTCATCAGACCGGCCAGGCCGAACGTCGGCTTCCTCAGCCTGCTCGCCGGCCCGTTCGCGTTCATCCTGCCCGAGCACGTGCTCGGGCGAGTGCCGGTGCACGAGATCGCGGGCCACGCCTTCTTCTCCGCCCCGACGGTCGGCATGGGCCCGTACGTCTTCGTACGGCACAAGACCGACCAGTACGTCGAGCTGGCCGCCAACCCGCACTACCGCAAGCCCGTCGCGATCCCCAGGATCTTCCTGCGGCCCGTCGGCTCCGACGCGGCGACCGCGCAGCTCGGCACCGGCGAGATGGACCTCGTCCAGATCTCCCCCACCGACCTGCCGGTGGTGGAGCAGTTCGAGGGCGTCACCGTGTCGGCGAGGCCGAGCCCCGGCTTCATCAGGATCGCGGTCGACCTGAGCGACCGCCGCTTCGCCGACCCGCGGGTACGTCGGGCCATGCTGCACGCGATCGACCGCGAGGCGCTCGTCGCCAAGCTCCTGGCGGGCCGGGGCCGGGTGCAGAACTCCTCTTTCGTCACCCCGTGGGCGCTGCCCGGCACTCTGGAGGAGTACGCCCACGACCCGGCCAGGGCCCGCGCGCTGCTGGCCGAGGCGGGCTGGCGGGCCGGCGAGAAGGTGACGCTGTCGTGGATCCCCGGCCAGCGCGACCGCGACACGACGGCCACGGTGGTGCAGGGCGCGCTGAGCGCCGCGGGCATGGCGGTCGAGCTCCGCCAGGTGCAGGCGGCCGAGCTGCTGGAGTCGTACCAGAAGCGGACGTTCGACCTGGCGCTGTTCGGGGGCGGGGGCTACGCCGTGGACCCCTCGGCCAGCGCGATGATCCTCGGTTGCACCGATTTTTACCCCGTCGGGGGCAATATCAGCAATTTCTGCGATACGTCGCTCGATGCCCTCACCACCCGCGCCGACGCCCTCACCGACCACGACCGGCGCGCCGAGCTCTACCGGGAGGCGGCCCGCAAGGACAACGCCCAGGTCCCGTACCTGTGGCTGTACAACCCCGACACCCTGTGGGCCACCAGCGCGCGGCTGCGCGGCTTCCGAGGCGGCGGCGACTTCACGGCCGGCTTCTGGAACGCCGACGAGTGGACCCTGGCCGGCTGATGCTCTCCTACCTCCTGCGCCGGCTGCTGACCGGTGCTGCCGTCTTCCTGCTCATCAGCGTCGGCGTGTTCCTCCTGGTGCGCGCCGCGCCGGGCGACCCGGTCCTGATGATGGTCGACCCCGAGCAGCTGGCCGCCGGCGGCCCGGCTTTCCTCGCCGCCAAGCGCGCCGAACTCGGCCTCGACCAGCCGTTGCCGGTCACGTACGGCATCTGGCTGCGCGACGCGCTGGGCGGCGACCTCGGCTACTCGTTCGTCAGCCGCCGCCCGGTGGCCGAGGTGCTCGGCGAGCGGATGGGGCCGACCGTCCTGCTGATGGGCACGGCCCTGGCGATCGGCCTCGTCCTCGCCGTGGCGGCGGGCACGGTGGCCGCGACCCGGCGCAACACCGCGATCGACTACGCCACCACCGTCGCGAGCCTCGGCACGGTCTCGGTGCCCAGCTTCTTCCTGGGCATCGCCACGATCTACCTGTTCTCGCTCAAGCTCGGCTGGACGCCGTCCTCCGGCATGTCCACGCCGGGCGGCGGTGGCGCCGCCGACGTGTCGGCCCACCTGGTGCTGCCCGCGGCCGTCCTCGGGCTGTCCATCGCGGGGCCTTTCACCCGGTACGTGCGCGCCGGGCTGCTGGCCGAGCTCGGCGCCGACTACGTGCGCACGGCCGAGGCCAAGGGCGCCGGCCCGGCCCGGGTGCTGGTGCGGCACGCGCTGCGCAACGCGCTCGTCCCGCTCGTCACCGTCGTGATGATCTCCGTCCCGCAGCTGCTGGCCGGTGCGGTCGCCCTGGAGCAGGTCTTCTCGTGGCCGGGCATGGGGCAGCTCGCCGTCAGTTCGGTCGGCATGCTCGACTACCCGGTGGTGATCGGGTTCGCGATGTTCGTGGCGCTGCTCGTCCTGGTCTGCAACCTCGCCGCCGACCTGCTCTACGCGGCGGCCGACCCGAGGATCAGTCTGTCGTGACGGCCGTCCGTCCCGCCGTCCCGCGCTCGCCGGCCGCGCCGGCCGCGCGGCGCTTCCTGCGCAACCGGATGGCGCGCGCCGGAGCGGTGTTCCTCGCCTGCGTCGGCCTGCTGGCGCTGGCCGCGCCGCTGGTGGCCGGGCACGACCCGAACGCGGTCGATCTGGCGGCCTTCCGCGAGCCGCCCTCGGCCGCGCACCTGCTCGGCACCGACTCCTCCGGACGTGACGTGTTCGCCCGGCTCGTGCACGCGGGCCGCGTCTCCCTGCTGGTGGGCCTGCTGTCGGCGCTGGCGGCGGTCGCCCTCGGCACGCTGCTCGGCGCGCTGGCCGGGATGTTCGGCGGGCCGGTCGACGCCGTCGTCATGCGCGCGGCCGACGTGGTGCTGTCGTTCCCGTCGCTGGTCGTCGTCGTGGTCCTGGCGGGCGTGTTCGGGCCGAGCACCGCGATGCTCGTGCTCGTCTTCGCCGCGGGCAACTGGCCGACCGCCTGCCGTGTGGTGCGCGGGCTGACGTTGTCGCTGCGCGAGCGGGAGTACGTCCAGGCGGCGCGCGCGTTCGGCGCGGGCAGGCCCACGGTGATCGGCCGGCACGTGCTGCCCGCCGTCCTGCCGCAGGTGGCGGTGGTCGGCACACTGCTGGTGGCGCAGCTGATCCTGCTGGAGGCGGTGCTGTCCTTCCTCGGGCTGGGCGTGCAGCCGCCGCAGGCGAGCTGGGGCAACATGCTGACCGACGCGCAGAACCTCACCCTCATCCAGACGATGCCGTGGCTGTGGCTGCCGCCCGGCCTCGCCATCGCGCTGACCGTCCTGGCCGTCAACTTCGTCGGCGACGGCCTGCGCGACGCCGTCGACCCGAAGGGAGCCCGCTCGTGAGGCCGCTGCTCGCCGTCGACGACCTCGCCGTCGAGTTCCCCACCGACGACGGCGTGGTGCGCGCCGTCGACGGAGTCAGCCTGCGGGTCGGACGCGGCGAGATCCTCGGCGTGGTCGGCGAGTCCGGCTCGGGCAAGAGCGTCACCGCGATGTCGGTGCTCGGCCTGGTCCGTCCGCCGGGGCGGGTGACACGCGGCAGCGTCCGCTTCGACGGCGAGGAGCTGCTGACGCTGCCCGCGCGCCGGCTGCGCCGGATCCGCGGCGGCCGCATCGCGATGATCTTCCAGGACCCGATGACGGCGCTCAACCCGGTCGTGCCGGTCGGCGTCCAGATCGCCGAGGCCGTCCGGCTGCACCAGCCGCGCCTCGGCCGCGCGGCCGTGCGGGCCCGCGTGCTGGAGCTGCTGGCCTCCGTCGGCGTCGCCGACCCCGCCCGCCGGTACGGACGGCACCCGCACGAGTACTCCGGCGGCATGCTCCAGCGCGCGATGATCGCGATGGCCGTGGCCAACCGTCCCGACCTGCTCATCGCCGACGAGCCGACCACCGCACTGGACGTCACCGTCCAGGCCCAGGTGCTCGGCCTGCTCGACACGGCTCGGCGGGAGACCGGCGCGGCGGCGGTGCTCATCACGCACGACCTCGGCGTGGTCGCCGAGCTGGCCGACCGGGTCGCGGTCATGTACGCGGGCCGCGTCGTCGAGCACGGCGACGTCCACCAGGTGTTCACCACGCCCCGCCACCCCTACACGCGCGGCCTGCTGGCCGGCCGGCCAGCCCCGGCGACCGCGCCGGGTGATCTGACGCCGATCCAGGGCAGCCCACCCGACCTGCTGGCGCCGCCGCCCGGCTGCGCCTTCGAGCCGCGCTGCGCGCTGGGCGCCGGACGTACGGTCTGCCGGACGAGCCGTCCCGAGCGGGTCGCGGCGGCCGGGGGCCACGTGTCCGCCTGCCATCTGCGCGAGGAGCCGGTGTGAGCGAGCCCGTGCTGGCCGTCGAGGGCCTGGTCAAGCACTATCCGGCGCGCGGGCGCGGGAGGGCGGTGGTGCGTGCCGTCGACGGCGTCGACCTCGCGCTGTGGCCCGGCCGCACGCTCGGGCTGGTCGGCGAGTCGGGCTGCGGCAAGAGCACCACGGGCAGGCTCGTCGTCCGCCTCACCGACCCCACCTCCGGCCGCATCCTGTACGGCGGGCGCGACCTGGCCCGCCTGTCGCAGGCCGAGCTGCGCCCGCTGCGCGGCGAGATCCAGATCGTCTTCCAGGACCCGTACTCGTCGCTGTCGCCGAGGATGACCGTCCACGAGATCGTCGCCGAGCCGCTGCGCACGCGCCGCCGCTACCGCGACGGCGGCCGGGAGCGGGTGGGCGAGCTGCTGGAGCTCGTGGGCCTGCCGCCCGGCCACGCCAACCGCTATCCGCACGAGTTCTCCGGCGGGCAGCGCCAGCGGGTCGGCATCGCCAGGGCGCTGGCGCTCGACCCGCGCGTGCTGGTGCTGGACGAGCCCGTCTCGGCGCTGGACGTCTCGATCCAGGCGCAGGTCGTCAACCAGCTGGCTCACCTGCAGCGCACGCTCGGTGTCGCGTACCTGTTCATCTCGCACGACCTGTCGGTGGTGCGGCACCTGTGCGACCGGGTCGCGATCATGTATCTGGGCCGGATCGTGGAGGAGGGCGAGCGGGACGACGTCTTCGCCCGGCCCGCCCATCCGTACACCCGGGCGCTCATCTCGGCCGTGCCGATCGCGCATCCGTCGGAACGCGGTTCGCGGCGGCGGATCACACTCCCCGGTGACGTGCCCAGCCCGGCCGACCCGCCGTCGGGCTGCCGGTTCCGTACCCGCTGCTGGAAGGCGCGGGAGCGGTGCGCCGCCGAGGAGCCGCGGCTGGCCGGCGCGGACCACCGCGTCGCCTGCCACTTCCCGGAGGAAGGGCCCTCGTGAGGGTGTCCGGACGCGGCGAAGCGGGCCCGCCCGACTCCGGGACAGGCCCGATCCGTTCAGTCCGCGAACCTCACAGGTTCACGACCCCCTGTGCCGCAGCGGTCAGCACGTGGCCTTGCCCGCGCTGAATCCGGCGTTGTAGCCGTGCATGTACACGGCGTCCTGCAGCTGGGGCGAGAGGCGGCTACGGAGCGTCGGCTTGCACGACTTCACTCCGTGGCTGAAGCCGTCGTTGAAGCCGGTCGTGCACAGTCGCCTCGGCTCGCCCTTGAAGCTGCGCGTGCAGGTGGGCGGCGCGGCCTTCGAGGTCGCCTGGATGTCGGCGCTCACGGGCGCCGGAACGGCTGTGGCTTGCGCGGTTTCGACCGGCCCCACCATGAGGGCGGCGATCAGCGGACTGGCGAAGAGCAGATTCCTTGCGTGCATCTCCGTCTCCTTCCTGGAGCGGACGCTGTCCCGGCGGCCATGCGGCCGGCCGGTGGAACGGGCCCCGGGATGGCTCAGGACGAGCCGATCCCCGTGAAGGCGAACTGTGGATGGTTCTGCTTCCTCGCCCTCCCGGAGGAGGGCAGCTGGTGCGATTCTGGATCTCTGTGGCCGCCCACTGCCGATGTCCTCCGGCACCCGTGCCGGTCGGGGGCGGCCCACGTGATTCAGCGTGCGGCCCGGCTTCCGGCGTGTCCAGGCACTTGACTCTAATCTGGGCACTCCACGTCATCGCAGCTCGCGGATCTTCGATGGCTTGACCCATTCCCCGGCGTTCCGGCCGTTTGCCGCGAGCGAACCGCGCTCACCGATGGTGCCCGTCGGCGGCGGGCTCCCGCCTCGCGCCGTCCTGGGCGGTGAGCAGCCCGGACCGGTGGAGGTGGTCGCGGGCGGCGGCGATGGCCTCGGGCGTGGTGGCGAGGACGCGGCCCGCCGCGTCGAGACGGGCGATGACGCCGAGCGCGTGCAGGGGCTGGTGGTGGTTGTCGCGGATGCCGGAGACGTAGACGGTGATGCCGCGGCGCTCGAGGCGGTCGATGGCGTCGCCGAGTACCAGCGCGCCGGTGGCGTCGACGGTGGTGACCCGGGACATGCGCAGGATCACGGCCGAGACGTCGGCGACCTCCGTCAGTTCCAGCAGGAAGCGGTGGGCGGCGGCGAAGAACAGCGGCCCGTCGAGGCGGTAGGCGATGATGTGCTCGGCCAGCAGGGCGTGTTCCTGCTCGGTGTGGTCGCCGGGCAGGTCGGGGCGCAGCGGCATCTCGTCCAGGCGGGCGTGGCGGGCGACGGCCCGCAGGGCCAGCGCCCCGGCCACGACGAGCCCGACGATCACCGCGGCGACCAGGTCGAGCGCGACGGTGGCCAGCGCGGTCAGCACCAGGACGACGGCGTCGCCGCGGGTGGAGGAGACGATGGCCTTGACCGAGCCGACCTCGACCATGCGGACGCAGGTGGCCAGCAGCACGCCCGCCAGCGCCGCCAGCGGGATGCGGGCGACCAGGCCGGCGGCGGAGTAGACGATGACGGCCAGGATGGCGGCGTGGGCGAGGGCGGCCAGCCGGGAGGTGGCACCGGCGCGCACGTTGACCGCGGTGCGGGCGATGGCGCCGGTGGCGGGCACGCCGCCGAACAGCGGCGCCAGCAGGTTGGCCACGCCCTGGCCGAACAGCTCCCGATCGGGGTCGTGGCGGTGGTTGACGCTCATGCCGTCGGCCACCGAGGCCGACAGCAGCGACTCCAGCGCCGCCAGCGCGGCGACGGCGACCGCCGGGCCGAGCAGCGTGCCGAGCTCGGAGAGGTCGAGGAAGGACAGCGACGGGGCGGGCAGACCGGCCGGGAGCTCACCGATCCTGCCGACCGGCAGGCCGCCCAGTTCGGCCGCCACGGTGGCGGCCGCCACCGCCAGCAGGGAGAACGGCACGGTGGGCCACCGGCGCGCACCCGCCAGGATCACCCCCGCCACCGCCACCGCGAGGACGAGCGGCCACCAGCGGGGGTCGCCGGCGAATTCCTGGACGGCGCGCCAGGCCAGCACGACGACCTTGTCACCCTCCGGGGTGGGCACGCCCAGCGCGGAGGGGATCTGCTGCAGGCCGATCACGCAGGCGATGCCGACGGTGAAGCCCTCGACCACCGGGGCCGGGACCAGCGCCATGTACCGGCCCGCGCGGGCCAGGGCGAGCGCGATCAGCATCAGCCCCGCCATCAGGCCGACCATCAGCACGCCGGACGCGCCGTACGCGTGCACGATCGGCACCAGCACCACGGTCATCGCGCCGGTCGGCCCGGACACCTGCAGGCCCGAGCCGCCGAAGACGGCCGCGAGCGCACCCGCGATCACCGCGGTGGCCAGCCCGGCCTCGGCGCCCATGCCGGAGGAGATGCCGAACCCGAGCGCCAGCGGCAGCGCCACGATCGCTACGGTCAGCCCGGCCAGCAGGTCGCGGCGCGGACGACGGCCCATCGCGGCCAGTTCGGCGCGCTCGGGCAGCACCGAGCGCACCCGGGCCCAGCCCGAGAGGATCAGATCGCTCACGGGGCTCCGGCCTCCGCGAGCAGTTCGTTCAGCAGCTCGTTCCGGCCGACGAGCATCTGGGTCAGCAGGGTGCGCGCGGCCACCAGCAGGTTGGCGACGCCCCCGCCGGCCAGGGCGTAGACCACGGTCGGCCCTTCACGCTGCGCGGTCACCATGCCCGAGCGGCGCAGGACGGCCAGATGCTGCGACAGCCCGGTCGCCTCCACGTCGATCGCGGTCAGCAGGTCGCGTACGGGCATCGGACGCTCGCTCAGCAGTTCCAGCACCCGGATCCGCACCGGGTGGCCGAGCAGCCGGAACATCTCCGCCTTGGCCTGGTACAGCGGCACGGACTTCACAGCGCGGGCTCTCCCCCGGGCCCGGGCGCCTCCTCGTCGAGCGGCACGCCGTGCCGCTGGGCGAAGCGCCGCGCGTCCTCCCATGCGGCCTCGGCCCGCATGCGTTCGTCGGCGTCGTCGCCCAGGCGGGCCGCCTCCAGCGCCGCGTGTGCCTGGTGGACGCGCTCCCTGACCGCGGCAGAGAAGGACTCACTCACCACTTAACTCCTGGGCCAAGATCGATTCAGAACATGCGAGAACCATCATGTAGCAAATTGCAGAAATTTTCAATTGGTGGATTGATGGTTCCATGGAACGGCCCGGAGAGAACGCGCCACAGCCATGAGCGCGCGCCCCGGCCGGGTCGCCGGTCGGGGCGCGCGGAACTCCGCTACGTGGCCGAAGGCGTGCGCTGCGCGAGCTCGAAGCCGAGCTGGCTGAACAGTTCGAGCTGGTCGTAGTACTCGCGATGCGTGACGATCTTGTCGTTCTCGACAAGGATGGCGCAGCAGGCGCGGAGGGTGATGCGGCGGCCCGTCCCGAGCACCTCATACCCGTCCGGCAGCAGGAAGGGGCCTGTGTGGGTGCCCGTGTACGTCCATTCGGTCACCGCGGGGTTGTCGAGTTCGCCGTACTCGTACCACGCCGAGTGATGGAAGTCCGGGAAACCCCTGAAGAACTGCTCGTACAGCCAGGCGATCTGGTCCCGCCCTTCGGCGACGCCGGAAGGCGTCACGTAGACGGCGTCCGGGCTGTAACAGTCGAGGATCGCATCCAGGTCATGAGCGTTGACCGCGTCCCTCAGCCGATGTTTGAGCTCCCAGAAGTCAGACATAGAGTCGTTCCCCAGCTGAAATCAGGTTGTACGTATCAATGTCACGCTATGCGGTGACAGGTCATCGGCTCGTGATGGTCCACCGGCGGCAGGAACATTCGAGACCATGGTTTCCTCAGACCTTCGCCAAGCCGGGCCGGGGCCGCCGCTCGTCAGCGCTTCGTACGGCTTCCGTCCGCTCTGCTGTGAAAGGTGCGCGCGCCCGCGCGATGCACGGCGGCCTTGATCAGGCCGAAGATCGCGCCCTGCACCGCGGCGGCGACGAGGACCTCCTTCCAGCCGCGGTCGAGGTCGCCGGCATCCGGCGCGTCGTCCTGGCCGGACACCAGCGTCCAGACCCGCTTGAAGAGCGCTGCCGCCAGCGCGCCGCTCAGCATGCCCATGCCGAGCGACGCGGCCTTCTCCACCGATCGCATGTCAGCCTCCCTACGCCGACTTCTGCTTGTGCCCCGTTCCACGCGCCTAAACGACCCAGATGTCGGCCAGCCGACCGGCTCCCAGGTCAGGGTGGGCAATCGTCGGCGGCTGCGCGGCGCGCACCTGACCGCTAGGGTGCGGACCATGTCGCCGTTAGCTCGAACCCTGCAGGTCCTCCTGATGGTCTCCGGATTCGCCGTGCTCGGGTATGCCGTCCTTTGGCACATGGACGACGCCACCGGGTGGCAGTGCCGGGCCGAGAAGGTCGGGAAGGAGACGGTGCAGATCTGCGACACCGAGGACGGCGTCGACACCCCGATCCTCCTGGGCATGGGCGGCCTCGCCCTCGAGATCGCGAGCGTCTCCGTCGCAGCGGGAGCCCGCCGCCGGGATGCGCATTCACCGCCCACCACTCCAGCCCCCGTTCCCCCGACCCCCTTCGCCGCGGGACAACCGCCCCAGGCACCCGCCGCTCAGCCCGGCCCATGGCCACCCCAGCCCCATCCCGGACAGCGCTGAGCACACGTGTCTGCCGGAAGCGTCTGACACCCGAGACCGCACGGGGGCGTGGATGACCGTTCCGCGACCTGGCGCAAGGCTGCCGCCAGCGATAATGAGCACTCCGGAGTGCGGACGTGACGGAGTGGAGGATCGTGGATCGCTACGAGGGTGCAGATCACGCGCAGGACGCGCCCGCGTCCCGTGACCGGCTGACGATCGCGCTGATCGACTCCGGCATCGGGCTGCTGGCGGCGGCCGCCGCGATCCGGCGGTTGCGTCCCGACGCCGATCTCGTGCTGTCGTCCGACCCCGAGGGCATGCCCTGGGGGCCGCGCGGCGTGGCGGATCTCGCGGCGCGGGCGCTCGCCGTCGCCGAGGCGGCGGTGGCCCACCGTCCGGACGCGCTGGTCGTGGCCTGCAACACGGCGACCGTGCACGCGCTGCCCGCCCTGCGCGCCCGTCTCGAACCGGACATCCCGGTCATCGGTACGGTTCCGGCGATCAAGCCCGCCGTCGCGGGCGGCGGGCCCGTCGCCGTGTGGGCCACCCCGGCCACCACGGGCAGCCCCTACCAGCGCGACCTCATCGCCCGGTTCGCGAACGGCGCGAAGGTCGCCGAAGTGCCGTGTCCCGGTCTCGCCGATGCCGTGGAACGAGCGGACGCGCGGGCCGTCGCCACGGCGATCACGGCCGCGGCGGAGCTCACCCCCGACGACGTCACGGCCGTCGTCCTCGGCTGCACCCACTACGAACTGGTCGCCGAGGGCATCCGCGCGGCCGTGCGGCGCTCGGGCCTGGTGGCGCCCGCGTTGCACGGCTCCGCCGACGCGGTGGCCGCCCAGACCCTGCGCCGGCTCGGCGTCGAGCCCGCTCCCGGCTCCCCCGTGACGGGAGACCTCACAGTGCTTCTCAACGGCCGGGAGGCGGCGCTGCCCGCACCGGCGCTGGCCTACGCGGAAGGCCGCCGCCTGCGCGCGTGAAGTCGTTGCCCGGCCGTGACCGGCCTTCGGCATGATCACCGGGCAGGTAGAAGACGATCATCGCGCCGGCCGCCTGCGGCTCGCTGCTCGCCACCGCCGCGCCCGCGTACGCCACCCCCAAGGACCCCTTACACGCGCTGAAGGGTGTCCTGAAGTCGGGTCACGGAGTGCGCTTCACCGAGACGACGACCCTCGCCACCCCGTCCGGCCGCGACAAGAAGAAGCTCCAGGACCGCAAGGGCACGTTCCCGTTCTCCGCCAAGGGCATCGCGGCCTCCGACATCACGGCGAACCAGGTCGGCGGCCTCCGCGAGCGCGCCGTCTCCGTCGGCAAGACCGGGTACATCTCGGGCGGCATCCTGGCGAACCGGCTTCCGCCCGGCGCGAGCTGGTACAGGACCAACCTGCGTGCCGGCACCAGCGGTTTCCACGGCCAGGTGATCACGATCGACAGCCGTTTCACCGGGTGGGGTTCCAAGGCGTCGATCAAGGCGCCGGACCCGAAGGACGTGGCTGACCTGGCGGACTGACCACCCGAACCGTACGGCTCGGGTGGTCGGCCCGTCCCCGGTCAGTGGGCGCGGCGCGGCGCCGGGATGCCCTCGGCGGGGGTGTCGCGCAGCAGCCACACGGGGTTGGACAGCGCGAGGACCTGTCCGGTGCGATCCCGTACCTCGATGCGGACGAACCGCGGCGACCACGTGTCGATCGGCAGGTCGACGTAGCCGGGAGCCCACTGGGAGGCCGGCATCTCGGTGAAGGTGGTGCCGGGCTCGGGCTTGTCCGGCCCCGCGAGGTCGACCGTCCCCTGCACGACGCGCACGACGCCGTCGGCGGGCAGGCCGGTGAGGATGGCGCGCACGTTGCGGGTCGCGGCGGTCGACGTGGTGACCGAGCCCATGGGGGCCGAGCCGTCCACCTGGAGGTCGACGACGCCGGAGAACCTGGCGGGGTCGCCGAAGAACACGCGTCCCGAGGCGAGGGCGGCGAGCAGGTCGGGCAGCTCGCGGCTGGGGGCGTGCGCCCAGGTGACGAAGTTGGAGTCCTGGCCGAGCCAGTTCTGTCCTGAGTGGTCGTCGCTGACGCCCGTACCGGTGAGGAAGATCGCGTTGCGGGAGCAGACGTCCCAGACCTGGGCGTGCCGGTCGAGGTCGACGCCGCCGCGGCTGGGGTAGCCGACCTCCAGGATGTCGCACCCCATGGCGCGGTCGGCGAGCACCGTCTTGGCGACGCTCGCGCGCAGCGCGTCCTGCTCCGCCGGGGACAGCTCGGCCGGGTGGGACGTCCCGAAGGGGTGGTTGTAGGAGACGAGACCGCCGGTCGAGTGGATCATCTCGACGGCGGAGAGCGCGGCCTTGGGGTCGGGGTTGGCGACCGGCTGCGGCTTGGCGAACTCCGGCATGGTGATGCGCGGCCCGAACCAGTTGAAGTGGGTGGGCTTGAACAGGGAGACCTCGAGGCCCTGGTACTGGCGCACGGCGGGGAACCGGTGGGCGTACCCGGCCATCAGGTCGGCCTGCACCTGCAGCACGTCGTCGGCCGAACGCGTCGGACGGGAGATGCGGAGCAGGTCGAACCAGCCTTCGGCGCGGCGCTCCTTCGTGCTGACCGCGCCGAGGGTCAGCGAGAGCATCGCGGCGTCGCGGCTCTCGAGGTCGGGCCAGAACCGCTTGAGGTCCTCCTCCGGGGAGAAGCGCAGGGTGTTCCACCGTCCCTGCCGCGCGGGCAGGTGCACGACGCCTTCCAGCCCGGACGCCTTGCGCGCCTTGCCCTGGGTGCCGTCCACGATGTAGGTGAGCTTGTACTGGCCGGCGGGCCGCCCGGCGGTCGCCGGGCGCCAGCTCGTGGAGATGACCACGGCGAGGTACGCGTGCGGCGACACCTCGGCGGGGAAGACGTCCAGCTCGATGGTCTGGTCGTAGAGGGAGCGCTGGTGCACCGTGTTGGCGCCCGTGCCGGAGATCCGCACGGCGGCCTCGTCGCGGCCGGCGGACGTCGCCGAGAGCCGCACCGAGCCGGGCGTGGTCTCGTCGCCGGGCGAGGCCATCGCCTTGTCCCACAGCACCTCCGACGACGCGAGGGTGCCCTGGCGCTGCTCCGCCCACTTCCACTCGACGCCGTTGACCTGCTCGGAGGGGCCGTTCATGTGGATGAGGCCGGGGTAGCCGTGCTCGGCCATCCGGAAGTCGTGCTCGGTCCACCACATGACGTCGATGCCGGCCTTGGTCGCCTGCTCGAGGTGGCCCTGCATGCTGCCGGCGCCTTCGCTCCAGGAGGCGTGGATGTGCATCGCCATCGAGACGGGCCGGGGGGTCACCGCGTCACCGGCGTACCGGGTGGCGGCCGCCGCGGGCTGGGGTCCGAGCATGAGCCGCCCGGCTCCCACGGCGGTCATCGCCGCCGTCGCCTTCAGCACGTCCCGCCGCGATATCCGATTCATCCTGCTTTGCTCCTCAATGTCGATCTGCGGGAGGAGCATGTCACCCACCGGTAAAACCGCCGGCTACGCCGTTCTCTACATAAGACATCCAGTACATGAACAAACGCCGGTACGGGCCCAAAGGGGCGCGCCGCGTACGTTGGCCATGGCTTCCAGAGGTGAGCTGAGCCGGGTGACGCCGTGACGGTCAGAGCCGGCGAGCAGCCCAGAAGCGGGGCGAACGGTCAGTAGTACAGGGCTGAGCGGGCGGCTTCCCTGACGGTCTTGGCGACGTGAAGTGCGGGGCGCTCCAGCTCAGCCTGCACCTTCTCCATCGCCGCCTCGATCTCCGCAGTCGTCAGCATCCCCTCGTACGGCAGCCCTTCCACCCGCTCCTTCCTCAGGTGCGTCGGCGGATGGCTGGCGTCCACACGGGCCTTCTCCTCGAGGGCCTCCCTGCGGCGGTCTTGCAGCGTCTCCTCAGGGACCGCGTCCACACTGGCCAGCAGCTTGCCCCACAGGTCCTCGGCCCCGACGACGGCCGCGCTCGGCTGCAGGAAGCTCGCGACCGACGGCAGCCGGGTGGTCATCGTGTCGAAGGCGGACGCCATGGCCCGCGCGCCCGCGACGCGAGCGCCCAGCTCGTCCGCTCGGTACTCGGCGCGCTGCGACGAGCGGTACAGCAGCCGCCGCAACGCCCACCGCAGACCCCGCGCGGGCAACCCTGCCACCGCCAGCACGGACTCACTGACCAGATCCTGCAACGAATCGTCCCATGTCCAGGTAAATCTGGTCATCCCGTACAACTCCTCAAGAGCGTACAGCGCACCACCCACGACCCACCCGTGCCTGGCATCCCCGTTGCTGGAATGTCCCAGCTCATGAGCAAGAACCGCGACCCGCTCCCGCGGACCGAGGACCAGCCAGAGCGGATACCCGATCACCACCAGACGCCGCCGCCGCCACCCGTACGTGGCCAACGCCGCGTTGGCCATCCCTCCGAGCGCCACCGTGTCGACCTTCGGAGCCCCGACCCCCTCACCGATCCGATCGATCAACGCGTGGAGCTCCGGAGCGTCGGCACGCGTCAGCACCTGAACGTCGGCCGGCAGACGCGCGGCACGAGGACGGACCAACCACGCCACCCCGAGGGCCACGAGCCCAAGAAGAAAGGCGAAGAGATTCATGAGCGACAGCAGGTACACCCCGCTGACCAGAAAAGCCGGACAGAGGAGGTGGACCATCCACGCGAGCACGTAAGAAGCGACACGCGACACACCCGCTGACACGCCGGGCACGGGCCCGGCAGAGGAATCGGGCACGAGGGACGGCACAGGAGGCAGCGCTGCAGACATGTCACAGCAACGTGCCAGACCCCGAACACGGCCGAATAACGATCTACCCGTCCCCCTCCCCCACCGTTCCCGAGCATGGAGCAGGACGGCAGCAGCGTCCCACGCTCATAGCGACGGAAAACACGGCGCCGCGCAGGAAGAGACCAAGGGACGAGGTGAAGAACCAGGCAGGCTGTCTGCTGGAGCCAACTGCCTGGTCGAGGCCTCACGCTTGTAGAGCTCGAAGCCACTGGTCGAGGACGGCGAAGTCTTCCTCGGCCAGTCCGCGGAACGACTCCACACGATGAAGGAGAGCTCGGCCGTCATGGTGCGCGATGACCCAGTCTCGATCGGCGTCGGTGATCTCGTCGTCAACCCAGGCGAATGGGCGCCCAGCTGACCAGGTCACCAAGGGCCGGGTCTTCCAGTGCAGCCCGAACCAACGGTCTTGGCGTTCGTCCTCAAGGGACGGCTCCGGCCAGTTGACGACGGGCAGTCGCGGCAGACCGATTCGCGGCGCTATCTCGGCATTCGCTTCGTCTTCCCAAGTTGTCGCCCAGACGAGTGCACAAGGCAGCGCCGCCAGTCGACGCCCTACTTCGGCGGTCAGCCGCGAAAGGTGCGAGTCCGGCGTGGTACCCCGTACTTCGCGCTGTGGTCCCGCACCGTAGGGCAACAGCGGCCCGTCAACGTCAAGGAAAAGCAGCGGGCGTCCCGCATGATCGGTCATACCGCCGTACCCACCTCCCTACATGTAGCTGCCCTCTTTGCGACCACGTCCCGCACTGCGGCGATCCTCCCTCACGCAGCCCGGTAACCCTGCGTCACCTGGCCTCGTGCATGGTGATCGACGGTGATCTGCGCCATCCAAGTGGCAGGCGATCGTTGCTGGTCACAGCACTAGCCGATGTCGACCACCCGTGCCCATGAGGGTGGTGTGTCCGGCACGTAGTCGGGATCGCTCTCGTACGACGGCTTGATCCGGGGGAACAACCCCACCACCATGCGGGACGCCGGCCGTTCCCGCGGCCATGGGGTCTGCCCGTCGGTCAGCACCACGATGACGTCCGGCCGGTGGCGCGCCCGCAGCGCCGCGGCGATGCCCGTGCGGAGATCCGTGCCTCCCCCGCCCACCAGTGTCATTCCCTCGGCCCGGCACAGCGGTTGCGCGACCCGGGCCGCCGCGTCGCAGGACAGGACGCTGACCAGGTCGCGCCGCCCGCCCACGGCTCGGACGATCGCGGCGACCTCCAGCAACGCGCTCCCCAGCTCGGCGTCGCTGACCGACGCGGAGGTGTCGATGACGACGCTGATCCGCGGGGGCCTGCGCCGCAGGCTCGGCAGGATGACACCGGGCAGGCCCGCCGAACGCCGCGGCGGCCGGCCGTAGGCGTAGTCCTCGCCCACGCCCGGTCCTGACACCGCCGCGCGGATGGCCGTGCCGAGCAGTTCCCGCCACGACTGCGGCGGATGGAAGGCCTCCTCAGCCCACCGCCTCCACCCCTTCGGCACCTTCCCCGGGTGGGCGTTGATGCCCCGCGCCACCCGGAACCGGACCGCCTCCCGCTCGTGGTCGCTCAGCCCGTACGCGCCCTCCGGCCCGAGATCCCAATCCCGCTCGAGTCCGTCGGCGCCGCTGCCGCAGTCCAGCCAGACCAGATCCTGCGTGTACGGCCCGAGCCGGAATTGGCGCAGATAGTCCTCCATGAGCTCGCCTTCGCGCAGCCCCAGCGTCTTCGGTTCGACGGCACCCTCAGGCCGGACCAGCCCGTCACCGTACACGTCGTCGTTGATCTCGAGATCGGCGGCGATGTTCATCCGTAGCCGCTCTCCCCGTCCCGTCAGCTCCCGCTGCCGGGCGACCCGGTCGCTGCGACCGTGATGGTCGCGCAGCAGGTGGGAGACCTCGTGCACCCACACGCTCGCCAGTTCCTCGACGGGGGTCCGCGCGACGAACGCCGGTGACGCATAACACCGCCAGTGCCGATCCACGGCCATCGTGGGCACGAACCTCGATTCCACCGGGTGCAGCGCGAACAGCGCCGTCGCGAGATAGGGCCGTGCCCGCGCGGCGTACAACCGGGCGGTGAAGAGCTTCTCGAGGTCCATCAGCCCGCCACCCGCGCCGCGACCTCGTCCGTCTTCCTGCTCAAGGTGGCCACCCCGGCGAGCTTCTCGATCGAGGCCGGGACCTCCCAGTCCGCGCGGCGCAGCGCGGCGAGCGTGGAGGCGGGCACGACCACCAGATCCGGGGCGCCGGTCTCGAGCGCTCGCGCCAGCAGCGCCCATGCCGCGTCCCACCTGCCCTTCTCCGGCCGTTTCCGCACGGCCGTGACCACACCGTCGAGAACGGCCTGGCGCAGGTCGCCCCGCTGGGGCAGCTCGGCCGTCGCCGGGTCGGCCAGCAACGCCTCCGGATCGGGAAGGTCCATACGATCCATGGCGGCGAGCAGCTCCAGCCCAGGCCCGTCCCCCACCGTGCCCCTGACCAGCATGGACAGAACGTCCTTGGACGCTTCGGCCGCGGTGGCGAAGGCGATCAGGTGCAACGCCATCTCCCAGCTGCGAGGTGAGGGCCACGCGCCGCCCCGGTGCGCCTCGTTGTTCGGCAGCCGGTGCACGAGATCAGGGCGGGCGGTGAGGAGCCCGCACACCGCACGCCGGGCGAACGCCACCGCCTCGGACAGCCGCTCCGGGTCCAGCCACGGCAGGCTCGCGCGCGGCCAGACCCCGCCGAGGCCGCGTACGACGACATCGTGTTCGTGACGCCATTGCAGGTGGACGAACCGGTTCGCGAGCGGCGGGCTCAGCTCCCAGCCGTCGGCGGCAGAGGAACGCGGGTTGGCGGCCGCGACGATCCGGACACCTGGCGGGAGCCGCAGGGCCCCGACCCGCCGTTCCAGTACGAGGCGGAGCAGGGCTGCCTGTACGGCGGGCGGCGCCGTGGAGAGCTCGTCCAGGAAGAGCAGTCCCCTGCCCGATCGAGCCAGACGTACGGCCCAGTCCGGCGGCGCCATCGGGACACCCTGCACGGCAGGGTCATCACCGACCACCGGCAGGCCGGAGAAGTCGGACGGCTCGTGCACGCTGGCGATCACCGTCGTGAGCGGCAGGTCGAGCGCCTCGGCGAGTTGCTGCAGCGCCGCCGTCTTGCCGATGCCCGGCTCCCCCCACAGCAGGACGGGCAGATCGGCCGCCACCGCCAGGGTCAAGGCCTCCAACTGCGTGTCGGTACGCGGCTCCGTGGTGGTGTCGCGGAGCAGGGAAAGCAGATCGCCGGCGACTTCGATGCGCGAGGCGTGAACAGAAGAAGACATGAAGAATCACCTTGAGGTTCAGGAAGGTCTCAGCGGAATGTGGCGTGGCGCGGGTGAGCGCGTCCCTTACGGGAGCGGCGGTCCGGTCGCTCGGCCGGTCCCGGCCCCGACCCGAGCCCGGCACGGAACAGACCGTGGTCGATCCGCCGCCGCGACGCCTCCTGCAGCACGTCGCGCAGCGCTCCCTCGGGCAGCCGCGCACCAGGTCCGAGAAGTCCGTCGACGGTGGCCTGGGCGCCGGCGGCGTCGCCGTGCTCCAGCCGCGCGCTGACGTCGGAGAGGCGCTCCGGGGAGCGGTGGGCCTCCTCGATCAGCCGCAAACAGGGCAACGGGGTACCGGTCAATTCGGCCAGCAGCTTCTCGCGCCGGATCTCGGTCGCGTCGTGATCCAGGGCGACGAGCACACCGTTCACGAGCGCGATCCTGTGCTGGGCGCCGCGACACTCGACCATTCGGGGCCCGCTCCGGTGGCTGTGTGGCCTGGCGTCCGGCGGATGGCCGGGTACCAGCGAAGCTGCGACGAGCGGGTGCAGTTTGCCGGCCTCGATCAGGCCGGCACGCAGCAACGCCAGGTCGGGCAGCACCCAGGTCGCCGCGTCAGGCAAGATCAGCGGCGGCGCATCGCCGATCCGGGACGCGTCCACATCGAGGATCACCCGACGCCGACCGCCGACCCGGACGGTGACCGTACCCCCGCCCTGTCCATGGGCGCCGAGCAGCAACCGGGCCTCGGCCGGCCACCGATCGACGGCCCAGCCCCGTGCGTGCGGTGCCGTTGCGGACCGTGTACGCAGCTCACCGGCCCTGCGCGCATCCCACAGGTGGCGATGCAGGTCGAGGCGGAAGCGCCGATGCGGATGGGGGTGCGGATGCGGTCCTGACCGGGAGCCGTCCCAGAGCGCCAAGCTGATCCGCTGACCGGCGTCCGCCCAGGCCGGCGGGGTCCTGGCCACGAGGTGCAGCGTGTCGCGCCCCTCGTTGTACCGAGCCAACGAGAGGGTCAGACCCGGACGTAGCAGGCCGTTGGGGGCGATCCTTGGCATGTGCCAGCGAAGCAGGTCAGGCGCCAGGTGGCGGAGGTCAGTGCGAAGGTGGGTGGCCAGTTCCTGGCCGTGAAGGCGCGCTATGCGGCGCAGGTCGAGATCGACGTCCACGTGTGCCGCTGCGCACGCTGCTGCCCAGTCTCCGGTCGTACGGCGGGCGGTCGCTGACTCGATCATGGTGGGCGGCACGGCGAACTCACGCACGCGCAGCCAGAGGGTCAGGCGGGAATCCTCGTTCGAGGTCGAGTGCGGCATCAGCACTCACCTTGCGCGAACGGGTCCCCCAATCTGCTGTTGGAGGTATTCATCGTGATCAGCGTAGCGTCCTCCGGCCCGCACGAACAGAGCCGTTCCGGAGAGCACTTCGTTCGACCAGCATGACGGCCGCGCGGACCGCCCGATGGGCGCAGGCGTGTGCGGGTCGATCGGTCGTGATGGCCGGCGCAGGCGCGTGACCGAACCGGCCCCCACCATAGGCAGCATCTTCCTCAAGCGTCACACCCCACTGGTGATGGAGTGGACCTCACTCCGCTGACCGGAATGATCTCGGCCATTCACCAGCGGTTCTGAGGCGATGACGCGCACATTGTGGCCAACTTCAGGAATGGCCCCGGTCAGGGCGTATATGGCAGCCCCGACTACGACGACGTAGTCGGGGCCGGACGCCATCCGACTGCGGGCAGGCCCTGGCCAGTGGTATCGGGGTCCAGCTTTTCTACTCGCTGGGTGCTGTTCCCTTGTCCACCACCCGCTTGCGGGCCAAGAGCGCCACGAGCAGTGCAACCACGAGACCCGCGCCTGCCAGGAGGGCGGTTCCCGGGGAAGCGACTTCGATGACCAGGCCCGCGGCCGCCGCGCCCATCGCCACGCCTACGTTGTTGGCGGTGTTCACCCATGTGGTCGCTTCGGTACGGTTCGCCGGGGGAATGGTGTCGTCAACCGCGATGTACACCACGATGAGAGCGGGAGCGATCGCTATCCCCATCAACGCCAGACACAGGCCGAGCGGGAGGAGATCGGAAACGAACCCCGTCACGGCCGTGGTGCAGGCGATGACCGCCAAGAGGCCGCCCAGCTGCGTCGACAGTCGTTGTCTGTGCCGGATGCGTCCCCACAACAGCCCTCCCAGGCCGCTCCCGACCGCCATGGCCGCCAGCAGGACACCTGCGGCCACGGGGTTCCCCGCGTCGTTGGCCTTGGCGACGACCACGACATCGATCGGCCCCAGTCCAGCGCCGAGTCCCAGCACGATCAACACAAGAAGGATGAAGCCGCCCGACGTGAACGGCCCGAGCAGGTTCTTGTGCCGAGAGCCTTGCTCCTTGACAGTGACGGCCTGAGGAGCGGCGGGAGAAGTGGCCAGGCCGATCGTGCCGACCAGCAGTAGCACGCCCATGGCCAGCGTCGGTACTTCGGCGCCGGCCACGCTGGTCAGCGTTCCGGCGATGACTGGTCCGACGGCGTAGAGCGCCTCCTCGGCGACGGTGTCCAGGCTGTAGGCTCGCTGGCGGGCGTCGAGGTCCGGAGTCAGGGCCGCCCAGACGGCGCGCATCGCCGGCCCGAGTGGCGGCGCGCAGATCCCGATCATGGCACCTAGCGCGATGTGAACGAAGGCCGTAGCGCCGGTGGAGAACGCCAGGGCGAACAGGCAAAGGACGAGGGTACAGGCCAGGGCTAAGGGGATCAGGACCTTGCGCTGGCCAGAAGTGTCGACGAAACGCGACTTCACTGGAGCTACGAGGCTGGCGAGTGAGTAGGCGCCCAGGGCGCTGCCGGCCACCGCGAACGAGCCGGTCGCGTCCTCCACTCCGAAGAGGAGGACCAGCGGGAGCATCGCGTACGAGAGCCGACCCGCGATCGCCGCCGCGAAGGCGCGAGATACGCCAGGAAGGCGCAGAATCGCTCCATAGGTGAGCGTGACCGGAGCCTCTTGCTGGGTCATCGATGTTTCCTTGGAGATTGAGGTCCCAATATGACGGGTCAGGTAGGTCCCGCACGGGAGCGCTCAGGGTCATCAGGCTGGTGATGTCCAGCGCGAGGTGGGTGATGACGTCCTGGCAGGCGTCCCGAACGAAGAAATGACCCCTGGGGAAAACGCGCAGTCCGAGCTGGCCGACGACCGCTGAACGCCACTGTCTGTTCAGACGGTCGGGGTCAAGGACTCCGTCGATTCCGTAGTAGACACGCACGGGTGCGTCGAGCAGCGGCTCAGCCGGACATACCGGTAGTCAGAGACGACTTGGAGGTCGGCCAGGAGAACCGGCAGCACCAGAACTCATCAGCCGTCGTTGGCCAGGAGTTCGGCTGGAGCGACGTCGTCCGCGCGCATTTCGGCTAGGCGCCTGCGGCGCTGACGCTGGGATCCCGGACGCTACGACGAGCCTGGTGGGACGGCCTCGCGCGTCGAGTCGCGTGGCGACCTCGACGGCGAGGAGGCCACCCCATACTGTGCCCGAAAAGGGTGACTTCGACGTCGAGATATGGCTCTGAGCTCTCTGCCAATTGACCGACGAGCGGCGCGTATCGCGTCGCGGACGGCTGCTGAATCGGCTCGCTTTGCCCGGCAGGCATGCCGCGACGATGTCTACATCGGGTATTCTCCCCACCCATTCGCGGTAGCCATTGGCAGAACCTCCCGCATACGGGAGACATATTAGGCGATCATCCCGAACGAATGGTCGTCCGAACGCCGTGCATTCACGCCGTTGTGGCGATGCGGACACGGCCTGGCCGAGATGGTCGCGGCGTGACTCATGGAAGGGATCGGCGTGCTGCCGGCTCGTGTCGGGGCGTGACCATGAGCGAGTTCCCGCCGAGGTCGAAGAAGTTGTCTCGCGCTCCCAGCCCGCTCACGTTGAGGACCTCGGCCCACACGGTGGCGAGTTGTCGCTCCGTGGTGGTGCGTGGCTCGACGGTCGCGGCCGAGACACCTGCTCTGCCCGGTACGCCGGGCGGCGGCAACGCGGCGACGTCGAGCTTTCCGTTGACGGTCAGCGGAATCGACCGCACAGGCAGGCCCACCTGCGGCACAAGATGATCAGGTAGCCGGTTCGACAGGTTCCGCTTCAACTCGTGCACGAGCAGATCGGAGGAACGAGCCGGCAGCGGGTCATTCGTAATCGCCGTGCCCGCACTACCTGGGCCCTGCCCTCACTGGCATTCTGTCGTCCGTGTCATGAGCAACGGCGGCTTCGGCCCCGCCCACACCCTTCTGGGACTGCCACCCGGCGGACATCGGGCAAACGGCACCGGCCCGGACGCGCTCGAACAGTACGAGAAGCACCCGGAGTTGAGCAGTGTGCTCGGGTTCCCCCTCGTAGCCGCCGGATGCTCCATGTACTGGTAGATGTCGCTGACTCAGCCCGGCAATCCTGTCTACCTCTGGGATGGCGACGGGTGGGACTTTCCCGAGGAGCAGTCGCCCGAAGTGGGGATCGTGGCCATCTGCTCGTCCCTGGCAGAGTGATTCGACCGCTGGGCCGACGGACGCAGCCTGGTATCTGCATTTCCTGTACGCCAAGATCAGCCGCGGCATGGCGGCACCGTAAGCGGACACGACCTGGCGCCCTCGCGTGCGGACGGCGCCCCTTGGATCATGTCCGAGAATGACCCATGGCTAGCGGCCACGGGATGGGAGCACGAGGACGTTCGGGATCTCACCCGCGAACCTGGGGAGGAATCGCCGTGTGGAGGGAACTGATCGGCGGGCTGTACGACGATGCGGAGTTCGCCGTACCTGCTTCCGATGAAGCCATCGATCAGATCGAGCGGCTGCTCAACCAGACGGTGCCGGACGACCTGCGAGAACTGCTGCGTGAGACGGACGGCGTTCAGGCCGAGTACGGCTCTGGGCTGGTGTGGTCGGTGCAGGACATCATCACGGAGAACACACGCTTCCGGCAGAGCGCCGACTTCGCCGAGCTCTACATGTCGTTCGACCAGCTCATGTTCATGGGGGACGACGGCGGCGGGAACCAGTTCGCGCATGTCCGCGTCCCTGCGCGAGGGCCTGACCTGTTCGTGTGGGATCACGAGACCGACGAGCGCAAGTGGGTCGCCGGGTCACTGGAGGAGTATCTGCGGCGTCGGGCGAGCTCGTACATGTGAGAGGAATGCCTCAGCCCCGAACACCCGCCTCCTGTACGGTCACCCGCATGCATGATCGACACAGCCCGGTGGCCGCGGCCAACGCGCTGACCGCCCGATGGGCGCAGGCGTGTGCGGGTGGATCGGTCGCGATGGCCGGCGCAGGCGCGTGGCCGCTGCTGGCGTACCTGGCAGCGGCAGCCACAGGGCCGGCGCGTACGGAACTGCTGGACGCCGTCGGAACGGACGCCGCCACCGCCTCTCAAGCGGCCCGAACCGTACTGTCGATCATGGACGGTTCTCCGGCGATCCGATCAGCGCTGGGCCTGTGGTCCCGGCCGGACCTGCCGCTGCGTCCGACCTGGACCGCTACCCTTCCCTCCGGGATGTTCGGGGAGCTGACCTCGGACCTAGCTGCCGACCAGCGCCGGCTCGACAGGTGGGCGCACGAACGGACCGGCGGGCTCATCCCCACCATGCCGCTCCAGCTGACCGACGACACGCTCCTGGTCCTGGCCATGGCGCTCACCGTACGCACCACGTGGCTCCGCCCGTTCACCGAGGACATCGGCGGGTTCGACACAGGGCCGTGGGCCGAGCGCGAGATCCACGTGTTAAGCCGCAGCACCCGCGTGCTCGACCGGGCCCGGATCGCCGACACCCCGGCCGGCCCGCTGACCCTGCTTCGCGTCATGGGGACAGGCGGCATCGACGTCCACCTCCTCCTCGGCGAGGAGTCGATGAAACCCGCACACGTTCTCACCGCGGGCATCGACGTCCTGGCCGGACGCCACCCCTCGACGGGCGTCGACGTCCTCGGCGTGGGCGAGCCAGGACCTGG
Source organism: Nonomuraea maritima (assembly GCF_900100395.1). GTDB lineage: Bacteria > Actinomycetota > Actinomycetes > Streptosporangiales > Streptosporangiaceae > Nonomuraea > Nonomuraea maritima. The sequence continues at coordinate 91,856 of NZ_FNFB01000007.1, read as the reverse complement.
CCTGACCGTTCGCCTGGTCCGGGATCACACCCCTGACGACGCGTTGAACGTCACCGTGCCGCGGTTCACCGTCACCTCAGAACATGACCTGCTGGATCTGCCGCAAGTGTTCGGCCTGGCGACGGTGACCGACGTGACCCACGGACATCTCCCCGGCGTCAGCCCCGTGCCCCTCGCCGTCACCCAGGCCCGGCAGAACGTCGTCGCCTCCTTCGAGGCGACAGGCTTCGAGTCCGCCGCGCTCACCGCCGTGGGTGCCGTCGGGGCCGGACCAGCCCCTCGACCCCCGTACCGCGTACGGCACGTCGGCCTCGACTACGCCCGCCCCTTCGGCTTCCTCACCGTCGACCGCCGCAGCCATCTCATCCTGACCGCCGGCTGGATCGACGAGCCCGAGACGATCAAGGCAGAACACCTGACCGCCGACCCCGCAGCACCGGCCTGTACCTGACGACGGTCATTCGCGACCGGTATCGCTTTCCTTTCCATCAGAGCGTCGCTCGATGCGGCGATCTCGGGGGCGTTCGCGGGTGATCAAAACCGCGACCAGATTGAGGGTGTCACCGATGGTGCATGTAAAAAAACTTTGACACCATGTCCGGCGCGCTTTACCTTGAGTGATGTCAGCTTTGTTTTACATGAGGAGCGGGCATGGCCTTCGAGGAGAAGCGCGCCTGGGTGATGATCGTGGTCTCCTTCGGCGCGTACGCGATCTACGTGGCGATCGTCCTGGGCCGGACCGGCGACGGCCCGCTCGCCGACGTCGCCTACGCGGGAACTCTGCTGTGGACCATCGGTGGCGCCATCGTCGCCGCGATCGTGGCCAACATCGCGATGGCCATCGCGGGCGGCCACGGCGCCGACCGCACCGACGAGCGCGACCGTGAGATCAACCACGTGAGCGAGCGCATCGGGCAGTCGATCCTCGTCATCGGCGCGCTCGCCGCACTGGTCATGTCCATCGCCGAGCTGCGCCACTTCTGGATCGCCAACGCCGTCTACCTGGCGTTCGTGCTGTCCTCGGTGCTCAGCTCGTTTGCCAAGATCATGGCGTACCGCAAGGGCGGCTTCCAGACGTGGTGAAGCCGACGCGGGTCACCAACGCGATCAGGGCCCTGCGGTTCGCGCACGACGAGATGACCCAGGCCGAGCTGGCCGACCGGGTCGGCGTCACCCGCCAGACCATCATCGCGATCGAACAGGGTCGCTACTCCCCCTCGCTGGAGATGGCGTTTCGCATCGCCCGGGTGTTCCGGGTCGGACTCGACGACGTCTTCCAGTACCCCGACATCGAAGGAGACCCCCCATGAGGGCGATCGTCCAGGACGAGTACGGCCCGCCGCACGTGCTGAGCCTCGGTGAGGTCCCGACCCCGACGCCCGGCGCCGACGATGTGCTGATCCGGGTGCACGCGGCCGGCGTCGACTACGGCGTGTGGCACGTCATGACCGGGCTGCCGCTCATCGGCCGCCTCGGCTTGGGCCTGCGCCGGCCCCGCAACCGCGTGCCGGGCATGGACGTGGCCGGCGTCGTGGAGTCCGTCGGCGCCAACGTGACCGCGTTCCGTCCCGGCGACGAGGTGTACGGCGCGGCGACCGGCGCGTACGCGCAGTTCGCGCTCGCCCGCCCGGGCAAGCTCGCCCGCAAGCCCGCCAACCTGAGCTTCACTGAAGCGGCGGCCGTACCCGTGTCAGGGGTGACCGCGTTACGGGCACTCGGCCAGGTCGCCGCCGGAGAGAAGGTGCTGGTCATCGGCGCCGGCGGTGGAGTCGGCAGCTTCGCGACGCAACTCGCGGTCGCCGGCGGCGCCCACGTCACCGCCGTGTGCAGCACGGCCAAGGCCGACCTCGTCCGGTCGCTGGGCGCCCAGGCCGTCATCGACTACACGTGCGAGCCGCTCACCGGGACGTACGACCTGATCATCGACATCGCGGGCATCCGGCCACTGGCGCTCCTGCGCGGACTGCTCACCGAGCGCGGCCGGCTCGTCATCGTCGGCGGCGAGGGCGGCGGCCGGTGGTTCGGCGGGCTCGGCCGGCTGCCGGCCGCCCGGCTGATCTCCCTGTTCACGCGCCGGCGCCTGGACACACTGATCGCGCTGACCCGCACCGCTGACCTGAACGCGCTGCGCGACCTCATCGAGGCCGGCACCGTGCGACCGGCCGTTGGACGCACCTACTCCCTGGCGGAGGCCTCCACCGCGGTGGCTGACCTGGCGGCGGGCAACGCGCCCGGCAAGCTCGTCATCACGGTTGACTGACCCCGGGACTCACACGCCCCCGAATCGGCGCAGCCGAGCGTTACCCGGGCGGTGATGTGAGCCTTGCCGGCACCCGACGTGCGGCATCAACCCCCGTCCCTACACGCGGGCCACTCATCGCCGGGCGCGCAGCTTCGGTATGAGAAGGCGTCCACCACCATCCGGCTCTGACCCGTCGTGCCCTTCCTGATCACCAGGTAGTACTGCTCGGGCACCGGCACTCGCTGGTGGACCGGCACCTGCCTACGCTGATAGCAGTTGCCCCAGCTCGAGAGTGTCAGGCACTCACCGTCGACGTAGACGATCTCGGTGCGCGTGGTGGCCGGCTGGAAGTCCTTGTCGACGACCACCGTGATGTTCGGATCATCATTCATCGTGGCGGAGACCTCCTCGCCTGCTGACGTCGCCTCACGTGACTTCGTCGCCGATGCCATCGCGAGCACGCCAGCAAGCAGCACGGCAACCAGCACGGCGGCCATACCCGCGCCAATATAGGAAGGTTTGACGCGGATCCGGCGCGGCGGCAGGACCAGCGCCGGCACCGGCGGCGCGGCGTGCGGTCCTGACCCAGGCGCCGGACCCGGCTCTCGGCCGGGCGCGGGATCCGCCCCGGGCAGCGCGGTCGTTGCGGAGCCGGAAGCGGGGACCTCGCCGTCGTACTCCTCGACCCACCACGACCAGTACGGCGGCGCGGACGGCCACGAGGGGTCGGGCCTGCCCCAGCCTTCGGTGGGCTCCCATCCATCGGGGGTGGGAGGCCAGCCCGGAGGCGCGTTGAACCTCCACCCGGGTCCGGGTCGCGGCGGAATCTTCATTGTGATCCTTGTGAGTCAGCGGGTAGTTCACCAATGGAGGGAATCGTGATCATCTGGCCGCCCAGCGCCTCCACGATTCCCTGGGCGGCCTCGGTGCACGCCTCGACGGGCCCGCAGTTGACGGCCCATCCCTCTCCGACGGCGAGGTGGTTGTCGGGCCCGTAGGTCCGGAAGCCCTTGATTCGAGCCACTGCATCGTCCTGGGTTCGGCGGCTACCGAAAGTCATGACGGCCGGATGGTGTCCGAGTTCCTCGTGGCACGCGATGGCCTCGTCGCCGTCGAAGCGCACGGCCGGCTGCGGTGCAGAGCAGCGGTAGTCGCCCTCGCCGAGCGCGGTGACCAGGGCGTCCACGGTGATCGGCGGCTCGATCACGAGTGGCGGACGTTTTCCGCCGCCGACCAGGACCACCACGACGCCGGCGGCGAAGAGGACTCCTGCGAGGGCGTAGATCAGGGTGTGGAGCAGGGGCAGCCCGCTACGGGTAGCGGCAGTGCTCGACCCGCCCTCTGCACTGATCCACCACGTCCAGTCGGGGGGCGGCACAGGCCAGCCGGCCTCAGGTCCGGGCCAACCGGCGTGCGGCTCCCACTCCTGCGGGGGGACCGGCCAGCTTGGAGGTGGGTTGAACAACCATCCGGCACCCGGACGTGGTGGGATCCGCAACGAGCACCTTGCCTGTCGAGACGCCGACGATCGTCAAACGGCATTATGCATACCGGCGATCCCTCAAGTCATCAATCGTTCCAAAAGTGCAATCCACCACCATTGCCGCCTAACGATCGCACAGCGATAATCCAAACTCGATTGTGATCAAGTCGGAAGTGGAATCAGGTGAACATCCCTCCGCGCCCCGGCCCTGAATGGCGGTTTTGCTCGCCACCTGGCTGGCCCACGCCTCCGGACGGCTGGGTACCCACGCCTGCCTGGGGCGGCCCCGAGGACGACTGGCCCGAAGCGCCGCCGTACTGGATCTGGTGGGTGCGCGACGCGGAAGCCGCGGCGGCCCCCGGCCAGGCCGCTGCCCAACTTCCTCCCACGGTGATCGAGCCCTCCCCGGCGACGACGGCGGTTCAGCCTGCTCGCCACGGACTCCTGCGGCCGCTGGTCGCATTGGGGGTCGCGATCGGATGCCTGGCCGGAGCAATCGTGTTCGTCACCACCGACCGCGGTGATCCCAGCACACCTATCGCTGCCGCAACCGAACAGGCGGCCGCCGCCGCGTCCTCCGCCCCACCGTCCAAGACGCCCCCGGCACCCTCGCCGCCCTCCCCATCCTCTCCGCCCGAGACCGTGACCAGCCAGGAGGCACACGAACAGGCACTCGCGATCGACGACCTTCTCGACGAGAGCAAGCCCAGCCGGGGAAGTCTCACCCGCGCGATCCAGACGATCCTGCGCTGCTCGAACGTTGATTCCGGGATCAAATCCATCGAGCGAGTTACCCGGCAGCGTGCGGAGCAGGCAGCAGCAGCCGGCGAGCTCGACACGGACGCGCTCGCTTCAGGGCAGCAACTGGAGTCCGCCCTGGTGGAGGCGCTGACCGCCTCGCACCGAGCCGACCAGGCGTACCTGAAGTGGGCCAAGCGGTACAAGGCCCACGACTGCACGGGCCCGACGGTCGGCGACGCGGACTACGACGCCGGCAACGTCGCCTCTGAAGAAGCCACCGCCGCGAAAACCGAATTCGTCGATTTATGGAATCCCGTCGCCCGGCAGGAGGGCCTGGCTGAGCGCACCGAGGACGAGATTTGAGCATTCCCGCTCGCCCAGGTGATGGCTGGTCTTTCAATCCGCCGCCGGGTTGGATCGCTGCCGAAGATCGGTAACCGCCCGCCGGCTGGGAAGGCCGGATCCCGGCTGGCCGGCGGGCCCGCCTTACTGGCTCTGGTGGACCATTTCCGCGTCGCTAGGTTGCGGTGCGATACTCCACCGTTGGCCGCCAGGGGGTGAGCTGCGGCGAATCCTTCAGCAGGTCGTCGGTCTTCACCTGGAGTGCGGTCGCGATGGAGTCCAACCCTGACTTCACACACCGACGTTGGACTCCCTCCTCGCTGGCGATCTGCTGGAATCGGTGCCTATGCGGTAGTGCGCCGGCGGGCCAGTTCCTTCTCCTCCTCCGGCAGCGCGTCGGCGACCAGCAGCCGCGGCAGCAGTTGCGGCTCCAGAGTCATCGCCCGGAAGACGAGCGCGACGGTCACGTCATGGTGGGGCCGGTGCACGACCTGAACCGGGTCAGCGGCGCGGATTTCGCCAGGCTCGATCACGCGCAGATACGCGCCCGGCCGTGCGGCATGGGTGAACTGCTTGATCCAGCCCTCACGCTCCAGCCAGCCCTGAAAGGTGGCACACGGGATACGCGCGCACGACACCTCCAGGACGACATCAGGCCCGATCCGCCAGCGCTCACCGATCAGGGCGCCGTTGACGTCCAGGCCCAGGGTCGTGAGGTTCTCACCGAAGACCCCGTTCGCGAGCGTCCTGCCCAGTTCGGCCTCCCACCCGTCGAGATCCTCGCGGGCATACGCGTAGACGGCCTGGTCAAAGCCACCGTGGTGCTTCACGTCATAGACCCGATCACCGGCGAGGCCGACCGCGCCGGTGCCCTTGGGGCCGGGGGCGGTGACGGCGACCGGACCGTCGACGGGCCGCTTGTCGATGCCCGTCAAACTCAGCCCCTTCCACGGGTTGGGGCGGGGCCGGCCGATATTGACGGAGAGCAGCTTCATAGTGGCGACGGTACGGTCCGTTGCTCGCTCAGGCGACACGTTTTCCCTGCGATTGCCGCGTCTGCGGTACGGCCGTCCGCGTCCTGCAGCGCATCCTCACGCTCACCGCCGCCATCTGTGAAAACGACCACACCGGCCGGCCAGTCGTGCGCGCGCCAACCGAGGCAGCCGACAACGCCCGGACGTCGCCATAAGGCCAAGATCGGAAATTTGCTCCAGGCGGTGGCTTGAGGATGGCGGGACCGTGCGCCCGGTGGGCGCACGGTTCCCACGTGACGTTACGGTTCGCGGATCAAGTGGATGAGGGTGCTGGCGTGGTCGCCGCCCGGCAGGTCGAGGGGGAGGCCGTGGAAGGTGAGGACCGCGCCGTGGTGCACGGCCCCCGTGGCCGCGTCGCGGTAGCGGGACGACGGGTCAAGGCCGGCCAGGCGCAGGTCCTCGGCGGGATGGCCGAAGCGGGCTGACACGCGGTAGGCGAGGACCACGATCTGGTCGTCGAGGACGTACTGCACCGCGCTGACCGGGCCGTCGGTGTCGCCGAGGCGGTACAGCTCGCCGTGCTGCACCACCGGACGGATCTCCTTGTAACGAGCCACCAGCTCGGCCGCCTCGGCCAGCTCGTCCGGCGTCCACTCGGGCAGGTTGCCGCCGAGGCCGAGGACGCCGGCCATGGCGACGTGGAAGCGGAAGCGCAGCGGGACGAGCCGGCCGGTCAGCGGGTTGGGGCTGTCGGTCACCCACGCGGCCATCGTGCGGGACGGGTAGAGCTGGCCGTACCCGTGCTGGATGCCGATCCGGTCGACCGCGTCGGTGTTGTCGGAGGTCCACACCTCGTCGGTGCGGGCCAGGATGCCGAGGTCGGCACGTCCGCCGCCGCCCGCGCACGACTCGATCCGCAGGTGCGGGTGGTCGGCGCGGAGGCGGTCGATGATCGCGTACACCGCGCGGACGTGGTCGATCCACAGCCGGTCGGGGTCGTCGTGCCCGGGGTGGCCCGCCTCGGTGAAGGCCCGGTTGAAGTCCCACTTGAGGAAGTCGATCTCGTGGTCGGTGACCAGCCGGTCGAGCCAGTCGTGCGCCCAGGCGGCCACGTCGGGACGGGCGAAGTTGAGCACGAGCTGGTTGCGCAGCGTGGTGCGCGTACGGTGCGGCATGTGCAGCACCCAGTCGGGGTTGCGACGGTACAGATCGCTGTCGGGGTTGACCATCTCGGGTTCGACCCACAGGCCGAACCGCATGCCGTGGCCGTGCACCGCCGCGATCAGCTTGTCGAGACCGCCGGGGAAGCGGTCGAGGTTGACCTGCCAGTCGCCGAGACCGGCGCGGTCGCTGGCGCGCGCCCCGAACCAGCCGTCGTCGAGCACGAACAGCTCGGCGCCGAGGGCGGCGGCCTGCTCGGCGAGCCGCACCTGCCCGTCGAGGTCGACGTCGAAGCCGGTCGCCTCCCACGAGTTGTACACCACCGGCCGGAGCTCCTGCGGGTGCGGCAGGACGTGCCGCAGCGTGTAGGCGTGCCAGGCCCGGCTGATGCCGCCGAAGCCCGAGGCGCCGTACAGGCCCGCGAACACCGGGGTGGTCCAGGTCTCGCCGGGGGCGAGCCGCCAGCTCAGTCCGTCGTGGCCGAATCCGCCGGTGAGGGCGACCGGGCCGGACGGCGGCCGCTGCACGGTGATCTGCCAGCTGCCGCTCCAGGCGAGGGCCGCGCTCCACACCTCGCCGTGCTCCTCGCCGGCTGTGCCGGCGTCGAGCATGAGCCACGGGTTGGCCTGGTGGCCCGTGGTGCCGCGCCTGTTCGTCAAGACGGTCTCCCCGTACGGCAGCGGCTCGCGCTTGAGCTGGCTCTCGCTGGACCAGCCGCCCACCACGTGGCTGACGCGGACGCCGGGGAGCACCGGCAGGGTCCACGAGGCCGAGTCGGAGCGTTCCAGCCGGATGGGCTCGCCGTCGCCGGTGTGCCGCAGCTCGGTCCAGCGCTCGATGACGTCGGTGTCCTCGCGGACCCGGTAGTGCAGCGTGATCTCGAGCGGGTGGTGCCGGTCGGCGAACCGGACGGCGAGGTGGCCGCCGTCGATCTCGTGCCCCAGGTGACGCCACTCCACGCCGGCCCCGCCGTCGGCGTACCGGAGGAGCAGGGAGGGAGCACCGAAGCCGGGGCCCTCCAGCTCGCCGTAACCCTCGGTCTGGAAGCTGCTGCCGTCGCGGCAGACCGGGCCGGGCACCGTGGCGGCCTGCTCGGCGGTGAGCGGCGGTCCCCAGTACACGTGCCGCGGGCGGTCGTCCGCGTCGAGGCGTAGCGCGTAGGAGGTGGCGGGCGTGCGCAGCAGCCACAGCCGGTGCTCCGCCAGGTACGTCACGAGGCTCATGAAGGTCCTTACCTAGGGTGGCAGGAGCGTACGGCCGCCCCGGCCCCCGATTCAATTCTTGACACAATTAATTAATGATCCTACGTTACGACCATGTTTCAACCGCCGACGTTCACCCGGGGTTCCATCGGTAGCCCCGCGGAGGCCACCGTGATCACCACGGTGCTCACCCGTGGCCCCATCTCGCGGGTCGACATCGCCCGCATGACGGGGCTGTCGCAGGCCGCGGTGACCAAGGCGGCCCGGCCGTTCATCGACGCCGGCTACATCGAGGAGCTGCCCAACCGGGAGCGGACGGCCGGCGCCGGCCGGCCCGCCAGCCCGCTCGCCTTCCGCGCCGACCGCGAGTTCTTCGTCGGCATCAAGATCACCTCGGACGAGCTGATCGGCGTGGTCACCGACCTGCGGGCGCAGATCCTGCACTCCCGGCACCGGACACTCGGCTCCCACGTGTTCGACCACGTCGCCGCCCAGATCGTCGACCTGGTCGGCGAGCTGCTCGGCCACGACCCGGCCTACCGCGAGCGGACGCACTGCATGGGCGTCGCCCTGTCCGGGGACGTCGACCGCGCCTCGGGCACCGTCCGCTACTCCCCCTTCATCGGGTGGAAGGACGTCGAACTGGCCGCCCACCTGACCAGGGCGACCGGCCTCATCACCACGCTGGAGAACGACGTCAAGGCGCTGACCGTGGCCGAGCAGTGGTTCGGCGAGGGCGTCGACACGGCGACGTTCGCGCTCGTCACGGTGGGCGCCGGCATCGGCTGCGGGCTGGTCGTCGGCGGCCAGGTGGTCGGCGGCGCGTACGGCGTGGCCGGCGAGATCGGGCACGTCCCGGTGGCCGACGGAGGGCCGCCGTGCCACTGCGGCGGGCGGGGCTGCGTCGAGGCCATCGCCTCGACCGAGGCCATCGTCGCCGCCTCCCGCCGCGCCGCCGGGCGCGAGAACCTCACCATGGACGACGCCGTAGCCCTGGCCCGCGGCGGTCACGAGGGCGTGCGCGAGGTCTTCTCCCGGGCCGGGCACGCCATCGGGCTCGGGCTCGCCGCCATGGTCAACCTCGTCGGCCCCGAGCGGGTCGTGGTGTCGGGCGAGGGCGTAGCCAACTACGACCTGTTCGAGGAGCAGATCAGGCAGACCTTCGTGGCCCAGGCGTTCGCCGCGGCCGCGAAGTGCCCGCTCAGCATCCGGCCCCTGCCCTTCGAGGCGTGGGCCCGCGGCGCCGCGGCGGTCGCCGTACAGACCCTGTTCACCCTCTGACCTCTCGAGACTCCTTCAGCGGACCGCCCGCGGCCGGCGGCCCGCCGGATCACCCTTGCCTCTCTCGGCCGCAGAACCGGAAGGAATGCACGATGAAAGACGGACTCACCCGGCGTGGCTTCCTCGGCGCCTCGCTGCTGTTCGCGGGCGGCAGCCTCGTGGCGTGCAACGCCGGTGACCCCACCGGCAAGGCGACCGCCAACGGCGCCAAGATCACACTGAACCAGTACTACCACGCCTACGGCGAGAAGGGCGTCCAGCAGGCGGTCCAGCGCTACGCCGCGGAGTACACCAAGGCCAACCCGGACGTGGCGGTCAACATCACCTGGGTCGGCGGCGAGTACGAGACGCGGCTCAACGCCGCCCTGCTCACCCCGCAGGCGCCGGACATCTTCGAGATCGGCGACTTCCGGTACCAGATGATCAAGAACGGCCAGCTCGCGCCGCTCGACGACATCATCAACCCCGCCGAGTACGTCAAGGCCAACGTCGACAACGTCACCGCCGACGGCAAGGTCTACGGCGTCAAGATGATGGACGACATCATGATGCTCTACTACCGCAAGAGCGTCCTGGAGGCGGCCGGCGTGACCCCGCCCACCACCTTCGACGAGCTGGCCGCCGCCGCCAAGAAGCTCACCACCGACAAGATGAAGGGCCTGTTCGTCGGCAACGACGGCGTGGGCGACGCGGGATACCTGCTGCTGTGGTCCGGCGGCAGCGACGTGATCAAGGACGGCAAGGCCACCTTCCAGGAGGGCGCCGAGGCGATCTCCGGCCTGCGCCGCCTGCACCAGGACGGCTCGCTGCTGCTCGGCTTCCCCACCGACTGGTACGACCCGGGCGCGATCGTGCAGAACGCCGTCGCCATGCAGTGGTGCGGCCTGTGGGCTATGCCCGACATCCAGAAGGCGCTCGGCGACGACTTCGGCGTGATCCCGTGGCCGGCGTTCACCTCGGGCGGCACCTCCGTCGGCCGGCTCGGCGGCTGGTACGAGCTGGTCAACGCCAAGAGCCAGCACGTCGACGAGGCCAAGAAGTACGTCCAGTGGCTCTGGGCCAAGCAGGACGAGCTGCAGCAGGACTTCTGCCTCAACTACGGCTTCCACGTGCCGGCCCGTACGCCCGTCGCCGAGAAGGCGCTGCAGGGCGGCAAGCTCGCCTCCGGCCCCGCCAAGGAGGCCGTCGCCATCTCCCAGCAGTCCGGACGCTCGTTCCCCGCGCTGTGGAACACCGCGATGGGGACCGCGTTCGGCCAGGCCGTCGCCGGGGTGGCCAAGGGCGAGGGCGACGCCGCCGGGCTGCTCGGCGACGCGGCCGCGAAGGTACAGGCCGAGCTCGACAAGCAGCTCGCCTGATGACCAGCACCGCCGCGCCGGCGACGGCCGCCAAGGCCGTCGCCCGCCACCCTCGGCGCCGGGTCGACCGGCACGCCGTGGGTGCGTTCATCCTGCTCACCGCGCCGACAGTGATCGGCCTCGGCCTGTTCAAGTACGTCGCCATCGGGTGGAGCCTGCTGCTCAGCCTGAACGACGCCCGCGGCACGCTGGAGCTGGGCTCCTGGGCCGGCCTGGACAACTACGCGTTCCTGCTGTCCGACGACGGATTCCGGTCGTCGCTCGGCACCGTCGTCGCGTTCACCGCGTTCATCGTGCCGGTGACCTTCGTGGCGTCGCTGGCGCTGGCCGTCCTGGTGAACCGGGTACGGCGCGGCCGTGCGTTCTTCCGCACCGCCTTCCTCATCCCGGCGGCGGTCTCGTACGTGGCCGCCTCCCTGGTGTGGAAGATGAGCCTGTTCAACGGCCTGCCCTCCGGGATCGCCAACACCCTGGGCGACCTGTTCGGCATGTCGCCCGTGCCGTGGATCGGCACCGAGCAGCCGCCGCTGTACTGGATCGTGCTGGTCACCCTGCGGCTGTGGCTGCAGGTCGGCCTCTACATGATCCTGTTCCTGGCCGGACTGCAGGCCATCCCGCAGGAGCTGTACGAGGCCGCCGCGATCGACGGGGCCGGCGCCTGGCAGACGTTCCGCCGGATCACGCTGCCCCAGCTGCGCAACACGTCGGTCGCCGTCATGCTGCTGATGCTCATCGCGGCGTTCCAGGCGTTCGACGAGTTCTACAACATCTTCAGCTCCGGTCTCGGCGGCAGCTCGACCGCTCCGGTGCAACCGCCCCTGGTCTACCTGTACGGCATCGCCATCAAGGACCAGAACTACGGCCTGGCATCCGCCGGTGCGTTCCTGCTCACTGTGGTGATCGTCCTGGTCACCCTGCTGCAGGGCCGTCTCGTCGGATTCGGCAGGAAGGACTGAGGCCTGATGACCGCGACTTCGGCGAGAGCGGGCGGCGCCCGCGGCGTGGCCGGCACGATCGCGACGTACCTGGTGCTCGGTGTGGCATCGGTGCTGTTCCTGCTGCCGTTCTACATCATGCTGCGCAACTCGATGATGACGCAGATGGAGGTGAGCTCGCCCGACTGGCAGTGGCTGCCGGCCATCTTCTCGCTGGACAACTACCTCGAGCTGTTCTCCGATCCGTCGGTGCCGATGGCGAGCGCGCTCGGCAACTCGCTGCTCATCGCCGTCGTCACCGCGCCCGTCTCGACCATCTTCGCGTCGATGGCCGGGTACGCGCTGGCCCGCCTGCCGGTGCCGGGGCGCGGCGCGGTGCTGACGTACGTGGTGGTCACCATGATGATCCCCGGGTCGGTGACGTTCGTGCCGACGTTCGTCGTGGTGGGCGCCATGGGCGGCGTCAACACCACGTGGGGCATCATCGCCCCTGGTCTGTTCAACGCCTTCGCCGTCCTGCTGTTCCGGAACTTCTACCTGCGCTTCCCCGCCGAGATCGAGGAGGCCGGGCGGATCGACGGGCTCGGCTACCTCGGCGTGTACCTGCGGATCGCGTTGCCCAACTCGGTCAGCATGCTGGCCTCGCTCGGAGCGCTGTCGTTCATCGACGCGTGGAACGCGTTCCTGTGGCCCCTGGTCATCGGCCAGGACCCGGCCTCCTGGACGGCGCAGATCGCGTTGTCCACCCTCCTGACCGCCCAGTCCGTCAACCTGCCCGGCCTGTTCGCGGGCGCGGTGGTCACCGTCGTCCCGCTGGCCGTGATGTTCCTCGTCGCCCAGCGGTACATCGTGCAGGGCCTCACCACCTCCGGTCTCAAGGGCTGAGCCCGGAGAACCGCACCTTCGATCCACTCAAGGGAACCGAATGCGACACTCCCCACCTGTCCGTGCCCTTCTCACCTTGCTCGCCGCCATCGGGCTGACCGCCGCCCTCGCGGTGGTGAACGTCAGTCCCGCGCTCGCCAAGAGCGACTTCTCCGTCCGGCCGTTCATGGGCTGGAGCAGCTGGAGCGTCCAATCATCCACCCGTGAGGGCTACGGGACCGACTGGCTGAACGAGCGCAACATCCTTCGCTCGGCCGACGCCATGGCCAAGCACCTGAAGAAGGCCGGCTACCGCTACATCAACATCGACGCCGGCTGGAACGCCAACCTGGACTGGGTCTTCGAGTTCGACGGCAACGGCATCCCCACGCCGGACAAGGGCCGCTTCCCCCGCGGCATCAAGCCCGTCGCCGACCACGTCCACGGCAAGGGCCTCAAGATCGGCCTGTACGGCGCCGCCGGGCTGGAGAAGACGGTCTACGACCGCAACTCGCCGATCCTCGGCACGAACTGCCGCGCCCAGGACATCGCCGTGCAGCCGCTCACGCCCACCAACATGTGGGGCGGCAACTGGAAGATCGACTACTCGAACCCGTGCGCGCAGAAGTACGTCGACTCCATCGTCGCCCGGATCGCGTCGTGGGGCGTCGACTTCATCAAGATCGACGGCACGACGGCCGACAACGTCGCCGACATCGCCGCGTGGTCGAAGGCCATCGACAACTCGCGCCGCACCATGTGGCTGACCGCGAGCGCGTGGCCGGTGCCGCGTGAGGCCGGCGAGGGGCTGCAGCCGCACGCCAACAGCGTCCGCGTCGACACCGACATCGAGTGCTACTGCGACACCGTCTCCAGCTGGACCAGCTCGGTCGACGACCGCTGGAACGACCTGCCCGCGTGGCTCGACGTGGTCGGCCCCAACTACTGGCCGGACCTCGACTCCATGCCGATCAACAACAACACCGGCAAGGGTCTGCAGGACGGCATCACCGACATCGAACGGCAGAGCGTGATGACGTTCTGGTCGATGGCGTCGTCCCCGCTGTACGTCGGCGGCGACCTGGCCAACCTCGACAGGAAGGCCATCTCGATCCTCACCAACCCCGAGGTCGTCGCGGTCGACCAGGCCGGGCGCATCCCCAGCCGGGTCACCGGCGGCACCCAGCAGATCTGGAAGAAGCAGCTGAGCGACGACACCCTCGCGGTGGCCGTCTACAACATGGGCGACACCCCCGCCGACATCACCGTGCGGTGGACCGACCTCGGCATCGCGGGCAAGGGCCAGGTCCGTGACCTGGTCGCCCGCAAGAACCTGGGCAAGGTCACCGGCAGCTGGCAGGCCACCGGCGTCCCGCCGCACGGCTCCCGGCTCGTCTCCATCAAGCCCGACGTCATCCTGCCGCCGGACACCTCCGCCCCCACCACTCCGGCCGGCCCGCAGGCCACGGACGTGACCGCCACCGGCGCCACCCTGTCGTGGACCCCGTCGACCGACGACGTCGGCGTCATCGCCTACGACGTCTACCAGGACGGCACCCTCAAGGTCTCCGTCACCGACCCCACCGCGCAGGTGACCAACCTGAACCCCGGCACCTCGTACGCGTTCACGATCCGGGCCAGGGACGCGGCGGGCAACGTCTCGTCGCCGTCGGGCGCCGTCACCGTCACCACCGCCCCGGCCAATCCCGGCACCGGCTACGAGGCCGAGTCGGGGACTCTGAGCGGACAGGCCAAGGTGGTCTCCTGCGAGGCGTGCTCCGGCGGGCAGAAGGTCGGCGACCTCTACCAGGGCGGCGCGATGTCGCTCGACGTCACCGTTCCCGAGGACGGCACCTACGTGCTGGTCATGACCTACATCGCGGGCGACCCCACCCGCGGTGTGTTCCTGGCCGTCAACGGCGGCCCGGCCGCCACGCTGTCGTTCCCCTCCACCGGCAGCTGGGACACCCCCGGCGACTTCAGCACCACGGTCGAGCTGCACGCGGGGGTCAACACCCTGACCTTCGACAGCGGCACGGGCTACAGCCCCGACTTCGACAAGTTCACCGTCAGCCCCGCCTGATGACATGACGAAGGCCCGGCGCGATGCGATCGCGCCGGGCCTTCGTCACGTTTCAGGTCGTGTTTCAGACGCTGCGCAGGACCGAGACGACGATGCCCAGCACCACGGCGCCGGTGCCGTCGATGACACCATAGGCGGGGTTGCGGGGTTCGAGGAGCACCTTCCCGTCGCGCCGGCGATAGACCTTCACGGTGGCCTCGCCGTCGATCATCGCCGCGACGATCTGGCCCGAGTATGCCTCGGGCTGCTGCCGCACCACGACGACGTCGCCGTCGCAGATGGCCGCGTCGATCATCGAGTCGCCGCGCACCCGGAGGGCGAACACCTCGCCCCGCCCGGTGAGGTCGCGCGGCAGGGTGAGCGTGTCGTCGACGTGCTCGACGGCCGTGATGGGCGTGCCCGCGGCGATGTCGCCGACCACCGGCACGGTCACCAGGTCACTGGGCTGCTCCTGGGCCGGGGGCCGCAGGAACAGCCGCACGTCCATCGGCCGGGTCACCGTCGCGCCCCGGCGCAGCAGCCCCTGCTCCTCCAGGCTCCTCAGGTGCTTCGACACCGACGAGGACGAGCGGAGCCCGACCGCCCTGGCGATCTCGCGGGTGCTCGGCGCGTACCCGTAGCGGACCACCCAGTCGCGGATCACGGCCAGAATCCGCTGCTGTCGCTGCGGCAGGGCCGAGAGGTCGAGGTGCTCGAACGCGTCATGATCGTAGGTGGTCACCCGCGACATGCTAACGCCGCCGGTGACCCACCCGACGCGCCTTTCCGCCTGTCACAGCCACATCCCGAGCATCCGAGCGGCGGCTGCTGCCCGGCGCCCCGGCTGGCGAGCCTTTCCAGCCGGGGCGGCCGCATGGCGGTGCGGCCAAGCCGACGCCTTTACGTTGTAGATTCCTGAAGGACGCGTCCGGCGCGTACCCAGTCGCGGTTCTCGCGAACGACGGTGAACCCGACCGCTCGGTAGAACGCCACCCCGGCCTCGTTCGATGCCGGTGTCACGACGGCGACCGCGCTCGCGCCCCGCTCGACGAGGGCCGCGCACACGCTCAGCACGGCGTCGCGCCCGTAGCCGTGCCCGCGATGGTCCGGATCGGTGCCTACCGGCTCCAGCAGCCCGCACCTGCCCACACCCGCGAACCAGCCGGTCGCGGCGGCGGCGGGCTCACCCGCGGGCGTGCGCACGAGCGCCTCCACCGCCAGCTCGCCCGCCGGTGACCGCTTCATCCGATGCCAGCGTTCGACGGTGAACGTGGAGCCCGCGAAGGCCGCCCGCTGCACCAGCACCCGGTCGGGCGCATTGGCCGCGTCGACCGGCTCGGCGCGGCTCGACACCGGACGCGGTGCCCACGACAGGACGACCCAGGACTCCTTCTCACGCTCCCACCCGGGCACGGGCAGGCCGTCGCACCAGTCGTTGCCGGCGACGAGGAGCTCGTCGGCGTCGGCCGCGAGCGCCCCGAGGTCGGCGCCGGGCGCGGTGGTCACCCGGAGCACGGGGCCGTCGAGGAAGCCGACCGCCGCCGGCGCCGTGCCTTCGGTCCACAGGAAGAACTCCGCGTCCTCCAAGCGCAGCTGCCAGCCGACGTCTCCGGGGTGCAGGCCGCCGCTCGGGGCGTCGGGCGGTGTCCACTCGCTCAGCGCGCGCAGCGCCGGGCCGGTTTTCTCGGGGGTCAGGCGGTGCCGCGTGAGTGCACTCATGGGCTGCACGCTAACCACCGCGCCACAACGGCTCAACACCTTTTCCGCCCACCGCCGAAGGCACTCCTTCGCCCCGAGGCCGCTCCGTCGGGCCGGCGAGGCGGTGGGGGGTGATGGGAGTGGCGGGAGGAGGTGACTGGGGGTGGTGTGGGTCGTGTGGGCGAGGGCGGCGGGGGTGTCAGGGTATGTCGTACGGGATCTCCACCCGCAGCACCGTCGGCCCGCCGGCCGGGCTGGACAGCGTCAGCACGCCGTCCGTCACGGCGACCCGGTCGGCGAGCCCGGCCAGGCCGGACCCCGCCGACGCGTCGGCGCCGCCCACCCCGTCGTCGCCGACCTCCAGCACCAGCGTGCCGTCGTGCAGCCGGCCGCGCACGAAGCCGCGTCGCGCCCGGCTGTGCTTGGCGACGTTCGCGAGCGCCTCCGACACCACGTAGTAGGCGGCCACCTCGATCGAGGGCGGCAACCGGCCGGGCAGCGAGACGTCCACGTCGACGGGGACCGGCGAGCGGCCCGCCACGTCGTGGACGGCCGCGCCGAGACCCCGGTCGGTGAGCACCTGCGGATGGACGCCCCTGATCAGCTCGCGCAGCTCGGCCAGGGCCCGCTTGGCCTCCTCGTGCGCCTCGGCGAGCTGCGCCTCGGCGGGCGACCCCGGCGGGAGGTCGAGCCGGGCCAGGCCGAGCTTCATGCTGAGGGACACCAGCCGCTGCTGGGCGCCGTCGTGCAGGTCGCGCTCGATGCGGCGGCGCTCGGCCTCGAACGCGTCGACCAGCCGGGCGCGAGACCTGATGATCTCGGCGTCGCCCGGCGCGAGGACGGCCCGCACGATCAGCGCCCGGGAGCCCGCCCACGCGGCCGCCAGGTAGGCGAACAGCGGGAGCAGCAGCAGCCCCGCGGCGACCAGCGGCAGGCCCTCCAGCGCGGTCATGCTCGGCTGGAACGGCCCCGACATCAGCAGCAGCGGCAGCCAGAGCGCCGAGGCGACCAGCCCCACGTCCATCCAGCACATCGCGAACACCGCGACGACCGTGAACCCCAGCTCGCGCCAGGTCGCCTGCTCGCGCAGCCGGGTGGTGAGCCAGGCCCGCGGGCCCGGCCGTGGCGGCGGCACGTGCGGGTCGCCCGCGGGCACCCGGTCGACCAGCCGCAGCCGCCATCGCTCGAACGCCGCCGACGGCAGGGCGAGCGCCGCCACCGCGAGCAGCCCCGCGAGGGTCGCCACCCCCACGCCGTACGCGTACGCCGCGTAGATCAGCACGCACGCCGCCACCGCGTGGACGGCGCTGCCCGCCAGATAGGCCAGCGAGCGCCACGGCCACGACGAGCGCAGGAACGCCGACGGCCGTCGGGTCATCGCCGCCAGAGCGGTACGGGCGAGCACTCCCCCGACGCTAGCCGACCCGGCGCACGGGCGCGGTAGTGCTGGGTCTACCCCCATGTCTCGCCCCCGCGCCCGTGCGCCCGCCGGGCGCGGGCGGCTTTCCTGAACGTATGCAACCGACAGACACACAGCGCGCCGATCTCAAGGAGACCGTACGGCTGGAGGAGGTGCGGCGGCTGTACGGCAAGGGCGACCGCGCGGTCAGAGCCCTCGGCGGGGTGACGGCAGGCTTCCGCGCGGGCACCCTGACGGCGATCATGGGCCCGTCGGGCTCCGGCAAGTCGACCCTGCTGCACTGCGCGGCCGGCCTGGACCGGCCGACCGGCGGCACGGTCGTCATCGACGGCACCGACCTCGGCTCGCTGAGCGAGCACGGCCTCACCCTGCTGCGCCGTGAGCGGGTGGGGTTCGTCTTCCAGGCGTTCAACCTGGTCTCCGCGCTCACCGCCGAGCAGAACGTGGCGCTCCCGCTGCGCCTGGCCGGGCGGGCGGCGCCGTCCGAGCTGGTCAGGGCGGCACTGGCGGAGGTCGGACTCGCCGACAGAGCGGGGCACCGGCCGAGCGGACTGTCCGGCGGCGAGCAGCAGCGGGTGGCCATCGCGCGGGCGCTGATCACCCGGCCCGCCGTGGTGTTCGCCGACGAGCCGACCGGCCAGCTCGACACCAGGGCGTCCCGGCAGATCCTCGGGATGCTGCGCGCGCTGGTCGACGACCACGGACAGACGATGATCATGGTGACGCACGACCCGGTGACGGCCTCCTACGCCGACCGGGTGGTGTTCCTGGCCGACGGCGTCGTGGTCGACGAGTACGCGGGAACCGTCACCGCCGAGCTGGTCGCCGCCCGGATGGCCGCCCTGGAGACCGCGTCATGACGGCCTTCGCGACGTTGCGGGAGCGGTGGCCCTCCTTCGCCGGGGGGTTCGCCGTGCTGTTCCTCGGCATGGCGATGGTGTCGACGAGCTTCCTCGCGCTGGCCTCGTCCGGGGCCGAGGTGCCCGACCGGCTGGCCGGAGCGCCGGTGTTCGTCTCGGTGCCGGTGCTCGAACGCGACGACGGCAATTTCGCCCCGGACCGCCCGTGGTCACCCGAGACGGTCGCGGCGCTGGAGGAACGGCTGGGCGCGATCCCGGGGGTGGCGCGGGCCGTACCGGACCGGACGTTCTACGCGCAGCCGGTCATCGACGGCAGGCCGGCGGTGAGCGACCGGGGGTACGCGTGGTCGGCGGCTCTGCTGGCGCCGTACCGGCTGGTGGAAGGGCGCGCGCCGCGGGACGGAGAGGTGGCGCTGGACCGGTCGCTGGGGGTCGCGCCGGGGGCGCGGGTGTCCGTGCTGACCGTGCACGGCCCGGCGACGTACGCCGTCTCCGGCACGGTGGACGGGCCTGGCGTGTACCTGAGCGACGCGCAGGCGGCGCCTCTGTCGGCGGGCGTGCGGGCGATCGGCCTGGTCACGAAGCCGGGGGCGGACGTGAGCGCGGTCGCCGAGGCCGCGCGGACGGCGGCGGGCGCGGACGGCACGGTGCACACCGGCGACGGGCGGAGCGTGCTGGAGCCGCGCGCGGACGAGCGGACCCGCTGGATCGGCCTCCAGGTGCTCACCGGCATGTCCGCGCTGTCCGCGTTCGTGTCCATGCTCGTGGTGGGGTCGACGTTCGCGGTGGGCGTGGCGCAGCGGCGCCGCGAGTTCGGCCTGCTGCGGGCCGTCGGTGCGACGCCGCGCCAGGTGCGGCGGATGGTGTACGGCGAGGCGCTGCTCGTCGGTGTCACGGCGACGGCGGCCGGGGTGACGGCCGGCGCGGCGCTCGGCCCCGTCCTCGGGGACGTGCTGGTCGCGGCCGGGTTCGAGCCGCCGGGCTTCACGGTGCGGCTCACGCCGCTCCCGCTCGCGGGCGCGTTCGCGGTGGGCGTGCTCGTCACGCTGGCGGGCGTGTGGTCGGCGTCGCGGCGGGCCGCGCGGGTGCGTCCGCTGGAGGCGCTGCGCGAGGCCGAGGTGGACGACCGTCCGATGCCGCGCGCGCGGTGGATCGCCGGGGCGGTGTGCTGCGCGCTGGGCCTCGCGGCAGCGGCCCGCGCGGGCTCCTCGGACGGCTCGGACTCGTTCGTGATGTCGGGCCTGGTCGCGGCCATGGGGGTGATCGCGGGGCTGGCGCTGCTGTCGCCCGCGGTGGTGCCGCCGGTGGCGCGGCTGGTGTCGTGGCCGCTGTCCCGTGGTCGCGGCGCGACGGGGATGCTCGTCCGCGAGAGCGCGCTGACCGCGGTGCGCCGTACGGCGGCCACGGCCACGCCGGTGCTGGTCACGGTGGGGTGCGCGGTGCTGATCACGGGGATGGTGCAGACCACCGCCGCCGGGTTCGCGGCGGTGCGGGCCACCACGATCCGGGCGGACGCGGTCGTCGTCCCGGACGGCACACCGGGCCTGACGGACGCGGCGGCGTCGGCGGGCGGCGCTGAGTCGTACCTGTTCACCGGCGTGTACGAGCCGGACGGCGACCCGCTGAGCGCCATCGGCGCCACCCCGGAAGTGCTGGCGCGGGTGGGTGAGGCCGAGGTGGTGTCCGGCTCGCTCGACGCGCTCCGCGACGAGGACTGGGTGCTCGTGGCCGACTGGCTGGCCGAGGACCGGGGGCTGCGGCCCGGCTCGACGCTGCGGGTGTCGTTCGAGGACGGCACCTCGGCGTCGCCGACGGTGGCCGGTGTGGTGCGGGACGCGGGCGCCGACGTGCTGCTGTCCCGTGAGTGGCTGAGGAGGCACGACCCTGCGGCGCTGGCCTCCGAGGCGTACCTCGCGGGCACGTCCGCGCCGGTCGGGGCGGGCGCGCGGGTGGTGGACGTGCCCACGTACGCGGCGGAGGCGGACGCCGCCGAGGACCGGCTGGTGTGGATCGCCACCGTGCTGCTCGTCGTGGTGACCACGGCGTACGCGGGCGTGGCCCTCGTGAACACGATGGTGACGTCGGCGGCCGGCCGGGCCCGCGACCTCGCGGTGCTGCGCCTGGCGGGCGCGACGCGGCGGCAGGTGCTCGGCACGGTGGCCGCGGAGTCGGCGCTGGCGGTGCTGCTCGGCACCGGGCTCGGACTCGTGGTGGCGTTGCCGGCGCTGCTCGGCATGCGCGGCGCGTTCGCCACGGCCATGAACGCGGACGTCCCGCTCGTGGTGCCGTGGCCGCTCATCGCCGGGGTGGTCGCCGCCTGCCTCGTCCTCGCCGCCTGCGCCACCGTGCTGGCCGCACGTCCCTCCGCACGCTGAGGGCCCTCGCCGCAACGTCCCTTCCGCACGCTGAGGGCCCTCGCCGCCCTGCTCGCCGTGCGCTGAGGGCCTCAGCGCAGCAGGGGCAGCCGGGCGGTGAGGCGCTCCACGACCGCGCGGGGGCCGAACAGGCTGACCGCGTGGTACGCGGGCTCCTCCGTACGCGCCAGCTCCGCGAGGTAGTCGTCGTAGACGCCGGTCCGCTGCGCGATGTCGACCATGTCCGACACCACCAGCTCCGGCTCGGCCGCCGCGTCGTTCCTGATCCGGCGGACGATGGCGGCGGGGGCGGCGAGCACCGCGCACCCCGTCCACGGCAGCCCGGCGTGCGCGCCGCCCGAGGCGTCGGGCCCGCCGGACCCGACGATCGCGGGCACGGCCGCCGCGACGGAGGCGGCCAGGCAGGCGACGGCGTTGGCCTGTAGCCCCCGGTGCAGGTCACGGTCGACCACGACCACCCACTTGACCGCGAGCTGCCTGGTGGGCAGGTCGCTGCGCCGTTCGAGTGTCTCCATGCGTCGGCTCCTCTCTCCGAAGTTCCCCCAGAAGAGTCGACGAGAAGCCGTCCTTCATTCAACCTCAATGCCGAGTTTCCGAAGATAATTCGGAAAATCGTGCGAGGATGTGTGCGTGGACGAACTTGATACGGCGATTCTCGGCGAGCTCCAGCGCGACGGGCGCCAGACCAACCGTGAGCTCGCCGAACAGCTCGGCATCGCCCCCTCGACCTGCCTGGAGCGCGTACGCTCGCTGCGCGCCGACGGCGTCATCGAGGGCTTCCACGCCGAGGTGAGCCTCGACGCGGTCGGCCGTCCGGTCCAGGCGCTCATCAACGTACGCCTGCACCCCAAGATCCGTGAGGCGGTCGAGGAGTTCCGCGACTACGTGGTGGCGCTGCCCGAGACGCTCGCCGTGTTCGTGGTCTCGGGCGGCGACGACTTCATCATCCAGGTGGGCGTGCGCGACGCGAGCCACCTGCGCGACTTCGTGCTCGACCACGTCGCGCGGCACCGCACCATCGCCGACGTGCGCACGGCGCTGGTCTACGACCACATCCGCAAGACCTCGGTCGAGGTCCTGCCGCCCGCACCCCCGACCCGCCGCCGCTCCGGCCGCAAGCGATGACCGCACAGGTCAGCCAGGACGGCTGCGGGAATGGGTCCTGCGGTAGTGGGAGGGCGCGACACCGTACTTGGCGGTGAACGCCTGCCGCAACGTCTCGGCCGAGCCGAATCCGCAGCGGGCCGCCACGGCGGGCATCGTCAGCGAGGTGCCGGCCAGCAGGTGGGCGGCGGCTTCGAGGCGGGCTTGCCGCACGTACTGACCAGGCGTCTGGTCGAGTTCGGCGAGGAACAGCCGGGTCAGATGGCGGGCGCTGAGGCCGGCCACGGCCGACAGGGCAGCGGTCGACAGGTCTCCGCTCAGGTTCGAGCCGACGTGGTCGGCGACCCGGCGGACCACGTCGTTGCCGGGCGGCGCGGTGGTGAACATGCTCATCTGCGTCTGGTTGCCCGGGCGCTGGAGATAGATCACCAGCTCGCGTGCCACCAGCCTGGCCAGCTCGGCGCCGTGGTCCTCCTCGATCAGCGCGACCGTCAGGTCGAGCGCGCTGGTGACGCCGGCCGAGGTGACGAGGGCGCCGTCGCGGATGTAAATAGGGGCGGGGTCGACCTGCACCTCGGGGTGGCGGGCGGCCAGGTCGCGGGCGTAGCGCCAGTGCGTGGTGACGCGGTGGCCGTCCAGCAACCCGGCGGCGGCCAGGACGGCGGCGCCCGTGCAGACCGACGCGACGCGCCGGCTGTCCCGGGCGACGCGTCGTACGTGGGCGACGATCAGTGGGTCGGCGGCTGCCGCGCGGTGACCCAGGCCGCCGGAGACGAGCACGGTGTCGAAGGGGCCGGTGACGCGTTCGAGCGCGTCACCGCCGCCCAGGACCAGCCCGGTGGGTAAGCGGATCGGACGCCCGCCGGGGGTGAGGAGTTTGATCCGGTACGGCTCCTCCAGCGAACCGGCCGAGTTGGCCATGCCCAGGCTGGTGGTGACGGAGGCGATGTCGATCAGTTCCGCGCCGTCGTAGCCGACCACGACGACCAGACGTTCGCGCACGCCCACAGCGTAGTCCAGCAGGACATGCATCCCAAGATTTGCGACATATGGCTGCATCAGGCCCGGTCTACCGCGGCACGATGGCTCAGGCTCGGGTGCATGACCGACACTCCACACACCTCGATCGCCACCGACGCGTCGTCGCCCAGGCGGGTGTCCACCGCGATCGGGCACCGCTGGCCCACCTGGTTCGGGTTGGCGTTCGCCGCGCTGAACCTCGCGGATTTCCAGGACGGTCGCGCCCTTGGACTGATCGTTTACCTGGCCGCGCTGATCTACCTGGCCACCGCCGTGATCGGCCGGCCAACGACGGTGTGGACACTGTTCTGGCTCTCCGTGGTGGCGGTGGCGCTGCTGAGGGTGTTCGACGTGGATCCGTGGCCGCCGCTGGTCGCGGGCGCAGCGTCCGTCACTGTCGTCGGCCTGGTCGGCGGGCTCCTGCGACAGCCCCGGCTCACCGCCGCGCAGTTGCCCGCGATGCTGGTCTTCGGCACCGCCGTCCTGCTCGCGCTGTCGCTTCCTCCTCAGCTCGGCGGCTACCTCGTGGCGGCGGCGCTGATCGGCCACGCCGTGCAGGACGTCGTCGTCTGGCGGGCCGGCAAGGTCGTGGCACGCTCGATGGCCGAGTTCTGCGCCGTCCTGGACTTCACGCTGGGGGCGGCGATCATCGTCCTGAGTCTCGCCTCGTGACGGCTTTGCGCGGGCAAGCGGGTCCTTGAACGTACGCGGAGGTGTGTCGCGCCGGATGACCGGGTTCCGGTGATTACGGTGAAAGCACCTTTCGGGCCATTTACCCCCGGGTCCGCTTCTCCTGTGACGACGTCCCATGGCGACAGAAGGAGCCGCGTGTGAGCCCGCAGACCGGGGAGCGCCGGTGAGCCCCGTGGTGGTCGTCGGTGCCGGGCTCGGCGGCCTGTCGGCGGCCGTCCACCTGGCCGCCGCCGGTCGCGACGTCACCGTGGTGGAGGCACTCGACCGGCCCGGCGGCTGCTGCGGCACCGCGCGCGTCGGGGCGTACCGCTTCGACACCGGACCGTCCGTGCTGACCATGCCGGGAGTGCTCGCGGAGGTCTTCGGCGCGGCCGGGCAGGAGCTGCGGCACTGGCTGCCGCTGCGCCGGCTCGACCCGTCGTACCGGATGGTCTTCCACGACGGGTCGCGGCTGGACGTGCTGCCGGACCGCGAGGCGATGACCGAGCAGGTGCGCACGGTGTGCGGGGCCGCGGAGGCGGCCCGCTACGAGCGCTACCGGCGGCTGCTGGACGAGCTGTTCCGCGTCGAGTGGCCGGCGTTCATCGACGCGGACATGACGCGGCTGCGCGGCATGGCCCGCCCTGCCGCGCTGCTGCGGCTGGCCGCGCTCGGCGGCTTCCGCCGGCTCGACCGCCTCGCGGCCCGCCACCTGACGGACCCGCGGCTCATCAGGGCCCACACGTTCCAGGCCCTGTACGTGGGCCTCGCACCGCACCGCGCGCTCGGCATCTACGCCGTCATCGCCCACATGGACACCGTCGGCGGCGTCTACTTCCCGGAACGCGGCGGCATGCACGCCGTCCCCGCGGCCATGGCCGCGCTGCTGGAGAAGCTGGGCGCGAGCATCAGGTACGGCACCCCCGCCGCCGAGGTCGAGACGGACGGCGACGGCGTCACCGGCGTGCGGCTGCGCGACGGGGAACGGCTCCCTGCCCGCCACGTGGTGGTCGCCTGCGACCGGCTCGCCGCCCGGCGGCTGCTGCCCCGCCAGGCCGACGACTGGCGGCTGAGCCGTCCCCGTCACTCCCCCTCGTGCCTGGTGCTGCACGCCGGCCTGGACCGCGAGCTGCCCGGGCAGGCCCATCACACGCTGCACTTCGGCCGGTCATGGCGGCGGACGTTCGCCGCGCTGGCCGAAGGCCTGCCGCAGCCCGACCCGAGTCTGCTCGTCACCTGTCCCGCCCCGGACGGCGAGGCCGCGCCCGCCGGGCACGTCACGCTCAGCGTGCTCGAGCCCGCGCCCAACCTGCGGGTCGCCGACTGGGAGCGACTGCGTCCCGAGCTGGAGACGCGGCTCGCCGGCCGCCTGGCCGAGCTCGGTTACGGCGACCTGTCCGGCGCGCCCCGGCTGGTGCTGGACCCGCCCGCCTGGGCCGCGCGCGGGCACAGCGCCGGCACGCCGTTCGCGCTGGACCACCGCCTCACCCAGACGGCGTGGCTGCGCCCCTCCGGCGTGGCCCGCCGGGTGCCGGGGCTGCACTTCGCCGGCATGTACACCGCGCCCGGCGTCGGCGTGCCGCCGGTGCTGATCTCCGGCCGGCTCGCCGCAGAACGCATTTTCAGGGAGTCCCGTTGACGCTCACCGCGAGCTACGAACGCTGCCGGCTGCTGCACGCCCGCTACGGCCGCTCCTACTACCTGGCCACCCGGCTGCTGCCCCGGTGGAAGCGACGGCACGTGCACGCGTTGTACGGTTTCGCCCGCTACGCCGACGAGATCGTCGACTCCTTCACCATGACCGCCGACCGGGCGCGCGCGCTCGGCGAGCTGTCGGCCGCCGTCGAGGCGGGGTTGGCCGGTGCGGACGTGGACGACGCGGTGCTGCCCGCGTTCCTGCACACCGTCCGCTCCTTCGGCATCGCCCACGACGACGTCGCCGCCTTCCTGGCGTCGATGCGCGCCGACCTGTCGGTGACCCGGTACGCCACCTACGACGACCTGCTCGGCTACATGGACGGGTCGGCCGCCGCCGTCGGCACGATGATGCTGCCGGTGCTGGAGCCGGCGCCGGGGTGCGCGCGCCGGGCCCGCGAGCCCGCCCGGCAGCTCGGCCTGGCCTTCCAGCTCACCAATTTCCTGCGGGACGTCGCCGAGGACTTCGCGAGGGGCCGCGTCTACCTGCCGGTGGAGGACCTGGAGAAGTTCGGCGTCGAGCCGTCCGAGCTGGGCGCCGCCCGCGCCGGGCGGGCCGTGCGGGAGCTGCTCGCCTTCGAGGCCGGACGCGCCCGCGACCACTACCGCGCCGCCGCGCGCGGCATCGACCTGCTCGTCGCCTCGTCGCGCCCGTGCGTGCGCGCCGCCTTCGACCTGTACGGCGGCATCCTGGACGAGATCGAGCGCCGGGGATTCGAGGTCCTGTCCGGCCGGGTACGGGTGCCGCGCCGCCGCAGGGCCGCCGTGTTCGCCCGTCATCTGCTGGCCGCCGCCGGGGCCGGACGGGCCGAGCGGCGCGTCCACGTGGAGATGCCGTGACACCGCCCGTGGCCCTGGACGCGATGGGCGGCGACCACGGGCCGGCCGAGACCGTCGCGGGCGCGGTGGCGGCGTGCCGCGCGCACCGCGTGCCGGTCGTCCTGGTCGGCGAGGAGGCGCGGCTGACGGCCGAACTGCGCAGGCACGGCGCCACCGGCGAGATCGCGGTGGTGCGCGCCGACGACGCCGTGCCGATGACCGAGCGCGGCCCGGCCGCCGCGGCCATGACGGCCTCCAGCCTCGCGGTCGGCTGCCGGCTCGTCAGCGCGGGCGAGGCCGGGGCCCTGGTGTCGGCCGGATCCACCGGCGCGGTGGTCGCGTGCGCGATGCGCGGCATCGGCCGGGCCGACGGCGTGCTGCGGCCCGCGCTCGCCGTGGCGCTGCCCACGCTCGGGGGCGGGGTGAGCGTGCTGGTGGACGCCGGCGCGACGGCCGACCCGAGCCCGGCCATGGTCGCCCAGTTCGCGCTGCTGGGCGCGGGCTACGCGCGGTCGGTGCTGGCCTGTGCCGATCCGGTGGTGGGGCTGCTGTCGATCGGCTCGGAGCCGGGCAAGGGCAACCGGCTGAGCCGGCAGGCCGAGGAGCTGCTCGCCGCCGCGCCGGTGCGCTTCCACGGCACCGTCGAGGGCCACGACGTGCTGACCGGCAGGGTGGACGTGATCGTCACCGACGGCTTCACCGGTAACGTCGTGCTGAAGAGCGTCGAGGGCTGCGTCCGCACGGCGCTGGCGATGGTCGCCGAGGAGGGCATCGCCTCTCCTGAGCGGCTGGCCGCGGTCGCCCGCCGCTACGACCCGCAGACCCACGGCGGTGCCGCCCTGCTCGGCCTGCGCGGCACCGTCGTCGTCGCGCACGGGTCGTCGGGGGCGGCCACCGTCGCGCGGGCCTGCGTGATGGCGTACGCGCTGGCGGGGCAGGGACCGGTCGCCGGGATCGGGTCCGCGGCGGCGGAGCCGGTGCCGTGACCGCGTCAGCGCAGCGGGTCGGTCCCGTCCCAGGTGCCCTCGCTGCCGTACGGGATGAACCGGGCGAACAGCTCTTCGGCGTACCAGTCGTGCGACCGTACGCGCTCGATGACCTGTTGGTGTTCCGCGCCGCGGTAGGCGAAGGCGCGCACGGACGCGCTGTCGCGCCACAGCGAGAAGGTGGCCTGCCGGGCGAGCGGCCACTCCCCCATGCCGATCGAGGCGAGGCAGCCGTCCTGCCGCCGCAGCAGCTCGTCGACCGCGGGCACGGACCGGTAGAAGGCGGCCAGGCGGCTGAAGCGGATGGACGCCCTGGTGAGCACCGCCACCGGTCCCTGGACGCCTCCGGCGCCGCCTTCGATGGCGATCGGATTGCGTCCCGCCCACGCGCCGCGCGCGGCGAGCGGCGTCAGGCGCACGTGCCAGCTCTCGCGGGCCTCGGACCGCCAGCGGGCCGCGATCGGCGAGGTGGCCAGGAACTCCTCCAGGTCGGCCGGACCGCGCCAGACCGCGTACAGCGCCCACCGGCGCAGGTCGGCGCCCAGCGACATGGACCGTCCCCGGCCGGTGCCGAGCAGCCGCCAGAAGGTCAGCCCTTCCGTGCGCCGCAACAGCGGCCGGTCGAAGGCCATGTGCCGCATCGCGCCGAGGGTGTCGTAGCGCAGGAGGTGGAAGGAGGCGATGGTTGACGTGCTGGTGTCGGTCATCGCCGGTTACCTGCTCGGCTCGGTGCCGGTGGCGGTGCTGGTGGCGCGCGCGCACGGCGTCGACCCCAGGGACGTCGGCGACCGCAACCCCGGGTACTGGAACGTCAAGGAGCAGCTCGGCCGCCGGGCCGCGGTGCCGGTGTTCGCGGGCGACACGCTCAAGGGGGCGCTGGCCGCTCTGTGCGGGCTGGTGGTCAGTGGCTTCCACACGGCCGGGTTCGCCACGGTGGCGGGGGCGAGCGTGGTGCCGGTGTACCTCGCCGTGGCGGCGGCGATGGCCGGGCACGCGTGGCCGGTCTTCGCCTCGTTCCGTGGCGGCCGGTCCGTGCTCACCTTCGCGGGCGGCGTGGCCGTCATCTGCCCGCCGGCGTTCGTCCTGGCGGTGGCCCTGCTCGTGGTGACGGCGTGGGCGCTGCGCTCGTTCGCGGTGGGCGCCCGCCTCGCGGTGTTCGGCGTGCCGGTGCTGCAGCTGCTGTTCGCGCCCGTGGAGCTGGTGGCGGCCACCGGAGGGCTGATGTGCCTCATCGGGCTGCGTTTCGGCCAGGCCGCGCTTTTCGCGCGGCATCGGTGATCGCGGGGTACGTACGGCCGCGCCACGTGCGTACGGGACGCAGCGTCGCCTGGGTCAGGCGGACCGCGGACGCCGGGTCGAGCAGCGGCGACAGCAGTAGGCCGGCGCCGGGGTCGCGGTAGCTGCCGCGCAGCGCTGCCGTCAGCAGCAGCCGCGTGCCGAGCAGCGCCGCGTCCAAGGCGGTGGGACGGCCGGCGACCAGGCGCAAGACGGGCAGCGCCCCGGCCAGCCAGACGACGGCCAGGTCGGCCGCCTGCCAGCCGGGGCCGGTCACGTCGCTCAGCGGCAGGGAGCGGCCCCACTCCCGCCACACCTCGGCCGCCGAGTCGTGCATGTCCACCTCCAGCAGGCCGCCCGCGTCCAGGAAGCCGACCGTCCAGCCGCGCCGGGCCAGGCAGCGGGCCAGCGCGACGTCGTCGGCCATCCGGTCGCGGACGAGGGCGAAGCCGTCCGCCTCGGTCATCCGGTCGCGGCGGAAGGCCAGGCACTGGCCGTTGGCGACGACGCGGTGCGGGGGCAGGGGGCGTGCCGGGCCGACCGGCCCGAACCGGTGGACGAGCGTCGCCAGCATGGAGGCGTGCAGGGCCTGTTCCAGCACCCCGTCGCAGACGAACCGGGGGGCGGCGCTCACCAGGTCGTACCGCTCCAGGGCGGCTGTCAGCGCGCCGACCAAACCGGGCGCGGGGCGGGTGTCGGCGTCGAGGGTCACCACGACGTCGCCTGCGGCGGCGGCGACCCCCTGGCGCAGCGCCCACTGCTTGCCCACCCATCCGCCGGGCAGCGGGGCGGCCGTGACGACCTTGGCCCCGAGCGCGGCCGCCAGCTCGGCGGTGCCGTCGCTGGAGCCGTCGTCCACCACGATCACTTCGGTGACGGCGGGGTCGGCGAGCACGGCCCGCAGGCACGGCCCGATCCTGGCCGCCTCGTCGCGGGCGGGGACCACCACGGAGACCGTCACGCCGGACGCGCCCACCGGCCGCAACGGCGGCAACCGCCGCCGCCCCCGCGCCAACCTGGCGATCACCACACCGGCCGCCACGACTTGCGCCGCGGCAAGCCCCCCCACCACAACCCGCCCGACAGCACGCACAACTACCGGTCCCTTTCGGGTGTGAGAGGCAGGCGCACCAGGGGTGGCTGAGGTTCGCGGATGGTGGGCGGTGGCGGGGGTTGCCTGCATGGGGATGGGTGGGGTCATTCGGGGGTGCCTGGGAAGTCCTGTGCCACGAGGGTGGCGACGATGTGGGCGCCGAGGGTGACCATGGGAAGGCCGCCGCCGGGGTGGGCTGAGCCGCCTACCAGGTAGAGGCCGCGTCGGGGGCCGCGGTTGCCCGGGCGGAGGAAGGGGGCGAGTCTGCCTCGGCAGGCGCTGCCGTAGATGGCGCCGCCCCAGGCGCCGTAGCGGTCGCGCAGGTCGGCGGGAGTGAAGACGTCCACGAAGCGCAGCCGGCCCGCGAGGTCGTATCCGCGCTCGGCCAGCCGCTCCAGCACGAGGTCGCGGTACGCCGCCACCCCGATCGGCCAGCGCGCCGGGTCGCGGGCCGGCACGTTGACCAGCATCGTCCAGTTCTCGGCGCCCACGGGGGCCTGGGAGGCGTCGTCCACGGAGGAGCAGCCGACGTACACGGTCGGGTCGCGCGGCGGACGCCCGTGGTCGAAGATGTCGGCGAACTCCCGCCGGTAGTCGGCCGAGAACAGCACCGAGTGGTGCGGCAGCCCGGGCGTGCGTCCCTCCACCCCGGCGAGCAGCAGGAACGCCGACGAAGAGGGCCCGAGCCGGGCGATCCTGCGCAGCCGGGCGCGGTCGGGCAGCAGGCGGCCGTACAGGGCGGCGGCGTCGACGTTGGCCACCACGACGTCGGCCCGCACACGTTCCCCGCTCGCCAGCCGCACCCCGGTGACGCGGGAGGTCCCGGCTTCGACGGCGGCGACCGGCTCGGACAGGTGGACCCGTACGTTCGCCGCCTTCAGCAGCAGGGCGAGGTCGTCGGCGAGCCGGGGCAGGCCGCCGGGCGCGTACCAGACGCCCTGGTCGTGCTCCAGCGCGGGGACGCAGCCGAGTGCGGCGGGCGCGCGGTACGGGCTCGACCCGGCGTAGGTGGCGTAGCGGCCGGCGTACTGGCGCAGGCGGGGGTCGCGGAAGTAGCGGCGGGCGAGCCCGTCGAGCGTGCGCGCGGGCGCCACGGCCAGCAGGTCGGACAGCCGGGCGGCGCCGTCGGCCCTGAGCAGCGGCCCGGCGAACGCCGTGCGGCCGGCCGCGCGCAGGCAGCCGCGCGCCCAGGCGTGGAAGGCGCGCCAGTTGCGTCCTTCGCCGGGGGCCAGCCGCTCCACCTCGGCGGCCATCAGGTCGGGGTCGCGCCGCGCGTCCAGCACGGTGCCGTCGGCGAACCGGTAGCGGCACAGCAGTTCGGGTTCGACGAGCTCGCGTTCCAGGCCCAGCTCGCGGAACAGCTCCGGCATGGTGAGCAGGGACGGTCCGAGGGAGAAGGCGAAGCCGTCGCGGCGGTGCTCGGCGAGCTTGCCGCCCAGTCGCGGCAGCCGCTCGTACAACCGGACCTCGTGCCCCTGCCTGGCCAGCAGCAGCGCGCACACCATGCCGCCGACGCCGCCGCCGATCACCGTCACCTCGGCCATGACCGCCTCCAGGCGAGCGCCGCGAACGCGCCCATCGTGATGCCTCCGGCCGCCGCGACCACCGGGTCGGGCGGGTCGAACACCGCCGCGAAGGCGACCGTCTCCATGACCGCCATCACGGTGTACAGCACGAGCAGCCCCCTGGCAGGCGCGCCGCCGCGACCGTGCCCGACGGCGAGCGTGACGACGCCCATCACGAGGGCGGACACCAGCAGCCAGCCGGCGAAGTTGCTGAGCGGGATGCCGCGGTAGAAGCCGTCCCGCACCCAGGTCCACAGGCCGAGCCGGACCATCTGCGGGTCGAGGAACAGGTCCCACGCGGTCAGCGCGCCCGCTCCGGCGCAGACGCGCACCCACCCGCGCGACGGCGCGACGGCGGACGCGACCGCGTACGCGGCGAGCCCCATGCCGCCCCACGCCAGCGCCACCACGACGGGTACGCCGCCCACCTGCGGCCACAGCACGTCGCTGTAGCGGTACTCGCCGAACGGGAACCCCGTGAGCACCCCGGCCACCTCGGCCGCGTACCCGGTCAGGACCGCCGCGCCGAACGCCTTCGCCGCCCTCGCGGTCCCCCACGCGCCGGACGCGAAGGCGAGGGCGCACGCGGCCAGCAGCAGCACGATCGGGCCGGTGAACCGCTCCGGGCGGGCGCTGAGCCCGGAGGCCACCTGGCAGACCGTCATGACGGTCAGGAACAGCGTGCCCAGCGCGTTCGCGCGCCCGGCGGGCACGCGGCCCACCCATGAGCCTCGTGCCGGGTCGTCCCGTGTCCGGTGGTCTCGTGTCTGGTCCACACGCCGTCTTTCGCCGCAGCCACGTCTTCCGATGCACGTGCCCGTCGGCGGCTCAAGCGAGCCTCATGGCCGCACGAGCATCGGGGCAAGATTCCCCTCCCGCACAGTTCGCTCTACACTTGCTATTCGCATCGCTACGTATATGTAGCATTTCCACGGAGAGGGAGCCTCGGTGAGCGGCACGCTGAAGGTCGAGGAAGGCCGGGATCGGGTGCTTGTCCAGCTGGACCGCCCGCACGTGCGCAACGCGATCGACGCGGAGATGGTGGCCGAGCTGCACGAGGTGTGCGACGGGCTGGAACGCCGGCCCAGGATCCTCGTGATCACCGGCACCGACGGCGTCTTCGCGGCGGGCGCGGACATCCGGCAGCTGCGCGAGCGCCGCCGCGAGGACGCGCTCGCGGGCATCAACTCCGGCCTGTTCGACCGGATCGCCCGGCTGCCGATGCCGACGATCGCCGCCATCGACGGACCCGCGCTCGGTGGCGGCGCGGAGCTGGCGTACGCGTGCGACTTCCGCCTCGCGACGCCGCGCGCCCGCTTCGGCAACCCGGAGGCGGGGCTCGGCATCATGGCGGCGGCCGGAGCCTGCTGGCGGCTGCGCGAGCTGGTCGGCGAGCCCCTCGCCAAGGAGATCCTGCTGGCCGGGCGGGTGGTGTCGGCCGAGGAGGCGCTGGCGGTCAGGCTGGTCAACGAGCTGGTCGCCGAGGACGAGCTGCTCGCGGCGGCCGATCGGCTGGCCGCCCGCATCGCGAGGAACGCGCCGCTGGCGCTGCGCCTGACGAAGCTCGCCCTCGCCGCTCCCCCGGGCGCGCACCCCCGCTTCGACGACGTCGCGCAGGCCGTGCTGTTCGAGACCGAGGACAAGCACGAACGCATGACCGCGTTCCTGGAACGGCGCCGCTCCGACCGGTGACCTCGCCGCTCACCAGCGGCAGCGCGCCGGGCGCGCGGGCCTCACATGCGGGCGCGGAGCACGTCGATCTCGCAGCCCGGTGAGGACGGGTCGAAGCCGTTCTCCGACAGCCAGCGGACCGCAACCAGGCTGCGCCACGACCACCAGCCGCGGATGACGTCGAGGTCGACGTCGGCGCCGTAGCCGGACACGACGTCGTCGAGGCGGTCCTCGTGGCCGAGCGTGAGGACGGCGAGGTCGTACAGGGCGTCGCCGCGGGCCGCCTCGGACCAGTCGAGCACACCCGTGACCTCGTCGCCGTCGACGAACACGTGGCTGAGCTGGAGGTCGCCGTGCGCGAACACCGGCGTCCACGGACGCAGCGCGGCCTCGGCGACCTCGCGGTTGCGCTTGACCAGGTCGCCAGGCAGGACGTCGTTCGCGAGGAGCCACGCGCACTCGCCGTCGAGGCGCGCGACGAGGTCGTCGAGGCTCGGGCCTGGCCAGGGGGGCAGCGGCGCGTCGTGCAGCGCCCGTACGGCGGCGCCCGCCGCGCCCCACGCGGAAGGCGGCGCGGTGGACGGCTCGCCGAGCCGGCCGAGCGCTGTGCCGGGCAGGGCGGCGAGCGCGAGCACGGGCGGCTTGCGCCACAGCACTTCCGGCGTCGGGACCGGCGCCAGGGCCATCGCCTCGACCTCGACATCGATGCGCTGCTGATCGACGTCGACCTTCAGGAAGACATCACCGACGCGCAGGGTGGCCCGCTCGGTGTGGGCGACGACGACCTCAAGCTGCTCCATGCCGGCCATTATCGACAGGTGATCATCGAGGTCACAACGGGTTTTCCAGCCTGCCACCGCCTGGCCGGGCCCAGGAACGCGACAGGTCCATTCGCCCGCACCGCCGAGCCGCGCGCCCTGTCCGACCGCACCGCCGAGCCGCGCGCCCTGTCCGACCGCGCGGCATGCCAGGCGCGAGGACCGGCGCGAGAGCACCCCGGTCAGGGGTCGAGCCTGCGGAGTTCCTTCCGGTAGCGTTCGGCGTTGCCGAGGTACTCCCGCACGCCGTGGTCGATCCACCGTCCCTGGGCGTCGTCGTCCATGGGCCTCGGACGGGCGGGCACGCCGAGCGCCAGGTGGCCCGGCGGCACCTCCAGCCCCTCGGGGACGAGCGCCTGGGCGCCGATCACCGACCCGGTGCGGACGACCGCCCGGTTCAGCACCACCGAGCCGGAGCCGATGAGGCAGCGGTCCTCGATCGTGCAGCCTTCCAGGTGGGCGTTGTGGCCGACCACGCAGCCGCTGCCGATCACGGTGGGCCACCGCTCGGTGGTGTGCACGACGGTGCCGTCCTGGATGGAGGTGCGGGCGCCGATCTCGATGCGGCCGAAGTCGCCGCGCAGCACGGCGCCCGGCCAGACCGACGCCTGCGCCCCGATGTCGACGCTGCCGATGACGACGGCGTCCGGATGGACGTACGCGTCCGGGTGGATGCGGGGCGTCTGGTCCCCGAGTGCGTAGACGGGCATCGGTCACACCCCGCCCGGCAGGCCCGCGTACACCTTGGCGGCGTTACCGCCGAGCACGGCCCGCGCCACCTCGTCGGGGAGCAGCCCGGCGACGGCCCGCGCGTTCGCCGCGGTGCCGGGCACGCCCGGCCAGTCGGTGCCGAAGATCCACTTGCGGGCCAGGCGGGTGAGGTCGTGGCGGGCGTAGTACTCGGGCAGCCGCTTGGGCGGCAGGCCGGACAGTTCCAGCCACACGGTGTCGTTCGACAGGGCGAGGAACGCGGCCGCGTCGTACCACCAGCCGCGCCCGCCGTGGGCGAGCACCACGTTGAGCCCGGGGAAGTCGCGCACGACGGGGATGAGGAAACGCGGGTCGGCGTTCTCGTTGGCCGAGCCGGGGAAGGAGCTTGTCCCACAGTGCACGACGAGCGGCACGCCGCGCTCCTCCAGCACCTGGTACGCCGGGTACAGGGCCGCTTCGTCGCAGCGGAAGCCGCCGTGCACGGGGTGCAGCTTGAGGGCGGCCGCCCCGAGGTCGAGCTGCCGGCGCACCTCGGCGGCGAGCGGGAAGTGCAGGTGCGGGTTGACGTTGGCGACCGGGCGGAACCGGTCCTGGTTGTGCTCGACGATCGGCAGCAGGTCCTCGAAGGCCTGCGTGCCGGTCGCCTTCGGGCTGTACTCGCAGAACAACAGCGCGACGTCCACGCCCTCGGCGGCGAAGAGCTCGTCCAGGCGGGCGGGGCGCGGCCGGCCGTCACCGTCCCAGACGTCGGCCATGACGCCGTCGGCGCCGAAATCGTCCGCCCACCGCAGCCACGCCGGTTTGAGTGTGCCGAGCAGCGGCACGTGGACGTGCGCGTCGATGAGCGGCATGCCGTCGATCATGGCCGCCCCGCCACCATGGACGTGTCCACGCCGATGCGGCCGGTCTTGTTCGCCCCGCCGGGCGCGCCGAGCGGGGCGTCGCGGCCGGGCAGCACTTCGACGAAGAAGCGGCGGTTGTCCTCGACGAAGTCGGTGTGCTCGGGGGCGACGCGGCGGTCCTGGCTGATGGCCTCCACCGGGCACGCGGGCTCGCAGGCGCCGCAGTCGATGCACTCCTTGGGGTTGATGTAGAGCTTGCGCTCCCCCTCGTAGATGCAGTCGACCGGGCACTCCTCGACACACGACTTGTCCATGACGTCGATGCAGGGTGCGGCGATGACGTACGGCATTGCGGAAACTCCTGGACTAGACCGGGGCGGGGTTGTCGGTCGAGTGCCCCGGGAAGAGCTGGGCGCGGGGGTCGAGGTGCACGGCCGCGTTGTTGACGGCCGTCGCCACCTCGCCGAAACCGACCGCGATGAGACGGACCTTGCCGTCGTAGTCGGCGATGTCGCCGGCGGCGTAGATGCCGGGCACGTTGGTGCGCATCGCCGAGTCGACGACCAGGTGGCGGTTGTCGCGCAGGTCGAGCCCCCACTCGCGCACCGGCCCCAGGTCGGCGGTGAAGCCGAGGGCGGCCACGAGCCGCCGGCACGGGAGTGTGCGTCCCGTGCTCAGCTCGACCTGTTCGAGCTCGTCAACGCCGGTGGTGGCGACCACCTGGGCGTCGGTGACGATCTCGACGGGCGAGGACCTGAGCCGCTCGACCGTGCCGCGGTGGGCGCGGAAGGCGGCGCGGCGGTGCACGAGCGTGACGCTGCGCGCGACGGGCTGGAGCATGAGGGCCCAGTCGACGGCGCTGTCGCCGCCGCCGACGACGACCACGTCCTTGCCCGCGTAGCCGGAGCTGTCGGGCACGAAGTAGGCCAGGCCCCGGCCGAGGAACTCCTCCCCGGCCGGCAGCGGGCGCGGGGTGAAGGTGCCGATGCCGCCGGTCACGACGACGGACCCGGCGGTGATCTCGGTTCCGGCGCTGGTCTTGACGACGAGCAGGTCGGGTCGTCCGTCCTGCGGGACGCGGTCGAGCCGCTGCGCCTCCTGACCCATCAGGTACGCCGGTTCGTACGGCGCCGCCTGCTCGACCAGGCCTGCGACGAGGTCGCGGCCGGAGACGGCGGGGAAGCCGGCGATGTCGTGGATCTGCTTCTCCGGGTACATGGCGCTGACCTGCCCGCCGACCTGGCTCAGCGAGTCGACGACCGCGGTGCGCAGGCCCCGCACCCCGGCGTAGTACGCGCCGAAGAGCCCGACGGGCCCCGCTCCGACGATCAGCACGTCGACGTCGAGGTCACTCATCCGGGGTCCTCTCCGCGAGGAACTGGCGGATCCTGAAGCGCTGGATCTTGCCGGTGGCGGTCTTGGGCAGCCGGTCGAGGAAGATCACCTGTCGCGGGCGCTTGAACGCGGCCAGCCCGTCGCGGCACCACTGCACGAGCTCGTCCGCGGTGACGCCGCCCGCCGCGACGACGCACGCGACCGGCTTGTCGAGCCCGTGCTCGTCGGCCAGGCCGACCACGGCGGCCTCCTCGACCTGCGGATGCTCCAGCAGGCGGCTCTCCACCTCGACCGGCGAGACCCAGATGCCGCCCGCCTTGAGCAGGTCGTTGCTGCGGCCGAGGCAGGTGTAGTAGCCGTCCGGCGAGCGGACGTAGGTGTCGCCGGTGTTGAGCCACTCGCCCGCGAACACCAGGCGGCTGGCGTCGGTGCGGCGCCAGTAGCCGAGGGCGATGGACTCGCCCTTCACGTGCAGGGAGCCGGGCTGCCCGTCGGGCACGGGCGAGCCGTCGGCGTCGCGCAGCTCGACGTCGTAGCCGGGCACGGGACGGCCCGTGGTGCCGGGACGGATGTCGCCCGGCCGGTTGGACAGGAAGATGTGCAGCGCCTCGGTGGACCCGATGCCGTCGATGATCTCGACGCCGAAGCGGCGGGTGAACCTCTCCTGCAGCGGCGCGGGCAGCGCCTCACCCGCCGAGGTTCCTAACCGTACCGAGGAGAAGGTGTCCGGCGGCAGGTCGGCGGCGAGCAGCGCCGCGAAGAAGGTGGGGACGCCGAAGAACAGCGTCGGGCGGTCGGCCCTCGCCCGCTCGGCGGCCACCGCCGGGGCGGTGCGGCGCGGCTCCAGCACCGTCGCGGCCCCCGCGGAGAGCGGGAAGAACATGGAGTTGCCGATGCCGTAGGCGAAGAAGAGCTTGGCCGCGGAGAAGCAGACGTCGTCGGGGGTGATGCCGAGCACCTGGTCGCCGTAGGTCTCGCAGACGTGCCGGATGTTGGCGTGGCGGTGCATGGCGCCCTTGGGGGCTCCGGTGGTGCCGGAGGTGTAGAGCCACAGGGCCCAGGAGTCGTCCCCGGTGGCGGACGGCTCGCGCGGCTCGCCCGCACCGGCCTCGATCAGCTGCGTCCAGGTCAGCGAGGTGATCCCGGCCGGGGCAGGGAGCGTCGTGTCGCCGTCGCACACCAGGTGGCGTACGTCGGGCGCCATGGTGAGGGCCTGCTCGACCTGGGGTCCGTAGTCGGCGCCCGCGACCACGGCCGAGGCGCCGGAGTCGGCGATGATCGTGCCCAGCTCCTTGGCGCCCAGCATGGTGGAGACCGGGACGGCGACGAACCCGCCGCAGAAGGCGGCCAGGATGCCGGCGAACATGGGGACGTCGTCGTCGGTGACGAACAGGACGCGCTCGTCGCGGCGCAGGCCGAGGCCGCGCAGGGCGGCGGTGAGCGTCCCGACGAGGTCGGACAGCTCGGCGTAGGTGAGCTTGGCGTCGCCGCTGCGCACGGCCACGCGGTCACCGCGGCCCTCGTGCACGTGGCGGTGGACGAGCCAGGTGCCTGCGTTGAAGCCGGTGCCGGGAAGAGTCATGGTCACACCCGCTCGAGGTCGTAGTCGCCCTTGCGGCCCGTGCCGTAGCGGCGCAGGGCGCCGTCGGGGCCCGAGGCGTTCGGCCGGATGAAGATCCAGTTCTGCCAGGCGGTGAGGCGTCCGAAGATCTTCGTCTCCAGCGTCTCGGGGCCGACGAAGCGGTGGTTGGCCTCCATGCCGGTGAGCGCGTCCGGTGACAGCGAGGCGCGCTCCTCCATGACGATGCGCAGCTCCTCCTCGAAGTCGATGTCGTCGAGGGCCAGGGTGACCAGGCCGAGCTCCTGCGCGGCGGCGGCGTCCAGGCGCTCGCCGAAGCGCGCGCGCACGGCGTCGAGGCCGCCGTCGTCGCCCCAGAACCTGGACCGCAGGCGCGACAGCCCGTTGCCCATCGGGAAGTCGCCGTCGTTGGACGGGCCGAGCACGAGCATGGCGGGCTCGGCGTCGTCGTCGCGGTCCTCGTACACGCCCTCGAGCATGTACTGCCGGTCGGCGGCCAGGGCGAGCTCGGCGAGCAGCCCGGCGAAGGCGGTGCCCGGCTCGATGACGGCGATGAGGCTGCGGCTGGTGACGTCGAGGCGCTTGAGGGTGCGCTTGTAGTAGTGGCGGACCTCGTTGACGAACCAGTCGTCGGCCGACTCGCGCAGCTGGGCGTCGTAGGCGAGGACCCGGTCGTGCTCACCGACCGCGCGCAGCACCCAGATGCCGAGCCCCTGCTCGTTGGTCCGCAGGTGCAGGACGAGGTCGTCGAGCGCGCGCGTCATGGCGAGCGGCCAGTAGTCGCAGCCCTGCTCGGCGGGTACGGCCGGGGGCGCGTCGTGCGGGCCGGACACGGTGATCTCGACGCGGCGGCCGGCCCGGTCGATCCGGGCGGACACGTACGGGTAGGTGATGGTGTCGCCGTCGTCCTTGCGGTCGAGCGGGGTGAGGGTCACGCCGGTGGCGTCGGAGGGCCTGCGGGAGGCCGCCGCGGCTTCGCCGGCGCGCCTCGCGACCTCCTCGTGCAGGGCGTTGCGCGGTACGGCGGCGTCGACCAGGCCCCACTCGACCGCCGTACGGCCGCGGAAGCCCTCGGCCTTGGTGGCGAACACGTCGGCGCGGTCCTTGCGCACGTGCCGCTTGTCGACGACGCGGGTGAGGCCGCCGGTGCCGGGCAGCACGCCGAGCAGCGGCACCTCGGGCAGGGACACGGCCGAGGACCCGTCGTCGACCAGGACGATCTGGTCGCAGGCGAGCGCCAGCTCGTAGCCGCCGCCGGCGGCGGTGCCGTTGAGCGCGGCGATCCACGTCTGGCCGGAGTGCTCGGTGGCGTCCTCGATGCCGCCCCGGGTCTCGTTGGTGAACTTGCAGAAGTTCACCTTCCACGCGTGGGACGACTGGGCCAGCATCCTGATGTTGGCGCCGGCGCAGAACATGCGGTCCAGACCCCCGGTGACCACGACCGCCTTGACCTCGGGGTGTTCGAAGCGGAGCCGCTGGACGATGTCGTACAGCTCGATGTCGACGCCGAGGTCGTAGGAGTTCATCTTCAGCTCGTAGCCCGGCGTCAGCCCGCCGTGCTCGTCGACGCACAGCGTGACGGTGGCGACCGCCCCGTCCACCGCGAGCTTCCAGTGACGGTAGCGGTCCGGGGAGGTCGCGAAGCGGACCACCGGCGGAGCCGAATGCGTGGGTTCAGCAGGTGCAGGCAATGTGTGCTCCGTTGGACGAGGGGAGTCTCCCCCGATATTCGACGCTCACATAGTGCGCCGTCAAGAGTTTGTAGTATTTACTGGGTGGACGGGCTCCGCACGCGTACGCCTGCCCGGCCTGAGAGAATGCGCCTCGTCAGGGCGGCGAACGACAGGAGGGCACACGTGACCCCGCGCGAGCAGCGCACGGACACCGGCCAGGCGGCCGGGCACGAGCGCGAGAGGACTTCGGCCAGCGCCCGCTCGCTGCTGCTGACGGTGCTCGGCGAGTTCGTGCTGCCACGCCGGGGCGAGGTCTGGACCGGCACCCTGGTGGGCGCGCTCGGCGCGCTCGGCGTCGAGGAGAAGTCGGCGCGCCAGGCGCTGTCGCGCACCGCCGCCGAGGGCCTGCTCGAGTCGGTGCGCCACGGCCGCAAGGTGTGCTGGAACCTCACCGAGGCCGGCGACCGGCTGCTGCGCGAGGGCACCGAACGCATCTACGGCTTCATGCGCAGGCCGCACGCGTGGGACGGCCGCTGGCTCGTGCTCACCATCGGCGTGCCGGAGAGCCAGCGCCAGCTGCGCCACCGGCTGCGCACGAAGCTCACCTGGCTCGGGCTCGGCTCGCCCTCCCCCACGCTGTGGGTCGTCCCCGACGCCTCCAAGGAGGCCGCGGTCCGCGACGTGCTCCGCGACCTCGACCTCGCCGACCGGGCGCACGCCTGGACGGGTCCTGCCGCCGGCATCGGCGACCCCGCCAAGCTCATCAGCGCCGCGTGGGACCTCGACGACGTCGAGAAGCGCTACGTGCGTTTCATCGAGGGCTTCGATGGCCGTACGGTCTCCTCCGACCGGGAGGCGTTCGTCAACCAGGTGCTGCTGATCCAGGAGTGGCGGCGCTTCCCGTTCCTCGACCCCGACCTGCCGGCCGAGCTGCTCGACCACGACTGGCCGGGCCCGCGGGCGGCGGCGGTCTTCCACGACCTGCGCAACCGCTGGCACCGGCGCGCCCAGGCAGAGTGGGACCGCATGGACGACGGCGCCGCCTCCCGGCACTGACTCGCCGGAGGAGCCGGTCCACCCGGGCGCGCGGACTCCTCGCCTTCGGCTCGCTCATGGCGAACGGGCGTGCTGTTCCGGGCCGCGCCTGACAGGGTGGGAGCATGGACTGGGACACGCGAGCGCTCGACGTGCTGGCGGCGGGTGAGCCCACCCCGCTGATCGAGCTACCGCTGCCGGCGCACGGGATCAAACTCTTGCTGAAGGACGAGTCCAAGCAGCCGACGGGGAGCCTGCGGCACCGGCACGCCAGGGCGCTGTTCCGTCGGGCCGTGCTCGACGGTTCGATCGCCGAGGGGGTGACCGTGGTGGAGGCGACCGGCGGCAACGCGGCAGTCGCGCAGGCCTGGTTCGCGCGGCGGCTCGGGCTGCCGTACATCGTGGTCATGCCGGGCGAGCGCAGCCCGGCGCGGGCGCTCGCGGTGGAGGAACTCGGCGGCGAGTGCCGGTTCGTGACACCGCCCCTGGCGATCTACGACGCCGCGCGGGAGATCGACGGCCACTTCCTCGACCAGTTAGGGCGGGCCGTGCCGCACGACCTGGCGGAGGAGTTGTTCGGGCAGGTGCGGCCGAACTGGGTGGTGACGGGCGCGAGCACCGGCGTGACCTCGGCCGCTCTCGGCCAGTGGATCCGGGACCACGGTGAGGGCTGCCGGGTCGCGGTGGCGGATCCCGAGAACTCGGCCTACTTCCCGGGATGGACCCTCGACGTGCCCGACTACGGCACCGGGATGCCCTCGCGGATCGAGGGCATCGGACGGCCGCGCGTCGAGCCCGGCTTCCGGCCCGACCTCGTGGACCTGGTCGTCCCCGTGCCCGACGCGGCCGGCGTGGCGGCGGCCCGACACCTGCGCGAGGTGACCGGGCTGCCGGTCGGCGCATCGTCGGGCACCGCGTTGTGGGCGGCGCTCGAACTGGTCGAGCGCATGCGCGCCAGGGGCGAGACCGGCACGGTGGTGTCCCTGATCGGCGACGCGGCCGCCCGCCATCTGACGACCTGCCACAACGACGACTGGACCACCGCGAAGGGCCTGGACGTCGCCCGGCACACGGCCACCCTGCGGCAGCGCACCGCCTCGTAGCCGCATGCGGAACGACGGCCGGCACTCCCGCGGCGCGTGCTCCTCGTGCCTCCATGCCTGCGACGCGGCTGCACCCACCACCCCCTGCGGAGGCGCCGGACGTGTGCCACCGCGACAACGTGGATGAAACCCGAACGGTGCGGCGTTGACACCATGACACGCAACTCAGGCCGGAAGGACTGCTGACATGCCTCTCAAGGGCGAGTACGAACCGAGCACCGCGCAGTGGGTCCGTGAGCAGGTGGAACTGTACGAGAGCTCCGGCGGCACCCAGGGCACGACCTTGAGGGACACAGGGCTGCCCGTCATCGTGATGACCAACTTGGGCGCCAAGAGCGGCAAGATCCGCAAGACGCCGTTGATGCGTGTGGAGCACGAAGGCCGGTACGCCGTCGTCGCCTCGCAGGGCGGCGCTCCCAAGCACCCCATCTGGTACCACAACCTCAAGGCCGAACCTCTGGTCGAGCTCCAGGACGGCCCGGTCAAGCAGGACATGAGGGCCCGTGAGGTGACCGGCGCGGAGAAGGCCGAGTGGTGGCAGCGCGCGGTGGCGGCGTTCCCGCCGTACGCCGAGTACCAGAAGAAGACGGACCGGGAGATCCCCGTCTTCGTCCTGGAGCCGGTCGACGCCTGACCGCGCGGTCACTCGCCGGGAGCGTCCCGCGGATGCTCGGCACCGCTCAGCCGCGTTCTCGCCGAGCAGGCACGGGGGCGGGCCACGCTCGCCCGAGGGCGGGTGACGCCCGCCCGTCGGTGCGGGCTCCTGGCGCCTAGAGCAGGCCCTCGTCGGCCAGGTGGACGTAGTCGAACTCGACCGGCTGGTCGTTGATGCCGGTCTTCGGCGGGGCGATCCAGCCGGCGAACCTGCCGTACTCGTACTCCGGCACCATCAGGGCCGCGACGCGTTCGCGGTCCTCCGGCGTCGGCAGCCACTCGTCAGCGTGCGCCTGCCACGTCGCCTCGTCCACGAGCTCGCCGTGCGGGGTCACGTGGTGGCCCGCGTAGACGCCGACCTTGCGGTTGAAGCCCTCGTGCGGCAGGTACAGCCGCTCGGACAGCCCGGCGTCCTCCAGCGCCTGGTTCCAGCGGCGCACGCCGTTGGCGCAGTCGGCGACGTACTCGTCGCGCAGGTCGAGGTTGAGCGCGCTGAGCATCGGCACGGTCTTCGAGGTGATCTGCCCGTCCTCGACGTAGCGCAGCTCGCGCGTGGCGTCCAGCAGCACGTGGTCGTCCTTGCGCCGGGTCTCCATCCAGCGGCCCTTCAGGCCCGAGGTGTAGTAGTTGCCGGCGTTCGTCGACTGCTCGGAGCCGAACAGGTCCATCGAGACCGCGAACTGGAAGTTGAGGTACTTCTGGATGACGTCCAGCGAGATGCCGCCGTACGGGAACACGTCGTCCGTGCCGTGCTCGCGCATCAGCTCGGCCGTACGCTCCAGGGTCCGCTGCACGCCGGTGGTGCCCACGAACATGTGGTGGGCCTCCTCCTTGAGCATGAACTCGCAGGTCCGCGCGAGCGGGTCGAACGCCGACTCCTTGAGCGTGCCGAGCTGGTACTTGCCGTCGCGGTCGGTGAAGTACGTGAACATGAAGAACTGCAGCCAGTCGGTCGTCTCCTCGTTGAAGGCGCCGAGGATGCGCGGCGAGTCGACGTCGCCGGAGTTGCGCTTGAGCAGCTGCTCGGCCTCCTCGCGACCCTCCCTGCCGAAGTAGGCGTGCAGGAGGTAGACCATCGCCCACAGGTGGCGGCCCTCCTCCACGTTGACCTGGAACAGGTTGCGCAGGTCGTAGATGCTGGGCGCGGTACGGCCGAGGATGCGCTGCTGCTCGACGGAGGCGGGCTCGGTGTCGCCCTGGATGACGATCAGCCGCATGAGGTCGGCCCGGTGCTCGCCGGGCACCTCCTGCCAGGCGGGCTCGCCCTTGTGCTTGCCGAAGGTGACCTTGCGGTCGGGGTCGCGTTCGGCCAGGAAGATGCCCCAGCGGTACTCGTCCATCGGGACGTGGGCGAAGTGCGCCCAGCCGTCGCGGCCCACGGCGATCGCGGTGCGCAGGTAGACGTCCTTGGTCGGCAGGGCCGGCCCCAGCTGCTTCCACCAGTCGAGGAACTTCGGCTGCCAGCTCTCCAGCGCCCGCTGCAGGCGGCGGTCGCCGGCCAGGTCGACGTTGTTCGGGATGCGCTCGCTGTAGTCGACGCGGCTGAGCGGGCCGGTGGGCGACGGTGCGGCGCCGGTACGGGAGTCGGTGCTCATCGGGGATTCCACGCCTTTCTGGACGTCACTTGACGATCGATTCGAGGAGGTGGGGGCCGCCCTGCACGGCGGTGCGCTGCAGGTGCGCGTGGACGGCGCGCAGCCCGCCCTCCTCCTGGCCGCCGCCGGCCCGGCCGGGACCGCCGTGGACGAGCTGCGGCATGGGCGTGCCGTGGCCGGTGGACTCGCCCGCGCTGTCACGGTCGAGCACGAGGATGCGTCCGTGGTGGGCGGCGGCGCCGAGCACCACCTGCCGGACGAAGTCGCCGTCGTGGGAGACGACCGAGCCGGCCAGCGACCCGTCGCCGCGGGCGATGAGGTCGAGCAGCCGGGCGGGGTCGCGGTACGGCATGAGCGTGCTGACCGGCCCGAACGCCTCCACCTCGTGCGGCTCGGGACGGTC
Source organism: Nonomuraea maritima (assembly GCF_900100395.1). Taxonomy (GTDB): domain Bacteria; phylum Actinomycetota; class Actinomycetes; order Streptosporangiales; family Streptosporangiaceae; genus Nonomuraea; species Nonomuraea maritima. Next base: position 47,210 of record NZ_FNFB01000007.1, on the reverse strand, counting down.
GGGGTCGTCGGCGCGCAGCAGTAGCGGCGACAGGAACGCACCGCGCTCGGCGTCGGCCCCCACCACCTCCACCTCGGCGGGGTCGCCCCACACGACGGACCCGGCCGCGGCGAGCCGGGCGACGGCCGCGCGCACGTCGTCCCGCTGGGCGAGCCCGACGAGCGGGCCCATCGTCACGCCCGGCGCGCCGGGCGCGCCCACGACGACCCGCGCGAGCCGGGCCTGCACAGCCTGCGCCACCTCCTCGAGGAGGTGTTCTGGGACGAACGCGCGCCGGATCGCGGTGCACTTCTGCCCGGCCTTGACCGTCATCTCGGTGACGAGGGCGTCGGCGAACAGGTCGAACTCCGGCTGACCGGGGACGGCGTCCGGGCCGAGCACCGAGCAGTTCAGCGAGTCGGCCTCGGCGTTGAAGCGCGCCGAACGACGGGTGACCGCCGGGTCGGAGCGCAGCAGGGCGGCTGTCGCCGCCGATCCGGTGAACCCGATGTGGTCCTGCCCGCCGAGCAGGTCGAACAGGCCGGGGACGCCGCCCGCGACGAGTTGGATCGCGCCGGGCGGCAGCGTGTCGGCGATGATCCGCACGGCGTGCGCGGCGACGTACGCGGTCGGGGTGGCCGGTTTGACGAGGGTGGGCAGGCCCGCGAGCAGCGCGGGCGCGAGCTTCTCCAGCATGCCCCACACCGGGAAGTTGAACGCGTTGATCTGCACGGAGATGCCGCGCGGCGTGGTGAGGACGTGACGTCCGGCGAACGTGCCACCCCTGCCGAGCGGGATCGGGTCGTCCTCGACGATGATCGTGTGGTCGGGCAGCCCCTTGCGGGCCAGGCTCGCGTAGACGAGCGCGGTGCCGATGCCGCCGTCGACGTCCACGGCGGCATCGCCCGGGGTGGCTCCGGCCCGTGCCGACAGCTCGTACAGCTCGTGTTTGCGTTCCTGCAGTGCCAGCGCGGCGGCCTTGAGTGCGGCGGCGCGCTGCGGGAAGGTCAGCTCGGCGAGCGCGGCCAGCCCGGTGCGGCGGGCGTAGGCCACCGCGGCGGCGAGGTCGAGCCCTTCGCTGGTCACCCTGGTGACGACCTCACCGGTCACCGCGTCGGCGACCGGGACGCCGTCGCCGACGCCGGTGCGCCAGGCGCCTTCCAGGTAGCTCGGTAACGTCTGCATCATTCACTCCAGTCGTAGAAGCCGCGGCCCGTCTTGCGTCCGAGGCGGCCCTGCTCGACGAGCCTGACCAGCAGGTCAGGCGGGCTGAAGCGGGGGCCGAGCTCGCGTTCGAGGTAGCGGGCGATGCCGAGGCGCACGTCGAGCCCGACGAGGTCGGTCAGGCGCAGCGGGCCGGTCGGGTGGCCGTAGCCGAGGGTCATGGCGGCGTCGATGTCGGCGGCCGAGGCGACGCCGGCCTCGACCATCCTGATCGCCTCCAGGCCGAGGGCGACGCCGAGCCTGCTGCTGGCGAAGCCGGGCGCGTTGCGAACGACGACGGCCGTCTTGCCGAGCGCCTCCACCCAGGCGACCGCCTGCTCGCGCAAGTGCGGCGCGGTGGCGGTGGCGATGACGACCTCGACGAGCCTGCTCGCCGGGACGGGATTGAAGAAGTGCAGGCCGAGGAAGCGTTCCGGCCTGGCGAGGGCCTCGGCCAGCGTGTCGAGGGAGATGCTGCTGGTGTTGGAGGCGACGACCGCGCCGGGGGCGACCGCGTCCTCGATCGCGCGCAGCGTCACGAGCTTGAGGTCGACGTCCTCGGGCACGGCCTCGATGACGAGTCCGGCCGCCCGCAGCTCGGCGGGGTCGGTGGCGGTGGTCAGGCGGGTGAGCACCGCGTCGGCGTCGGCGACCAGGCCGCGCTCGACGCTGCCCGCCACCGCGCGCGTCACCCGGTCACGGGCGCCGGCGGCGGCCGGCGCGTCCCGCTCGACGAGGGTGACCGCGCTTCCGGCCAGCAGCAGGGCGTGGGCGATGCCGGCGCCCATGCGGCCGCCGCCCACCACCCCGGCCTGCGTGGGCAGCGCTCCGCGCGGTTCCCGTGGTTCTCGCTTCTCTGCGCACACCCCCTCAACATGCCACACTTTCCTTGCGATACGGAAGAGCTCTGTAGCACGTGTCTTGACCGTCCCGACGGAAAGACCAGGTCACCGTATGGGCCCATGGTGGTCAGCGGTCGATGCCGCGCCGCCGCACCTGTCAGAGGTCTCGATTGATTACACACTATTGACGACACGACACACGTCTGTAGATTCTGGGCCCACTGTCCCCAGCTGGAGGGCTCCGCGCCCGTATCCCTGGAGTGTTTTCATGCCCGTTCTCCCCGTCGATCCCCGCAGGTTACGCAGCGGCACGACCGTCCTCGCACTGGCGGCGGCGGCCGCTCTCGCGCTGTCGGGCTGCGCCGGTTCGAGCCTCGACCAGTCAGGCGGCGGCCAGGCCGGCGACGCGGTGAAGATCGGCCTGCTGGTGCCGCTGTCCGGTGTGTACGCGCCGCTCGGGGAGGACATGCGCAACGGCTTCCAGCTCTACCTCGACCAGCACGGCGGCAAGCTGGGCGGGCGCACCACCGAGGTCGTCACCGGCGACGAGGGCGAGGGCCCGCAGACGGGCGTGCCGGCCGCGCAGAAGCTGGTGACGCAGGACCAGGCCACCGCGGTGGTCGGGGTCGTCAACTCCGCCACCGCGCTCGGGCTGCGGGACTTCTTCCACGAGTCGAAGAAGCCGCTGCTGGTCGCGAACGCCGGCGCCGACGACATCACCGCGGCCCGCAAGTCCGAGTACGTGTGGCGCACGAGCTTCTCCAACGGCAAGGTCGGGGCCCCGCTCGGCGCGGCCGTCGCCAAGGAGGTCGAAGGAGGCGTCTACCTCATCGCCGCCGACTACGCCGCCGGACGCGAGATGGTCGCCGGGTTCCGCAGGACGTTCGAGGCGGCGGGCGGCAAGGTCGCCGGCGAGGAGTACACCCCGTTCGGCAAGACCCAGGACTTCCAGCCGTTCCTGTCGGCGATCCGCGGGACGGACGCCAAGGCCGTCTACGCGTTCTACGCCGGCGCCGAGGCCGTGAGCTTCGTCAAGCAGTACCGGCAGTTCGGGCTGGCCGACAGCACGCCGCTGTACGGGGCCGGCTTCCTGACCGAGGGCGGCGTGCTCGACGCCCAGGGCGACGCCGCGGCGGGCGTGAAGACCGCCCTGCACTACTCCTCCGAACTGGACACCCCCCGCAACAAGGAGTTCGTGGACGCCTACCGCAAGGCCTACGACGAGGCGCCCACCGTGTACGCGGTGCAGGCGTACGACAGCGCGGCCGTGCTGGACAAGGCCCTCGCCGACGCGCCCGGCGGGACCGGCGAGGAGGTCGCGAAGGCGCTGGCGGGCGTCGGGCCGATCGACAGCCCGCGCGGCCGGTGGAGCTTCGACGCCGACCACGACGCCCAGCAGAAGTACTACCTGCGCGAGGTGCGCGACAGCGGCGGCACCATGGTCAACGCCGTCGTCAGCGAGCTGTCCTGATGGTCACGTACCTGGTGGGTGCGCTCAACGGGCTCGCGATGGGCTCGTTGCTGTTCGCGATCGCGCTCGGCCTGTCGCTGGTGTTCGGCATGATGGACGTGCTCAACCTCGCCCACGGCGCCGTCTACCTCGTCGGTGCCTATGTCGCGGTCGCGCTGGCCGGCGACGGGGCGAGCCCGGCGGCCTTCGTCCTCGCGGTGCCGGCCGCCGCCGGGGCAGGAGCGGTGCTCGGCGGCGTGCTGGCCGGGCTGAGCCGGGCCACGCCGCACCACCTCGACCAGGCCCTGCTCACCCTCGGCGTCTCGCTGGTCGTCGCCGAGCTGCTGTCGGTGTTCTTCGGCAACGACGTGCACTCCGTGGCCGCGCCCGCCCCCGTGGCGGGCAGCGTCACGGTGTTCGGCGAGAGCTACCCGGTCTACCGGCTCCTCGTGATCGGCTTCGGGGTGGTACTGGCCGTCGGCGTCTACGCGCTGGTCGAGCGGAGCCGGCTCGGCTCGCTGATCCGCGCGACGGTCGCCGACCGTGGCATGGTGTCGGCGCTCGGCGTCCACACGGGCAGGGTCCTCGTCGGCGTCTTCGCCGCGGGGGCCGGGCTCGCCGCGGTCGGCGGCGTGCTCGCCGGGCCCATCCTCGGCGCCGCGCCGGGCCTGGACGAGAAGGTGCTGCTGCTCGCGCTGGTCGTGGTCGTCATCGGCGGCCTCGGCTCGGTGCGCGGCGCGCTGCTCGGCGCCGTCCTCATCGGGCAGGTGCAGGCCCTCGGCACCACGCTCCTGCCGGAGTACGCCTCCTTCCTCGTGTTCGCGGCCATGGCCCTGGTGCTGCTGCTGCGGCCCGCGGGCCTGCTCCCGGCGCGGACGGCGGTGCACGCGTGAGGACCGTCTCCTTGTCGGCCGCCGAACGGACGCAAGCGGTGGACGGCATCCGGCCCCGGCGCACCGCGGGCAAGGCCGTCGTGGCCGTGGCGGTGCTCCTGCTGCTCGCGGCGGCTCCGCTGGTGCTCGGCGCCTACCCGGTGTCGACCATGACGCGCATCCTGGCCTTCGCCGTGCTGGTGCTGAGCGTCGACCTGCTGACCGGCGTGACCGGGCTGCCCACCCTGGGGCAGGCGGCCTACTTCGGGGCCGGCGCCTACACGGCCGCGCTCGTCGGCATCCACCTCACCTCGGACGCGTCCGTCCAGCTGCTCGCCGGGCTGGTCGCCGGGCTGGTCACCGCCGCGCTCACCGGGTGGGTGGCGGTCCGCGCCCGGGGCGTCGTCTTCCTCATGCTGACGCTCGCGATCGGCGAATCGGTGCACCAGGTGGCCGACACCTGGTCGGTCGTGGGCGCGAGCAACGGCCTGGCCGGGATGCCGCCGATCACCCTGTTCGGCGGCCCGCCGCTGCTCGCCGCCGGGTTCGTCTACTGGTGGGTGCTCGCGGCGGCGGTCGTCGTGTTCGCGGCGGTGGCGCTGGTCGTACGGTCGCCGTACGGCAGGACGCTGCGCGGCATCCGCGACAACGAGGCCCGCATGCGCGCCCTCGGCTACCGTCCCGCCCTCGCCAGGTACGGCGTGTTCTGCCTGGCCGGCGCGGTCGCCGGCACCGGCGGCGCGCTGTGGGCGGCGCACGCCAGGTTCGTCTCGCCCGGCGACCTCGGTTTCGAGGTGGCGGCGCTCGCCCTGCTCAGCGTGGTCATCGGCGGCGCCGGGAGCCTGTGGGGTCCGTGTCTGGGCGCGGCCCTGGTGCTGCTCGTCCGCGACAACCTGTCGGCCGCCGTCGGCGGGCACGGACCGCTGGTGCTCGGCCTGGTCTTCGTGGCCGTCGTCTTCCTGCTGCCGCGCGGGGTCGCGGGCCTCGCCGCCGGGATCCGCCGAAGGAAGGAAGGGCTGTCATGACGCCCCTGCTGGAACTGCGCGGCCTCACCCGCGCCTACGGATCGCTCACGGCCGTCTCCGGCGTGGACCTGTCGGTGCTGCCGGGCGAGCGGCACGCCCTGATCGGGCCGAACGGCGCCGGCAAGTCGACGCTGTTCGCCACCGTGGCCGGGACGCTGCCCGCGACCGCCGGGACCGTGCTCTTCGACGGCGCCGACGTCACTGCGCTGCCCGAGGCGAAGCGGGCCCGGCGCGGCCTGCTGCGCACGTACCAGCATTCGAGCGTCTTCCTCGGCTGCTCCGTGCTGGACAACGTCGCGCTCGCCGTGCAGCGGGTGCACCGGGTGGCGCACCGGTTCGACCGGGCCGCGCGCCGCTTCCGCCGTACCGAGGCCGAGGCCCTGCGCCACCTCGAGTCGGTCGGGCTGGCCGGGCGGGGCGCCGACCCGGCCGCCGCGCTGTCGCACGGCGAGCGCAGGCAGCTCGAGGTGGCGATGGTGCTGGCCGCCGAACCCTCTCTGGTGATGTTCGACGAGCCCACGGCCGGCATGTCCGCCGCCGAGACGGAACGGTTCGCGGCCCTGGTCGAGCGGCTGCCGTCCGAGCTGACCCTGCTCATCGTCGAGCACGACCTGGACGTGGTGTTCCGCCTGGCCGACCGCGTCACCGTGCTGCACCTCGGACAGGTCCTCGCCTCGGGGACGGCCGAGCAGATCAGGGCCGACGACGCGGTGCGCGCCGCCTACCTCGGCTCCGCCAGAACCGACGACCTGTTCACCGGAGGCACCCCGTGACCGACGTACTGACCGTGGCGGACCTGCGCGCGGGCTACGCGGGCAGCACGGTGCTGGACGGCGTGGACCTGTCCGTGCCGGCCGGTTCCTTCGTGGCGCTGCTCGGCCGTAACGGGGCCGGCAAGACCACGTTCATGCACACCGTCATGGGCCTGGTCAAGCCGTACTCCGGCAGTGTCCTGGTCGCGGGCCGCGAGCTCGCCGGGGCCGCCACGCACACCGTCGCCCGTAGCGGCGTCGCCATCGTCCCGCAGGGACGCCGCGTGTTCGCGCCGCTCACGGTGGCGGAGAACCTGGGCCTCGCGGCCCGGCGCGGCGCCCGTACCTGGACGCTGGAGCGGGTGTACGAGCTGATGCCGCGCCTGGCCGAGCGGCGCGGTCACCGCGGCGACCAGCTGTCGGGCGGCGAGCAGCAGATGCTCGCCATCGGGCGGGCGCTGCTGCGCGAGCCGCGGCTGCTCCTGCTGGACGAGCCGTCCGACGGGCTCGCGCCCGCGGTCGTCGACCAGGTCGCCGAGCTGCTGGAGGGGCTGCGCGGGGAGGGCATCGCGGCGGTGCTCGTGGAGCAGGACCTGCACCTCGCGTTCCGGCTCGCGGACGAGGTGGCGGTCATGCAGAAGGGACGCATCGTCCACCGCGGCCCGACCGCCGACTTCCGCGCCGACCGCACCCGCGCCCACGCCCTGCTCGGCGTCGGCTGACCCACCCCACGCGCGCGCCGGGCGGCGGGGTGCGCGCGTGCCGGCACCTGCCCCTCACGCCCAGGACGGCGTCGCGGTCGGCCGTGGAGCGCGGTAGGTGGCGGGTTGTCCGGGCAGGGGTGGGTCCTCGAGCTTCAGGAGTGGGCCCATGTCACGTGATCGTTCGCACCAGCCCGCGCAGGCCGTCCCCGGGCCGGACCCAGAGCCGCAGTCTGAGCCGCAGCCGTCGGAGGGCGGCGCGCGCCCCCGCTCGCCGTCCGCCGCGCCCCCGCCCGAGGTGGCCGCGCCGGACGGGGCCGCGGCGGACGCCACCGAGGCGTTACCCTTCGGGCGGCCAGGGCGGCCGCTCGGGCGTAGTCCGTTCGTGTTCGGGTTCACCGCCGCACTCGGCGTGCTGACCGCCTGGCTGCTGGTCCAGGCCCTCACCGCGACCGCCTCGATCCTCGTCCTGATCGTCGTCTCGCTGTTCCTGGCGGTCGGCCTCGACCCCGCCGTACGGTGGCTGCAACGGCACGGCCTGCCCCGCTGGGCGGCGATCGCCGCGGTGTTCGCCGCCGTGATCGCGTTCTTCGCCGGGTTCGGCATGGCGGTCGTCCCCGCGCTGTCGCAGCAGGCCGGGCAGTTCGCCGAGCAACTGCCCGGCTACGTCGAGCAGCTGCAGAACAACTCCCAGGTACGCGAGCTGGACCAGCGGTTCGGGCTGCTGGAACGGCTGCAGACCTACCTGACCAGCGGCGACCTCGGCAGGCAGGTGTTCGGCGGGCTCCTCGGGGCCGCGGGCGTCGTCGTCGGCGCCGTGTTCTCGACGCTGACGGTGCTCATCCTCACGCTGTACTTCCTGGCGGCGCTGCGCTCCATCACCACCACCGGGTACCGGCTCGTCCCCAGGAGCCGGCGCGCCCGCGTGCGGCTGCTCGGCGACGAGATCCTCAACCGGGTCGGCGGCTACGTCGGGGGCAACCTGATCATCTCCGCCATCGCGGGCGTGACCACGTTCTTCTTCCTGTGGGTCATGGGCGTGCCGTACGCTCTCGCGCTCGCCATCATCGTGGCCGTCACCGACCTGATCCCGCTCGTCGGCGCGGGCATCGGGGCGGCCGTCGCCACGCTGGCCGCGCTGTCCGTGTCGGTTCCTGTGGCCGTCGGCACGCTGGTGTTCTTCGTGGTCTACCAGCAGATCGAGAACTACCTGATCGCGCCGAAGGTCATGCGGTCGTCCGTGGACGTGCCCGCCACGGCCACCATCGTCGCCGCCCTCGTCGGCGGCGCGCTGCTCGGCATCGTGGGCGCGCTGCTGGCCATCCCCGTCGCCGCCGCCGTCCAGCTGATCGCCACCGAGGTAGCCCTCCCCCGCCAGGAACGCCACTGAACCGGGGTGGTGACGCGCGTGAAGCCCCCGCGACGAGCGGGGGCTTCACACAGTCGGTGCTCAGCAGGGGTGCAGGTGGCCGTACGAACCGGTGATGCCGTCGTAGCTGTAGGTGTGGTTCTGGCCGGCGCCGACGGAGATGCAGTCGCTGTCGCCGCCCCAGTCGACGATGACCTTGACTCTCTGGGTGGTGGAGCAGCGGTTCTGGATGAACAGGTCCCAGCCGTAGGGCGTGGTGTACACCGTCCGGGAGACGCAGCTGGCCACCTCGGCCATGGGCGAGACAGGTCCGGAGAAGCCCTCGGGAGAAGCAGCGTAGGAAGCGGGGGCGGTGGCCGCGCCGACGCTCCACACCGCGACCATCGTCGCGGCGGTCATGGCGAGTTTCTTCAGCAACATGATCCCTTCGTCGAGCTTGACAAGATCAAATTACAAGATCGACAAGGGAAGTCAACGTATTGATTTTTCGGTAATCACATGATCCATCAGCCCCGGCGATCAGCGGCCCTCCCAGTCAATTGACCAAGTTTCGACTTATCTGGGCTGTACGTACGTTTTCATCACTTCTGGGAGGAAAGAACACGTGCTGCGTGACTCTACGAGAAAGGCATGCACATGGGCACCGATGACAAGATCCGCAACAAGGCCAAGGAGCTCAAGGGGCGGGCCAAGAAGAACGTCGGCGACGCCACCGACGACCGGCGGATGCAGACCGAAGGCCACGGCGAGCAGGCCGAGGGCAGCATGAGGCAGGCCGGCGAGAAGGCGAAGGACGCCGGCAAGAAGGTCAAGGACGCCTTCAAGAAGTAATCACCAGCTTCCAGCCGTGCGACGCCCGCGTCGAGCCGAGCCCAAGGGTCCCGGCCCGGCGCGGGCGTTTGTCATGCCCGAGCACCCCGGCCCGGCGCGCACTTGTCGTGCCACATCCAGCGGCTCGCCGTACTGATGCCGCTTCGGGTCGCACCACCGGCCGGCATCCGGCCCAGGGATAGCGAAACGTACCCCCTAAAACTCTTTCACTGGTAGCAATGCTCCGGTTAGGTTGGACAACATCTGGAAGAGCTACCCCTATAAGCCACTACGGTGGTTGAAGCTCGAGGAGACATGGTGTTCGAAAGCAAGCCGGCGTTACTCGCGCTGGTCGCCCTGAGCCTGGCGTCGTTCCTGTACGTGACGACGGAGGCACTGCCCATCGGCCTGCTCCCCCTCATCGCGCACGACCTCGGCGCCAGCGAGTCGGCCGTCGGACTGCTGGTCACCGGGTACGGCCTGGTCGTCGTGGTGGTGTCGCTGCCGCTCGCGAAGCTGACCCGCCGGTTCCCCCGACGGCGGCTGCTGTGCGTCCTGCTGGCCGTGTTCGCCGTCGCGACCTTCCTGTCGGCCGTCGCGTGGGACCATGGGTCGCTCATGGCCGCCCGGATGGTGACCGCGCTGAGCCAGGCGCTGTTCTGGGCCGTCGTGACACCGGCCGTCGCCGACCTCTTCAGGCCCGCGGTGCGCGGCCGGGCCCTGTCGATCCTGTACGCCGGCGCCTCCGCCGCCGCGCCCGCCGGCGTTCCCGCCGGAACGTGGCTCGGCCAGCAGACGGACTGGCGGGTCGCGTTCCTCGCGCTCAGCGGCCTGGGCCTGCTCGTCCTGGCCACGGTCGCGGCCGTCCTGCCCGGCGACAGGCCCGCCGGGCACGGTGCCGTCGACGGGGGCACCTCGCCCGACCGCGGCAGGTACCTGTCGATCGTGGCCACCACGATGCTCTCGATCACCGCCGCGTTCGCTGCCTACACCTACATCAGCCCGTTCCTGACCGGCGTCAGCGGCTTCTCCGAGTCGGCGATCGGACCGCTCCTGCTGGCGCGCGGGATCGCGGGCCTCGCCGGGGTGTACGTGGCCGGCCGCCTCGTCGACCGGTACGGCTGGCTCACCATGACCGGGTTCGTCGGCCTGCAGGTACCGGCCCTCGCGGGACAGTACGCCTTCGGCGCCTCCCCGGTCGCGGCCGTCGTCACGATCTGCCTGTCCGGCTTCACGCTGGCGGGCCTGACCGCCGTCCTCGGCTCGCGCGTGCTCGTGTACGCGCCGGGCGAGCCGGTCATGGCGAGCGCCGGCAGCTCCATGGCGTTCAACGTGGGCATCACCGCGGGCGCGTTGCTGGGCGGCGTCCTGCTGCCCGGCGCGGGGGTGCGCAGCACGGCACTCGCCGGGGCGCTGCTCAGCCTGGCGGCGCTGGCCGTCGTGCTGGCCGAGCCTGCCGTGTCCAGCCGCAGGAAAGTGGTCGCGGCCACCACCGGCCAGGCTCTGGCCAAGGTGACGCAACCACCGCAACGACCATGAGAGGTAGCCTCACCGGTATGCCACTCGACGTGAGCCGGTTGCCGCTGGTCGGCGGGCATCCCGCACTCGATCTGGTCAACACGCGCGAACGAGGCGCCCCGCCCGACGGACACGACTTCCTCACGGACGCCTCCGCGCTGCTGCTCTGGTCGGCCAGGGCGGGCCTGGTCAGCGAGGAGGAGGCCGACCGGGTGGGCCCGGTCTGGCGCGACGATCCCGCCGCGGCGCACGCGGCGCTGGCCGCCGTCCGCGAGGTCAGGGAAGGGCTGCACCTCGTGCTGCTCGCGGCGATCCAGCCCGACGGCCGCGGCCCGGGCGACCCCGTCGTGGCCGGGGCCGCGCTGGTCGGGCTGCACGAGCGGTGGGCCGGGGCGGCCGCGCGGGCGACGCTGGTCCTCGACCGAGGCGACCCGCCCCGGGTTCGGCTCACGTACGGCACGGTCCCGGCCATGCTCGTGCCCGACCGGGTCGCCGAGGCGGCGCTCGACGTCCTGCGGACGGCCGACCTGACGCGCGTGCGGCGCTGTCCTGTGGCGGAGGGCGGCTGCGGGTGGCTGTTCCTCGACCAGAGCCGCAACGGTTCGCGGCGCTGGTGCCGCATGGCCGACTGCGGCACCACGGCCAAGGCCCGGCGGCTCACCGAGCGCCGCCGCGCCACGCGGACCGGCACCCCGTAGCCGCGCGGGGGGCTCGTCCGCTCTGGTTGGGTTGAGTCTCCAGCAAGGGGAGACGCCAAGGTGTGGTCATGAACGCGGACACGCTCTACTCGATCGGTGACCTGGCCCGGCGTACCGGGCTGACGGTCAAGACCATCAGGTTCTACTCCGATCAGGGAATCGTGCCGCCGGCCGACCGCACCCCGGCCGGCTACCGCCGCTACGGCCCCGAGGCCGCCGCCCGGCTCGATCTGGTGCGGACGCTTCGCGACCTCGGCCTCGACCTGGCGACGATCCGCCGGATCGTCAACCGGGAGGTGCCGCTCGCCCGCGTCGCCGCCGTGCACGCGGAGGCGCTGCGGGCGCAGATCCGTACGCTGCGGCGGCGGCAGGCGGTCCTGGCGGCGGTGGCCAGACGAGGGTCCACCCCGGAGGAGATGGAATTCATGCACGAACTCGCCGGCCTGACCCAGGCCGAACGCCACCATCTGATCACCGACTTCCTCGACGCCGTCCTCACCTGCGGGCATCCGGGGACGTCGGCCCTCGCGGGGATCAGGGTCTCGCTCACCCCCGAGCCGCCGGATGACCCGGAACCCGAGCTGATCGAGGCCTGGATCGAGCTCGCCGAGCTGTCGCGCGACCCGGAGTTCCGCGCCGACATGCGGCGCACGGCCGAGCTGCACGCGGCCGACCGGGCGACGGGCGGCGTCCCGCGTCCTGACGCCGCCGCGCTCGTGCGCGACGCGGTCGGCCCGGTGCTCGCGGCGGGGGTGGACCCGGCCGCGGCCGCGGCCGTCGTCGCGGAGGTCTGCTCCCGGTACGCGCGCGAACAGGCTTGCGACGACGGCCCTGAGCTGCGGGCCCGGCTGCTGGAGCGGCTGGAGACCGTCCGTGATCCCCGCAGGGACCGCTACATGGAACTGCTCGCGACCGTCAACGGCTGGCCTGCGCCGGTTCCGCTGACGCCCGCGCTCACCTGGTTCGTCGAGGCGCTCCGGGCGCGACCGTACGGTCCGGGAGCCGCCGCGGCGCTGTGACGCCTCGGCCGGTGCCGTGGTGCGGCCGGTGTGACCTGGGAGGGCACGGTGGTGCGGCCGAGGTCACGCGCCGGGCGGCGGGTCGGGGGTGTACTTGTCCTTGCCGTGGCGCCTGAGGGCGTCGCGCAGGCGGGACGGCAGCGCGGCGCGTGCCAGGTCGCCGGGTGCCACGGACAGGCGGGCCACGACGTGGCCGCCGTGGCGGGTGCGGACGTTGTGGCGGGTCTCCCAGCGTTTGCCGGGTTCGTGCCCGTCCCTGAAGGTGACGACGACCGAATGGGCGGTGCCGCCTGGCTCGGCGACGAGGCGTACGCGTTCGATCCTGGTCCAGGGGATGGACAGCGAACGGTCGCGCCACCGTACCCATCGCTCGTCGGCGACGACGATCCGGTCGGCGTCCACGGTGAGCCGGTCGTGCCCGTCGGAACCGGAGTGGACGAAGGCGGCGGCCAGGCCGAGGATCCAGAACCACCAGAACCCCGAGGCGAGGTGCCGGGTGAACTCCCAGGCCCAGCCAGGATCACCGCTGATGATCAGGGTCATCAGCCCGACGGCCCCGAACAGCGCGGCGATCTGCAGCGCACCCACCCCGACATCGGTGACCCGCTTGGCGGCACGCATGGCAGGAGTAGTGATCGCCAACCCCACCGCAGCCACCTCGGCCACGTCCACGACCGGCGCCGAACCGCGTGGTCCGTCGGTCGGGTCAGACGGCAGTTGGGCGGCGGCTCGGCGGGGGTGGGCAATCACCGTGGTGGCGCTGGTGGGCGGCCACCGCGGCGCTTCCTGCCCTGCTTCCAGCGCCGCCCGCCGACCCGCCCCCTGGATTGTCTCCTGCGCCGCAGGCCGGCCCGGCTCCTGGCCCGGCTTCTGTGGCGGTGCGGTCAGGCGGTCCAGGACGTCGGTCACGGTGGGGCGGTGGTGCGGGTTCTTGGCGAGGCAGGCGGTGATCAGGAGCGCCAGGTCGGTGGGGAGGCCGGACAGGTCGGGGTCTTCGTGGACGACTCGGAAGCGGACCGCCTCACCCGGGCCGTCGCCGAACGGGCTGCGCCCGGTGGCGGCGAAGGCCAGCACCGCGCCCAGGGAGAACACGTCGCCCGGCGGCCCCACGTCGAGGCCACGTACCTGCTCGGGAGGCATGAACGCGGGCGCGGCGGCCGCACGGGAGCCGGTGTGGCTCACGGCGTCCAGCGCGCGGGCGACGCCGAAGCCGGTCAGGCGCGGACCGGCGTCCGACAGCAGCACGTTGCCCGGCGTGAGGTCGCGGTGCACGAGGTCGTGGGCGTGGATGGCGGCGAGCCCCTCCGCCACCCCCGCCCCCAGGACGGGGAGCGCCCCCGCAGGCAGCGGGCCGTGCGTCTCGACGGCCCTGCGCAGGCAGGGCCCGGGGACGTACGCGGTGGCCAGCCATGGCTGGTCGGCGGAGGTGTCGGCGTCGACGACGGGAACGGTGAAAGGGCCGCAGACCCGGCGCGCGGCCTCGACCTCGGCGGCGAACCCGCGCCGGAAGCCCTCGTCGTCGGCCAGGCCGGGGAAGATCACCCGGACCGCCACAAGCCGGCCGTCGTGCGCGCGTCCGAGGAACAGTCGCCCCAGCCCGTCCGCACCCAGCCGCCCCCGCAGCGCGTACGGGCCCACCTCACGCGGGTCGCCCGGCCGCAGCGGCTCAATCACCTTGGACAAGGACCCACCCGTAAACCGCTTGACGGACTTCCGCAATCATGCCAGCCCACCACCGGATGATGAAACGCCCAGATAGGGGCGCACAACCCCTGCCTGCGCGACGAGAGCGGGCGCTCAGCCGGGACGTAGCCACCGGGCGAACGGGGTTCCGCCGAGGCGGGCGCGGCCCTCCTCCGGTACCAGGGCGCGCTCTCCCAGCTCGGCGCCGAAGTACCGTGCGTGCGGGTCGGTGTAGACCGTGCGCTGGTCGCCCCACGCGGCGAGGGCCGTGCGGGCGAGCTCGTCCAGCGGATACGCCTGCGGCCCTGCCACCTCCACGATCCCGCCGACCGGCGGCCCGGTCACGACGTCGGCGACTGCCGCGACGACGTCGGCCGCCGCGACGGGCTGGACGAGCGCCGGCGGCAGCCGGATCCCGCCCCGATCGGCGGCGGCCTCGGCGATCGTCCTGATGAACTCGAAGAACTGCGTCGCCCGGACGATCGTGTACGGCGTCCCCGACTCCTCGACCAGCTTCTCCTGCGCGACCTTGGCGCGGTAGTGGCCGGAGCCGGGAACCCGGTCGACGCCCACGATGGACAGCGCCACGTGGTGCCGCACGCCCGCGTCCCGCTCAGCGGCGAGGAGGTTGCGGGTCACGGTGGTGAAGAACCGCATGGCCGCGTCGGCCTCGAACGACCGCCCCTTGGACACGTCGGCCACGGCGTCCGCCCCCGCCAGCGCGTCGGGCAGGCCCTCGCCGGTCAGCGCGTCCACCCCTGACGACGGGGAGGCGGGGACGGCCTCGTGCCCCCGCGCCCGCAGCTCCTCCACGAGCCGCGAACCGATGAGGCCGGTGCCGCCGACCACCACGATCTTCATCTCGGCCTCCTGCGGGCGGGGGTCAGGGGCGCGCGAACCGGTCCAGCTATCGGGACGTCTCCACCCGTACGGGGACGCGGGCGCCGTGCGCGCGATGCCGGGCCACGCGCCGGCCGGGATGCGCCTGCCGGACCACGAGCCGGCGGGGTCGATGGTCGGGGTGCCGGGAGCGCGGGTGGGCGCCCGCCGGTCGCGGTCGCCGTTCCCGCGGGGCGGCCGGATCGCGCGCATCCGCGGGCAGCAGCGTCTCTTCCAGCACTTGCATGAGCATCAGGCCGATCAGCGCGAGAAGCGGGATGGCCAGGGCCACGGCGAGGATGGTCGTTCACCTCCTGCGGTCACGACGCCTCCGATGCGAGCCGGCGGGGAGTTGGCCCGGGGGCTCCGTCGCGGCGCGTGCGACGAGATCGTCTCGGCTTCTGGTTCGGTGCGCCGGCCGCCGCCTCGCTGCGGCCCGCACGGACGGGCGGTGAGCCTGGTGTCCGTACGGGTAGCGTCATGGCCTTCCACCTTCGTCGCGGCGTGGCCGCCGCCAGGTCGGGGTTCGCGGTCGGTGAGCCCTTCATCGCGGGGCTGTCTGCGCCCCTACCGCCGACGAACCGCCCTAAACAGTCCTTTCACCTCATGAGCGGTAGATTGCGGTCAAGCCCGGTGATCTCCAGCAGCCGTACCATCTGCGGCCCCGGACTGCTGAGGACGAGGCTGACGCCGCGCCTGCGCGCCCGGTGCTGCGCGGCGATCAGCACACCGAGCCCGCCGGCGTCGCAGAAGGTGACGCGTGACAGGTCGACGACGACCACGCTGTCACCCGCGTCTATCGCGTCCATCAGCAGTTGGCGTACGGCGTCGCCGGTGTTGAGGTCGATCTCGCCGTAGAGGCGGACGACGGCCGGTGATGAGCCGGCGCGGGAGGAGAGCGGCGCAGAGCGCCTGGCTGACATGGATTCCCCCTGATGAGTACGTGCAAGCGAGCCCGCAGTCGAGATGACGGGGGTTCGGAGGACCCGAGACGGGAAGAAGCCGCCGGCGTCATGGCCGCCTGACCTGCTCGGTCCCGTCCGGTGTGGACAGACCGATATGCGCATTGCCGCGGTAGACATCGGCCCGAACACCGACATCTGATTTCCCTCGGCGATTACGAGCGTACTGCGCCGGTGACAATATCCCGACATTTCCTCATATACGTTGCCGAATCCAGCCGGTTGTTTGACCTGGCCGCCGGAGAGATGCCCAGAAATCTGCTCCCCCACCCCGCTTCGCGGCAGATCGGGGTACGGACGGCAGGCGCAACAAGGGCAGGCGGCAGGCGGATCGAGCGCGACCGACGGGCGGATCGCCCCAATGCGGGCGTACTGCACCCTCTGTCCGTTTCCTCGGCCAGAGAGGTATGTCAGCGAGGCGACCCCATGCTTCGACCGCAGGTCGCGGAGTTCCCTCTTACACTGCGGCGCGGGGAAAATTGCGTACACGGAAAACAAAATCCTCGCGACGAGAGTCAGTTTTCCGTCACCCGTGAAAGCCGGACACGCGGCACCGGGGCGGGATTTGCTGCCACTCCGCTCCTGTGGTAGCCTCGCCTTGTTGCAGATGTGGTACCCAGCAAAAGACTTTGGCGCACCTGGACAACTCGGGTGCGCTTTTTCTTTTCCGGTCATCTCCGGGTGGGCTCATGGCGACAAGGGGTGCCGTAAGGTGCGGCGCCCGTTCAAGCACCTATCTTGAGGAGATCGATATGGCTACCGGAACCGTGAAGTGGTTCAACTCCGAAAAGGGCTTCGGCTTCATCGCCCAGGACAACGGCGGCGCCGACGTCTTCGCTCACTACTCCAACATCGTCTCCAACGGCGGCTACCGTGAGCTCTTCGAGGGTCAGAAGGTGGCCTTCGACGTGGTCCAGGGCCAGAAGGGCCCGCAGGCCGAGAACATCGTTCCCGCCTGACGCGTCGCACGCCGTGGCGCGGCACCTTCGCGGTGCCGCCCGCACGTACGCAGGGCGCACGTGAACGTGCCGCCCAATCGTACGCCGGGGCCCGCACCTTTCGAGGTGCGGGCCCCGGCCGCGTTCACCGGCCCTCCTCGCTGTCGCCCCGATTCTTGAGCCTTTCCGACAAGGTGGTTGAATCGGATTTTGCAGCTACCGGGGAGGAAACATGACGGTTGACCGCGAGCGCAGCGTGGTGTTCGGCAGCGTGGCAGAAGAGTACGACGCCGCCCGCCCCGACTATCCCGACCAGCTCGTGACCGACGTGCTGGCCTACGCTCCCCCCGGCCCGGTGCTCGAGGTGGGCGCGGGCACCGGCAAGGCCACGGTGAGCTTCGCCGCCCGCGGCATCGACCTGACCTGTGTCGAGCCCGACCCCCGCATGGCCGCCCGGCTGAGCGCGAAGGCGCCGGGCGTACGGGTCGAGATCGGGATCTTCGAGGACTTCGTTCCCGACCGGCCGTTCGCGCTGCTGTACGCGGCCCAGGCCTGGCACTGGGTCGACCCCGACCGGCGGTGGGACCTCGCCCACGCGGTCCTGGCGCCGTCCGGAGCGGTCGCCGTCTTCTGGAACCAGTACGTCGTCACCGACCCCGCCCTGCGCGACGAGCTCGCCGCCGTCGACCGGCGTTACGACGTGACCTCGTCGAGCCTGCACCGCAGCAGGGAGGTCCGCGCCGAGCAGGCCGAGCACCAGCTGGCCGGCGACCCGCGCTACACCGACCTGGAGGAGCGCCACTACGAGCGCACCGACCACTACGACGCCGGTCGCTACCTCGACCTGGTCCGGTCGATCTCCGCGTACCAGATGCTCGACCCCGGCGCCCGGGAGACGCTGCTCGGAGAGATCAGCGCGCTGATCGGCGACGGCCTCGACATGACCCTCACCACCGACCTCGCCCTCGGCCGTCGCGCCCGCTGAGCACAGCCGCAGGCAGCGCCCGGCCAGGTCAGAGAGTATTGACCGGGTCAAACGGTGGTAGGTAGGGTGCCCGAAATGTCACCGTTGCTGAACTCCACTCAGTTCCGTGCCGAATTCCCCTCGCTGGCCGACTCCGTCCATCTCGCCAGTTGCAGCCAGGGGGCGCTGTCGTCGCGATTGACGTACGCGCTCCACGAGATCGGCCACTCCCTGCGGGAACAGGGCGCGCCCTGGGGACGGTGGATGGAGGAGGTGGGCCGGGCCAAGGAGCGGTTCGCCCGGCTCATCGGCGCGCGGCCGGACGAGGTCGCCGTGCTGTCGTGCGCGTCCGAGGCCGCCTACCAGGCCGCCTCGTCGCTCGACTGGACCGATCGTCCTGGCATCGTCACCACCGACCTGGAGTTCCCGTCGATCGCGCACGTGTGGCTGGCGCAGGGCGGACGTGGCGCGAAGGTCGGCGTGGCCGCGGACAGCGGCGAGCACGTCGCGGCCGAGGCGTACGAAGCCGTCATCGACGAGACCGTCAACCTGGTGTCCGTCCCGCTGCACACCTACCGCAACGGTGCCCGCCTGCCGGTCGAGGACGTCACCCGGATCGCGCACGAGCACGGCGCGCGGGTGTTCGTGGACGCCTACCAGGGCGCCGGCGTCGTGCCGATCGACGTCGACCGGCTGGGCTGCGACTACCTCGTGGCGGGGTCGCTGAAGTACCTGCTCGGCCTGCCCGGCATCGCGTTCCTGTACGTGCGCGGCGGCCTGGAGCCGCAGCGCGACCCCGAGCTCACCGGCTGGTTCGGCCGTACGGACCCGTTCGCGTTCGATCCGCGGCTGCTCGACTTCCCCGACGACGCCCGGCGTTACGAGACCGGCACGCCGCCCGTCCCTTCGGCGTACGCGGCCAACGCGGGCTTCGACCTCCTCGAACGCGTCGACCTGCATGACGTGCAGGCGCACGTGTCGTCGCTGGTGGAGGAGCTGGCCGAGCGGCTGAGCGCGGACGGCGAGCAGGTGGCGAGCCCGGCCGGGGCGCGGGGGCCCCAGGTGGCGATCAGGGACGCCGATCCCGACCGGCTCGCGGCCCGGCTCGCCGAGCGCCGCATCTGGACGGCTCCGCGGGGCGACCTGCTGCGGCTGTCCTTCCACTACTACAACGACCGCTCCGACGTGGACGCGGCCGTCGACGCCATCCGCGCCTGCCGTAGGGCGTGATCGATCCCCCGAGAGGTCACCCGTGGACGCACCAGCCGCTCCGATCACCGACGACCCATCCGGCCTGCACCGCAGGCTGACCAGCCGGCAGCTCACCATGATCGGGCTGGGCGGCGCCATCGGCACCGGGCTCTTCCTCGGCTCCAGCCTGGCGATCTCGCAGGCGGGCCCGGCCACCATCCTCGCGTACGTCATCTGCGCGGGCGTCGCGCTGGTGATCGGCTGGTCGCTGGCCGAGATGGTGGTCGTCCATCCGGAGGCCGGCGCGTTCGGGGCCATCGCGCACCGCTACCTGGGGCCGTGGGCCGGGTTCGTGGTCCGGTGGACGTACTGGACGATCCAGGTCATCGCCATCGGCGGCGAAGTGATCGCGGCGGGGATCTACGTGCAGTTCTGGTGGCCGTCGCTGCCGCTGTGGCTGCCGGTCGTGGTGTTCTCTGTGGTCGTGCTGGGCGTCAACGCGATCGCGGTCAAGCTGTTCGGCGAGGTCGAGTACTGGTTCGCGATGATCAAGGTCGTGGCGATCGTCGTGTTCATCCTGCTCGGCGTGCTCCTCATCACCGTCGGCCTGCCGGGCGCGGAGGCAACCGGCACGGCGAACCTCACCGCGCACGGCGGGTTCCTGCCGAACGGCGTCAGCGGCCTGTTCCTCGCGATGGTGTTCGTGCTGTTCAGCTACATCGGCACGGAAGCCGTGTCGGTCACCGCGGCCGAGTCGGAGAACCCGGTGCGCGACATCCCGCGCGCCGCCCGCCGCATGGTCACCCGGCTGGCGCTGTTCTACGTGGCGGCCATCGCGATCGTGCTCACCGTGGTGCCGTGGACGCTCACCGCGCAGGGCGGCGAGGTCACAGAGAGCCCGTTCGTGAGCGTCTTCTCTGCGGCCGGCATCCCGGCGGCGGCGACCGTGATGAACTTCGTCGTGCTGACCGCCGCGCTGTCGAGCGCCAACACGAACCTCTACCTGACCACCCGGATGCTGCACTCGCTGGCCTCCAACCGCTACGCCCCCGCCTGGACCGGCCGGCTCAGCGCGTCGGGCGTGCCGCGCAACGCCCTCGCGCTGTCGGCGCTCGGCCTGGCGCTGGCCGCGGGTGTGTCGGCGGCGAGCGAGAGTGAGGCGTACCTGGCGCTGTTCGGGGTGTCGGTGTTCGGGGCGCTGGTGGTGTGGCTGATCATCCTGCTCACCCATCACGCGTTCCGCCGCACCCGCGCGGCGCAGGGGCTGCCGCCGTCGCCGGTGCGGCTGTGGGGCGCGCCGGTGACGTCGGGCGTGGTGATGCTGTTCCTGGCCGCGGTGCTGGTCTCGACGTTGTTCATCGAGTCGCTCCGCCCCGCCTGGTGGGCGGGCGTCCCGTTCTTCGTGATCCTCAGCGTCGCGTACGTCGTCGCCTCGCGCCGCACGGGCAGCGGGTGAGGCCCGCGCGTACGTCTAGCCGGATCGGAGGAAGGCGAGGACCGCGAGGACTCGCCGGTGGTCGGCGGCGTCCGGGGGCAGGTTCAGCTTCGTGAAGATGCTGCGTACGTGCGCCTCGATGGTCTTGGCGCTGAGGTGCAGTTCCGCGGACAGGGCGCTGTTGGATCGGCCCTGTGCCATGAGCGCGAGCACGGCGCGTTCCCGCTCGGTCAGGGCGGCGAGGGTGTCGCGTTCGCGCTTGCGTCCGACCAGCCGGGCGACCAGTTCGGGGTCGATCACGCAGTCGCCGCCGGCCACGCGGCGTACGTCCCCCGCGAAGCCGGCCAGGTCGCTGACCCTGTCCTTGAGCAGGTAGCCCACGCCCCGTTCGAACTCGGTCATCAGCCGTACCGCGTGGTGGGTGTCGACGTGCTGCGACAGCAGGAGCAGCCCGACCCGCGGATGCGAGCGGCGGATCTCGGCGGCCGCGTCGATGCCTTCTGTGGCGTGGCCCGGCGGCATCCGGATGTCGATGACCGCGACCGCGGGGGGATCGCGCCGAACGAGATCGAGCAGCTCGGTGGCGTTGCCGGCCTGGCCGGTGACCCGGAATCCGGCCTCGAGGAGGATCCGGGCGGTTCCCTCGCGGAACAGCACGGCGTCGTCCGCGATGATCACTCGCATGGCACCTCCGCGGTCAGCCTCGTTCCGCCGCCGGGCGGACTGTGCACGGTCAGGCGTCCGTTCAGGGCCGCGAGCCGGTCCACCAGACCCTGCAGACCGCTGCCCCAGTGGTCGTCGGCCCCGCCCTGCCCGTCGTCGGTCACCTCGATCCGCAGCAGCTCCCCGTGCAGTCTCGCGCCGACCGCGACGCCGGACGCGCCCGAATGCTTGGCGGCGTTCGTCAGGGCCTCGCTCACCACGAAGTACGCGGTGGTCTCGACGTCCTGAGGTGGTCGGCGTTCGAGGCGGACATCGAGCCGCACGGGCAGCGGTGCGCGTTCGGCGAGGAAGCTCAGCGCGGCGTCGAGCCCCTCCTGCGTCAGGATCGCGGGATGGATGCCGCGTGCCAGCTCCCGTAACTCCGCCAGCGCCAGGGACAGCTGGCCGGTCGCCTCCTCGATCGTGGCCACGAGGTCGTCGTCGCCGAGGGCGGCGGCGTGACGGGACGCCGACCGGAGGCTGAGCGCCAGGGTGACCAGCCTCTGCTGAGCGCCGTCGTGGAGATCGCGCTCGATGCGCCGGCGGGCCTCGTCCTGGGCCGCGACGATGCGCTTCGCGGCGATCCGCAGTTCGCCGGCCTGCACCGAGATCTCGTGCAGGCGCCGCCGAAGCTCCGCGCCGAGCCCGACGTTGTCGATGACGAGACCCGCCTGCGCCACGAGGTCGCGCAGCAGCCGGTCCTCGGCGGCGGTGAGCACTTCTCCTGGCGCCTTGGTGAGCGTCACGGCGCCGCGCAGCGACCCCTGGTGGACGATGGGACGCACATGGGTACGGCCCCCGGCCTCGAGCGAGGTGAGATCCCGGGCAACGATGGCCATCGAGCGGTGATCGGTCCGTGGCGGCCACCACGCGACCGCCACGAGCTCGTCGGCCGTGCCCACCCACAGCGTCACCTCCGCGGCGCCCACCCCGTCGGCGACCGTCGACGCCAGGCCGGCGAGCAGGTCGTCGTGCCGTCGGCCGTGGCTGAGCTGCGTCGACAGGCGGGCCAGCGCCTCGTAAGGCGAGGAACGGTGGCCGTGGACGAGGCGGTCCGCGACGCGCTGCACGCGCTGCCGGACGGGTTCGAAGGCGACCGCGACCATGGCGGTGGCGACGACGGACAGTACGGGACTCGCGCCCGGCGCCACGCCGACCATGCTCCCCACCCCGACGACCACGGCGATGTAACCGGCGGTCACCAGCACCGCCAGCGCGGTCACGACCAAGGTCTTGTTGATGACCAGGTCGATGTCGTACAGGCGGTACTTGACGATCGCGAGACCGGCGGCGAGGGGGACCGCGGGCACGGCGAGCACGCCCAGCAGGGGAGAGCCGAAGACCGCCAGACCCGTCGCCATGGCCACCGCACCCATGGTGACCGCGTACGCGAACCAGCGGAACTGGCGCGCCTCGTCACCGCGGGCGCGACGCATCCGGAGCATCACGCCCGCCACCCACGCGACCTGCAGCAGCAGGTAGCTCGCCGGACCGAGGATGTTCCACAACTGCTGCGCCGGCGCGTAACCGCTCACCTGCAGCGGATGGGGCAACGTCAGGGAGTTGTCGGCGTACTCCACCGGCCACAGCGCCGACGCGAGGGACACCAGCACCCCGTCGGCGACCATCGCGACCACGACCAGGCGCCATCGTGGTGAGGGCAGCCGCCCGTCGGGAAAGCGCATCAAGGTGACGCCCGTGAGCACCAGCACGAGCGCCAGCGGCCAGACTCCCAGCCAGGTCACCCAGGTCGCGCCCGGCAGGGCGGCGTCGCCGTCCGCGGAGTGGAAGCCGTACTGGCGGGCGAAGAACATCGCCGCGTGGGCCAGCCCGACGGCGGTGAAGTACCGGCCCTCGCGGTTGCCGGGTCGCTTGCCCATGACGACGATGCCCACGCCCGTGAACGAGACGGCGATGAGCCCGTTGTGCAGGTTCGGCGGGTAGGCGCCGAGGGCGAAGCCCCCGGCCACGAACAACCCGCAGAGCAGGCCCAGGCCCGACACGGCGACGTACCGTCCTTCACCGCCGCTCCCGGTGGTGCTCGGGACGGCCGCCGGGGTCGTCATCGCCGCGTCACCACCCGGCTCAGCGACTGCACCGACAGCTCCGCCTTCGTGATGAAACCCGCCGCGCCGCTGCGGGCCACGCGAGTGCCGTAGTCGGCCTCCTCCCTGGTGGAGGTCAGCACGATCGCCGGGTCGGCGTCGAGTTCCTCCACGTGCGCCAGCACGCGGAACCCGTCGATGTCAGGAAGTTGCACGTCCAGCAGGACGAGGTCCGGCCGCGTCGCCTCGATCGCGGCGATCGCGGAGTTGCCGTCGGGGCAGCACCCCACGACTTCGTAACCCGCCGCCCGCAGCAGTTGCACCGCTTGGGCGCGGAAGTCGGCGTGGTCGTCCACGACGACCGCGGTTGGCGCCATCCGTTGATGCTGCCACGGCGTTCGTGATCCGTACATGAGGGCCAACCCTCGAACCCTTCGAGGGACGGCCCTGATGAATGCCTGCTCAGGCCTTCCTACCGTGGCGAGAAGACCGATGCTTCCGGAAAGGAACGCGCCATGTCCCCGTGGTCGAACACGCACGAGCCGACCCTGATCGCCCGCAGCCGACCGGTCGGCTGGGGACTGCTGGCGGGAGGAGCGTTGTTCCTCGCCGGCGGTCCGATGCATCCCAGCGAGGACCCCGTAGGGGTGGGTCTCAAGGAGCACCTGCGGCTGATGTACGAGGATCCCGCCTGGTACCCCTCCCAGGCCGTGCTGCTCGCCGGCATGACGCTCATCGCCGCCTCGCTCGTGGCGCTGGCCCGCGGTCGCGCTTTCGCCGGCGTCCCGCGCCTGCACGCCGTCACCGTCATCGCCGCGATC
Source organism: Nonomuraea maritima (assembly GCF_900100395.1). Lineage (GTDB taxonomy): Bacteria > Actinomycetota > Actinomycetes > Streptosporangiales > Streptosporangiaceae > Nonomuraea > Nonomuraea maritima. Next base: position 23,352 of record NZ_FNFB01000007.1, on the reverse strand, counting down.
ACCGCGTCGCTCGCGGCCGTCGACTGGCTGGTGCGCCTCGTGTCGGCTGTCGAGGCCGACGCGATAGCCGCAGGCCGGGCCACGCCGATCAGCGACGTGCAGGTCGACATGGAGACGGTCACGATTCCCGCGTTCTGCCTCGGCGTCATCGCCCTCGCCGTCGTCGGAGGCCGGAGCCGCGCCCTGGGCAGCCCGCTGGTCGCGGTGCTCGCCGTCCTCGGCGGCATCGGGCACGGCCTGGTCGACGGGACCATCCTGTTCACCGACCGGTTCGACTTCCTGTTCCCCGCCGCCGCCGGGATCGCGCTGTCGGCCATGGCGGTGGGCGGCATGATGCTCATGCGGCGCCGGAGGACGATCCCCGCCGCCGTGGCCTGACCAGCGTCCGCGGCGGCCCCTCGGCAGGCGGGCCGACGGGCCGCCGGGTCAGGAAGCGGGCCCGCGTCCTGCGGTCCGTTCGACGGCGATGCGGGTGAGCCAGCCGAGGCCGGCGGTGAACAGCGGCGGCCACACGAGCGGCCCGAAGCTGTAGACGACGAGCACCGTGAGGGGGATCCACGCGCGGTGCACGGCCTGGTGGAGCACGCCCGGCGGACGGATCCCGGCGAGTCGCGCCAGGTCGGGCAGCGCGAAGAAGGCCAGCGCGGCGGCCGTGGTCGGCAGTCCGTACTTGGCGCTCTCGAAGACCGCGAACGCCGCCAGGAACACGGCCGCCGCTCCCCAGCCGATCCGGCGCGCCACGTGGGGCCGCGCCGGATCGGCGCCTGTCCGTTCCGTTGTCATGGGCGCAACTTAGCGAAGATCGCTACGTTCGGCACCTCCTGGGCGAGGAGGCGACGTTACGGGGGACGGCACTCATAATCGCCGGTACGGCATACCGGTTGATCACCCGATGATCCTCAGGACCACCCTCAGGCCGAGATCATGAATTACGTCCCAACCATTCCGGCATTCGAGGATGATGCTTCTTTGACACAGGGAACATATCTTGCGTGGCTTGTCCCATTGCTCCCATCGGCACCAGTCGCCGCCATAGTAGCTGGAGAGGCGGTGCCGGCGATCGCGCCGTCGCCGCTCCGGATCGCACGCATCAGGTGAACGTGCAGGTCACTGAGCATTCTCCGCCGTACGCGGCCCTCCTGGGCACCGGTTGCGCGGACATTCGGGTAACAAACATTTCCTGAAATAACCGGTCTATCGTATTGTCATTGACTGGAATTGTTGGAACATATGGTCATAGTCATCGAGTACGGCCCAGAGATCATTTCCAGGAGAAGACGGCGACGAGGGGAAAGGGGCGACGCTCATGCACCGACGTGCTGTCCGAAACTTGGCCAAGCTCGATACCACGCAAGCCAGAATCACCCGGATATTCGACGCGGCGTCCGGCGGGAAGAACAACTTCCAGGTCGACAGGGACACGGTACGCCACTTCGACCAGGCGTCCCCCGCCTTCACGAACGCGGCCCGTTCCGTGCTCGAGTTCCTCATCCGGGTGATCCGCCATCTGGCCGCCGACGAGAGCGTGGACCAGTTCATGATCGTGGGGAGCGGCATCCCCACGCTGCCGGACGGGCTGTCACTGCACGACGTCGCCCGCCGCGCCGCCGCGACCCCCGGCGTGCGCGTCGTGTACGTCGAGAACAACCCGATGGTCGTGACCATGGCGCAGGCCACGATCGAGCCGTTCACCGACCTGGTCAGGGTGGTCGACGGCGATGTGCGCGAGATCGACGAGCTGCTCGAGGACCACGTGGTCCAGACCTTCCTCGACTGGGACCGGCCGGTCGCCGTGCTGCTGCTGCCGACGTACTGCCTGGACGAGGACGAGTACGCCCACTACGTGATCAAGCGCCTCCGGCACGCCGCCGCGCCGGGCAGCTTCCTCGGCATGCTGCAGACCACGTTCGACGGCGTTCCCGACGAGCTCCTGCCCGCGATCCGCGACATGCTCGCCATGACGCTCCCCCGCCTGGCGATCAGGTCCCGCGACGAGGTCGAGGCCCTGCTGGACGGGCTCGATCTGGTGGAACCCGGCCTCGTGTGGGTGCCCCGCTGGCGTCCCGGCGGCCCCGGCCTCGCCTGTGCCGACGACCCCACCGCCTCCGGCAGCTACGGCGCCCTGGCCCGCATCCCCTGACACCCGACAAGGAACGGGACCAATCGGTCGTTTAGGAACACCGGCGCAACTCTCGACATCTTCGATGCCGTCCCTGTGGGCGTCTCGGTGACCAGCGGCCGCGATCACCGACTGATCTACCTCAACCCCGCCTACCGGGCGATCGTGGGAGAACGCCGGTGCGGGCGGCCGATGCGCGAGGTGTTCGCCGACCTCCGCCATGAGCGCTACTTCGCGCTGCTCGACCAGGTGTACGCGACCGGAGAGGCCGTACGCGTCGAGGAGACGCCCCTGCGGCTGAGCGGACGTGACGAGCGGCTGTGTGGGTGGCCTCCCCCGTCAGCGGGATCGTCGAGCCCAGCCCCGACTGGCAGCGGTACACCGGGCAGACGTGGGAGGAGTTCCGCGGCAGGGGCCGGCTGAACGCCGTCCATCCCGACGACCGCGAGGCGGCCGCGGAGATCTGGCTCCATGAGGTGGAGCGGGAGAGCCGCGTGGCGGAACAGATCTACCGCGTGCGGGTGCCCGGCGGCGCCTACCGGCACGTACGCGTGCGCGGCGTGCCCATCGTCGAGGACGGCGAGATCGTCGAGTGGGCCGGCACCGTGGCCGACGTCGAGCGGGAGTGGCAGGAGGAACGGCGCACGCTTCTGCGACATGCTGCTCATCCAGCTGCCCACGGCGCGCAAGGACGACATCGCCATGATCGCCGTACGGCTTCCCGTGGCCGCCGTACCCGGGTGAGTGCCCGTCAGGACTGGGTGTCGCGGGGGTGGCGGCGGAGGGCTCGGCGCACTCTGCGGGTGAGTTTGGCGCGGACGCCCGGTTGGGGGCGGTTGGCCGCGTAGAGCTCCTTACGCAGGGCGCCGACCTCGCGGCGCAGCTCGACGGTGCTCTTGCGCCAGCGGGAGGCCTCGTCCCGCCACTTGGCGACCTGGGCGCGCAGCCGCTCGGCCTCCGCGGCCCGGCGCTCGGCCTCGGCCTTCGCCTCGGCCCGCTCGCGATGCGCCTGCCGCCGTCCGACCAGCGTGACGGGCTCGTCGGCGAACCCGTACGTCTCGCCCACCACCCACCGGACGGCCGAGACCTCGTCGACGACGTCGTCGAGGTGCTCGTCCGGGCGGGCGAGGAGGCGGGCGCGGGCGAAGGCCGACACGCGTTCGAGCCTGGCCGCCGTGACGCCCTCGGCCGTCTCCTCCAGCAGCACGGCGACGAGCCCCGCCGCGTCGGCGCGGGCCACGTCGAGGAGGCGGCTCACGGTGTCCTCGGCGGGCACCCAGCCGGGCGGGACGCGCAGCACGAACGGCACGGACGGGTGCACGTCCTCGGCGGTGGCGAGGTGCACCCTGCTCTCGTACTCGTAGTGGCCGTGGATCAGGACGAGCTCGAGGTCGGGGTCCTTGAGCGGGGACCGGCGGTCGCGCTCGAGCTTGTCCCAGGGGCCGACCACGACCACGGACAGGTCGGTGACCGTGCCGGCGAGCAGCCCGTCCACGGTGGCGCGGACGTCGTCGTACCCGGCGGTGCCGTCGACGACGGCGGTCACGTACGGGATCTTCCAGTGCCGGTGCGGGTGCTCGCGCAACCACTGGTAGGCGGGGATGCGGTCGGCGACGAACGCGTGGCTGACCCGGTTGATGCGGTCCTGGTCGCGCATCCGCATGGTGGGGCCGAGGTGGTAGGCGCGGGCGCGCGGCTCGGGGATGAAGACCGCTCCCGCCTGGGCGACGCGGTAGCCCATCTCGGTGTCCTGGCCGAGGATCAGCTCGTCGTCCATGGGCCCGGCGGCCTCGACCAGGCGGGCGTTGACGGAGGTGGCGCCGCCCACGTGCACGCTGAACGGCCGCGGCGAGTAGCCGGTGAGGCCGTCGGTGCGCTCGGCCAGGCGGACGATCCACTCGTGCGGCTCGGCGGGCTCGAACGCCGCCTCGAGGTCGTCGGGCAGCTCGGCAGGAATCTCGGCCGAGGTGAACCTGATGTAGCTGGTGACGGAGAGGTAGGGGGCCGTGTGGTGCCAGCGCATGTGGACCTCGAGCGCGTCGGGCAGGAGCACCACGTCGGAGTCGAGCCAGAAGATGACGTCGCCGCCGGCCTCGGCCAGGCCGGCGTTGCGGGCGCTCGCCCGGCCGGGGCGGTCGCACACGACGAGCCGGGCGGTCACGCCCTCGGGCAGCCGCAGCGGCGGCACGCTGCCGTTGTCGACCACGATGATCTCGGTCAGCTCGGCCGGGTAGGTCTGCCGTGCCAGCGCCTGCAGCACCAGGTCGAGCTTGTGCTGGGCGCCGTACGCCGGGATGATCACGCTGATCCGCAGCTCGGGGGTGACGTGCGACGGCGGCTGCAGCACCCGGTAGTCGTTCCCGCGCACCCGGGCCACGTTGCCCACGTCGGTCGGCTGGGGGCTGGGGGCGGGGGGTGTCGCGGACATGCGTGCGTACGCTCCTCGACGATCGACACGGGGACGGCGAAAACCCACTTTACGCCGCAATCCTGAAGGAAATCTCCTGCTCACGCGTCTTCCGGGCGCCGTTTACACAGGTCAGCCCGCACAGTAACCACACAGGAACCCCGGCGGTTCGCCACGACCTCCTGGAACAGGCTTGACCGGACACATACGCGTGCCCGCTGGACACTCTCTCGACATCGCGTAGCTGGTTTTCAGTCAATCTCCAGAATCTGCCGGTACTCTCGCCCATCATGATGTGGCAGCGTAGAGTCAGCGGCGCGCTGGCCAAGTACGCGGGTTTCCGAATCGTCCGAGTAGGGAAAACGGGGAAGCCCCCGGAGCGCCCGGTGAAGAAGAAGCCACCGGAGTCCTCCTTCCGGCCACCGGCCGATCCCGAGGTCGATCGCCTGCTCACCGCGCCGGTGTTCGTCATCTCCCCCGTACGCTCGGGCTCGACGCTGCTGCGCTCGATGCTGAACGCCCACCCCGACCTGCACGCCCCGCACGAGCTGCACGTCCGGCGGCTGAGCGTCGACTTCGGCACCAGCCTGGCCGAGAAGGCGATGGCCGCGCTCGGCCACAACCGCGCCGACCTCGAGCACATGCTGTGGGACCGCGTGCTCCACCGGGAGCTCGTACGCAGCGGCAAGCGCTTCATCGTCGACAAGACCCCCGCCAACGCCTTCGCCTACGAGCGCATCGCGGCGTGCTGGCCCGACGCGCGCTACATCTTCCTGCTGCGTCACCCGGCCTCGATCGCGACGTCGTGGCACGAGGCCAGCCCCGACAGGCGCACGCCCGACGAGGCCGCCGCCGACGCCCTGCGGTACATGAAGGCGGTGGAGCGGGCCAAGAAGGCGCTGCCCGGCCTGACCGTCCGCTACGAGGACCTGACCGACGAGCCCGAGAAGATCGCCCGCCGCATCTGTGAGTTCCTCGGCATCGAGTGGTCGCCCTCGATGCTGACCTACGGCACGCCCGACGTGGTCACGAAGGGGCTCGGCGACTGGAAGGACAAGATCCGGTCGGGCTCCGTCCAGCCCGGCCGCGACCTGCCAGGCGCCGACGAGATCCCCGAGGTGCTGAAGCCCATGTGCCGGACGTGGGGGTACCTGCCATGAAGATCCGCTACATGTTGCTGCACGCGTACGGCATGGGCGGCACGATCCGCACGGTCGTCAACCAGGCCAACGCGATGGCCGAGGCGGGCCACGACGTCGAGATCGTCAGCACCGTCCGGCGGCGGACGAGCCCGCAGTTCGAGATCGACAAGCGGGTGAAGGTGTGGGCGCTGGTCGACCAGCGCCAGGGCGTGTCGGCCGACTCGCTGGCGCGCAGGATGTGGCGGCGCGCCCGCGGCAAGATCGTCCCGTACGGCGAGTTCGCCGCCCACTACTTCACCGAGCGGGTCGAGGCCGCGGTGATGGAGTACGTCGCCTCGGTCGACGACGGCATCCTCGTCACCACCCGCCCGGCGCTCAACCTCATCTCGGCCCGCCGGGGGTCCGGCAAGGCCATCCGGGTGGCGCAGGAGCACATGAACCTGGCCTCCTACCACCCGGCCGTACGCGAGCAGATCAGCCGCCACTACGGCGCCTTCGACGCGATCGCGGTGCTGACGGAGACCAGCAGGGCCGAGTACCGCGCGATCTACGACGACACGCCGATCGTGCGCATCCCCAACGCCGTGGCCATGGAGCACCGCAAGCACTCCGACCAGAGCAACCCGGTCATCGTCGCGGCCGGGCGGCTGGTGCCCCAGAAGGGGTACGACATGCTCATCTCCGCCTTCGCGACCATCGCGGAGGCGCACCCGGAGTGGACGGTGCGCATCTTCGGCACCGGACCGTCCCAGGAGAAGCTGCAGGCGCGCATCGACACCGCCGAGATGAACGGGCGCGTCACGCTCATGGGCCGCAGCGACCGCATCCACGAGGAGCTGACCGACGCGTCGATCTACGCGCTGAGCTCCCGGATGGAGGGGCTGCCGATGGCGATGATCGAGGCGATGGGGCACGCCCTGCCGGTCGTCGCCTTCGACTGCCCGACCGGGCCCGCCGACCTGATCACGCAGGGCAGGAACGGCGTCCTGGTGCCGCCGCGCGACGTCGAGGCGTTCGGCGCGGAGCTGTCGCGGCTCATCGGCGACGTCGAGCTGCGCAGGCGTCTCGGGGCGGCCGCGGCTGAGACGGCCCGCGAGTACACCCCAGAGACGGTCATGCCGCTGTGGGAGGGGCTCTTCACCGCACTGTCCAACCGCGCCCCCATCGCCCGCGACTACGGCGCCGCCCACTGACCCTTCCTCTCCCCGGCCCGCCGAGCGGGCCGGGGAGAGGAAAAAGCCCGGCCTGGTGAACGGGGCGGGGTTCTTCCGCGTTTCGTCCCGGTCGGCGGGGTCGGGTCGCTGTAGGAATGCCTCAGGGGATCGCCGACACGGAGGGGCCACCCGCCATGGGGCTCGGAGCGCTGCTGCACCACCATCACCACGACGCCGGCGGCGCCGGCACGATCGACCACCCGCTGATGTACGAGGCGATGTCCGCGGCCGGGTTCCTCGGCGCGCGCCGCGCCGTGTACACCCGCCTGGCCACCGCCGTCCGGCCGCGCCCCGGTGACCGGATCCTCGACGTCGGCTGCGGCACCGGCTACCTCACGCGGGTCCTGTCCCCCGTCGTGGGCGGCCGCGGCCGCGTGACGGGCGTCGACCCGTCGCCCGCGATGATCCAGTACGCCATCCGGGGCGCCCCCGCCAACTGCGGCTACCTCCTCGGCGGCGGCCAGAGCCTGCCCTTCCCCGACGGGTCGTTCGACGCGGTGACCGCCGTCCTCGTCCTGCACCACATCCCCGCGGACGCCCGCCCCGAGGCGCTCGCCGAGATGTACCGGGTACTGCGGCCGGGCGGGCGGCTGCTCGTGGTCGAGTTCCGCCCGCCCGCCGGCCGCCTGGCCAAGCTGTTCCCGGCCGTCGGGGGCGATCCCCGCGACCTGCTCGGCGCCCTCGTCCCTGACGCCGGATTCCAGGTGGAGGCGGAGGGACGGCTCCCGTACCTGCTGCACCACGTGCGCGCGACCCGTCCATAGCGGCGCCCTCCTGTCACAGAACGCTGTCACAGATCGCGGTGCCGGCCGGTCGTCCTGACGGGATCGCTTCCGTCGAGGCGGTCCGTTCCATGTGTTCCTAGGAGGATCATGCACGCGTCAGAGCAGCGGATCGCCACGTCGGTCCTGGTCATCGGTACGGGGGGAGCCGGGCTGCGGGCCGCGATCGAGCTCGCAGAACGCGGGGTCGACGTGCTCGCGGTGGGCAAGCGGCCCAAGGCGGACGCGCACACGACGCTCGCCGCCGGCGGCATCAACGCGGCCCTCGCCACGATGGACCCCGAGGACAGCTGGCAGCAGCACGCGGCCGACACCCTGAAGGAGAGCTACCTGCTCGCCGACCCCCGTACCGTGCGGATCGTGACCGAAGGGGCCGCGCGCGGCATCGCGGACCTCGAACGGTACGGCATGCCGTTCGCCCGCGAGCAGGACGGGCGCATCTCGCAGCGCTTCTTCGGCGCCCACACCTACCGGCGCACCGCCTACGCCGGCGACTACACCGGCCTGGAGATCCAGCGCACCCTGATCGACCGGGCCGCGCAGCTCGACGTCCCGATCCTGGACAGCGTGTACGTGACGCGCCTGCTCGTCCGCGACAACGCGGTCTTCGGCGCGTACGGTTTCGACCTCGCGGGCGGCACCCGGTACGTCATCCACGCCGACGCGGTGATCCTGGCCGCGGGCGGCCACACCAGGATCTGGCGGCGGACGTCGTCGCGGCGCGACGAGAACACGGGCGACTCGTTCCGCCTCGCGGTGCTCGCCGGCTGCCGGATCCGCGACCCCGAACTGGTGCAGTTCCACCCGTCCGGACTGATCTCTCCGGAGAACGCGGCGGGCACCCTCGTGTCGGAGGCTGCGCGCGGCGAGGGCGGCATCCTGCGTAACCACCTCGGTGAGCGGTTCATGGCGCGCTACGACCCGGCGCGGATGGAGCTGTCCACGCGCGACCGCGTCGCCCTGGCCGCGTACACGGAGATCAAGGAGGGCCGCGGGACGCCGGACGGCGGCGTCTGGCTCGACGTGTCGCACCTGCCGCGCGAGACGATCATGACGAAGCTGCCCCGCGTCTACCAGACGCTCCTCGAGCTGCAGATGCTCGACATCACCAAGGAACCGATCGAGATCGCGCCGACCGCGCACTACTCGATGGGCGGGGTCTGGGTGCGACCGGAGGACCACAGCACGGACGTCGACGGCCTGTACGCGATCGGCGAGGCGGCCAGCGGCCTGCACGGCGCGAACCGGCTCGGCGGCAACTCGCTCATCGAGCTGCTCGTCTACGGGCGCATCACCGGGCAGGCGGCGGCGGAGTACTCCGCGGGCCTGGACGCCCAGCGCCGCTCGGCCGACGCCCTCGACGCGGCCCGGGCCGAGGTGGACGAGCTGCTCGCGGCCGACGGCCCGGAGAACGTGCGCGCGCTGCAGCGGGCGGTCCGCGACATCATGACCGAGCACGCCGGGGTCGTGCGCGACGCGAGCGGCCTGAGCGCAGGGCTGACCGCGCTCACCGAGGTGGAGGGGCGCATGGCGGACGTCGGCGTGCACCCGGACATCGCCGGTTTCCAGGACCTCGCCCACGCGTTCGACCTGAGATCGGCGGCGCTCGCCGCCCGCGCGACGATGGAGACGGCGCTGGAACGCCGTGAGACGCGCGGCTGCCACAACCGCTCCGATCACCCCGAGCTCGACCCCTCGCTGCGGATCAACTTCGTGTGGTCCGGCCCCGGCTCGGTGGCCAGGGAGGCCATCGCGCCGATCCCCGACGAGATCGGCTCCCTCATGCGGGACGTCTCCACCGCCGGGAAGCTCGTCGAATGACACCCGGTGGGCTGTCACAGGCCGCGGAGCTGTCCGGTCTAACTGACGGACGGGGGCGACCGAGTGCCCCCTGCGACAGAGAGGCACGACATGAAGATCGTAGTGATCGGCGGGACCGGGCTGATCGGGTCGAAACTGGTGAAGAAGCTGGGAGAGCACGGTCACGAGGCGGTGGCCGCGTCGCCGAACACCGGCGTGAACACCCTCACCGGTGAGGGGCTGCGCGAGGTGCTGGAAGGCGCTTCGGTCGTCATCGACGTGTCGAACTCCCCCTCCTTCGAGGAGAAGGCCGTCATGGAGTTCTTCACGACCTCCACCGGCAACCTGCTCGCCGCCGAGGCGGCGGCCGGCGTCGGCCACCACGTCGCGCTGTCGGTGGTGGGCACGGAACGCCCTCCCGGCAACGCGTACTTCCGCGCGAAGATCGCCCAGGAGCAGCTGATCGAGAAGTCGTCGATCCCGTTCTCGCTGGTGCACGCCACCCAGTTCTTCGAGTTCACCAGGGCCATCGCCGACCAGGCCACCGTGGACGGCGCGGTACGGATGCCGCCGGTGCTCTTCCAGCCGATGGCCGGCGAGGACGTCGCGCGGGCGGTCGGCCGGGCCGCGGTGGGCGCGCCGCTGAACGGGCGCGTCGAGATCGGCGGGCCCGACCAGTACCGGATGGACGAGTTCTTCAGGCAGGCGCTGGCCGGCTGGGGGGACCCACGCCCGGTGGTGACCGACCCGCACGCGCAGTACTTCGGGGAGGAGCTGCTGGAGCGGTCGCTCGTGCCGGACGAGGACGCGCCCAGGGCCGAGATCCACTACCGCGACTGGGCCGCCCAGAACGACCGGTAGGCGTATTTCCTGTAGCGAGGCATCGGGCCGGTGGGTCCGGTGCCTCGCGGCGTTCTGTCTCCGGTGAACCGGATATCCATGCGGCTGACATTATGGCGATTTTCTTTTCGTGACTCATCACACAGATCGCCGGGCGGATTGTTTTCTGCCCCATACATGGCGCAAGCCAGGCGCGGCGTGTGCTTTCTCACACGGCGTCGCTCCTGGCCACGTCACTTCGCTATTCTTCGACCCTCAGCGTCTCGGGGGCCCTGGGGTCGGGTCGGCCGTGGTACGGCCACGGGCTGTCGTCAGTTACGGCGCCTGCGGCGGCGGCGTGCGCTCCGTCCGGTCTCCCCGCCGCTGCCGCGGCCCGGAGGACGAGGGTACGGGTCGAAGGTCGAGAAGCCCGCGAGTCCGAGGTATTGCCTGATCGTCATTGTCTCTCCCGTTGTCCATGTGCCGTTTTTCCGCTTCGGCACTTTTCTCTTAAGGATCCGACACACATGGGAACCGATCGCCTCTGACAAATCTTCCCCGGATAGCCCGGTAGGCGAGTTTTCGCCCAGCCTTTTACCGTCGGTCTACCGAAACGTGCACCTTTTCGGCGATCACGTACACGGGAAAAATGAACCGCGAAGCCCGCGCCCGCAGTGGTTTCCGAGCCGAGAAGCGAGTGAGGCGGCGGCACGACCGCGGTGGAGGCCCGGCCGTCCGGTCTTGGCCTCATCCGTCACATCAGCCGCGCGGGCTCCCCGCGGCCAGGCGGTCGAGCCAGTCGGCGAGCAACGCGCGCTCGTTGCCCGTGAGAATCTCGTCGTCCCTCTTGTCGTGCCGGAGCGCCTCACGCAGGGCGGCCGCCCTGAGGGCGACGTCGGGGGCCGGGGCGGCGGGCTCGGCGTCCGTGGTGGTCACCCGCAGCAGGTGGTCGAGCGCGGTCGTCGCGAACCGCGGGTCGCGACGACCGGGCGGGGTCGCGATGAGCGTCAGCGTGACACCCACGCCCGTCGCGTAGAAGAGCTGCTCCGCCTGCTCAGGCGGGACGGACAGCCGTCCGGACGCCGCCACCCGGGAGATGATCTCCCGCAGCATGTCGCGGGCCGCCTGTCCTGCGCGGGTGCCCTCGGGCGAGGGCGTGCTGCCGAACATGAGGCCGTAGACGGCCGGGTTCGACAGGCCGAACTCCACGTGCAGGTGCCACGTGGAGCGCAGGTCGGCGACAGGGTCGTCGGTCAGCAGCGTCCGCTTCTCGGCGAGGTAGCGCTGGAAGCCGTAGTCGGCGAGCGCGTCGAGGAGCCCTTCCTTGTCGCCGAACAGGCGGTACAGGGTCGGGGCGGTCACACCGGCGGCCGCGCTGACCGCGCGCGTCGACACGGCGTCCCTGCCGCCGCGGGCGAGCATCTCGGCCGCGGCGTGCAGCATCCGCTCACGGGTGTCCGTCGCCCTGGCCATCGCCCCACCTCTTCAGATCTAACTTCGATACGGCTCATTGATACCAGCGGAACGCGTACGTGTGATCCACCGCATCTCTACGTAACGTCGGAACTTACGTTCCCGTACCCTTGATACCGTTCAGCTGTTACCTTGGCTGCGATATCGGCGATATTGCAGCCGCCGAACGGAGAGGACCAGCATGCCGTCCCTGGCGACTTACAGATCCGCGCACATCGACAGCAGTCGGTGGGAGGGATTCCCCTTTCGGGACGGCGACGTCGTGATCAGCACGCGCTCGAAGAGCGGCACGACGTGGATGCAGATGATCTGCGCGTTGCTGATCTTCCAGAGCCCGGAGCTGCCGGAGCCGCTGCCCGCGATGTCACCCTGGCTGGAGCAGACGATCGCCCCGAAGGACGAGGTGTACGAGCGGCTCGCGGCCCAGCGCCACCGGCGGTTCATCAAGACGCACACCCCGCTCGACGGCGTCCCGATGGATCCCCGCGTCACCTACGTCGTGGTGGGACGGCACCCGCTCGACATGGCCGTGTCGCTCTACCACATGTACGACAACCTCGACGGCGAGCGGTTCCGTGCGCTCACGCGCCGGCCCGCGACCGCCACGGCGCCGGAACCGCGACCGTCGTTGCACGACTGGCTGATCGCGTGGATCGACCGGGACGTGCCGCACTCCGACGACCTGAGCTCGCTGCCCGGCGCGATGTGGCACCTGACGGACGCATGGGAGAGGCACCTCTGCCGCCCGAACGTCCTGCTCGTGCACTACGACGACCTCCTCGCCGACCTGGCCGGGGAGATGCGGCGGATCGCGGACGCACTCGACATCACCGTCCCCGAGCACCTCTGGCCGGCCCTGGTCGACGCGGCGACGTTCGGGAGCATGAAGTCGCGGGCGGACCGGCTCGTACCGACCGCCGGGGGACTGCTCAAGGACGTCACGGCGTTCTTCCGCCGGGGCGCGTCCGGCACGGGCAGCGAGGTCCTCACCGAGGAGGAACTCGCCCGCTACGACAGGCGGGCACACGAGCTGGCCCCGGCCGACCTGCTGCGCTGGCTGCACCGCCGGCCGGGCGACCTCCCGAGGTGAGCTCGTGAGCCGGGTGCGGTCCGACACCGAGCGGACGATGGGGGTGATCCTGGAGGCGGCCGAGCGCGTGCTGAGCCGCGATCCGGCGGCCAGCATGGAGCAGATCGCCGAGGCGGCCGGGGTGGCGCGCACGACCGTGCACCGCCGCTTCACCTCCAGGGAGGCGCTGGTCGACGCGATGGCGGTCTGGGCCACCCGCCAGTTCGCCGAGGCGGTGCGGGAGGCGCGTCCCGACACCACCCCGCCGCTGGTGGCGCTCTTCCAGGTGGCGGCGAACGTGCTGCGGGTCGGGCGCGACTGGGGGCTCGTGACGGGCCGGGAGCTGTCGGACGGCCCGGAGATCTCGGAGCTGCGTACGGCCGTCGACGCCTGCTGCGAGCGGCTGCTCGCACGGGCGCGGGAGGCGGGGGTGCTGCGCGAGGACGTCGACGCGGGCTGGGCCAAGGGCGTCTACTACGCGCTGATCCGCGAGTCGGCGCGGTCGCGCGACACCGACCCCGACGTGCTGGCCGCCCGCATCGTCGACACGCTCCTGGGCGGCCTCGGCACCGGTCTGCGCCTGACGTGAGCACGAGTGGACCGGCGCCGAGGCTCCCGGAGAGCCGGCACGGTCACCAGGCGTTGATCTCGCCTTTCCTGCCGCACCGAGGACACGGCCGGTACCGGTGGGACAACACGCCCGAGTAGAGCACGCCGGACCCCTTGCACGTCGGGCACTTCATGAGGGGATGGCGCCTGCCGGAGAAGTAGAAGAGCGCGACGACGACGACCACGAGCGTGATGATCAGGTCCATGGGGAGTCCTTTCCGGTTGACGGGCCGACCGCGCGATCCCACAGCCTGTTGGCGTTGAGGTTTCGCAGGTCAAGGGCTTGGACTGGTCCCTGGCGCGAATGGTTCTGAAGCTTTACCCGCGCGGCCGATCTGTCCGCATGTGGCCCGCGCGGCGGAGCCCCGGGTGGTTCTCCCGCTGGTACCAGGGCATCGCGAAGTGCCTTCTTGTCCTCGTCGCCACATCAATGCGATGGTACGAAAGTCAGACCTGGTATACATCAAGAACCATGCAGGAGCTGGGACTTTGCAAGCGATCGGTTTGTATGAATTCGGCGGACCCGAGGTCCTTCAGGTCGTCGACGTGCCGGAACCACACGCCGGACCCGGCGAGGTCCGCGTACGGGTGCGTGCCGCCGCGGTGAACCCCGCGGACACGCTGCTGCGCAACGGAGGAAACTCCTGGGTGCTCTCCGATGTGCCAGGTCCGTACGTGCCCGGGATGGACATCGCGGGCGTCATCGACGAGATCGGCCCCGGGACGGAGACGGAGCTGTCGCTCGGCGAAGCGGTGATGGCCATGGTCATCCCCATCGGCACGGCCGCGGGCGCGTACGCCGAGCACATCGTGCTGCCGGCGGGCTGGGTCGTCCCAGCACCGGCGGGCATGGACCACGTGGCGGCATCCACGCTGCCGATGAACGGACTCACCGCCCTGCTGGCCCTCGACCAGCTCGCTCTCGCCCCCGGCTCCGTACTGGCCGTGATCGGCGCCGCGGGGGCCCTCGGCGGGTACCTCGTCGAGATGGGCACGCACGCGGGGCTCACCGTGGTCGCCGACGCCGCGCCCGCCGACGAGGACCTCGTCCGCCGCCTGGGGGCGGCCGACATCGTGGCGAGGGGCTCCGGCGTCGCCCAGCGCCTGCGGGCCCGGTACCCGGACGGCGTGAACGCCCTCGCGGACGCGGCGCTGGTCGGCCAGTCCCTGGTCGACGCGATCCGGGACGGCGGGCAGTTCGTCCGCGTCCGGGAGGCCTCCGAGATCCCCGGGGGACACGACATCGACACCGGCGGCCGGGTCAAGCTGCTGGCGCCGTTCGTCCCCGACTACGCGGGGCGTACGGACAAGCTGCACCAGATCCGCGAGTACGCCGAGGCAGGAGTGATCACGCCGCGCGTCGCGGCGACCCTCCCGGCGGCCGAGGCGGCGCAGGCACACCGGCGGCTCGAGGCCGGTGGCGTGCGCGGGCGCATCGTCCTCACCTTCTGACGGCCTGCTGCACCTTCTGACGGCCTGCTGCACCTTCCGGCGGCCTGCTGCACCTTCCGGCGGCCTGCTGTGACTGACGCGGGGACGCTGTTGCGGCCGACGCGGGAACGCCCCCAGCGAGGTGCGTTCCCGCTCGCCCATCTCACCCGCCATCACCCGCCCACCTCACCCGCCACCAGCCATCAGCCCCGCCCCACCATCAGCCTCGGACAATCTTCAGCAAGGAGCGTCATGACCATCGGAGTCGGCATCATCGGAGCGAGCGTCGGAGGCTGGGCGGCGATCAGCCACATCCCCGCGCTCCGCGCGCTTCCCGACTACGACGTACGCGCGATCAGCACCACCCGGCGGGCGTCGGCCGACCTCGCCGCCCGGGAGTTCGGGGTCCCGGACGCCTTCGACAACCCCGCGGACCTGATCGCCGCTCCCGGGGTGGACCTGGTGGTGGTGTCGGTCAAGGTCCCCCACCACCACGCGCTCATCTCCGACGCCCTGGCCGCGGGCAAGATGGTCTACAGCGAGTGGCCGCTCGGCGTCGACTCCGCGGAGGCGGCCGACCTGGCCGCTCGGGCCGAGGCCGCGGGCGTCCGTACGGTGATCGGCCTGCAGGGCGGGTCGCTCCCGGTGATCCGCCATGTCCGCGACCTGGTCGCCGACGGCTACGTCGGCAGGGTGCTCGGGAGCACGCTGGTGGGATCGGCCCTGTCGTGGGGCGCCCAGACCGACACCGCGCACGCGTACGTCTACGACGCCGCCTTCGGCGTGACCCCGTTGACGTCCTCGACGCTGCACGCCATCGAAGCGGTGAACACCGTCCTCGGAGACCTCGCCACCGTGTCGGCCAACCTGGTCACCGGCCGTAAGGAGGTAATGGTGGCCGACAGCGGCGCCACCGTCCCGGTGACGGTGGCCGACCAGGTGTCGGTCACCGGCACCTTCCGCAACGGCGCGGCCTTGTCGCTGTTCTACCGGGGCGGTTTCTCCCGCGGCGACAACTTCCGCTGGGAGATCAACGGCACCGAAGGCGACCTGGTACTGACCGCCCCCGGCATCAACGGCAACCTCCAGGCCCTGGACCTACGACTGCAGGGCGGCCGCGGCAACGACCAGTCGGTCACCGACCTCCCCGTCCCCGACGCGCTCTTCCTCCCGGTCACCCCCGAGCTGCCCTCCACAGCGCAAGGCGTCGCCCACCTGTACGCCCGCTTCGCCCAGGACCTGCGAGAGGGCACGGAAACCGTCCCCGGCTTCACCCACGCCCTGCAGCGCCACCACCTCATCGACACCATCCAACGAGCCTCCCGCACCGGCACCACCCAAACCCTCAACTGACGGCCGGGACCCGACCAGCACCCCCGAGAACCGCTCTCCTAAAGCGGGTGCCGCAGGTTCGAATCCTGCCGGGGGCACTCCTCTCCACCAGGCATTTCAGCCTCTGACCTGCGGCTTCACAGCCGCAGGTCTTCTTCTTATCAGGCCCCGATAGGTCACCGAGAGCACCCGTATGCAGCCGTAGGACCTTGATCAGGGGACATGCGGGGGACGATCTTGCAAGCATTTCCCCAGGTCCCTTTCAGCATTCGGCCTTGAGCTTCCGTCACCGACTGAAGTCGTCCCACTCGACACTCCAGACCAATCCGGGCGATTCGGTTGCTGTGGTACGTAGCGTGACGTCCAATGGCTTCACGTCTTGGGTCCGACCGTGACCGACGCACCCGAAGGAGTCATTCATGACCCGGGAGCAAGTAGAACAGGCGTTACGCCGCACCGAGGAACTCACCGACCAAGCCAAACACGGCCTGGATCGCGCGACTGGGCTCATGGCTCAGAACATCTGGACCGGCCCGGCCGCACAGCGCTTCGCCGACGAGCTGACCGCTCAGCGCCAAGCCCTGCTCCGGGCGTGCGCCGAAGCGGGGGACGAGCTTCGACGGCTGTTGGCCCGCATGCCCGCGGACAGCCCGGGCTAGGCCATGGGTCAGCTTGAGGGCATGGTCCCCGAGGGCGTCCGCAGCTTGAAGGACGCACTGCACCAGGCCGAAGTCTCACTGGACGCCATCGGTGAGGAGCTGTGGGCCATACTCCACAGAGCATTGCTGCCGACCACGACGGCCGACACGATCCTGCGGGCAGGGGCATGGGCGGGAAGCCAGGGCCCTGAGATCAACAAGCGGTTGATCCTTCTGGAACGCGTACAACTGGCCGATCCAGAGCTCTTCGGAGTCGGCAAACCACCGATCTCCGTCGATGAATCCCTGTTCGCGCCCGGAGCGGTACTGCCTACAACAGGAGGCTTCTGGGACCGCGCCGGTCAGGAACTCCAAGCCCGCCTCGACCCGAACCTTAACTCTGGCGACGGACTCTCGGAACAGGTCAAGGGCGCTGTCGAGAGCGTCGTCGGGCTGGGCAAGATGGCGATCGACTTCTCCATCCCGCGGGTCATCGTGGACTCCATGGGCTGGCAACGCGACGTCATCGACCTGGGACGATCCCTGGCCCAGGCCGTCGAGAACCCCGTCGAGTTCGCCAAGGCAGCCCTGGACTGGGAAACCTGGGCGACCAATCCCAATCGGGCGTTCGGCCGCCTCATCCCGGACATCGTGGCGACCACTACCACTGCCGGCTCCAGCAGCGTTGCTTCCGCCGCCACCCGAGCCGTTGGAGCCCTGGGCAAGGCAGCCAAAGCCGTCGTCCCCGGCAAGCCGTCACCCTCCACCGTCCCTCGAACCCCCGGCCCGCATGTCCATGGTGACGGCGCTCCACCGAGCCAGCAGAACATGTCCACGCATCCGCCGGACACAAGTAAGGAGAGCGGTCCGCCTCCAGCCGCGACGAGCAATCCGCCGACGGCAGGCGGGAATCCTCTGGACGATGCCTTACGGCACACCACCAACGCCGAAGGCCGCGCATGGGCGCGCGACAACATGCCGCTACCGGATCTGACCCCTGACGAATTGCGCGCGTTACAGGACTACGGCGGCCCAGGCTACTTGGACATAAATGCCGCTCTTCGTGCGAAAGCTACCGATCCTAACGTGGTCTGGTCGCCCAAACTGACCGACGAAATTGCTGCCATGGACCAGGCCATCGCCAAGTCTCAATTGCCGTCAGACGTGGTACTGCACAGAGGCGTGGGCAAGCATTTCTTGGAGGCAGTCGGAGTCGACATCAACTCGCCCAGAGAAATGCAGCAACTACGAGGACACGTCATCACCGAACCGGGCTACTTGAGCACTAGCGTAGGTCAGCGAGCGGGCTTTGATGGCGATGTCCGTCTAATGTTACGCGCCCCCAAAGGACACGAAGCGATCAACATGTATCCCATCACCAATCTGATCGATGAACGGGAGATCCTCCTGCGCCGCGGCACGTCGTACATCGTGCGTGGTGTGTACCGTAAGAACGGCCAATGGTACATGGAGGCGGACGTTCTACCGGAGGGCTGGAGCAAGCCACCCGACTGGGACGCCCCACCCTCGATGGACGCCGACCTCGGATGGAAAGGACCTTACGTTGACTGAAACCCCGAACCCTCGTTTCTATGACTACGTCACCCCCATCACCGTCTCCAAGAACGACTCCTACGACTACAAGGCCACTGGCCCGGTACGGGAGGCACCCGTGTACGACCGGCACGGACGATTGATCGGAGAAATATGGACCGACGGCCGCCAAGCGGCGGGGTTCACGCTTATCGACGACCCTGAGCCGGACATGGGATATGTCGGCGGAAGCATGGATCGGATCCTCGCCAGAGCTTACAAGGCGGGAATCCCCGCAAGTGAACTCCTCAACCCTGCCCTGTACGCACCGGACTTCGAATTGCGCGTTGCGCCGTAATCCACTGCGGAACCCGTCGAGCCCAACGCAGGGAGGCTAAGGCCGGCACTCAGGACGTGTTCATCCCGCAAGGGACACTCGAAGCCGCAGGCCAACGCTACAAGCCACCCACAATCAAATGGCAAGCCTCGTTCCGGACATGAGATTTGTGATCGACCGGCGGGAACAATTCGTCGCACCGCCTAATCTCCAACGAGGAGAATCCTTTCCTAGCTCGACCTCTCGCCCCTTCGCTTCTGGCCCTCCGCGCGTTCAGAAGGGCTCACAGCCTTTCTGCGCGGAGTTACCGGAATGTGCTGTCGATGCTGGCGCGGCACGTCTGAGACCGGCGATCGATTACGGTTCCCGCGCGGGACTCGCTTCGTCTCTCGCTTCTTGCGATTTGCATCAGGCGTGGCCCTGGGCGTGGACGGCGGCGACGAGAGAGCCTCGGCTGGGCGGGCGCCGATGATCGGCTGAGGCAGTGACACGGTCTCCTCTCTCGGAGGGGCGCTATCAGGGCCCAAGACGTGCGCCCAGAGTCCGAAGCCTGCACAGGTCATGAACCCTGCGATGAGTGCCGGCCTCACGAGACGCCCCCAACGCCGCCAGGGTGGTCGCTCCGGCGGGGTTGGAGTGGAGTACGTTCGCCAGCCAAGAGGGTCCGACTCCTGGACGGAGGAACGCCGTGGCCGAAACGGCATGCCGTACGGCGGACGCCGCAGCGGGCGACCCTCTCCGGAGGATGAAGCCGGGTGCTCGTCGACAGTGTGCATGACTCCCCCTTCGCGCTGCACGTGCATGTCAGGGTGGCGCAGCCCCTCAGCATTGGGCCGGAGCGACGCGGCATGGTGAGCAGCGAAAGCGAAATGGCCCCGATCGGACCGGGGCCAAAGGTAGATAAGGGCTGAACTATGTGCCCAGGGCATCGTGGATCTTGCTGTTGATCTGCTCTTGCTGGCCGTCGATGCACTTGGCGTAGACCCGCAGGAGCACATCAACGCTATGACCGGCGCGCTTCGCGACCTCGGGTGCCGGGACTCCGGCGTTCAGCCAGAGCGAGACTGCAGCGTGGCGCAGGTCGTACGGCCTGGCGGCCAGCGACGAAGCGGCCTGTTCCGGCGTGAGGGCGAGCCTACGAGCTTCCTGCCAAACGTAGGAGTGTGCAGAACTGGAGTAGGTGCCGCCGGTGCCCGTGGCGAAGATCCTGCCGTCCTTCGCGGTTCCGTACTCGGCGATGTGCTCGCGGAGCATGACGACCAGGACGGGCGGGATAGGGATCTCTCGGGTCTCCTTGTCCGCGCGGTGCTTCAGACTACGTGACTCGTGGGTCTCCCCCGAGTTGGTCCAGCGCTTCGTGGCCTGTGGTCGGGCCTTCTCCAGGACGATCAGGCCCCAGCCCGTCTCAGGCAGCTTGCAGTTTCTCAGCCGCAGGTCGGCCGCCTCCTCTGGCCTGAGAGCGGCGTAGTAGATGCAGGCGAACAGCGCTTTGAGCCGGGCGCCGCGCTTGCGGCCCACATTGGGCACGGCATCCAGGAGTTGACGTGCCTGAGCGGGGTTGACCACTGTGCGGGGATCGATCACCGTGACGGCCTTAGGCACCGTCCATTTGATCTCGTCCAGCGGGTTGCTGCCGAAGAGCTTCTGCTCTACTGCGTGCTCCAGCAGGTGATGGAGTAGGGCCCGCTTGCGACGTACCGTATTCGCTCCCGCGGGTGTGCCGGCGAAGGTGACCGAGATGGCGTCGAGAGCCGTACGGAGGACGTGCGCCTCCCCCAGCGCCGACAGCGGTAGGGACGCCCTTTCCAGCCAGCTCAAGGCCGCAGTTTGCGTCGCTGTCAGTGCGGACCGTCGTTTCACGGGAAGCAGCGCGTGAATCCGAAGCACTTCCCGCAATTCCTCCGCAGCCGGACGACGCGGCTCAGCGGCGACCAAGGCAGGAATCAGTGTCAGCAGCGCGTACGCGTCTGTCTCGCGGGTTCGGGCCGCTGAGGCGTTCCAACGCCCCAACACATACGCCTGAGCGAACTCGAAGAACGAAGGACCGATGGACTTGCGAGCGAACATCGACACTGGCAGCCCGCTGGCGATGTCGAACTCCTCCCCCGCCTTCGCGGCCTGGCGCAGGTCCGACATGAAGGCGTTGGCGAGGCCCTTGGTTCGAAAGCTCTTGGACTTCTGCTTGCCCGCGATCCGCCAGCGAGCGACGAACACGGGAGTCTCCCGATCCGTGCGGTGCTGGATTCCGCTGAGCTTCACGTCGTAGGTGGTGTTCATGCCGCCTCCCGCCGCGAGTCGAGCCAGGTCATGAGGTCACTCCGCCAGACGCGGAGTTCGAGATTCGGTAGCTGCACGCAGATCGGCGCACGACCGAGTTCGCGCCAGCGGTAGAAGGTGCGTCGAGAGATCCCGCCCAACTCGGCGAGAACCTGTGGCACGGTCAGCAACTCGTCGCGCCTGGTCATCGGGCACCACCACCCGGGTACAGAAGCCGAGTGCCGGTGATCGCCGCCGCTAGAACTTGCTCTCCGATCGAGAGGCCCTGCCCGGCGTACTGCCAGTGGGCGATGACGAGGACGGTGTCCTCGTCGAAGAGCGGCAGCCGTCCCGTGGTGATCTCCTCGGTGCGCATGTGCTCTTCGCGGGCGGCACGGAGGGCACCGAGGGTGGTGGAGTAGCGGCGGCTCTTGGTGGAGAAGTGGCCTCGGAAGCCGAGCATGTGAGCCCATTGGATGAGCCGCAGATCGGCCAGGCCGGGATCGCCGCCCATGCGCATGCAGGCGGCGATCAACTGGCGGGCGTGTTCGCGAACGGGTAGAGCGTCGAGGTTGTCGAGCGGTTGGATGCGCCGATCGAGGGTGCCGACGCATTCGGCGGCCTTGGTGGCGTACTTGGCGATGTAGGCGGCAACGGCCTGGTCAGTCAGGTCGCCGTCCATGGTGATGCGCCGAGCATCGAGCTGTGTGCCCCAGCGGAACGTGCGGCTCAGCGGTTTGACCTCCGCAGTCACGACAGCCGCGGCATGCTGGACGGCCTGGTCCAGGAGGTCAGCAGTTGCCCAAGCCGGCGGCGGCGAGGACGGGCCGTCAGGCCCATCGAGGCGAATGACGGCATGGAAGTGCACGACGCCGCGGCGCTGGTACTCGGCGACCTTGGCGAAGGCGATGGTGACGTGTTCGCGCAGGGCCTTCACCGTCAGGCCGTTGAGCCTGGCGAAGCGTCGACGCAGGGCGAGGGTGAAGCGGCGCCACAGTTCAGGGCTGATGGCGTTGAACAGCACCGAGCCCTCGTAGTCGTAGCAGTCCGCGCACAGCGGTTCCCCCAGCCGGGGATCGTCGGCGGTGTGCCGTTCCGTGCAGGACATCACCTGCCCGTGTGGGCAGGTCTCGGCATCGCGACGGGCGTGGCACGGCAGAACCCGACCGTTCTTCTCCCGCCTTACGTGGACGGCGCCGAAGGACGGTGCGGTCAGGGTGACGAACAGGCACGGATGCGCGCTGACCGTCTCGGGCACGCCCTTGCCACCGACGAGGCCGGCGCGGACGAGCTGGTACGTGTCGGCGCGGTAGACCTCTGCGCAGGCCGGGCAACGAGAGGCGCGCCGAGTCTTGCAGGCCATGCGCAGAACGCCGTTGGGCTCGTGGTTGGTGCAGTAGCGGTGCAGCAGTTGTCCGTTGGCGGCGTCGTAATGTTCGACCTTGCCGCGTAGGTGGATGGGCTGGCGGCAGCCGCCGGTGCGCTTGATCTGGCTGGCCCAGCGGTCGTAGTTCGGGTCATGGAGTCGGGAGATGATCCCGGCTATGGCGTGTGGGTGGGGCAAGATGGATCCGTCCTATCCGGATGTATCTGGAGTGGGATGGCCCCTCACCTGGCGCGGAACTTGGCGGTTGTGTGGCCAGGTGAGGGGATCTCGGCTATGCGCCGTGGTTGTCGATGCCGGTGCCGTTGCAGTCCCGGCAGGTGTCGCCGTCTGCGTCGATTCCGGCGCCGTTGCAGTTGCAGCAGCGGCAGCGAGTGAGCGGGATCTCGGTGAGGATGTGAGGCCAGCCGGCCTCTTCGGGCGTCATGGTCAGTGGCTCTTGCGCGGTGTGATCGTGACGTAGAGGCGGTAGTTCCGCGGTCGGCTCCTGTCAGGGAAGGCCCGCGACATGGACGTGACGGTGAAGATCTGGCGCAGGTGGATCATGCCGAGGGTGAGTTCGGCGCGGTTGCCTTCGAGTCGGATGCGCATGGCGGTTATCTCCTAGGCGTTGTCGATCTTGATGCAGTCGCGGTAGCTGTCTACGGCGGCGTGCCGGGCACGAGCGGCGGCGAGGATGGCGGTGAACTCGTAGCGGACGGGCCCGAAGTCGATGGCGGTCATGTAGTGGCCGTGGGGCAGATGGTCGGGGTCGATCTCGGTCCCCAACAGAGCGGCGACCTTGTCGACCTCGGCGCACATCTCGTGGTCGGGGCCGTTGGAGGGGAAGGCACGGACGATGACAGGTGCCAGCGAGACCGGTACCTCAGGGCGCGCCTTCAGGAATCCGGCCATGGCGATGAGTCCGGCGATGTGGACTTCCCCTTCTAGCGTGGAGACCTGACCTAAGGAGAAGGTTGGGTCGTGGGAGAGACCAGACGCAGGTTCGATCCAGAGTTCCGTGCGGG
>NZ_FNFB01000005.1 GCF_900100395.1 Nonomuraea maritima | reverse complement strand
ACCATCAGTGTCATCTGGTACGCCACCAGCCCCATGTCGCAGTCGGGAGCCGCGAGCACCGCCAGGCAGGAACCGTCACTGATCGACATGATCAGCATCAGCCCCCGCTGCATCTCCACGATCGTCTGATTGACCGCACCGCCCTCGAACACCCTGGCCGCGCCCTGCGTCAAGCTCACCAGGCCCGACGCGATCGCCGCCAGCTGATCGGCCCGGTCCGCCGGAAAACCCGCCGACGCCGCCAGCGGGAGCCCGTCCGACGAGACCACCACCGCGTGCGCCACGCCCGGGACCGTGCTGACGAAGTCGGTGATGAGCCAGTCCACGCCGCGGGCCGCGTTGCTCAGGTCGTTCATGCGTCCTCCTCTCTGTCGCTGTTCTTCGGGCCTGAGCGGCCCTGCGCGCCCGAGGAGCCGGCGGGATAGGCCCGGCCCTCGCTGATGTCGTCGCGCGCCGCGCGGAAACCCTGCTGGAAGCTCGACAGGCGGTTGCGCACCCGGTCGGGCGACACCGAGGGCATCGGCATCACGCCTTTGGGGGACGCCGCGGTGTCCGCCGACCCTGGCACGAGGTTGGCCTTGGGCACCCGTTTGGGCAGGCCCGACGCCGTCGAACCTTCGCGTACGGGTTCCACGACCGCCTCCGCAGCGCTCCAGCCCGCGTCCGCCTTGGAGGAACCCCAGCTCGCGCCGTCGGGGTTGCGCCCGAACCAGGCGGACTCGACGGCGGCGAAGATCGGCAGGTAGTCGTCACCGGCGGACGCGGGCGGTGCCGCCGGTATGGGGTCCGTCGAGCCGGAGTCGGGGTCGTCGAACCCCGGCCGCTGCGACGGCATGGTGTCCTTGCCCCAACCGCCGGGCGGCGGTTGGGGAACGGGTCGTCTCGGCAGGCCGCTGTCGCCGTTCCACGCCGCGCCGCGCAGCGGCGTCCAGACGTCGGCGGGGCCGGAGGGGGCGTGCGGCTCGCCGGGACCGAAGGCCGCGCCGGGCGGCTCGGCGGGCCAGCCACCGGGCTCGCCGCGCCTCGGCGGCGCGGGCCAGGGCGGGCCCGCGTCCACGCCGGACGGGAACGAGGGGTGACCTGGGCCCATGGCGAAGGTGGCGGGCGGGTGGTCCGTGACCGGCGGCGCCGGGTGCGGCCCTGAGTACGGCTCTGAGTACGGCCCGGAATGCGGCCCGGAATGCGGCTCTGAGTACGGCCCGGTGTACGGCTCGTCCCACGACCCACCGCCGGGCGCTCCGGAGAAGGCCGGCGGCTGGCGCGGGGACGTCCCGCCCGGCAGCGCCCCCTGCTCGTTCCCGGCGAGCGAGGGCGGCTGGTTGCCGGAGAAGGACGGCATCCCGGACAGCGGCGAAGCCTGTGACCCCAGCATGTTCTCGGGGATGAGCACCATCGCGGTCAGGCCGCCGGAGCTGTGCGGGCGCAGCTGCACCCGGATGCCGTGCCGGTGGGCCAGCCTCGCGACCACGAACAGACCCATCCGCCGCGACACCGACACGTCGACGTCGGGCGCGTCGGTGAGCCGCTCGTTGGCCTGGACCAGCTCGTCCTGGGTCATGCCGATGCCGGAGTCGGTGATCGACAGCATCACGCCGCCGCCGTCGATCCGGCTGCCGGAGACGGTCACCCGGGTCTCGCGCGGCGAGAACGACAGGGCGTTCTCGACGAGTTCGGCGAGCAGGTGGATGACGTCGTTGACGGCCTGACCGGCCACCGACACGCCGTCGGGCACCTGGAGGACCACGCGCTCGTAGCTCTCGACCTCCGACAGCGAGGCGCGGGCCACGTCGACCAGCTTCACCGGCTGGCTCCAGCGGCGGGGCGGTTCCTGACCGGCGAGCACGAGCAGGTTCTCACTGTTACGCCGCATACGGGTGGCCAGGTGGTCGAGCTTGAACAGGTTGCCGAGCCGCTGCTCGTCCTGCTCACCCTGCTCCAGACCGTCGATCAGGGTGATCTGCCGCTCGACCAGCGTCTGGCTGCGCCGCGACAGGTTCACGAACATCGCGTTGACGTTGCTGCGCAGGCGGGCCTCCTCGCCGGCGAGCCGTACCGCCTCGCGGTGGACCTCGTCGAACGCCCGCGCCACCTCGCCGATCTCGTCATGGGTGTCCACGCCGATCGGGACGACGGGGCCGACCGTGCCGTCGCCGCTCTCGCGCAGCTGGCGGACGGTCGCGGGCAGGCGGTGCCCGGCGATGTCGAGGGCCTCGCCGCGCAGTTTGCGCAGGGGACGGATGAGCGAGCGGGCGATGAGCGAGACGATCGCCGTCACCACGAACAGCAGCAGCAGGATGAGGCCGCCGGAGATCATCGCCGAGCGGTTGGCGCTCTCCTCCAGGCTGCGCGCGCGCAGGATGACGGACGAGGACAGCGTCCGCTCCACGCTGCGCAACGCGTCGATCTTGCCGGTGCTGACGTCGAACCAGGTGGTGACGTCCTGGTCGGGACGGCCGCCGATGCTCAGCTCCTTGCCCTCGGCCGCCTGCGCCATGGCCCGCAGCCGGAAGAGGTCGGTCTGGTCGACGTCGCGGCCGACGACCGCGTTGCGGTAGAGCTCGAGCTGGTCGAGGGTGGCGAGGGTGGCGAACAGCGTCTCCTCGCTCTGCTCGCGCGCCTTGGCGTCGGTGAGCGACTCCAGCTCGCCGCTGTCGAAGCCACTCTTGTCCAGGGCGCTGGCGAGGACGCCGCGCTGCCTGGACGCCTGCTCCTTGGCCCGGGCGATGGCGGCCATGGCGCTCGCGCTGTCGGCCACCTCGTCGTCCACGGCCACCTGGCCGACCTGGTCGTGGAACTGCAGCAGGACCCCGATGATCTGGGAGTACTTCGCGATCGTCGGCAGCGGCTGGATCTGGCCGTTGACGGCGGTCTCGCGCAGCGTCCGCACCTCGTCGAGCCGGCGCAGCACCGGGCGTACGGCCTCGGCGTGGGTGCCGGCGAGCGCCTGCGCCTGCCGCTGGGCCTCGGCGATGAGCCCGTTGACCCTGCTGTACGTGGTGCGCAGCTGGGCCTCGCGGTTGTCCGGCCGGCCCTGTGCGATGTAGAGGGCGGTCTCGTCGCGTTCGTAGCCCAGCTCGTGGGTGACGGCGCCGACCTGCTGGCTGAGCTCGGCGACCTCCCGGAGGTTCTGGTAGGTGTGGGCGTCGTTGAGCGAGGTGATGACGCTCAGCCCGCCCAGCCCGACGGCGACGGCCGTAGGAACGACGATCAGCGCGATCAGGCGCGACCGGACGTGCCAGTTGCCCAGGCCGAACCTGCGCGAGGACGGTCGGGACAGCCGTCGCTTCTCATGGCCGTGCGGCTCGCGGTCAGCGGAAGCTTCAGCGCTCTGCGTTCTCACTTGCCTTCGCAACCTCTCGCCCCTGAGGGGAATTCTCGGGTGACCATGCAGGTAAATGCAGGTGGGGCAATATCTCGTTCGAGATAAGCGCCATTTGAGCACACCGGGCGAGGAGCACCAACCACTACTAGTGCCTCATTGAGCTGTTTATCCCTGAATGTCCAGAAAATACGACAGAATCGGTAGACATGCTCCCATCTGGTGAAACGCAATAAAGAACCGCCCCGCGACCCCCCATCGGACACGCGGGAAAAACGGACACCTGTCACTTCTGGTAACGCGAGTCTCGCGCACCACCCCTTTCCCCAAATCGGACAAACATTACGCCGCTCTGCGGCCGTCAGTTTTTCACGATATAGCCGTAAACCGACATTGCAACCACAACTATTGTTTTCGCGATAATGGCCGCCAATTTGGTGCTACGGTCGATCTCTGCCGTGCGTCAGGCACGCAGTTCCCGGGAGCAGAAGCCACCCGGTCCCCCCTGGCTCCATCCGAAGGGAGTCCCTGACATGAGGCTTGGCCGTTCCGCCAGGGCCGCGATCATCGGGTTCGCTTTGACACTCGGCGTCGCGGCGTGCAGCTCAGCCGGCACCACGTCCGTCGCCGCGCCCCCCACGAACGCGGCCGGCGGGCTGGAGAAGACACAGCTCAAGGTCGCCACCCTGCCGGCCATCGACAGTGCCGCCATCTACGTCGCCATCGACCAAGGGCTTTTCGAGAGGGAAGGGCTGGAGGTGACGCCGCAGGTCGTCCAGGCCGCCCCCGAAGCCATTCCCATGCTGATCAAGGGTGAGATCGACGCGATGTTCGGCAACTACGTCTCGATGTTCGCCGCACACGACAAACAGGCGCTGAAGGTGCGCATCCTGGCCGAGGGCTCTCGCGCGGCCCCCGACTCGCTCAGCATCATGGCGCTGCCCGACTCGCCCATCAAGACGCCGAAGGACCTGGAGGGCAAGACCATCAACGTCAACGTCCTGCGCAACTTCCAGGAGCTGGCGCTGACCCAGGTGCTGAAGGCCAACAACGTCGACCCGGCCAGCATCAAGTACGTCCAGGTGACGTTCCAGAACATCATGCCGTCGTGGAAGGGCGGCCAGATCGACGCCGCCTACCTGGGCGAGCCGCAGGTCACCGCGGCCACCGCCACGATGGGCGCCCGCAAGATCCTCGACCCGGCCTCCGGGCCCGCCGCCGAGTTCCCCATCTCCGGCTACGTCAGCACCCAGGAGTGGTACGACGAGCACCCGAAGACGGCGGCGGCCTTCCAGCGCGCCATCCACAACGCGGCCAAGCTGATGGAGAACAACCGCGAGGTGGTGGCCAAGGTGCTGCCCACCTTCACGCAGATCGACGCCGCCACCGCAGCCACCGTGACCTTCCCCTACTTCTCCGGCAACGACAACCCGGTCCGCCTCCAGCGGGTGGCCGACTGGATGCTGGAGGCCAAGTGGTTGTCGAAGGCCATCGACGTCAAGTCGCTCATGTCTCCCACGACCTCAGGGTGAGCGCGCAGACCCTGACCTCGATCCGCCCGGCGTCACCGGCCATCCGCTGGTCGCGCCGGGCGGCCGGGGCCGTCGCCTTCGCCGCGCTCATCGAGCTGATCAGCCGTACCGGCCTCGCCGACCCCGAGTTCCTGCCGCCCGCGACGGAGATCGCCGGGCGGGCGGTGACGCTGCTCGCCGACCCCGCGTTCCGCGCGCACGCGCTGACCAGCCTGCTCGCCTGGGCGATCGGGCTCGCCATCGCGGCGCTGGTCGCGGTGCCGCTCGGGCTGCTGCTCGGCAGCGTGCCGCTCGTCGACGCAGCGACGCGCTCGGTGGTGGAGTTCCTGCGGCCGATCCCGTCGGTGGCGCTGATCCCGCTGGTGGCGCTGGTCATCGGCACAGGGCTGCAGCACCGCGTGGCGCTCGTCGTCTACGCCGCGCTGTGGCCGATCCTCTACAACACGATGTACGGCCTGCGCGGCGTCGACCCCGTGGCCAAGGAGTCGCTGCGCTCGTACGGCTTCGGGCCGCTCGCGGTGCTGATGCGGGTGTCGCTGCCGTCGTCGGCGCCCTTCATCATGACGGGCGTCCGGCTGGCCGCCGGGGTGGCGCTCATCCTCACGGTCAGCACCGAGATCGTGGCCGGCCGGGGCGAGGGCATCGGCGTGTTCATCTTCTTCGCCGGCATCGCCGTGCCCGCCCGGATGGCCGACATCCTGGCCGGGGTGTTCTGGGTGGGGCTGTTCGGCGTCGCGGTCAACGCCCTGATGGTGGCCTTCGACCGGCGGGTGTTCCGCTGGCACCACGTCCAGCGCGGGGAGGAAGGATGAGAAGAGGAGGCCTGCGGACGGCCGCGTTCCGCGTCGCGGTGCTGCTCGTGCTCGTCGTGGCCTGGGAGGCGGCCACGCGGGCGGCGGGCAGCGCGTTCTTCCCGCCGCCCAGCACGATCGTGGAGCGGATGCACGCGATGTGGTTCTCGGGCTCGCCCGCCACGCTGTTCCTGACCGACGCCGCCGTCGGCGACATCCTGCCGAGCCTCGGCCGGATGGCACTCGGCTTCGCCGGGGGCGCGCTGGCGGGGGTCGTGCTGGGGCTGGCGCTCGGCCTGTCGTCACGGGTGTACGACTACCTCGACGGTGTGCTGCAGTTCCTGCGCGCGATCCCGCCGCCGGCCCTGGTCACCGTCTTCCTGGTGCTGTTCGGGTTCGGGCTGCGGATGCAACTGGCGTTCATCATGTTCAGCATCGTCTGGCCGGTGCTGCTGAACACCGCCGACGGCGCGCGCTCGGTCGAGCCGCTGCACCTGCAGACCGGCCAGGTCTTCCGGCTCTCGCGCACCGAGCGGCTCCTCCGGGTGGTGCTGCCGTCCGCGCTGCCCAAGATGTTCGCCGGGCTGCGGCTGGCGCTGTCGCTGTCGCTGATCGTCATGGTCTTCTCCGAGCTGCTGCCCGGCACCACGAACGGCATCGGCTTCCAGCTGACCACCGCGTACGTGACCTTCGACCTGCCCGCCATGTGGGCCGGCATCGTGCTGCTCGGCGTGCTGGGCTACCTGCTGAACGAGGTCTTCCTGGTCGTCGAGCGCCGGGTGCTCGCCTGGCACCACGCCGCCCAGCGCCTCACGTGAGGTGCGCCGGGGCGACGGTGAATGCGCGGACGAGCGGCCGCTCACATGGCGACCGCGATCACGCGCCCGGTAGGATCGCGCAGAACCCTTAATTTGTCCGACATGTCCACCATTTGCCGCTCCGCCAGAGTCATTTCCGGCTCGGAAAGAGTTGCCGCGCGGTTCGCGGTCTCGCCCCCCAAGGAATTCCATTGCTCGAGATAGACAACCTTTCTCACGTGTACGGCGGCGGTACTCCCAACGCGCACCACGCCATCGAAGGACTCAACCTGAGCGTCGCCGAGGGCGAACTGCTCTGCATCGTCGGCCCTTCAGGCTGCGGGAAGTCCACGCTGCTGCGGTCGATCGCCGGCCTCATCACCCCCACCGGCGGCCAGGTCAAGGTCGAGGGCAACGTCGTCAAGCAGACCCCCGACAACCTCGCCGTCGTCTTCCAGGACTACAGCCGCTCGCTGTTCCCGTGGATGTCGGTCGCCGACAACGTGGCGCTCCCGCTGCGCCGCAGGAACATGGACAAGAAGCAGCGCGAGGACGCCGCGCGCGAGGCGCTGGAGTCGGTGGGGCTGGAAGGGGCCGCGCGCAAGTACCCGTTCCAGCTGTCCGGAGGCATGCAGCAGCGGGTCGCGATCGCACGGGCGCTGGCCTACCGGCCGTCGCTCATGCTGATGGACGAGCCGTTCGGCTCCGTGGACGCCCAGACCAGGGAAGACCTGGAGGACCTCGTGCTCAAGGTCCGCGGCCACCACCAGATGACGATCGTGCTCATCACCCACGACATCGACGAGAGCGTCTACGTGGGCGACCGCGTGGTGGTGCTGTCGAAGGCCCCCGCGCACGTGGTCGGCGACCTGAAGGTCGACCTGCCTGGGCCGCGCGACCAGATCACCACCCGCGAGCACCCCGACTTCGTGCACCTTCGCGCCGAGGTCGGCCGTCTCGTCCGCGGGCACGCCACCGTCTGAGGCGGAGAAAAAGAAGAACCCGGCACCCTTCGAACGGGTGCCGGGTGACGTTGAGCCTTTACACAGGTGTGTGCATGTGCCTGGTCAGGGCGTGCTCCACCAAAGTGATCAGGGTCGATTTCACCGACTCGCGCTGGCGGGCGTCGAGCCGCACGATCGGGGTGTGGCCGCCGATCGACAGCGCCTCCCTGAGCTCCTCCTCCTGATGCGCGAACTGCCCGTCCCAGCCGTTGATGCCGACGACGAACGGCAGTTTCGCCTCTTCGAAGTAGTCGATGGCCGGGAAGCTGTCGGCCAGGCGACGCGTGTCGACCAGCACGACCGCGCCGATGGCGCCACGCACCAGGTCGTCCCACATGAACCAGAACCGGTGCTGTCCGGGCGTACCGAACAGATAAAGGATCAGGTCACGGTCGAGGGAGACCCGGCCGAAGTCCATCGCGACGGTCGTGGTCGTCTTGTTCGGTGTGAGCGAGACGTCGTCGACGTGCGCGGAGGCGTCCGTCATGACCGCCTCCGTGGTGAGCGGCAGGATCTCGGAGACCGCTCCCACGAACGTCGTCTTGCCCACGCCGAAGCCCCCGGCCACGACGATCTTCGTCGAGGTCAAGCCGGGGCTAGAGCCTGCGAAGTCCACTGAGCACCCTTTCGAGCAAGTTGAGGTCCGGCTTTCCCGCATCCAGCGCAGGCTGGTGCACGCGGATCAGGCCCTCCGACGCCATGTCCGCGATCAGCACCCGGACCACGCCAAGAGGCTGACGTAAAAGGGCGGAGATCTCGGCAACTGACCGGACATTCCGAGTCAGCTGAATGATCGCCTGATACTCCGGACTTAGTAGGGAAATGTCTTGGTATTCCGACGTCACGGAGGACACCAGCGCCTCCATGGCGAACTTCATCCGCGGCGCGGTGCGTCCCCCGGTCACGGCATAGGGCCGCACCAGGGAACTCGCCTTCTGCGAACGGGGACCCGCCGTACGCGGCGGGTTGCTATCACCAGCCCAACCCTGCTGACCTGACACCATCTTCTCCTGTCACCGCCCGGCTAGCGGGGGCGAGTTGCTTGCAGCTCGGCACGTACGGCCGGCGTAAGCACCTGACCGGCCCGCTCCACCAGCAACGTCATCTGGTAGGCCACCAGCCCCATGTCACAGTCGGGAGCCGCCAGAACCGCCAGACAGGAACCGTCGCTGATCGACATGATCATCAGAAGGCCCCGCTGCATCTCAATGACGGTCTGGGTGACCAGACCGCCCTCGAAGACACGAGCGGCGCCCTGGGTCAGGCTGATGACGCCGGAGGCCACGGCGGCCAGCTGGTCGGCGCGGTCCTTGGGGAAACCCTCGGAGTAGGCCAGCGGCAACCCGTCAGACGAGACCACGACCGTGTGGGCAACACCTGGCACGTTGTTCACGAAGTCCGTGATCAGCCAGCTGATACCACGCGCTCCCTGGCTCATTTCTCTCATTTGTCCTCCTCATAATCTTCTCCGCGGGTGAACGCCCGACCTTGCCGGACACCCTGCTGGAAGCTGGAGAGCCGGCTGCGCAACCGTTCGGGCGAGATCTGCGGCGCCGGGGACGGAGCCAGAGGCTCGACGAGACTGGCCGTACCCGGCACCAGGTTCGCCTTGGGGACACGGCGCGGCAGGCCGGACGACGTCGTCCCGCCCTCCTGCGGCTGGGCAGCGGCCTGTGCGGCCTGGAACCCGGAGTCGGCGGGCGAGGACCACGACGCGCCCGCACCCGACTGGCCGGGCGTGCGCTGCGGCAGCGAGGTCCTGCCTCCCGTCGCCGCGGGCGCGGCCGCGGGCGGCGGCGGCGGGACGGACGGATCGGCGGGCACGGCGGGGTGGACGGCCGTGATCTCGGGCTCGTCCTCCGGCTCCGGCTCGCGCGGCCTGAGCACCTCCGGGTCCGGCTTGCGGAACCAGTCGGAGCCCACCGACGAGAAGATCGGCAGGAACTCCTCGCTCTGCTCCTCCAGGGGCGAGTTGCGCACCGCGGGGAGCGGGCCCGTCATGTCCTGCGAGGAGTAGCTGCCCGGCCCGAAGGGGTCGTGGGCGGCGCCGTGACCGTTCTGCTCGAACTGGTCGGCGGGCTTGGGGTCCTCCCCGAACAGCGAGCGGAACGCCTCCTCGGGCTGCGGCTGCGGACGGTCGCCCGGATCGAACAGTGACCGGCGCGCGCCCGGGTCCGAGAACGACGCCCACTGCGCGTCGTCCTGCGACGGCGGCTCGGTCGCGAAGGACGGCCAGCGCGGCTCGTCACTCTGCGGCGGCGGCTGCTCTGCGAACGACGGCCACCGGTTCTCGGCGAACGGCTGCGGCTCGGCCACGGGGGGCGCGGGGGGTGCGGGGGATGCGGGGGGCGCGGGGGGTGCGGCATCGGCGAACGACGGCCAGCGCTGCTCGCCGAACGGCTGCTGCGCGGCGGGCGGGGCGTCCTCGGCGAACGACGGCCAGCGCTGCACGTCCGGGGCCTCGGCGAACGGCGCGGCCTGCGGCTGCGCGCCCGCGTGCGCGGGAGCCTGCTCGCCGAAGGACGGCCAGTTGCCGGAGCCCGGCGGGGGCACCGAACCCGGCCACTCCGTGTCCACGGCGGGGTGCGGGCTGGTCGGCTCCGGGTGCGTGAGCTGCCTGGGGTCGAACGTGGTGAAGGCCTCGTACTGACCGCCCTGCTGCGTGCCGTTCTGGCCGCCGCTGATGAGCACGTCGGGGAGCAGCACCATCGCGCTCAGGCCGCCGGTCTCCCGCTTGGTGAGCTGGACGCGGATGCCGTGGCGCAGGGCCAGACGACCGACCACGAACAGGCCCATGCGCCGCGAGACGGACACGTCCACGACCGGCGGGTTGGCCAGGCGCCAGTTGGCCTCGGCCAGTTCCTCCGGGCTCATGCCGATGCCCAGGTCGTTGATGGTGACGAGCACGCCGCCCTCGGGGCTCGGCGGGCTCGTGACCGTCACCTTGCTCTCGCGCGGCGAGAACGAGATGGCGTTCTCGATCAGCTCGGCGAGCAGGTGGACGGCGTCGGTGACGGCGGGGCCGACGATGAGCGTGTTGGACGGGATCTGGATCTGGACCCGTTCGTAGCCCTCGACCTCCGACAGCGAGGCGCGGGCGATGTCGACCAGCGGCACCGGCTCGCTCCACTTGCGCGCGGCCTCCTGGCCGGCGAGAACGAGGAGGTTCTCGCTGTTGCGGCGCATGCGGGTGGCCAGGTGGTCGAGGCGGAACAGGTTCGCGAGCCGGTCCTCGTCCTCCTCACCCTGCTCCAGACCCTCGATGAGCTGCAGCTGCCGTTCGACCAGCGTCTGGCTGCGGCGGGAGAGGTTGACGAACATGCTGTTGACGTTGGCGCGCAGCTTGGCCTCGTCGCCGGCCAGCCGGATCGCCTCGCGGTGGACCTCGTCGAAGGCCCGCGCCACTTCCCCGATCTCGTCGCGGGTGTTGACGCCGATCGGCGGCACCTCGGGGATCTGGGCGCCTTCGCCCGACTCGCGCAGGATGCGGACGGTCTCGGGCAGCCTCGTCGTGGCGACCTGGAGCGCCTCGGCGCGCAGCCGGCGCAGCGGGCGGACCAGCGAACCGGCCACGCGGGTGGTGATGATCAGGACGAGCAGCAGCAGCACGAGGATGAGCGCGCCGGAGATGATGGCGTTGCGCTGCTCGGTCTCGCTGAGGTCGCGGGTGGTCTTCACGATCGAGGTCGCCATGGCGTCCTCGACCTTGCGCACCGCGTTGGCGGTGTAGGAGGTGGCGTCGAACCAGAGGTTCAGGTCGCGCGCCGTGGTGACGTCGAGATCCCTGATCTTGTTGTACTCGCTCACCTGGGCCAGCGCGCGCTGACGCATGGCGTCGGCGCTGTCGACCTGCAGGCCCCTGACGGCGCGGCGGTAGGCCCGCAGGTCCTCTGGGTCGGCCTCGGCCTCGAAGGCGGCGAGCTCGGTCTGCTGCCTGTTCCACGAGCCGAGGAAGTCGGACCAGTCGGCGCTGTCGAGCTTGCGCTGCACCAGCGTGACGATGAGGATGATCTGCTGGCGCGAGAGCTCCTCCTTCATCCGCTGGAGAGAGCCGAGCGCGGCCACGTCACCCTGCAGGTCGTCGTCGCTCACGCCGTCGCCCAGGTCGCCCTGGATCGTGGAGAACACGCTGATCATGGTGCTGTACGTGCCGATGGCGGCCCGTGGCGGGACGTTGCCGACCATCGAGTCGCGCAAGCTGTCGAGACCGCCGAGCCAGCGGCGCATGTTGCTCACGCCTTCGCGCACGCGGGCCGAGTGGGTCGCGTCGATGGCCTTGGCGGCCTCGAGCGCCTGCTGCTTGGCCCGGTCGGTGGCCTGACGCTGCGTCTTGAGCTGCACGAAGCGTCCCGCCCTGCGGCGGTCGGCGACGTACCAGGCGGTGAGCGTACGCTCCTTGCCGAGCTCGTGGTTGAGCCCCCCGATGCGCTGCACCAGCTCGGCGACCTCGCTGAGCCGGCGGTACTCGGCACTCGTGCTGATGGCGTCAGCCAGCTGGATGCCCGCGAGCAGCACACCCACGACGGTGGGGATGAGGATCAGCGCGATCAGCCTGGAGCGCACCCGCCAGTTCGCCAACCGGAACCGACCGCCTGTGTACTCCCCTGACTTCGTGTGTCTGGGGTTTTCCGTCCTCACTGACTCTCGCTACCTCTCGCCGGTACGTGCTCGAAAATTCAGACACGCTTGGGGCGCATGGGATTCTGTCCGGCTGGGTAATTGGAACACAACCCGTACCAGATCGGCCAACCGAACATATCCCATCACATGCGTCCAAATAGTCACTTTGGACCGCATAACGCCGTACACGTTTCAGGCGGGCCGGAACGAATCCCGTTCGGCCGGTGCCGCGTGTTTGACCATCAGGTGACGCGTCACCGAATATTCCTGCACCGCTTCCTGGCTCATGTCCTTGCCGAACCCGCTGCCCTTGACGCCGCCGTGCGGTGCCTCACTGGCGATGGGCAGATGGTCGTTGATCCAGGTCACGCCGACGTCGAGCCGGTGCGACACGCGCATCGCACGGGCCACGTCACGTGACCACACCGAGGAGGCCAGGCCGTACCTGGTGTCGTTGGCCAGCCTGACCGCGTCGTCCTCGCCGTCGAACGGCAGGGCGACGAGGACGGGGCCGAAGATTTCACCCTGGACGATCTCGCTGTCCTGGGCGGCGTCCGCCACGAGGGTGGGCGGATAGAAGAACCCGGGGCCCTCGATCGGGGAGCCGCCGTGCAGCACGCGTCCGCCGGCCCGGGAGACGAACCCGTGCACCCGGTCGCGGTGCGCGGACGAGATCAGGGGGCCGATGTCGGTCGCCGGGTCCCAGGGGTCACCGACGGTTATTTCGGCAAGAGTTGCCCGAAGCGCCTCCACCGCGTCGGCGTAGACCTCACGGGCGACGTACACCCGGGTGGCCGCCGTGCAGTCCTGACCGGTGTTGTACGTCGCCCCCATGGCGACGCCGTGGGCCATCTCGGCGAGGTCGGCGTCCGCGAAGACGAGCGCCGGCGCCTTGCCGCCCAGCTCGAGATGGACCCGTTTGAGCGTGGCCGCCGCGCCCGTCATCACCGACCGGCCCGTCTCGGTCGAGCCGGTGACGCTGACCATGTCGACGCCCGGGTCGGTGACCAGCGCCTGGCCGACCTCGGCGTCGCCGGTGACCACCTGGACGAGCCCGTCAGGAGCGCCCGCCTTGGCGAACAGCTCGGCCAGACGCAGGGTCGTACGGGGCGTCCGGGGCGCAGGCTTGATCACCACGGCGTTGCCCGCGGCCACCGCCGGGCCGATCTTCCAGACGGCCATGACGAAGGGGAAGTTCCACGGTGCGATCGACCCCACCACCCCGACGGGACGGCGCAGCATCACCGAGGTGTAGCCGGGGCTGAACACCCCGGCCCCCGAGCCCTCCAGCGAGCGTGCCGCGCCGGCGAAGAAGCGCAGGTTGTCGGCCGCGAACGGCAGCTCGCCGTCGCGGAACACCGCGGCCGGCTTGCCCGTCTCCTCGACCTCCAGCCGCGTCAGCTCGTCGGCGTCGGCCTCCACCAGGTCGGCGACCCGCAGCAGCACCCGCGCGCGCTCGCTCGGGGTGGCCGTCGACCACTCCTCGAACGCGGCGCGCGCGGCGCGTACGGCGGATGCCACACCCTCCACCGGCGTGTCCGGAATTTCGGCACACGGGAGGCCGGTGGCGGGGTTGATCAGTTCACGCATCGGAAAGCTTCGTCCTTGAGTCGTGCTACTGGCCGAGCTGCTCGATCAGGTCGGCGGCCTTGCGCAGGCCGTCGCGACGCCGGATCTCCTCGCCCGCGGCGGCGATCGTCTCGCGCAGCTCGGTGTCGCCGAGCAGGCGCGCGAGCGCCCCCTTGAGTTCCTCGTCGGTGAAGGTGTAGGTCGAGAGCCTGACACCGAAACCGAGTTCATCGACCCTCTGGGCGTTGTCGTACTGGTCCCAGAAGAGCGGCAGCAGGATCATCGGCTTGCCGAAGTGCAGCGCCTCGGTGGTCGTGTTGTTGCCGCCATGGGTGATGACCAAGTCACACAGTGGGATGATCTTAGTCTGTGGAAGGAACTCCGCGCCCCACATGTTGTCAGCAAGCTTGATCTCTTCGTGCAGCGGGCCCTTGGAGACGATGTACTGGTGCGGCGTCGTCGCCAGCACGTCGATCACCCGCTGCATCAGTTCCACGTCGGACGAGCCGAGCGAACCGAGCGAGAAGTAGACCAGCGAGCCCTCGCCGCGCTCGAACGGCAGCGTGAACTCGCCGTCGGTCTCACGGACTGACGAGTCGAGCCGGTGCCACGTCGGGCCGAGCGGGCGGGCGTCGGTGTAGTCGAGGGCCTCGGGGTAGACGTAGAGGTTCAGGTCGCCCTCGTGGATGAAGTCGAGGTCGGGCAGCGGCGCGGCGCCCTGCTCGACGCACCACTCGTTGTAGGCGCTCCAGATCTCGCGGTGGGTGCGGTCGTACTCGGCGCGGAAGGCGTCCCACTCGGAGCGGTCGTCGGCGGGCAGGCCGGAGAAGACCGGCGCGATGTTCTCGCCGCGCACCTCCAGCGGGTTGCAGGAGACGATCCGGACGAACTTCTTGCCCGCCGTGACCAGCGCCGGGAACGTGAGCACGTTGTCCTCGACGATGACGTCGGGGTTCACCCGCTCGATGATGGCCTTGAGCTGCGGCTCGCAGTACTTCGCGCCGTCGATGAGCTCGGCCCAGATCGGCGCGGTCACGGTCTCGAGCTGCTCCCGCGTGGTCTTGCGGTACTCGGGCGCGGTCTCGCGGATGAAGTCCTTCCAGAACTGGCCCGGGTCCTGCTCCTCGGCGGCGTCCTCGGCCGGCGGGGCGAGGTCGACGAGGTCCTCCTCGAAGCCGAGTGCCTCGAGCTTGCCCTTCCAGGACGCCTCGGCGGCGAACACCACGCGGTGGCCACGGCGGCGCAGGATGTCGCCGATGCCGATGCAGTTGTTGGTCGGGCCGTAGGCGCTCTCCGGCATGAACAGGATCGTCAGTGACATGACAGCTCCGGGGGGACTCGTGAATTTGAAGAGGAATTCAAAAACAGATCTAGCGTGAAGGTCAAGTTACCGGCACTATGGTCACGGCTAACTGAATGAAAGTCGAACGAGTGAAGGTGGTGGTGGTGGCTCAGCGTAAAAGCCGTAGCGACCGGCGTATCGATCTGATCGACGCCGCGCGCAGGGCCATCATCCGGCACGGCATAGACGGTGTACAGCTCTCGCACGTCGCCGAGGAGGCCGGGCTGACGTCCGGGGCCGTCCTCTACCACTACCCCGACCTGCGCGAGCTGCTGGTCGAGGCGCAGCAGGCCGGCATGGAACGTTTCTACGAGCACCGGCTCCGCCGCCTGACCGCGCTCACCGACCCGGCCGAGAAACTGGTCGTCACGATCCGCTCGGGCCTGCCGACCGGGCCGCTCGACCCCGACGTGCGCCTGCTCAACGAGCTCGGCGGCGCCGCGGGCCGCAACCGCGTCTACGGCGTGCTGCTCACCTCGCTCTACGACCGGCAGGTCTCGATGTACCAGGCCATCCTCGACACGGGGGCGGCGCTCGGCGTGTTCCGCCTGAGCGCCGACTCCCTGACGATCGCGCGCAACCTGGTGGCCCTGGAGGACGCCTACGGCTACCGCATCACGGCCCGGCACCCGCTGATCGGCCCCGACGAGGCCGCCGAGCTGATCCTGTCGTACGCCCGCGCCGCCACCGGCAACGACCTGGCTCACTGATCGACCGCCACGACGACCGCGTCGCCGGCCTCCCAGCGCACCTTGACCTTGGCGCCCGGCCGCACCGCCGCGGCGCCCTGCACGGCGGCGAGCACCGGCCTGTCATGGCCGGGCACGTCCACCGAGATGTGTGAGACGCCGCCGTAGAAGCTGACGTCGAGCACGCTGCCTGCGACGCCCCTGGCGGCGTTCTCGTCGGCCAGCCGGATCTTCTCCGGCCGCACCGCGAGCAGCGCCTCGGCGCCCGCAGGCAGCTCGGTCAGCGGCCTGCCGGGCAGCATGCCGAACTGCTCGCTCTTGATGCCGTCGAGGCCGCTCGCGGTGCCGGGGAACAGATTGTTGGCCCCGACGAAGTCGGCCACGAACGGCGTCCGCGGACGCTCGTACAGGCTGATGGGCTCGTCCACCTGGCACACCTGGCCGCGGTCGAACACCGCGATGCGGTCGGCCAGCGACATGGCCTCCTCCTGGTCGTGCGTGACGACCACGAAGGTGATGCCGACCTCGTTCTGCAGCCGCTTGAGCTCCAGCTGCATGTCGGCGCGCACCTTCTTGTCCAGCGCCGACAGCGGCTCGTCGAGCAGCAGCAGCCGGGGCCGCTTGACGATGGAACGGGCCAGCGCGACCCGCTGCCGCTGGCCGCCGGACAGCTGCGCGGGCTTGCGCCCGGCGTGCGCCGACAGGCCGACGGTCTCCAGCACCTCGCCGACGCGCTTCTTGACCTCCTGCCGGGCCAGCCCCTCGCGCTCCAGCCCGTACGCCACGTTCTTGGCCACGGTCATGTGCGGGAACAGCGCGTACGACTGGAACATCAAACTGATCGGCCGCCGGTTCGGCGGGCGCGACAGCAGGTCCTCCCCGTCGAGCGTGACCGTGCCCGCGTCGGGCGTCTCGAACCCGGCGACGATGCGCAGCAGGGTCGTCTTGCCGCAGCCGGACGGCCCGAGGAGGGCGAAGAACTCGCCCTGCCCGATCTCCAGCGTGACGTCGTCGAGCGCGGTGATGTCCCCGAACCTGCGGGAGACCCCGTCAATCCTGAGCACGTGGCCCCCTCTCCCCGATCTTGGTGAGGCGCTGTCCGGCGATCACCGCGGTGAAGCTCACGAGGAGCAGGATCGCGGCCAGCGCGTTGATCTCCGGGGTGACCCCGAAGCGAAGCATGGAATAGATGACGATCGGCAGCGTCGGATCGTCGTTGCCGATCGTGAAGAACGCGATCACGAACTCGTCCAGCGACAGCGTGAAGGCGAGCAGCGCGCCCGCGATGATGCCGGGCGCGAGCTGCGGCAGCGTGATCCGCAGGAACGTCGTGACGGGCCCGGCGCCGAGGTCGCGCGAGGCCTCCTCCAGCGAGGTGTCGGCCCCGGTGAGCCGGGTGCGGACCACCGCCGCCACGAACGCCGTCGCGAACATGCCGTGCGCCAGCACCACGGAGTACAGGCCGAGGGTGAACTGGAGCGCGCCGTACAGGACGAGCAGACCGATGCCGATCACCAGGTCGGGCAGGACGGCCGGCATCAGCGCGATCGCGTCGAGCAGCTTCGACCTGGCGTGCCGGGCCAGGCCGACGGCCAGCATGGTGCCGAGCACCGTGGCGATGACCGTCGAGCCGGCGGCCACGATCAGCGTGTTGACCAGGCCGTCCCTGATCCGCTCGTCGCCGGCCAGCTCGCCGTACCACCGCAGGCTCGCGCCCTCGAAGCTGTACGCCGACTCGCCGGAGTTGAACGACATGACGACCAGCACGACGATCGGCAGATACAGGAAGACGTACGTGGCCCAGAACGGGACGTACAGGAGCTTCGACCTACGCACGGCGGGCCATCCACGACTGCGCGAGGAGCAGCAGCACCAGCGCCACGACGAGGGCCAGTGCCAGCGTCGCGCCGAACGGCCAGTCGCGCGCCTTGAGGAACTGGTCGCGGATCAGGTTGCCGACCATGATCGACTTGCTGCCTCCGAGCAGTTCCGGGATGACGAAGTTGCCGAAGCTCGGCACGAACACGAACAGGCTGCCGGTCATCACAGCCGGCAGGGTCAGCGGGAAGGTGACCTTCCTGAACGTGGTGAACGCCGACGCCCCGAGGTTCGCCGACGCCTCCCGCAGCTGCGGGTCGAGCCGGTCGATGGCGGCGTACAGCGGCAGCACCATGAGCGGTAGGTACGAGTAGAGCAGCCCCGTGACGATGGCGCCCTCGGTGTAGAGCACCTCGATGGGCCCGAGCCCGAGCGCCTTCAGCCCGCTGTTGACCAGCCCGGGACCGCTCAGCAGCATGATCCAGGCGTAGACGCGGATGATGAAGTTCGTCCAGAACGGCAGCACGATCGCCACCAGCGCGACGGTCTTCCACTTCCGCGGCAACTGGGCGATCAGGTAGGCCGTCGGGTAGCCGAGCAGCAGGGCGATCAGCGTCGTGAGCGCCGCGAGCTTCAGCGAGTTGACGACCACGTTCAGGTAGAGCGGGTCGAGCAGCCGCTCGAAGTTCTCGGTGGTGAACTCGTAGACGATGCCGCCGAACCGCCCGCGCTGGAACACCGTGTCGCTCAGGAGCAGCGCCAGCGGCACCAGCATGAGCACGACAAGGTAGGCCAGCCCGGGGGACAGGAACACTAACGCGCCCAGCCGGCGCCCCCGTGCGGGGGACACCGGCCGGGCCTTGACCTCGGACTTCACAACAACGACAACTACTTCGCCTTGACGTCGGCCGACAGGCGGCTGTACTTGGTCGACGCCTGGCCGAGGTCGATGATCGACTCACCGTTCAGCAGCTCGGCCGGCGTGATGCCGAGCAGCGAGCCCGGAGCGATCTTCACCCGGTCCATGGCGGCCTTGTTGGGCACCTTGTAGTTGATGTTCTCGGCCGCCCAGCTGTGGATCTCGGGGTCGAGGATGTAGTTGATCAGGGCGTGCGCGGCCTCCTTGTTCTTGGAGGACTTCATGATCACCATGGTGTCCACCCAGAGGTCGCTGCCCTCCTTCGGCACCACGAACTTGATGTTCTGCTTCTCGTTCGTGGTGGGGCACCAGCCGTCCCACGCCTCGACCATGAGGGCCTCACCGGAGACCAGGCGGTCGCCGAACGTGGTGTCGTCGTAGGTGAGCAGGTGCGGCTTCTGCGCCATGAGCGCCTCGCGCACCTTCTCGATCTCTTCGTCCTTGTCGGTGTTGACCGAGTAGCCGAGCGCCTTGAGCGCGGGCAGCGCGAGCCAGCGCTCGGTGGTCATCATGGTGACCTTCTTGTCGGCCCAGGCCGGCGGCTTGAGAAGATCGTTCCAGCTGGTCGGAGGGGTCTTGACCAGGTCGGAGCGGTAGCAGATGCCCGTCGTGCCCCAGGTGTAGGGCACGGAGTACTTGTTGCCCTTGTCGTACGAGAGCTGGGTGGCCTCGGGGTAGAGGTTGGCCAGGTTCGGGATCAGCTCGGGGTGGATCGGCTCCAGCAGACCCTGCTCGTTGAGCGCCTGAGCATACTGGCCGGACACGAACGCCACGTCGACGCCGCTGTCACCGGAGGCGGTGAGCTTCGCCATCGCGGTCTCGTTGGTGTCGTGGTACGCGATGTTCATGTTCTCGACCTTGAGCTTCTCCTTGACGCGCTTGGGAAGCTCCTCCGGCAGGTAGCCTTCCCAAACCGTCACCTGGAGGCTCTGCTTCGACAGGTCCGCGTTGGGTTTGAGCTGGTCGGCCGCCACCGTCGTAGTTTCTTCTGACGACCCACCCCCGCACGCCGCTACGGCTAGCGCGAGACCGACCACCGCCATGGTGGCCGGGAGACGACGGGTGAACCGAGTACGGGACACGGCCGCTACTCCTTCTGAAATTAGCGATGTTAGAGGGGTCGCGCGACCTTACCGGACACAGCAGACCAGGATGGAGTGTTGCAGTAGATATCAACATCGGCAAGACTTTTAACG
This sequence comes from Nonomuraea maritima, assembly GCF_900100395.1. GTDB lineage: Bacteria > Actinomycetota > Actinomycetes > Streptosporangiales > Streptosporangiaceae > Nonomuraea > Nonomuraea maritima. The sequence continues at coordinate 352,882 of NZ_FNFB01000005.1, read as the reverse complement.
ACATTGCTACCTGGAAGTTTGGTCTGCCAGTTGAATTGGGATTCAATAACCGGGCGCTTGATCTCTCTCGGTGAAAGGCCCCTCACGGCCCGAGATCATGGACTCTCCGCGGCCCTCGTCGGGGCGCTGGCGGACGAGCCGTCGCCGCCGCTCGCGGTCCGGCGGTTCTCGCCGGTGCCCACCTTCTCGTACACACCGGGCGATCGCCACACTGGGGTCCTGGGTGAGCGAAGCTTCGGGCCGCACGTGGACCAGACGAACCACTCGGTGGTGGTGGGAGAGAGCGTAGTGGTCAAGTGGCTGACCCCGCCCGCACCGCTCCCCCACCCCGCCGTCGACGTCTTCCCGCACCTCGTCGCCGCGGGCTTCGACGGCACCGCCCCGCCGTACGCGGCGGTGACGGCGGTGCTGGACGGCCGCGAACACCTGCTCGCCCTGGTGACCGGCTACCTCCCCGAGGCGAGGGACGGCTGGGAATGGTGCGTCGACGCCGCAGAATCCGGCACCACCGACTTCGCCACCCCCCTGGCCCACCTCATGGCCGACCTCCACCTGGCCCTCTCCACCTACTCCCCTGCTCCCGCTGCAGCGCCCTCGCTCACCACGGACGGCTCCACCACGCCCCACCCCAAAAGGACCGAACCCCCTACGGCGGGGGTCGCTCGGGCGGGCGGGTGTGGTGAGGGGGCTTCCGGTGTGGGCGGGGCTTGGGAAAGGGCGGAGGGAGCGCTCGGAGAGGCGCTTGAGCTGACCGGTGGCGAGGACGGGGTCTGGCTGGCCGCCCGGGCCGAGGCGCTGCGGCGGGAGCTTGCGCCGCTGGCCGCCCCCATCAGCACCCCCCTGATCAGGATCCACGGCGACCTGCACATCGGCCAGGTGCTCAAGTGGCGCGACGGCTACGCGGTCATCGACTTCGACGGCAACCCCACCGTCGCCGACACCGACCTCTTCCAGCCCGCCGCGAGGGACGTCGCCCAGCTCGCCACCAGCCTCGACCACGTCGCCCAGGTCGCCGTCAAGCGCAGGGGCGTCCCCCCGAGGAAGGCCGCCGCCTGGGCGAGGGCCGCCCGCGCCGAGCTGCTCGCCGCCTACCGCGACCGCCTGCACCGACGAGGACGACCCGACCTGCTCGACGAGAGCCTGCTGCGCCCGTTCGAGGTGGAGCAGGAGTGCCGCGAGTTGATCTACGCCGCGCGGCACCTGCCCCGCTGGCGCTACGCCCCCATGGGCGTGCTGCGTACCTGGTACCCCGAGGAGGAGACCGCGTGAACCCCGAGCTCTACCTGTCCGATCTGGAGGCCAAGCCGGAGTCGCTGGCCGCGCTGGCCGGCGTGCTGCGGACGGAGGACCCGTTCGCCGGACTGCCCGCGGACGTCGAGCGGGTGCTGTTCCTCGGCATGGGCAGCTCCCGCTACGCCGCCGGGGTGTCCGCGCTGCGCCTGCGCAGCGCCGGGGTGTTCGCCCACGCCGAGTACGCCTCCGCCGCGTCGAGCCTCCCGCCCGCCGCGGGCACGCTGGTCGTGCCGATCTCGGCCACCGGCACGAGCCGGGAGACGCTCGACGCCACGGCCCGCTACACCGGCGGCGCCGCCTTCCTCGCCGCGATCACCAACCGGACCGACTCCCCTCTGGCCGAGGCGGCCGACCTGGTGGTGCCGATGCGCGCGGGCGAGGAGCGCGGCGGCGTCGCGTGCCGGACGTTCCAGCACACGCTCGCCCTCCTGCTCGCCCTGGAGGCGCGGCTCACCGGGCGCGACCTCGACCTGCCGGTCCTGCTCGACAAGGCCGCGCACGCCACGGCCGACCTCCTCGACCGCCGGGACGAGTGGCTCCCCGCGACCGTCGAGCTGCTGGACGGCCCGCACGGCGTCCACACGATCGCGCCCGCCGAGCGCCTGTCGTCGGCCGAGCAGTCGGCCCTGATGTTCCGCGAGGGGCCGCGCCGCCGGGCCGACGCGTGCGAGAGCGGCGACTGGTCGCACGTGGACGTCTACCTCACCAAGACCCTCGACTACCGCGCGCTGCTCTTCCCCGGTTCCCGCTACGACGACCAGGCCATGGACTGGGTGCGGGAACGCGGCTCGACGGTGGTGTCGGTGGGCGCGGAGGTCAAGGACGCCAAGGCCACGATCCGCTACGCCCACGACGACGACCCCGACGTCGCGCTGCTGACCGAGACGCTGGTGGCGGAACTGGTGGCCGCACACTGGTGGGCCGCCGGCTGAGGGCTCCCGGGTGACGGAGACCGCCTGGGGAAGAGGACAGCCCTACCGTACTGACATGGCGTGTTCGACGAGAGTGATCAGGGTGTTCTTGACCGCGTCGCGGGCGCGGGCGTCGGTGCGGACGATCGGGACGTGCGGCGAGAGGGTCAACGCCTCGCGGACCTCGCTCTCGATGTGCGGGAACTCGCCGTCCCAGCCGTTCAGCCCGACGACGAACGGGATGCCGGAGTCCTCGAAGTAGTCGACCGCGGGGAAGCTGTCGGCCAGCCGCCGCGAGTCGACCAGCACCACGGCCCCGATGGCGCCCTTCACCAGGTCGTCCCACATGAACCAGAAGCGGTGCTGGCCCGGCGTGCCGAACAGGTAGAGGATCAGGTCGGCGTCGAGCGAGACGCGGCCGAAGTCCATCGCGACCGTCGTGGTCGTCTTGCCCGGCGTGTGGGCTAAGTCGTCGATGCCCGCCGAGGCGTCGGTCATCACCGCCTCGGTCGTCAGCGGCATGATCTCGGACACCGATCCCACGAACGTGGTCTTGCCGACGCCGAAACCGCCCGCAACGACGATCTTCGTGGAGGTGAGCCGGCTAGAGCCTGCGAAGTCCACTCAGCACCCTTTCGAGCAGGCCGCGGTCGGGCAGGCCCGCTTGCAGCTGCGGCTGGTACACCCGGACCAGCCCGTCGGCCTCCATGTCGGCGATCAGTACCCGCGCCACCCCGAGGGGCACCCCGAGCAGCGCGGAGATCTCCGCCACGGATCGTACCTGCCGGCACAGCTCGCTGATGGCCCGATATTCACGGGTGTAGTTCATCCCGAGTTGCGCCGAGGTCGCCGAGGATACCAGTGCTTCCATGGCGAGACCCGTCCGCGGAGCGGTCCGGCCGCCGGTGACGGCGTACATCCGGACGAGCGAACTGCGCTCGGGCTCCTGCTCCCCGTTGTGCCACGATGCCAAGGTTCACTCCCATCACCACGGGCGCGTGGCGGAGAGCTCCGCCCGTACGGCAGGGGTGAGCACCTGCCCCGCGCGCTCGACCAGGATCGTCATCTGGTACGCGACCAGGCCCATGTCACAGTCGGGAGCCGCGAGCACCGCCAGGCTGGAGCCGTCGCTGATCGACATCACCAGGAGCAGGCCGCGCTGCATCTCGACGATGGTCTGGACGACTTCTCCGCCCTCGAACACCCGGGCCGAGCCCTGCGTGAGGCTCACCAGACCGGAGGCGATGGCGGCGAGCTGGTCCGCACGGTCCTTGGGGAAGCCGTGGGAGAAGGCCATGGGCAGTCCGTCGGCCGAGACGACGACGGCGTGCGCCACTCCCGGCACCTCGTCGACGAACCCGCTGACCAGCCAGTTGACGTCCCTGGCCCCCTGACTCAGCTCCCTCACAGCCCGTCCTCCAGTTCGGCGCGGCCCCTCCGCACACCCTGCTGGTAGCCGGACAGCCGGCTGCGCAGCCGGTCGGGCGACACCGGAGGAGCGGGAGGAGGCGACGGCTGCCGGCTCGGGGCGGCGCCTGACGCGAGGTTCGCCCTGGGGGTGCGCTTCGGCAGGCCGGAGTCCGTGGTGCCGTTCCCGGCCGGCGGCCCGGCCGCCCCGCCGAAGGCACCGGCGGGTGGCGCACCCAGCGGTCCGGTGGGCGGGCCGGTGGGCGGGCCACTGAGTGGGCCACTGAGCGGGGGCAGGCCGCGGCTCGGGACGAGCCCCGGCTCGGGAGCAGGAAGGCCGCGCTCTGCGCCGGACGACCAGGACGGGTCGCGGCGGTCGGCCGTCGGCGTCGCCTTGCTGAACCAGCCGCCCGCCTCCAACTCACCGGTGCCCTGCGTGAAGTCCTCCTGCGCACGGGGCGGCCCCACCGGGGCGGGGAACACCGTCTCCTTCGGCGCGTCGGTGTGCGCGGGCGCCGAGCTGAACCAGGGCGACGCCTCCACCGCCGGATCGACGTCGAGCGACGCCAGTGTTCCCGCGTCGAGCGAGGGCAGCGGCCCCGCGTCGAAGGACGGGTGCGGCGCCGCCTCGGTGAAGCCCGCGTACGACGGGGAGGTGCTCTGCCGGGGAACGGCGACGCGCGCCCGGTGGCCCTGATCGGCGAGCGACGGCACGCCCGCCGGCGCCTGCAGAGTGTCCTGAACCGCCGTGAGCAGCGTCGGCGGGACCAGCACCATCGCGGTCAGCCCGCCCTCGTCCTGGCGGCGCAGCTGCACCCGGATGTTGTGCCGCAGCGCCAGCCGGCCGACCACGAACAGGCCCATCCGCCGCGACACCGACACGTCCACGACCGGCGGGTTGGCCAGCCGCCAGTTGGCCTCGCCCAGTTCCTCCGTGGTCATGCCGATCCCGCGGTCGGTGACCGACACCATGAGGCTGCCGCCGTCGATGCGGCTGCTGGAGATGATGACCTTGGTGTCGTTCGGCGAGAAAGAGACGGCGTTCTCGACCAGCTCGGCGAGCAGGTGCACCACGTCGGTCACGGCCTGGCCGGCGATGGCGACGTCCGACTGGATCTGGATGCTGACCCGGTCGTAGCTCTCGACCTCGCCGAGCGCCGCCCGCACGATGTCCATCAGCTCGATCGGCTCGCTCCACCGGCGGGCGGCCTCCTGCCCGGCGAGGACGAGGAGGTTCTCGCTGTTGCGGCGCATGCGGGTGGCGAGGTGGTCGAGCTTGAACAGGTCGCCGAGGCGGGTGTCGTCGCGCTCGCCGCGCTCCAGCTTCTCGATCAGCGTGAGCTGCCGTTCGACCAGGGTCTGACTGCGGCGCGACAGGTTGACGAACATGGCGTTGACGTTGGAGCGCAACCGCGCCTCGTCGCCCGCCAGCCGCACCGCCTCGCGGTGCACCTCGTCGAACGCCCGCGCGACCTCGCCGACCTCGTCCCTGGAGAAGATCCCGATGGGGGGCACCTCGGCGACGACCTCGCCGTCGCGCGCCTCGCGCAGGTGCTGGACGAACTCCGGCAGCCGCTTGCCGGCGATCTCCAGGGCCTCGCCGCGCAGCCGGCGCAGCGGCCGCACCAGCGACCGCGCCACCCCGGTGGTGATCAGCAGTACGGCCACGAGGAGCGCGAGGACGGCGCCCGCGGTGACGAACGCCCGCTGCCGTTCCTCGCCGCTGAGCGTCTCGCTGCGCTGCACGATCATCTGCGCCTGGCGCTGCTCGATCTTGTGCATGTTGTCGACGACGACGTTCGCCGCGTCGAACCACGTCTTGGCGTCGTCCGGCGCGGAACGGTCGAGCCCGCGCAGCGGCAGGCCGTCGGTGGCCCGGATGAGCACCAGCTCGCGCAGGAACAGCATGCGGTCGGCGGACGCGCCGTTGACGGTCTCGTCGAAGAGGCGGCGTTCCTCCGCGGTGGCCTCGGCGGTGAAGCTCTTGCGCTCGTTGGCCTCGCGCGCCTGCTCGCCGAGCAGGCGCTGCAGCTGGCCGGTGTCGAACGCGCCCTCGACGAGCGCGACGGTGATCAGCGCCTGCTGGTACGAGACGCTCTCCTTGGCGCGGGCGAGCCCGTCGAGCATGCGCGTCTGCCGGAACAGCTCGTCGTCGGCGCCGCCCTTGACCAGCTCGTTGTGGACCGAGAGCAGGTCGGTGAGCACCGTCGTGTAGAGCTCGACCGCGGGGCCGGGCAGCAGGTCGTCCTCCAGCGCGCGCTTGCGCAGGCCGGTGAGGTCGTCCAGGCGGTTGAGCAGGTTCTCCAGCTGGTCGGCGGCACGGCCGGTCGACTCCTCCAGCAGCGGCGCGGCGATGCCGCGCACCTCACCGGCCGTCAGGTCGACCCTGGCCATGTGGGCCTGCACCTCGGCCAGGTCGTTGCCCGGCCGGCCGCGGGCGATGTACCAGGACGTCTTGGCCCGTTCCGCGGCGACCAGGTGGGTGAGGTCGCCGAGCTCGGCCGAGAGCTGGGCGAACTGGTTCGTGCGCGCGTAGTCGGCGGCGGCCGCCGCTGACGCGAGCACCTGGATGCCGCCGAGCAGCACGGCTGCCGCGGTCGGCACCAGGATGAGGGCGACGAGTCTCGCCCGGACACGCCAGTTGCGCAACCGCCAACCCTCGCCGGCGCGCTTGACGCCCAGCCTTGTACTCACCGAACGCACCTCGCCCGAATTGGCGTATTTGAGTGGTCTGTGCCCAGGGGAAATGAGCAATGGCGGTAATTGGAACACATCCCACAGCTTGTGGCCAAGCGAACATAACGCGCCAAAAGTTATCTCGCGTGACTCATGGGGATAGAAGCTGGAACTCCACCTTGCTTGCCTTCAGGGCGGGAAATAACCCCTTAAAGCAATATATGTCCATATATGAGAGGTTGGCACGATCCAATGGCGTAACGCGCCAGGCGCATGGCGGTCTCCGGAAGGTCACGCCGTTGAGAATGCCGGTAATAACCTCATATGTTGAGCGACGGCATACGAGGAGGCGAGGGTGGGAGATTCTCCCGACAGCGCGGCAATCACGGTCGAGGGCCTATGGAAGATCTTCGGTTCCGGAGCGCAGAAAGTACTGGCCGGTGATGACCGAAATCTCGACCCCGTCGCGCTGAGGGAGAAGACCGGCTGCACCGCCGCCGTCAGGGACGTCTCCTTCGAGGTGCGTCCAGGCGAGGTCTTCGTGGTCATGGGCCTGTCAGGCAGCGGGAAGTCCACGCTGGTCCGCTGCCTGACCCGGCTGATCGAGCCGAGCGCCGGAGAGGTCAGGATCGACGGCGAGGACGTCCGCGCCGCCTCCCCCGCCCGGCTCCGCGAGATCCGCCGCCACCAGGTCAGCATGGTCTTCCAGCACTTCGGCCTGCTCCCCCACCGCAAGGTGATCGACAACGTCGCGTACGGGCTGGAGATCCAGGGCGTGCCGAGGCAGGAACGCCACGCGCGGGCCGCCGAGATCCTCTCGCTGGTCGGCCTCGACGGTTACGCCGGTTCCTTCCCCGACCAGCTGTCCGGAGGCATGCAGCAGCGCGTCGGCCTGGCCCGCGCGCTGGCCGTCGATCCGCAGGTGATGCTGTTCGACGAGCCCTTCAGCGCGCTCGACCCGCTGATCAGGCGCGACATGCAGGCGGAGGTGATCCGGCTGCACCGCGAGGTCGGCAAGACGATGGTCTTCATCACGCACGACCTGTCGGAGGCGCTCAAGCTCGGCGAACGCATCGCGATCATGCGGGCGGGCGCGATCGTGCAGCTCGGCACGGCCGAGGAGCTGGTGGGCGCGCCGGCCGACGACTACGTGGCCGACTTCGTCCGCGACGTGCCGCGCAGCCACGTGCTGACCCTGCGCTGGATCTGCCGCGCCCCCGAGCCGGGCGATCCGCTGGACGGGCCCGAGTTACCCGCCGCCACGCCGGTCAAGGACGCCGTCGCCGTCGCCTCCGCCTCCTCGCTGCCGATCAAGGTCGTCGCCGACGGCGAGCTCGCGGGCGTGGTGGACCGGGACGACCTGCTCGCCTTCCTCGCCGGGCAGGACCCCCATTCGGTGCGGGCGAACGCATGAGCAGCACCACCGTCAGCGCCTCCTCGGGGTTCCGCCTGCCCAGGTGGGCGATCCCGGCCGGGGCGACGATCGGGTTCGTGGCGGCGTACGTGATCTTCCGCGGCACGGCGACGCTGCCGCACGACGACGAGGCCCCGCAGTTCCTCGCCGTCACCGACCTGCGCGAGTGGATCGACGACCACCGCAACGACAACCCGTTCTTCCTGTACTTCCTCAACTACATCCGACTCGGCGTCGGCGCGCTCCACACGCTGTTCCAGACCGTCCTGTACGCGCTCGGCTGGCCTGGCATCACCGGCGTCATGGGCGCCCTGGCCTGGCTCGCGGGCGGCTGGCGGACCGGGCTGCTCGCGCTCGCCGGCGTGAGCGCGTTCGGCGTGCTCGGCCTGTGGCAGTCGAGCGTCGACACGCTGGCCCTGGTCGGCGTCGCGGTGCTGCTGTCACTGGTGATCGGGATCCCGGTGGGCGTGTGGGCCGGGCTGTCCGCCCGGGTGCGCCGTACGGTCACCCCGGTGCTGGACGTCATGCAGATCATGCCGACGTTCGCCTACCTGGCGCCGCTCGCGCTGTTCTTCCACATCGGCGCGCCGGCGGGCGCCATCGCGACGATGATCTACGCGATCCCGCCCGCCATCCGCATCACCGCCCTGGCCGTCGCGCAGGTCTCCCCCACCGCGGTCGAGGCGTCCACCTCGCTCGGCGCCACGCGGTGGCAGACGCTGTTCAAGGTGCACCTGCCGCTGGCGCGGTCCACGATGGCGCTGGCGGTCAACCAGACGATCATGATGGCGCTGTCCATGGTCGTCATCGCGAACCTCATCTCCGCCCCCGGTCTCGGCGGCGACATCATCCGCGGACTGTCGCGGGCACAGGTCGGCATCATGCTGCCGGCCGGCGTGGCCATCGTCGTCATGGCGGTGGTGCTCGACCGCATGACGCTGGCCACGGCGCGCAAGGACCCGCGCGCGAGAACCCGCCGGACGGACCTCGCGGTGGCGGGCGCGCTGGCGGCGGCCGGGCTGGCGCTCATCCCCGTGCTGCCCGCGGTCTGGCCGGAGAACGTCACGATCGATGTCGTCGCCCCGGTGAACGACGCCGTGCGCTGGGCCGAGGAGAACTGGTACGCGGTCACCACGGGCATCAAGGACGTCACCACGTACGCGCTGCTCAACCCGCTGGAGTCGCTGCTCACCTCGGCCCCATGGTGGCTGGTCGCCCTCGCGGCGCTGATCCTCGCCTGGCGGGTCAGCGGCGTCCGTGCCGCCCTGACGGCGCTGGCCTGCCTGCTCGCGATCGCGCTGCTCGGCGTGTGGGAGCACACCATGCAGACGCTGACCACGGTCACCGTCGCGGTGCTGGTCACGCTCGTGATCGGATTGCTCCTGGGGGTGGCCGCCGCCCGCGCGCCGCGCTTCTCGGCGATCCAGCGGCCGCTGCTGGACGCCGCGCAGACCATGCCCGCGTTCGTCTACCTGCTGCCCGCGCTCGCGCTGTTCGGCACGACCAGGTTCACCGCGATCTTCGCCTCCGTCATCTACGCCGTGCCGCCGGTCGTCCGTCTGGTCGAGGACGGCATCAAGGGCGTGCCGCCGACGGTCGTCGAGGCGGCCGTCGCCGCCGGCTCCACGCCCGGCCAGCTGCTGTGGAAGGTGCAGCTGCCCATGGCACGGCGGGCCATCCTGCTGGCCGCCAACCAGGGCATCGTCATGACGCTGGCCATGGTGGTCATCGGCGGCCTGGTCGGCGCGGGAGCGCTCGGCTACGACGTGGTCAGTGGCTTCTCCCAGCGAACGGACTTCGGCATGGGCTTCGTGGCAGGCGTCGCGACCGTCCTGCTCGGAGTCATGCTCGACCGCATCACGCAAGGCGCCGACAGGCGTACTTCCCCCCGAAAAAGGAAGATGTCATGAAAATTCGTCTGCTCGCGGGCATTCTCGTCCTCGGGCTCAGCGCGGTGGGCTGTGGCGGCGCCACGGTCGACACCTCGACCACCTCCTCGGCCCCCGCCGCCGGGTCAAGCGCCTCCGCCGAGCCCGCCGGGACCGTCAAGATAGCGATCAACCCCTGGGTGGGGTACGAGGCCAGCGCCCACGTCGTGGCGTACCTGCTCAGGAACGAGCTCGGCTACAACGTGGAGCTGCCGGAGATCAAGGAGCAGCTGTCCTGGGAGGGCTTCGAGACCGGTGACGTCGACGTCATCATCGAGAACTGGGGTCACCCCGACCTGAAGGAACAGTTCATCGAGCAGAAGAAGGTCGCGGTCGAGGCCGGCTCCACCGGCAACAAGGGCGTCATCGGCTGGTACATCCCCAAGTGGATGGCCGACGAGCACCCCGACATCACCGACTCCAAGAACCTCAACAAGTACGCCGACCTGTTCAAGACCTCCGAGTCGGGCGACAAGGGCCAGCTGCTGTTCGGTGACCCGTCGTACGTCAGCAACGAGGAAGCGCTGATCAAGAACCTCAAGCTGAACTACAAGGTCGTGGTCGGCGGCAGCGAGGCGGCCCTGATCAAGAGCGCCCAGCAGGCGCAGGCGCAGAAGAAGCCGCTGCTGTTCTACTTCTGGGACCCGCACTGGCTGTTCAGCCAGACCGAGCTCATCCGGGTGAACCTGCCGCCGTACACCGAGGGCTGCGACGCCGACCCCAAGAAGGTCGCGTGTGACTACCCCGAGATGGACCTCGACAAGATCGTCAGCAAGAAGTTCGCCGACACCGGCGGCAAGGCGTACGAGCTGGTCAAGAACTTCAACTGGACGAACGAGGACCAGAACGCCGTCGCCGACGACATGACCAACAAGGGCATGTCAGGCGAGGAGGCCGCCAAGAAGTGGGTCGAGGCCAACACCGCCAAGTGGCAGGCGTGGATCCCCAAGTGACCCCGGACGTGATCGCGGCCCCGTCCCGGGGCCGCGACCCGTGGAGACCTCTCATGATCCGTACGAAGACGCTCGCCGCGCCGCTGGTCGTGGCCCTGCTGCTCACCGCCTGCTCCAGCGGGGAGCCGGAGACCACCGCGACGGCCAAGGGCACCGTCAACATCGACGTCCACGGCTGGGTGGGGTACGAGGCCCAGGCCGCCGTGCTGGCGTACCTGCTCGAGCACGAGCTGGGATACAAGGTCAACCGGCGCAAGACGAACGAGGAGCAGTCCTGGCGGGATTTCGAGACGGGCAAGGTCGATGTGGTCGTCGAAAGCTGGGGCCACAACGACCAGAAGAAGGAGTACATCGAGGAGAAGAAGGTCGCGCTCTCGGCCGGCCTCACCGGGAACAAGGGCGTTATCGGATGGTACGTTCCCGAGTGGATGGTCAAGCGTTATCCCGATATTACGGACTACCGAAACCTCAACAAGTACGCCCACCTGTTTCGGACCGACAAAACTGGAAATGCCGGACAAGTGCTGGATGGAGACCCGACATTCGTGACGAATGACGAGGCTCTCGTCCGGAACCTCAAGTTGAACTACCAGGTCGTCTACTCGGGCAGTGAGGACGCGCTCATCAAGGCCGCTCAGGAAGCCACGAAGCGACGCACCCCGCTGCTCATGTATTTCTACGAGCCGCAATGGCTGTTCAGCAAGGTGAAACTCGTCAAGGTAGCGCTTCCCCCCTACGCCGTGGGCTGCGACGACGCTCCGTCGAAGGTCGCCTGCGACTACCCGCCGTACCTGCTGGACAAGATCGTCAGCAAGAAGTTCGCCGAGCGCGGCGGGCCGGCGTACGAGCTGGTGCGCAACTTCTCCTGGACCAACGACGACCAGAACGCCGTGGCCAGCGACATGATCAACGAAGGCATGACCGCCGATCAGGCCGCCGCGCGCTGGGTGGAAGAGAACAAGATCGTGTGGAAGGACTGGATCCCCCGTTGAGGTTCGACTTCGTCATCGTGGGCGGCGGCTCGGCCGGCTGCGCCCTGGCCAACCGGCTCAGTGCCGACCCTTCCACCTCGGTGCTCGTGCTGGAGGCCGGGCGTCCCGACTACCTGTGGGACGTCTTCATCCACATGCCTGCCGCGCTGATGTTCCCCATCGGCAGCCGCTTCTACGACTGGAAGTACGAGTCGGAGCCCGAGCCGTTCATGAACGACCGGCGCATCTACCACGCCCGCGGCAAGGTGCTGGGCGGCTCCAGCAGCATCAACGGCATGATCTTCCAGCGCGGCAACCCGCTCGACTACGAGCGCTGGGCCGCCGATCCCGGCATGAAGCACTGGGACTACGCGCACTGCCTGCCGTACTTCAAGAGGATGGAGAACTGCCTGGCCGAGCCCGGCACGCAGTTCCGCGGCGGCGACGGACCGCTGAAGCTGGAGCGCGGCCCGGCCCGCGGGCCGCTGTTCGAGGCGTTCTTCGAGGCGGTGCAGCAGGCCGGACACCCGCTGACCGACGACGTGAACGGCTACCGGCAGGAAGGCTTCGCCGCCTTCGACCGCAACGTCCACCGCGGACGCCGGCTCAGCGCGGCCCGCGCCTACCTGCACCCGGTGCGCGGCCGCCGCAACCTCACCGTGCGGACCCGCGCCTTCGTGGAGAAGATCCTCTTCGAGGGCGACCGAGCGGTCGGCGTGGTCTGCGACGGTGAGCGCATCGAGGCGTCCGAGGTCATCCTCTCCGGCGGCGCGATCAACAGCCCCCAGCTGCTGCAGGTGTCGGGCGTGGGCCCGCGCGACCTGCTGGAGCCCCTCGGGATCGATGTGGTGCAGGACCTGCCGGGCGTGGGCGCGAACCTCCAGGACCACCTGGAGGTCTACATCCAGCACGCCTGCCGGCAGCCGGTCTCGCAGCAGCCCTCGCTCGCCTGGTGGCGGCGGCCGTTCATCGGCGCCGACTGGCTGTTCCGGCGGAGCGGGCCGGGGGCCACGAACCACTTCGAGGCCGGCGGGTTCATCAGGTCGAACGACGAGGTGGCCTACCCCAACCTGATGTTCCACTTCCTGCCGATCGCCGTGCGCTACGACGGCACGGCCCCGGCCGGGGGCCACGGCTACCAGGTGCACATCGGGCCGATGTACAGCGACGCGCGCGGCTCCGTACGCATCAGGTCGGCCGACCCCCGGGAGAAGCCCGCCCTGCGCTTCAACTACCTGTCGACCGAGCAGGACCGGCGCGAGTGGGTGGAGGCCATCCGGCACGCCAGGAAGATCCTCGCCCAGCCCGCCTGGAGCGACCTGAACGACGGCGAGATCTCCCCCGGCCCGCAGGTGCAGACCGACGAGGAGATCCTCGCCTGGGTCGCCAAGGACGGCGAGACCGCCCTGCACCCCTCCTGCACCGCCCGGATGGGCACCGACGACATGTCGGTGCTCGACCCCGACACCATGCGCGTGCACGGCCTCGACGGCCTGCGCGTCGTGGACGCCTCCGCCATGCCGTACGTCACGAACGGCAACATCTACGCGCCCGTGATGATGCTGGCCGAGAAGGCGGCCGACATCATCCTCGGCAACACCCCGCTCGACCCCGAGCATGTGGAGTTCCACCGGCACGGCGCGCACTAAGCGCGACGGTTCACCAGCACCTCGATGCCGTCGAGCACGCGCTGCAGGCCGAACTCGAAGGCGTGCTCGGGGCTGTAGGCCGCGTTCAGCGCCTCCCCCGCCGCCTGCCCCACGCGGGCGGCGGTGGGGAAGCGCGCGGCGTCGGAGATCCGGCTGAGGAAGGGCGCGTGCGCCGCCCACCACTGCTCGTCGGTCATGCCCGTACGGCTCTCGGCCTGCGCCGCCTCCACCGCGCCCCGGGCCGCGCCGTGCACGAATCCGGTGACCAGCGTGATCACCGAGTCCATCTCCAGGTCCGTCAGGCCGATGCCGTCGACCGCGCGCAGCTCGTAGTCGTACTTCGCGGTGACGTTGGGCCCGAGCACCGGGCGGCTCGCGGCCACCTGCAGCAGCCACGGGTGGCGTAGGTACAGGGCCCAGTTCTCGCGCGCGATCTGCTCCAGCCGCCCGCGCCAGCCGCCCTGGACGTCCTCGGGGCGCTCGGTCTCGCCGTAGACGGTGTCGAGCATGACGTCGAACAGCTCCGGCTTGCCCGGCACGTACGTGTAGAGCGACATCGTCCCGACGCCCAGCCGCTCGGCCACCCGCCGCATGGACAGCGCCGCCAGGCCCTCGGCGTCGGCCACCTCGATGGCGGCCCGCACGATACGGGTGACGCTCAGCTCGGGCTTGCCCTTGCGGCTGGCGCGCTCACCGCTGCGCCAGAGCAGGGCGAGGCTGCGGGCGGGATCGCCCTTTCCTGAGTACTCCACGGTCACTCCTCGCACGGTACACCGTACGGTTGCCACGCATCTCCGTATGCTGTACGGTACAGCGTACGTCAAAGGAGAGAGAGGTGCATCGTTTGTCGGCGATAGTCGCGCGCGGCCTGCGCAGAACCTACGGCGGGACGACCGCGCTGGACGGCATCGACCTGGACGTGAGACCGGGCACGGTCCGCGGGCTGCTCGGCCCCAACGGCGCGGGCAAGACCACGGCCGTGCGCATCCTCACCACGCTGCTGCGCCCCACCGGCGGGCGCGCGGAGGTGGCCGGCTTCGACGTGGTCACCCACCCCCGGCAGGTACGCCGCAGCATCGGCCTGGTCGGCCAGCACGCCGCGGTGGACGAGCAGCTCACCGGGCGGCAGAACCTGGAGCTGTTCGGCCGGCTGTCGCGCCTCGGCGCCAAGGCGGCCCGCGCCAGGGCCGCCGAACTGCTCGAGCGCGTCGGCCTGGACCACGCGGGGCCGGTCAGCGCGTACTCGGGAGGCATGCGGCGGCGGCTCGACCTCGCCGCGGGGCTGATCCTGGCCCCCTCGGTGCTGTTCCTCGACGAGCCGACCACCGGGCTCGACCCACGCAGCCGCGCCGACCTCTGGCGCGCGGTGCGCGAGCTCGCGGCGGGCGGCACCACCGTCCTGCTGACCACCCAGTACCTGGAGGAGGCCGACCAGCTCGCCGACCGGATCACGGTGGTCGACGCGGGCCGGGTGGTCGCCGAGGGCACTCCAGGCGAGCTGAAGGCCAGGCTCGGCGGCGAGCGGCTCGTGGTGGTGGTCCGCGACGCCGAGCGGCTGGCGCAGGCGGCGGCGATCGTCGGCCGGGCGACCTCGGCCGCGCCCGAGGTCGATCAGGACACCCGGCGGGTGAGCGCCGGCGTCGGCACGGAAGGGGTGCGGGTGCTCACCGCGGCCCTGACCGCGCTGTCCGAGGCCGGCATCGAGGCCGAGGACGTCACCCTGCGCCGCCCGACGCTCGACGAAGTCTTCCTCGACCTCACCGGAGGTGACGCCCGATGACCGCCGTTCCCGTCACGGAAGGGCCGCTGCGACGGCTGGGCCTGGCCCTGGCCGACGGCTGGACGGTCGCCCGCCGCGACCTGATCCACTGGGCCAACCAACCCATGACGGTCGTCTT
This sequence comes from Nonomuraea maritima, assembly GCF_900100395.1. Classification (GTDB taxonomy): domain Bacteria; phylum Actinomycetota; class Actinomycetes; order Streptosporangiales; family Streptosporangiaceae; genus Nonomuraea; species Nonomuraea maritima. The sequence goes on along the minus strand of NZ_FNFB01000005.1, from coordinate 337,782 downwards.
CGGGGTGCTCTTCCCCGTGATGATCACGCTGGCGTTCGGATACCTGTTCGGCGGCGCGGTCGACGTCCCGGCAGGCGCGGACTACTTCGCCTTCCTCATGCCCGGCATGTACGGCATGACGATGCTCTTCGGCCTGGGCTCCACCATGGTCGCCGTCGCCACCGACGCCTCCCGGGGCGTCACCGACCGCTTCCGTTCCCTGCCGATGGCCCCGTCGGCCGTGCTGGTCGGGCGGGCCGTCGCCGACCTGCTGCACTCGGTGCTCGTCCTCGCCGGCATGCTGGCCTGTGGCCTCGCCGTCGGCTGGCGGCCGGCCACGCTCTCCGGCGCGCTCGGGGCGGCGGGCCTGCTGCTGCTCCTGCGTTTCGCGCTGCTGTGGGCCGGCATCTACCTGGGGCTCGTCACCCGCGATCCGGGCGCGGTGACGGCGGTGCAGACCTTGGAGTTCCCCATCGGGTTCCTGTCGAACGCCTTCGTCGCCCCGTCCACCATGCCGGGCTGGCTCGGCGCCGTCGCCGAGTGGAACCCGCTCTCGTCGACGGTGGCGGCGGCCAGGGAGCTGTTCGGCAATCCGGGGTGGGGCGGCGACTCGTGGATCGCGCGCAACGCGGTGCCGATGGCCGTCGTCTGGCCCCTGGTGATCACGGCGGTGTTCTTCGTCCTCGCGGTCCGCCGTCACCAGCGTCTCGACCGCTGAGTGTGCGGCTGAGTGCGCGGCGCCCGCTTACGGGCGGGCGCCGCGAGGAGCTGTCTAGACGGGGGCGGCGCGCAGGCGCACGACGTGCTCGACCAGCGCGATCAGGGTCGCCTTGACCGACTCGCGGTTGCGGGCGTCCGTACGCACGATCGGCACGTGCGGCGACAGCGCGAGCGCCTCCCTGACCTCGTTGTCGGAGTGCATGAACTGGCCGTCCCAGCCGTTGATGCCGACGACGAACGGCAGCTTCGCCTCTTCGAAGTAGTCGATCGCGGGGAAGCTGTCGGCCAGGCGGCGCGTGTCGAGCAGCACCACGGCGCCGATCGCGCCGCGCACGAGGTCGTCCCACATGAACCAGAACCGGTGCTGGCCCGGCGTGCCGAACAGGTAGAGGATCAGGTCGCGGTCGAGCGACAACCGGCCGAAGTCCATGGCCACGGTCGTGGTCTGCTTGTTCGGCGTCATGCCGAGGTCGTCGATGCCGGCGGACGCGTCCGTCATCACCGCTTCCGTGGTGAGCGGGAGGATCTCCGACACCGCCCCCACGAACGTCGTCTTGCCGACGCCGAACCCGCCGGCGACGACGATCTTCGTCGACGTGAGGCCGGGGCTAGAGCCTGCGTAGTCCACTGAGCACCCTTTCGAGCATGTTGAGGTCTGGCTGTCCCTGGTTGAGGCGCGGGTGGTGGAGACGGACCAGCCCTTCGTCGGACATGTCCGCCACGATCACCCGCGCCACGCCGAGCGGGACACGGAGCAGGGCCGAGATCTCTGCCACCGACCTGAACGACCGGCACAACTGCATGATGGCCTCCTGCTCGGGGGTGAGCATGGCCATCTCGTCGTCCGGGATGGACATCGCCGAGATCAACGTCTCCATCGCGAGGTGATATCGCGGCTCGGATCGCCCGCCGGTCATCGCGTAAGGACGGAACAGGGGCTCGTCGTCCCCGGTCCCGTCAGTGCCGTACACGGCCCGCTCCCATCAGTCCCATCACATCACCGGCTCCTGGCTGCCTGCAGCTCCGCGCGCAGCGCGGGCGTCAGCGCCTGACCCGCCCTGTCTACCAACAAGGTCATCTGGTACGCCACCAGACCCATGTCACAATCCGGTGCGGCCAGCACCGTCAGCACGGAACCGTCGCTGATCGCCATGACCAGCAGAAGACCGCGCTGCATCTCGACGACGGTCTGCGTCACGGCGCCGCCCTCGAACACCCGGGACGCGCCCACCGTGAGGCTCAGCAGACCCGCGGAGACCGCGGCGAGCTGATCGGCACGGTCGGGCGGGAAACCCTCCGAGGCGGCCAGGCAGAGACCGTCGGCCGAGACCACGACGGCGTGCGCGACTCCGGGAGTGTTACGCACGAAGTCGGTGATCAGCCAGTCGAACCTGTGCGCCTCATGACTAAGGGTGGTCACGCATCCTCCCCGGCGGGACGCTTACTCACTCTGTTCCTCCTGTCCACGTACTTCCTGGCGGGCCCGGCGCACGCCCTGCTGGTAGCTGGACATCCGGCTGCGCATCCGGTCCGCTGAGACCGGAGGCGCCGGCGCCTGCTGCTGCGGCTCCTGGGCCGGCGCCGGCTTGTTGGCCGTGCCGGGCACCAGGTTGGCCTTCGGGGTGCGCTTCGGCAGCCCGGCGGCGGTGACGCCGCCGAGGCTGGGCTCACTGGCTTTGGCCGCCGCCTGCCATCCGGCGTCTGCGGCGGTTCGCCATGATTCCTCCCCTGAGGGTACGGCTTGCGCGGGCGCGTTCTCGCCCCCGTCGGCCGCCTGGGGCGCGGATCCGGCCCCCGGCCTGCGGAACCACGCCGACTCCACCGAGGCGAAGATCGGCAGGTACTCCTCCTGCTCCGGCTCCATCGGCGACACCTCGACCGACGGCGCCGGGTCCGGCCTGCGCACCACCTCGTTCGTCGCGTACGCCGGCGGGACCGGCGGAGGCGGCGGCGGCGTCTGGAACGCACCGTCGGTGGACGGGCCCGTGCGGTGCTGGCCGTTGACGGGCGGGAAGCTGCCCGTGTCGGGGAAGGACGGGTAGGAGCCGCCCTGGTCGAACCCTCCGAGCGGCCTGCGGCGGGGGCCGCCCGCGGCGTCGAAGCCGTTCACCGGGCTGCCCGGGTCGGAGTGGAACGCCCCGCCGAGCGACGGCCGCGGCGTGCCCGGCGTGCTGTCCTGCGTACGGGGACCCTGGCGGCCTGCGTCGAACGTGCCGCTGTCGTACGTCCCCGGGCTCTGGCGCGTGGGGCCCTGGCCGGTCGGGCCTGGCCTGGCGTGGCCGTTGAGTGAGCCGGGCCGCAGCGACGGGCCGCTCTCGAAGGAGTCGAAGCTGGCGAACGAGCGGAAGGTGCCGTTCTGGGTGGCCGGGGCGGGCGGAACGGTGCCGCCGCCGAACGCCGGCCGCTGCGGCAACGGCTGCTGCTGGGAGCCGTCGGCGATGAGCGTGGGCGGCAGCAGCACCATGGCGATCAGGCCGCTGCCGTCGCCCTTCCTGAGCTGCACCCGGACGCCGTGGCGCAGCGCCAGGCGGCCGACCACGAACAGGCCCATGCGGCGGGAGACCGACACGTCCACGACCGGCGGCTCGGCCAGGCGGCGGTTGGACTCGGCCAGCTCGTCCTCGGTCATGCTGATACCGGTGTCGGTCACCGACAGCAGCGCGCCACCGCCCTCGATGAGGCTGCTGGTGACCGTCACCTGGGAGCTGCTCGGCGAGAACTGGATGGCGTTCTCGACCAGCTCGGCGACGAGGTGGACGAGGTCGTTGGCGCAGCTGCCCACCACGGAGGTGGCCCGGTGCACCTTGACCTGGACGCGCTCGTAGCCCTCGACCTCCGACAGCGCGGCGCGGACGACGTCGACGAGCTTGGCCGGCTGGCTGCGCCGGCGGGTCGCTTCGTGACCGGCGAGGACCAGCAGGTTCTCGGAATTGCGGCGCATGCGGGTGGCCAGGTGGTCGAGCTTGAACAGGTCAGCCAGCCGGCCGCCGTCCTCCTCGCCCTTCTCCAGACCGTCGATGAGCGAGATCTGCCGCTCGACCAGCGTCTGGGTGCGGCGCGACAGGTTGACGAACATCGAGCTGATGTTGCCGCGCAGCTCGGCCTCCTCGCCCGCCAGGTGGACCGCCTGGCGGTGCACCTGGTCGAAGGCCCGCGCAACTTCGCCGATCTCGTCGTTGCCCTCGATGTCGATCGGCTGGACCTCGCCCACGGACGCGTCGCCGCTCACCCGGAGCTGGCGCACCACGTCGGGCAGCCGGAAACCGGCGATCTCCAGGGCCTCCGTACGCAGGCGGCGCAGCGGGCCGACCATGGAGCGGGCGATGGCCACGGTGAGGAGCAGGATGACGATCAGCAGGCCCAGGATGAGGGCCCCGGCGATGAGCGCGCTGCGCACCTCGGCCTCGCGCAGCTCGCGGCTGCGCAGGCTCACCTTGCCGGCCAGGTCCTGCTCAAGGCCGTGCAGCACCGCGATGACGTCCGAGTTGTTCTCGAACCACTGCTGGCGCTCGGCCCGGGCGGAGATCAGGTTGTCGGTGATGCGCGCGCCGGGCGTCCGGCCGCTGGCCAGCGTGATGGCGCGCGACTTGGTGAGCTGGATGTTGATGTACTCGGGCCGGGACATCAGCGCCTTGGACAGCTGGGTGCCGACCTCGACGCCGGCCTCGACGCCCACCGTGTCGAGGTCCTTCTGCTGGCGGGCGTTGGAGGCGATGAAGTCCTCGACGTCCTTGGCGTCCACGTTGGCCGTGTCGTAGGAGGCGCGCAGCAGCTGGACGCGCTGCCGGGAGATCTCCTCCTTGGCGGCGGTCAGCGCGCTGAGTGCGCGGAAGTCGCCGACGATCTGCGAGTCGTCGGACAGCAGTCCGAACTCGTCGTGCAGCTTGAGCAAGGTGTCGGCGAGGAAGTCGTAGCGGTTGTACTGGGTGGCGCCCTCGTCCCTGATCTTGCCCAGGCGGCCGAGGTCGTAGTCGGCCTGTTCGGCCGCCCGCACCACGCGGTCGCCGTAGCTGTCGTCGATCGTCGACAGGTCGGCCCGTACGGCCCTGGCCAGCGTGTCGACGGCGGCCTTGCGCTGTGCGACCTGCTTGTCCAGGCTCTTGCGCGTCGTCCGGTTGGCCCCGCTCCAACCGACGGTGTCGCGCTCGAGCCCGAGGGCCTGCAGGAGGTCGCGGACGCGTCCGGCCTTCTCGGCCGCGGACGCGGTGCGCTCATAGGCGTCGATGCTCTGCACCGACCCCACCACGCGGAGGCCGCCGAGCGCCACCGCCGCGATGGTGGGCACCAGGATGAGCGCGGTGAGCCGCCACCTCACGCGCCAGTTCCGCAGGCCGAAGCGTCGTAGTGGACGCTTCCCGCGATCAGGCTGCGCGGCCGGGCCGCTGCTGCTGTTCCCCGTAGTCACCGCTTCCGCTACCCCTCACTCGTCCCACCCGTAACGGCCAAGCCGTCACTCAACGTATCTGCAACACCTGCCTTATCAGGCATAACGGACAATATTGTTACAAACACGACCGACACTTGTGTGTCACTGGTTATCGCAGGGCGGCGAGGACCTGATCGCGAACGAGGCTCCGTTGGGCGTCATCGCCGAGCGGGCGACCAGCGCGGTCCACGACATAGAAGACGTCCACCGCCTCCGCGCCGAGAGTCTCCACGCGGGCGGCTCTCACGTCAAGACCGCAATCACCGAAAGCCCGTCCAATACGCCACAGAAGCCCCGGCCTGTCATGGGCCCTGACTTCCACCACGGTGGCCGTCGCGGAGGCGTCGTCGACCAGCGTCACCCGAGGTGGGGCCACGGGTACGCGAGACGGGCGGGCCGAGCGCGCACGACGGGCCAGCCTTTGCTCGATGTCAAGACGGCCGGCAAGGACCAGCCGGAGGTCCGACTCCAGGGTCGCGGGGTCGGGCGGCGAGCCGTACTCGGGGATGACGGAGAACTCGATCACGGCCGTCGATCCGGCGAACGCGGCCGAGGCGGAGCGGACGATGAGGCGGTGCGCGGCGAGCACCCCGGCCGCGCTCCACAGCAGGCCCGCCCGGTCGGGGGCGACCACCGTGACCGCTCCCCCGTTCACCCGGACGGCTCCGCCGCCGTGCCGCGCCAGCGCCGCCTGCCGCTCCGACAGCACGGGCGGTCTGGGCGGGGGCGCGCCCGCGAGCACCGACCTGACCCGGCGCACGAGGTCGGCGACGAGCCCCGCCTTCCAACTGTTCCAGGCCGCAGGTCCGGTCGCGTTCCCGTCGGCGACCGCCAGCGCGGCCAGCAGGTCGAGCACCTCGCGCGAGCCGACGGTGGCCGCGACCTTCTCGATGGTGACGGGGTCGTCGAGGTCGCGGCGGGTCGCCGTCTCCGGCAGCAGCAGGTGGTGGCGGACGACGCTCGCCAGCGTCTCGACGTCCTGCGGGGGCAGGCCGATGCGGGTGGCGATGTCGCGCACCACGACGGCGCCGGTCGTCGAGTGGTCTCCGGGCCAGCCCTTGCCCACGTCGTGCAGGAGCGCCGCGATCAGCAACAGGTCGGGACGGGAGACCTCGCGGGTGTGACCCGCGGCGTTGGCGGCCGCCTCGATCAGGTGCCGGTCGACGGTGAAGCGGTGGATGGGGTTGCGCTGGGGACGATGGCGGACGCGTTCCCAGTCGGGCAGCAGCTTGACGAGAATGCCCGCCTGGTCGAGCTCCTCCCACACCGGCACCGCGGCACGGCCGGCGCCGAGTACCGACACCAGGGCGTCGCGCGCCTCCTCGGGCCAGGGCACCGGCATCGGGGGCGACTGGGCGGCGAGGACGGACACCGTGGCGGGGGCCAGCGGCAGCCCCGACTCGGCCGCGGCGGCGGCGGCGCGCAGCACCAGCACCGGGTCCTTGCGCACGTTGACGCCCCTGGCCAGCACCACTTCTCCGCCCTGCTCGACAACGCCGTCGGCCAGCGGGCGGCGGCCCCGGGGGGCGGGGCCCGACAGCAGCTTGTCCACGGTGCGCCAGGTGCCGTCGAAGGCGTGCGAGACCGTCCTTCCCGCCTCGGCGAGCCTGCGCATGAGGGCCTCGGCGTCGAGCAGCCCGAGCATCCCGGCGACCGCGTCCTGCTCCTGCAGGACGAGCCGGTCGGCGCCGCGCGCGGTGACCAGGTGCAGCGCGTGCCGCACGTCGAGGATGAACTCGTACGCCTCACGGACGCGCGGTCCCGGCGCTGAGGCGACCCAGGCCGCGGCCACGGCCTGCATGGCCTGGACGTCGCGCAGCCCGCCGCGACCGTCCTTGAGGTGGGGTTCGAGGAGGAAGGCCAGCTCGCCGCTCGTCTGGGCGCGCTGGTCGGCGGCCTCGCGCAGCTCGCCGAGCCGGCGCCGGAAGTCGGCGCGCCAGCCGGCCAGCACCGCCTCCCTCGCCTTCTTCGTCAGCTCGGGATCGCCGGCCACGTGCCGGGCCTGGATGAGGCCGAGCACGGCCTTGAGGTCGTCACGGGCGACGGACACCGCCTCTTCGACGGTGCGTACGGAATGGTCGAGCTTGGCGGCGGAGTCCCAGATCGGGTACCAGACGCGGTCGGCGATCCGGGCCACGTCCGCCCGGCCGTCGTGGAGCAGTACCAGGTCGAGGTCGCTGGCCGGCGCCGGCTCGCCCCTGCCGAGGCTGCCGACGGCCACCAGCGAGACGTGCTCGTTGCCGCCCGCCGTACGGAGGAGGTCCCTGAGCCAGCGGTCGGTCTCCGCGGTCCGCTCCTTGCGGAACGCGGCGTACGAACGCGCGCCTCCCCTCACCGCCTGGCCCCCTCACCACGCTCTGCCGTCCGAGTGGGCTGTCTCAGCTCCGCGAGGACGTGCCCCTGATACACGTCCTCGCCTCGCCGCGGATCTCTCACAGGGCCTCCGGACCCTGCTCTCCCGTGCGCACCCGGATCACGGTGTCGACCGGCACGGACCAGACCTTGCCGTCGCCGATCTTGCCGGTGTGGGCGGCCTTGACGATGACGTCGATCACGTCGTCGGCGTCGTCCTCCTCGGCCAGTACCTCGACCCTTACCTTCGGCACGAGGTCGACCTGGTACTCGGCGCCGCGGTAGACCTCGGTGTGGCCGCGCTGACGGCCGTAGCCGCTGGCCTCGCTGACGGTCATGCCCTTGATGCCGAACTGTTCGAGCGCGGCCTTCACGTCATCGAGCTTGAAGGGCTTGATGATCGCCGTGATGAGCCTCATGCGTCCACCTTCTTCGGAGCGGGAGCGGCGGGCCCGTTCGGTGAGCTCACGCCGGAGGCGTAAACGGTGCCGAGGTCGTAACCGGTCTCGGCGTGGGTCGTGGCGTCGACGCCGGCGACCTCTGCCTCCTCGGGGATACGGAAGCCCATCGTCTTGTCGATGGCCTTGCCGATCACCCAGGAGATCACGAAGGAGTAGAGGCCCACAACGACCGGGCCGAGTATCTGGAGGCCGAGCTGGCTGAGCTGGCCGCCCGGGATCAGGATGCCCTTCTCCTGGCCGTCGGCGAACGGGTAGGCGGCCACGAAGCCCAGCGCCACGGCGCCGATGACACCGCCGACCAGGTGGACGCCGACCACGTCGAGGGAGTCGTCGTAGCCGAGCCGGTACTTCAGGCCCACGGCGTAGGCGCAGCCCACACCGGCGAGCAGGCCGATGAGCGCGGCCGCCCACGGGTCGACGAAACCACAGGCGGGGGTGATGGCGACGAGACCGGCCACCGCGCCGGAGGCGACGCCGAGGGTGGTGGCGTGGCCGTCACGCAGCTTCTCCACGATCATCCAGGCGCCGGCGGCCACAGCCGTGGCGATCTGGGTGTTCATGAACGCCAGAGCGGCCGTCTGGTCGGGCGCGAGCTCGGAGCCGGCGTTGAAGCCGAACCAGCCGAACCACAGCAGTCCGACGCCGAGCAGCACCAGCGTCAGGTTGTGCGGCCGCATGGGCTCCTTGCGCCAGCCCTTGCGCTTGCCGATGACGAGTGCGAGCGCGAGCGCCGCCGCACCGGCGTTGATGTGGACGACCGTGCCGCCGGCGAAGTCCTCGATGCCGAGCTGGCCGAGCCAGCCGCCGCCCCACACCCAGTGGGCCACCGGGAAGTACACGACCGTGGCCCACACCACCGAGAACACCACCCACGCGCCGAACTTGGCGCGGTCGGCGATCGCGCCGCTGATCAGCGCGACGGTGATGATGGCGAACGTGAGCTGGAAGGCGGAGAACACCATCAGGGGGAAGTTGCCGTCAGGGCTGGCCGCCTCGTAGACGGCATTGACGACGCCGCTCAAACCGACGTAGTCGAGCCCTCCCACGATCTTGTTGAGGAAGCCGGAACCGTCTCCGACCGCATCGAACGCGAGCGAGTAACCGTAGAGGACCCAGGCGACCGTCACGACGATGATGCTGACGAACGACATCATCATCATGTTCAGGACGCTCTTGGCCCTGGTCATGCCCCCGTAGAAGAACGCGAGGCCCGGAGTCATCAGCAGCACCAGGGCGGTGCATACCAGCATCCAGGCGGTAGTGCCGCTGTCGATCATCGAAGCGACCCTCCTTTGTGCATGTGACGTGTGGCCACAGCGTCTTTGCCTGGAGTTTCGCGGCTCGACCAGGTGTGTTTCACATTCGTGAATCTCTCCGGAGCGGTGTTTCTGCCGCGTTTCGGACGGCTCACGACTCCTCTTCGAGCTCAGCTATAACGGTCATGGCATACTTAGGTTCGCCTTACCTAAATAAGACCAAGGAACGCCCATGCGACTGCGCCTGGCCCTACTCGCCATGCTCCCTGTCATCACCCTCGCCGCGTGCGGCACCTCCACCTCGTCGTCCGAGGCCGGCCCGACCCGGACGGTCAAACACGCCATGGGAGAGACGAGCGTTCCCATGGAGCCGAAGCGGGTCGTGGTCCTCGACACCGACAAGCTCGACAGCATGGTGTCCCTCGGTATCACCCCCGTCGGCGGTGTGGTGGCGACCGAGAACGAGCCGTTCCCCGCCTACCTCGGCACGGCCCTGTCCACCACCAAGAACGTGGGCACGATCGCCCAGCCCAACCTCGAGGCCATCGCCGCCCTGAAGCCGGACCTCATCCTCGGCTCCAAGTTCCGGCAGGAGGCCCTCTACCAGAAGCTCAGCCAGATCGCCCCCACCGTGTACACCGAGCGCGTCGGCATCACGTGGAAGGAGAACTTCCTGCTGGACGCCGAGGCGGTCGGCAGGAAGGACCAGGCCCAGCAGCTGCTGTCGGCGTACGAGGCGCGGGCCAAGGAGACGGGCTCGAAGCTTTCCGACATCAAGGTGAGCATCGTGCGTTTCCGGCCCACCGAGATCCGCGTCTACGGCCCTGACTCGTTCTCCGGCATCGTGCTGGGTGACGCGGGCATCGCCCGTCCGGAGGCGCAGCTCCTCGCCGACAAGGAGGACAAGCGCTTCACGGCGATCAGCCAGGAGAACATCTCCACCGCCGACGGTGACGCCCTGTTCTACACGGCCTTCGGCGACGCGGCCGCCAAGTCGCAGGCAGAGGTGACCGCCGGACCGCTGTGGAAGAACCTCTCGGCCGTCAAGGAGGGCCACGCCTTCGGCGTCGACGACGAGATCTGGATGACCGGCATCGGCGTCACCGCCGCCGGCAAGATCCTCGACGACCTCACGAAGTACCTCACCCCGCTGGTGTAATGCCTGTACGGATGCAGCCGGGCCACCCCACGGCCCGGCTGTCCGCTTTCCAGGCGCCTGCCCCAGCAGAGCCCCCTCAAGAAAGCCCTTTGATGCCGACCCTGCTCCGGCAGGGTCGGCATCGCGCCTCCACTAAGCCCTGAGGCGGCGTCACCCCGGAGCTACGGCGGGCGCAGCGGGCCGTAGGCACGCATCGCGGCGCCCGGCCCGAGGGGGTTCCCCAAAAATGCCACGGAAGTGACCCCCGGGCGCGGGCGCGCCGCACGCCGACGGCGCCCCGAACCCCGGCGGACCTCCGCAGGAAGCGGTCAGGCGGCGGCGGTGGCCATCTTGCGCAGGCGCGCCAGGGCGTCGCGTTCGATGCGGCGGGCGCGGTCGCGGCCGATGCCGTAGCGTTCGCCCACCTCGGTCAGCGTGTGCTCGCGCCCGTCGAGCAGCCCGTAACGCCAGCGCAGCATCTCGCTCGTGACGCCCTCAAGCCCGGTCAGCCACTCGTCGAGCCGCTCGCGTTCGAGGATGTCGATCGCCTGCTGCTCAGGATCGGCCCACGTCTCGTCGGCGATCATGTCGCCGAGCTCCGTCTCGTCCTCGTCGCCCACGCCGAGCTGCAGCGAGACCGGGTCGGACGCCCACCGCCGCAGCTCCCGCACCCGCTCGATGGGCAGTTCGAGGATCTCGGCGAGGTCGTCGTCGGTCGGCTCGGCGTCGAACTCGGCGAGCAGGTCGCGCCGCACCCGCATCAACCGCGTCATCTGCTCGCCCGCGTGCGTGGGCAACCGCACCGGCCGGGCCTGCTCGTGGATCGCGCGCCCCACCGACTGCCTGATCCACCACGTCGCGTACGTCGAGAACTTGTAACCCCGCTGGTAGTCGAATTTCTCGACCGCCCGCACCAACCCCAGGTTGCCCTCCTGCACCAGGTCGATGAGCGGCATCCCCCGGCCGGAGTACTTCCTGGCCACCGCCACCACCAGGCGCAGGTTGGCCTGGATGAACTCGTCCTTCGCGCGCCGGCCGGAGATCGCCAGGCGCTCCAGCTCCTCGTCGGCCGCGTCGCCGATGCGCGGCTCGGCACCCCCGCTGTCGAGCAGTTGCTCGGCGAACAGGCCCGCCTCTATCCGCTTGGCGAGGTCGACCTCCTGCTCGGCCGTGAGCAGCGGCACCCGCCCTATCTCCGCCAGATACGTCCCCAGCAGATCGCGTTCCGCGACGTGCTGTTCCTGCGTGCGACTCCCCGTAGGCCTTGCCATCCCCAGGCACCTCGTTCCGCAGCTGCGTTCTATATCTCGGCAACGCTTGACACGAGGCAAAGATTCCCTAAAGCACTACGACCGAGGAAGGGTTCTGGGCGTCCTCCTCAAGGAGGAGACCGGCACGAAACACCTGGTGAACGAGGGGCACACCGGGCCGGTAGGCCAGATGCACATAGGAGGGGGCGTCGAGGACGACGAGGTCGGCGCGGGCGCCGGCCTTCAACCAGCCTACGTCCGTACGGCGCAGGGCGCGCGCCCCTCCGTACGTCGCCGCCCTGACGGCCTCCAGCGGCGTCATCCGCATCTCGCGCACCGCGAGCGCCACGCAGAACGCCATGGACGAGGTGTACGACGAGCCGGGGTTGCAGTCGGTCGCCAGCGCCACGGTCGCGCCCGCGTCGATGAGCCGACGCGCGTCCGGATACGGCGACCGGGTCGAGAACTCCGCCCCCGGCAGCAGCGTCGCGACCGTGCCGGACGAGGCCAGCGCGTCGACGTCGGCGTCGGTCAGATGGGTGCAGTGGTCGGCGGAGGCGGCGCCGAGCTCGCAGGCGATCCGCACTCCCGGCCCCTCGGTGAGCTGGTTGGCGTGCACGCGGGCGCCGAGCCCGGTGTTCAGCCCCGCCGTGAGGATCTCGCGCGTCTGGTCGCCGTCGAACGCGCCCCGCTCGCAGAACACGTCCACCCACCTGGCGTGGGGCGCGCACGCCCGCAACATGTCACCGGCGACGAGCCGTACGTAGGAGTCGGCGTCCGTGCCGGCGGGCACCACGTGCGCGCCGAGGAACGTGGTCTCCTGGGTCAGCCCGGAGGCGATCTCCAGGGAGCGGCGCTCGTCCTCGACGGACAGCCCGTAGCCGCTCTTGATCTCCACGGTGGTGGTGCCCTGGGCGAGCATCTCCCGCACCAGGCCGCTCGCGCGCGCGGCCAGCTCGGCGTCGCTCGCCCCGCGCGTGGCCGCGACGGTGGTCCTGATGCCACCCCCGGTGTACGGCTCCCCGGACATGCGCGCCTGGAACTCCGCGGTACGGTCGCCGGCGAAGACGAGGTGGGCGTGGCTGTCCACGAAGCCGGGGATGACGGCGCGGCCCCCGGCGTCCACGCGGCGGTCGGCGTCCGGCGCCTGCGCGGCGGGCCCGGTCCAGGCGACCAGGCCGTCCTCGACGACGAGGGCGGCGTCGGCCAGCTCCTCGCGTTCGGGGTCGCCGGTGTACAGCAGGCCGATGCGGTCGATCAGGGTCGTGGTCATCGCAGCTCTCCGATCGCCTCGGCCAGCAGGGTCCCGATGTCGCCGAGCGTGTGGCGCCCGTCCTTGACGACGCGCCGGCCGCCGGAGATCACCGAGTGCACGTCGGCCGCCGTGGCCGCGTACACGACGGCCTCCAGCCCGTCGACGCCGGCCGTGCGCACCGAGTCGAGCCGTACGGAGACGAGGTCGGCCCAGGCGCCGGGCATCAGCATGCCGGCGTCGGGGAAGCCGAGCGAGGCGTGTCCCGCGGCGGTCGCGGCGTGCAGCAGGTCGGTGGCGGGCCAGTGGCCACGGGTCTCGGTGGCCAGCCGCTCGTTCAGCTCCACCGCCCGCGCCTCCTCGAACAGGTCGATGACGGCGTGGCTGTCGGAGCCGAGCGTGATGGGCGTGCCCCGGTCGCACAGGGCGCGGGCGGGCCCGATGCCGTCGGCGAGGTCGCGTTCCGTGGTGGGACACATGCACACGTACGCGTCCGTCTGGCCGATCAGCTCGATGTCGACGTCGGTCAGGTGGGTGGCGTGCACCGCGGTCGAGCGCGGCCCGAGCGCCCCGCGTTCGTGCAGCACCTGGACGGGGGTCGCGGCGTACGCCTCCACGCAGGCGGCGTTCTCGGCCCGCTGCTCGGAGACGTGCGCGTGCAGGGGCGCGACGTGGCGGTGGGAGAACTCGGCCACGACGCCCATCTGGTCGGGCGGCACCGCCCGCACGGAGTGGATGGCCGCGCCGATCTGCACGTCGCTCTGCCCCGCGTACGCCGCCGCGAGCTCCTCGGCCCTGACCGCCCACCCGTCGGCGTCGCCGTCGCTGAACCGCAGCTGCGGCCCGGCGAGGGGCACGCCGATGCCGCCGGAGACGTAGCAGGCGTCGAGCAGCGCGATCCGCAGCCCGGCCTCGCGGGCGGCGTTCACCAGCGCGTGCCCCATGACGTTGGCGTCGTCGTACGGCCGCCCGCCCGCCTCATGGTGCACGTAGTGGAACTCGCCCACGCAGGTGACGCCGGCCATCGCCATCTCGGCGTACACGGCCCTGGCCAGGCGCAGGTAGGAGTCGGGGTCGAGGCGCGCGGCGATCTCGTACATCCGCTCGCGCCAGGTCCAGAAGTCGCCCCTGCCCTGCTGGGTGACGCCGCGCAGGGCGCGGTGGAAGGCGTGCGAGTGGGCGTTGGCCAGGCCGGGGACGGTGAGCCCGGGCAGCCGCTCGGCCGTGCCCGGCGGACCCTGGTCGACCCGGGTGATCCGGTCGCCGTCGATCTCGACGAGCACGTCGTCGGCGAGCCCGTCGGGCAGCCAGGCCCGCTCGCACCAGTAGGTCAGCGGCACAGGTCCTCCAGCACGTCCGCGAGCGCCGCGACGCCCGCCTCGCAGTCGGCCCGCTCGGCGTGCTCATCGGGCGCGTGGGACACCCCGGTCGGGTTGCGGACGAACACCATGGCGCTCGGCACGCCCGCGGCGGCGAGGATGCCGGCGTCGTGGCCGGCGCCGGTGGGCAGGATCGGGGCGGGCCCGTCGCCGCCCCCTGCCACGCGGGCCAGGCGGTCGCGGAGCGCCGCGTCGAAGCCGACCTCCGGCGTCCACGACTCCTCGCGCACGTCGGACGCGGCGGGGGCGAGCGCGGCGACCAGCTCGCGCACGCCGTCCTCGCCTGGCCCGCGCGCGTCGAGCCAGGCCGAGACCAGGCCGGGGACGGCGTTCGCGTTGCCCGGCGTGACCCGCACCTTTCCGACGGTGGCCACCACGCCCAGCCGTTCGGCCTGCTCGCGGGCCGAGAGGACCATGCGGGCGAACGGCAGCATGGGGTCGTCGCGGTCGGCGAGCCTGGTGGTGCCCGCGTGGTCGGCGCGGCCGCGGAAGTCGAACCGCCAGCGTCCGTGCGGCCAGATGGCGCTCGCCACGCCCACGGGCCGGCCCTCGGTGACGAGCCCGCGGCCCTGCTCGACGTGGAGTTCCACGAACGTCCCGACGGCCGCCAGCGTCTCGTCGTCGCGTCCGAGCGCGTACGGGTCGCGTCCGGCCTTTCCGAGGACGTCGGCCAGCGTGTCGCCTTCGTCGTCGGTGAGCCCGAGTGCCCGTTCTGCCGCGAGCACACCCGTGAGCAGCCGCGACCCCATGCACGGCACGCCGAACCTGGCGCCCTCCTCGTCGGTGAAGCAGGCGATGCCCACCGGCACGGACGGCTCGACCCCGCGCCGGCGCAGCGCGTCGACCGCGGCGAAGGCGGACACGACGCCGAGCGGGCCGTCGTACGCGCCGCCCTGGCGGACGGAGTCGAGGTGGCTGCCGGTCACCACGCCGGGACGGTCCGGCGACGGGGCGCCCCACCAGGCCCAGAGGTTGCCGTTGCGGTCCTCGCGCAGGTCGAGTCCGCGCCGGGCGGCCTCGCCCGCGAACCATTCGCGCAGTTCCAGGTCGGCGTTCGACCAGGCGTCCCTGAGGTATCCGCCGGTGCCGGGATCTCGTCCGATGTGCGCGATTGGCTCAAGCATGACCCCACTGTAATGAATAGATCCATTCACCACAGCCCACACCCCACCCCCACAGGGGCGGCCATGCTCAGCGCGGGCGGAGGGTGAGGTCGGTGAGGTGGGCGTCGGGGCCGGCGGTGAGGGCGGTCAGCACGGCCCGCGCCACCGTCTCCGGCCGCAGGTACTTGTCCGCCTCGTACGGCCCGCCCTCGTAGCCGCGCACGCCGCGCTGCATGTCGGTGTCGATCCGTCCCGGATGGATCGACGTCACCCGGAGCTCGGGCTCCTCCAGCCGCAGCGCGTCGGCGAACGCCCGCAGCGCGAACTTGCTGGCCGCGTACGCCCCCCACTCGGGGTTGGCCCGCAGCCCGGCGCCGGAGTTGACGCACACGACGTGCCCGCCGGCCCGCCGCAGCGCGGGCAGCAGCAGCCTGGTCAGGTCGGCGACCGCGATGACGTTGACCTCCATGGTCCGCCGCCACACGTCGGCCTCCTGGTCGGCGATCCGCCCGAGGTGGGCGACGCCGGCGCTGTGGACGAGAACGTCGAGCCGCTCGACACCCGCGACGTCGGCCTCGCCGACCCGGGTCAGCTCCACCGGCCAGGCCCGGCTGCCGGGCAGTTCTGCCGCGAGCTCGGCGAGGGCCTGGGCGTCACGTCCGCCGAGGATGACGTCGTGGGTGGGGGCGAGGGCCCGGGCGACGGCCGCGCCGACCCCCCGGGAAGCGCCGGTGACCAGCGCGGTCGGTCGTTCACTCATGCGGCCCAGCTTATGGACCTTGACGGGCCTCGGTTCCACCGGTGCCTGCTGCGAGGCGCCGACCCGTTCAAGGCGGCGTTCTCGCTACGGAAGATCGCCGGTCAGGAACGCGCCGGTCTCGTCCGTCATGCGCTCGAACTCCTCCAGCCTGGCCCGCGTGCGCAGCGGGGCCGCGTCGGCCATGGCCTCCACCAGGGCCATGGCCAGCGCGAGCGGCGCCGCGTGCGAGTCGAACACGAGCCGGTCGCTCACGGGCGCGTCGAGCACGATCTCGGCGGGGAAGTCGGGCCGGTCGGTGATGACGGCCGCCCGCAGGCCCAGCTTCTCGGCGTACTGGAGGGCCTGCACGGCCTCGCGCGGGTAGCGCGGCAGCACCACGGCCACCACCCACTCCGCGCCGGCCCTGCGGGCCGCGTGCAGCCCGTCGACCAGCTCCGACCCGCCGTGCGTGAGGAGCCGCACGTCGGGGTGGATGCGACGGGCGTAGTACGCGAACGTGGTGGCCAGGCCGCACGAGACGCGCAGCCCGACCACCGGCAGCGGCTCCGTCGCCGCGAGGTGTTCGCCCAGCTCCTTGAGCGGGAACGCCGGCAGGCGCTCCCTGACCACGGCGAGGTTGCGGATCTCGCGGTCGACGGCCCCGCGCAGCAGGCTCTCCCTCGGCTCCTCGGGGCCGCCGCCCATCACGAGCGGGCGCAGCGCCTGGCGCAGCTCGGGATAGCCGGTGAACCCGAGCACCACGGCGAACCTCGTCACGGACGGCTGGCTCACCCCGGCCCGCTCGGCCAGCTCGACGCTGGACAGGAAGATCGCATCGTCGAGGTGCTCGCTCAGGTAGTGGGCGATCCTGCGCTGCACGGGTGACAGCCTCCTGCCGTCCAGCAGCACACTGAGCCCGGGGTGCTCACCGTGATATCCGTCCGCCACGTCACCTCCAACACGCCGGTCGCGGCGATCTCATCCCTTTCTAGCTCGATTCGCGCATCGGGATGCGAACTCCGCGGTCTTCGGCCACCTGTGCGGCCTCCTCGTAGCCCGCGTCCACGTGGCGCATGACGCCCGTGCCCGGGTCGTTGGTGAGCACGCGGTTGAGCTTCTCGCGCGCGAGGTCGGTGCCGTCGGCCACGGTGACCTGGCCGGCGTGGATGGACCGTCCGATGCCGACGCCCCCGCCGTGGTGGATGGAGACCCAGGACGCGCCCGAGGCGGTGTTGAGCATGGCGTTGAGCAGCGGCCAGTCGGCGATCGCGTCGGACCCGTCGGCCATGGCCTCCGTCTCGCGGTAGGGGGAGGCGACCGAGCCGCTGTCGAGGTGGTCGCGGCCGATCACGATGGGCGCCTGCAGCTCGCCGGAGGCCACCATGTCGTTGAACCGCTCACCGGCGACGTCGCGCTCGCCGTAGCCGAGCCAGCAGATGCGCGCGGGCAGGCCCTGGAAGTGCACCTTCTCCCCCGCCGTACGGATCCACCTGGCCAGCGGCTCGTTGTCGGGGAACAGCTCAAGGATCGCCCGGTCGGTGGCGGCGATGTCGGCGGGGTCGCCGCTCAGCGCCGCCCACCGGAACGGCCCCTTCCCTTCGCAGAACAGCGGCCTGATGTATGCGGGCACGAACCCGGGGAAGTCGAAGGCCCGCCCGTACCCGGCGAGCTGGGCCTCTCCCCTGATGGAGTTGCCGTAGTCGAACACCTCGGCCCCGGCGTCCTGGAAGCCGACCATGGCCTCGACGTGCCGCGCCATCGACGCGCGGGCCCGCTCGGTGAACCCGGCAGGGTCCTTGTCGCGCTCGGCCGCCATGTCCTCGAAGGCCACGCCCACCGGGAGGTAGGCGAGCGGGTCGTGGGCCGAGGTCTGGTCGGTGACGACGTCGATCTCCGCGCCCCGTGCCAGCAGGTCGGGCAGCACCTCGGCGGCGTTGCCGACCACGCCGATCGACAGCGGCCTGCGGGCGTCGCGCGCCTCGTAGGCCAGCCGCAGCGCCTCGTCGAGCGAGTCGGCCTGGACGTCCAGGTAGCGGTGCTCGATGCGGCGGGTCACCGAGCGGGGGTCGCAGTCGACGCAGATGGCCACGCCGCCGTTCATGGTGATGGCCAGGGGCTGGGCCCCGCCCATGCCGCCCAGGCCGGCGGTGAGAGTGATCGTGCCGGCCAGCGAGCCGCCGAAGCGCTTGGCGGCGACGGCGGCGAAGGTCTCGTAGGTGCCCTGGAGGATGCCCTGGGTGCCGATGTAGATCCACGAGCCCGCGGTCATCTGCCCGTACATCGTGAGCCCCGCGGCCTCCAGGCGCCGGAACTCCTCCCAGTTGGCCCAGTCGGGCACCAGGTTGGAGTTGGCGATGAGCACCCGCGGCGCCCATTCGTGGGTGCGGAAGACGCCGACGGGCCGTCCGGACTGCACGAGGAGGGTCTCGTCGCCCTCCAGCGTGGTGAGCGTCCTGACCAGCGCGTCGTACGAGCGCCAGTCGCGCGCCGCCCGTCCTGAGCCGCCGTAGACGACCAGCTGCTCGGGGTGCTCGGCCACCTCGGGGTCGAGGTTGTTCTGGAGCATGCGGAGCGCGGCCTCCTGCGGCCACCCCTTGGCGGTGATCGTGGTGCCCCGTGGCGCCCGGACGCTGCGGCTCATCCTAATCCTCCTGAATGAGATAATTCACTCATGTCACCCGCAGACTACAACGGCTGCCCCGCGAGGAACTGGGTGGCGGCCAGCTCCCTGTAGAGATCGTCCTGGCCCAGCAGCTCGTCGTGGGTGCCGACGGCTCGCACGCGGCCGCCGTCCATGACCACGATCCGGTCGGCGCCGGTCACCGTCGACAGGCGGTGGGCGATGACGAGCACCGTGGTGTCCTTGGCCGCGTCGGCGACGACCTCGCGCAGCCGCAGCTCGTTGACCGCGTCGAGTTGCGAGGTGGCCTCGTCGAGCAGCAGCAGCCTGGCCCGGCGCAGCAGCGCCCTGGCGATGGCGACGCGCTGCCGCTCGCCGCCCGACAGCAGCACGCCGCGGTGCCCGACCGGCGTCTCCAGCCCCTCGGGCAGCCGGGACACGAGGTCGTCCAGCCGGGTCCGCGCGATCGCGTCGCGCAGCTCGTCCTCGGTGGCGTCGCGGGCGGCGAAGAGCAGGTTCTCCCGCAGCGTGCCGGCCAGCACGGGGGCGTCCTGCTCGACGTACCCGAGCGCCGCGCGCAGTTCGGCGAGCGGCCAGTCGCGGATGTCGCGTCCGCCGACGGTGATCGTGCCGCCCTGGTGCTCGTAGAAGCGTTCGATCAGGGAGAAGACGGTGGACTTGCCCGCTCCGGACGGGCCCACCAGCGCGGTCAGGCCGCGGGGCGGCACCGTGAAGCTCACGCCGTCGTGCACCATCGGGCGGTCGTCGCCGTAGCGGAAGGTCACGTCCTGGAAGATGACGCCGATCGCCTCGGCGGAGGCGTGGGCGGCGACGCCGGTCGGCTCGGCGGGCAGATCCTCGATCTCCTTGATCCGCCGCATCGCGGCGAGCCCCTGCTGGAGCTGGACGGCGCCCTGGACGAGCTGGCCGATCGGCGCGACGAGGTAGAACAGGTAGAGCAGGAACGCGATCAGCGACGACACCGCCAGCGTGCCCGCCGCCACCCGCGCGCCGCCGACGCCGAGCACCGCGACGAACGCGATCTGCACCGCCATGAACGTCGCCACTCCCGCGAGCGACGTCCACCCGGCGACCCGCAGCCCGCGGTCGCGGGCGCGCCCGGCCGCGTCGGCGACCACCGCGATCTCCCGCTCCTCCGCCCCGCTGGCCTTGACGGTCCGGTACGCCTGCAGCGCCCGGTCCAGTACGGAGCCCATCTCGCCCACGGCCTCCTGCGCCTGGGTCTGCGCCCGCTGGATGCGCGGCATGAGCAGGCCGACGAGCCCGCCGACGACGGCCACCACGCCCAGCGTGACCAGCAGGAGCACCCCGTCCATGGTGGCCATCATGACGATCGCCCCGACGAGCATGAACGCCGCGCTGATCGACTCGACGATGCCGTTCGTCAGCACCGCCCGCAGCAGCGTCGTGTCGCTGGTCACCCGGGACAGCAGGTCGCCGGGGTTGAGCCGGTCGACGTCGGCGACCCGCAGCCGCAGCATGCGGTCGACGAGCCCACGCCGGGCGCCGAGCACGATGTTCTCACCCGTACGTTCCATCAGGTAGCTTCCGCCGGCCGCGACCACCGCGCCGACCAGCACCGCCACGGTCAGCCAGAGCAGGGGCCCGGTCATCGGGCGGTCCTCGCCGAAGGCGTCGACCACGTATTTCGCCAGCAGCGGCATGGCGAGGCCCGCCGCCGAGCCGACCAGACCGAGTAATCCGCCGACCACCAGGATCTTCCGGTGTGGGCGGAGGTGGACGAGCAGTTCTTTGACCATCTCGACTCCTTTCACGACATCTGCTCCAACGAACGGGAGCACGCGACCAACACCCGTCAACCTAAATTGACGATCCTGGCTATGTCAACTTAGGTTGACAGCTACGTGCCACCACGGCCGCCGCGAGCTGAGGCCGCTGGACGGCGGCCGCGCCCGGGCCGGAGCCTCGCCGAACACGATCACGTCGTTACTGACCCCGCAGGCCCTGGCGACATGACAAATCGCGACTTATAGTCAAATACATGACTACTCATCTCCATGACTACGGAGGCCGGTGAGCCGTGGCGCTCAGGCATGCGGTGCTGGCGGCGTTGCTCGGCGGCGAGCACAGCGGCTACCAGCTGACCAAGATCTTCGACGTCGGCGTCGCCAACTTCTGGTACGCCGCCCCCCAGCAGCTCTACGCCGAGCTGACCCGCCTGGAGGCCGACGGCCTGATCGCCGGACGTGAGGTCGTCCAGCGCGGACGGCCCAACAAGCGGGTGTTCACCGTCACCGACGCCGGCGCCGCCGAGCTGGCCGCCTTCGCCGCGGCCCCCGCCAAGCCCCTCCTCATCCGTGACGACCTGGTGGTGAAGGTGCACGCCGTCGACCGGCTCGACCCGGGCCCGGTGATCGAGCAGCTCCAGGAGCGGGCCAGGGAGGCGAGCGCCAAGCTCGAACTCTTCGAGCAGATCTGCGCCCGCCTGCGCGGCGACCTGGACGAGGAGACGTTCCTGCGCGAGGGCGAGCGCGTCGGCCCCTACCTGTCCTGCCTGGCGGGTTGCCGGCTGGAGCGGGAGATGCGCGAGTGGTGCCTGCGCACCGCCCGGACACTGACCGAGCGCGCCGCCGCCCGTACCGAAGGGGAGACCTCATGACCGCCTACGCGCGGTACGTCGCGCTCGGCGACAGCCAGACCGAGGGATTAGGCGACGGCGACGACGTCCGGGGCCATCGCGGCTGGGCGGACCGCCTCGCCGAGCACCTCGCCCGCGCCGAGCCCGGCCTGCGTTACGCCAACCTCGCGGTCCGCGGCCGGCTGGCGCACCAGATCCGCGACGAGCAGCTGCCCGTCGCGCTGGAGCTGCGTCCCGACCTCGCCACGGTCATGGCGGGGATGAACGACCTCACCCGTCCCGGCTTCGACGCCGCGCGCGTGGCGGCGGCGGTGGAGGACATGTACGCGGCCCTGACGGCCTCGGGTGCCCACGTGATCGGGGTGACATTTCCTGACATCGGACGGATCGTTCCGCTGGCCCGGCCGTTCCGTGGCCGCGTCCTCGACCTCAACGAACGCCTCCGCGACGCCGCCGGCCGCCACCGGGTCGCGCTGGTGGACACGTACCCGATGACGCTCTTCACCGACGCCCGCATGTGGAGCCCCGACCGCCTGCACGCGAGCCCTGAGGGGCACGCGCGGTTCGCCGCCGCGGTCGCCCACGCCCTCGGCCTGCCCGGGAGCGACGACGCGTGGCGGCGTCCGCTGCCCACGATGCCCGCGGCGACCGCCTGGGGAACGGCGACGGCTGAGCTGCGCTGGGTCGCCACGTTCTTCGGTCCGTGGATCGGCCGCCGGTTGCGCGGGCGCTCCTCGGGCGACGGACGCGCCGCCAAGCGTCCCGAGCTCACCGCGTGGGCTCAGTCGACCTCGGGCACGTCAGGATCGTCGTAGTCGGCGTCACCGTCCTCGACCCGGCGCAGCTTGATGTCCTCCACCCACGCGCGGGCGAGGTCCCGGATCGCCGCGACCGTCCGCTCGTCCAGCCCGTGCGCCTCGAACGCCTCGTCGGGCGCGGCGTCCAAGCAGGTGTCCAGGAACTCCAGCCGCGCGAGCAGCTCGGCGGTCGAGAAGGCGTCGTCGTGCGAGCGAGCCAGCCGTTCGAGGTCGCGGTGGGAGAACCGGCCGGCCAGCGCGGCGACGTCGGCGGCGTCGCCGACGAGCCCGCGGTCGTGGAAGGAGCACGTGACGAGCCCTGCGGCGTCCTCCACGCCGACGACCCGCAGCTCGCCGCACGTGACCGGGGGCTGCTGGAGCGCTTCGCGCACGAGGTGGATCTCGCAGGCCCGGCCGGTCGCCGCGACGCTCACGCGACCGGCCCGCTCCGTCACCTCGGCGACCTCCGCCTCCAGCCCGGCCTCCCCCAGCGCGGCGGCCACGTCCCGCGCCACGTCCGCCGGCGGCGTCCCCGCCGCGACGGCGAAGGTGAGGTCGTCACCGGTACGGGGGCTCAGGCCGTGCGCCCACAGCGCGTGCGAGCCGGCGAGCACCAGGTCGTGGCGCGCGCGGGGCGCGGCGAGTGCGTGCAGCAGCAGCTCGTGGAACGGGCTCATGCGCGCCGTCGGCTCCGGCGGGTGGACGGCAGGTCGTGGCGTCCTGACAGGAACTCCTGGAACGCGATCTTCACCCTGATCACCGGACGGCGCCAGCGTTCCTCCCGGTGGACGGCGCGGGCCAGCTTGCGCGGCGAGCGCTCGGCGAGGAACCAGCGCGCCCACGGCGACCCGGGGCGGGCCAGCCGGATGGCCCCGACCACCAGCATCGGCGGCACGAACAGCCCGGCCATGCCCGTCCAGATCTTGCCCTTGAGCAGGGTGATGACGGCGAGCACCAGGTTGGCCACGATGAGCGCGGCGGGGTTGACCAGGTTGCCGTAGTCCCAGGTGAGCGGGCGCAACCCCATGAGGAGAAGCCCCGTGACGGCGACCGCGATGAAGACCGCGTCGACCGACGTGCGCCCCTCCTCCTCCCAGTAGACGTCGTGCAGGTGCAGGATCAGCGCGAACTCGTCCAGCACGAGCGCCGACCCGACGCCGAACACCGACGCCGCCACAGCCGTGCCGACCTGCGAGCCCGGTGGCACCACGAGCATGGTGACGCCGCCGACCAGCATGAGGATCACGCCGAACACCACGTGGTGGATGTGCATCTCACCCACGTTGACGTCGCGGAACCAGCCGACCTTCGCCCGAATCAGCCGGACGTTGATGCGGGTCGCCATGAACGCCACGATGAGCATGACGAAGAAGCAGAACAGCGGCAGCCGTCCCGTGGCGATGATGCTCTGCTGAAACCAGTTACCCATGACCCCGACAAATCAGCGCTTTGAGTCGATGGTACGAGCCGTCCGCACGCACTCGACGCCGCGCGGGAGCGCGGCTCAGGTCAAGAAGCCGCGCAGGAGCGCCGCGGTTCCCTCCAGGTGTTCGGCGACCGCCCGGCGCGCCGCGTCGGGGTCTCCGGCGAGGATGGCCTCGACGATGGCCCGGTGCTGCCCGCCGGAGTGCTCCAGGTTGACCTGCAGCATGGGGATGGCGTTCAGCAGGTCGGCGATCCGCAGACGGGCGTCGGCGCAGGTCGTGGCGAGCAGGGACGAGCCGGTCAGCTCCGCGATCGACAGGTGGAAGGCGGTGTCGAGGCGGCGGTAGTCGTCCAGCCCGGCCGCCTCCAGCTCCGACAGCCTGCGCAGCAGCACGCCGCGCTGCTCGTCGGTGAGCTCGGTGGTGGCCAGCACCTGCG
This sequence comes from Nonomuraea maritima, assembly GCF_900100395.1. Taxonomy (GTDB): domain Bacteria; phylum Actinomycetota; class Actinomycetes; order Streptosporangiales; family Streptosporangiaceae; genus Nonomuraea; species Nonomuraea maritima. Next base: position 313,827 of record NZ_FNFB01000005.1, on the reverse strand, counting down.
CCGCGCCGCACTCCACGGCCAGCCGGAAGGTGAGCACGTCCGACAGCTCGGCCACGCCCATCTCGTTCACCGCCTGCCGCAGGTCGCCGGGGCCTGGCGAGGGCGGCTCGTAGGTGACGAACGCGCCGCCGTACCGCCCCCGGCGGACGTCGAGGTAGCCGGCGTCGGACAGCGCCCGGATGGCCTCGCGCAGGGTCACCCGGCTGATGCCCAGTCGGGCGGCCAGCTCGCGCTCGGGCGGCAGCTTGTCGCCCCTGCCGACCACGCCGAGCTTGATGGCCTGCAGCAGCCGTTCCACGGTCTCCTCGAAGGCGTTGCCGGCCCGCACGGGGCGCAACACCGTCATGAATCGCGGCGACTCGTCCAACATGTCCTCAGGTCTTGACAGATGATCCCGACGTACTGATCAATGGTCTGAGACTAGCCCAATCAACGGGTGAGCGCGTCAGGCCAGATCGGAGCGGCGTAGCGTGAGCGATCCTTCGACGACGGGGTTCCTGTCCGTCCACGAACTGCGCGACGAGGTGGCACTCGGCCACGTCGACACCGTGCTGCTCGCCATCGCCGACATGCAGGGCAGGCTCCAGGGCAAACGGCTGTCCGCGCGCTACTTCCTCGAAGAGGTGCTGCACCACGGCTCGGAAGGGTGCAACTACCTGCTGGCCGTCGACGTCGAGATGAACACCGTGACCGGCTACGCGATGTCGTCCTGGGATCGCGGGTACGGCGACTTCGTGATGAAGCCCGACCTCACGACGCTGCGCCGGGTGCCCTGGCACGAGGGCACCGTGCTGGTCATGGCCGACCTCGCCTGGGAGGACGGCGCCGACGTGACCGCCTCGCCCCGCCAGATCCTGCGCCGGCAGCTCGCCCGCCTGGCCGAGCGCGGCCTGACCGCCCACGTCGGCACCGAGCTGGAGTTCGTGGTCTACGACGACAGCTACGAGGACGCGTGGCGGCGCGCGTACCGCGACCTGACCCCCGCCAACCTCTACAACGTCGACTACTCCCTGCTCGGCACCGCCCGCGTCGAGCCGCTGCTGCGCCGCATCCGGCGCGAGATGGAGGGCGCGGGCCTGTACGTCGAGTCGGCCAAGGGCGAGTGCAACCTCGGCCAGCACGAGATCGCCTTCCGCTTCGACGAGGCCCTGCGCACGTGCGACAACCACGTCATCTACAAGACGGGGGCCAAGGAGATCGCCGCCCAGGAGGGCCGGTCGATCACGTTCATGGCCAAGCCCAACCAGCGCGAGGGCAACTCATGCCACATCCACCTCTCGCTGCGCGACCGCGACGGCCTGCCGGTGATGGCGGGCGAGGGCCCTTACGGGCTGTCGCCGCTGGGCGCCCGCTTCGTCGCCGGTCAGCTCGCCTTCCTGCGCGAACTGACCCTCATGTACGCCCCCAACGTCAACTCCTACAAGCGCTTCGTCCCCGGCAGCTTCGCCCCCACGGCCGTCAAGTGGGGCCTCGACAACCGCACGTGCGCGCTGCGGCTGGTCGGCCACGACTCCTCGCTGCGCCTGGAGAACCGCGTCCCCGGCGGCGACGTCAACCCGTACCTCGCGGTGGCCGCGCTGGTGGCGGCCGGGCTGCACGGCATCGACGCCGAGCTGCCGCTGGAGGACCCCTTCGAGGGCAACGCCTACGACTCGGGCGCCGAGACCGTGCCGCACACGCTGCGCGACGCGCTGGCGCTGTTCGAGGCCTCGAAGCTGGCCCATACGGCGTTCGGCGACGACGTGGTCGAGCACTACGCCAACAACGCGCGGGTGGAGCTGGCCGCCTTCGACGCGGCGGTGACCGACTGGGAGCTGTTCCGTGGTTTCGAACGAATGTGACGGGGACGCATGAAGATCGTCAATCCGGCGACCGAAGAGGTCGTCGCCGACGTCGAACCGGCCGACGCGGCCGAGGTCGACCGGGCGGTGGAGCGGGCGCGGACGGCGTACGCCTCCTGGCGCGAGGTGTCGCCGGGCGACCGGGCGCGGCTGCTGCGGCGCTTCGCCGACCTGGTGGGCGAGCACGCGGAGGAGCTCGCCCGGCTCGAGCTGACCAACGCCGGTCACCCGATCGGCAACGCCCGCTGGGAGGCCGGCACCGTACGCGACGTGCTGCACTTCTACGCCGGGGCGCCCGAGCGCAACCACGGCAGGCAGATCCCGGTGCCGGGCGGCCTGGACGTCACGTTCCAGGAGCCGCTGGGCGTGGTCGGGGTCATCGTGCCGTGGAACTTCCCGATGCTGATCATGTCGTGGGGCGTGGCGCCCGCGCTGGCGGCCGGCAACACGGTGATCGTCAAGCCGGCCGAGTGGACGCCGCTGACCGCGCTGCGGCTGGCGGAGCTGGCCCTGGCCGCGGGCCTGCCGGAAGGGGTGCTCCAGGTCGTGCCAGGGCTGGGCGAGGTCGCGGGGGCGCGGCTGGTCGAGCATCCGGACGTCGCCAAGATCGTGTTCACCGGCTCGACCGAGGTGGGCAAGGAGATCGCCGCCAAGGCGGGGGCGCAGGTCAAGCGGCTGACACTGGAGTTGGGCGGCAAGTCCGCAAATATCGTCTTCGCTGACGCAGACCTGGAAAAAGCGGCAAAAACCGCTCCTTATGCTGTTTTCGACAACTCTGGGCAGGACTGCTGCGCCCGCTCCCGCCTCCTCGTCCAGTCCTCCGTGTACGACGCGTTCATGGACCGCCTCGCCGAGGCCGTACGCGCGGTGAAGGTCGGCGACCCGCTCGACGAGGCCACCGAGATGGGCCCGCTGATCAGCGCCGAGCACCTGGAACGCGTCCGCGGCTTCGTCCACGACCCCTACCTGCAGGGCGCGTGCCCGCAGGGCAGGGGCTACTGGTTCCCTCCGACGGTGCTCACCCCCGAGCCCACCGACCGGGCCTTCACCGAGGAGATCTTCGGGCCGGTCGTGTCGGTCGTGCCGTTCGCGGACGAGGAGGAGGCCGTCCGCATCGCCAACGACACCCCGTACGGGCTGAGCGGCTCCATCTGGACCCGCGACGTCGGCCGGGCGCTGCGCGTGGCGCGGGCCGTCGAGTCGGGCGCGCTGTCGGTCAACTCCCACTCCTCGGTCCGCTACTGGACCCCGTTCGGCGGCTTCAAGCAGTCGGGCCTCGGCAGGGAGCTCGGCCCGGACGCCCTCACGGCGTTCACCGAGACCAAGAACGTCTTCATCTCCTCAGAGTGAGTAGAAAGTGACACATATGCGGCGGTTGCAGGACCGGGTGGCGGTCATCACGGGCGCGGGCAGCGGGATCGGGCTGGCCACGGCCCGCCGCTTCGCCGACGAGGGCGCCAAGGTGGTCTGCGTCGACATCGACGAGGAGGCGGGCGTCAAGGCCGCGACCGAGGTCGGCGGCCTGTTCGTGCGGGCCGACGTGACCGTCGAGGACGACGTCGTCCGCATGTACGCGACGGCGCACGACACCTACGGCAGCGTGGACATCGCCTTCAACAACGCCGGCATCTCGCCGCCCGACGACGACTCGATCCTGGAGACCGGGCTCGATGCCTGGCGCCGCGTCCAGGAGGTCAACCTGACCAGCGTCTACCTGTGCTGCAAGCACGCCATCCCGTACATGCGGCGGCAGGGCAAGGGCTCGATCGTCAACACGGCGTCGTTCGTGGCCGTCCTCGGGTCGGCGACGTCACAGATCTCCTACACCGCCTCCAAGGGCGGCGTGCTGGCGATGTCCCGCGAGCTCGGCGTACAGTTCGCCCGCGAGGGCATCAGGGTGAACGCCCTGTGCCCCGGCCCGGTCAACACGCCGCTGCTGCAGGAGCTGTTCGCCAAGGACCAGGAGCGCGCCCAGCGGCGGCTCGTGCACGTCCCGCTCGGCCGCTTCGCCGAGGCGTCCGAGATCGCGGCGGCGGTCGCCTTCCTGGCCAGCGACGACGCCTCGTTCATCACGGCCAGCCAGTTCCTGGTGGACGGCGGCATCTCCGGCGCCTACGTCACACCGCTCTAGGGAGATTCCAGGGTGCAGCGCCCATTCCAGCGTCCCGTCATCGGCATCACGTCGTACGTCGAGCCCGCCTCGTTCACGGTCTGGCGCGACATGCCCGTCGCGCTCCTGCCGTACATGTACGTGGAGCAGGTCGTCCGCGCCGGCGGCCAGCCCGTCCTGCTGCCGCCGGCCGGCGACCCGGTCGCGGCGCTACGCGGGCTCGACGCGCTGATCCTGGCCGGTGGCGGCGACGTCGACCCGGCCCGCTACGGCGAGCCGCCGCACGAGCGCACCGGCTACCTGCGGCAGGCCCGCGACGAGAGCGAGTTCGCGCTGCTCGCCGCGGCCCTCGACCGGGGCCTGCCGTACCTCGGCATCTGCCGCGGGCTGCAGGTGCTCAACGTCGCGCTGGGCGGGACCCTGCACCAGCACCTGCCCGACGTGGTCGGGCACGAGGGCCACGCCCCCGCGCCGGGACGGTTCGGGCACCTGCCGGTGACGCCGCTGCCGGGCACCCGGCTGGCCAAGATCCTCGGCGAGCAGCCGGTGACCGTCCCCCACGCCCACCATCAGGCCGTCGACCGCCTCGCCCCGGGCCTGACGGTTTCCGCCGTCGCCGAGGACGGCACCGTCGAGGCCGTCGAGCTCGACACCGAAGGATTCGCCCTCGCGGTGCAGTGGCATCCCGAGGCGGGCGAGGACCACCTGGTCATCGAGGCTCTCGTCCGGGCATGCTGACACGAAGCGTTCGTCACGCCCGAATCCACCCGGACGCGACAACACCCCCGTCACGGCACTAGGCTGGCGGGCATCACCGGCGAAACCGCGCGGGAGAGCACCCTGACAGCCGGTCAGTGGTCCCTGAAGGAGCAAGCCCTCCCCGCGAACCTCTCAAGGCAAAGGACCGCGCGGACGCGAACAAGAGATCTGCCGAGTGGACAGCCGCCAGGGTCGCTGGCAGGCCGCCCGTTCGCCTGATCTCCTGTTCGGAGGTGACCTCTGGAAAGCAGGCCCACGGGGCCTCGCCGAAGGTGAAAGTCCGGCAAAACTCGGGCGAAGCTCTCAGGCATCGATGACAGAGGGGGAGGATGCTGGCATCCGATCCCGTCCAAAGGTGCGACAAATGTCCCGACCGACGCCGCTACGTGACATCCACGAAAGCCTGGGCGCCACCCTGACCGACTTCGCCGGATGGCTCATGCCCCTCCGGTACGGCAGCGAGTCCGCCGAGCACCGGGCCGTACGCGAGGCGGCCGGTCTGTTCGACCTCTCGCACATGGGCGAGATCTTCGTGACCGGGCCGCAGGCCGGCGAGGCTCTCGACCACGCGCTGGTCGGCCACCTGTCGGCGCTCGTGCCCGGACGCGCCCGCTACACCATGATCGTCAACGAGCGCGGCGGGGTGCTCGACGACCTCATCGTCTACCGGCTCGGCGACGAGGAGTTCATGGTCGTCGCGAACGCCTCGAACTACGAGATGGTCGCGGTCGAGCTGAAGGAGCGCGCGAAGGCGTACGACGCGGTGGTCGAGGACCGCTCCGACCAGTACGCGCTGATCGCCGTCCAGGGCCCGCGCGCCCAGGAGATCCTTTCCACGCTCACCGACGCCGACCTCGACACGCTCAAGTACTACGCGGGGCTGCCCGGCCTCGTGGACGGCCGCCGGGCGCTCATCGCCCGCACCGGCTACACCGGCGAGGACGGTTTCGAACTGTTCGTCGCCAACCAGGACGCCGTGCCGCTCTGGCACGCGATCACCGCGGCGGGCGAGCCGTTCGGGCTCAAGCCCGCCGGCCTGTCCAGCCGCGACACGCTCAGACTCGAAGCCGGCATGCCGCTGTACGGCAACGAGCTGAGCGCCGAGCTCACTCCGTTCGACGCGGGGCTGGGCCGGGTGGTGAAATTCGACAAGCCGGGCGACTTCGTCGGCAGGTCGGCGCTCGAGGCGGTCAAGGACGACACGCCCCGACGCCGTCTCGTCGGGCTGGTCGCCCGGGGCCGCCGGGTGCCGCGTCACGGCTACCCGGTCACCAAGGACGGCGCCGTCGTCGGCGAGGTCACGAGCGGTGCGCCCTCCCAGAGTCTGGGCAAGCCCATCGCGATGGCCTACGTCGACACCGGCGCCGACTCAGGCCTGGCTGTGGACATCCGGGGCAGCCAAGAACCCATGGACGTGGTCGAGCTGCCCTTTTACAGGAGGAACAAGTGAGCAACATCCCTGACGACCTGAGCTACACCAAGGAGCACGAGTGGGTGGCCGGCCTTGACGACGGCCTCACGGTGACCGTCGGCGTCACGGCCTTCGCGGCCGACGCCCTTGGCGACGTCGTCTACGTGCAGCTCCCGGACGTCGGCGCGAGCGTCGCGCAGGGTGACTCCGTCGGCGAGGTGGAGTCCACCAAGTCGGTGAACGAGATCTACGCGCCGGTCGGCGGCGAGGTCGTCGAGGTGAACCAGAACGTCGTCGACGACCCGAGCCTGGTCAACAGCGACCCGTACGGCGAGGGGTGGATGTTCCGGGTGCGCATGGAAGGCGACCCCGAGGACCTGCTCTCGCCCGCCGAGTACACCGCGCTCACCTCCGGCGAGTCCTGATCCTTGGCCTGCCGGGGCCCGTCACGGGCCCCGGCCTTCAACCCCGAAAGGCGCATCAATGGCGATCAGCGTCTTCGATCTGTTCAAAATCGGCATCGGCCCGTCGAGCTCCCACACCGGCGGCCCGATGGCCGCGGCGCACAAGTTCGCCCGCGGCCTCCACCAGGACGGCCTGCTCGACCGGGTCGCCCGCGTCGAGGCCATCCTGTACGGCTCACTCGGCCTGACCGGCAAGGGCCACGGCAGCGACAAGGCGGTCCTGCTCGGCCTGTCCGGCGAGAAGCCCGAACTCGTCGACGTCGACACCGTCGACGCCCGCATCGCCGCGATGCGCGAGTCGGGCACCCTCAAGCTGTACGGCACCCACGAGATCCCCTTCGTCGTCGGCGAGCACCTCGTCTTCGAACGCAGGATCTCGCTGCCCGAGCACCCCAACGGCATGCGCTTCACCGCCTACGACGAATCGGGCGCCACGGTCCGCGAGAAGGTCTACTTCTCGGTCGGCGGCGGCTTCGTCGTCGACGAGAACGCCACCGGCGCCGACCGCATCAAGCCCGACGACACCGTCCTGCCCTACCCCTTCACCACCGGCGAGGAACTGCTCAAGCACTGCTCCGCCACCGGCCTTTCCATCTCCGGCCTCATGCTGGAGAACGAGAAGGCGTTCGGGCGCACCGAGGCGGAGATCCGCGCGGGCCTGCTGCGCCTCTGGCAGGTCATGTCCGAGTGCGTGGCCCGCGGCATCTCCAAGGAAGGCGTCCTGCCCGGCGGGCTGAAGGTGCGACGGCGCGCCAACCAGCTCCACCGCCGGCTGCAGACCGAACCCGCCGAGAAGGACCCGCTGCAGGCGATCGACTGGGTGACGCTGTTCGCGCTGGCGGTCAACGAGGAGAACGCCGCCGGCGGCCGGATCGTCACCGCGCCCACCAACGGCGCCGCCGGCATCATCCCGGCCGTGCTCACGTACTACACGCGGTTCGTCCCCGGCGCCGACGACGAGGGCGTGATCCGCTTCCTGCTCACGGCCGGCGCGATCGGCGTGCTGTTCAAGGAGAACGCCTCCATCTCCGGCGCCGAGGTCGGCTGCCAGGGCGAGGTGGGCTCGGCCTGCTCGATGGCCTCCGCGGGACTCACCGAGGTCCTCGGCGGCACTCCCGAGCAGGTGGAGAACGCCGCCGAGATCGGCATCGAGCACAACCTCGGCCTGACCTGCGACCCGATCGGCGGCCTCGTGCAGATCCCCTGCATCGAGCGCAACGCGGTGGCCTCCAACAAGGCCATCACCGCGGCCCGCATCGCGCTGCGTGGCGACGGACGCCACTTCGTGGCCCTCGACAAGGCCATCAAGACGATGCGCGACACCGGCCGCGACATGCTCGACAAGTACAAGGAGACCTCACGCGGCGGCCTGGCCGTCAACGTGATCGAGTGCTGACTAGCGACGCACGTGGAGGCGGACGACGGCCCCGGTCTCGTCGTCCGCGACCTCCCGCCTGATGCGGCCCACGATGTCCTGGTCGAGCTTGCTCACGATCGTCCCCACGTCGGCCGCTGACGGACACGACAGGGCGACCCGCAGGCGGTCACCGGTCGTGCGGACGCCGGCCCGGCTCAGACCGTCCACGCCTTTCAGGCCCACGAACAGCATCGCCGTACCCGTACCGCTGTGCGCGCCGCGGCGGCCCCAGCCGAGGGCGAACAGCAGCCAGCGCAGCGCCACCAGGGCGAGCACCAGCAGGCCGAACGACAGCAGCCACAGCGGCCACGGCTCCTCTGCCAGGACGCGCTGCAACGGGGCGGGCAACAGCTTCGCGTGCGGCGGCAGGTCGAAGAACAGGTCGCGACCGCGCAGCCAGGCGTAACCGCCGAGGCCGAGCAGCGTCCCGCCGACGACGGCGAGACCGATGCGGTTGCCGGCGTACTGGCGCATCAGACGCCGCCCTTCCTGCGCAGTCGGACGACGACCTCGCCCGTGCCGAGCGTGCCGACGCCCGCGAGGCGGTCGCCCACGGCGATGCCGACCTGCCGCAGCATCGCGCCCGGCGTCTCCTCGGAGGTCACGACCGTGACCTCGATGGTCCGGCTGCACAGCCGTACCCTGGCCTTGTCCACGCCCGCCACCTGCTGGGCCGCGGCGCGCAGCGTGCGGCGCAGGCCCGTACGGGTGATGCCGATGACGATCAGCGGGTCGGACGTCTCCACCGGCACCAGCGTGCAGCGCCCCGGAACGATCGCGAGCAGCAGCAACAGCGCGCCGGTCCCCGCGAGGACGAGGGCCACCGCGTCCGCCTGCGGCCATGTCGTCCTGCCCGCGAGGTCGACCAGTTCGTTCACCGGCACCCATCCGAGCGGGGAGCCGAGCAGCGCCGAGACGATCTCCGCGGCCGTCGCCCCCAGCCCCACGGCCACCGTGAGCGCGACCATGACGCCCGCGAGGGTACGCGCGGGCCTGAGCACCCTGCTCGCCCGGCGCAGGCCGGCGTTGCGCGGAGCGGCGCCGACACCGGGCAGCATCTGCTGAAGCGTGGTCATCACAACCGACACACCTACACGGGGACGCGCGCAGCGGTACCGCGCCCTCGCCGCCCGTTTGCCCGATCATTACGGCCCCGGCGGTGAACGCGACGCGGTCTCATCTTCACTTTGCGCGATATGTCGTTACGCTGCTGGTATGGACGACCGCCAGCGCTACGACCGCGCCACAGCGGCCCTCGAACCCCCCTTCGCCGTCGTCGACCTGGCGGCCCTGCGCGCCAACGCCGCCGACCTCGTCCGGCGCGCCGCGGGCAAGCCCATCAGGGTGGCCAGCAAGTCGGTGCGCAGCCGTCCGCTGCTGGAACGCATCCTCGCCATGGACGGCTTCCGCGGCGTCATGGCGTACACGCTGCCCGAGGCGCTCTGGCTCGCCTCCCACGGCTTCACCGACATCCTCGTCGCCTACCCCACCGCCGACCGGCACGCGCTCGCCGCCCTCGCCGGCGACCCCAGGGCCGCACGCGAGATCACCGTCATCGTCGACTCCCCCGCCCACCTCGACTTCATCGAGGACGCCGTCTCAGCGACGCACCCGCGCTCGGAGATCCGGCTCTGCCTCGACATCGACGCCTCGTACGTCGCCTTCGGCGGCAGGTTCCGCGCCGGGGCGCTGCGCTCCCCCGTCCGCGAGCCGGAACAGGCCGCCGACCTCGCCGCCGCCGTCGCCAAACGCCCCGGCTTCCGGCTGTCGGGACTGATGGCGTACGAAGCGCAGATCGCCGGGGTCGGCGACGACCCCCCTGACCGGCCCCTGTACGCCCGCGCCGTCCGGTTCATGCAGGCGCGCTCGGCCCGCGACCTCGTCATCCGACGGGGACGCATCGTCAACGCCGTCCGCCGGGTCGCCGACCTCGACTTCGTCAACGGCGGCGGCACCGGATCGGTCGAGCGGACCGTACGCGAGAAGGCCATCACCGAGGTGGCGGCCGGGTCGGGTTTCTTCCACCCGCGGCTGTTCGACTTCTACCGGCGCTTCGCCGGCCGGCCGGCGGCGCTGTTCGCCCTGCCGGTGGTACGCCGCCCGGCCCCCGACACCGTGACCGTGCTCGGCGGCGGCTACCCCGCCTCAGGCTCCGCCGGGCCGAGCCGCCTGCCCCAGCCGTACCTGCCGGCCGGGCTGCGCTACTCACCCGACGAAGGGGCGGGCGAGGTGCAGACGCCGCTGATCGGCCGCGCCGCCGAAGACCTGCGGATCGGCGACCGCGTGTGGTTCAGGCACGCCAAGGCGGGCGAGCTGTGCGAACGCTTCGACACCCTCCACCTCGTCGAGGACGACCAACTGGTCGCCTCGATCCCCACCTACAGAGGCGAAGGCCAGACCTTCCTCTGACCGGACGCCCCCACTACCTTCCCCCCAGCGGGCGATCCCGCTCAGGAACCGGTACTACAAGCCCCAGGCCCTCGCGTCCCCTGGATCAGGCGCGGCGGCGACGGCGGCGCCACAGGACGACGGCCGCTCCGACGACCAGCACCGCCCCGACGCCGATCAGCACCGGCCCGAGCTCGGCACGCTGGTCGTCCCACACCCGCTCGGCGTCGTCGCCGTACTCCACCGGCTGCGGCGTGATCCCCAGGACGTCGCCCACGGACGCCACGAAATGCCCGGCCCGCTCCTTGAGGTCGGCCACCGTGCGCTCCTTGACCCGCTTCGGGCTCACCCGGTCGGCGATGGCATCGACCGTCCGCGCCAGCTCCGCGCGCGTCCGCGCGATCTGCCGCTCCAGCTCGTCAGGATCGGTCTCAGCCATGGCTCTCCCTTCGACCGTACGCCTCGCCCGGTCCGTTTTGTGGTCGTGATCAGTCTGTCAGGTCGGCGCCGCCTCCGGCACAACGGCCAGCCCGGTAAGTTGGCCCGGTAGGTTGGGCGGGAGGAACACGAGGAGGCCCAGTGACCGAAACCAGGCTCGCGCCCGGCGACGCCGCGCCCGAGTTCACGCTTACCGCCGCCGACGGCAGCACGGTCTCCCTTGAGACCTACCGCGGCAAGCGAGTGATCCTCTATTTCTACCCCGCCGCGATGACGCCCGGCTGCACCAAGCAGGCGTGCGACTTCCGCGACAACCTCAGCCGGTTGACCGCCGAAGGATTCGTGGTGCTCGGCGTGTCGAAGGACAAGCCCGCGAAGCTGGCCACGTTCGCCGAGCGCGACGCCCTCACCTTCCCGCTGCTCTCCGACACCGACCTGTCCGTCCACCAGTCCTACGGCGCGTACGGCACCAAGAAGCTGTACGGCAAGGAGGTCGTCGGCGTGATCCGCTCGACCTTCGTCATCGACCCCGACGGCAAGATCGAACTGGCCCTCTACAACGTGAAAGCCACCGGCCACGTAGCCTCCCTCACCAAGAAACTCGGCCTGTCCTGATTCCGGGAAACCCTCCACGGTAGGACCTGCCGAACGCCCCCTTTCGGCGAGAATCGACCCGACAATGTCGGTGGCGTTTTCTATGCTCGGGCGCCATGGCGGCTTATATCAAGTATTCCCGAGAGATGCTCGCCGAGGCGGCCGCGCAATCCCGGAGCGTGGCCGACGTGCTGAGGCGTCTCGGCATCAAGTGGACGGGCGGCAGCCATGCCCACATCAGCCGGCGGTTGAAGCACTTCGACATCGACACTTCTCACTTCGTCGGTCAAGCCCATGGCAAAGGCAGGCGTCCGCTCACCCTGCGGCCTTATGAGCAGGTTCTCGCGCTGCGCCCGGCCGGTTCCATCCGGGAGAAGGCGCCTGTGTTGCGCCGCGCGTTGCGTGAAGCGGGGGTCCCGTACGCGTGCGCAGGCTGTAGGATTGGCGGCACGTGGCAAAGGAAGCCGCTGACGCTCCATGTCGACCACATCAACGGAGACTGGCTCGACAATCGAATGGAGAATCTCCGCTTTCTGTGCCCGAACTGTCATTCCCAGACCGACAATTACGCCGGCAGGGGAAAGACGAAAAAGGGGTCGTAGCCCAATGGCAGAGGCGCAGTCTTTAGGTGGCTGTCAGTGTGGGTTCGAATCCCACCGGCCCTACAGATGACTACTTTCGGTCTGCGAATTCCCGCCCCTTGATCAGCCGGCCCAGGTGGGGTCGGGGTCGGGTGGGGGGAGGACGCAGTAGAGGGCGCCGTCCTCTTGGTAGCACTCTCCGCGCATGTCGGGCGGTAAGACGGAACCTTCTTCGCGCACCACGATGTCGTCGGGGCTCGGGGTGAGGTCGGACAAGGCGCTCACGGTGATGCCGCCGAGCAGGGCGCCGACCACGAGGCCGAGTGCTCCCGCGCCGGCGACCTGCGTCTTCCTGCGGCCCAGCCAGTCGCGGAGGCCCGGCGGGCGATCGACGGCATCGGCGGGCGGCGAGTCGAGGGCAATGCCGGGTGAGATGCCGGTCTGGATGGCGGGTGGGATGCCGGGTGGGATGAAGGCGTAGGGGTGGTCGGCCTGCTCGCCGTACTTGAGTGCTGGGAACGTGTCCGGCCGGTGGCCGGGGTCTGGGGCGGAGGTCGGGTCGCGCGGCGCTTCCTCTTCGCCGCGCGACCCGGCGTGTCGATCATGATCCGCCATCACGATCTCCCTTTACTCGCCCGTGAAGGGCGCTCCCGGTATTAGAGGATGGCAAATCCACCGTAAGCCCTGTGTAAGCGCTTGGCACGACCACCGGCCGAGTCAGACCAGGGTCGTACCCGTACTTCAGCCTTCAGGCGGACGGACGGCGGCGCCGAAATCTCTATCGTGAGGATGTGTTCGGCAACGTTCGCGCCTGGTCCAGGCGCCACGAGAGGTCGGCGGCCGCCCTGCGGGTGGCTCCCCTCGCGGCGCTGTGCGCCGGCCTGACGGTCCCGTACGCGGTGGCGGCCCCGTCGAGCCAGCTGCCCGGCGTCGCGCTGTACCTGGCCCTGTCGGCCGCGCTGCTCGCGCCGCTGCTGTGGGTCTCGCGTCCGGTCGCGTCGTTCGCGGTCGTCGCGCTGGTGAGCTTCGGTCAGTGGCTCGGGGGCACCGCGCCGCTGCTGGCCAACCTCGCCGTGCTCATCGCGCTCTACGCGGTGGCCTTCCGGTGCGCGTTCCGGTGGGCGCTGGCGGCGCTGCTGGTGACGGAGCTCGGCGTGCTGCTGGCGCTGGTCGGCTGGGACAACCCGACCCTCGGCATGTTCACCAGCGGCTCGATCCTCGTGGTCGCGGTGTGGCTGACCGGCCTGTACGCCGGCACGCGCAGACGCTACCTGGAGGGGCTGGAGGAACGGGCCGAGCGAGCCGAACGAGAACGCGACCAGCAGGCCAGGATGGCGGCCGCCGCGGAACGGGCGCGCATCGCCAGGGAACTGCACGATGTCGTGGCGCACCACGTCAGCGTCATGGTCGTGCAGGCCGACGGGGCCGCGTACGCGATGGACGGCGATGTCGAGCAGGCCCGGCAGGCCGTCGGCACGATCTCGGCGACGGGACGTGCCGCGCTGGCGGAGATGCGCCGGCTGGTCGGCGTCCTGCGCGAGAACGAGGCGGAGAGCACCGACTACACCCCGCAACCCGGTCTCGGCCAGCTGGAGGAGCTCGTCCGAGGGTCCGCGGTGCCCGCCCGGCTGCGCGTCGAGGGCGCTCCCGCGCCGTTGCCCGAGGGGCAGCAGCTGACGGTCTACCGCATCGTCCAGGAGGCGCTGACGAACACGCTGAAGCACGGCGGCGCGGGGGCGCGGGCCACGGTGGAGCTCGACTACACAGGGCTCGACCTGCTCGTCCGCGTGACCGACGACGGGCGGGGCGCGGCGGCGGGGAGTTCCGGCGGTCACGGGCTGATCGGCATGCGCGAGCGGGCCGGCATGTACGGTGGCGCGGTGTCGGCGGGTCCGCGGCCGGGCGGCGGTTTCGAGGTGCTGGCCCGGTTGCCCATGGCGACGGCGGCGTGAAGGGCGGGCGGGCGTGATACGGGTGATGCTGGTCGACGACCAGGAGCTGCTGCGGGCGGGGTTCCGCATGGTGCTCGGCGCCCAGCCGGACATCGAGGTGGTCGCCGAGGCCGGCGACGGAGCTGCGGCGCTGGAGGTGCTCGCGACGACGGAGGTGGACGTCGTCCTCATGGACGTGCGCATGCCCGTCATGGACGGCGTCGAGGCGACCCGCCGCATCGACGGCCCGAAGGTGCTGATCCTCACGACGTTCGACCTCGACGAGTACGCGTTCGCGGCGGTCAAGGCGGGCGCCGCCGGGTTCCTGCTGAAGGACGTGCCGCCCGGCGATCTGATCGACGCGATCCGGGTGGTGCACATGGGCGACGCCGTGGTCGCGCCGACCACGCTGCGGCGGATGCTCGACAGGTTCGCCGCCCAGCTGCCGGCGGGGACGCCGGTGCCGGCCGACGAGCTGACGCCGCGCGAGCGGGAGGTGCTGCTCATGGTGGCGCGCGGCCTGTCCAACACGGAGATCGCGACTCGGCTGGGGGTCGCGGAGGCGACGGTGAAGACGCATCTGGGACGGGTGCTGGCCAAGCTGGGGTTGCGTGACCGCGCGCAGGTGGTGGTGTACGCGTACGAATCGGGGTTGGTGGTGCCGTCGGGTCGGCCGCAGGTCTGACGGGGGTCGTCCAGGGTCGCACCCGAAGTCCCTCCTCAAGGCCCATGGATCGCGGAGATCGCGCTCCTAGCGTGAGTCGCACCGACCAATCGCGACTCAGGAGTGAATGTGACGCTCACCGAGACCCCGGCGCCTCCCGCGGTGGTGGCCAGAGCTCTGACGAAGGTGTACGGCGAGGGGGACGCCCGCGTCCAGGCCCTGCGCGGGGTGGACGTGTCCTTCGCGACCGGGGCGTTCACCGCCATCATGGGGCCGTCGGGCTCCGGGAAGTCGACCCTCATGCACTGCCTGGCGGGCCTCGACACCGCCACGTCGGGCAGCGTGCGCGTCGGCGACGTGGAGCTGACGGGCCTCAGCGACCGGCGGCTCACGCTGCTGCGCCGGGAGCGGATCGGGTTCGTCTTCCAGTCGTTCAACCTGCTGCCCAGCCTGACGGCCGAGCAGAACATCCGCCTGCCGCTCGACATCGCGGGCCGGCAGGCCGACGAGACGCTGTTCGACCGGGTCGTCGAGACGGTCGGCCTGCGCGACCGGCTGGCGCACCGCCCGTCGGAGCTGTCGGGCGGCCAGCAGCAGCGGGTGGCCGTGGCGCGGGCGCTCATCAGCAAGCCTCAGGTGATCTTCGCCGACGAGCCCACGGGGAACCTCGACTCGCGCAGCGGGGCGGAGATCCTGTCGTTCCTGCGCGCCTGCGTCCGTGAGCTGGGCCAGACCATTGTCATGGTCACCCACGACCCGGTGGCGGCCTCGTACGCGGGGCGGGTGGTGTTCCTGCGCGACGGCGAGCTGGTCACCGAGGTGTCGGGGCCGACGCCCGAGACCGTCTCTGACACCCTCGTCCGGCTGGAGGCGTGAGGTGCTGACGACCGCGCTGGCCGGGCTGCGCGCGCACCGGCTGAGGCTGCTGCTCACGTTCGTGGCGATCGTGCTGGGAGTGGGTTTCGTCGCGGGGACGTTCGTGCTGAACGACACCGTGCAGGCCGGATTCGCCCAGCGGGTCACGGCCGACGCGGGCAAGGTGGACGTCGTCGTGCTGCCCGGGGAGGGCGGCGGCGAGCTGCCGGAGGAGCTGCTGGAGCGGCTGCGCGCGCTTCCCGGCGTGAGCGAGGCCCAGGGCCTCGTCCGCGGCAGCGCGCCGGTGCTCGGCAAGGACGGCAAGACCGCGGGTGACGCGCCCACGACCGCCGTGTCCGTCGTGCGGGGGCGCCTCGACCGTACGGCCGTCGTCGCCGGCGCCGGGCCAGGAACGGACGACGGGGCCGCCGTCCTCGACGAGAACACCGCCGAGGCCCAGGGGTTCCGGATCGGCGACACGATCACCGTGCTCGACCACGAGGGCGACGCACACCGCTTCCGGCTCGTGGGCCTGGTCGACACCGGCGTCGACCAGATGCTCGCGTACACGGGCGCGGTCGGCTTCACCGTGGACACCGCGCGCCGCATGACAGGGGCCGGCGGCTACGCGGAGATCGACGTCGCGGGAGCGGCACCCGGGCTGGAGCGGGCGGTCGCGGCGGCGGCCGGTCCCGCGTACCGGGTGCGGACGGGCGCGCAGCTGGCCGACGAGCTGGCGGCGGCGGCCGGTGCGAACACCCGCCTGGTGATGCTGGGGCTGTTCATGTTCGGCGCGGTGGCCATGCTGGTGGCCGCGCTGGTCATCCACAACACCTTCACCATCCTCGCCGCGCAGCGCACGCGCGAGATGGCACTGCTGCGGTGCATCGGGGCGACGCGCGGGCAGGTGTTCGGCTCGCTCCTGCTGGAGTCGGCCGCCGTCGGCCTGCTCGCCTCCGTGGCCGGTGTGGTCACGGGGTACGGCCTGGCCGCGTTGACGCTGACCGTCCTGGCCTCGCTCGACGCCCCGCTGCCCACGGACGCGCCGATCGCGCTCACGCCGCTCGCGGCCAGCGGCGGACTGGCCGTCGGCCTCGCCGTCACGGTGGGCGCGGCCCTGCTGCCGGCCAGGTCGGCCACCCGGGTGCCGCCGGTGGCGGCGCTGCGCGACCACGTCGGCGAGCCGGCGTTCCGAGCGGGCGCGCTCCGGTGGTCGTTCGCGGCGCTCCTCCTGGTCGCGGGGCTGGGCGCGACTGCCGTGGGGGTGTTCGCGCTGCGGCCTGGTCAGGAGGTCTCGCTCGTCGTGGTGATGGCCGGGGGCGTGCTGACGTTCCTGGCGTTGCTCGTGCTCGGGCCGGTGCTGGTCAGGCCGTTGGGCGCGTTCGCCGGTTGGGTGCCGCGCCGGTTGTCCGGGGTGCCGGGCCGCCTCGCGGTGGACAACGCGGCGCGCAACCCCAAGCGGGCGGCGACGACCAGCGTCGCGCTGACCGTCGGCGTGACGCTGATGACGCTGATCTCGGTGGTCACCGTCTCCACCCGGGCGAGCCTGACGTCCAAGCTGGATGAGCAGTTCCCGATCGACTTCCTGCTGGCCGCCCAGACGGGCGAGGCGGTCGTCCCGAGGTCGGTGGCCGCGCGGCTGCGCGGCCGGCCCGAGCTGGCCTCGGTGACGCAGGTCCGCGAGGTGCGGGCGAAGGTCGGGGGCGAGCGGCTGGACGTGGGCACGTTCAGCGGCCCGGTGCAGCCGTACGTGGTGGCGGGGTCGATGGCGGGGTTCCGGGCGGGACGTGCCGCGCTCGACGAGCGCACGGCCGAGCGGCTCGGCGTACGGGTCGGCGACGCCGTACCGCTGGAGACCGAACAGGCCGGGACGGTGTCGCTCACCGTGGCGGCGTTGCTCGACGGCAGCCGGTCCACGTTGCCGCCGGTCACGGTCTCCGCGCGGCCGTTCGACGCCTACTTCGGGGCGGTGCCCGACTCTCGGGTGATGGTCGCCGTCCGGGACGGCGTCGCGCCCGAGCGGGCCCGCGCTGCGGTGGACGCGGCCGCGGAGCCGTACCCGCAGGTGCGGGTGAGCAGTTCCACCGAGGTCCGCGGGCAGTTCGAGGAGACGCTCGACATGCTGGTCATGGTCATCAGCGGGCTGCTCGGGCTGGCGGTTCTGATCTCGCTGTTCGGCATCGCGAACGCGCTGTCGCTCTCGGTGCACGAACGCACCCGGGAGTCGGCCCTGCTGCGCTCGCTCGGCCTGACCCGGGCGCAGCTGCGGCACATGCTGACCGTCGAGGCTCTCGTGCTGAGTCTGATCGGCGCGCTGATCGGCGTGGTGCTGGGGCTGGGCTTCGGCTGGGCGGCGATGCGGGCGCTGCTGGACGGCGCCGTCGTGGAGGTGCCCGTCGCGCAGATCGCGGTGTTCGTGGTGCTGTCGGGGGCCGCGGGGGCGCTGGCCGCCGTCCTGCCCGCTCGCCGGGCGGCGCGGTCGTCGATCGTGGCGGCTCTGGCTCATACGTAAAAGCCACCCAAAATCACCCTTTTTGTGCATGAACCGGGTGATATGGGGATAGAACACATGCGGGACAGGTCGGGCGCCTATATGGGGGCGGCGCCCGACCTCCTCTTTTTGCACCGCCAAGCACCGGTTCACCAACAAGCCATCGGTTTGACGGTCAGCCACCGGTCAGCCGGTCAGCCACCGGTTCACCGACAAACCACCGGTTCGCCGGCCGGTCGCGGACGGCGACCGGCGCCGTCAGCGATGTCTGCGGCCCGGCCAGAGCTCGGCCACCGTCTCCGGGTCGAGCAGCGGGCGGGTCACCACCTCGCCCGTCGCCCGGTCGATCACCAGGCAGCCGCCGCCCAGCGTCTCCGGCAGCTTCGCCGGGTCGTCGGGCTCCAGGTCGCGCACCCACGCGACGTAACCGCCGTCGAAGCCGTACACACCGACCGGCACCGCGTCCTGCTCCGGCCCCCGCGCCCCGTTGATGTACTCCTCGGCCAGCGCCCTGGCCTGGTCGAGGTTCATCGCGCTCTCCCCCGCCGGTCGAGTACCACGCAGAACACCCCGGTCACGGTCTTGTACGGGGGCTCGACGGACATGTGTCCGCGCTGCGCGTCGATCCAGATCACCTCGCCGTCGAAGTTGACGGCGTTCCAGACGTGTGACCCACCGCCGGGCCACCGTACGACGATGACGGCGGCGGCCCCGTGGCCCGCGTCGAGCAGGCGGCGGGCGATCAGCGGGTAGGCGTGCCTGCCCTGGCCCGCGTACTCGAGTCGGTGACCGGCCCAGCGCTCGACCCTGGCGGTGCCGCCCCGCTCCCCGGTCAGCACCGGACGGCCGATGCGGTCGTACTCCGGCATCTTGGGGGCGGCCGCGGCGGGCTCGCCGTGCCAGGTGGAAAGGACGGCCAGCGCGCAGTCGGCGGCGTTGGAGGCCCGGAACGGGTCCTCGGCGGGTCCGCCGCCGTTGATGAGCCGCACCCAGGTGCCGCGCGGGTCGGGGAAGCGCGCGCCGGGCGGCAGCGCCTCGGCGAGGTCCTGCTCGATCTGCGGGTCCGGCTCCGCGAGCCCTCCCTGCACACCGTACGGACGGCTGTCGGCCAGCCTGGGCGGCCGCCCCGCCAGGTCGAACCAGTCATCCTGCACCGACCCGTCCCCCGGACAGAACGCCCCCACCGAGCTGACGGTCCTCGGCGTCCCACTGGCCAGCGGCACACCAGCACCACCCTCACCCCACGGCGCACCCCCCGCCCCGAACACAGGCAGAGGCGTAACCGGTCCCACACCAGACGAAGGCAGCGATGACACCGGCCCCGCCCCGGACGGAGGCAAGAACGACCCCGGCCCCCCACCCGACGGAAACGGGTGTGACGGCCCACCCGAGGGTGGCAGACCCGATGCGGGGCCCGTACCCGAAGGAGGCAGCACCCACGCGAGGGCCGCACCGGACGGAGACAGAGGCGGCGTGGGGCCCTCACCTGACGAAGGCAACACCGACGCCGGGCCCCCGCCCTCCGGAGGCAGGGGCAGTGCTGAGGCCGCGCCCGAGGGAGGCTGAACGGGCACCGAACCCCCACCCCCGGCCTCGCCCGAGACAGGCCGGACAGGCGCCGAACCCCCGCTCGAGAGAGGCTGAACGGGCACCGAACCCCCACCCCCGGCCTCGCCCGAGACAGGCCGGACAGGCGCCGAACCCCCGCTCGAGAGAGGCCGAACGGGCGCCGAACCCCCACCCCCACCCGAAGAGGGCAGAAGTGACGGCGGCGGCGCAGCGGGAGGAAGCGGGTCCGTCAGAGGGTCCGAATAGGGGCGTGGCGGGAGTGATGCGCTCGCAGGAGGCGGGTCCACCGGTGGTGGCGGCGTGGAAGGCGTGACGGAGGGGGCCACGGTGGCAGCATCGGTGGTGGCATCGGTGGTGGCATCGGTGGTGTCGCCGGATTCGGGGTCGGCGGCCGGGTCCGCGGCCTGCTCGTAGTCGAGCCAGCGCACCCCCTGCGCCACCTCGGGGTTGTACCGCCCCTCCGGAAGGGCCCACCGGACACTCGGCTTGTGCTCGCGGAACACGGCCTGCCTCCCGTCATGCTCAACGCCCGATCGTAGAGGCGACGCCGTCACAGGGAGGGCAAGTCGGCGAGATTCACCGCCCGATCCCCACCGCCCCACCTGCGCAAACACCCCAAAGCACCACGGTCCTCACCGCGCGCCCCCTCTCCACGGGGCCTCACACCACGAAACCTCACGTCACGAAGCCTCACCCCACGAACCCTCCAGCACGAACCCCCCAGCACGAGGCCTCCAGCACGAGGCCTCCAACACGAGGCCTCCAACACGAGGCCTCACTCCACGAGGGCGGTGATGGTGTGCCATCCGGTGGCACCGTCAGGCGCGGGTGGCGCGAGCGCGTCGGTCTGGGTCCTTCCCGCCGCGTCCGTCGCCCGTACCTCGATCTTGTGAGTCCCTGGCGTCGCCGCCCAATCGATCGACCACTGCCGCCAGGTGTCGGGCCCGGGCACCTCGGCCAGCCGCGCCTGCCGCCACGGACCGCCGTCGACCCGCACCTCCACGGCGTCCACCCCGGTGTGCTGCGCCCACGCCACGCCGGCGATCGTCGTGTCGCCCGCCTTCAGCGTGGCCCCCGACCGCGGCACGTCGATGCGCGACTGGGTCTTGATGGGTCCCTTGGCCGCCCAGCCGCGCGGCGTCCAGTACGCCTCGTCCTGGTCGAACCGGGTCGCCTTGAGGTCCACGACCCACTTCGTCGCCGACACGTACCCATACAGACCAGGCACCACCTGCCGCACCGGGAAGCCGTGGTCGACGGGCAGCGGCACGCCGTTCATGGCGATGGCGAACAGGGCGTCCCGGCCGTCCATGACCACGTCCGTCGGCGTGCCGCAGGTGAAGCCGTCCGCGGAGGTGGACAGCAGCATGTCGGCGTCCGCCCGCAGCCCGGCCTCGCGCAGCACGTCGGCCATGCGGACGCCGAGCCAGCGGGCGTTGCCCACGTACGGCCCGCCGACATCGTTGGAGACGCAGGTCAGGGTGACGTCCGCCTCGGTGAGCGGCATCCGGAGCAGGTCGTCGTAGCTGAGCTCGACGGGCCGGTCGACCATGCCGTGGATACGCAGCGTCCAGTCTCGGGGATCGACCCGCGGGACGATGAGCGCGGTGTCGACGCGGTAGAAGTCGCGGTTGGGCGTGATGAACGGCGACAGGCCCTTGATCCGCAGGTCGGCGCCCGCGGGGACGGGCTTCGCCGGGGTCGCCGGCTGCGGCAGTCTCACCCCGCTGCGCGCGGCGTCCACCGCCTCCCGGCCGCCGAACTGCCGCCCGAGCACGGTGGCCGCCCCGGCTACGACCACGCCCCCGGCCGCCCCGGTCAGCAGCCGCCGCCGGTCGAACGTCACGGGCTCCCCGGTCCCCCGCATGGTGACCGGCCGCTCCACGCTCTCACCGGTTCCGCTCGTCGCGGCCGGCCGCTCCCCGCTCTCCTCATCCACGTAGGACGGCCCCACCGCGACCGGCCTGGACGCCCGCCGTACCAGCAGGGCGAGCGCCCAGGCGCCGGCGGCCACGCCGATCACCGTCGGCAGGACGTCGCCGAGGCCACCGTCGGGCCGGGTGACCACCGCGAGCGCGCCGATCACGCCGAACGCCGCCATCCCGGCGAGCCCGACGGCGAGCCTGCGCCTGGCCGCCATCCCGAGCACGGCCGCCACCGCGGCGAGGACCACCAGAACGCCGCCCACGAGCACGGCCTTGTCGTTCTCGCCGAAGGTCCTGATCGCGAATTCCTTGACGGCCGCGGGCGTCAGGTCCACCACGGCGTCGCCCACGGCGACCACGGGAAACGTCTGCGGCCCCATGACGCCGGCCGCGAGCTGCGCGACCCCGAGCGCCACGCCCCCCGCCACCAGGCCCGCCAGGGCACCCGCCCAGGCGGGAAAAGTTCGATTGCTGCGCACACCGCGACCGTACGCCGCCCGGGGCCGCGAGGTTCTTACGCGGTGGTTACGAGCGCGACCGCCGACAGAATGTGGCGGTCCTGTCAGGCCGGACGGCCGGCGGTCGGTCGCCCACCACAGCGTGATCTCGCACCACACACGACAACCGTTTCGACGTGCGACCACGGCCGGTGCCGGTCGCCCCCGACGCGAGCGCGACGATGATCGGAAGCAGCTCACGGCCGGCGTCGGTCAGGACGTACTCCAAGCGGGCCCTCTGCGACGACTCCCGGTAGGGCCGCTTGGCGAACAGCCCCTCCGCGACGAGAGCCCTCGGTGAGCGGTTCGGCTGTCGCAGGCTGGGGCGCCCCGGCGACACGCCGCCCCTCGTCCTCACCCTGCGGCTGCGCGGCACGATATGAGACCCGGCTTTCCTGGACGCCGTCTCCCGCGACAGTCGCGGCCTCAACGCCTTGACGGGCACACCGGCTTCGTCCGCGCCGGAGCCGGTGGACGGCGCCGTCGCTTTCATCCGCGCGCTCGGCCTGCGGAACGTCGACCTGCTGGGGTGGTCGCCAACCGGGATCGATGTCGACCGCACACCGGCTCACGAACGCGCGCACCGTCCTGTGGCGCGCCGCGGGCCACGGCTTCCTCTTCCAGCACGACTTCGCGCGCGAGGTCGACGGTTCCTCGACGCGCCGGAATGATGCGCCGGCGCCGTCACCGCGACGATCAGGGAGTCAGCAGCTCGCGCACGATCGGCACCAGCGCGCGGAAGGCCCGGCCACGGTGGCTGATCGCGTCCTTCTCCTCGGGAACCATCTCGGCGGTCGTGCGCTCCTCGCCGTCGGGCACGAAGATCGGGTCGTAGCCGAACCCGTTGCCACCCCGGCGGGCTCTGATCAGCCGGCCCGGCAGGACGCCCTCCACCACACGCTCCTCACCGGACGGCAGCGCCAGCGCCGCCGCGCACGCGAAGTGGGCGGTCAGCCGCTCCTGCGGCACGTCGGAGACCTGGGCGAGCAGCAGGTCGAGATTGGCGTCATCGTCGCCGTGCCGCCCGGCCCAGCGGGCCGAGAAGACGCCCGGCATGCCGCGCAGTACGTCGACGCAGAGCCCGGAGTCGTCGGCCACGGCGGGCAGCCCGGAGCCCTGGGCGACGGCGTGCGCCTTGAGCAGGGCGTTCTCCTCGAAGGTGACGCCCGTCTCGGCGACCTCGCCGATCGAGGGGAACTCCTCCAGCCCGACGATGTCGAAGCCGTCGAGGATGCGGCGCAGCTCGGCGATCTTGCCGTGGTTGCGCGTGGCGAGCACGATCTTCATGAGGTGAGGGCTTCCTGCTGGATCAGGGTCAGCTCCTCGCACCCGGCCACGGCCAGGTCGAGCAGCTGGTCGAGGGCGCCCCGGTCGAACGGCACGCCCTCGGCGGTGCCCTGCACCTCGACGAAGCTGCCCTCGCCGGTCATCACGACGTTCATGTCGGTCTCGGCGGCGACGTCCTCGGAGTAGCAGAGGTCGAGCATCGGCACCGACCCGACCACGCCCACGGAGACGGCGGCGACGGAGTCGATGAGGGGGTCGCCGGGGCACATGCGCCGCTCGCGCATCCAGGCGATCGCGTCGGCGAGAGCGACGTACGCCCCCGTGATCGCGGCCGTTCTGGTGCCGCCGTCGGCCTGCAGCACATCGCAGTCGAGCAGAATGGAGTTTTCCCCCAACGCTTTGTAATCGACGCACGCGCGCAACGACCGGCCGATCAACCGGGAAATCTCATGGGTGCGTCCGCCGATTTTCCCGCGGACCGATTCACGATCGTTACGTGTATTGGTCGCTCTCGGCAACATGGCGTATTCGGCCGTGACCCAGCCCTGCCCGCTGCCCCTGCGCCAGCGGGGGACGCTGTCCTGGACCGAGGCTGCGCAGAGCACTCTCGTGCCTCCGAACTCGACCAATACCGAACCTTCCGCATGGGCGAGCCATCGGCGGGTGATCGTGATCGGGCGGAGCTGGTCAGGGTTGCGGCCATCCTGTCGGGACATGCAGATCACCCTATCTCCGTGCCGCGACGCTCTTGACCAAATGTGTCCGACACATAGATCCTTACGCAATGACAACGGGGGTGTTGCGAAACCCTGACTTCTTACGATTCCTCAGTTCCCATGTGGCGAACGAACTAGGTGCGAATATCTCACGCGTTGCGCTGCCTCTAGTGGCGGTGATGGCCCTCAACGCCGGCCCCACAGAAGTGGGTGTGCTCTCGGCCCTTCAGACGGTCGCGTTCCTGTTGATCGGACTGCCCGCCGGCGTGTGGGTCGACCGCCTGCGCAGGCGGCGCGTGATGATGGCATCCGATCTGGCCCGGTTCGTGCTGCTGGGCAGCATCCCACTGGCAGGGCAGCTGGGACTGCTGTCGATAGAGCTCATGTTCACCGTGGCGCTGCTCGCAGGGGTGGCCCAGGTCTTCAACGACGTGGCCGACCAGACGTACCTGCCCCAGCTGGTCGACACCCGCCAGCTCGGCGACGGCAACGCCAAGCTGGAGGTGGTGCGCTCCGGGGCGTTCCTCGCGGGGCCCGGCGTGGGCGGCGCGCTCGTACAGCTGCTCGGCGCCACCCGCACGCTGACCGCCACCGCGCTCGGCGCGCTGGCTTCGGTGCTCTTCCTGCGCTCGATCACCGTGCCCGACCCGCCACCCGCCGACACCCGCCGCGACCCACTGCTGCACGGCATCCGCGAGGGCCTGGCCTACGTCCGCCAGGATCGGCTGCTGCTCGCGTTCGCGGCCTCCTCGGCGATCGCCAACCTGTGCGTCAGCGGCGTGACGGGGCTGTCGGTGCTGTTCCTCGCCCAGGACGTCGAGCTGGCGCCGGGGGTCATCGGCGTGCTGTTCATGTCGGGCGGGATCGGCGGCCTGCTCGGCGGCCTGACGGGCGGCCGGCTGGCGGCGAGGTTCGGCGTCGCGAGAGTGACCTGGATGGCCGCCGTCGTCGCCGCGCCGTCCGGGCTGCTGCTGCCGTTCACCGAGGCAGACTGGCGGGTGGTGTGCTTCCCGCTCGCCTCGATGGCACTGTCGTGGGCCGCCACGTTGTCGAACGTGGGCCAGATCACCTACCGGCAGACCTCCACCCCCGACCACCTGCTGGGCCGGGTGAACGCGTCGGTGAGGTTCATGACCTGGGGCGCGATGCCGCTCGGCGCCCTGCTGGGCGGGATCGTCGCCCAGCAGATCGGCGTGCGTCAGGCCCTGTGGGTGCTCATGGCCGGCCGGTTGCTCGCGTTCGTGCCGCTGCTGCTGTCGCCGTTGCCGCGGATGCGCGACTTCGCCAAGTCTCCGGCTCAGGTCAGCTCGTAGACGGCGCCGCTCCTGGCCAGCTCGATCGGGCCGCCGTAGCCGCCGCCCGCCGCCTCCTCCAGTACGGTCGCCTGGTCGTTCCACGGCACGAGGTGGGTCAGCACGAGCCTGCCCGCCCCGGCCTTGGCGGCGTGCTGGGCCGCCTGCCGTCCGGTCAGGTGGAGGTCGGCCGGCAGGCCGGGCCGCTCCACGAACGACGCCTCGCACAGGAACAGGTCGACGTCCGTGGCCAGGCGGACCAGCTCGTCGGACTCGCCGGTGTCGCCGGAGTAGGCGACACTCCTGCCTCCGTGGGAGACGCGGAAGCCGTACGCCTCCACCGGGTGGTTCACCAGGCCCGCCGTCACGGTGAACGGGCCGACCTCGAACGTCCCGGGAGACAGCGCCGCGAAGTCGAACGCGCACTCCATCGCGGGCTCGTCCGGCATGCCGTACGCGTCACCGAGCCGGGTGGGCGCGTCGGCCGGCGCGTACACGGGCAGGGCCGGGTACGGCGCCTGCGGACCGTAGGTTCTCGCGACGTGGTAGGCGCACATGTCGATGCAGTGGTCGGCGTGCAGGTGCGACAGGCAGATCGCATCCACGTCGTACAGGCTGGTGTGGCGTTGCAGCGCGCCGAGCGCGCCGCTGCCGAGGTCGAGCAGCATCTTGAACCCCTCGGCTTCGAGGAGGTAGCAGGACGCGGGGCTGTCGGGGCCGGGGTAGCTCCCGGAGCATCCGACAATGGTCACCTTCATGTGGGCCTCCCGTTGGCGGTGGTACCCCCCACTGGTGTGCGTTCGACCGCGTCGATCCCCTGGCTCGGGAAACGTCGCCCCAACCGGGCGCGGAGCAGGGGGTCGCCGACGGCGTCGGGGCGGTGCCGGGGGGTGGCGTCGCCTCGTGCAGCCGGGTCGCGGCCGTGGAGGATCCGACGGACGTGCTTGGCCGTCTGTTCGGCGCTGGAGACCAGCGTCATGCCGTCACCGGAGACTTGGGGGCTCTCGCCGGTGAGCAGCGGGTGTGCTGCCGGGCGCGCTGCCGGGCGGGCGGCCACGCGCGGGCGCTGACCTCCGCGCTGCCGACCGGCCCGTACGGCCGGCGGTCCTGGCCGGTCAGGTACGGGAACGGCACGCGGGGCAGCCGGAGGGCGATCGCCCTCGCGGTCGCCGCGCTGCCCGTCCCGCCGCCGGGGACCCGTACGTGTGTCCGACACGTTCTAGAGGGTAGGCGACCTGGTCCTTCGACACTGCGTAAGAATCCTCACAGCGCGGCAGGTGTCGAACAGACGGCTATGGCCTGCGTCACATCGCGTTTCAGCCTCTCCCGACACGGGCGAGCTGCCGCGACTGGGCCACGAGCCGGCCGGTCGAGTCGCGTACCTCGACCTCCTCGTCGAACCAGCCGTCGGCGACGAGCCGGCCGCTGCCGAGCAGGGTGAGCCGGCCCGGCGCGGGCAGGGCGCGCAGGTGCCAGGTGAGGTCGACGGTGGGCGCCCAGCCGCGCCCGCCGGCCGAGAACACCACGGGGGGCAGCGCGTCCACCGCGAGGGCCAGCACGTACGGGTCGGGGTCCTGGGGCTCGGTCATGCGGAAGTACGCGCGCGACTCGGGCCGGCCCGTGGACTCGCCCTTCAGCCAGCCGATCGTGGGCGGGTCGAAGAGCAGTTCCATCTGGGCGTTGAGCGTCATGCCGGATTCGGGCTTGGGGTCGGGCAGCTTGACGCACCGCTCGACAGGCGGCATCTCGTACGCCGCTTTATCGGCATAAATCGGCTCGACGTCGTGCAGCGTGGCCGTCGTCACCAATCCCTCGATCTGCGGCACTCCGTCCTGCACGAGCGTCACCCGGGCGAACGCCGCCGTACGGCCCGCCTTGAGCGGCTCCACCCGCACCTGCGCGGGCCCAGGCACCGGCGCCCGGTGGAACTGCGCCGTCGTGCTCACGGGATGGTCGAACGGCGAGGCGTCCACCGCCGCACGCAGGATCACGGCCATCAGGTAGCCGCCGTTGAGCGGGCCGCCGATCGAGTAGCCGGGGTCGAGGCACACGTCATAGGTGTTCTCGTCGACCCTGATGGCCTGCGTGGCCTCGTCGAACTTCGTCATCCGCTCCCGCCTCACCTCTGGAACTATGTTCTAGATACTGTAGAGCATCTCCCGCCAGCGCGCCTGCCTGCGAAAACATGATTCGGCTGACAAAGTTCGATCATGGCAAGTGTCACCGAACTCATCGGTCAATCCGTTTGGGACGCCAACGGGGTGTGGGTCGGTTTCGTGGTGGACATCCGGGTGATCAAGCACAAGGGCGAGCTCCAGCAGAGCCACACCGTTTACGGGCTGGTGGTCTCCAGCCGCCGCGCCCCGCTCATGCTCGGCCTCACGCGCGACCGCGACGGCGGGTCCACCTGGTTCTCGCAGATGGTGGCACGGATCGTCTACGCGGGGTGCACGTTCGTGCCGTGGGACAACGTCCACGACTACACCGAGGGCGAAGTGCATATCGATGTACTGAGAAAAGAGCTGAACAGGGTCTAAATCCCAACTTCAGTACTTTGCAAGCGCCTGTATAGCAACATCCGTTACCTTCTGCTGTGGCGAGAAGTCCACAGTGTGAGTTGAGTGATGTCTGCGAATAACCCCCCGAACGGCCAGGACCCGGACCGGACCATGATGTACCGGCCCCAGGGCGGGCCCGAGAGCGACCCCACGGCGCAGTACCCGGGTCAGCCGTACCCGCCGCAGCAGCCGTACCAGCAGCCTTACGGCCAGCCGCACGGACAGGGGGCCTACGACCAGCAGGCGTCCCAGCCCCAGCCCGGCCAGCCGCAGTACGGTCAGCCCGCGTACGGCCAGCAGCCCGGCCAGCCCCAGTACGGCCAGCAGCAGTACGGCCAGCCCCAGTACCAGCAACCGCAGTACCAGCAGCCCCAGTACGGGCAGCAGCCCGGCCAGCAGCAGTGGCAGCCGCAGCAGCCCCAGCAGGGCTGGCAGCAGGAGCAGGCCAGCTGGCCACAACAGCAGCAGCCCCAGTACGGGCAGCAGGGCTGGCAGCAGCAGGGCCCCGAGGGCTTCGGCCCGCCCCAGCCGGCCAAGAAGGGCGGCAAGGGCTGGCTGATCGCCATCGCCGCGACGCTCGCCGTTGTCCTGTTCGGCGGCGGCGCAGTGTGGGCCGTGGGCGCCCTGGGCGGCGGCGGCGCGCAGCCGAGCGACGTCCTGCCCGCCGACGCGCTGGCCTATGTCCGGCTCGACCTCGACCCGGCCGCGAACCAGAAGGTGGCGCTGTTCCAGCTCGCCGGCAAGTTCTCCACCACCAAGGACAAGTTCACCGGCGAGGACCCGCGCGAGGCGTTGTTCAAGCTGTTCGATCAGGACACCGAGTCGAAGGCCGACTTCGCCAAGGACATCGACCCTTGGCTGGGCAGCCGGATCGGCGTCGCGGTCGTCCCGTCCGGCAAGGAGGACCCCGACGTCGCGGTGGCCGTCCAGGTCACCGACGAGGAGGCGGCCAAGGCCGGCATCGCCAAGCTCATGGATGGCGACAAGTACGGCATCGCCTTCCGCGACGACTACGCGCTGGTGGCCGAGACGCAGGAGCTGGCCACCAAGTACGCGACGGCCACGGGCAGCCTGTCCGACAACGCCGAGTTCGGCGACGACATGAACGCGCTCGGCGAGCAGGGCATCCTGTCGTTCTGGGCCGACATGAACGGCGTGCTCCAGGCGGCCAAGGCGGAGATCCCTGCGGAGCAGGCCGCGGCCTTCGAGCAGCTGAAGAACGCCAGGTTCGCCGGGGCGCTGCGCTTCGACAGCGCCTTCGTCGAGCTGGCCGGCCTGACGCGGGGCGCGAGCGGGATGGCCGCCGACGGCGACCTTCAGCCCGCCGACCTGTCCACCCTGCCCGCCACCACGGCCGGTGCGCTGTCGATCTCCGGTCTGGACGAGGTGCTCACCAAGAACTGGGGCGAGGTCCAGAAGCAGGCAGGCGCGAGCGGCGGCCCCGAGGCGCAGCAGTTCCTCCAGCAGATCCAGACTCAGCTCGGCCTGAAGCTGCCCGACGACCTCGCCACGGTCGTCGGCAAGAACCTCACGGTCGCGGTGGACAGCGAGGGCCTCGAGAGCAACCAGATCAAGGGCGGCCTGCGCATCGCCACCGACCCCGCCAAGGCGCAGGCCATCATCGACAAGGTCCAGCGCGGGCTGACGCAGGGCGGCGCGGCGCTCCCGCCGATCGCCAAGGCCGCCGGCGACGGCGTGTTCACGGTGGCCACCACCGAGGAGTACGCCAAGGCGCTGGCCGCGCAGGGCACCCTCGGTGAATCCGAGGCGTTCCGGACGGCGATCCCCAACGCGGGCGAGGCCAACTTCGCGATCTTCGTCGACCTCGACAAGATCGAGAAGCTCTACCTCCCGTCCATGCAGGGCGACGACAAGGCCAACGCCGAGGTGCTGCGGGCTGTCGGCCTGAGCGGCACCAGAAGCGACAGCGAGGCGTCGTTCTCGCTGCGCGTCCTGTTCAACTGACGTCACTGTCACGCGAAAGGCGGCCGGTCGAATCGACCGGCCGCCTTTCGCGTTCGTCAGCGCTGTCCTGTCAGTGGGTCACGCCCAGAGCTGGCCTTCCAGCCGCTCCTCCGCCTCGTCGAGAGTGCCTTCGTACGCGCCCGTCGACAGGTATTTCCAGCCGCCGTCGGCGACCACGAACACGATGTCGGCGCGTTCGCCCGCCTTGACGGCCTTCGCGGCGACGCCCAGTGCCGCGTGCAGCGCGGCACCGGTCGAGACGCCGGCGAAGATGCCCTCCGTCGCCAGCAGTTCGCGCGTGCGCCGCAGCGCGTCGGCCGAGCCGACCGAGAAGCGGGTGGTGAGCACCGACTCGTCGTAGAGCTCGGGGATGAAGCCCTCATCGACGTTGCGCAGCCCGTACACGAGCTCTCCGTAGCGCGGCTCGGCGGCGACGATCTGCACGCCGGGCACCCGCTCGCGCAGGAAGCGCCCGACGCCCATGAGCGTGCCCGTGGTGCCGAGCCCGGCGACGAAGTGGGTGACGGTGGGCAGGTCGTCGAGGATCTCGGGACCCGTGGTCTCGTAGTGGGAGCGCCAGTTGGCCGGGTTGCCGTACTGGTAGAGCATCACCCAGGACGGGTTCCGCGCCGACAGCTCCTTCGCCATGCGCACGGCCTCGTTGGAACCGCCCGCAGCGGGCGAGGAAATGATCTCCGCGCCCCACATGCGCAGCAGCTGGCGGCGCTCATCTGAGGTGTTCTCCGGCATCACGCAGATCAGCTTGTAGCCCTTGAGCCGGGCCGCCATGGCGAGCGAGATGCCGGTGTTGCCGCTGGTGGGCTCCAGAATCGTGCAACCGGGCGCGAGCAGGCCCTCCTTCTCGGCCTCCTGGATCATCCAGAGGGCCGGACGGTCCTTGATCGAGCCCGTCGGGTTGCGGTCCTCGAGCTTGGCCCACACTCGCACGTCGGTGGAAGGCGACAGCCGCGGCAGCCCCACAAGGGGCGTACGGCCGACCGAGTCGATCAGCGAGTCGAACCGCATGTCATCCCCCGGCGACGGCGGGCAGCACGGTCACCGTGTCGCCGTCGGTCACCGGGGTGCCGAGGCCGCCCAGGAACCGCACGTCCTCGTCGTTCAGGTAGACGTTGACGAAACGGCGCAGGTTTCCCTGGTCGACCAGGCGGTCCTTGATGCCGGGGTGCCGGGACTCCAGGTTGCCGATCAGCTCTTCGAGGGTCTTGCCCTCGGCGCTCACGGCCTTCGCGCCGTCGGTGTAGTTACGCAGGATGGTCGGGATGCGAACTTCGATGGCCATCGCGCTCAGTCTCCTCAGATCAGGTCGTCCCATCGGCAGCAACGCCGACGGCTGGATGGGGATTCCAGCTCAGCGACAGTCGTAGACGACGACAGCCGGAGTGTGTGCAAACAGAAAGCTCTGCACCGGCCTGACCATCATGGGAGAAACCTTACCTCTTCCTCGGTAATCACTCCGTCGACGATGCGGAACGAGCGGAACTCCACCGCGTTCTCCTCACGCGTCGAGACCAGGACGTAGTGGGCGTCCGGCTCGGACGCGTACGACACGTCGGTGCGCGAGGGGTAGGCCTCGGTGGCGGTGTGGGAGTGGTAGATCACGACCGGTTCCTCGTCACGGTCGTCCATCTCCCGCCAGACCCGGAGTTGCTCCAACGAGTCGAAGCGGTAGAAGGTGGGCGAGCGTTCGGCGTTCTCCATGGGGATGAACCGTTCGGGAACGCCGCCTCGCCCGGCGATGACGCCGCAGGCCTCGTCGGGGTGATCGGCCCGGGCGTGAGAGACGATCTTGTCTACCAGTTCCTGCGAGATCGACAGCATGCCCGGAAGCTACCAGAGCGCTCTGACCAGGCTGTCCTGCAGGTAGGTCAGCCAGTCGTAGGTGACGTAGGCCGGGTAGCGGGGGTCGTCCTCGGACATCATGGCGATCTCGTCGTGGACCTCTTCCGTCACGTCGAGCTTGGTGCCGAGCGTCAGGCGCAGGTCGTTCAGCGAACGCAGCCACGCCTGGGCCTCTTCTGCCGACAGCTCGGCCCGCCCGGCCCGCGCGGTGTCGTGGACGGTCTGCGCGTCGGCCCGCTTGCCGTCGCGCAGCGTCGCCTCGGTGTAGCGACGGAACTCGGTCGAGTCGCCCTCGTCCTCGTACGCCGACGGGAACAGCCGGGCGAGGACCGGGTCGGTGGGGGCGGCGCTGTCGCCGATGCCGAGCGCCCGCTCCAGCGGGTCGTCGCTCGTCTCACCGGGCGGGACGATGCCGAGCATCATGGAGGCGAGCGACCGCAGCAGCGAGACCTCGGCGGCCTCGAACTCCGCGACCACCCCGCCGTTCTTGCCGCTGGAGAACCCCGAGCTCACACGCGCCTCACTTGACCGAGTCCGGCTGGAGCGTCGCCCACAGGCCGTAGGAGTGGAGAATCTGCACATCGCGTTCCATCTCCTCGCGCGTGCCGCTGGACACGACGGCCTTGCCCTTGCGATGGACGTCGAGCATCAGCTTCTCGGCCTTCTCGCGCTCGTAGCCGAAGACGGTCTGGAAGACGTACGTCACGTAGGACATGAGGTTGACGGGGTCGTTCCAGACGATGGTCACCCATGGCAGATCGGGCCGGACGTCCGATGACGGACGCTCGACCTCGATTGGAGCGGTGCTACCCACATCCCCGAGTCTGCCCTATCCGGGCCGTAGTCTTCGAGTCGTGAGATTGTCCATGAGCACTGCGTTGCACACTGATCACTATGAGCTGACGATGCTGCAAGCCGCCCTGCAGAGCGGAGCGGCCTACCGGCGCACGGTTTTTGAAGTTTTCGCCCGACATCTCCCAGGTGGACGGCGGTACGGAGTTGTCGCGGGCACGGGACGTGTCCTCGACGAGATCGAACGCTTCCGTTTCGGTGATGAAGAACTCACTTTTCTGCGTGAGCACCAGGTGGTCGACGAACCCACCCTGGCCTACCTCGCCGACTACCGGTTCTCCGGCAACATCTACGGCTACCGCGAGGGCGACCTCTACTTCCCCGCCTCACCGATCATGGTCGTGGAGGGCACGTTCGCCGAGGCCGTGGTGCTCGAGACCATCATCCTGTCGATACTGAACCACGACTGCGCCATCGCCTCCGCGGCCTCCCGCATGTCGAACGCCGCAGGCGCCCGGCCGCTCATCGAGATGGGCTCGCGGCGCACCCACGAGAGCGCGGCCGTGGCGGCAGCCCGGGCCGCGTACATCGCCGGGTTCAACTCGACCTCCAACCTGATGGCCGGCCACCTGTACGGCATCCCCACGGCCGGCACGGCGGCGCACGCGTTCACGCTGCTGCACGACTCGGAGCAGGAGGCGTTCGAGGCCCAGATCGCCTCGCTCGGGCCCGAGACGACCCTGCTCGTGGACACGTACGACGTGGCAGAGGCGGTGCGCACGGCGGTCGAGCTGGCCGGGCCCAAGCTCGGGGCGGTCCGCATCGACTCGGGCGACCTCGCGGCCGCCGCGCAGGAGGTGCGCGAGCAGCTCGACGCGCTCGGCGCCCACCACACCCGCATCCTGGTCACCTCCGACCTCGACGAGTACGCCATCGCCGCGCTCGCGGCCGCCCCCGTGGACGCGTACGGCGTCGGCACCTCCCTGGTGACCGGCTCGGGTGTGCCGACGGCGGCCCTGGTGTACAAGCTGGTGGCACGCGACAGGGCCACGGGCCGGCTGGAGGCGGTGGCCAAACGCTCGGTGGGCAAGCCGTCGCGCGGAGGCCGCAAGTACGCGTACCGGATGATGGACGCGGCCGGCCGCGCCACGACCGAGCTGATCCTCACCGGCGCCCACGAGTCGCCGGAGAACGGTGTCCCGCTGCTGCACGAGCTGGTGCGCGAGGGCGTGGTCGTCGGCCGCGAACCCCTGTCGGCCGCCCGCGAGCGCCACGCCGCCGCCGTCGCCACGCTCCCGCAGGAGGCCCTCCACCTCGGCCGGGGGTACGCGGCGGTGCCGACGGAGTTCAGCTGACGTATCGTGCTCCCCATGAGCACCGCGTTAGTCATCGTCGATGTGCAGAACGACTTCTGCGAGGGCGGCAGTCTGGCCGTCGCCGGGGGGTCGGAGGTGGCGGCCGCGATCTCCCGTCACGTGGCCGCCCACGGCTACGACCACGTGGTGGCGACCCGCGACTACCACGTCTCCCCCGGTGATCACTTCTCCGACGCCCCCGACTACGTCGACAGCTGGCCGGCCCACTGTGTGGCCGGGGCTCCGGGCGCCGAGTTCCACCCGTCGCTCGACCTGTCCGCGGTCGACGAGGTCTTCAGCAAGGGCCACGAGACCGCGGCCTACAGCGGCTTCGAGGGCTTCTCGAGCGACGGCGTGCCGCTGGCCGAGTGGCTGAGGGAGCGCGGGGCGCGCGAGATCGACATCGCGGGGCTGGCCACCGACCACTGCGTGCGCGCCACGGCCCTCGACGCGGTCCGGCACGGGCTCGCGGTACGCGTCCTGCTCAACCTGACCGCAGGCGTCTCCAGAACCACGACGGCCGCGGCCATCGAGGAAATGCGCGACGCCGGCGTCATCCTCGAAGGCGCCCCAGCCTTCTGAGAGCCCGACCCCGGTGGGCCGGCGCTACTGTCCTCGCTCCTCCCGCGGACCGGCCTGGGGGCCGGTCGCGGGATGGGCGCCGGTCACCCGCATCGCGTCGTCGAACCTCTCGAACACCTCGAACGCGTGCCGCAGCCCGGTGATCGACAGTACCCGTGCCATGACGCCCTGGACGCCACCGAGCAGCAACCGGGTCCCGCGCTCCTCACACCGGTGCAGGATCTCGATGAGCTCGTTCATGCCCATCGAGTCGCAGAAGGTGACCTCGCTGAGGTCGACGACGAGAAAGGACTTGGGCGACAGATCCCACACGAGCTGCAGACGCTCGCGCAGGACAGGCAGCGAGTTGACGTCAAGCTCGCCTTCGAGCCTGATGATGACGGCGTTGGTGGAGAGGCCGGAGGTCACGGTGAGCGTTGCTTTCCCAGTGGCCTCAGTCGACATGGGCAACGTCCTTCTGCTCATCCCAAGACACCCACAGAAGTTCTTTGCCGCTTCTCACCCGCTTCTAACGGCCCGCCACCGCTCTGTGACCAAATGCGCATGACCCACCGAAACACGCGCAGCGCCGGACAACCCGGAACGCTGCGCGCAAGGACTGTTCAGACGACGAGAAGATACGCGGCGACGGCCAGGAAGATGAGAACCGCCGCCACAGCCCCCATGACCGCCGAGACGGCGTCCGAGAATCGCATCGACACGTGCAACCTCACCCGCCTGGCGGCCCGGACCGTGAGCCACATGATGGCCAGGGCAAAGCCGATGAAGTAGAGCCAGTCATCGGTTCCGAGTGATGTGGGCGTTGTCACCGTGAGGTGAAGGGTTAATGTTGGCATGAGGTTTCCCCTGTTGCGGAGACGCGCTGTGACAGAGACCTTGCTGCGCGGACACCTCCGCCGATGATGGGGATCGTTCGCGGGGGTGCTCCGCCGTCCTGCTGCGTGGGTGCCGCTGCTGCCGTTCGCTGAGCTCACTCGTTCCTCATCGTGAACCACCACCTCTGTTTAGTTAATTCACCTGAATTAAGCTGTATTGAGGTGATACCCGGACCGCGCTTTGCTATTCACCTGCGTAGGCGAAGCTCGCCCGTTAGACTGATGGCCCTGCACGTCAGCTTCTGACGGACGCTGGCCGCTCCAATGGGGTCTTAGCTGCGAATTCTCCATCGACTTTGTCAGCAGGCCAGTGTTTACTGAAGATTGCTGAAGTTCACACGAATGAGAGTTCGCATGAGCGGCCATGGTTCCTCACTCGCCCGCCGACTGCGCGAGCTGCGTGAGGAGCGCTGGCCCGATCTACGCATCACGCAGGCGCAGCTGAGCGTCGCGCTCGGCGTCAGCGTGCCGCTCATCTCGTCGTGGGAGTCCGACCGCGCAACGAAGATCCCTCCGATGGTCCGGCTGGAGAAGTACGCCGCGTTCTTCGCCACCAGGAGGTCGTTCACCGACGACACCACCCGGACGCTCCCGTTGTCCGACCTGACTCCTGAGGAACTCGACGAGTACCACGCCCTGCTCAAGGAGCTGGCCGAGCTCCGCAAGGCGGCACTGCGCGTCCAGGCCCTGGGTGAGAGCGCACCGCCCGCGCCGGCGCGGAACGCGTACGCCGAGAGCCCGTGGCATTTCCCCGCCGGTGAGGCGATCACCATCATCTGCTCGCAGATCCCCGCGGAGAACCGGGTCCGCATTCCGCAGGCGGACCCCGCGCATCCCGACTACATCGACCTTTACCGGTATTCGGATCTCGACTCGCTGTTCGAGTTATGGGGGCATCTCAGAGCGGCGAACCCCCACAGCCCGGTGGCCTTGCGGGCGGCCGAGGACCTCCGATCGTCCGACGACGTGACCAGCCACGTGGTGCTCCTGGGCGGCGTCGACTACAACGAGGTGACCGCGGCCATGCTGGCCCAGATCGATCTTCCGGTACGGCAGGTGGCCGACTGGGAAGGCGAGCGGGGGCCGTACTTCGAAGTCGGCTCGGGTGACAACACGGTCCCGCATTACACCCGCTTCAACAGATCCGGCGATAACCTGCAACTCCTGGAGGACGTCGGCTTTTTCTACCGCGGCGTCAACCCGGAGAACATCAAACGCACACTCACCATCTGCAACGGAGTGTATGCCAGAGGCGTCTACGGCACGGTGCGGGCGCTGACCGACGAACGCTTCCGCGATCGCAACGCGGACTATCTTCGTGGCCGGTTCGGTGATGCGGCGTCGTACAGCATCCTCACGCGCGTGAAGATCCTGGGACGGCTCGCCATCACACCGGACTGGACCCGGGAAAATCTCCGGCTGCACGAATGGCCGGAGGACGCCCATGGAGACTGAGACGGAGCACCATCACGGCTCCCACCGGCGCCTGGTCACCGTCAACCCCGAGACGCACGAATCCGGCGCTGTCGATGCCATCGTCGTCCCGACGATCAGGCATCCGACGTGGTTGAAGTACGCCATCCGGCTGGCGACGGAGCTCGACTGCGTGCTCGTCACCCTGCACAGCAAGTGGAGCAAGGCCCACCTCGTCCCCGGGCTCGTTCCCGCGGGCGTACGGTTCCTGTCCGTTCAGATCGCCGACCCGGCCGCTCTCAACATGCCGGACTTCTCCACCACCGCGCTGCTCCGGAACACGCCGTTCGCGCGCGCGACCGACCTCAGCGCCAAGCGCAACCTGGGGCTTCTTCTCGCCCGCCTGCTCGGCTGGGAACGCATCGTCTTCCTGGACGACGACATCGAGGTCAGCGGCCACGAGGACGTCGCCCGTGCGGCGGCCCTGCTCGACGTGTACGACGCGGTGGGCATGCATATCGGTGGATATCCCGATAATTCTGTCGTCTGCCATGCCCATCGACTGGCCGGCGGGAAACAAGATTCCTTCGTAGGCGGTGGTGCGCTCGCCGTCCACACGACGCGTAATCCCTCGTTCTTTCCCAATATCTACAACGAGGACTGGTTCTACCTGCTGAACGACAAGGAGCTGCGCCAGCTGGCGATCACCGGGATGGTCAAACAGCGCCCGTACGACCCGTTCGACCGGCCTGTGCGCGCACGCGACCAGGAGTTCGGCGACACCCTCGCCGAGGGCGTCTACTGG
Organism: Nonomuraea maritima; assembly: GCF_900100395.1. GTDB lineage: Bacteria > Actinomycetota > Actinomycetes > Streptosporangiales > Streptosporangiaceae > Nonomuraea > Nonomuraea maritima. Next base: position 276,392 of record NZ_FNFB01000005.1, on the reverse strand, counting down.
CTGCTCGACGAAGGCGAGACCTGGGAGGCGGCGACCGGCGAGAAGTACTGGGAACAGGCTCTCAGCAGGCGCACCGAGTTCATCAAGGACGTAGTGCGGCGGGTGGAGTCCAGGCTGCCGGGCAACCAGGCCGTCGAGAACTCCCTGCGTGCCGCGCTGGGCCGCCACAATCGCATCACGCCGCAGCTTTGCGTGCAGTACCTCCAGGCGTGGAAAGAGGACCGTCTCCGGTGGGAGACGTACCTCGACAGTGTTCCGCCCATTGGATTCGATAAAGAGAAAATAGGTAAGAGCCTGGTCAAGCACGGTGTCCCCAAAATGGGGATATGGGCGTCATTTGATCGTATGGTGATCCGGCGGGACACTGTCGTCCGTGGGGGCATGTGACATACGCCAGGCCGTCCATACCGATCTTCCTGCGATGGTCAGGTCGCTGGGGCAGCAGCCGTACTTCGCCGACCGTCTGGCCAGGCAGGACGCCGGGCACGGGATCCTCCTCGTCGCCTGGGACGGGGACGGAGTGGCGGTCGGCGACGTCTACATCTGGCTCGCCCCCGCAGAAGAGCCCGAGTTACGCACCCACCTCCCGGGCGTGGCGCTGCTCACGCACCTGGAGGTCGTAGCGGGCCGGCGCAACCGGGGAATCGGCACCGAACTGCTGTGGGCGGCCGAGGAACGGCTGCTCGCCGCCGGACACGAGCAGGTGGCCCTCGGCGTGGGCCTCGACAACCCCGACGCGCAGCGCTTGTACCGGCGCCGCGGATACGCCGAATGGCCGTACGGCCAGGTGCCCACGACAAAGGTCGTCTACCACCCGAACGGCGGCCACGAAACCCAACCGGAGCTGTGCCGCATCTTCGTCAGAAAACTCAGCTGACACCCATCCGCTCCGACCGCGCGCAGCGGAACCGCCGGCACATCCGAACTCCGACCGGCACATCCCCCGAGGCGCCGGGCCGTCCGAAGACGGCCCAGGCCCCGTGAAGCGCTCCACGGAGCCTGGGCTCTGCCAGGGATGACGACGCCGGGTAGCCCACCGGCCGGGTGTCCACAGGCCACTGCGGAGGACGTCAGCGGGACCTGAGCTAGCGGCGTTGGGTGGCCCACTGGCGGATTTTGGTGATGCGTTCCTGGATTTGTTCCACGGTGGCCTGGGCGATGGGCGGGCCGCCGCAGACGCGGCGCAGCTCGGCGTGGATCACCCCGTGCGGCTGGCCCGTGCGGTGGTTCCAGGCGCCGACGAGGCCGTTGAGCTCGCGCCGCAGCTCGGCGATCTGCTCGTGCGGCGCGAGGGCCTCGTGCGGCTCCGCCGCCGTCTGCTTGCGTTTCGCGGCCTGCTGGTCGGACTGCCGCTTGCGCAGCAGCGTCGCCACCTGGTCGGGTTCGAGCAGGCCGGGCAGGCCGAGGAAGTCTTCTTCCTCGGCCGAGCCGATCTCGGCCCCGGTGCCGAACTCGCCGCCGTCGAACAGCACCCGGTCGAAGGTGGCCGAGGTCTCCATCGTCTCGAACGGCAGCTCGTCGCCCAGGACGTCGGGGTTGTCCTTCTTGCGGTTGGCGTCCTCGAGCAGCTGGTCGTCGAGACCGTCCTCGGGCGGCCGCTTGTTGAGGACGTGGTCGCGTTCGGCCTCCATCTCGTTGGCCAGGCCGAGGAGCGTGGGCACCGAGGGCAGGAAGACCGAGGCCATCTCGCCGCGCTTGCGGGCACGGACGAAGCGCCCCACCGCCTGGGCGAAGAACAGCGGGGTGGAGGTGGAGGTGGCGTAGACGCCCACGCACAGCCGCGGGATGTCGACGCCCTCCGACACCATGCGGACGGCCACCAGCCAGCGGTCTTCCGAGACCGCGAACTGCTTGATCTTCTTGGACGCCCCCGGGTCGTCGGACAGGACCACCGTCGCGCCCTCACCCGTGATGTTGCGCAGGTGGCGCGCGTAGGCGCGGGCCGTCTCGTGGTCGGTGGCGATGACCAGGCCGCCCGCGTCGGGCACTCCCCTGCGCACCTCGGTGAGCCGGCGGTCGGCGGCCTGCATGACCTGGCGGATCCAGTCGCCCTTCGGGTCGAGCGCGGCCCGCCAGGCCTGCGAGAGCTGGTCCTTGGTGAGCGGCGTGCCGAGCGTCGCGGCGATCTCGTCGCCCGCCCGCGTGCGCCACTTCATCTCGCCTGAGTAGGCGAGGAAGATCACCGGACGGACGACGCCGTCGTCGAGGGCGGGACCGTAGCCGTAGGAGTAGTCGGCGACGCTGCGCTTGAGGCCCTCAGTGTCCTCCTCGTAGGCGACGAAGGGGATGGGGTTGTCGTCGGACCTGAACGGCGTTCCGGTGAGCTGCAGACGGCGTGTGGCGGGCTCGAACGCCTCGCGCACGCCGTCGCCCCACGACTTGGCGTCGCCCGCGTGGTGGATCTCGTCGAAGATCACCAGCGTCTTGCGCGCCTCGGTGCGCGCCCTGTGCAGGGCCGGGTGCATGGCGACCTGCGCGTACGTGACGGCGACGCCGATGTAGTCGCGCGAGGTCGTGCCCTGGCTGTTCTTGAACTCGGGATCGACGGCGATGCCCACCCGCCCGGCGGCGTCGGCCCACTGCCGCTTGAGGTGCTCGGTGGGGGTCACGATGGTGACCGCCCGGATCACCCCTTTGGCGAGCAGGTCGCTGGCGATGCGCAGGGCGTAGGTGGTCTTGCCGGCGCCTGGCGTCGCGACAGTGAGGAAGTCACGCGGCTCGCGCCTGGAGTAGAGGTCGAACGCCTCCTGCTGCCACGCACGGAGCTTCTGGGCGGTGCCCCAGGCGGCGCGGTCGGGATAGGAAGGCGAAAGGTGGGACGCGGCGAACGTGCTCACCGCATCACCTCTGGGGTTCGTGTGCTTCGCTCTCTCACAGTGACCCAAGGGTAATCGCGCCCACCGACAAGACGTGCCGGGAGCCGGTGATTCTGGCCAAGGTCGTCCTCACGTGCTATGCGGCTTATCTGACGCTCGACAGCACCGTGTCCAGCGCCTTCCTGTGGGTGTTCTCCTCGGGCTGGAGCAGGCCGACGAGCAGCACGGGCCGGCCGTTCCTGGTGAGCAGCATCACTCGGAGGAACGCCGGCCGGTTCACCACGTCGCGGTACTCCGCCCGCAGCGCGCGGGTGTGCCCGCCGGGAAGTTTCCTGTCCTCGACGACCGTGACGCGGTCGCCCTTGAGCAGGAGGCGGGAGTACAGCTCCGCCGCCTGCGCGGTGGCCTTCTTGGGGTCCTGGACGGGCTCCGTCACGGGCCCGGCCAGCAGGAGCGCGCCGTCAGGGCTCCTGGCGGCCGAGGTGAACCCGGTGACCGGCGTCACCGCCTCCTGGGTCCACCCCTGTGGCAGGGGCGCGGACAGCCCGGCCCGCGGGTCGCTGAGGCGTACGGACTCGGGTTGTGGCGCGAGGAGGCGCGGGACCACGGCGACGCCACCGGCCACCAGCCCCACACCTGCCACGACCGCCGTCACGATGACTGCCACGATGACTGCCACGCGTCGCCACCTCCGTCCGCCGACGGCACGGAGCCCCGGGGCCGCAGGGGCGCCGTAGAGGCGGGCGGAGGGCGGCAGCGACTCCCAGTCGCCCGACTCGCGCGGGGCGGCCCCGCGGATGCGCGGGCTCCACGCCTCGTCCTCCTCCGTCGCGTCGTGGTCGGGCCAGTCGTCGACGCGCTCGGCACGTGGCCACCCGGAATCGGTCTCGTCGAGGTCGAGCGGGTGCGACCTGCGTTCACGGCCCTCCTGGGCCGGGACCCTGCCTGAGGTGTCGGTCGCGCGAGCGTACGGGTGGGCGCGGCCGCGGCGGCTCGGCGTGGGGGCTCCCCAGGCGGACGCGCCTGGGGTGTCGTCGCGCGCGGGTTCCGTGTCGTCCGGAGGCGTACGGCGGTACCTGGCCCCCGTGTGAGGGGGCCAGACCCGGTGATCGTCCTCCATGGCGCCTCCTTGCCCGCTGTCCTATCACTCCCCGCCACGGGTGGCAGGCGATCTGTGACCGCAGTGACGGATGGGACGGAATTCAGCGCCGGGAGAACACTCAGACAGCGGGACGCGTACGCCCGGCGAGCAGTGTGGCGCTCAGCGCGACGGCCGCCATGAGCACGGAGATGACCACGAAACCGGTGTCGATGCTGGCGTGCCCCACCACGTTCACCAGCGCTCCCCCGACTCCGATGGCGAGGGCGGAGCCGAGCTGGTCAGAGACCGACAGGGCGGCCGAGTTCGCGCCCTGCTCGTTCACGGGCGACTGGTGCATGGCGGTCACGCTGACCGTGGTGAGCCCGAAGCCCATGCCGAGCCCGGCCACCAGCCACGCGGGCGCGGCGAGCCACCCGCTGACCCCGGCCATCGCGGACGGCAGGCACGCCAGAATCGCCACCATGACGGTCGCCGCGCCCAACCGGATGCGGCGGTGCGCGGCGCCCGTACGCCGGCTCTGCAGGTACGACCCCGCCGACCAGCCGAGTGCGCCGGCCGTGAGCGCGATCCCCGCGTCGCCCTGGTCGAAGAGCTTCACCTCCTGCAGCATCAGCGGGAGGAACGCGTTGACGCCGAAGAACGACGCCGAGAACAGCCCACGCATCAGCACGGTCGTGGGCAGGCCGCGGGCGAAGCGCAGCGCCCCCGGCGGCAGCAGCCGGTGGAGCCCGTACAGCAGGAGCGCCAGCCCCACCGCGGTCTCGACCGACGCGGTCGCGAGGTGGGTGTGCAGCCGGTCGACGCCGTGCAGCAGCAACCCGGCCCCGCCCGCCGTGGACGTGGCCGCCAGCGTCATCGCCACCGGACGGGAGCGCGGCCCGGTGCCGGGTTCCGTGTCGGTCGTCGTCGCGACCCGCAGCGCGGGCAGGAGCATCGCCAGCGCGGGCACCACGAGCGGGATGATGCCGAAGAACACGTACCGCCAGCCCCAGTTCTGGCCGACGAACCCCGCCACCGCGGGGCCGACCATGGCCGGCACCACCCAGGCCGCCGAGACGGCGGCGAACGCCTTGGGCCGTACCTCGACGGCGTAGACGCGGGCGATCATCACGTAGAGCGCCACGATGGCGGCTCCGGCGCCGAGGCCCTGTACGGCCCGCGCCAGCAGGAACAGCACCGCGGACGTCGAGGCCCCGGCCAGCGCCATGCCGACGACGAACAGCACCACGCCGGCCAGGAACGGCACCGGGTAGCCGCGCCGGTCGGACCACAGCCCCGCGACCACGTTCATGAAGAGGCTGGCGATGAGGAACGCGGAGAAGCTGATCCCGTACAGGTCGAGCGCGTCCAGCTCCTTGGCGACCGCCGGCATGACGACGCCCACCGACATGCCCTCGAAAGCGATAAGGGTGATGACCAGGAGGATTCCGACGGTGGCGGTGCGGTACCGGGGGGAGAAGATCCCGGACGACGTGTGGGGAGCGTCGAGTGCTTTCGGTGCTGTCACCCGCACATCGTAGATTGCCGGAAATGCGGTCAGACCGGGGCGGGGGCAGAGCGGTAGGCCACCCACATCTCGCGCATGCGCCGCGCCTGCCCGGCCGTGAACTCGCGCATGCACCGGTCCTGGGCGTAGTCCATGAAGTTGTGCACCGGGTCGTCGCCCTCGTGCGCGGTGCAGGTGTCCTTCGTTCCGGGGCATCCCTCGGTCGGCCGTGCCTCGAACGGGGTGTCGTCGATGCCGTCGCCCGGCTCGTCGCAGGCGTTCTCGAACGTGTGGAACAGCCCGAGCCAGTGCCCGATCTCGTGGACGCCGGTGAAGCCGCGGTTGTAGTTGGTCATCGCGCCTCCCGGCAGGCTGCGCCAGTCGATGACGACGCCGTCGAGCGCGGGTGACCCGGCATACCAGTAGGGGTAGCTGGCGAAGCCCAGCATCAGCTCGCTGAGCTGGGCGATGTAGAGGTTGAGCGTACGCGGCCCGCCCCGGTGCAGCTGGGCCTTCATGGCGTTCTCCTGGCCCACGGGGTCGCCGAACCAGGCCGGGTTGTCGACGACGTCGATGCCGTCGAGCCGGAAGCGTACGCCGGTGTCGACGCCGCCGTACGCGCCGCCGTACGCGGCGTTGAGCACGCCGATCTGGGCGCGTACGGACTCGTCGGAGACCAGCCGGTCGCCTCGGGCCAGGACGTGGACCCGTACGGGCACTGTGATCTTGGTCGGCAGCTGCACGCCGGCGAGCCTCTCACGCAGCTCGGCCGCCACCCTGGCGACGTCCTGAGGGTCGGGCGAGCGAGGGGCGGGGGTGCGGGGCGCGTCCGCGGCCTGCCGCGCGCAACCCGGAGCGGACGCGCCCTCGAAGCGAGAGGGCGGGGCCGACCCGGCCGCGAGCAGGCATGCCAAACACACGGCGGTCACGCGCCGGACCATACGATTCCCCCACTACGGTTCGAGCCGAGATGACTACAGACCGTAGTGGATCGTCATGGGGCTACCGCCCAGCAACACTCACTGCTTGTCGTCGCCGTCGCCGCCGCCGAGAGGCAGACCTTCGTAGATCTCCTTGCACTCCGGGCAGACCGGGTACTTCTTGGGGTCGCGGCTGGGCACCCAGATCTTGCCGCAGAGGGCGCGGATGGGGGTACCGGTCACCATGCTCTCGGTGATCTTGTGCTTGTCCGCGTAGTGGGCGAACCGCTCGTGATCGCCGTCGCCGTGCGACGTCTGCGGAGTGGTCTCCTGCTCCGGAAGGATCTTCGTGCTCACACCACGAGTTTATGCCCGCCCGCGACTCCCTCCCGACAGCACGGCGCGGCCCCCCGCCGTCCGGCGAGGGGCCGCGTCAGGGGTACGGGGTCAGCCCATGTGGACCTGCACGCCCTCCGCCTTGCGTCCGACCTTGACGAAGAACGTCAGCGCGGCGGTGAGCACGGCGATGGAGGTGCTGACCAGGAAGGCCACGTGCATGCCGTCCATGAACGAGTTGTGCACGGCGTCGATGATCGGCTGCGGCAGGCCGGGAGGCGCGGTGCCGAACGCGGCGGCCTTGGCCAGCCCCGCCATCTGGTCGGCGGGGATCGCCTGAGCCGCCGGGCCGAGGTGACCGGGCAGCGTGTCGGAGATCTCGGAGGCCATGACAGCGCCGAGGATGGCGGTGCCGAGCGCGCCGCCGACCTGCATGGCCGACTGCTGCAGACCGCCCGCGACGCCGCTCAGGTTGACCGGCGCGTTGCCCACGATGATCTCGGTGGCGCCGACGAAGACCGGCGAGAGACCGAAGGCCAGCAGCACGAACGGGACGCCGGTCGCGATGAACGAGGCGTCGATGCTCAGCTGCGACATGAGGAACATCGACAGCGCGGTGATGAGCAGGCCACCGGCCATCGTGAACTTCGGCCCGAACCGGCCGATCGCCATGCCGGCCAGCGGCGAGGCGACGATCATGCCCGCGCTCATCGGCAGCATGCGCAGGCCCGCCTCCAGCGGCGACAGCCCGTGCACGCCCTGGAAGAAGAAGCCCAGGAAGAACATGGCGCCGAACATCGCGAACGCCACCATCATCATCAGCACGGTGCCGATGGAGATGGACGCGTTCCTGAACAGCGACAGCGGCACCAGCGGCTGCTTGGCCTTGCTCTGCCAGAGGACGAACGCGAGGATCAGCACCGCGAACGCGCCGATGAAGCTCAGCGTCGTGCTGTCGCCCCAGCCCCACTCGGGGGCCTTGATGATCGTCCAGACCAGCGAGAACATCGCGCCCGACAGCAGCACCACGCCGAGCCAGTCGATGCGGGCCAGGGTCTTCGCGCGGCTGTCCTTGATCAGCCACATGCCCATGGCCAGGGCGATGACGCCGACCGGCGCGTTGATGAAGAACACCGACTCCCAGCTGATGTTCTCGACCAGCAGACCGCCCACGATCGGGCCGGCCGCGCTGGACAGGCCGATGATGGCGCCCCAGGCGCCCATCGCCTGGTTGAGCTTCTCACCGGGGAAGGCGCTGCGCAGCAGTGCCAGGGCGGCGGGCTGGAGCAGCGCGCCGAACAGGCCCTGCAGGACGCGCAGGCCGATCAGCGCGCCGATCGGCGAGAGGCCGGGAATGACGTCGGCCAGTTCGGCGCTGAGGCCGATGCCCACCGAGGAGACGGCGAAGCCGGCCACACCGATGAGAAAGACCCGCTTGTGGCCGAACAGGTCACCGAGCTTGCCTGCGGTGATCAGGAAGACCGCCAGCGCCAGCAGGTAGCCGCTGGTCACCCACTGCAGATCGGACAGCGAGGCTTTCAGGTCGGCCTGGATCACCGGGTTGGCGATGCCGACGACCGTGCCGTCGAGCATGACCATGATCACACCGAGGCTGACGGCCAGCAGCACCAGCCACGGGTTGGCTCCCCCCTTGTCGGCCACGGGCGATGACGGTGCGTCGACCGCCTTCGCTTGTGCCATGTAGTCCCCCTTGTTTTCCCCATCAGCGCCCCACACCGGGGCTGAGTCGTCGTAAGGCTCCGGTAATCTATGGCAGCCTCTGACATATTACAAACGACTTTTTTCCGACGTTGTATGACTTGTGGCACACTATGACAGAAGCGTTTCACAGGAGTGACAGCTGTGGGTCTACGGGAACGCAAGAAGGAGAAAACGCGCCTGGCCGTCCTCGACGCCGCGCTCGACCTCTTCCTCGAACAAGGGTACGAGTCTACAACCGTCGAGCAGATCGCGGAGGCGGCCGACATCTCCCCTCGCACGTTCTTCCGCTACTTCACCAGCAAGGATCACCTGGTGCTGTGGTTCCACGACCACGGCGAGGAGATCATCCTGGAGACCCTCGCCGGACGCCCGCTGGACGAGCCGCCCTTCACCTCTCTCATGCACGGGCTGCGCGCGGTCCTCGCCGACGTCGAGTCGTCAACGGACGAGGACACAGGAAGATTCCTGAAACTACGCCGGCTGCTCGACGCCAACCCCCAGCTCTTCGGCCGGTCGGTGGCGAGAGGCACGCAGACCGAGCACACACTGGCCGAGGCGATCGCCGGACGCCGCGGCGTCGATCCCCACGAGGACCAGCTCACACACCTCATCGTGGCCTTCGCGATGTCCACCATGCGGGTCGGCTTCGAGTGGCCGTGCCGGGAAGGCACGGTGACCGAGATCGTCGCCCGCATGCGCGAGACCATCGAGCTGGCCGAGCGTTCCCTGCGTCCGGGCTGGGACGCTAGTTGAGTGTCGGGTCGTCGGGACAGGTGGCCACGAAGGCCAGCTCGCCGGGCTGCCGGCGGAGCACGTTGCGCCACAGCGACTCGGGGTCGGCGTGGAAGGTGTCGCCCACCTCGGAGTCGACGATGTACCAGGCGCCCTCGGCGACCTCGCTCTCCAACTGCCCGGACGTCCAACCGGCGTAGCCCGCGAAGATGCGCATCTGCGCGATCTCGCCCTGCAGGATCTCGGGGGGCGCGTCGAGGTCGACCGTGCCCAGCCGCGACACCGGGCCGGTGCCGGCGTGCAGCCGCCGCCAGCCGAGCGGCTCCTGGCCGCTCGGGACCGCCGCCAGCGCGAGCGCGCTGTCGGTCTGCACGGGCCCGCCCTCGAAGAGCACGGACGGCCCCGTCACGAGCGGGTCCCACACCGGGAGCACCTGGGTCACCGCGATGTCGCTCGGCCTGTTGAGAACGACCCCCAAGGTTCCGCCGTCGCGGTCGTGTTCGAGGACCAACACGACGCTACGCCGGAAATTGGGGTCGTCGAGAAGCGGCGTCGCCACCAACAACCCGCCGACGTAGATCGCTTCCGCCATACCTCCATCATGAAGGGTGATGGCGCCCGCGCGCTCCCCCGGTAGGCGGATGTTACGTTTCGTAGGCGCATGGGCACTTCACGTATCAAAGATCATGCTCGGGGGAGTTCATGCGCACCGGTACCCGCCTCGTCCTGGCCGCCGCGCCGCTGGCCGCCGCGTTGCTCCTGCCCACGGCCGCATGGGCGTGGCCGCGGGCCGACCCGGACGACCCGTTCACGATGACGGTGGACGACGTGGCGTGCGGCACCGGACGGGCGCCCGTCCGGCTGCACAACCCGACCCGGCACCCCGTGCGCTTCGCCCTCCACGAGGACGGCAGGAGCCTGGCGACCGGCTCCATCCGGGCGCGCGACTCGATCGTCAGGTACGTCACCGTCAGAAGGGGCAGCGCCGCCGAGGTGGCGGCGTACACGGTGGAGGAGGGCGAATCCGGCATCCTCGTCGACTCCACCCGCGTCGACAACGACTGCGCCTGGGGCCACGGCCGCCGCCTCCCCTACACGGGCCCGCCCGCCGACCTCATGGCCAAGCTCGCCACGGCGGGCGGCCTCGTCATCACCGGCGGAATTCTGTGGTGGTACGGCTCCATCTGGCCCCGTTCCACCCCATGACTCACACCCCCGCGCCGGCCACCACGAACTCCCCGGCCCGGGCGGCGGCCAGCGTGCGTGCCACCGACCGTTCGGCGTCCTCCCGCGTCACCGGCTCCCTGATGACCACCTGACGGTAGTAAAGGGGGGCCGAGACCGCCCTGACGACCTCGGGGCCGTCGGTGCCCATGGGCAGCTCCCCCCGCTCGACGGCCAGGCCGACGGCCTTGGCCCACACCTCGATCCGGCGGGCGTAGAAGGCCCGCAGCGCCAGGGCGGCCTGGTCGTCACAGGTCGCGGCGGCGATCATCGCCTCCAGCGTGGGCCCGAGTCGCTTGTCGCCCAGCGCCTCCACCATCGACAGCGCGCTGGCCAGCAGGTCGCCCTCGACGGCGCCGGTGTCGGCGTGCGCCAGGAACTGCTCGGCCAGCTCCTTCATCAGGTCGACCACGAGGCCGGCCGGACTCCCCCAGCGGCGGTAGACCGTCGTCTTCCCGACGCCGGCGCGGGTCGCCACCTGGTCCATGGCCAGTCCGTGGAAGCCGCGTTCGACCAGTTCGTCCTGAGTGGCCGCCAGCACGGCCGCGCGCACCCGCGCGGTACGGCCCCCCGGCCGTACGGATCCCGCCAAACGGGAAGGTTGTTCCACTAACTCTCCTCGTCGTGACACCGTCATGTCAGTCCCGCAGGAAACCCGAGCCCTGAGAAGGAGGGGATCGAGCTCGCCCCGACGGCCGGGACCGCGCGAATGACGGGCGGCGAGGCGCGTCGATCCGGCCGGTCCATCGTGGACGCGCGACAAGCGCTGCCCGGCCGGGCCGTTCGCGGGAGACCGGACGGAGGGCGAAGGGGGCTCTGACACCGGCCGACATTCTAGGGCCGCTCACCCGGACACCGATCAGTCGGCGGACCCGTTTTGCGCATCCGCCAGCTGAATCCCTCCGTGGGCGTTCGGCAATATCGAACTCATCTGCGCTAGGGTGCGGGGCGTGGGAGAGACGATTCAGTCGGTCGAGCGGGCGGCGGCGATCCTGCGGCTGCTCGCCTCCGGCCCCCGCCTGCTCGGGGTCGCCGAACTCGCCAGGGCGATGGGCCTGCCGAAGGGCACCCTGCACGGCATCCTGCGCACGCTCGTCCACGTGGGCTTCGTCGAGCAGGACCAGGCCACCGGCAAGTACCGCCTCGGCGCCACGCTGCTCCACCTGGGCAGCACCTACCTCGACGTCAACGAGCTGCGCACCCGTTCGATCAACTGGGCCGACGCGCTGGCCGGCCGCAGCAGGGAGAGCGCCTGGATCGGCACCCTGCACGAGGGCAACGTGCTGGTGATCCACCACGTGTTCCGTCCCGACGACAGCATGCAGACGCTGCAGGTGGGCACGTACCTGCCGGCTCACGCGAGCGCGCTCGGCAAGGTGCTGCTCGCGCACGACCCGTACGGCGAGCCGGTCGCGCCGCCGCTGGAGCCGCACACCGAGCACACCACGGTCGAGCCCGAGGCCCTTGAGGCCGAGCTCGGCGAGGTCAGGGCGCGCGGCTGGGCGTCCGAGATGGAGGAGCTGGTCGAGGGCGAGGTGGCCGTCGCCGCGCCGATCAAGGATCGGCGCGGCGTCGTCGTGGGCGCCATCGGCATCCGCGGCGCCGTCGAGCGGCTGGCCCCCGACCGCGTGCTGAACATGGAGTACGTCTCGTACGTGCGCGACGCCGCCCGCGCGATCACTCGTGATCTTGCACGGTGACCCCCTTGATGAGCCCACGGCGCAGGCCATACGATTCGTTCGGCATTGTCGAACCATGAGCCTTGCGAGGAACCCAGTGCCCCGAGCGCACTACGTCGCAGCCATCGACCAGGGCACCACGTCCAGCCGATGCATCCTCTTCGACGAAGGCGGCAACATCGTCTCCGTCGGGCAGCGCGAGCATCGGCAGATCTTCCCGAGGCCCGGCTGGGTCGAGCACGACGCCGAGGAGATCTGGGAGAACGTGCGCGGCGTCCTGCGCGAGGCCGTGTCGGGCGCCGGCATCGCCGACGGCCAGGTCGCCGCGCTCGGCATCACCAACCAGCGCGAGACCACCGTTTTGTGGGACCGCGCCACCGGCCGCCCGGTATGTCCCGCCGTCGTCTGGCAGGACACCCGCACCGACGCGCTCACCAAGGCGCTGGCCGAGCACGAGAGCCTGTTCCGGGAGAAGGCAGGGCTGCCGCTCGCGACGTACTTCTCCGGGCCCAAGATCCGCTGGCTGCTCGACGCGTACGGGCTGCGCGAGCGCGCAGAACGCGGCGAGGTGCTGTTCGGCACCATGGACAGCTGGCTGCTGTGGAACCTCACCGGCCGCCACGTCACCGACGTGACCAACGCCAGCCGCACGATGCTCATGAACATCCACACCCTGGCCTGGGACGACGAACTCCTCGACGCGCTCGGCGTGCCGCGCGCGATGCTGCCGGAGATCCGCTCGTCGGCCGAGGTCTACGGCCGCACCGCCGAGGGCGTCCAGGTGGCCTCGGCGCTCGGCGACCAGCAGGCGGCGCTGTTCGGGCAGACCTGTTTCGAGCCGGGCGAGGCCAAGAGCACGTACGGCTCCGGCAGCTTCCTGCTCATGAACACCGGCACCCAGCCCGTCGCCTCCAAGCACGGCCTGCTGACCACCGTCGGCTACCAGATCGGCGACGGCCCTGCCACGTACGCGCTGGAGGGCGCGATCGCGGTCACCGGCTCGCTGGTGCAGTGGCTGCGCGACAACCTGGGCCTCATCTCCAGCGCCGCCGAGATCGAGACGCTCGCGAGGACCGTCGACGACAACGGCGGCTGCTACTTCGTCCCGGCGTTCTCCGGGCTGTTCGCGCCGCACTGGCGCTCCGACGCGCGCGGCGTGATCGCCGGGCTGACCGGGTTCGTCACCAAGGGCCACATCGCGCGGGCCGTGCTGGAGGCCACCGCCTGGCAGACCCGCGAGGTGGTCGACGCCATGAACGCCGACTCCGGTCTCGACCTGACGACGCTGCGCGCCGACGGCGGCATGACCGCCAACCACCTGCTCATGCAGACGCTCGCCGATGTGCTGGCCGTGCCGGTCATCCGGCCGATGGTCTCCGAGACCACCGCGCTCGGCGCCGCGTACGCCGCGGGCCTGGCCACCGGCTACTGGCCCGACCTCGACAGCCTGCGCGCCAACTGGCACAAGGCTGCCGAGTGGCAGCCGGCCATCGACGAGGCGGCACGCGAGCGGGAACACCGTAATTGGAAGAAAGCAGTGGCCCGCACCCTTGACTGGGTCGAGCAGTAGGAGCAGCGCAATGACGATCGTGATCGGGGCCGACCGGGCGCAGACCCGGGATGAGCTCTCCACCACCTCCTACGACCTGCTGGTCATCGGCGGCGGCATTCTCGGCACCTCAGTGACGTGGATGGCGGCGCAGGCGGGGCTGCGGGTCGCCATGGTCGACGCCGGCGACTTCGCCGGGGCCACCTCCAGCGCGTCCTCCAAGCTCGTCCACGGCGGCCTGCGCTACCTGCAGACCGGCAACGTCAAGCTCGTCGCCGAGAACCACCGCGAGCGGCGCGCCCTCGCCGCCGACATCGCGCCGCACCTGGTCAAGCCGCTGACCTTCCTCGTGCCGATCTACAAGGGCGGGCCGCACGGCGCCGCCAAGCTCGGCGCCGGCGTGTTCCTGTACTCCGCGCTGTCGGTGTTCGGCGACGGCATGGGCAAGGTCATCACGCCGCACCAGGCGCTGGCCAAGGTGCCCGCGCTGCGCTCGGAGGGGCTGCGGGCCGCCGCCGTCTACGGCGACCACCAGATGAACGACAGCCGCGTCGCGGTCATGACCGTACGCGCCGCCGTCGACGCGGGCGCGACCGTGCTCAACCACGCCGAGGTCGTCGGGCTGCGCAAAGCGTCCGGCACCGTGACGGGCGCCGAGCTGCGCGACCGGCTCGACGGCACGGAGTTCGGGGTCTCGGCCCGGCTGGTGCTGAACGCCACCGGCCCGTGGGTCGACCACCTGCGCCGCATGGAGGACCCGGACGCCGCGCCCAGCATCCGGCTGTCCAAGGGCGCCCACCTGGTGCTGCGCCGGCACGAGCCGTGGAAGGCGGCGCTCACCACGCCGATCGACAAGTACCGCGTGTCGTTCGCCATCCCGTGGGAGGACCACCTGCTGCTCGGCACGACCGACGAGGCGTACGAGGGCGACCCTGGCGCGGTGAGCCCGACCGAGGCCGACATCGCGCAGATCCTCGACGAGGCCGGCCACGCCGTCCGCGACACCCAGCTGCGGCGGGAGGACATCACGTACGCGTTCGCCGGGCTGCGGGTGCTGCCCGGCGGGCCGGGCGACGTCACGGCGGCCAAGCGGGAGACCGTGGTGAGCCGGGGTTCGGGCGGCATGCTGTCGGTCGCCGGCGGGAAGTGGACGACGTACCGCCACATCGGCAAGCACGTCTTCGACACCCTCGCCCACCTGCCAGGACGGCCGCTCGGCGACGACCTGGCCGACATCCTGCCCGCCGTGCCGCTGCCCGGCCTGGCCAGCCCAGACGCCGTCGCCCTGCGGCTGTGGACCGACCGCGAGCGGGGCGTCACCCGGATGGACCCGCTGGTGGCCCGTCACCTGGCCACGCACTACGGGTCGATCGCGTTCGACCTGGCCCGGCTCATCAGGGAAGAACCGGCTCTCGGCGAGCGCATCCACCCCGACGGGCCCGACATCTGGGCCCAGGCCGTCTACGCCCGCGACCACGAGTGGGCCGCCACCGTCGACGACGTCGTACGCCGCCGCACGACCCTGACCGTACGCGGGCTGGACACGCCCGAGGTGCGGGCCCGGATCACGGAGCTGCTGGGCTGAGGTGCCCCTGCCCCCTTCATGGGAAGGGGGCAGGCATGCCGACTCCCTTCAACGAGGCCCTGCTGAGGCACTTCACCGACCTGCGCGACGGCAACCACGGCCCCGCCGTCACGCGGGAGGACAAGGAACGCGTGTTCGCGAGGGCCGTCGAGCTGATCGACCCGGTGGCGCGCCGGGCGCTCGACGAGGCCGACGCCGACCTGCTGCTCGGCACCGGGGAGGTGGTGGCCAGCGGCGTCACCCGGTCGCAGGAGGGCGGCCTGAACGCGATGTGGTCGCTGACCTGGCCGGAGCAGCGCGCGAGCGGGGTGCAGCCGATCGCGGTGGTCGCCCACTTCGGCCGCGACTTCCACCATCCGCACCTGCGGGGCAACACGGTGGGCGACTGGCCGCTGAACGTCTTCGACGAGACGGACGCGGCCGGCCAGCTGGACACCATGCGCGCGATCGCCGCCGCCGACGCCCACAACCTGGTCTTCCAGGAGAGCTACCGCCTCATGCCCGCCGTCACCACCGCCCCGACAGGATGAGGCCCCGGTCAGCGGACCAGGGCCCCTTCGGCACGGTGTCGGTGAGGATCACGCCTCGGTGAAGCCGCGGGCGCGGCCGCCCGCGGACTCGCGGACGGCGGCGGCCACGGCGGTCGCCACGTCCGGGTGGAAGACGCTCGGGATGATGTA
The DNA here is from genome assembly GCF_900100395.1 of Nonomuraea maritima. Lineage (GTDB taxonomy): Bacteria > Actinomycetota > Actinomycetes > Streptosporangiales > Streptosporangiaceae > Nonomuraea > Nonomuraea maritima. Next base: position 260,561 of record NZ_FNFB01000005.1, on the reverse strand, counting down.
GTTGGGGCCGAGCTCCTCGGGCGTGACCACCGCGGCCAGCGCGCCCGCGGCGGCGAGCAGCATGTCGTCGGTGACCCCGCCCGCCTGGGCGTCGAGCAGCCCGCGGAACACGCCAGGGAACGCCAGCACGTTGTTGATCTGGTTGGGGAAGTCGGAGCGGCCGGTCGCGACCACCGCGGCGTGCTCGCGGGCGTCGTCGGGCGACACCTCGGGCTCGGGGTTGGCCAGCGCGAACACCACCGGGTCCTTGGCCATCGTCGCGATGTCGTCGCCCGTCAGGATGCCGGGCGCGGACACGCCCACGAAGACGTCGGCGTCCTTGACGGCGCCGCGCAGGTCGCCGGCGTAGCCTTCCTCGTTGGTGTGCTCGGCGATCCAGCGCAGGGAGTCGTCGAGGTCGTCACGGCCCTGGTGGACGGCGCCCAGGTAGTCGCAGACGACGATGTTGCGGGCCCCGGCGGCGAGCAGCAGCCGCAGCACCGCGGTGCCGGCCGCGCCGGCACCCGCCATCGTGATCTTGACGGTCTCGAGGTCCTTGTTCACCACGCGCAGCGCGTTGGTGAGCGCGGCGAGCACGCAGATCGCGGTGCCGTGCTGGTCGTCGTGGAAGACCGGGATGTCGAGAAGCTCGCGCAGCCGCCGCTCGATCTCGAAGCACCGCGGCGCCCCGATGTCCTCCAGGTTGATGCCGCCGAAGCCGGGGGCGATCACCTGCACGGTACGGACGATCTCGTCGACGTCCTGCGTGTCGAGGCAGATCGGCCAGGCGTCGATGCCGGCGAACCGCTTGAACAGCGCCGCCTTGCCCTCCATGACCGGCAGCGCCGCCTCAGGGCCGATGTTGCCGAGCCCCAGCACGGCCGAGCCGTCGGTGACGACCGCGACGGTGTTGCGCTTGATGGTCAGGCGCCGCGCGTCCTCCTTGTTGCGCGCGATCGCCATCGACACCCGCGCGACGCCGGGCGTGTAGGCCATCGAGAGCTCGTCACGGTTGCGCAGCGGCACCTTGGACACCATCTCGATCTTGCCGCCGAGGTGCATGAGGAAGGTGCGGTCGGACACCTTGTGGATGACGACGCCCTCGACGGCCTCGAGCTGGTCGACGATGGCCTGGGCGTGGTCGGTGTCGCGCGCGGCGCACGTGACGTCGATGCGGAGCTTCTCGTGGCCCGCGTTGGTGACGTCGAGAGCCGTGACGACACCTCCCGCCGACTCTACGGCGTGGGTGAGCAGGCTGACGGCCTTGCCGCCGGCGGGCACCTCAAGACGCACGGTGATGGAGTACGACACACTCGGAACGGTGGCCACGTCAATCGCTCCTTCGGGACTGACCAAGAAGTCCTCCCATCGTAGGGGGCATTCGGTCAATCCAGTGCCGTGGAGGCCAGGGCTATCAGTTCCACGCATGCGGGAACGGGAATGGTGGTGCTGTCGATGACGAGATGGTATTGCCGCGAATCGGCCGGATCGACCCGGTAGAAATGCCGCACGTACGCCGTGCGCGCCTGGTCGTTCTCGTTGATGAGCTTGCGGGCCTCACGCTCGCTCATCCCGCCGAGCGTGGCGGTCTGCCTGACCCGCCGCTCGATCGGCGCGTCGAGCCGTACGTGCAGCGCGCCAGGCTGACCGGCCAGGACGATCGCCCCCGCCCGTCCGAGGAACACGCCGCCCTGCTGGGCGGCGATCTCCGTGAGGACGTGCTCGGTGTGGCGGACGAACTCCTCGGGCGGCAGCGGCAGCGCGCCGGGGACGTACATGTCGACGCCGCCGAAGGTGACCGTGGGCAGCCGCAGCGCCCCCGACAGCAGCCGCCCGAGACCGCGCTCGGCGCGGTCGTCGTGGGCCAGCGCCTCTTCCAGCGAGCAGCCGAGCTCGGCTGCCACGGCGCCGGGGATCGCACGGTCGACGAACGGCACGCCGAGCCGTTCGGCCACGGCCGGACCTATCTGGCTACCGGCCGTGCCATATGTCGCGGATATCGTGACAACCCGCATATCACCAGATTAGAACAGGGCGCTCGCCAAAGCTCTACGTGCCTTGACCAAGGATGGGTCTTCTGCCGGCAATGCGGCGAAAAGACCGAGCAGGTGGCGCCTGGCCCGGTCGCGCTCGTCGCCCGACGCGCGCTTGACCACGGCGATGACCCGCTCGAACGCCCGGTCGACGTCGCCGGACAGCATCTCGAGGTCTGCGGCGAGCAGCTGCGCGTCGATGTCGGACGCGTCCTGCGCCCTACGCTGCACGTCGGCGGGGTCGGCGTCGGCCGTGCGGCGCATGAGGTTGACGCCGGCCAGGCCCATCCGGGCGTCCTCGTCGCCAGGGACACGGGCCAGCAGCCGCTCGTAGGCCGCGGCCGCCGCGTCGAGGTCGCCGTCGTCGATGGCCTGCTCGGCGGCCAGCAGGTCGGGGTCGGCGGGCGGGCTCGCGGGGGCCTCCTGCTCTCCCTCCGCCGCCGGCGGGCGGGCGCCGGGGTTGGCCTGGTAGAACTGCTCGACCGCGCCCATCAGCTCGTCGAGCCAGCGGCGCACCTCCTGCTCGGGCAGCACCTGCTGGAAGCCGGTGACGGCCTGCCCCTGGAAGATCGCCAGCACGGTGGGCACGGCCTGCACGCGCAGCGCCTGGGCGATCTGCGGGCTGCCGTCGACGTTGACCCTGGCCAACACGGCCCTGCCGCCCAGGTCGCCGACGACCTTCTCCAGCACCGGGCTGAGCTGGACGCTGCCCGGGGACCGGGGCGACCAGAGGTCGAGGACGACGGGCACGGTCATGGACCGGTCGATGACATCGGCCGTGAAGGTCTCTTCTGTCACCTCGACGATCGAGGCCGACGAGGCCGCCTGGGGACCTGCCGCTTCCCGCCGGGCCTGAGCTTCCAGTGCCTGCTTGCGCGCGCCCAGATCGATCGCTCCGTAGAGCGACCCGGGCCTAGAGAAGTCCGCCATGCCCTTCATCTTGCCGCATGGCAGGGGCGGAGAAGTCACCCGCCGCCACCCGTAGCGTGCGCAGCTGGTCGAACATCTGGTGGAGTTCGTCCTCGGCGTACATGGACAGCCCGAAATCGGCCGCCATCAGGTCGGCCGTGGCGCGGCGCACCACGTCGCGGCCGGTCTCGGTGATCTCGGCGAGGACGCCGCGGCCGTCGCGCGGGTTGGGCAGCCGTCGGACGAACCCGGACCTTTCCAGCCTGTCCACCGTGTTCGTGACGCTCGTCGGGTGGACCATGAGCCGTTCACCGATCTTCGACAGCGGCAGCGCGCCGTTCTTGCTGAACGTGAGCAGCACCAGCGCCTCGTACCGGGCGAAGGTCAGGTCGTACGACTTCAGGAGTGAGTCAAGTTGCGACAGCAGTATCTGGTGCGCTCTCATGATCGAGGTAACGGCGGCCATGGCGGACGACGCCCCGAAGTGGGTACGCCAGCTTTCCGCGGCGCGGTCGATCGGGTCGAACGGCAGGTTGAGAGGCTTCTGCGGCGGCACAGCGCTACGGTAGCGCGCGCCGGTCGTCCCGGTTCGCCTGGCTACTCTGCGCGACAGACTTCCTCGGCTGACCAAGAATACGGACATCAATCATCACGCTCAGTTATGGTTCTCGTACGTATGGTGACGCGGACGCCAAGTCCTGTGGCTGTGGGGACCGGCCAGAAAGGACTCTTCGCTTCCGCCTTGCCGAGGGGCACGGGGGTGCTTGATGAACTTCAACGGGGAAAAGAGTGCGTGAGCACGCGGGCGTTTCACGAGAGGAGCTGAAGCACAGCGCGGCCGTCACAGTGGCCGTGCTGCTCGCTGTCGGCTTGGTCGCGGCGTGGAACGTCCTGATACCGGGCGTCGACGCCTGGGAGAACATCGTGGCCGCGGTCATCGGCTCGCTCCGGCTGACCGGGCCCGTGGCCGCCGCCTTCGCCGCCTGGGTGGCGTTGCGCAAGCGCCGTGCGCTGCGCGGGCGGTCGCTCACGACGTGGCGGGCGCTCAAGGCGCCGCTCGCGATCGTGATGGTGGTGCTGGGGTCGTTCGCCGCCACCGTGCTGGTGCTGGCGGTCAAGACGGTGCTCACCGACCAGGCGGGGCGCCTGAGCGTCTCGGCCCTGGGCATGGGCATGGCCGGTCTCGCCCTCTACTCGGTGATCGGGTGGGTGGCCGGCTGGGTGGCCCCCAGGCCGTACACGCCGCCGATCGCCGGGCTGGGCTGCTACGTGGTGTTCTCGTGGCTGGCCGACGACCGCGGGTGGGCCGACAAGCTCGCGCCAGGCACGGGCGAGCCGTACGACCTGTTCCAGGGTCTGGCCGGCACGCCGTTCTTCGACCAGACGATCTGGCTGCTCGGCATCTCGGCGGCGCTGCTGCTCGGCTGGGCGGCGCTGGTCACCCGGCAGGCTCTCGTACTGGCGTGCGCGCTGCTCGGCGTCCTGTGCGCCGGCATGGGCGTCACACGGGTGCTCGCCGCGCCGCGGCCGGCCGCCGCCACCGACATCTCCCACAGCTGCCATGAGTGGCCGATCACGGTGTGCGTCCATCCCGGGATGCGGGCAGGGCTGACCGAGCTCGGGGCGGCGTTCACCCAGATCGCCTCCCGGCTGGCCGGCACGCCGGCCGAGTTCACGCTGGTGGAGCAGCGTCCGTTGGACGAGCAGCTGAGGCCACGCTACGGGCTGGCCCCGGTGCACATCCCCGACCTGTCGGCCGGGTTCGCCGACGAGGCGGCGTATGAGTACATCGAGTCGCTCGCCCCTCCGTGCCACGGCACGGTCGCCGAGGGCTACCGGCAGATCGTGGTGGCCTGGCTGCGCGGTGAGCCGCTGCCTGGCGCGCCGCTGCCCGAGCACCAGTACGCGACCGCGTGGTTCTCCTCGCTCAGCGAACACCAGCGGCGCGAGTGGCTGCGCATGTTCTACAGCGACTTCCAGGGCTGCCGGCTGTCGAGCAGCCACTTCGGCGGTGGGCCCGGTCACGTGCAGGTGGCGCCCCCGGTCGCGCGCCCGACTCCCGGCACGACGCAGGTCTACCCGGTCTACCCCGAGCCGACCGGCACGCCGTCGGCCGTTCCGACCCCGACCGCCCCGGCCGCGCCCGCAGCTCCCACCGGGCCCACCATGCCCACGGTGCCCACCGTGCCCACCGCGCCGGCGACCCCTGACCACACCGCCGCTCCCGACGTCACGGAGAGTCCGGACGACACCCCGCGCACGCACGAGCCCGGCGATCACCCCAAGATCTCCGCGACCGGTCAGGCGCCGACCGCTCCCCCTGTCGCCTGGGACCGCGACACGTCCGGCGGCAACTGGCCGGTGATGGAGGTCGCGTCCCAGCCGGCGCCGCGCATCCCGGGGCGTGGCTACTCGGCCCACGCGCCGGCGCACGAGCCGCAGCGGCCGCAGCCGGGCGCGGCGCGGGTCGCGTTCGTCCGCCCGCTCGAGCCCGACGGCGCCGCCGGGAGTCTCGTGGAAGGACGTCCCGAGGGCGGCTGCCAGGGCTGCGCGGACGGCCGGCCCCTGCTGGAGGCCGCACAGGTCTCGAAGATGTCACCGCTCGGCTGGCACTGATGATCATTCGCGGGGTAGTCATGCTCGCATGACGACTTCCCGTACGACGCCGCCCGTGGCCACGGCCGGGCGGCGGCGCAGGTGGCGATATGTGGCCGGGCTCCTCGTCCTCGCGATCCTGCTCGTGGTGGGCGGGCGCCTGGCGTGGTCCTGGCTCGACCCGCTCGGCGAGCGCACGGTCGACCGCAGCCAGCCGGTGCTGCTGCAGTCCATCAAGGACCTGAGCCGGTTCGAGGCCGCGACGGGCAACTTCCAGGTCGTGGTCGACCTGGAGAAGGACGCCACCTTCCTGCCCGACGCGATCAAGGGCAGCCGGACGCTCTTCGTCGGGGCAGGCGGGGTGGACGCCTACGTCGACTTCGCGGGCATGGCGACCAACGGCGTGACGGTGTCGGACGACCGTACCGAGGCGACGATCCGCGTGCCACGCGCCCAGTTGGAGAAGCCCAACCTCGACAACAGCCGTTCGTACGTGTTCGCCCAGCAGCGCGGACTGATCGACCGGGTCCAGGGCTTCCTGTCGGGCTCGCCCGGCGACCAGCGGGAGCTCTACCTCCTGGCGGAGAAGAAGATCCTTGAGGCGGCCGTGGCGAGCGACCTGCGGGCCAGGGCCGACGCCAACACGAAGAGCATGCTGACGGGGATGCTGAAGTCGCTCGGTTTCACCAAGGTCACCGTGAAGCACGGCGACGAGCCGTGACCTTAGGCGGCCAGGTGATCGCCTAAGCATCCCTCCATCCGTCCTTATGTCGGGAGAGGTCAGGAGATAAGGCATACGCCCGATGTGCCGCCGGGGGCCTTAGGACGAGTCTTGAGAGTGCCAGCAGAACGCACATCAAGGGAGTCATCACCGGCATGAACGCCGAACTCGACTACACGATCATGCAGCACCACGCGGCCGAGCTCCGGCAGGCGGCCGCCGAACACCGGCGCGTGACGCAGGCGCGCACGGAGCGGCCCGCCGAGCGCCGCTCGGTCTTCGCCCGCTTCCTCGTCCCATGACCCTCCACAAGCAGCCCGGCCGCCGCCTCCCTCGCGGCCGGGCTGAACAACCCCCGTAAGGGGCGGTGCGAAGGGTCCGGATCCTGGCCGGGCCACGAGCGCGACACGGCGATGCCCCGGCTTTCCGTTACTGGACGGAAAGCCGGGGCATCGCCATGTGGTCCGGAGAGTCAGGCCTTGGGGACAGTGACGAGGAGGGCGTCGCCCTGACCGCCGCCGCCGCACAGCCCGGCGGCGCCCAGCCCGCCGCCCCTGCGCTTCAGCTCGTGCGCCAGGGTGAGCACGATACGCGCGCCCGACGCGCCGATCGGGTGCCCGAGAGCGATGCCGCCGCCGTTGACGTTGACCTTGTCGAGCGGGAGGCCGAGCTCCTTGGCCGACTCCAGCACGACGCTCGCGAACGCCTCGTTGATCTCGACCAGGTCGAGGTCGTCGGCCGCGACGCCCTGCTTGGCCATGGCCTGCTTGATGGCGTTGGCCGGCTGCGAGTGCAGGGAGGCGTCGGGGCCGGCGACGTTGCCGTGCCGGCCGATCTCGGCCAGCCACTCGAGCCCGAGCTCCTCGGCCTTGGCCTTCGACATGACCACCACGGCGCAGGCCCCGTCGGAGATCTGCGAGGACGACCCGGCGGTGATGGTGCCGTCGGCGGCGAAGGCGGGGCGGAGCTTGGCGAGCGTCTCGACGCTGGTGTCGCCGCGTACGCCCTCGTCGTCCTTGACGACCAGGGGCTCGCCGCGGCGCTGCGGGATTTCCACCGGGACGATCTCGTCCTCGAAGACGCCGTTCTTGACGGCGGCGGCGGCGAGCTGGTGGGAGCGGGCCGAGAAGGCGTCCTGCTCCTCGCGACCGATGCCGCGCAGCGCGTTGTGGTGCTCGGTCGACTCGCCCATCGCGCACTGGTCGAACGCGCAGAACAGGCCGTCGTGGGCCATCGAGTCGACCACCTCGGAGCCGCCGAACTTGACGCCCTTGCGCAGGCCGGGCAGCAGGTGGGGGGCGTTGGTCATCGACTCCATGCCGCCGGCCACCACGATGTCGAACTCGCCGGCCCTGATCAGCTGGTCGGCCAGGGCGATGGCGTCGAGGCCCGACAGGCACACCTTGTTGATCGTGATCGAGGGGACGGTCATCGGGATGCCGGCCTTGGTCGCGGCCTGACGCGACGGGATCTGGCCCGCGCCGGCCTGGAGGACCTGGCCCATGATGACGTACTGCACGGCCTCCGGTGCCACCCTCGCCCGCTCGAGGGCGGCCTTGATGGCGATGCCCCCGAGATCGACGGCCTGCAGGCCGGACAGGGCTCCTAGTAGCTTGCCGATGGGGGTGCGAGCTCCGGCGACGATGACGGAACTGGACATGACAACGGCCTCCTGTGCTCGCGCGTCGGGTCTTTGACACCATACCCACGGGTAGCACGTCGCTCGCCATGGAGGTAGGCCACACATGTTCATGCGGATCGACCACATCGGTATCGCCTGCCGCGACCTGGAGGAGAAGATCGAACTGTTCTCGCGGACGTTCGAGCTGACGGTGGTCGCGCGGGAGGTGAACGAGGAACAGGGCGTCAAGGAGGCCATGCTGCACATCGCCGACGGTGAAGGCGGGGGCTCCTACATTCAGTTGCTCGAGCCTCTCTCCGATGACTCACCTGTGGGAAAATTCCTCGCCAGGCGCGGTGAGGGGGTGCACCACGTGGCATTCGGCGTCCCCGACGTCGCCGACGCCATGCGGAAGGTGCAGGAGAAGGGCGTACGACTGCTGGACGAACGGCCCAGGCACGGGTCGATGGGGTCCGAAATCGCATTCATCCATCCGAAGGATGTGGGCGGAATGTTGACCGAGTTGGTTCAGGCCGCCACACCATCACAAAATGCAAAAAACGTTCATATGTAACTAGTCACGCAGAAAGGTGGACGGGGCTCCGCAGGTGGCACCAGCGGAGTACGCTGGGCCTTCCACCGGACAAGGAGCTCGCCGTCAGGCATGGGCTCCTGGCTCGGGTGCCCCGAACCCCCCGTCCGGCCCGTGTAGCCGTCTCGACAACCCAGGATCGAGCCTCCATGCAGTCCGACATCGACGCCCAGCTCAACAACTTCTTCGAGGACGCCCCAGCGCGCGAGTTCGACGTGGTGCTCCGTGGTTACGACCGGCACCAGGTCCACGACCATCTCAAGCAGATCGACGGCGAGCTGCGGCAGGCCCGCGAGCAGGTCGTCAGCCTCCAGCGCGACCTGTCCGACTCCCAGCGGCAGTTGCAGGAGCAGGAACGACCCACCTACTCGGGGCTCGGGGCCCGCATCGAGCAGCTGCTCCGCCTCGCCGAGGAGCAGGCGACCGAGCTCGTGCAGGCGGCCAGGTCCGAGGCCAACGAGATCAAGGCCGCGGCCAAGGTCGATGCCGCCGACATGCGCGCCGCCGCCGAGGCCGAGGCCGCCGAGAAGCGCGCCCAGGCCACTCGCGAGAGCGAGGAGATGCGCACGACGGCCGAGCGGGAGGCCGAGGACATCCGCTCGACGGCCCGCCGCGAGGCCGACGAGCTGACGCAGACCACCGAGCGCGAGGCCGCCAAGCTGCGCGCCACCGCCGACCACGAGGTCGCGGAGAAGCGCGCCGACGCCGAGCGTGAGATCGCCAAGCTGCGCACCACGACCGAGCGCGAGGTGGCCCAGCTGCGCGCCTCTACCAAGCGTGAGCGCGACGAGGTGCTGACCACCGCCAAGCGGCAGGCCGACGAGATGCGCGCGCAGGCTCAGCGGGTGCTCGAGGAGTCCGAGGCCAAGCGGGCGCAGGACGAGGCCGAGTTCGAGATCCAGCTCGCCTCCCGCCGCGAGGAGGCCGAGCGCCAGGAGGCCGAGCGCCACGCCACCGCGCAGGCCGCCACGCAGAAGCTGGTCGCCGAGGCCGAACAGCGGGCCGCCACCGCCGAGTCGCGGGCCACGAAGGCCACCCAGCAGGCCGACCAGACCCGCCGCGAGGCCGACCTGCACGCCAAGCAGCTCGTCGCCAACGCGCGCAAGAACTCCGAGACCATCGTGGCCGAGGCCAAGACCAACGCCGAGACGATCGTCACCGACGCGAAGAACGAGGCCGAGCGCACCCGTACGGCGATGCAGCGTCAGGTCGACGAGCTGACCCGCCAGCGCGACAGCATCACCAGCCACCTCGCCCAGCTGCGCCAGCTGCTCGGCGGGGCCGCCCTGCCCGGCATGGACCCGGAGCCCGCGGTCGCCGCGGCCCCGGCCAAGCCCGCGATCGCGGCGGCCGAGGCTCCGGCGGCCGTCCCGGCGGCGGCTCCGGCCGCGGCGCCGAAGCCCGAGGCCGCTGCCAAGTCCGACGATGACGCCGAGTGGTGGCAGGAGTAACGCGACGCCTCACCCGGGGCTGCTTGACGGCTGAGAGAGCCTGGCGATCACCCGATCGCTAGGCTCTCTTGTTGTCCGCCGGGCGCGTACCCGCAGGTGGTTCGTCCGGCATACCCTCCCGTACCCCCTGGAGAACCCCTTGTCCGCAGAAGCCGAACCTGCCGTGGTCGAGCCGGACGCCAGGCAGACGTCCCCCCAAGAAGCCGCCGCGGACGAACCCGCCGCCGGCCGGCCGGAGAACGGCGACGAGACGCAGCCGTACGGGCTGCCCGGCAAGCCACTCGCGCGCGGGCCGTTCCTGTTCGGCCTGGTCGGTGGGCTGGGCGTGCTCACGGCGATCGCGATCGCGCAGATGGTCATGCAGTCGCTGAGCACGATCATCCTGGTGGTCGTGGCGATGTTCCTCGCGGTCGGGCTCGATCCGGCGGTCGTCGCGCTGCAGCGCCGCGGGCTGGCCAGACGGGCCGCGATCTCCATCGTGTTCGCCGGGGTGATCGTCGCCTTCGCGCTGTTCGGGCTGGCCGTGGTGCCGCCGGTCAGCCAGCAGCTCACGGAGTTCGTCAACGCCGTGCCCGGTTACATCACCGAGCTGAGCAACAACGAGACGCTGCGCCAGCTCGACGCCGAGTACCAGATCCTCACCCAGGTCCGGACGTTCGTGACGAGCACCCTCGGCCCCTCACTGGCGAGCGGCATCATGGGAGCCGGGCTGGTGGTGCTGAACGGCGTGTTCACCACGGTGACGCTGCTGGTGCTCATGCTCTACTTCCTGGGCTCGCTGCACACCATCAAGGACTACCTGCTCAAGCTCGTCCCGGCCTCGCGCCGGCCCCGTACGCGGTCGATGGCCGAGCAGATCCTCACCGGCATCGGCGGCTACGTGGCGGGCAACGTGCTGATCTCGGTGATCGCGGGCGTGCTCACGTGGATCTTCCTGTCGATCGCCGACGTCCAGTACGCGCTGGCGCTCGCCCTGATCGTGGCCCTGACCGACCTGATCCCGCTGGTGGGCGCGACGATCGGAGCGGTGCTGGTGACCGGCGTGGCGCTGCTGCAGTCGCTGCCGGCCGGAATCGCGTGCGCGGTCTTCTTCGTCGTCTACCAGCAGGTCGAGAACTACGTCGTCTATCCGCGCGTGATGAAGCACTCGGTGGACGTGACGCCCGCCGTGACGGTGATCGCGGCGCTGTTCGGCGGCGCGCTGCTCGGCATCGTGGGCGCCCTGCTGGCGATCCCGGTGGCGGCCGCGATCTCGCTGGTCATCCGCGAGATCGTGTTCCCCCACCAGGATCAGGCGTGACCTGCCGGGTCAGGAGCGTGCGCCCAGCTCGGTGCGGAGGAACTCGGCGAGCGCGGCGTTGAACGCCTCCGGCTGCTCGACGGCGCTCAGGTGTCCGGCCTTGGGGATGACCTCCAGCTTGGCGTCGGGCACCGCCTGTGCCATCGCCTCGGCGTCGGAGACCGGTGACAGTTCGTCCTCCTCCCCCACGACGACGAGCAGCGGCACCTTGAGCGCGCGGAGCGTCTCGAACGAGTCGGGCCGCGCGGCCATGGCCCGCTGCGCCCAGGCGACGGCGCCCGGCGGGGCCGACTGCACGAGCCCCTTGACCCGGCCGAACACCATGGCCCGCCGTTCCCTGGTCGTCGGGCCGGTGAGCGCCGGGAGCACCTCGTCGACCAGGACGTCGCTGCCGTCGGACAGCACGGCCTGCGCGATCCGTTCCCTGTTGGCCTGTGCCGGGGGCGGGTCGGGGGTCGCCTTCGTGTCGGCCAGGATGACGCCGAGCACCCGGTCGGGGTGGCGGCGGCAGAAGGCCATGGTGACGTAACCGCCCATCGACAGCCCGCCGACCACCGCCTTGTCGATGCCCTCCGCGTCGAGCAGCTCGGCGACGTCGTCGGCCATCAGGTCGATCGACGGCTCGTCCTCGCCCAGCCGCGACCCGCCGAAGCCACGCAGGTCGGGCGTGATCACCCGGCAGGCTCGGGCCAGTCCTTCCCGCTGCGCCAGCCACATGGCCGACGACAGGGGAAACGCGTGAAGCAGCACAACCGGGACGCCGGTCCCGGCAGATCTCGTGTAGAGCTGCACGGACCACACGGTAACCCGGTTCACGGCGACAATCACTCCATGGCCGGTGCCTGTTACCCCTTCGGCAGCCTCAGCCACGCCGACAAAGCGACAGTCGGCTCGCTTCCGCCGCAAAAGCGACAGCGCTCAGATCGCGGTGGCGCCTCCGTCGACGAACAGCACCTGACCCGTCATGTACGCCGAGGCGGGGCTCGCCAGGAACACGGCCGGCTGCGCCATCTCCTCCACGGTGCCCCAGCGTCGCATGGGCACCGTGGCGACCGTGGCGGCGCCGCCGGACTCGTCGTCCCACAGGTCGCGGTTGATGTCGGTGGCCGTCCAGCCGGGACACAGGGCGTTGACCCGTACGCCCGACGCCGCCCACTCCACGGCCAGCGTCTTGGTCAGGGCCACCAGGCCGGCCTTCGCGGCCGCGTACGGCGCGAGCAGCGGCGCGCCCAGCGCGGCCACCGAGGCCACGTTGATCACCGCCCCCTCGCCGCGCCCGAGCAGGTGCGGGGCCACGGCGTGGCAGACGGCCATGGCGGAGTCGAGGTTGAGCCGCATGAGCTTGTCCCAGCCGGACAGCCGCAGATCCTTGAACTCGACCATGAAGTTGGCGCCACCGGCGTTGTTGACCACGATGTCGAGGTGACCCAGCCCGTCGATCGCGGCGGCCGCGGCCTCGCGGTCGGTGAGGTCGGCGGGGATCACCACGGCGCGCCGGCCGCGCGCCTCGATCTCCTTGGCGACCTGGCCGAGCGCCTCGGCCGAGCGCGCGACGAGCGCCACGTCGGCCCCGGCGTCGGCGTACGCGAGCGCGACCGCCCGCCCGATGCCCTTCGACGCCCCGGTGACCAGAGCCTGCTTCCCGCCGAGATCGAACGCGCCCATGCCGCCTCCTGTCGCCGCCACCTTGGCAGAACAAGATTCTATGATCAGGCGACCTCGGTGGGCAGCGGCCAGGCCGCCGGATTCACCCGCCTGACGATCTCGTCGAGCACGATCCGTACGTACGGCTCCCCGACCCACAGGTGCTTGGCGCCCTCGACCCCGATGACCTCGGCCTGCGGCACCCGCGCGAACCGCGCCCGAGCCTCCTCGGGCCGCAGGTAGTCGTCGAACTCGGGCACCAGCGCCACCAGCGGCCGACCGAACCGGGCCCAGGCGTCGAGGTCGTCGTCGGTCGCCCGGTGCAGCGGCGGCGACAGCAGGATCGCGCCCTCCACGAGCGGGTCGTGCGCCCACTTGAGCGTCAGCTCGGTGCCGAACGACCAGCCGACCACCCACACGCGCGGCAGGTCGTGGAACTCGGCGTACTCGAGGGCCGCGGCGACGTCGTACCGTTCGCCCTCTCCCCCGTCGAACGCGCCCTCGGACGTGCCCCGCTCGGAGGAGGTGCCGCGGGTGTTGAAGCGCAGGACGGCGAGGTCGGCGAGGGCCGGCAGGCGGTTGGCGGCCTTCTTGTAGACGTGGCTGTCCATGAACCCGCCGTGGGTGGGCAGCGGGTGCAGCGTCACCAGCGTGGCGACCGGGGGACGGTCGAGGGGCTGGGCCAGCTCACCCACCAGGGTCAGGCCGTCGGCCGTGTGCAGCTCGATCGGCTCGCGACGGGCGGGCAGCACGGTCGCCGCGCGAATCTCCACCTTCGATCCCTTCAGTAACGGCTGCGGCCGGGGCCGCGATCAAGTCTCTTACGCCAGCAGACGGGGTGCCAGTGGCGGCGTTCCTCGTCGCCGCCCGGCCAGTCCGGCCAGGCCACGAGGTGCGGTTGCCCGGCGCGGATCTCCTGGTCGCAGCCAGGGCACCGGTAGGTCTTCGTGGAGGAGGCGCCGGTGAGCGTCCGGACCTTCCAGTCGCCGTCGGGCCACTCCTCGACCTTGTCGCTGCTCGAGGAGAAGGCGAGGGGACGGGGGGAGTCCTTGCGGCGGGCGCGGCGCGGGCTCATGGGCGCAGCGACCTGGTGACGACGTGCGCGGGCCGCGCCGTCCCGCACAGAAATACCGAAATTTCCGGCCTGGTGCGGCCGCGCAGGTGGCCCGCGCCGACCGCACGCGCGGCCGGAGAGCCCGTGCCGGCCGCGACATCCATCACCCGCGCGAACGCCTCCGCCGCCCCGGCTCCCGTCGTGCCGAACCCCGCCCTTGCAAACGCCATGCCCACAGTTTTCCAGAACCGCTAAGGTAGACGCTCATGCGGCTGGTCATCGCGCGCTGCAGCGTGGATTACATCGGACGGCTCACGGCACATCTGCCGATGGCGCCGCGGCTCGTGCTCATCAAGGCCGACGGCAGTGTGAGCATTCACGCCGACGACCGCGCCTTCAAGCCGCTCAACTGGATGAACCCGCCGTGCAAGCTCAAGGAGGACGGCGGCACCTGGACGGTCACCCACGGCAAGACCGGCGAGAAGCTGGTCCTGACCATGGAGGAGATCCTCCACGACTCCAGCCACGAGCTCGGCGTCGACCCCGGCCTGATCAAGGACGGCGTCGAGGCCCACCTCCAGGAGCTGCTCGCCGAGCACATCACGACCCTCGGCGAGGGCTACTCCCTCATCCGCCGCGAGTACATGACGGCCATCGGCCCGGTCGACATCCTGTGCAGGGACGCGGGCGGGGCCACGGTCGCGGTCGAGATCAAGCGCCGCGGCGAGATCGACGGGGTCGAGCAGCTCACCCGCTACCTCGAGCTGCTCAACCGCGACCCGCTGCTCGCGCCGGTGCGCGGGGTCTTCGCCGCCCAGGAGATCAAGCCGCAGGCGCGCGTGCTCGCCGCCGACCGCGGCATCGCGTGCGTGACGCTCGACTACGACGCCCTGCGCGGCATCGAGCCCGAGAACCCCACCCTCTTCTAGCTCTTACGCTCCGCCAAGGCGAGCCACCCGCCGCACTCCGGCGGGCGGCCCTCCAGGGAAACGCCCGCTGACCCTTCAGTGGTGACCCGCCGCTACGGAGCGCCCTGTGGGCCCGCGATCCGCCGACCTGGTAAGCGTCTGATCACGCGTCTATCGTGACCGCATGACGACGCTGACGTTCGACTCCCTCAACCCGGCCACCGGTGAGGTGGTCGGCAGGCATCCGAAGCACACCGCGGCCGACGTCGACAAGGTCGTGGGGCGGGCCGAGGAGGCCGCTCGATGGTGGGCCGCGCTGTCCCCGGCCGAGCGCAGGCGGCGCCTGCTCGACTACAAGGCCGTGCTGACCCGGCACATGCGCGAGCTCGCCCGGCTGGTCCACGACGAGACCGGCAAGCCCGTGGCCGACGCCACGCTCGAGATCGTGCTGACCGTCACCCACCTCGACTGGGCCGCGCGCAACGCCCAGAAGGTGCTCGGGCGCCGCCGCGTGAACACCGGCCTGGTCGGTCTCAACCTGGTCGGCACGCTCGAATACCTGCCCCTCGGCGTCGTCGCCGTCATCGGCCCGTGGAACTACCCGGTGTTCACCCCCATGGGCTCCATCGCGTACGCGCTGGCCGCGGGCAACGCGGTGGTGTTCAAGCCGAGCGAGCTGACGCCGGGCGTCGGCGTGCGCCTCGCCGAGTTGTTCGCCGAGTCGGTCCCCGAGCACCCGGTGTTCCAGTGCCTGACGGGTCTCGGCGAGACGGGCGCGGCGCTGGTGGCCGACCCGAGGGTGGCGAAGGTGGCCTTCACCGGCTCGACCGCCACCGCCAGGCGCGTGATGGCGGCCTGCGCCGAGAACCTCACGCCCGTCGTGGCCGAGTGCGGCGGCAAGGACGCGTTCATCGTCGACGCCGACGCCGACATCGCGGCGGCGGCCGACGCGTGCCTGTGGGGTGCGCTGTCGAACGCCGGTCAGACGTGCGTGGGCGTCGAGCGGGTCTACGTGGTCGACGCCGTGCACGACGCGTTCGTCCGCGAGCTGTCGGCACGGGCCGCACGCGTCCGGGCGGGCGAGCACTACGGGCCGATCACCATGCCCGGCCAGGTCGAGGTCATCAGGCGGCACATCGACGACGCCGTCGCGACGGGCAAGGTCGTCACCGGAGGCCCCGGCGCGGTGCGGGCGCCCTACGTCGATCCGGTGATCGTGGAGGACGTGCCTGAAGACTCCCCGGCGGTGCGCGAGGAGACGTTCGGCCCGACCATCACCGTGCGCCGCACCCGCGACGTGCAGGAGGCGCTCGACCTGGCCAACGCCTCGGCGTACGGGCTGGGCGGCACGATCTTCAGCCGGAACACCCGCCGGGCCGCCGATCTCGCGCGCCGGATGCGCAGCGGCATGACGGCGATCAATTCGATCATCTCGTTCGCCGCCGTGCCGTCCCTGCCCTTCGGCGGGGTGGGCGACTCCGGATTCGGGCGCATCCACGGCGGGGACGGTCTTCGTGAGTTCGCCCGGCCCAAAGCCGTTTCCCGGCAGCGCTTCCCGATGCCCGGGATGAACATCACGTCGTTCGGAAGAGGCCCCGCAGACCTTGAGCGGCTGGTCAGGCTTGTCACGCTCATGCATGGAAGACGAAAAAGGTAATCTTCTTACCCTTTCCCTAATCGGATCATCCGTCCATAATTGTGTGCTCTGGGGGCCACGATGAAGTTGGACGGGTGAATGTGAACCGGTCTTACCGGGGAATGACAGCGGAACAAAGGCTCGCCGACCGACGCGAGCGGCTGATGACGGCCGCGTACACGCTATACGCGAAGCCGGGATTCACGTCGACGACGATCGAAAGGCTGTGTTCGGAGGCCAGGATCTCCAACCGCGCCTTCTACGAATGTTTCGGCGGACGCGAGGAGCTGCTCCAGGCGTTGCACGAGCGATGCGTGGACGAAAGCCTTGCTGCTGTTGCGCAAGCGTTGCAGGAGGCGCCGGACACGCTTGACGGCAAAGTCAAGGCAGGGATTCGCGCTTATATCGAATTCGCTACGGCCGACTGGCGGCGGGCGCGCATCATGCATGTCGAGGTCCGCCGGTCGGGCGAAGTCCTGACACTCTCCCGTCAGCGCGCGATCGAGGCGTTCGCCCGGCTCATCCAAGACGCCACCGCGGATTTCACGCAGAAGTCCCCCGTGGATCAACGGCTGCTGGCACTCGGTGTCATTGGTTCGTTACAGGAGTTGCTGATCGAATGGCTTCTCTCCGACGGCCGGCCGGACATCGAGGAACTCGCCGAGGTGGCGGTGCACATCTTCAACCGCTGCCTCGGCGACGACTGAACGTGATTCAATCGCTTTCACTCGCCATTCACTTCTCCGGCGGACCGCAATCCGCATTTTCGTCCAAGTAACGAAAAGAGCGGGCGACGGCTGATCGTCGCCCGCTCGATATGTCATCAGGCCACCGCGGCTGCGGGCGCCTCGACGTTCAGGACCCGATTCAGCCGGGTCACCGCGAACACCCGCATGATCCTCGGTGGCACCCCCCGGAGAACAAGGCGGCGTTGCACGCTCACCGCGCGCCGATGCGAACCCACGAGCACTCCCAGACCGGTGGCGTCGATCATCTCCAGTTTCGAAAGATCGAGGATCAGGTCGCCTTCACCGGCGTCGAGAGCTTTGTGCACCCGCTCACGTACCCCGGCAGACGTCCCGGCGTCGAGCCGGGCCCCGATCCGCACCACCTGGGCCTGCGGATTGCCCCTGACTCGCATGCCCACCTCCCCAGTCACGTACCCCGTGCATCGTGATTTCCGGCGCAAAAGCGCCCGTACTTCCTCACCTACCCAACCATCGGCAATGACACGACTGCCGTGAGCAGGAACTCACCACGGCCGGTCGGGCGGGCCTCCACCGTGCCGCCCACGGCGTCGAGCCGCTCCCGCATGCCGGCCAGACCGCTGCCGAGGTCGCCGGCCGCCTGGCGGGCCACGCCGTCGTTGCGTACCGACAGCTCGGCCTCCTGCTCGGTGAACCTGATCGTGATGTCGCAGAAGGTCGCGGCGCTGTGTTTCAGCACGTTCGTCACCGCCTCGCGGACCACGTACGCGAACACCGGGGCGACGCCGTCCGGCAGCGGATGGTACGGCAGGCGCAGCTCGCAGCGGACGCCGGCGGCCTCCAGCACTCCCTTGACGCTGCTCAGCTCGGCGGTCAGATCGAGCTCGCGATAGCCCCGCACGGCCTGTCGCAGCTCCTTCAGCGCCTTCCTGGTCAGGGTGTTGACCTCGGCCATCTCCGCCTTGGCCGCGCCCGCGTCCACGTCGGAGAGCCGGGTGGCCAGCTCGGTCTTGACCGCGATCGCCGAGAGCTGGTGCCCGACGAGGTCGTGCAGGTCGCGGGCGAACCGCAGCCGCTCCTCGGCCACCGACAGCCTGGCGTGCGCATCGCGGCCCGCGTGCGCCTCATCGGCGAGCTGCCAGATCCACACCCACAACCGCCCCGAGGGCGGCACGGTCGCGCACCAGACGGCATACATCACCACATAGAAGGCCATCGCCCCCCAGGAGCCTGATTCGGCGGCCATGAGGCTCGTCCCCAGCGCCACGGACAGGCCGGCCAGTCCGACGGCCGTCACGCCGGTGGCCGCCGCGATCAGGAACGCCGTACGCCTGGAGACGTGGATCGTGGCGAGCCCGAGCCAGGCCATGAGGGTGAAGCCCCAGCCCAACGGTTCGGCCCCACCCACCGCCGCCGCCACCACCGCGAGAACCGCCGCCACCGCCATCTGCCTGACGGGGTAGCGGCGGCCGAGCAGCTCGGTGACCAGGCCAACGGCGATCCAGGTGAGCCCGGCGGCCGCCATCGCTGCGAGTCCCGTGCTCCACCAGGAGAACCGGTCCGCGGCGACGGCGACGACGACGCCTATCGCGATGACCACCCACATCACCGGGAACCACAGGAGCAGCATGGTTCTGGTCAGGCGGCGTGCCCGCGCGAGCGACTCCACTGACTTACTTGGCGCGCAGGACGTCGGTGAGCTTGAGCCTGGCTCCCGTCCGCAGCACGGCCCTGGAGTAGACCTTGGCGCCGAGCGCCAGCACCGCGGACGCGGCCACCACCATGGCCACCATCGACAGGCCCACCTGCCACAGCGGCACCTCGGTGGCCGCCATGCGCACCGGCATGACCATGGACGAGAACGGCGGCACGTACGACAGCACCGTCGCCAGCAGACCCGTCGCGTTGTTGACGACGTAGAAGCTCACGAAGTACGTCACCATGATGGTCATGGTCAGCGGCGTCAGCACGGTGCTCACCTCCTCCTGGCGCGAGACCAGCGAGGCGAGCGCGGCCGACAGCGTCGCGAAGAAGACGTACCCCAGCACGAACCACACCAGCACGCCCACGACCAGGCCCGTCATGCCGGGCGGGAAGTCGGCGGACAGACCGGACACGCTGGTCGCGATCAGCCCGACCACCAGGATGGCGGTCATGTTGATCAGACCGACCACGCCGAGGCCGAAGATCTTGCCGGCGAGCAGCTGCCATGGCCGCACCGACGACAGCAGGATCTCCACGATCCGGCTCCCCTTCTCCTCGACCACGCCCATGGCGACCATCGTGATCTGCCCGATGATCAGCATGAAGAGCACGAGGACGAGCACCACGGCGATGCCCGCGCGCGCCCCCTCGTAGCGCGCGTCGGCGCCGACGGACTGGATCTGCAGCGGCGGGATGTTCACGCCCGCCTCTCCCAGCTTGACCTCACGGTGGACGCTCTGCAGGAGCACGCCGAGCTGGGAGTCGATCTCCCCGTCGGTGAGCACCCTCGCGTTGTCGACCAGTGCCGCGTCCACGTCGCCGGCCAGCACGGCCTGCTTGGCCGCCTCCTCGTCGGGGAACGTCCGCCACTCGAACTCCGCGTCAGGGGCCGCCCGCTCCAACGGCAGCTGCTGGGAGTTGACCGTGCCCAGCGTGTACGAGTCGCCACCCATGATCTTGGGGGCGTACGAGACCGCGGCCACCAACAGCACCGTCACCAGCAGGCCGATGACGAACGCCTTGGTCCGCAGCTGCGTGACGATCTCACGCCGCGCGATCAGCATCAGTCCGTTCACGCCACGGCCTCCTTGAAGATCTCGGTCAGGGACGGCTGCTCGGCCCCGAAGTACTCGACGTGGCCGGCCTTCATGGCGCGGCGCAGGATCTCCTGGTCGTCCGCGCCGGTGGTCGCCAGGATGTGGCGGTCGCCCTCGATGGTGACCGTGCCTGGCAGGCCGTCCGCCCACCCCGGCGTGGCGTCGCGGACGACGACGCGCAGCGTGCCGCTCTCGGCCGCGCGCAGCTCGCTCACCGTGCCGGTGGCGACCATGCGGCCGGCCGAGACGATGCCCACGGAGTCGCACAGCCGCTCGACGAGCTCTAACTGGTGGCTGGAGAAGATCACCGGCACGCCGCCCCTGCACCGCTCCTGCAACACCGCGGCCAGGGCGTCCACAGCGATCGGGTCGAGCCCGGAGAACGGCTCGTCCAGCACCAGCACCGCCGGGTCGTGCACGAGCGCCACGGCGAGCTGCACCCGCTGCTGGTTGCCGAGCGAGAGCGCCTGCACGGCGTCGTTCCTGCGCTCGCCCAGCCCGAGCCGCTCGATCAGGTCGGCGGCGGCCTTCTTGGCCTCCCCCGTGCCGAGCCCCTGGAGGCGGCCGAAGTACTCGATCTGCTCGGCGACCTTCATCTTCTGGTACAGGCCGCGCTCCTCCGGCATGTAGCCGAACCGCTTGCGGTCGTCGTAGCCGAGCGGCCTGCCCTGCCAGCGCACCTCGCCCGAGTCGGCCTGGAGCACGCCCATGACGATGCGCATCGTCGTCGTCTTGCCCGCGCCGTTCGCGCCTACGAACCCGTACATCTCGCCCGGCCGTACGGTGAAGCTGATCCCGTCCAGGGCGACCTTGCCCTCAGGGGCCTCCGGCCCGCCCGCGAAACGCTTACGCAGGTCGCTGATCTCGAGCATCAGGTCCTCTCCTCTCTCACGGGACAATCATGACTTTCACCGTGTACGCCGTGACAGTCGCCGAAATCACCGACGTCATATGGATCTCGCGTCCGATCGCGATGACATTTGTCATTACGCTGACCTCATGACGCGCCCCGACAAGGACAAACCGGTCGTTCTCTCGCACATCTACACCCGAGCCGGCGACGACGGCACGACCGCGCTGAGCGACATGAGCCGTACCTCGAAGACCGATTCACGGCTCGCGGCATACGCCGACGTGGAGGAGGCCAACGCCCACCTGGGCCTCGCCCTCTCGCACGGCACGCTCCCCGCCGACCTGACGCAGGTACTGAGGCTCGTCCAGAACGAGTTGTTCGACGTCGGCGCCGACCTGGCCACGCCGGTGACCGACAACCCGGAGTTTCCGCCGCTACGCGTCGAGCAGTCGTACATCGACCGGCTGGAGGAGCACTGCGACCGCTTCAACACTGACCTGAAGCCGCTGCGGAGCTTCATCCTTCCCGGCGGCGACCCCGCCACGGCCGCGCTGCACGTCGCGCGCGTCACCGTCCGCAGGGCCGAGCGGACGACCTGGTCGGCCCTTCAGACCCACGACGACATGAACCCGCTGACGGCGAAATACCTCAACCGCCTGTCGGACCTGTTGTTCATCGCCTGCCGCGTGGCGCACGCGGGCGAGGAGATCCTCTGGAAGCCCGGCGGCACCCGCTAGGCGACGTCGAGATAGGCGCTCGGCGGGGCCGACTCCAGCCACGCCAGGAAGCCGGTCATCGCGTCGGCGCTCATGGCGAGGGAGATGCCCCGCGTGCTGCCGTCGCAGTCGACCGCGTACAGCCCGCCCTCGATCTCACGACGAGGGGAAACGACAAGGCCGCGCCTCGCGATAGCGTGGCGCGGCCTCAGTCGCAGACCCATGAGCGGGATCCAGTGGAGTTCCCCGTCGGCGTAGCGGGCTACCCCGCTCTGCCATCCGCGGTCGTCCTCCCGCAGGCGACAGGGTACGCTGCCGCGCGAGCGGCCCAGCATCACCCCACGCAAAACCACGAGGGCGGCCAGCGCAACCACGAGAATCACAACCGTCGTCACCACTGCCGCCCCCCTGAGTTCGCTTGAAAGTATTAAACCTCTTCGCCCGCCGCACGCAGACGGGCCCTGGCCCGCTTGGCCTCGACGGCGGCGTCGGAGTCTTCCTGGTTGGCCTCGATCGACGCCTGGGCGCGGTCGAGAGCGTCCCGGGCAGCCGCGACGTCGACCTCCGAACCGAGCTCGGCGGCCTCGGCGAGCACGGACACCTCGTCGTCGGCCACGGAGATGAAGCCACCGTGCACCGCGGCGACGAGGTCGCTCTCGCCCTCCCGCTTCACGCGCAGCACTCCGCCCTCGACGAGGACACCGAGCACAGGGGCGTGTTGCGGCATGATACCGATCTCGCCGTCCACGGTCTTGGCAATCACCATGTCGGCCTCGCCCGACCAGATCTCACGCTCGGGTGAGACAACCCCTACGCGTAGCTTCGCCACTTGTGTAGGTTCCTTTCCGATCAGATGGCGGCGCGACCCGGGCGGGGTCGCGCCGACCACCAGGGGCGATTAGCGGCGCTCGAGTTCCTTGGCCTTGGCGATGGCCTGGTCGATGCCGCCGACCATGAAGAACGCCTGCTCGGGCAGGTGGTCGTACTCACCCGCGCAGAGGCCCTTGAAGGAGGCGATGGTCTCGTCGAGCGGCACGGTCTCGCCGGGCTGGCCGGTGAAGGCCTCGGCCGCGTACATCGGGTGCGACAGGAAGCGCTCGATGCGGCGGGCCCGCTGGACGGTGACCTTGTCCTCTTCGGACAGCTCGTCGATACCGAGGATCGCGATGATGTCCTGGAGCTCGCGGTACTTCTGCAGGATCCGCTTGGTCTCCTGGGCCACCCGGTAGTGCTCCTCGCCCACGATCTGCGGGTCGAGGATGCGGGAGGAGGAGTCGAGCGGGTCGACCGCCGGGTAGATGCCCTTCTCCGAGATCGGCCGCGACAGAACGGTCTGCGCGTCGAGGTGCGCGAACGCGTTGTGCGGGGCCGGGTCGGTGATGTCGTCGGCGGGGACGTAGATCGCCTGCATGGAGGTGATCGAGTGACCGCGCGTCGAGGTGATGCGCTCCTGGAGCACACCCATCTCGTCGGCCAGCGTCGGCTGGTAACCCACGGCGGACGGCATACGGCCGAGCAGCGTGGAGACCTCGGAACCGGCCTGCGTGAAGCGGAAGATGTTGTCGATGAAGAGCAGCACGTCCTGCTTCTGCACATCGCGGAAGTACTCCGCCATGGTCAGCGCCGACAGCGCCACGCGCAGACGCGTGCCCGGCGGCTCGTCCATCTGGCCGAAGACGAGCGCGGTGTCCTTGAGGACGTCCGCCTCCTCCATCTCCAGCCAGAGGTCGTTGCCCTCACGGGTACGCTCGCCCACACCGGCGAAGCACGAGGTGCCACCGAAGTTGCGGGCGACGCGGCGGATCATCTCCTGGATCAGAACGGTCTTGCCGACGCCGGCGCCACCGAACAGACCGATCTTTCCACCCTGCACGTACGGGGTGAGCAGGTCGATGACCTTGATGCCGGTGACCAGCAGCTCCGTGCGGGACTCGAGCTGGTCGAAGGGCGGCGACGGGCGGTGGATGCCCCACCGCTCCTCGATCTTGAGCGACGCGGTGGGCACGTCGAGCGTCTCGCCCAGCGCGTTCCACACGTGGCCCTTGACGACGTCGCCGACCGGCACGGAGATGGGAGCGCCGGTGTCGGTCACAGCCTGGCCGCGGACCATGCCGTCGGTGGGCTGCATCGAGATGGCGCGGACGAGGTTGTCACCCAGGTGCTGGGCGACCTCGAGGGTCAGGGTCTTGGTCTCGCCGCCGAGGGTCACCTCGACGTGGAGCGCGTTGTAGATGTCGGGCATCGACTCGACGGAGAACTCCACGTCGACGACGGCGCCGGTAACGCGTGCCACGCGGCCAGTGCCGGCCGCGGGGGCTTCTACAGTTTCAACAGCCTCTGCAGTCATTTCACTCTTTCCCCGCTGCGGCGTCAGCGAGCGCGTTGGCGCCACCGACGATCTCGCTGATTTCCTGGGTGATCTCGGCCTGGCGAGCCTGGTTCATCTGCTGGGTCAGCACCCGCATCAGCTCGTTGGCGTTGTCGGTCGCGGACTTCATCGCACGCCGCCGCGCGGCCTCCTCGGAGGCCGCGGACTGCAGCAGCGCCGTGAAGATGCGGGACTCCACGTAACGCGGAAGCAGCGACTCCAGCACGTCGGCCGCGGTGGGCTCGAACTCGAAGTACGGCGGGATCGTCGTGGTCTCCGTCGCCTCGGTCTCCTCGACCTCCAGCGGCAGGACTCGCTTGACCACGACGTTCTGCGTGAGCATCGAGACGAACTCGGTCGAGACGATGTGGATCTCGTCGATGCCGTTGTCGTCCTTGAACGACTCGATCAGCGTGTTCGCGATCTCCTTGGCGTCGCTGTAGGCCGGCTTACGCGTGAAGCCGACCCAGCTGCCGCCCATCTCGCGGTTGCGGAAGGTGTGCCAGCCGACACCCTTGCGCCCCGTGACGAACGGCACGACGCTGAGGCCGCGGCCTTCCAGGTGACCGCGCAGGGCCTCGGCCTCGCGCAGCACGTTGGCGTTGAAGCCGCCGGCGAACCCGCTGTCACTGGTGACGATGAGGACGCCCGCCTTGGCGGGGTTGTCCTTCGCCACAGTCAGCGGATGGTCGACGCTGGCCGCGTTGCTGACGACGCCCGTGACGGCGCGAGTGATCTCGCGCTCGTACGGGATCGCCGCCTGCATCCGCTGCTGCGCCTTCACGATCCGTGAGGAGGCGATGAGCTCCTGGGCGCGGGTGATCTTCGCGGTCGACTTGACCGAGGTGATCCGCCGCCGCAGCAGCCTGAGCTGGGCACCCATGGCCTACTTCTCCGCCGCCGGACGGACGACCTTCTTGATCTTCTCCTGGCCGACCTCGTCCGCGTCGAGCGGCGCCACCGGCTCGTCCTTGACCAGCAGGTCACCCGAGGAGGTGGTGAAGCCCTTCTTGAACTCCGTGATGGCGTCCTTGAGCGCGGTCACCGCGTCGTCGGGAAGCTCGTTGGTCTCACGGATGCCCTCGAGGATGCCCTTGTGGGAGGACTGCAGGTAGTCGAGGAACTCCGTCTCGAAGCGGCGGACGTCCTCGACCGGAACCTCGTCGAGCTCACCGGTGGTGCCGGACCACACCGACACGACCTGCTTCTCGACGGGGAACGGAGCGTACTGCGGCTGCTTGAGCAGCTCGACCAGGCGCTGACCGCGGTCGAGCTGGGCCCGCGAGGCCGCGTCGAGGTCGGAGGCGAACGCGGCGAACGCCTCGAGGTCGCGGTACTGCGACAGCGACAGCTTCAGCGTGCCCGCCACCTTGCGCATGGCCTTGACCTGAGCGGAACCACCGACTCGGGAGACCGAGATACCGACGTTGATCGCCGGGCGGACGCCGGCGTTGAACAGGTCGGTCTCAAGGAAGCACTGGCCGTCGGTGATGGAGATGACGTTGGTCGGGATGAACGCCGACACGTCGTTGCCCTTGGTCTCGATGATCGGCAGACCCGTCATCGAGCCACCGCCCATGTCGTTGGAGAGCTTGGCGCAGCGCTCCAGCAGACGGGAGTGGAGGTAGAAGACGTCGCCGGGGAAGGCCTCGCGGCCCGGCGGGCGACGCAGCAGCAGGGACACGGCGCGGTAGGCGTCGGCCTGCTTGGTCAGGTCGTCGAAGACGATCAGGACGTGCTTGCCCTGGTACATCCAGTGCTGGCCGATGGCCGAGCCGGTGTAGGGGGCAAGGTACTTGTAGCCGGCCGGGTCGGAGGCAGGGGCGGCGACGATGGTGGTGTACTCCATCGCGCCCGCCTCCTCGAGGCGAGCACGCACCTGCGCGATCGTCGAGCCCTTCTGGCCGACCGCGACGTAGACGCAGCGCACCTGCTGCTCGGGGTCACCCGAGAGCCAGCCCTGGCGCTGGTTGAGGATGGTGTCAACGGCGATCGCGGTCTTGCCGGTGCCACGGTCGCCGATGATCAGCTGACGCTGACCGCGGCCGATCGGGGTCATGGCGTCGATCGCCTTGATGCCGGTCTGCAGCGGCTGCTTCACCGGCTGCCGCTGCACGACCGTGGGGGCCTGCAGCTCGAGGGCGCGGCGGCCCTCGGACTCGATGGCGCCCTTGCCGTCGAGGGGGTTGCCCAGCGGGTCGACCACGCGACCGAGGAAGTTGTCGCCGACGGGCACGGACAGGACCTCGCCCGTCCGGCGGACCGTCTGGCCCTCCTCGATGCCGCTGAACTCACCCAGGATCACGACACCGATCTCACGGGTGTCGAGGTTGAGTGCCAGGCCGCGCGTGCCGTTCTCGAACTCGAGCAGCTCGTTCGCCATCGCCGAGGGAAGGCCGGAGACATGGGCAATGCCGTCGCCGGCGTCGACGACGGTCCCGATCTCCTCGCGCGCGGCGCCTTCCGGTTCGTACGCCTGGACGAAGCGCTCAAGCGCGTCCCGGATCTCGTCCGGCCGGATCGTAAGCTCCGCCATCTCTACTCTGTCTCCCTATTCGCCTAGCCGGCCAACCGGCGGCGGACTTCTTCGATTCGTCCCACAATGGTGGTGTCGATGATCTCGTCGCCGATGCGGACCGAGAACCCACCGAGCACTCGCTTGTCGACCTCGACGTTCAGATGCACGTCGCGGCCGTACGAGGTGCGCAGCCACGTCGTGAGGCGCTGCTTCTGCGCCTCGGACAGCTCGACCGCGCTGCGCACCACCGCTACCAGGCGCTGGCGCTGCTCGGCCACGAGCTCGCCGACCTCTTCGAGGCCGGTTTCCAGGCTACGCCCGCGAGGGTGCAGCACGAGCTGCGTGATGAGGCGCAGGCTGGTCGGCGCGACCTTGCCGCTGAGCAGGTCGCGCAGCAGCGCACGCTTGCCCTCCTCGGACGCGTTGGCGTCCGTGAGCGCGCGACGCAGGTCGGGGTTGGCGGCGACGATGCGGCCGAAGCGGAAGAGCTCGTCCTCCACCTCGTCGAGTCGCGACTGGCTCTCGGCCTCCGCGGCCGCCGCCACGACGCCGAGCCGCTCCAGCACGTCGGGCAGATCGCCGGCCCGCGACCACCGGGCCGCCGCGGCGGCCTCGACGGTGGCGATGGCCGCCTCGCCGACCTTGCCCGACAGGAGCGACCGCACGACGCCCGACTTCTGCTCGACCGGCCCCGCCGGGTCGGACAGGGCGCGGCGCAGGCCGTGCTCACGGTCGAGCAGATCCGCGACCGCGAACAGCTCGTCGGAGAGCGTACCGAGGTCGGCACTTCCGGCGACCGCGTTGAAGCGCTCTTCGACGTCGGCCAGCGAGGCCCTGCTCAGACCGCGCATCAGCGCACCGCCTGCGCGTTCGAGCCCTCAAGCTCGTCGAGGAAGCGGTCGACGATACGGCTCTGGCGCGCCTCGTCCTCGAGCGACTCGCCCACGATGCGGCCGGCCAGATCGGTCGACAGGCGACCGATCTCCGTACGGAGCTGCGCGAACGCGGCCTGGCGGTCGGCCTCGATCTGGGCGTGCGCCGCCTCGACGAGCCGGCGTGCCTCGGCCTGAGCTTCCTCGCGGAGTTCGGCCTTGATCTGGGCGGCCTGCTCCCGTGCCTCCTCGCGCAGACGCGCGGCCTCGTGCCTGGCCTCGGCCAGCTGGTCGCGGTACTGCTGCTGCAGGGCCTGAGCCTCGGCCTGGGCCTCCTCGGCCCTCTTGATGCCACCCTCGATCGCGTCGGTCCGCTCGGCCAGCGTCTTCTGGATGCGCGGGACGAGGATCTTGCCGACGACGAAGAGGACGACGAGGAACGAGAAGATACCGACGACGAGCTCGTACGTGTGCGGGATGAGCGGGTTGGCCCCGTGCTCTTCCGGCGCGGCGAGGATCGTAGCTGCTTTGATCATGGGTGCAGCCTTTCGTCAGGGATTCTTCTGGTCGTCAGATGGCCTGGAAGATGAACGGCGCGACCAGACCGAGCAGGGCGAGGGCCTCGGTGAGGACGAAGCCGAGGAGCATGTTCTGGCGAATCAGGCCGTACGCCTCCGGCTGGCGGGCGATGGCCTGCACGCCCTGACCGAAGATGATGCCGACGCCGATGCCGGGGCCGATGGCGGCGAGACCGTAACCGATGGCGGTGACGTTGCCGGAGACCTCAGCGAGAATGCTCATTGCGGTTATTCCTTTACTGGACGGCCGGTGAAGCGGAGTATCACCGGTCATGGATATTCCGGTATGGGTCTCAGTGATCTGCGTGCAATGAGCCACCGATGTACATCGATGCCAGCATCGCGAAGAGGAACGCCTGCAGGAACTGAATGAAGATCTCGAACGCCGTGAAGATGATGGTCATCACGACGCCGATGACGCCGACGCCGACCCCGAGCGGGGTCAGCTTCTCGAACAGGAACCAGAAACCGACCATGCTGAAGAACGCGAGCAGCATGTGGCCGGCGAACATGTTCGCGAAAAGTCGAACGGCGTGCGTGAACGGCGCGATGACCAGGTTCGAGAGGAACTCGATCGGCGACAGCAGCAGGTAGATCGGCTTCGGCAGACCGGGGGGGAACATCATGTTCCGGAAGTAACCCCATCCGCCCTGGTGCTTGACACCGAGGTAGATCTTGAGCACGTAGATCGAGATCGCGAGGACCGCGGGGAAGGCGATGTGGGCCGCCACCGGGAACTGGGCGATCGGGATGACGCCCATGATGTTCCAGATGAAGACCAGGAAGAAAATGGTGACCAGCAGGCCCATGAAACGGTCGGCGTCCTTGCCCAGGAACGGCCGGGCGACCTGGTCACGCACGAACATGTAGCCGTACTCGACCATGTTCTGCACGCCCCGCGGCACCAGCTTCGGAGACGAGAAGGCCGCCCAGCACAAGCCGATCACGAGCAGCGCGCTGATGACCGCCAGGAGCACCGGCTTGGTGAACCATTCGACCCCCGGAATGATCGGAGGAAGCTGGAAAAGCGAGTCTGGCGTCGGCGCGCCGAACTGGTCGCCAGGAGCTGGGGCCGTCAGCGTAATCACGCGGCGTTCCCTTCAACGTCGTAGTGGATCACAAGAGTTTCCTCGGCGGAGTCATCGCTGTGTCTGACTAGCGAGAGAACTTCCGGTAGGCCAGATAGCCGGCAAGAACCAGCCCCAGCACGATGCCTATCGGAAAGAACGCGGACATGTCGAGCCAGCGGTCCAGCAACCAGCCGATGCCTCCATATATCGCCATCCCGGCAAGTAGATAGCTGGGGACGGACCACATGGCGTCGGCGAAGTCGCGACCGTCTTCGTCGGGTCGGCGTTCCTGTGCGCACATCGCGGGGCCGACGATAGCAGGCGAGCAGAGGACTAGTCATATCGGACCCCGCCCGGATGTCAGCCTCATGAGTCACCTTGTCCAGGTACTCGGGCTTCGGGATCGACATAAAGCATCTTGGTCTTGACGAAA
Source organism: Nonomuraea maritima (assembly GCF_900100395.1). Classification (GTDB taxonomy): domain Bacteria; phylum Actinomycetota; class Actinomycetes; order Streptosporangiales; family Streptosporangiaceae; genus Nonomuraea; species Nonomuraea maritima. Next base: position 231,202 of record NZ_FNFB01000005.1, on the reverse strand, counting down.
GCGCGGACCTCGAAGGCCGTCCACACCACCGTGCAGACGACGACCGCCCATGCGAAAGCACGGGAATTCCACGCGGTCGAATGACCGAACGCGCTCAGCATGACCAGGATGGCGATGACCTTGACGAGATAACTCAGCATCGCGGCGATGGCCATCATCTGCGGGGAGACACGCGCCGCGTAGGAGACGACGACGACGCTGATGCTGAAGAACACGGCCACGAGCACGGCGCCGATGGCGGCGCCCAGCGCGCCCTCGAAACCGGCCGTCAGTGCGGCCACGACCAACGTGATCACGCCGGCCGCAGCGGTCGGCATGGCGGCGCTCTTGAGTACGCGCACGTCGTTGGCCTGCATCGATGCTCCATCACCCTGTTGTCAAGCGAGCGTTTGCTACCTCCAGAACCGGGGCCTGGAGTCCTTGCTCGTGAAAGATATCACAAGCTCTCAGAGGACTGCTTTTACCTGCCGTTTCCAGTCGGCGGTCACGGTCGTGTCGGGAAAACCGGAATGGCCGTTTTGTCCTCTGCTGTCGCGCGTCCCGTCGGCGGGCCGTCGTCGCGCGGATGCTGTGACCGTACCGGATCGTCCGGAAGGATCGGCGGCATCGGCCCCGTCGGCGGGCCGTCGTCGTCGGGCTCGTTGCCGCGGGAGGACCGGCGCGCCCCGCCCCTGCCCCGCCAGCGCGGTGCCGCCATCAGCAGCACCAGCACGGTCACCGCCACCACGACGACCACCGGGAACAGCACCACGGGCACGCCTTCCCTGGCCAGCAGCACCATGCTGAAGGCGAACAGGAACGCCCACGCGTACATGATCAGCACCGAACGGCGGTGCGAGTGGCCGATGTCGAGCAGCCGGTGGTGCAGGTGACCGCGGTCGGGGGCGAACGGCGACAGACCGAGCGAGGTCCGCCGCACCACCGCGGTGATCAGGTCGATCAGCGGGAGGACCAGCACCGCCGCCGGCAGCAGCAGCGGCAGGAACACCGGCACCTTGTTCATCTCGTCGATGGCGGCCGGGTCGAGCGGGGTCACCGTCACGATCGAGGAGGCCAGCACGAGACCGATGAGCATCGCGCCCGTGTCGCCCATGAAGATCTTCGCCGGATGGAAGTTGTGCGGCAGGAACCCCAGGCAGGTGCCGATGAGGACGGCGGCGATGGCCGCCGTCGTGGTGATGTTGCCCACACTCATGCTCTGGGCCAGGAAGATCGAGTAGGCCCAGGTGGCCATGGCCGCGATGCAGACGATGCCGGCCGCGAGCCCGTCGAGCCCGTCGACGAAGTTGACCGCGTTGATCGTCACGACCACCACCATGATGGTGATGATGGTGCTCAGGGTGTAGTCGAGGCTGGTGGAGCCGCCCCAGTCCTTCGGCAGCGGGATGTAGAGCAGCCGCATGTTGAAGAAGACCAGCACACCGGCCGCCGCGATCTGCCCGCCGAGCTTGATGAAGGCGTCCATGCCCCACCAGTCGTCGAGGAAGCCGGTGAGCGTGATGAGCGCCCCGGCGACGATGAGCGCGGTGACCGCGTTGGTGTCGGACTCGGCCAGCGCTCCCCCGGTGTGGGTGAGCTGGGACGCCGTCAGCAGGCCCACCACCAGCCCGCCGTACATCGCGAGACCGCCCAGCCGTGGCGTGGGCGTGGTGTGCACGTCGCGCGCGCGAACCTCGGGCATGGCACCGATGCGGATGGCGAAGCGGCGCACCAGCGGGACCAGCAGGTAGGTCACCGCCGCGGAGATGAGCGCCATGAAGAGGTATTCGCGCACGGACCTAGTTTCCCGGATACTTCGGCCACCTGTGACCGGAAAACGACTCAGACCCGCTTAAGATTCGCTGAGATATGGCCGATGGATGGCAAGAAGCGCCGCCACCGCCTCCCTGACCTCGCCGGTGCTCTCCGGGTGCCGCACAGCCCTGTTGACCAGCGCTCCCACCTCTTTGAGATCCTCCGGGCCCATGCCCTGCGTGGTCACGCACGGCGTCCCCACGCGGATCCCCGACGTGGTCGCGGCGGGTTCCGGATCGTACGGAATAACGTTCCTGTTCAGTGTGATCCCGGCCGCCGCGCACCTGCGCTCGGCCTCGGCCCCCGACACCCCCGTCGCGCGCAGGTCGATCAGCGCGAGGTGGGTGTCGGTGCCTCCTGAGACCGCCCGCATGCCCTCGACGGCCAGCGCGTCCGTGAGCGCCCGCGCGTTCGCGATCGTGCGCCGGGCGTACTCGGCGAACTCCGGCCGCATCGCCTCCCCGAAGGCCACCGCCTTGGCCGCCACCGCGTTCATCAGCGGCCCTCCCTGGATGAACGGGAACACCGCCCGGTCGATCCGGCCGGCCAGCTCCTCGGTGCACAGGATCCCGCCGCCGCGCGGCCCGCGCAGCGTCTTGTGCGTGGTGAACGTCACGACGTCCGCGTACGGCACCGCCGACGGGATCGCGCCGCCCGCCATCAACCCGATCGGGTGCGCCACGTCGGCCAGCAACCACGCCCCGACCTCGTCGGCGATGCCGCGGAAGGCCATGTAGTCGAGCAGCCTCGGGTACGCGGTCGCCCCGCACACGATCAGCTTCGGCTGGTGCCGCAACGCCAGGTCGCGCACCTCGTCGTAGTCGACGAGCTCGGTGTCGCGCCGCACGCCGTACGACACGACGTCGAACCACCTGCCCGAGAAGTTCACCTTGGAGCCGTGGGTGAGATGGCCGCCGTGCGGCAGCGCCATGGCCAGCATGGTGTCACCGGGCTGCAGCAGGGCCGCGTACGCGGCGAGGTTGGCCGAGGCCCCCGAGTGCGGCTGGACGTTGGCGTGCTGCGCCCCGAACAGCTCGCGCGCCCGCTCCACCGCCAGCCTCTCGGCCCGGTCCACGACCTCGCAGCCGCCGTAGTAGCGCCTGCCGGGATAGCCCTCGGCGTACTTGTCGGTGAGCGTCGAGCCGAGCGCGGCCAGGACGGCGGGCGAGGTGAAGTTCTCGCTCGCGATCAGCTGGATGCCGCCGCGCACCCGCTCGACCTCGTCGAGCAGGATCTGCGCGATCTCCGGATCCCGTTCGCGCAGCTGCCCGAAATCGGGCCCATAGTGCGGCTTCGCACCCATGACATCACTGTACGACCTGGTGTCCGTTTTCCCCATAAGACGGTGATGCCCGGTATTTCTGCCGTCACGGGAAGGCATGCGGTGCGTTGGCCGCGGTTTGAACCCACCGTGGGGTGTCGGCCGCCTCGTCGCTGATCGCGGTCAGCACGGAGTGGCGGTAGCGGTCGAGCCGGTTGCGCCACTCGCGGATGTCCTCGACGTACCGCTCCCCGACGGGCGCGTCCCACGTCTGCGGGCTCTTGGCCCGGCTGTACGCCTTGTCGAGAGCGGTGCTGAGTGTGTCCAGATGGGGCATCACAGCGTTCCATGCCTCGACCAGGCGTTGGTAGTCCGGGTTGAACTGCCAGGCCCGCTGAGGGGCGTCCAGGGGCCCGGCAGGCGCTATCGGCGGCTGCTCCCCCATCTCCCTCGCCCGCGGCGCCGGCGGATCGACATACATCAAACCCTCCCCCTCCCAAGAACCCTTTTACGTCCCACCAACCCGCGCCGGGCCCCACGGCCACGCACCCGGCCGCCCGAAGACACCGAGACACCCGAGTCTCCACGCGCGCTCCCCTCACGTACGGGCTCCACGCGCGCTCCCCTCACCTACGGGCTCCACGCGATCAAGCCTTTCTCTCCGGCGCGCTGGGGTCGATCGCACCGGTCGGCCCGTCCGGTCTCACATCCTCGGGCGCCCATGGGCCGGTGCCGTACTCACCGGGCGGCACCCGCACGGACGGCATCTCCATGGGCTGGACGTCACGGTGGTTCTCGACCATGGACCGGATCGCCTCCATGTCCGGCGCCCCGACCTCGACGGACACCACCCCTCCACCTCCCGCCGGCGGCACGTACCCAGCGCCACCGCCGCCATCCGGCGCGCCCCGCCCCATGTCGCCATCGACGGAGCCGGGTCGCCCGTAGCCCGTACGGGAGTCGCCCGCGCCTTCCCCGCCCTCGGGGGGCACGCCTTCCCGTCCGACGCCGGGGACGTCACCGGGCGTCCTGCCCGCCGCACCGCCATCCGGCACCGTCCCAGCGGGCGTCTCAGACCCGGGATTCGTCGGCGGAACCGTGACCGGCCGCCCCTGCTGACCGCTGTCAGCCCCACGCCCGCGATCATCGCCTTCCGACCCTGGACCACCCGCACCAGCGCCCCGATCACCCGCACCCCGAACACCGTCGTCCCGAACCCCCGAACCCTGAGCACCGTCACCCGCACCCCGAACACCGTCGTCGCGAGCACCCGCGCCCTGAGCGTCATCACCTCCGCCGCCCGTCCGAGCACCGTCGTCGCGCGCGCCCGTGCCGTGGTTGCCTCTGTCCTCGCCCGGTCCGCCCTGGTCGCCGGGTTCCCGTCCGCCCGGAGCCTGGCCGCCGGTGCCGCGGTCGGCATCGTCCGCTGGTGGGGGCGTTCGCCCGGCGTCCGGAGAGGTGGGGGCGCAGTCGCCGTCTGCCGGGGGGTTGGGGAGCGGCATGTCGCCAGCGGAATTGCCGGGAGCGTTCGTGTCCGGCGGTGGGAGGGTGGAGCCGGCTGCGCCGGGGCCGCTGGGGTCGATGGAACCTACGCGGCCATCTGGACGGATGTCGCTCTCGGCCCACTCGCCCCTGCCGTACTCACCGGCCGGAACGTCCACGCTCGGCATGTTCTGCGGCGGGATGTCCCGGTGGTTGTCGATCACCGTGCCGATGGCGTCCAGGTCGGGCAGGCGGGCCTCGGCGGAGACCACCTCGTTGCCGTCCTTGGCCCACGCGCCGACGTTCGAGGCGCCGCCCGCGTCCGCCGCCCCGGCCGCGCCGGCGTCTCCGCCGCGTGCGGTCGAATCGGCGACGGTGTCGGCGGCGACGTGCGGCATCTCCGCCGGTCGTACATCGTCGGCGTTCTCGAGCAGGTCCTCGATCTGTTCGGCCGTCGGCGGGTCCAGCGGGATCTGCAGGACTTTGACCCCGTCGACCTCGACCACCTGAGGCTTGCCCACGCCATCGGCCCCAGCGGCGGCCGGCGAGTTCCCTCCGACGGCAGGAGGTTCGGTCCTCCCGTCGGCCCCGCCTCCCTGTGGGGCACCGGCGTTGCCGTCAGCCCCGCTCGCGCCGGGCACATCTGCCCCGCCAGGTGCACCGACGTTGCCACCGGCTCCGCTTCCACCTGGCATCTCGGCACCGCGGTCCGTACCCGTTCCGCCCGGCGCACCGGCCCTGCCGTCGGTTCCGGTTCCGGTTGGGGCGTCGGGTTTGCCGTCGCACCCCTCTGCACCTCGATCGGGTGCGGCACCGGCTCCTTCGCCCGTAGGCCGGTCGGTGGGTCGGTCGCCGGAGGGGTCAGCGGGCCTGCCACCGGTCCCGCCGTCCTGCCGGGGCCCCGCGTCCTGCCCAGGCCCGGCGCCCCTGCCCGCACCAGCACGCTCACCGTCGTCACAGGCGGCTCCATCGGAGCCCGCTCCCCGCACTCCCGAGCCGCTGTCGGCATCCGGCCTCTCCCCGACGCCAGGTTTCCCCTCGGCACCAGAACCGCCCTCGGGCCTGCTGGCCCCAGTGCCGGCGTCAGGCTTACCCTCGGCACCCGCACCGCCCTCGGGCTTTCCAGCCCCAGTGCCGGCGTCAGGCTTACCCTCGGCACCCGTACCACCCTCGGGCTTCCCGGCCCCAGTGCCGGCGTCAGGCTTCCCACCGGTGCCCGCACCGCCGTCGGGCTTCCCACCCGTACCACCGTTGGACTTGTCAGCCCCCGTACCGGTGTCTCGTTTCCCCTCGGCGCCCGCGCCGCCGTCGGGTTTCCCAGGCTTTGCGTCGGTTTCGGGACTGCTGCTGGAGCCCTTCCCCGTGTCGGGGTCGGGCTTGGCGCCCGGCTCTCTCCGGGCGTCGTCGCGGGGCTTGTCGTCCGATCCCTTCGCGGAGCTGTCGTCGGGCTTCAGGCGGTCGGGGCCGCCTGCGCCGTTCTTCTGACGCTCCTCGCGCTTCTCCAGTACGGCGAGACGCGCGTTGACGTCCTTGACCATCCGGTCGGCGTCGTCGGCGATCTGGGCCGGACGATGAGCCGCCGGTACGGACACCCCGGCACGGTTCATGGCGGCCCGCACACGCTCCTCGGCCCCGCGCATCTGCGCCGCCGCGTGCTTCACCTCAGCCAGCAAGTCGCGGACCAACTGCGGATCCATGCCGTCGAACTTGCCCATGGGCCACTCCCGGACGTCTCGCCGCTCCGGGCCTCACCGTAGTCAGGGCCCGCGGGCGATGGCGGCCGGAATAAGCAGCCGGTATACGTCAGTCGTCGGTGGCGACGTAGCCGATGATGCCGCGCAGCTTCTCCACCGGGATGGCCCCCCGGCGCAGCAGGCGCGGCACGGCCGTGGTGAGGTCGAGAATGGTGGACGGCGTGTTGTCATCGGTCTTGCCACCGTCGAGGTAGACCTCGACGGAGTCGCCGAGCTGCTCCTCGGCCTCGTCGACGGTCGTGGCGGCCGGCCTGCCGGAACGGTTGGCGCTGGAGACGGCCATCGGACCGGTCTCCTTGAGCAGGTCGAGCGCCACCGGGTGGAGCGGCATGCGGATGGCCACGGTGCCCTTGGTGTCGCCCAGGTCCCACGACAGCGCCCGGTTGGCCTTGCAGACCAGCGTGAGCGGCCCGGGCCAGAACGCGTCGACGAGGTCCTGCCCGTACGGCCCGAGGTCGTCGACCAGCGCCGTCGCGGCGCGGACGGTGCCCACGAGCACGGGCGGCGGCATGTCACGGCCCCGGCCCTTGGCCTCGAGCAACCCGGTCACGGCCGCCGGCGTGAACGCGTCGGCGCCGATGCCGTAGACGGTGTCGGTCGGAAGCACCACGAGCTCGCCCCGGCGTACGGCGGCCGCGGCCTCCAGGACGCCCGCGGTGCGTTGCGCGGCATCGGAGCAGTCAAATCGTCTTCCCACGCGTGCATCCTAGTCCTGGCCCAGACGGGCGGTGACGAAGCGGTCCCTTCGCGTGAGGTCCTGGCGCAGGCGCACGTCGCGCCAGCCGTTGTCCTCGGGGAAGGTCAGGTAGACCGCTCTACCCTGCTCGTCGGCGTGCTCGACGGCGACCCAGCCGCCGGGACGCAGCAGCCGGCGGGCGGTGCGTTCGACCGCGCGCACCTCGCCGAGCCCGTCGTCGCCGGAGCCGTACAGCGCTCTGGTCGGGTCGTAGTCGCGCACCTCGGGATCGCGCGGGATCGCGCCCGGCGGGATGTAGGGCGGGTTGGAGATGACCAGGTCGACCTTGCCGTTGAGCTCGGGCAGCGCCTCGGCGAGGTCTTCCGGGTGCAGGTGGGTACGGCCCTGACCCAGCTCGGTGATGTTGCGCTTGGCCCACGTGTACGCCGCCGGGTCGACCTCGATGGCGTGCACCTCGGCCAGCGCCACCTCCTGGGCGATCGACAGCGCGATGGCGCCTGAGCCGGTGCCGAGGTCGACGACGATCGGGGCGGTGACGTCCATCGCGCGCAGCGTCTCGATCGCCCAGCCCGCCATCACCTCGGTCTCGGGCCGCGGCACGAACACACCTGGCCCGACCGCGAGCTCCAGATAGCGGAAGTACGCGTGGCCGGTGATGTGCTGCAGTGGCTCACGGGCCGCCCGCCGGGAGATGCCCTCCCAGAACAATGCGTCGAAGTCGGCGTCCTTGACCGTGTGGAGCTCACTTCTCCGCACGCCGTGGACGAATGCCGCTATCTCCTCCGCATCGGTGCGCGGCGAAGGAACACCTGCCTCGGCCAGCCGAGCGGTGGCGAGAGCGATCTCGTCCAGCAGAAATGTCATGAGTGTTGTGCGAGCTTCTCCGCCATTTCGGCGTCGATGAGGGCCTGGGTGACGGCCTGGAGTTCGCCGTCGAGCACCTGGTCGAGGTTATACGCCTTGAAGCCGACGCGGTGGTCGGAGATACGGTTTTCCGGGAAGTTGTACGTGCGCACCCGCTCGGAGCGGTCGACGGTGCGGACCTGCGACTTGCGTTCGGCCTGGGCCGCCGCGTCGGCCTCCTCCTGGGCGATGGCCAGCAGCCGGGCGCGCAGGATGCGCAGCGCCGACTCCTTGTTCTGCAGCTGACTCTTCTCGTTCTGGCACGAGACGACGACACCCGTGGGCAGGTGGGTGATGCGGACCGCGGAGTCGGTCGTGTTGACGCTCTGACCGCCGGGGCCGCTGGAGCGGTAGACGTCGACGCGCAGGTCGTTGGGGTCGATCTGGACGTCGACCTCCTCGGCCTCCGGGTAGACGAGCACACCCGCGGCGCTGGTGTGGATGCGGCCCTGCGACTCGGTGACGGGCACCCGCTGCACGCGGTGGACGCCGCCTTCGTACTTGAGCCTGGACCACACGCCCTCGTCGCCCTTGGCCCGGATGCCGACCGTGACGTCCTTGTACCCGCCGAGGTCGGACGGCTGGCTGTCGATGATCTCGGTCTTCCAGCCGAGGCGCTCGGCGTAGCGGAGGTACATCCGCAGCAGGTCGCCCGCGAAGAGCGCGGACTCCTCGCCGCCCTCGCCCGCCTTGATCTCCATGATGATGTCCTTGTCATCGTTGGGATCGCGCGGGATGAGCAGATGCCGGAGCTTGTCCTCCAGCTGCGGGATGCGCTGTTCGAGCTCGGCCGCCTCGGCGGCGAAGGCTTCGTCCTCGCCCGCCAGTTCCTTGGCCGCCACCAGGTCGTCGCGCACCGACTCGAACTCGCGGTACGTCGTGACGATCGGCGTGAGCTGCGAGTAACGCCGGCCGAGGGTGCGGGCCTTGCTCTGGTCGGCATGCACGGCGGGATCGGCGAGCTGCGTCTCCAGCTCGGAATACTCCTTGAGCAACTCGTCGAGGTTCACCGTGTGTCCTTTTCGCTGGGTAGGGCCTTTTCACCAACAACGCCGACCCGGCGCACCGGGGTGCGTCCGGGCCGGCGTGGGTGAAGCTACTTGCCCGCGGCCTTCTTGCCGAAGCGCTTCTCGAAGCGAGCCACCCGGCCGCCGGTGTCGAGGATCTTCTGCTTGCCCGTGTAGAACGGGTGGCAGGCCGAGCACACGTCGGCGTGGATGACGCCGTTCTTGGCGGTGCTGCGGGTGACGAACGTGTTGCCGCAGGAGCAGCTCACCTGCGTCACGTTGTAGTCAGGGTGGATGTCGCGCTTCATTGCTGTCCTTTCGGGGCGCGGCCGCCGGGTCGCCTATGGCATGCGTGAACCGGAACCGCGAAAACGGTCAGCTACCAGTGTGCCAGATCGTGCAACCACCCCAGGCCATCCGACATTCCCCACCGTTTCCCCACCCACCGCCACAACCGGCTGAAACTCCCGCCCACCAGCACTTCCGTCAGCGGCCCCGCGCCTGCGGAGACGCCGAAGGGGCGCCAGGGGAGAACCCCCGACGCCCCTTCGCGAGCGGACGGCCGTCAGTCGCGGTCGTTGTTCACCGTGGTCTTCTGGACCTGCATGAGGAACTCCGCGTTGGACTTGGTGTCCTTCATCCGGTCGAGGAGCAGCTCGAGCGCCTGCTGCATGTCGAGCGCGTGCAGCACCCGGCGCAGCTTCCAGACGATCTGGAGCTCTTCCTTGGCCATGAGGATCTCTTCCTTGCGCGTGCCGGACGCGTCGACGTCGACCGCGGGGAAGATGCGCTTGTCGGCAAGGGAGCGGTTGAGCTTGAGCTCCATGTTGCCGGTGCCCTTGAACTCCTCGAAGATGACCTCGTCCATCTTGGACCCGGTCTCGACCAGGGCCGTGGCGAGGATCGTCAGCGAGCCGCCGTTCTCGATGTTGCGGGCGGCGCCGAAGAAGCGCTTCGGCGGGTAGAGCGCCGTGGAGTCGACACCACCGGACAGGATGCGTCCGGACGCCGGGGCCGCCAGGTTGTAGGCGCGGCCGAGGCGGGTGATCGAGTCGAGCAGCACGACCACGTCGTGGCCCAGCTCGACCAGGCGCTTGGCCCGCTCGATGGCGAGCTCGGCGACCGTGGTGTGGTCTTCCGCGGGACGGTCGAAGGTCGAGTGGATGACCTCGCCCTTCACCGACCGCTGCATGTCGGTGACCTCTTCCGGACGCTCGTCCACGAGCACGACCATGAGGTGGCACTCGGGGTTGTTGCGGGTGATCGCGTTGGCGATCGCCTGCAGCACCATCGTCTTACCGGCCTTGGGCGGCGAGACGATGAGGCCGCGCTGGCCCTTGCCGATCGGCGAGACGAGGTCGATGATCCGCGTGGTGAGGATGTTCGGCTCGGTCTCGAGGCGCAGGCGCTCCTGCGGGTAGAGCGGCGTCAGCTTGTTGAAGTCGGGCCGGTTGCGGGCCTGCTCAGGGTCCATGCCGTTGACGGTGTCGAGGCGGACCAGAGCGTTGAACTTCTCGCGCCGCTCACCGTCGCGCGGCTGGCGGACGGCGCCGGTGATGACGTCGCCCTTGCGCAGACCGTTGCGGCGGATCTGGGCCAGCGAGACGTAGACGTCGTTGCTGCCCGGCAGGTAGCCGCTGGTGCGCACGAACGCGTAGTTGTCGAGGATGTCGAGGATGCCGGCGATCGGGATGAGCACGTCGTCGTCGCCGATCACGGGCTCGCTGCTGTCGTAGCGGTCGCGGCCACGGCCACGGTTGCGCTCCCTGAAGCGGCCCCTGCGCCCGCGTCCGCCGCGCTCGTCGTCGTCGCCGCCCCGCTGGTCACCGCGCTGGTCGCCGCGCTGGTCGCCGCGCTGGTCGCCGCGCTGGTCACTGCGCTGCTCGCCCCGCTGGTCACCGCGGTTGCCGGAGTCGGCGGCGGCGCGGTCGCGCTGCTCGCCACGGCCGCCGTCGGCGCGCTCGCTCCGCTCACCGGAACGCTCGCCGCGCTCACCGCGCTCGCCGCGCTCACCGGAACGCTCGCCCCGCTCGCGGCGCTCACCGCGGCTGCGACGCTCGCGGCGGCTCTCGCCACGCTCGGCGCGCGACTCGTTCTGCTCGCTGTGCTGCTGGGCCTGCTGCTCGACGACGGGCTCCGCCGCGGCGACGACCGGCTCGGGCGCGGCGGCCACGGGCTCGGCGGCGCGTACGGCGGCGGCCTGCGGCGAGGGCTCCTCGGCGGCCTTGGCACGGGAACGTTCTCTACGGGTACGGGTGGGCCGCTCGGCCGCGGGCGCCGTCTCGGCAGCGGCCGGCGCGGACGCCTCGGCAGCCGGGGCGGGCGCGGCGTCGCCGGATCCGCCACCCTGCTTCTCCTGGATGGCCGCGATGAGCTGGCTCTTCCGCATCCGCCCGGTCCCGCTGATGCCCAGCTCAGCTGCGATCTTCTGCAGCTCGGGCAGCACCTTGGCGGACAGGCCGGTGCCGGAGCGACGCGCACGCGGCTTGGCCGCGGCGCGGGTGGGGGTGTCGCCGGACGCCGGCTCAGCGCCTGATGCGTCGGAGAGGAGTTCGGTGGTGTCGCTCAACTAAAAGGTCCTTCCCAGGGGTCGGGCGCCGGTTTTGTTCTGCCGGGCGTCCCGGAGGTGCTTGCGATCCGGCGGGACAGACCGGGTCGGGGTGCACTTTGCGATCTTCGGCCGTCGCTGTGAACGGCCGCCACTCTTGGGGAGGGATTGGGCCACGCCGCCGATGGTGCTTGGCGCGTGACTGACACCCCCCAGATTGCTGTCGCCAACCAGACGTCGACACGTTTCGAACGCGCAGATCCCCGTCGTCGCCACCTCGCGTCGAGCCAACCGGGTGTGGCCCAACCGGAGGCGACGGATTCCGGGGAGACAGCCGCGCTGCTCACGCCTCGCGACGTGAAGCATGATGCAGCGATGTATGGCTGACAAGCACGCACCCACCAAGGGGGCATCTGGTGCGGCTATCAGCCTAACATCACCAGCGCACACGGCTATTCCCTGAAGGTCTAAAGAGGTATCAGCGTGTCTCGGGGAACTGAACGTTCGCACCTACCGGGTCGACGTCCATTTGCTGGATGTGCCAGTCATTACCCACTTCTGGCGCGATCAAATCCTGCGTATCCGAGGACGAAAACGCAAGAACCGTGGGACCCGCTCCCGAAACGACCGCGGGCACGCCCACTGCACGGAGACGTTCTACCAGATTCACACTATCTCGCATCGCAGGCGCGCGGTAATGCTGGTGGAGACGGTCTTCTGTGGCGGCGAGCAGCAGCTCTCGCTCGGGATTCAGGGTCAGCGCGGCAATCAGCAACGCGGCCCGTCCTGCGTTGAAGGAGGCGTCCTTGTGGGGCACGTCCTTCGGCAGCAACCCCCGTGCGGCTTCCGTCGACAGGCGGGTCGCCGGGATGGCGACCACCGGGCGGATCCGCTGGTCAGGAGTTAGTTTCAGCTTACGCGGCCGGCCGTCCTGGTCGGACCAGGCGATGGTCAGCCCTCCGGCAAGACAGGGGGCGACGTTGTCGGGATGGCCCTCCATTTCGGTGGCCAGCGCGAAGATCTCGTCGTCGCTCATTTCGCTGTCAGCCAAAACGTGGGCGGCGAGAATGCCCGCGCAAACGGCCGCGGAGGACGATCCAAGGCCGCGCGCGTGCGGGATTCTGTTGCGGCAGCGGAGCCGAATCCCCTCGGGCTGGGGCACCCCCATATGAAGGAACGCCCGCCGCATGGCCCTGACGACGAGGTGTCCTTCACCGGTGTCGACCTCGCCCGCGCCCTCACCCTCGACGGTGACGTGGACGCCCGGCTCGTCGGAGAGCGTGGCCTCGACCTCGTCGTGCAGGTTCAGCGCCAGGCCGAGCGCGTCGAAGCCCGGCCCCAGGTTCGCCGACGTGGCGGGCACGCGGATAACCACCGTCTTCACGTTCGCGTCATCACTCCCCGCGCCCCGGAGGGCGGGTGTCGGGCCCCCGGTCTGCCGGGGGACGTTGTCGGTCAGGCGAGGTTGAGCGCTGCGGCGGCGGCGTGGACGTCGATGGGGATGACGACCGGCGCCGGCGCGCCCGAGATGGCCCAGTCGGGGTCTTTGAGCCCGTTGCCGGTGACCGTGCAGACGATGCGCTGCCCCGGCGCGACCATGCCCTGTGCGTGTGCCTGCAGCAGGCCGGCGACGCTCGCGGCGGAGGCGAGTTCCACGAACACGCCCTCCTCCTGGGCCAGCAGCTTGTACGCCGCCGCGATCTGCCGGTCGGTCACCGCCTGGATGACCCCGCCGGACTCGTCGCGGGCCGCGGTGGCCAGCGACCACGAGGCCGGGTTGCCGATGCGGATGGCGGTGGCGATGGTGTGCGGGTGGGTCACGGGCGCGCCCTGCACGATGGGCGCCGCGCCGCTCGCCTGGAAACCGAACATGCGCGGCCGCTTCGTGGCCAGGCCGTCGGTGGCGTACTCCTGGTAGCCCATCCAGTAGGCGGAGATGTTTCCGGCGTTGCCCACCGGGATGCAGTGGATGTCGGGGGCGTCGCCGAGCGCGTCGACGATCTCGAACGCCGCGGTCTTCTGCCCCTGCAGCCGGAACGGGTTGACCGAGTTGACCAGCGCGATCGGGTAGCTGGACGACAGCTTGCGGGTCATCTCCAGGCAGTCGTCGAACGACCCCTCGACCTGCAGCAGGGTGGCCCCGTGGACGAGCGCCTGGGCCAGCTTGCCCATAGCGATCTTGCCGCGCGGGACCAGCACGGCGCAGGTGAGCCCCGCGCGGACGGCGTACGCGGCGGCGGAGGCCGAGGTGTTGCCGGTGGAGGCGCAGATGACCGCCTTGGCCCCCTCTTCGACCGCCTTGCTGATGGCCATGGTCATGCCGCGGTCCTTGAAGCTGCCCGTCGGGTTGGCGCCCTCTACCTTCAGGTAGACGTCACAACCCGTGAGCGCCGAGACGCGGTGGGCGGGCACCAGCGGCGTGCCGCCTTCGAGCAGCGTGACGACAGGCGTCTTCGTGGTCACCGGAAGACGCTCGCGGTATTCCTCGATGAGGCCACGCCAGGACCTGGTCATGATGGCTCCCTACCTGCGGTGCTGATGCCCGAGTCTACGGGGTGCGCGGGTGCCGTCCGAAGTCGTGTCCACGGGTCGGAACGTGCCGTTCGACACCGTCATTTTTCAGGAAATGTTCAGCATCTCCCGCTAATGTCGCGGCCAGGGGGTCACGACCATGAACGCGCGTCCTGCTCTGTGGCAGAACGACTATTCACCGGTGTCCGCGCCGCAGCTCGGCGCCTGGTCACCTGCCCTTACGGTCAGCGTGGTGGTGCCCGCGCGCGGAGGACAGGACAAGCTCGACCTGACGCTCGCCGCCCTCGCGGCTCAGACGTACCCCGACCGTCTCATGGAGGTCCTGGTCGTCGACGACGGCAGCCTGCCTCCCCTGCGCCTGCCCGAGATCAGGCCGGTCAACACCCGGCTCGTACGCGTCGAGGACGGCTGGGGCATCTCCAACGCGGTCAACACCGGGGCCAAGGCGGCCGACGGCGAGATCATCCAGCGGCTCGACTCCGACATGGTGACCTGCCGGGAGCACATCGAGGCGATGGCCCGCTGGCACCACGTGACGGACTGTCTCGTCACGATCGGGATGAAGAGGTTCGTCCCGGAACAGCCGCTCACGCCCGAGCAGGTCCACCGGGCGGGCCACCTGAACGAGCTCTTCGACCTCGACGCGGCCAGGCCGAGCTCCACCGAGGCGACGATCGAGAAGACGGACGGGCTACGCAAGAGCCGCAATCCGTACCACGTGTGCACGGGGCCGACGGTGGCCCTCCCCCGGGACGTCTTCCACGCCGTGGGCGGGCTCGACCCGACGGTGGCGCGGGGCGAGGACACCGAGTTCGCCTACCGCCTCGCGATGCACGGCGTGGTGTTCGTGCCCGAGATGGCCGCGCAGGCCGTGCACCTGGGGCTGCCGGCGCAGCACCGCGACCGGGAGCGCGCGGTGCGGGCGGTGCAGCCGTACCTGGCGCATCGGATCCCGCTGCGGCGTGACCTGCGTAAGGACCGCGGGCGGCGGTGGCTGGTGCCGTACGTGGAGATCGTGTACGACGTCGCCGACGCGCCCGAGCAGGTGGTGCGCGAGGCGGTGGCGGCGGCGCTCGACGGAAAGCTGCAGGACGTCGTGGTGACGCTGGTAGCGCCGTGGTCGCGACTGGACGACTCGCGGCACTCCCTGTCCGACCCGACCTTCGAGCTGCGGCTGCTGCGCGAGGCGTTCTCCCACGACGAACGCGTACGGCTCATCGACGAGGCCGCGCCGTCGCCGGCGCCGATCCCGTTCCGGTACCGGGGGCCGGTGGACGTGCCGCTGCACCGGGCGACGCTGGAGCGGATGATCGAATCGGTGCAGAAGGACCTCGCGGGCGTGCTGGTCGTCGATCTGGAGGACGGGCGTACGGCCCGGCTGGAACGGACGTCCGCGCTCGGTCGCGCCCTGCTGCTCACGGGGCCGGACGACGGCCTGGACGACGGCCTGGACGACGGCCTGGACGACGGCTTGGACAAGGTCGTCGAGACCACGCACGGGGTGCGGCACGAGCCTCCCGCCCGCTACTGGCCCACCCCCGCCGAGCCCAAGCCCGCGCCCGCGCCGGCCGCCAAGGCGCCGGAGCCGAGGACCACGCCGACGGAGACCCCCGAGAAGACCCCTGACAAGACGCTGCTGCGCCGCCTGAAGTCGGCCCTGCGCCAGAACTGACGCCTCAGGCCTCCATGAGGAGGCTGGGCCGGAACCCGTGCCACTGGTTGGCGGCCACCTTGAGGAAGTGGGAGAGCGGCAGCTGCCACGTGTGCTCGCTGCCGAGACCGCGCCGCAGGACGTAGGTGAGGCCGTGGGTGCGGTAGATGCGCGCGCCCGACTGGTGGGCGGCCTTGAGGAACTCGCGGTCGACGGCGCTCGGCAGCGCAGGGAATCCGCCGACGTCGTGGAAGGTCTTCCTGGGCACCATGATCGTGCCGCCCGCCACGTGGTCGGCGTACACCTCGCTCGGGTAGCGCGCGCCGCTGGAGAACGTCGTGCGCCGGATCGTCGTCCGCAACGGCTCGAGGTAGAAGAACTCGGCGGTCGTGCCGGCCACGTCGGCCTGCGCGTACCGCAGGGCCATGACCAGGTCGGCCAGGTGGCGGGGGCCGTACCAGTCGTCGTCGTCCCATTTGGCGAGGAAGTCGCCCTCGGCCGGCGCGGCGGCCTGGTTGAGCACCTCGCCGAACGGCATCGACGCTTCGGCCTCGACCCACCGTACGGGCAGCGAACAGCTCTCGACGACCTCTCGGACCTGCTCGAACGCGAACCCGTGCAGGCCCAGCAGCACCTCGGCCTCGACGTCGAGCTGGCGTTCCATCTGGGCCAGGGCGAAGCCGACCAGGGCGGGCCGGCGGGTGGACATGAGGATGCTCACCTTCGGCGGCGGCGCGACCGGGTGGGCGAGGCGGCGCAGGCGTACGCTGTGCTCCTCACGGCGCAGGTCGGCCAGGCCGCGCAGGCCGCCGTCGCCGGCGTGGCCGAGCCAGTCGCGGTCGGTGAGCAGCGCCGCGAGCCCGGCCGGCACCCACGGCTCAGCGTGCGTCGCGGTCAGCGGGACACCGGCGGCGGCCAGCTCCAGCACACCGTCGAGCGGCACCTCGTGGCCGGGCCACTCGACCTCCAGGCCGCGCAGCTCGCGCAGCGCGGCCACGTGAGGCGGCCGGTCGTCGACCGTCCAGCCGGTGCCGGCCCAGCGCAGGGGTGCGAGCCCTTTCTCCGGCGTGCGGACGAAGCCGAGAGGGGTGACGGACATCAGGCGGAACGCTCCTCGACCGCGGGAAATCAACCGGCGCCTACCTTACGCCGCCTTCCTGGCGAGTTGCTGTGGGCTAGTCGTCGCCCTCGACGCGCATGAGCCCGGCCACTGAGCGCACGATGTCGAGCGCGCGCAGCTCGTCCATGGTGGCGGTGAGCGCGGCGTCCGAGGCGCGGTGAGTGACGATGACGAGCTGGGCGTCGTCGCCCTGACCCTCTTGCCGGACGGTCTGGATCGACACGTCGTGCTTGGCGAACAACTCGGCCACCCGCGCGAGCACGCCCGGCTTGTCGGCGACGTCGAGGGCCACGTGCAGGCGCGTGACGGTGTCGCCCATCGGGTGGACGGTCAGGTGGGCGTAGGTCGACTCCTCGGGGCCGCGGGTGCCGGCCAGGCGGTTGCGGCCGACGGCCACCAGGTCGCCGAGCACCGCGGAGGCCGTCGGTGCGCCGCCCGCGCCCTTGCCGTAGAACATCAGCTGCCCGGCCGACTCGGCCTCGACGAACACCGCGTTGTACGCCTCGCGCACGCCCGCCAGCGGATGGGTGCGCGGGATCATCGCCGGGTGCACCCGCACCCCGAACGTACGGCCGTCGTCGGAGCGGGCGCAGATGGCCAGCAGCTTGATCACGTAGCCCATCGCCTTGGCGGAGGCGACGTCGGTGGCGGTGATGTCGGTGATGCCCTCGCGGTGCACCTGCTCGGCGGGCACCCGGCTGTGGAAGGCGAGCCCGGCGAGGATGGCGGCCTTGGCGGCGGCGTCGAAGCCCTCGACGTCGGCCGTCGGGTCGGCCTCGGCGTAGCCCAGCGTCTGGGCCTCCTCCAGGGCGTCGAGGAAGGACGCCCCGGTGGAGTCCATCTTGTCGAGGATGTAGTTGGTGGTGCCGTTGACGATGCCGAGGACGCGCCGGACGCGGTCGCCGGCCAGCGACTCGCGCAGCGGCCGCAGCAGCGGGATGGCCCCCGCCACGCTGGCCTCGAAGTAGAGGTCGCCGTTGCCGGCGCGGGCGGCCTCGTGCAGCGTGCCGCCGTCCTCGGCGAGCAGCGCCTTGTTGGCGGTGATCACGGACTTGCCCCGCGACAGGGCCGCGACGATCAGCGAACGGGCCGGCTCGATGCCACCGATGACCTCGATCACGATGTCGACGTCGTCGCGGGTCACGAGCGACTCGGCGTCGGTGGTGAGCAGCGCCGGATCGACCTCGATGTCGCGTTTGCGGCTCAGCCTGCGTACGGCCACCCCGGCGAGCTCCAGCGGGGCACCGACGCGGGCGGCCAGGTCGGCCGACTGCTCGTGCATCAGCCGGATGACCTGCGAGCCGACGACGCCGCACCCCAGGAGTGCCACTCTCAGCGGTTTCACAACTGCCCCCTCAGGAGGTCGTCCTCGGTCTCGCCACGTACGATCACCCGGGAGGCGCCACCTGAGACGGCGACCACGGCGGGCTTGGGCAGGTAGTTGTAGTTGCTGGCCAGCGCGCGGCAGTAGGCGCCGGTGGCGGCCACCGCGACCAGGTCGCCGGGCGCGAGGTCGGCGGGCAGGTGGACGTCGCGCACGAGGATGTCGCCGCTCTCGCAGTGCTTGCCGACGAGACGGCTGAGCATCGGCTCGGCCCGGCTCTCGCGGCTGGCCAGCACGGTGGTGTACTCGGCGCCGTAGAGGGCGGTGCGGACGTTGTCGCTCATGCCGCCGTCGACGCTCACGTAGCTGCGCAGGCCCTCGACGTCCTTGACCGTGCCGACCTCGTAGAGCGTGATGCCGCCGGGGCCGACGATGGTGCGGCCCGGCTCGACGGTCAGGCGGGGCACCGGCAGGCCCGCCTCGCGGCAGACGTTGGTGACGATCTCGCGCAGGCCGTCGGCCAGTACCTTGATGTCGGGGGCCGTGTCGCCCTCGACGTAGGCGATGCCGTAGCCGCCGCCGAGGTCGAGCTCGGGGAGCACGGCGCCGTGCTCGTCCTTGATCTGCACGAGCAGGCCGGCCAGCCGGCGCGCGGCCACCTCGAACCCGGCGGTGTCGACGATCTGCGAGCCGATGTGGGAGTGGAGCCCGACGAGCTCCAGCTGCGGCAGGGCGAGGACGCGGCGGACGGCCTCGGCGGCGGCCCCCGTGTTGAGCGACAGGCCGAACTTCTGGTCGTCGTGGGCCGTGGCGATGAACTCGTGGGTGTGCGCCTCGACGCCGGTGGTGACCCGGATCATGACCTTGGGCCGCTTGCCCGCCTCGGCCGCGAGGTGGCCGAGCCGGGCGATCTCGTCGTAGGAGTCGAGCACGATGTGGCCGACGCCCACCTCGATCGCCCTGGACAGCTCGGCGGTGGACTTGTTGTTGCCGTGCATGGTGATGTGCTCGGGCGGGAACCCGACGCTCAGCGCGACCGCCAGCTCGCCGCCGCTGGCCACGTCGAGGCCGAGGCCCTCGTCCTGGAGCCAGCGCACGATCTCCTTGCACAGGAACGCCTTGCCGGCGTAGTGGACCTCGGAGCCGGCGAACGCGGTCGCGTAGTCGCGCATGCGCGAGCGGACGTCGTCCTCGTCGATGACGTAGAGCGGCGTGCCGTGGTCGCGGGCGAGGTCGCGGACGTCCACGCCGCCGACCGTGAGCGCGCCGTCGACCCGCGTCGACGTTCGGGGCCAGATCTCGGGGTTGATCCGGTTGAGATCGGCGGGCGCCTGCGGGGGGCGCTCCTGGGGCAGCATCTCGGCGTGCCTGTCACCGGCGGGGTGGACGAATCGACTCACCCGATCGAGGCTATCGGAAGCACACGTCCGCCATGACCTCGTGCCCACGTATCGAGACGGGATCAAGGCTTGTAGAGGATATTTTTACGTTTATAGCCCGGTTTGGCCGAATAACTTTTTGCGGATCACAGTCTCTCGGGCCCCGGGAGCACCGTGGCCACCGCCTGCGCCAGCCGTACCCGGGCCGTGTGCACCGGGCTCGGCTCCTCGTCGCCGCGCGGGACGGCGGGGGCCTGCTCGTGGGCGTCGTGGTAGGCGAGCGCGAGCCGTACCAGGTAGCGCTCCCAGCCGGGGTCCTGGCTGCGGCGGCGTCCCGGCAGCTCGGCGAGCACCCGCAGCACCGCGCGGTGCGCGCGGTCGTCCAGCAGCTCTGGGCGGAACGTGCCCTGCGGGACCTCCAGGTCCCGCGCCCACCGTTGAACGGCGCGGGCGCGCGCGTGCGCGTAGCGGACCACGAAACCCGGGTTGTCCCACGTACGGGGGAAGTCCGGCCAGTCCGGTTCCGGCACGGGCTCGGCCTGCTCCACCAGCTCCCCCGGGACGGGGACGACGATGCGCAGGAACCCGCCGGGCCGCACCTCGACGGAGGTCACCCCGGCCAGCTCGCGCACCCGCGCGGCGAGCTCGTCCGGCGGTACGCGCCGGCGCAGGGCCGCCGCCGAGACGTACGCGACCTCGTGCTCCCACGTGCCGTCCGGTGCCGGGGGCTCCCCCAGCACCGTCGTCAGCCCGATGATCGGCACGGTCGCCACTATGCCCTAGATCAGGGCGTGCGGCTCGGCGGATCCGTACTCGACCAGCTGGGCGGAGCCGAGCAACCAGCGATCCTCGTCGCGCATCCGGACGTAGCCGAACCGGTCGGCCGAGAACACCTTGATGCCGTCGGTGCGGCACTGCCGCATGAGCACCTCGTCCCAGCCCTCGGTGAGGTCGGCGAAGCGCAGCTCGCGCAGCGTGTTGCGGCGGGCGAGCAGCGTGGCGCCGGCCACCTCCGGCAGGTAGGAGTACTCGGCACCCGGCTGCTTGAGCAGCGTGGCCTGCGGCTTGCGCAGGTGGGCGTAGTAGGCGGCCTTGCCGACGATGTCGGCCGTGGTGAACAGGAAGGCGCGCTTGAGGTCGGTCAGGTAGTGGGCGCCGTAGACGTCGCGCGGGTCCATGACCGCCACCAGGTCGGCCTCGCACAGGTCGATGCCGGCGTTGAGCATCGCGCCCGCCGTCATGTCCGGGCTGGGACGGCGGTGCAGGACCTCCACGTCGGGCAGCACGTCGCGGGCCCGCAGCTCGGCCTCCGGCGGCCCGATCACGACGAGCTGCTCGACACCGCTCTGCTGCCTGGCGACCTGGGCGAGCGCGTGCTCCAGCTGGTACGGGTCGAGCACGGGCAGCAGCACCGACGTGGTGAGGGTGGCGCGGGCGCTCGGCAGCCCGATCACGTCGAGCAGCTCGTCGATCCGCTCCGACATCGTCCCCATCTGGTACGCCCGCCGCATCGCCACGTGCGCCCGCCGCGAGTCGGCCTCGGTGCCGATCGGCGTGCCGCAGGCGGCGAGCTCGGCGAGCCGCCACTGCGGCGTGCCGGGCGGGCAGTCGGCCGCGGCCGGCCAGCGGTAGGAGGTCAGCAGGTCGGGGTACTCGAGGTGGGACGGCAGCAGCTGGTCGAGCGTGAGCACCCGGTCGATGCGCCCACCGGCCAGCGGCAGCGGATTGTGCACCCGCGGCTGGATGCCGAACGACAGCCGGGGCCAGGCCACCGACAGGTCGCTGGTGAAGCGGTACTCGAACAGCTCGGCGGCCGCGGCGTAGGCGGCGACGTCGCCCTTGGTGTGCCAGAAGACCGTACGGATGCCGCGCTCGGCGCACCAGGCCAGCAACGCCTTGAGGCCCTCGCCCGGCTCACCGGTGATCTCCTCGGCCCACGGACCCTGCGTGACCGACTCGACCACCAGCAGGTGGGGCACCTCCAGCGGGAGGATGCGGGGGAAGTCACGCGGCGTGAAACCGGTGGTCTGCCGCCACTCGTAGCGCAGCAGCGCCTCGACGTGGGGGTCGGCGATCACCGCCGCCGTCAGGTGGGGGCGGGTGTTGGGGCCGGTCGGCACCCGGAACGGCTTGAGCTTGAACGAGGCCCCGTTGAGGGTCCTGGTCGTGGCCTTGGCCTGGTAGGCGGCCCCCGGCCGTTCGTCCTTGGGCCTGGCGGCGACGGCCACGGGCACGCGCTTGGGCGCGGTGGGCCGCTTGACCGGCTTGGCGGCGCCCTTGAGCCCCTTGGCAAGGCGTACCGGGTTGCTCTTGCCGCTCTTGATGGCGTCGCCGAGGCGGTTCCAGCGGGCGACCTTGATCGAGGAGAGCTTCCAGTTGGCCACCTCGGCCTGGAACCGCTGCTCGGCCAGTTCCTTGCGGAGCCGGTCGGCGGCGGCCTGTTCGGCGGCGAGGCGCGCCTCGGACTCGTCGAGCCGCTCGGCCAGCGTCCGAGCCTCCTCGACGGCCCGCTCGGCCTCGGCCAGCCTGGCCTGGGCGGCGTCCAGCAGCCTGGCCAGCTCGGCCGCTCGCTCGGCCTGTGCGACGGCATCCCGCAGCGCCCGCCGCGTGCTCTCCAGCTCAGTGCTCACCGGACCTCCTCCGTCGGCCCGGGCGGCGAGCCCCTGGTGGTGCTCGCTCACGGGACCTCCGCTCGTTCAGCCCGGCAAAGGATACTCTTTTGCAGCAAGCGCTCGAAGGGATGAGATTCGGTGCAGTTCAACGTGCGGCCCTACATTTGCGGCGCTCTAGGCCGGATCGACCCTGCCGTGCTCGGCAAGCTCACCGGCGCGGGCCCGCGGGTGCGTCCTGCGCTGCAGACCGCCGAGGCGGCGCTGTTCAGCTCGGCGCCCCTGCCGCCCTACCAGCGCGACGAGGTCTCGTACGCGTTCGCCTGGGGCGAGCGCCGTCCGAGGGCCGCGGACGACTGGATCGCGGTCGCGGAGACGTACGAGACGCCGGGGCTGATCGGCGACGGCCGTCGCGTGATCCTGCACACGGGCGCGCTCGGCCTGGTCGACCTCTACTACGTGCGCGAGGGCGACGCCGTCTACTTCTCGTCGCTGATCCAGCCGCTGCTCAGCCTCGTGGCGACCGACATCGACTGGTCGGCGTGGGCCTCGATACTCCAGGTGACGTTCCCGCTGGGCGAGGCGACGCCGTACACGCGGGTCAAGCGGCTGCCGGGGTCGAGCGCGCTGGTGTACCGCGACGGCGTGCTCGCCACCGAGCGCCGGCTGCCGCGCTGGCTGCGCACGGAGCCGTACGAGGCGTGGGTCAGCCCGCACGACATCGTCGAGCTGCTGCACCAGGTCTACGCCGAGTACGACGGGCGCAAGCTGCTCGTCCCGGTGAGCGGCGGCTACGACTCGCGCCTGCTGGCCAGCGTGGCCAAGGCCAGGGGCGCCGACGTCGAGTCGTGGACGACGAGCCCCGACGACGGCACCGACACCGACATCGCCTTCGCCCGCGCGATCACCAAGGAGCTCGGCATCCCCCACCGGGTGGTCGAGCAGCACGCCGCCGACTACCCGGCCGACGCCGCCGAGGTGGCCCGCAGGCTCGAGTACCTCACCCCGCACCACGCCTGGTACGCCCCCTTCGCCAAGGAGGTGCACGGCGCGGGCCGGATCCTCGTCGACGGCCTGGCGGGCGGTCCGCTGCTGAAGAACTTCATGGTCAGCGGGGCCGCGCTGGAGGCGCGGACGCAGGCTGAGCGCTCGGAGGCGGTCCTCGCCTCGCTGTCGCTCGGGCAGCCGTCGCAGCCGTTCCTGTCGAAGTCGGCCGCCCAGTGGATGGACGAGACCGTACGCGAGCAGTTCACGGCGGCCACCTCGATGCTGCACGGGCACCGGGCCGAGCTGCCGCTGTCGGTGCTGCACACCCGTACGGTCAGGGGCATCGCGCGTTCGGCGGTCAACCTGGTGGGCCCCGAGGCGTCGTTCGCGGCGCCGTTCATCCACCCCGACTTCTTCGACGCCGCGCTGTCGGTCGGCGTGGCCAGGAAGGACAAGGGCCGCTTCTACCGCGAGGTGCTGCACGCGGCCAACCCGCGCGTGGCGGCGCTGCCGTCCACGAACGTGATCAAGCAGCCGCTGCAGCGGGTGCCGCTGCGGTCCACGGCCGCTCCTGCCCGAAATTATGCGCACGGGATGCTGGAGACGGTGGTGAGGCGGGTGCCGGGGCTGCTGTCCGACGAGATGCACGAGGTGATCGCGTCCGGACCGGACGCTTTGACCCGTTTCACCGGGTGGAATGACCGCTTCTGGGTGAGAGGTCTCGTCTTGTTCGGACTGTGGTTGACTGATGTCGAGAACGACCTCTCAGACGTGACGCCACCTTTTTAGTGAACTCTGGGTAACAGGGCGATTACGTACCGATCTCGCGGGTATTAACCCTCGCACAGCAGAAGCGGGTTCCGGAGAGCCAACGGGCTGGTAGTGTTCGGCCCGTAAGCGCCGCACAAACGGGCACCAGATCACAAATCCGGTCCCGTCAGGGCATGGATGTCGCAGGGATGACGACTCCACGCGGCGCGGTCACCACATAACAACGCCGGGGAACCGGTGACTTCGTCCTGCCCACATCTCTTCCTGTGAGCGACATATGACCAACGCATCCCCAATGCCGGAGCCGATCTCCGAGGCGTTCGTCTCGGAAGATCCAGCCTGGTACAAGCGGGCGGTGTTCTACGAGATTCTCGTTCGGGGGTTCAAGGACTCCAACGGGGACGGCACCGGCGACCTGCGCGGGCTCACCGAGAAGCTCGGCTATCTCGAGTGGCTCGGCGTGGACTGCCTGTGGCTGCTGCCGCTGTACGAGTCGCCACTGCGCGACGGCGGTTATGACATCTCCGACTACATGAAGATCCTTCCGGACTTCGGAGATCTCGGAGATTTCGTCCACCTGATCGAGAAGGCCCACGAGCGGGGCATGCGGATCATCACCGACCTGGTGATGAACCACACCAGCGACCGGCATCCGTGGTTCCAGGCGTCCCGGCACGACCCCGAGGGGCCGTACGGCGACTTCTACGTGTGGTCCGACCACCCCGGCGGCTACTCCGACGCGCCGATCATCTTCGTCGGCGCCGAGGACTCCAACTGGACGTACGACCCGGTGCGCAAGCAGTACTACTGGCACCGCTTCTTCCACCACCAGCCTGACCTGAACTATGACAACCCGGCGGTTCAGCAGGCCATGCTGGAGGTCCTGCGGTTCTGGCTCGACCTCGGCATCGACGGGTTCCGGCTGGACGCGGTGCCGTACCTGTTCGAGCGTGAGGGCACGGCGTGCGCGGGGCTGCCCGAGACGCACGCGTACCTGAAGAAGATCCGCGCGGAGGTCGACCGGCTCTACCCCGACCGCGTGCTGCTGGCCGAGGCCAACGGCTGGCCCGAGGACGTCGTCGAGTACTTCGGCGACCCCACCACGGGCGGTGACGAGTGCCACATGGCCTTCCACTTCCCGCTCATGCCGCGCATCTACATGGCGGTCAAGAAGGAGACCCGCGAGCCGATCTCCGAGATCATGTCGCGTACTCCCAAGCTTCCTGAGCACGCCCAGTGGGGCATCTTCCTCCGCAACCACGACGAGCTGACGCTCGAGACGGTGACCGAGGAAGAGCGCGACTACATGCACAAGGAGTACGCCAAGGACCCGCGCATGCGGGCCTACCTGGGCATCCGCCGCCGTCTTGCCCCGCTGCTCGACAACGACCGCGACCGTATCGAGCTGTTCACCGCGCTGCTGCTGTCGCTGCCCGGCTCGCCGGTCATCTATTACGGCGACGAGATCGGCATGGGCGACAACATCTGGCTGGAGGACCGCGACGCGGTCCGCACCCCGATGCAGTGGAGCCCCGACCGCAACGCCGGCTTCTCCACCGCCGACCCCGGCCGGCTGTACCTGCCCGCGGTCATGGACCCCATCTACGGCTACCAGGCGGTCAACGTGGAGGCCCAGCTCCGCCACGAGGGCTCGCTGCTCCACTTCACCCGCAAGATGCTGGAGATCCGCCACCGGCACCCGGTGTTCGGCACGGGGGCCTACACCGAGATGTGGTCGTCCAATCCGGCCGTGCTCACGTACGTGCGCGAGGAGCGCGACGACGTGATGCTGTGCGTCAACAACCTGTCGAAGTTCCCGCAGCCGGTCGAGCTCGACCTGCGGCGCTTCGAGGGCATGATCCCGGTCGAGGCGCGCGGCGGCGTGCCCTTCCCCAAGATCGGCGAGCTGCCCTACCTGCTGACGCTGCCGGGGCACGGGTTCTACTGGTTCGCGCTCAAGCCCGCCGAGGAAGAGGCCGCGGCCACCGTCGCCTGACCCCGTCAGCGTGAGGTGACCGGCACCTGGGCACGGGCCGCGCGGCGCGCAGGAATCAGCGCGACCGCGAGGGCCGTGCCCACCGCGACGACCACGGCCACCGTCAGCGTCAGCGGCGCCGGCGGACGACCGATGCCCGCGCCGACGCCGCTGGTGTGGCCCTGCAGGTCGATCAGGCCGGTCACCACCGACATGCCCGCCGCCGTGCCCGCCCCGACGCCGAGCACCACCAGCAGGCCCGTGCCGGTCACCAGCGTGGCCATGACCTGGCGCGGCGTGAGCCCCATGGCCTTCAGCACGGCGAGGTCGAGTGCGTGGTCGCGCAGCCCGAGCGCGCTCGCGGTGAGCAGGTTGGCCAGCCCGATGAGGGCCAGCACCGCGATCAGCGCCACGATCACCACCCGGATGACCGACAGCCGGTCGGCCGGGTTGACCGCGACCTGCACGTCGAGACTCTCGGCCGACCCTGCCAGCAGCCGCCCCCGCACCTCGGACGGGTCGGCACCCGGCTTGAGCGACAGCGCGTAGTACTCGGGCGGCACGGAGTCCTTCGCCGCCAGGGTGTCGAGGCCCACCGAGAGCACCTCGCCGTCCTGGTCGGGCTCGACCGTACGGCCCACGATCCGGACGATCAGCGGGGTGCCGCCCACCGTCAGCCGCACCCGGTCGCCGATCCGCGCTCCGAGCAGGTCGAGCAGCCCCTGCCCCGCGACGGCCTCGCCCTGCCGGGCGTACAGGCGGCCCGCCACGACCGGGAACGGGTAAGGAAGCGCCGAGCCGCCGATCGCCCGCACCCGCACCGACCGGGCCTCGCCCGGGGCCAGGGCGTTGACGTCGGTGCCCGGGTAGACGGCGGCGACGTCCTGGTCGCCCTCCGCGAGACGCCGCGCCGCGGCCGGCTGCAGCTTGCCAGGACGGACGTACAGGGCAGCGGCCTGACCGACCTGCTCGGGATGGCTCTTGAAGTTGTCGAGTGTGGCCCACACGCCGAGCCCGATCGTGATCATCATCATCGGCACCGCCAGCCCGAACGCCGTCAGGAACGCGGGGACACGGCGGGTGAAGGCGTCGCGGGTGCCGAGGACGAGCGCGGGCGGGAGACGTACGAGGAGGGCGAGCCTGGCCAGCCGCGACAGGTGGCCGCGCGGCGGCGCGGCGGGGGCCGCGGGGATCGGCGGGGTGCGGCCGCCGCGCCAGGCGGGCAGGCCCACGGCCGCCAGCACCACGAGCGCCGTCCCCCCGACGAGCGCCAGCACCGGAGTGGGCGCGACGGAGGTCGGGCCGAGCAGCGCCGCCATGACGCCCCAGCCCGCGGCGGCGCCGAGCGCGACGCCCAGCAGGCCGAGCGCGCCGTGCTCGACCAGGAGCAGCAACGCCACCTGACCTTTCGTGAAGCCCATCGACTTGAGGGTGGCGAGGTCGCGCAACTGGCCGAGCACCCGCCCGCCGGCGGCGTTGGCCAGCGCGAGCGCGGCGGCGACCAGGCCCACCACCCCGAACAGCGCGAGCAGCGTGCCGAGCAGCCGGTTGTCCAGCTCCATGGCCTCTCTGACCTCGCGCCAGGTGTAGGCCCGCTGCAGGTCGTCCTCCAGCAGCACGAACGCGCGCTGCGAGACCACCTGGGAGGCCTCCGGGTCGTCGAGCCGCAGCCCGGTCACCCATTCGCTGCGGCCCCTGATGGGCTCGATCCGGTCGAGCATGACGGGCAGCACGTACGCCAGACCGGGCGTCCACTCGGGGTAGAAGCCCTGGTCGGCCGAGTCGGCGATGCCGCGTACGTAGAGGGTGTGGCGCTCGCCGCTGAGCGCGATGATCGTGAACGGGGCGCCGACCCGCAGGTCGAGCGCG
This sequence comes from Nonomuraea maritima, assembly GCF_900100395.1. GTDB lineage: Bacteria > Actinomycetota > Actinomycetes > Streptosporangiales > Streptosporangiaceae > Nonomuraea > Nonomuraea maritima. The sequence continues at coordinate 203,539 of NZ_FNFB01000005.1, read as the reverse complement.
GCGGCGAAGGAGCGTTCGACGACCACGCCGTCGGGCTGGGCGGGGTCGAGCCAGCCGCCCTCACTCACCACCGGGTGGGCCACCTTGGCCGGCGTGGCCGGCATGGCGCGCAGGGCCGCGGGGTCTCTCCTGCCGTCGTGCGCCACCGTGACGGGGGCCGAGCGGTACGGGCCCGCGATCTCGGCGACGCCGTCGATGCCGCCGAGGGACGCCGGAGGGCCGTCCTTGGTGTAGAGCCAGACGTGGGCGCCGTCGGTCTGGGCGAACAGGGTGCGCCACGGGTTGGTGCCGTCCTCCAGCAGGGTCACGGCCGTGATCAGGGCGGCCACGATGCCGGCGACGGCCAGCACGGTCAGCGCCGCCGGCCCCTTCCTGGCGCGCAGGTCGGCCTTGATCCACCGGCTTCCCGCCATCGCGGTGCTCATCGCAGGTCGATGACCTCTCCGGCGGTACGGGTGCGGCGGCGGGTGATGCGGCCGTCGTCGACGATCTCGCCGTCGAACAGCGACACCACGCGGTCGGCTAGGGCCGCGACCCGGGCGTCGTGGGTGACCATGACGATCGTCTGGCCCTTCTTGTGCACGTCGCCGAGCAGGCGCAGCACGTCGCGGGTGTTGCGGCTGTCGAGGTTGCCGGTGGGCTCGTCGGCGAGCAGCAGCGCCGGCTCGTTGGCGAGGGCCCTCGCGAGCGCCACCCGCTGCTGCTCGCCGCCGGACAACTGGGCGGGCGCGGCGTCGGCGCGGTCGGTGAGGTTGAGCGCGGCCAGCAGGCTCTCTCTGCGGTTGCGGGCCACCTTGGGCGAGGCGCCGGCGAGCAGCGCGGGAAGCTCGACGTTGTCGCCGACGGTCATGTTGGCGACCAGGTTGAAGAACTGGAAGACGAAGCCGATCTTCTTGCGCCGCAGCAACGCCCACGCGCTCTCCGACAGGGTGTCGGCGCGCTTGCCGTCGAGCCAGATCTCGCCGCTGGTGCGGGCGTCGAGCCCGCCGAGCATGTGGACGAGCGTGGACTTCCCCGAGCCGGACGGCCCCATGATCGCCACGAATTCCCCCGGCTCGACCTGTAAATCGACCCCGCGTACGGCAGGGACGGGCACGGCGCCGTCCTGGTAGATCTTGACGAGGTTGACCGTGCGGACGACGGCGGTCACGCCAGTTCCTCCTGACACCGTTCGAGCCAGTCGAGATCGGCTTGCAAGTGCAGCATGGCGCCCTCGATGAGCAGTGTCGCCACCCGGTCGGCGGGCGGCGTGCGGGACAGCAGGTCGTTGAGGTCGCTCATGAGCGACAGGTAGTGGCGGCGCTGCCGGGTGATCAGCGCCATCCGGTCGGCGATGCCGGTGAGCGGCGCGAGCACGAGCTTCATGAAGAACTCGTCGCGCACCCTGGGGCCCTCGGTGGGCTCGTCGACCCAGATCTCGAGCAGCTCGCGGCCCTTGGCGGTCAGGTAGTAGACCTTCTTGTTCGGCCGGTTGGACTGCTCGACGTCGACCGCTCTGACAAGGCCGTCCTTCTCGAGCCTGCCGAGGGTCACGTAGATCTGACCGATGTTCGGGGAGGGGTAGGCGCTGCCGAAGGTCTGCTCCAGCTCCTGTTTGAGCTCGTAACCGTGCGCCGGCTCTTTGGCCAGGAGCGCCAGCAGGTGAAGCCGCAACCGCCCACCTCCCCGCGTTGTGTTACGCATGCGTTACGGAGCTATCCGTTGACCTACAGATTACAGGTGTGCATAACATGAATGCATCTACCTAACAGGTATGTAATTAACAGAGAAACACGGAGGAAACAGCGTGCTTCGCCCGCTTCCGTTGCTGATGGCCGTGCTGCTCGCGGCCGGCTGCGCGGCGTCGGGCGACGACGACGGTGGCGCGCAGGGCACGGGCGGAACAGGCCCCATCACCTTCGCCACCGGACGTGACACGACGGCGTACCTGCAACCGCTGCTCGACCGCTGGAACCAGGCGCATCCGGCAGAGAAGGTGACACTGCTGGAGCTGCCCGAGGCCGCCGACGAGCAACGCGCCCAGATGGTGGCCAACCTCCAGGCGCGCAGCAGCCAGTACGACGTGCTCGGTCTGGACGTGATCCTGACCGCCGAGTTCGCGGAGAACGGCTGGATCATCCCCCTGGAGCGCGGGTTGTTCCCGCTCGACAGGTTCCTGCCGCCCGTCGTGGAGACGGCGATCTACAAGAACAAGCTGTGGGCGGTCCCGTACACCAGCAACGCGGGGCTGCTCTACTACCGGACCGACCTGGTCGACAAGCCGCCCAGGACGTGGGCGGAACTACGCGACCAAGCACGCGAGATCACGAAAAAGCGCAAAATCGGAGGGTATGCCGGGCAATTCCTGGCGTACGAAGGGCTCACGGTGAACTTCTCCGAAGCCGTGCAGTCCGCCGGAGGCGAGCTCGTCAGCCGCGACGGCACCGAGGTGACCCTCTCCCCGTCCGTCGGCGCGACCGCCCTCGGCTTCCTGCTCCAGGGCCTGCGCGAAGGCTGGATCCCGCAGGAGTCGCTGACGTACAAGGAGGAGGAGTCGCGCCTGGCCTTCCAGGAGGGCCGGCTCGCCTTCGCCCGCAACTGGCCGCACGCGTACGGACCCGCGAAGGCCGAACTGGGCGACAAGGTGGCCGTGACGCGGCTGCCCGGCCTGAACGGGCCGGGCTCCAGCACGCTCGGCGGCGCGAACCTCGCCGTCAGCGCCTTCTCCAAGCACCAGCAGACCGCGCAGGAGTTCATCCGCTACTTCACGAGCCTGGAGAACGAGCGCCGGGTGCTCACCGAGGGCTCCTTCCCACCCGTGTGGACGGAGCTCTACGACGACCCCGAGCTCGTCGAGCGGTTCCCCTACCTGCCCGTGCTCAAGGAGAGCATCCTCGCGGCCCGCGCACGGCCGGTGAACGCCAACTACAACCAGCTGAGCCTGGTGATCGCCAGTTCGGTCGCCAAGGCGCTCGGCAACCCCACCCCCGAGTCCGCCGCCGACGTGGCGGTCTCGATGAAGTCAGAACTCGAAGAGATCATCAGAACCCAGTGAGGGCAGCCATGCGAAAAGGCAGAGCAGCAGTGATCCTGGCCGGGCTCGCGGTAGCCGTAGCCGCCTGCGGCAACGCGCCCACGACCACGGCACCTAGCGGCGAGGCCTCGGCCCCGGCGGCCGGCGGCGGCGACAAGCCGCTCCAGGGCGTGACCCTGGAGGTGGCGGCCAAGTGGACCGGCGCCGAGCAGAAGAACTTCGAGCAGGTGCTGGCGGCCTTCACCGAGAAGACCGGCGCGAAGGTCACGTACGCCTCCACCGGCGAGGACACCGCCGCCTACCTCGGCCCGCGCATCCAGGGCGGCAGCCCGCCCGACGTGGCGATCCTGCCGCAGCCCGGTCTCGTGCAACAGTACGCCGACCAGCAGGCGCTCAAGCCGCTGAGCGCCGACGTCGTCAAGGAGATCGACACCAACTACACGCCGTACTGGAAGGAGCTCGGCTCCGCCGACGGCCAGGTGTACGGCGTGCTGATCAAGGCGGCGCACAAGTCGCTGGTCTGGTACCGCAGCCAGGCGTTCGAGGACGCCGGCGTGCAGCCGCCCGCCACCTGGGACGAGCTGGTCAAGGCCGCGCAGACCGTCGCCGACTCCGGCACCCCGCCGTTCTCGCTGTGCGGCGCCTCCGGCTGGACGCTGACCGACCTCTTCGAGAACGTCTACCTGTCGACCGCCGGTCCGGAGAACTACGACAAGCTCTCCAAGCACGAGATCCCCTGGACCGACCCCACCGTGACCACCGCGCTGGAGAAGATCCAGCAGATCGTCAAGGACGACTACCTGGTCGGCGGCACCTCGGGCACCATGCAGACCGACTTCCCGACCTGCGTGAGCAAGGTCTACGGCACCGACGACGCCGCCATGGTCATCGAGGCCGACTTCGTGGCCGTCGAGGCCGGCGTCTCGGGCGCCAAGCTGGGCGAGGAGGCGAAGTACTTCCCGTTCCCGAATGTGGGCGACACCTCCCCCGTCGTGCTCGGCGGTGACGTGGCGGTGGCCATGAAGGACTCCCCCGGCGCCATGGCCCTGCTGCAGTTCCTGGCCTCCAAGGAGGGCGGCGAGGTCTGGGCCAAGCTCCCCGGCTACCTGTCGCCCAACAAGAACGTCTCTCCCGACAACTACCCCGACGAGCTGACCAAGCAGCTCGGCCAGACGATCGTCTCGGCCGGCGACGCCGTCCGCTACGACATGTCCGACCTGGCCCCGAGTGCCTTCGGCGGCACCGACGGCAAGGGCTCGTGGAAGGTGCTGCAGGACTTCGTCCGCAACCCCAGTGACATCAAGGGCGCGCAGGAGGCCCTGGAATCCGAGGCCGCCAAGGCCTGGAAGTAAAGAGGTAAGGCCGTGACCGAACGGTTGGACGGCCGGCAGGATCCGCCCGCGCAGGCCGCGGGCGGGCCCTCACCCGGACCGGCTGCATCCCCCAGTGAACGACGACGCCTCGGCCCCTCGCCGGCGGTCGCCATCGCCTTCCTCCTCCCGGCGGCGCTGCTGCTGGGCGTCTGGGTCGTCTACCCGATCGTCTACTCGATCTTCCGGAGCCTGTTCGACGCGGCGGGCACCGGGTTCGTGGGGCTGGGCAACTACGCCACGATCTTCAGCGACTCGGGCATGCTCACCACGATCCGCAACAACCTCATCTGGGTCGTGGTCGCGCCGATCATGGTCACCACGCTGGGTCTGATCTTCGCAGTCCTGACCGAGCGCATCCGGTGGTCGACGGCGTTCAAGCTCATCGTCTTCATGCCGATGGCCGTCTCCCTCATGGCGGCCGGCGTGATCTTCCGCCTGGTGTACGAGGAGAACCCCGACCGGGGTGTGGCCAACGCCATCCTCACCACCGTCCACGACACGTTCTCGACCTCGCAGGGCTACCCGGAGGCGCGGCCGCGCGGGGGCGACGAGTCTCCGGTGGCCGACCAGAACGGCGCGGTCGTCACCAAGCAGCCCGCGCAGGCGGGCCGGCCGGTGCTGATCCCCATCGTCGGCGTCCGGCCCGAGTTCATGCCGGACAACGCGCAGCCGGCGCGGGCCGACGCCGCGGGCGACGGCCTGGCGGGCACCGTCTGGTTCGACTTCACGCCAGGAGGCGGCGGCCAGAACAACGTCGTGGACGCCGCCGAGCGCGGCCTGCCCGGCATGACCGTCGAGGCGCTGCAGGCCGACGGCCAGGTCGCGGCGACCGCGACCACGGCCGAGGACGGCTCGTTCCAGTTCGAGGGGTTGCCCCAGGGCTCCTACACCGTACGGCTGCCGCAGTCGAACTTCGAGACCTCGTACGGCGGGCTGTCCTGGCTCGGGCCGACGCTCATCACGCCCGCCATCATCGGCGCGTTCGTCTGGGTGTGGGCCGGTTTCGCCATGGTGCTGATCGCGGCCGGGCTCGCCGCCATCCCGCGTGACGCGCTGGAGGCCGCCCGCATCGACGGCGCCACGGAGTGGCAGGTGTTCCGCAGGATCACCGTCCCGCTGCTGTCGCCGGTGCTGCTCGTCGTCTTCGTGACGATGATCATCAATACGCTGAAGGTCTTCGACCTCGTCTTCATCATCGCGCCGGCCTCCGTCCAGCCGCAGGCGAACGTGGTGGCGCTGGAGATGTGGCGCGTGGCGTTCGGCGGTGGCAACAACCAGGGGCTGGGCAGCGCGCTGGCCATCTTCCTGCTCCTGCTGGTCCTCCCCTTCATGATCATGAACATCCGCAGGTTCAGGAGGGGAGACTCATGAGCACAGCGACCGCCACGGCCCCGACGGGGCTGGAGGCAGGAGCGCCGCGCAGGAGCCTGGCGAGCAAGCTGGTCGACCGGCTGGGCAGCGGCGCCGTCCAGGTCGTCATGGTGGTGCTCGGCCTGTTCTGGCTCGTGCCGACGCTCGGCCTGCTGGTCGTCTCCATGCGTACGACACAGGTCAACAACGCCGAGGGCTGGTGGACGATCTTCACCAAGCCGGCCGAGCTGACCATCCAGAACTACGCCAACCTGCTCGGCAGCGGCTTCACCGCGTCGTTCTGGAACACCGTGCTCATCACCGTCCCGACCACGGTCCTCGTGATCGGCATCGCGGCGATGGCGGCGTACGCGTTCGCGTGGATGGACTTCCGCGGCCGCGACACCGCGTTCCTCGTCGTCGTCGGGCTGCTCATCGTGCCGATCCAGATCGCGCTGATCCCCGTCGCGAGCCTGTACGGCGCCGCCGGCATCTTCGGGTCGCTGCCCGGGGTGATCCTGTTCCACGTGGCGTTCGGCCTGCCGTTCGCCATCTTCCTGCTCCGCAACTTCTTCGTCGGCATCCCGGCGTCGTTGCTGGAGGCCGCCAGGATGGACGGCGCCTCGGAATGGAAGATCTTCGCGTCGGTCGTCTTCCCGCTGGGCAAGCCGGCCATCGCGTCGCTCGGCATCTTCCAGTTCCTGTGGGTGTGGAACGACATGCTCATCGCGCTGGTCTTCGCCGACACCGGCAACCAGCCGATGACCAAGTACCTGCAGTCGCAGATGCGGCAGTTCGGGTCGAACGTCGACATCCTCTCGTCCGGCGCGTTCATGTCGCTGATCATCCCGCTGGTCCTGTTCTTCGCGTTCCAGCGGTACTTCGTCCAGGGCATGATGGCCGGCTCCGTGAAGTGACCCGGTGGGGCGCCCGCCTCCCAAGGGGGGCAGGCGGGCCCCCCACCATGTGATCGTTTCGGTACGATCCGAACAGACGTTTCGGCTCCAAGCCGTACGAGACCTGGCTAAGCTCAACGACCATGGCCGGTCGTCCACTGAACGAAGTCGTCGAAGCCGGATGGGCACGCGCGCTCGAGCCCGTCGCCGAGCAGATCTCCCTGATGGGTGAGTTCCTGCGCAAGGAGATCGCCGAAGGACGGCAGTACCTGCCGTCGGGCGCCAATGTCCTGCGCGCGTTCAACCAGCCCTTCGACGAGGTCAAGGTGCTGATCATGGGCCAGGACCCGTACCCGACGCCCGGCCACCCCGTCGGCCTGTCGTTCTCGGTCGCGCCCGACGTGCGCCCGCTGCCCGGCAGCCTGGTCAACATCTACAAGGAGATGGAGACCGACCTCGGGCTGCCACGGGCGTCCAACGGCGACCTGACGCCGTGGGCAGAGCAGGGCGTGCTGCTGCTCAACAGGGTGCTCACCGTCATGCCGGGCAAGCCCGCCTCCCACCGGGGCAAGGGCTGGGAGCAGATCACCGAGCAGGCCATCAAGGCCCTGGTGTCGCGCGACAAGCCGCTGGTCGCCATCCTGTGGGGCCGCGACGCCCGCAACCTCGCGCCGATGCTCGGCGACGTGCCGCGCATCGAGTCGGCGCACCCGTCCCCGCTGTCCGCCCGTAGCGGATTCTTCGGCTCCCGGCCGTTCAGCAGGGCCAATGAGCTGCTCATCCAGCAGGGCGCGGCGCCTGTGGAGTGGAAGCTGCCCTAGCATCGTCGCCATGAGTGATGAACCGAAGTTCCTGCGCCTCACGGTCGAGCTGACCGTCGAGGTGCTCGACATGGAGGCGCTGCAGGCCGCGGCGCTGGCTGAGATCAGACACCCCGACGCCGACCTCGCCGACGAGGAGCGCACGGAGCAGGCCGAACTGGTCGCCTCCGACGACTCCGGCGCCTCGGCGCTGCAGTGGCTGATCGAGCCCGACCACGTGCTCCAGCTCGTCGACCACATCAGCGAGATCGAGCCCCGCGAGGCCGTGCTGGGCGTCGAGCCGTCCGAAGGACCTAGCGAGGAAGAAGACGAGGAGCACGACCACTGATCGTCAGGTGGTGAGGTAGGGCGGCGGCCACGACGTTCCCACGTCGTGGCTTTTCGCTGTCCGGGGGCTGTTCGGGGGCTTGACCTGCGCTGCTTGGGGGCTGCGGCCGGCGTGGGCGGGCCGGCTAAGATCGGAAGCCTCCGGACCGCGCGAGAGGGCAGCACATGATCGTCGCATTCTCCATCACTCCGCTGGGCGTCGGCGAAGGAGTCGCCGAGCCCGTGGCCCGCGCCGTCAAGGTGGTCCGCGACAGCGGCCTGCCGAACCGTACGGACTCGATGTTCACCACGATCGAAGGCGAATGGGACGAGGTCATGGACGTCGTCAAGCGTGCCGTCGACGCGGTGGCTGAGGTCGCACCGCGGGTGAGCCTCGTTCTGAAGGCCGACCTGCGCGAGGGGGTCACGGACGGCATGACGTCCAAGATCGAGTCCCTGGAGAGCCACCTGTCCTGACGACCGGCCCGCGTCGTGGCCGCTCGTGTCACGGCCGCTCGATCCGGGCCGGTCACTGTCTCCAGCCGTCAGAAGGGAAGGCAGGACAGTCACTGTCTGCTGCTGTCAGAGAGGCAGGCAGGACAGTCACTGTCTGCTGGCGTCAGAAAGGCCGGCCCGGCCACGTCCAGCGCGGTGACTAGGCGGGACACAGCACTGGGCGCGCATGCAACCCCGCCACCGCCCTTCAACGCGAGGGCGCGGCCGCACACGGTGCACATGTCATCGCGCCGCGCCTTCACCACCAGCGCACCCTTGTAGCGCGTCCGCTCCGCACCTGGGCCCGGTGCGCCTGGAGGACACCAGCCGTCTCGGACGGTCGTCCCACGTTCCTCAGCTCTTCGCGTGCCTTCAGACACCCCGTCCACCGACGAACCGGCGGGGAGCGCCCAGCGCAGCAAGCTCTCCACACCTGAGGAGGCCCCGCACCCATGTCGAGATATGTCTTGACTGGCGGCGGAGATGCGACATATCGTGTCTGCACGCGATAGTACGCGTCTTCGGAGGTGAGTAAGTCATGGAGCATGAGCGCGTGCCCGTTCTGGTGGTCGGTGGTGGATATGCGGGCCTCAGCGCCGCGGCCCTGCTGGCCTGGCGGGAGATTCCCGTCATGCTGGTCGAACGGCATCCCGGCACGTCCGTCCAACCCAAGGCGTTCGGCGTGGGCCCGCGCGCGGTCGAGATGCTGCGTCCGGTCCCCGGCCTGGAGGAACAGCTCGCGAACATCTGGACGGGCATCGGCGACACCATGCGCATCGCGATCGCCAAGAGCCTGACCGACCCCGAGCCGCACATGATCATGCATGACGAGCACGAGGAACTGGCGTTCCTGTCGCGAGTCACGCCGGTGATGACGATTGGGGCACCGCAGGCCGAGATCGAGCGCGTCCTGCGCCGCAAGGCCGAGGAACTGGGCGCCGACCTGCGCTTCTCCACCGAGCTCCGCTCGCTCGACCAGGACGGCGACGGTGTCACGGCCGTCATCCGCGACGCGGACGGCGATCACGTCGTACGCGCCGACTACGTGGTGGCCGCCGACGGGCACCGCAGCCCGCTGCGGCGGATGCTGAACGTCCCCACCTCGGGCAAGGGCGAGCTGGGGCGCATGTGCTCGATCATGTTCGACGCCGATCTGTCCGGGATCGTCCGGGATCGCGAGGTCACGCTCTGGTACCTGCAGAACGACGTCTTCACCGGGGTCCTCGTCTCCGGCACCGGCGTCGGCGCGCACGTGCTCGGCGTCAATTACGCCGACGGCCAGAGCGAGTCCGACTTCACCGAGCAGCGCTGCGTCGAGCTGATACGGACGGCGATCGGCCGGCCCGACCTGGACGTGCGCATCCTGGACACCACGTCCTTCGACCTGGCGCACACGCTCGCCGACACGTACCGGGCCGGACGGGTGTTCTTCGCCGGGGACGCCGCCCACACCATGCCGCCGACCGGCGGACAGGGCGGCAGCACCGCGCTGCAGGACGGGTGCGACCTCGCCTGGCGGCTGTGGCTCGTGATCACCGGCCAGGCCGGCCCTGACTTCCTCGACACCTACGACGCCGAACGCCGCCCGATCGGTGCCCTCACCGCCGACGCGCAGCTCGCCAACCTGGGCGTACGCATGCCTCCGGCACTCCGGGTCGGCTACCCGGAACCGCTCGACGACCCGGCGGGCGCTCTCCTCGGATTCCGGTACCACTCGACGGCGATCATCGACGAGCCAGGCGACGACGGGTCGATCCTGGAGGATCCGCGTGTGCCGAACGGACGTCCCGGCAGCCGTGCCCCGCACGTGGTGCTCGACTGGGACGGGCAGCGGATGTCCACCATCGACCTGTTCGGCTCCGGGTTCGTGCTGCTGGCCGCCAAGAGCGCCGGGCAGCCGTGGATGGACGCGGGGCGGCTGGTCAAGGACCGGCTTCAGGTGCGCCTGACACGGCTCCTCGTGGACGACGAACTGATGGACGTGGAGGGCCGGTTCACCGAGGCGTACGGGGTCCGCGGGGGCGGCGCCGTACTGGTGCGCCCTGACGGTTACGTGGCCTGGCGCTCCCTCGACCTCGCCCCCGACCCCACCGCCACCCTGGAAACCGCCCTACGCCACATCCTCAGCCGCCACCACCCCCACCCCCCGACCGCAGCGGCCTGACCACCACAACGATGGTGTCCGTCGAAGCGGAGCAAGCTCAAGGCAGCGTTGCCTGTGCCAGCACCCGCCCGAACCAGCGCCACCCAAGACAGCGTTGCCGGGGCCGGCACCCGCTCTGGTCGGCACAGAATCACCAGCGCGCCATCCACCCAGCTCCGGCCAGGTCGGATCCGTGCCTCGCGTCCGTGGACGCAGCCTCAGCAGGCTCTGCGGCGCGGACCAGGCGGCGTGGTGGTGGGCGTCTGTCAGCGGTGGGTGGAGCCGAGGAGGAGCTCTTCGCGGCGGGCGCGGAGCTTGTCGCGGAGGCGTCGGAGTTCGCGGCAGCGTTCCTCCAGTTCCTCCACCAGGGCACTGAGGGCGCTCCGGTCAGCGAGGTCGGGCACCGTCATCCCGAGCACCGCAACTTCACGGACGAACGCCGCCCTTGCCTCACACTCACCGGCAGCACCGAACTCGCCCCCACAGACGGACCCAACCCCCGCACCCCTGCCACCCCCGCGCGCCGACCCGCCCGACGTCTCAACGGCACACTCCCCCACGGCGCCGGTCGACGTCCCAGGGGCGTGCTCCTGTCCGGCACGGGTCGAGGTCCCAACAGCACGCTCCTGGACGACATCATCCGGCAACCCATCGGCACGCCCCCAAGTGGCAACGGTTGGCGTCTCAGGAGTGCGATCCCGGGTCGCGCCGGGCGGTGTCTCAGGGGTGTGGTCCCGGGTCGCGCCGGGCGGCGTCCCGCGTGTGGGCTTGTGGGTTAGGGGCTGGTGTTGGTGGTGGAGGAGGGTGCGGCCGGTGTTGCGGGCGCGTATGCCGGCTGGGAGTTCGACGTCCAGTTCGGCCAGCAGGCGACCGAGTTCCAGCAGTTCGGCGCCTCGGGAATCAGCGGACTCGATCAGTCGGCGTTCTTCGCGGATGAGCAGTTCGTCGTACAGCTCCTGGGCCGGGCCGAGGTCGGCGAGTTCTTGTTCCACCGCGGCGAGGGCCCCGGTGTACGCGCGCAGGCGAGCTTCCTCGGCGGCCACGTCCTCTTGATCCCATACGGCGATCGCGTCGAGCTTGTGTTGGGACTCCCGTACTGATGCGGCGATGGTCGTACGGCGTCTGGCGAGCTCGTCGCGGCGGTGCGCCCGCGTGCGCGCGACGCGCAGATCTTCGTCGATCATCTCAAACGGGATCATGCCCTTTGGACGGACGTAACCCTCGAAACGGTTCAGAACAATCTTCACTTATTTCACATATGTGGTCAGAACTCCTCACTTGCTCAGGCGGCCAGGGCGGGGGAATGGGGGTCCGTCAAGGGGTACGGGGTCGGAGGGGCGATGTGGGTGACGCAGCGCCGGCCGTGCGACGGACCGTCGGAGGAGCTTGGAGGCGGGCCGACCTTGAGACACGCGACCTGGCCCGTGCCTGGGACGGGGTCCACCATGAGTCGGCGAATCTCTCGGGCCCGGCCAGGCTCGCCGACGTCGGTACCCGCGCCGGCGCCGGCGTGAAGGTGAGGGCCAGGGTGAAGGTGAGGGTGGGAGCCAGAGTGCAGATGGGGGTGGGGCTGGGTGCCGGTGCGAGGGCCCATGCCTGCGCCATCGGCGCGAGGGCCCGTGCCCGAACAAGTGCCAGAGCAAGTGCCGTTGCCGGTGCCGGCGCAGGGGTCGGAGTGGGTGCCGGTGCCGGCGCAGGGGTCGGAGTGGGTGCCGGTGCCGGCGCAGGGGTCGGGGTGGGTGCCGGTGACCGTGTCGGGGGCGGTGTTCGTGTCGGTGCCGGTGGCCGTGTCGGTGTCGTACGGGGTAAGGCGTACGGCGAAGGGTAGGCCGTTGGGCTGGTCGGACGGCGGGATGTGGAGGAAGTCGTCGATCGTGCGGGTGGTCGCCTCGGGATGGGCGGCGAGGTAGGACAGGTGGTCGGCCACGAGGCGGCTGCCCACCGTACGCAGGAGGTTGGTGGCGCACAGGCTGTGGCCGCAGGTGGCGCCGTCGATGGTGATCTCGGGGAGCGCGAAGCGGCGCAGGCCGCGTGACGTCACACGCGGGCAGTCACACAGGCCGGCTCCAGCCGCGCGGCCGCTAAGGCTGTCGCGAAGGCCCGCTCCGGCCGAGCGGGCGCTAAGGCTGTCGCGAAGGCCCGCTCCGGCCGAGCGGGCGCTAGGGCTGTCGGGCAGGCTCGCTCCGGCCGCGCGGCCACCAGGGCAGTCGCGCAGGCTCGCTCGGGCCGAGCGGCCGCGTGGGCAGGTGGCGTCGTCGTGGGTTTCGACGCCCCATGACACCCAGTCGTCGTCGAGGCTGAACGTAGGCGGCTCGGCCGCGCATCTGCCGCACGTGAGGACGGTGGCGCCGGTCAGCGGGTCGATCAGGAGACCGTCGCACTCCCGGGCCAGAGCTCTGGCCACCGCCCTCGCCACCTGCGCGACGAACGGGAAGCGGTGCGGCGGTGCGGTCGCCGCGACCACGACATGTTGTCGGGTGCGGCGCAGGCGGCGTCTCTCGTCGTCGGTGAGCGTGGTGGCCGCGGGTTTCCACGGGACGGGTTGAGGGGTGACGGTCACCGCGCCGCCGGCGACCGCGTCGATGGCCGCCCGTCTGTACGGGTCACCGACGCGCCAGGGGACGATTGAGCGGGCGTCGAATGCCATCTGCTCCACGGCCACGACGAACGTCGTGGTCAGGGCGTCGGGCAGCGGAAGGACGATCTTCATGGAGGGCCTCCGTACGGACGGGAACGGCAGGTCCTCAGCATGTGCGCCGGGCGTCTGCAACCGGACGCCCGAACGGCGTTCTGTGGATAAGCTCCCGATCAATACGGCCCTTGTGGATAACCACGAGACTCGAACGACCCACGTCGGGCCTCTCCATCAGATCCTCCCGAGGGGACCGTCGCCTTGAGGCGACGGGGGAATCGGGAGCGGGAGGGCCGTCAAGGCCCGAGCGTGCAGTGACAGAACCTCGGAAATTGTCGCCACCTCCGGATACGATTGCTTTCGTGCTTTCGGGCATCGGTCAGGGCTTGGCCGTCGTCTCCCGCGCAAGCGGGGCGAGAAGCCGCTCTCTTCAGGGAGCGGAGGAGTCACGAGGCGTTGGATGCCGCTCGAACGACCCGACCGCACAGGGCACGGCGGGGAAGTGCACGACGGTGTCGGGGTGGGTCAGGTTGCCGAGGCCGGAGGTGGGGCGCTCGGCGTCACGGTTGGGGTTGGTTGTGGGGGGTGGGGCGGTAGACCGTCAGTGACTGTGCGGGGAGGTGGAGGCCGGTTTCGGTGCAGGTTATGGGGTCGTCGGAGGCCAGGAGGATTGTGCCGGGCGGCAAGGGGAGGGTCACCGGGTCCAATGAGAAGTTGACCGCCACCGCCACCGAACCCCGCCACATCAGCAGCCACTTCCCCATGGGGTCCAGCTCGACACGGACCCGGTCGAGGCGTGGGTCCGAGAGTTCGGGCAGTGCCTTGCGCAGCGCGATCAGGTCGCGGTACCAGCACAGCAGCGACCAGTGCTCCTCCTCCTTCACCTCGCTCCAGTCGAGCTTCGAGCGCAGGAACGACTCCTCGTCGGACGGGTTGGGCGCCTCCCACGCGTACCCGAAGCCGTCGAACTCGCGCTGCCGCCGCGCCCCCTCGGTGTCGCGCAGGTGCGCCTCCACGTGGTCGGAGAAGAACAGGAACGGCGTGCGCGCCCCCCACTCCTCCCCCATGAACAGCATCGGCGTGAACGGCGAGGTCAGCAGCAGCCCGGAGCCCAGCTTGAGCGGGGTGATCGGCAGTCGGTCGCCCGCCGGGCGGTTGCCGATCTGGTCGTGGTTCTGCAGGCAGGCCACCAGCCGGTGTCCGGGCACCCCGGCGAAGGAGGCGCCGTGGCCGCGCGCGCGGAAGCTGGAGTACGAGCCGTCGTGCAGCACCCCGTGCGTGAGCACCTTGGCCAGGGCCTCCAGCGAGGCGAAGTCCTGGTAGTAGCCGTGGTTCTCGCCGCTGACGGCGCAGTGCAGGGCATGGTGGACGTCGTCGTTCCACTGCGCGGTCATGCCCAGCCCGCCCGCGTCGAGAGAGCGGACCATGCGCGGGTCGTTGAGGTCTGACTCCGCGATCAGCGACAGCGGCCGTCCGGTCGAGCAGGACAGCGCGTCCACCTCCGCGGCCAGTTCGGCGAGCAGGTGGGTGGCCCGCCGGTCGTGCAGTGCGTGCACGGCGTCGAGGCGCAGCCCGTCGATGTGGTAGTCGCGCAGCCACTGCAGCGCGTTGCCGACGAAGTAGCGCCGCACCTCGTCGGATTCCGGTCCGTCGAGGTTGACCGCCTCGCCCCAGAAGCTGCCCTCGAAGCCGGCGAAGTACGGCCCGAACGGCCGCAGGAAGTTGCCCGACGGCCCGAGGTGGTTGTAGACGACGTCGAGGATGACGCCGATGCCTGCCTGGTGGCAGGCGTCCACGAACGACTTGAGCCCGTCGGGACCGCCGTAGGTCTCGTTGACGGCGTACAGGTCGACGCCGTCGTAGCCCCAGTTGCGCCCGCCCGGCACCGGCGCGACCGGCATGATCTCCACGAAGTCGACGCACAGCTCCACCAGGTGCGGCAGCTTCTCGATGGCCGCCTCGAACGTGCCGTCCGTGGTGAAGGTGCCGATGTGCAGCTCGTAGATGATCGCGCCGCGCAGGTCGCGGCCTTTCCAGTCGTGGTCGGACCAGGTGAAACGGTCGTGGTCGTAGACCGCGCTCGGCCCGAAGACGCCCTCGGGCTGCCGGCGTGAGCGGGGGTCGGGGTAGGGGCCGTCGCCGTCCACCTCGAAGGTGTACCGGGTGCCGTGGCCGGCGCCCTCGACCTCGGCCCTCCACCAGCCGCCCGCTCCGGCGGACATCGACCGCCGTTCTTCGAGGACGAGCAGCTCGACCGCTGTGGCCCTGGGGGCCCAGACCTCAAAGATCATGTCGCTCCAGCAGTGAGACCGGGTACTGACCGAGCAGGTGCGCGAGCGGCGTGCGTCCGGAGACGAGCGCGCCGGTGAGGAGGTCACGCCAGGTGCCGGGGGGCAGTGGCAGCGTGGTGCGTCCCCAACCCGTGGCGGCCAGGCGCACGGGAAGGCGGGTGGCGACGGCCACGGCCTGCGGCCGGCCGTCCCCTCCCTCGGCGCCGCGGGCGAAGGCGATCACGTGCTCGGCGCGTTCCCCTTCCGCCCTGAGCGGCAGGTACGGCGCCGCGCCCCCGAGCCGCCGGCGCAGCCGCAACGCCTGCGTGGTGACCAGCAGTTTGGCGGAGTCCCATGAGGTCTCCGGCTTGCGCGGGTAGCTCACCGGCCGCCGGTTGTCGGGGTCGACCAGCGAGAAGTCGGTGGTCTCGTTGCCCTGGTACACGTCGGGCACCCCGGGCATCATGAGCTGGACGAGCTTGGCCCCGAGCGAGTTCGACATCGCGTACGGCTCGATCCGCTCGGCGAACCCGCCGACCGGCAGCCGCACGGCCGCCTCGGCGAAGGCGCGCAGCCGCCGCTCGTAGGCGGGGTCGGGGTTGGCCCACGAGATGGCGGTCTTGGCCTCGCGGGCGGCCTTGAACAGGTAGTCGGTGAACCGTTCGACCGAGACGGGCCAGGCGGCCATGAGGTTCTGCCAGGCCAGGTAGTCGAGACGGGGGTCGAAGCTGACCTGCGCCGACCACTCGGCGACCGCCGCCGCCCACTCCCCCGGCATCTCGGAGAGCACCGACAGCCGCGCCCGCACGTCCTCCGACCGCTTGGTGTCGTGCGTGGAGAGGGTGGTCATCGTGTACGGGGACAGCTCGGCGCAGAAGTCGTGGAAGTCGTCGACCGACACCCCGAAGTGGTCGGGTTCGCCGCCGACCTCGTTGAGGCAGGCGAGCGGGAACCAGCGGTAGAGGGCGGTGTCCTCGACGCCCTTGGCCATGACGGGCCCGCATGTCTGCTGGAACCGCACGATCGACTCAGGGGAGCCGTACAGGACCTCTCGGACGAGGGGCTGGACGGCGGGTGAGCAGGACTCGGCGGCCAGCTCGACGATCTCCGCCGACTCGGGGGGCACCTCCTCCCCCGGCACCACGTACGCGCGGTAGACGGGCATCGCGGCGAGCAGTTCGCGGACGGCGGCCGGGTCGCACGAGGCGGCCCGCGCCAGCCGGTCGACCTCGGCGCCGAAGAACTGGTCGAGCACGTCGAGCTTGGCCTGGGCCATGACCGGACGGTAGTCGGGAGGCTGCCCCGTCATGTCCGTAAATATCTTGACCAGGGGCTCTTTGCCGGAAGGGTCGACGAACAGCCCGTTCACCCGGTTGAGTACGTCGTAGCCGGTCGTGCCGTCGCAGGCCCAGTCGCCGGGCAGCCGCTCCGGCCCGATGAGGATCTTCTCGACGACCGTCCACCGCTCGCCCGCCCTCTCGCGCAACCGCGACAGGTAGCCGCGCGGATCGGCCAGCCCGTCGGGATGGTCGACGCGCAGCCCGTCGACCAGGCCCTCGTCGAGCAGCCAGAAGATCACTTCGTGCGTGGCGAAGAACACCGACGGGTCCTCGACGCGCAGCCCGATCAGCGACGACACGTCGAAGAAGCGCCGGTAGCCGGGCCCCTCGCGCCAGTCGACCAGCCGGTAGCGGCCGGGGTGCGGGAAGGAGTGCTCGTGGTAGCGCAGCACGTCGCCGTCCACCACGGGTTCGACGTCGTCGCCCAGCACGGGCAGCGCGACCGTGCCGTCGCTCCAGTCGATGTCGAACCAGTGCGCGTACGGCGAGGCGGGCCCGTACCTCAGCACCGACCAGAACCGCTCGTTGAGCGTGTTCATGTGGTTGGGCACGATGTCGACCACGATGCCCAGGTCGTGGGCGGCGAGCTGCCGCGCCATCTCCCTGAGGCCGTCGGCGCCGCCGAACTCCTCGCGGATGCGGGAGTGGTCGGTGACGTCGTAGCCGTGCCGCGACTCGGGGGTGGACTGCAGGATCGGCGAGAGGTAGACGTGGCTCACGCCGAGGTCGCGCAGGTAGCCGGCGATCGCCGCCACCTCCGCGAAACCGAAGTCGGGGGTGAGCTGCACCCGGTAGGTGGAGACGGGCCTAGACACGGCGGAGCACCCTCACGCTGCGACCAGGAACGTCGATGCCCTCGCCCGCGCGCACCATCCTGGCGTCCAGCCGGATGGGCATGGCCGTGTCGATCTCGGTGTGCCACATCTCGCCGTAGTCCTTCGGGATGACGAACTTGATCGTGTCGTGGTGGGCGTTGAACAGCAGCAGGAACGAGTCGTCGCGGATCCGCCGGCCGCGCCGGTCGGGCTCGGTGATCGCCTCACCGTTCAGGAACACGGCCAGCGACTTGGCGTAGCCGACGTTCCAGTCGCTGTCGGTCATCTCCTCGCCCGAGGGGGTGAGCCAGGCGATGTCGCTCAGACCGCGTACGGGCTTGCCGTAGAAGAACCTCCTGCGCCGGAAGACCGGATGCTTCTTGCGCAGCTGGGCCAGGCTCTGGGCGAACTCCAGCAGCAGCCAGTTCTCGCGTATGTCGGACCAGTCGACCCAGGTGAGCTTGTTGTCCTGGCAGTAGCCGTTGTTGTTGCCCTTCTGCGTACGGCCCAGTTCGTCACCGTGGGACAGCATCGGCACGCCCTGCGACAGGAACAGCGTGGTGAGAAAGTTGCGCTTCTGCTGCTCGCGCAGCGACTCGACGGCGAGGTCGGCCGGGCCCTCCTGGCCGCAGTTCCACGACCGGTTGTCGTCGGTGCCGTCGCGGTTGTTCTCCTTGTTGGCCTCGTTGTGCTTGGTGTCGTACGAGACGAGGTCCTGGAGGGTGAAGCCGTCGTGGCAGGTCACGAAGTTGATCGAGGCGGCGGGGCGGCGGCTGTCGTCCTTGTACAGGTCGCTCGACCCGGTGAACCGCGAGCCGAACTCCGGCAGCGTCGCCGGCTGCCCCCGCCACAGGTCGCGGATCGTGTCACGGTAGCGGCCGTTCCACTCCGTCCAGCGCGACGGGAAGTTGCCCACCTGGTAACCGCCTGGGCCGACGTCCCACGGCTCGGCGATGAGCTTGACCTGCGACAGCACGGGGTCCTGCTGCACCAGGTCGAAGAAGGCGCTCAGCCGGTCGACCTCGTGCAGCTCGCGCGCCAGCGTCGAGGCGAGGTCGAAACGGAACCCGTCGACGTGCATCTCGATGACCCAGTAGCGCAGTGAGTCCATGATCATCTGCAGGACGTGCGGCGACCGCATGAGCAGGCTGTTGCCGGTGCCGGTGGTGTCGACGTAGTAGCGCCTGTCGTTGTCGACCAGCCGGTAGTAGTTGACGTTGTCGATGCCGCGGAAGCCCAGCGTCGGCCCGAGGTGGTTGCCCTCGGCGGTGTGGTTGTAGACGACGTCGAGGATGACCTCGATGCCCGCCTCGTGCAGCGAGCGCACCATCGCCTTGAACTCCAGCACCTGCCCGCCGCGCTGGCCCTGGCTGGAGTAGCGGTTGTGCGGCGCGAAGAAGCCGATCGAGTTGTAGCCCCAGTAGTTGGACAGGCCGCGCTCTTCCAGGATGTGGTCGGTGACGAACTGGTGCACCGGCATGAGCTCCAGCGCCGTCACGCCCAGCTTGGTGAGGTGGTCGAGGATCTCGGGGTGGCCGAGCGCCGCGTACGTGCCGCGCAGGTGGCGCGGGATCTTGGGGTGGCTGATCGTCAGCCCCCGCACGTGAGCCTCGTAGATCACGGTGTCGTGGTACGGCGTCGCGGGCGGCCGGTCGTGCCCCCACCCGAAGAACGGGTTGATCACGATCGACCGCGGCACGTACGGGGCCGAGTCGAGGTCGTTCCTGGTGTCCGGCTGGCCGAAGCGGTAGCCGTACGCCGCCTCGTTCCACGTGACGCCGCCCTCGATGGCCATCGCGTACGGGTCGAGCAGCAGCTTGTTGGGGTTGCAGCGCAGGCCGCTCCCCGGGTCGTAGGGGCCGTGCACACGGTAGCCGTAGCGCTGCCCCGGGCCGATTCCCGGCAGGTAGCCGTGCCAGATGAACCCGTCGACCTCCGACAGCGGCACCCGGCGTTCGACGTTGTCATCGTCGAACAGGCACAGCTCGACCTTGTCGGCGACCTCGGTGTAGAGCGAGAAATTGGTGCCGGCGCCGTCGTAGGTCGCCCCGAGCGGATAGGGGTCTCCCGGCCAGATCTCGATCATCGAGGCTCCCTTGCGGTCTTTCCCCATGTTCCGTTCCCCCGCTCTGCCCGGCAAGCCCGGCCCCTGTGGATCACCCCCCTGGTTCTTTTCCGCCGCGGGCGCGGTTACTCCGCCGCAGGGTAAACGCCCAGTTCAGAGACGTCGCGAGCCGTCCCCGACGGCGCGGTGCCGGGAACGGCTCTCCCTTCCAGGATGCACCCTGGCGGTTTGGCGGATGCCTTGCCCCTGTTTGGCCCGGCATGAGGACGGGTCCGCGAAAATACTCGGATGAGTGTTGAGTTGATGGTCTGGGACGAGCCGGTCCCGATCAGCCGCGACCAGGCGCGCGCCACGTACCTCGCGGTCAAGCGGACCGAGCCGGAGACCACCCCAGCGGACGTGCCCGACGTCGTCAAGGACCTGCCGGGGAAGGTCACGCTCCACCCCGGCCACGTCATGGTGTCCATGGACCTCGACACGATGGACGAGATGTCCGCGCAGGTCTTCACGGTCGCCCGCGCCCACGGCCTGGTCTGCTACGACCCGCAGCGCGACCTCGTGCACAACGTGGCGCCGCTGGGCGTTCACGAGGGCATGCAGCTCCACACGGGCGACGGCATGATCGTCCACGACCCTGACCTCGGGCTGGTGCACGACGTGCTCGGGACGCTGTCGCCGCGCAACCCGTTCGTCGCCCTGGTGAACTTCGGCCGCCACTTCATGCAGGTCTCGCCGGGCTACGAGCTGGAGTACAAGGAGGGCACGCTCATCCGCGCGATCGTCCCTGACCTCGAGGAGGTGCGGACGGCCTTCCACGAGTACGCGACCGGGGAGCGTGGCTTCCTCGACCGGCACGCGTGGCAGGATCAGCCGGTATGAACACGTTGTACCCGCCCATCGAACCGTACGACTCCGGCCTGCTCGACGTCGGCGACGGCAACCAGATCTACTGGGAGGTCTGCGGCAACCCGCAGGGCAAGCCCGCCGTCATGCTGCACGGCGGCCCCGGCGGCGGGTGCAGCGCCGACCACCGGCGCCAGTGGAACCCCGAGCTGTACCGGATCGTCCTGTTCGACCAGCGCAACTGCGGCCGCAGCCTGCCGCACGCCTCCGACGCGGCCACCGACCTGAGCGCCAACACCACCTGGCACCTGGTGGCCGACGTCGAACGGCTGCGCGAGCACCTCGGCATCGACCAGTGGCAGGTGTTCGGCGGGTCGTGGGGCAGCACGCTGGCGCTCGCGTACGCGCAGACGCACCCCGAGCGGACGACCGAGCTGGTGCTGCGCGGCATCTTCACGCTGCGCCCGCAGGAGCTGCGCTGGTTCTACCAGGAGGGCGCGAGCCACCTGTTCCCCGACCTGTGGGAGCAGTACGTCGCCCCGATCCCGCAGGACGAGCGCGACGACCTGATGGCGGCCTACCACAAGCGGCTGGAGGGCCCCGACGACGAGGTCAGGCTGGCCGCCGCGCGGGCGTGGGCGCAGTGGGAGGGCGGCACGGTCTCGCTGCGGCCCGATCCCAAGCGGGTCTCGGACTTCGGCGAGGAGAAGAAAGCCGTCGCGTTCGCCAGGATCGAGAACCACTACTTCGTCCACGGCGGCTGGATGGAGCCCGGGCAGCTCATCAGGGACGTCGACCGGATCAGGCACATCCCCGCGGTGATCGTGCAGGGCCGCTACGACGCCTGCACACCCATGGCCACCGCGTACGACCTGCACCGGGCCTGGCCGGAGGCGGAGTTCCACGTGATCGACGACGCCGGGCACGCCTACACCGAGCCCGGCATCCTCGACCGGCTCATCGCGGCGACAGACGCGTTCGCACGAGACGTACCGCAGGGGTGACGGCCCCCACGAGCAGCAGCGCGAACAGCGGCGCGAGCACCGCGCCGAGCAGGAAGCCCGCCGCCACGTCGTGCGGGTAGTGCACACCGACGAACACCCGTGAGAACGCCATGACCGCCGCCAGCGGGAAGACCGTCCACGCCAGGCGGCGCCAGGCCAGGGTGAGGGCGGCCGCGGCGCCGGCGGCGATCACCGCGTGGTTGCTGGGGAACGACCAGTCGTCGAGGGGCGGGCAGGCGGCGATGGTCGCCACCCCGCCCCGGCACGGCCGGTCCTCCTGGACCAGCGTCTTGACGACCTCGCTGACGATGTACGCGAGCACGACGCCGGCGGGGCCGGCCACGACGAGCGCAAGATCCCGGGCGGGTGCGCGCCACGCCCGCCATGCGGCCACCGCGAAGAGCGCCGCGAACAGGAAGAGCCCCGCGTCCGTACCGACCTCGGCGAGCGTGTGCAGCCACTCGGGGGTGCTGAGGGCGAAACCGACGATGTCCTGATACACACGTGTCCAATCCGTGAACGAGCAATGGACACGACTTTACGGACTTCGGACAGTGCTCAAGTCACCGGAAAGCCCTGACTGGCCGGAGAAACTCAGATGAGAAGGCGGCGGGCGAGGGCGGCCTGCTTGCCGTCCATCTCCTCGCGGGTGATGAGCCCGCTCTCGAACGCCTCGGCCGCGGCGTCGCGCTCGGCCACGTAGTACGCAGCCATGATCTCGCTGCGGAGCGGCGTGAACCCGCGGTCCACACAGTCGGAGAAGACGCCGACTTTCTGGTCGACGACGTCGGCACGCACGGTACAGGCGAGATCCTGCGCGCGAAGCTGTTCCACCGCGTCACGAAGCGTGACAGGTCCGAACGAACCAACAAATTTGGTGTCTAGTGTGATCTTCACGGGTTTTACTCCTCCAAAGGTTTACAACGTTAGGATCAAGGTCGCGTATTCCCAGGTAGGAGCGGGTAAGAGGGCCTTCGTGATCGGTGGGCACGTGATCGTCGGATATGCGGACGACCTGGGTGGGCGAGACGCGCTCGCCCTCGGTTCGGCGATCACCAGGCTCACCGGCGGTGAGCTGACCATCGCCTCGATCTACCCGCCGGGCAGCCCGGGGCTGGCGGTCGAGGCGCAGGCCGGCCTGGCCCACGCGGCCGAGGAACTGGGTCCCGCACCGGCCGAGTTCCTCACGTTCGAGAGCCGCGGCACCGGGCGCGGGCTGTCGGTGCTGGCCAGCAGAATTCGCGCCGACCTCATCGTGGTCGGCTCGGCGAGCGGCGGGCAGCACGGCCGCATCGCGATCGGCGCCACCTCCGACCACCTGCTCCACCGCTCGTCCAAGGCCGTCATGCTGACGCCCGCCGGTTTCAAGCAGCCCGGCGAGCTCGACCGCCTCACGCTGGCGTACGTGCACCGCCCGCAGTGCGACGAGGCCGTCGAACGCGTCGCCCAGGCCGCGCTGCGGCTCGGGGTGCCGCTCCGGCTCATCACGCTCGACCTGCGGGTGGACGACCCCGGCCGGCTGCGCGACGACCTCGCGCTGGCCGTGCGCCTGGCGTGGGAGACCACCGGCATCGAGGCCGAGGCGGAGGTGGCCGAGGGCCACGACGTGGACGCCGCGATGCGCACCCTGGAGTGGCTGCCCGGCGAGCTGCTCGTCTGCGCCGCCAGCGAGGACGCGGAACCGCACCGCGTGTTCCTCGGCGAGCTGGCCATGAAGGTGCTGCGCGCCTCCGAACGCCCGGTCGCCGTCCTGCCCCGCGGATTCTCCTAGCGGAACTCATTCGGTACGCAGCGCCTCGGCGATGGTCAGTGCGGCGGCCGAGCGCGCGGGCAGGAACGCGCCCAGCACGGCGATGGCCACACCCGCCACGACCAGCGCGGCGAGCGCCGCGACGTGCCAGACGTCGAGCAGGATCGCGGGCGCGCTGAGCCCTGCCGCCTCCATCATGGCCAGCACGACGACCCGGTGCGAGGCGATCCCGACGGGGACGCCGACCAGCCCGCCGAGGACGCCCAGGGCAGCCATGGACGTGACCGTCATGAGCGTCACCTGGCGCGGCGTCATCCCGATCGACTTCAGCATGGCCAGGTCACGACGCCGCTCGCGGGTGTTCAGCACCACGGTGTTGAACACGCCCAGGCTCGCCACCACGCCCAGGATCAGGGTGAAGAAGGACGCCGCGCCGATGACGGCCACGCTGTTCTGGTCGACCTGCGACTTCGTCCGCGGGTACAGGCCCGGTTCGGCCGCCTTGACGGCGGCGTGGAACGTCTCGACGTCGGCGTCCGGAGCGAGCCGGACCTCGTACTGGGTGGCGCTCCTGCCGGGGTCGAGCGCGGTCAGTGTGGGCCAGCTCGCGATGACGAGGTCGTTCGCGGCGTCCATGACCTCGCCCACGATCGTGGCCTGCGTACGTGCGTCGCCGAGCGCGAGCGTGAGCCGGTCGCCGACGCGCAGCCCGAAGCGTCTCAGGAACGCCGAAGGGGCGGCGACCTCGCCGGGCCCGGAGATGTAGCGCCCGGCCACCACCACGTCGCCGCGGGTCGCGGCGTCACCGCGGAGGAACTGGGCCTTGATCCGGCTCGTGTGGCCAAGGAGCCGCACGTCGATCCAGGCGTCGGCGGTCACGTGACGGACGCCGGGCTGCGCGCGCAGCAGCGCCTCGATGGCGGCGTCGCCCAGCTTCGGCCTGATCTGGTCGGGCCGTCCGACGTGGACGACGGAATGGACGTGGCCGACGCGCTGTGCCGTGTCGCCGTAGGCGGTCATCGTCCTGAACAGGCCGGTGGCGAGCGTCGTCGCGGCCACACCGAGGACGATCGCGGCCAGCGTCAGCGCCGAGCGGCCCGGCCGGGCGAACGGCAGGCCCAGGCCCAGGCTCACGGATCGGGGCAGCGGTGTGCCCGACAGCAGGTGCTGGATCGCCTGCCCGCGTCCCGACCGGCGCCCGCCACCGGCCCTGATGCTCTCGGCGGCCGACAGCCGGTGCGCGCGGGAGGCGGGGACGAGCGCCGCCAGCACGACCACGGCCGGTACGCCGACCAGCGCGGTCAGGTACGCCCACCAGCCGACGCCCAGGCCGATGGCCGCCCCGGTGCCCGCGAACACGCGGTGCAGCAGCGGCTGGGAGATCAGGGCGCCGAGCCCCGTGCCGACCAGGCATCCGGCGGACCCGGGCAGCAGGACCATGACCAGGTACACGGCCATGACCTGGTCGGGGGTGAAGCCCAGTGACTTGAGCACGCCGATGTGCCGCTGCCCGGCGACGACGGCGCCGCCGACGACGTTCGCCACGATGAGCACCGCCACCAGCAGCCCCAGGAGACCGAACCCCACGAGGAACGGCAGGTACGCCGAGGCCGTCCGGGACACGTCCTGCTTGACGGTGAGGTACGACTGCACGCCCGAGGGCGACAGGCCGGCGGTCACGCTCGCCGTGGCCGCGCGCAGGTCGCCTGCCTCGGTGAACCGGTAGAGCATCTGGGTGGCCGTGGGGTTCATCGTCCGCATCTGGGCGGGCGTGACCCAGGCCTCGGCCGTCCTGCTGACGCTGGAGGCCAGACCCACGATGGTGAAGGTCATGCCTTCCCTGGTCCGTACCGTGGCGCCGACCAGGTCGCTGAAGAGGGGCTCGACCGGCCGGTTCACCACGATCTCGCCAGGTCGGGCGGCCCAGCGGCCCGTCCAGAGGTCGACCCGGTCCACCGGTCCGCCGGGGCCGGGCCGCCCGACGACCGTGAGCGGTCCTGGCGGCAGGCTCTGCCGGGTGTCGGCGACGGTGAGCGCCTTCTGGCCGAACGGCCCGGCCGCCGCCTCGACCCCGGGCCTGCCCGCCGTCCGTGTGAGCAGCGCGTCGGGGACCGTGGCCCGGTCGAACGTGGCCACGACGTGCGCCCCGCGCTGCTCGGCGAAGGTCCGGTCGAAGGGCCAGGACGACGCCTCGAGCAGGCCGAGCGCCACGACGATCGCCACGGTGGAGCACAGGACCACCAGGGCCAGGATCGCGCTCTGCAGCCTCCGCCGCCGCACCGCGGCCAGCGCGACGCTCCACACCGCGCTCACGGGTGGCCCTCCAGCGTGCGTTCTGCGGTCACCCGGCCGTCGGCCAGCTCGATCACCCGTCCGGCGCACCGCTCGGCCAGCCGTACGTCGTGCGTGACGAGCAGCAGGGTCTGGCCGATCTGGTGCAGGTCGAGCAGCAGGTCCATCACCTGCTCGCCGGAGTGGCTGTCCAGCGCGCCGGTCGGCTCGTCGGCCAGCAGCACGGCCGGCCGGTTCATGAGGGCGCGGGCGACGGCGACCCGCTGGCGCTCGCCACCGCTCAGCACCGCGGGGTACGTACGGGCGCGGTCGCCGATGCCGAGCTCGTCCAGCAGGTCGAGCGCGCGTCTGCGGGCCTGGGCGGCGGGCGTGCCGGTGAGCTGGGCGGCGAGCGCCACGTTGTCGAGCGCAGACAGGTCGTCGAGCAGGTTGAAGAACTGGAAGATCATGCCGATGTGGCGGCGTCTGAACAGGGCCAGCCCGGTCTCGTCCAGGCCGGTCAGGTCGTCGCCCTGGACGGTGACCCGCCCGGCGCTGGGCCGGTCGAGCCCGGCGATCAGGTTCAGGAGCGTCGACTTCCCGCTGCCGGACGGCCCCATCACCGCGACCGCCTCACCGGCACGGATCTCCAGCGAGACACCGTCCAGTGCCACCGTCTCGCCGTACTGCCTGCGTACATGGTCGAGCCGTACGGCGGCTGCGGTTCCGGTCGTCATGCGAGGAGGCTACAAACGGCGCCGCAAGCCGGGCGTCCTTCCCCGGATGTAATTCCGGTCCGCTTGTCATCCTGTCGATGTAGTGCGGATCTTCCCGCCCTTTGCCAGGCTGGAACGGTGGTCTGGACGTACGCCTTGGTCGTCGTCGTGGTGGCGCTGGCAGGAGTCACGCTGTCGATGGGGGTCGCACTCGTGCGGTCCCGCCGCCGCCACCGCGCGGCCGTCGAGGAGCGGGGCAGAATGCTGGAGCGGGAGAGCGACAGGGCCGCCAGGGCGGCGGTCGACGCCGAACGCGCCAGGATCGCCAGGGAACTGCACGACATCGTCAGCCACAACGTCAGCCTCATGGTCGTCCAGGCCGGCGCGGCGCGCGAGGTGATGCCGATCGACCCCGACGCGTGCGCGCAGGCGCTCGAAGCGGTGGAGAACGCCGGCCGCTCGGCGATGTCGGAGCTGCGCCACCTGCTGGGGCTGCTCGCGCCCGCCCCGGACGGCGCCGACGACTCCGTTCTCGCGCCGTCGCCGGGTCTGGACGGCCTGAACACGCTGATCGACCGTTTCGCCTTCACCGGGCTGCACGTGGAGACGCGCGTCCTGGGCGAGCCCCGCCCGCTGCCGCCGGGCATCGACGCGACGGTCTACCGGATCATCCAGGAGGCCCTGACCAACGCGCTCAAGCACGCCGAGCCGGACACGAAGGCCGAGGTGACGATCCGCTACGCGGACAACCAGGTGCGCGTGGAGGTGCTCAACACCGGCCCCAGCGCGCTCACCGCCGACCCCGGCCGTGCCGCGCCGACGGCGCAGCGGCGCGGACGCGACGCCGGAGCCGGGCGCGGCCTGCTGGGGCTCAGCGAACGGGTCGCCGTCTACGGTGGCGACCTGGACGCCAGGCGCCGCCTCGGCGGCGGCTACCGCATCCGCGCCCGCATCCCCCTCAAGCCACCCCGACAGGACGGTTCATGACCCCCTCGCCCCGCGTGCTGATCGTCGACGACCAGGCGCTCATCCGGTCCGGATTCCGGCTCATCCTCACCACCCGCGGCATCGACGTCGTCGGGGAGGCCGCCGACGGCGTGGCGGCGGTGACGGCCGCGCGGGAACTGCGGCCGGACGTCGTGCTCATGGACATCCGCATGCCGAACATGGACGGGCTGGAGGCGGCCAGGCGGGTGCTGGCCCAGGATCCGGACTGCCGCGTGCTCATGCTGACCACCTTCGACCTCGACCGGTACGTGTACGCCGCACTGGCCCTCGGCGCGAGCGGTTTCCTGCTGAAGGACGTCACGCCCGCCCACCTGGCCAACGCCGTGCGGCTGGTCACCACCGGAGACGCCCTGCTGGCGCCGTCGATCACCCGGCGGCTGGTCGAGCGCTTCGCCGTGCAGGGGCCGCCGTCCAGGAGCGTGCACGCCGACCTGGCCGGCCTGACCGCGCGCGAGGTGGAGGTGCTGACACTGGTGGGGCGCGGGCTGTCCAACGCCGAGCTGGCCGAGGCGCTGACGCTGAGCGAGACCACGGTGAAGACCCACGTCGCCCGCATCTTCACCAAGCTGGGCCTGCGCGACCGCGCCCAGGCCGTCGTCGTCGCCTACGAGACCGGGCTCGTCACCCCGGGTCGATTCCCGCCGTAGCCCCGCGGGGCGGGACGGACGGTCAGGGCCCCGCGTTCACCGGAACCTCCGTCACCAGGGTGGCGAGCGGGGGTCGCTCCGCCACGGCCACGTCCACGAGGTCGGCCTGGCCGTCCGGCGCGAACTGCAGCAGCGTGTGCGCGGGCCGTCCCGAGGCCACCACGCGGCCCTGGCGTTCCAGCCGTGACCAGGCGGTGAGCATGATCTGCCCGGCCATCCGGCCGAGCGCGGCCGTCGACTGGTGCCGGTGCGTACGGCGGCCCAGGTCCACCTGGGCCATCGCGTCGAGGCCGACGAGGCCGAGCAGGTCGACGAGGAGGCCGAACTCCACGCCGTACTCGGTGACGAAGGGCACCCTTTCGAGCACGTCGCGGCGGGCGGCGTACTCGCCGCCGAGCGGCTGGGCGAAGCCGGCGAGCTCGGGCCAGAACAGGTTGAGCAGCGGGCGTGCGACCAGCTCGGTCACGCGTCCGCCGCCGCCCGGCTGGACCGTGCCGTCCGCGCCGACGTACGGACGCTCGTAGGTCGCCTTGACGAATTGGATGCCGGTGTCGACGAGCAGCGGTCCGAGCAGACCCGACACGTAGTGCGTGCCGAAGCTGCGCAGGTCGGCGTCCACGAAGACGACGATGTCCCCGCGAGAGGCGGCCAGGCCCTTCCACAGCGCCTCGCCCTTGCCGCTCATCGGCGGCAGGTGGGAGAGCACCTGGTCCTGCGCCACCACGCGCGCGCCCGCCCGGACGGCGCGTTCGGCGGTCGCGTCGGTGGAACGGGAGTCGACGACCACGATCTCGTCGACGAGCGGCCATCGCTCGACGAGGTCACGGCGGATCACGGTGACGATGTCGCCGACGGTGTCCTGCTCGTCGCGGGCGGGCAGGACCACGCTGACCGTGGTGTCGCCCTTGGCACCGCTTAAGGCGTCCAGCGGCCAGTCTGCGGCGTTGCTGGAGTGCGGCCCGCTCCTCGGGCGGACGTTCGCGATGGCTCTCCGGTTGGAATCCATGCAGTTCGCCCCCCATCCGTGAGCATCACGGCTTTCTGCCCGTGAACAGGGGTAACGAACATGTTTGTGCGACGCGCGAGTGGCTCCCGTACCAGGCGATCGGGCGCGGCGGGCTGCTACGCCGGCACCTGATCGGCAACGCGGTCGGCAACGTGGTCGGCTTCGCCGAAGCACCTCAGTTCCTGACCGATGTCGCGGCCGGCCGCCGGCACGCTCTTCATGCCGTGCTCAGCGACGAGATCGAGGACGAGCGCGGCCGACCAGCTGAAGTCGCGGCTGCCGTGGCCGCG
The DNA here is from genome assembly GCF_900100395.1 of Nonomuraea maritima. Taxonomy (GTDB): domain Bacteria; phylum Actinomycetota; class Actinomycetes; order Streptosporangiales; family Streptosporangiaceae; genus Nonomuraea; species Nonomuraea maritima. Next base: position 174,485 of record NZ_FNFB01000005.1, on the reverse strand, counting down.
TCCGGTGGCGGGGTCGAAGTACTCGCGCAGCCCCGCGTGCGCCGCGGCGCACAGCATGCCGTCGGCCAGGCCCGTGGCCAGTTCGGGACGGCGGTCCTTGAGTCCCTGCCAGACGAGCCAGTCGAGGTTGATCCAGCTCGGGCCGCGCCAGTAGCGGGCCGCGTCGAACCCGGCGGCGGCAGGCGAGTAGCTGGGCAGCAGGCCGTCCTTCAGGGAGAACAGGTCGAGCGCGGTGTCGATCAGCGTGTCGGCCACCTTGCCGGGCAGGCCGGGCAGCAGCAGCGGCGTCAGCCCGGCGACGCTGGCGGAGCGGATGAGCCGCCCGGTGCGCGCGTCGCGCGGCTGGAACAGGGCGCCGTCGAAGAGCTGGTGGGTCAGGGCCGCGGTCATCGCGGCGGCCTCGCGCTCGTGCGGCTCGGGGTCGAGCCCGAGCTCGTGAGCGATCCGCGCGAGGGCGTGCTCGGCGACGGCGTACGCGACGTTGAACAGCGGGTCCTCGATCTGGAAGTCCCCGGCGTCGAGGTAGCCGGACTCGCGGTAGGCGAGGGCGAGGGCGATGTAGCGCTCGTAGTCGTCGTCGGTGGGCCGCTCGTCGGCGCAGATGGCGTCGAGGTCCTTACGGACGAAGCCGACGTTCGCCGTCTCGACGTGCCGCAGCGGCTCGTCCCAGGCCGGGCTGTTGTCCATGCCCGACTCCCAGGGGTGCACGATCGAGATCAGCCCGTCGCGGCCACGCCGGTGCGCGCGCAGGAACTCCTGCTGCGCCACCAGCCGCGGGTAGAGCCGGTGCAGGAACCCGAGGTCGGGATCGGCCTCGTACGTCTTCCACGCGGCCAGGGCGTGCACGGGCGGCTGCACGATCCCCGAGGTCGCCGACCCGGACGGCGCGCGCACGCCCCAGAACGCGGGCCCGGGGAAGTACGCGGCCTCGGGCACCTGCGGGTTGAACACGATGTGCGGCACCCGGCCGTCGTGCCACTGCGCGCCGAACAGCGACAGCAGCTCCGTACGGGCCCGGCGGGGCGACAGGCGGGCGTTGCCGATGGCGATGAAGGCGGAGTCCCAGCTCCACTGGTGGGGGTAGAGCCGACGGGACGGGACCGTATGGCCGCCGTCCCAGTTGTTCACCAGAACACGCACGGCTTCACGGAGGATCATAGGTATTTCCTGACAAAGGTGGCGGTCTGGGGAAGCACGATCTCGGGCTCCCCTCGCAGGCGGCAGTCGAGGGCGAGGTAGCCGTCGTAGCCGATGGCGTCGAGCGTGGCCAGCTGGGCGCCCCAGTCGAGGTGACCGGTGCCGGGCTGGTTCCTGTTGGACTCGCTGATCTGCATGTGGGCGAGGTAGGGGGCGGCCTCCACCAGCGAGCGGCAGGGGTCGTCCTCCTCGATGTTCATGTGGTACGTGTCGCCGACGACCCTGATCGAGTCCGTCGTGCAGTAGGACACGGCCTCGGCCAGCGTGTTGACCATGTGGTTCTCGTAGCGGTTGAGCGGCTCCAGCATGATGAGGACGCCGTTGCGGTGCGCGTGCTCACCCAGGATGCCGAGCGCCTCCGCGAGCACCTCGCGGTCCTGCTGGGGTGTGCGCGGCGGCTCGAACGGCGGCAGCGTGCGGGAGAACTGACCGTACGAGGCCGGGGTCGTGACCCCGATGCCGCCCAGCTCGGCGATCACCGTGAGCTGCGAGCGCAGCTGCTGGATCGCGTCGGTGCGCCTGGCCGGGTCGAAGTCGCCGATGGAGTGCGGCATGTCGACGCAGACGGTGGGCATGACCACCCCGTCGGCGAGCGCTCGCTTCAGCTCGGTCAGGCGGCCCGCGAAATGGAAGTCGCCTTTGCCGCGCAACTCGATGGCGTCGAAACCGGCGTCCACCGCGAACGCGAACTTCTCCTGCAGTGTGCGGCCAGGCAGAAGTTGCTCCTGTACGGCGAGCTTCACTGTGTCACTCCTCAAATTCGAAGACGAGCTGGAGAATTTCGGATGGGTGATGGTCGAGCAGATCGAACGCCTCGGCGGCCCGGTCGACGGGCATGACGTGGCTGACGAGCTTGCGCGCGTCGGCCTCGCCGTGGTGGACGAGCTCCATGAAGGTGCGCTGCGGACGTTCGACGTCCCACCGCTGCGACGGCCACGAGTGAAACTCCTCGTGGCGAGCGGCGTTGCTCTCGCTGAGTTCGACGACGGTGTCGGCGCTCCCGGCCCGGTCGCGCATGAACGCTGCGATCGAGCCCTGGCGCACGTCGCACGTCTCGGCTGCGCCGAACTGCCTGGCCGGCTCGAACCGGCTGGATATGGCGGCGACGTCGAGCGCGATGGCCCCTGCGTGGGCGAAGACGCCTGTCAGCGGGTGGGCGTGCGTCTGTCCTTCAACGAAGAGTCGGCGCACGTTGCCCCACTTATGACTGAAGCAGGGGTTTGTCCCACGATACGTGGTCATTTCCGTGCCTGCGGACATTCCCGAGTAAAGAGTGCGAACTCGGACCGATCCGGGCACGAGTGGGGCAGGCCCCACGAGGACCTGACCTGGCGCTTCAGTGGCGATGACGCGCATTTTCCACACTTACGCATTCTGATCAGACAGGAGTCGAACGCTTGACGATTCTTTACAAACCTTAGTTGCGCACGTAACAGGCGTAAGTCTACGACTTTCCCTCGGGGGTGTGACTGATGAAATTGGGGTTCCTGACTACGTGTCTTCCGGAAAACGACCTTGCCGACCTGGCGATGCGGGCCAGGAAAGGGGATGCCGAAGTGCTCGAAGTCGCCGGCCGGCCGTCGCAGGATGACAGAAATCACATCAAGGTAGATTCTTCTGCCGAGGCCGAACGCGATAGGGTCCGGCGCATTTCACCCGGCCGGCCAATGCGCGAGAACGTGAAACCGGCCGAAGACCCTTTGGTCGACCACGCCGGAACCCGCGGCGTGGAGATCGTGATCGAGAACCGCGTGATGAACAGCTGGCGTCCCGATGGCCATCACGGGAACCTCGCCCACCCCGGGTGAGGGCGGGTGTCCCGGGAACCGGAGGAGCGTGTGATGCCGACCAGGGTGACCGCCGTCCTCTCCGCCGTCCTGCTGGCCGCCGCCTGTCTGTCATGCGCCGGCGGACGGGAGTCCGCCAACGAGATCACCGTCTGGACCGCGGAGAACCTCGAGGACCGGATGGCCGTCCAGAACGCCGTCGTCGACGAGTTCACCCGCAGGACCGGGATCAAGGTGAAGCTCGTCGGCGTGGCCGAGGACCAGTTCAGCCAGACCATCACCGCGGCCGCGGCGGCCGACGACCTGCCCGACGTCATCGGCGCGCTGCCGCTCGCCTCCGTACGCGAGCTGGAGGCCAACGACCTGCTCGACACCGAATCGCCCGGCCGGATCGTCGACCGGCTCGGGCGCGACACGTTCTCCCGCCGCGCGCTCGAGCTCGACTCGTCGGGCGGCACGCTGCTCGCGGTGCCGAGCGACGGGTGGGCGCAGCTCATCCTCTACCGCAAGGACCTGTTCGAGAAGGCGGGGCTGCGGCCGCCCGACACGTACGAGGCGCTGGAGACGGCCGCGGCGAAGCTGAACACCGGCGGGGTCGCCGGCATCACACTCGCCATCGCGCCGCGCGACTCGTTCACCGCCCAGAGCTTCGAGCACGTCGCCCTCGCCAACGGCTGCGAGCTCGTGGACAGGGCCGGCACCATCACCCTCGACTCGCCGCAGTGCGTGCGGGCGTTCGGCTTCTACGCCAAGCTCGCCTCCGACTACTCCGTCAAGGGCCGGCAGGACGTCGACTCCACGCGGGCCACCTACTTCGCCGGCAGGGCCGCCATGACGATCTGGTCGTCGTTCATCCTCGACGAGCTGGCGGGCCTGCGGAAGGACGCGCTGCCGAGCTGCCCCGAGTGCCGGTCGAACCCGCAGTGGCTGGCCGAGAACACCGGGGTCGTGACCGCGCTCAAGGGCCCCGACGGCAAGGCCCCCGCACAGTACGGCGAGATCGTCTCCTGGGCACTCGTCAGAGGCGGCAACACGGCCGCGTCCACCGCGTTCGTCTCGTACATGATGAACGAGGGTTACGAGCGCTGGATCGGCATGGCGCCGGAGGGCAAGGTGCCGACCCGCACGACCTTCGCCGAGGCGTGGGAGCGGATGCCCGCCGGGGTCGACGTCAAGCGGCCGCTCGTCGACGTCTACCCCGCCGACGTGCTCGACGCGCTGCGCACGAGCCCCGACACGTTCGCCCGGTGGGGCATCCCGCAGGGCCAGGGCAAGCTGGTCGGCGCGACGATGGGCGAGCTGCCCGTGCCCAAGGCGCTGAGCGCGATCGTCGACGGCTCCATGACCCCGCAGGCCGCCGCCGCCCGGGCCACCTCGGAGGTCGAGACCATCAAGCGGGGGATCCGCTGATGAGCCCGCGCACGTTGCGGCAGCGGGAGAACCGCGCGGGACTGCTGCTCATCTCGCCCACGCTGGTCATCACGCTCGTCGTGGTGGTGCTGCCGCTGCTGTGGGCCGTCATGCTGGCGTTCCAGGACGTGCGGCTGATCAACATTCGGCGGGTGGGGTTGTTCGCCAACTACTCGTTCGCGAACTTCGCGTACGTCGTCTCCGAGCCTGGCTTCTGGTCGTCGCTGGTCAACACGCTCATCTACACCGTCGCGGGAACGGCCCTGTCGATCGCCCTCGGGCTGGTCGCGGCGCTCGCGCTGCGCGACAGGTTCAGGGGCCGGCTCGTGGTGCGGGCCTCGATCCTCATCCCGTACGTGGCCCCGGTCGTCGCCGCGGCGTTCCTGTGGGAGACGATGCTCAACCCCCAGTACGGCATCGTCAACACCTGGCTCGCCGAGCCGATCGCGTTCCTCAGCCAAACCCACGGCGAGTTCCTCGGCCTGCGGGTGCCGGTCGCGCTGCTGACGGTGATCGCGTTCGAGGCGTGGCGGTACTTCCCGTTCGCGTTCCTGTTCCTGCTGGCCCGGCTGCAGGCGCTGCCCCGCGAGCTGGACGAGGCCGCGGTGGTCGACGGCGCGACGCCCACGCAGCGGTTCCGTTACGTCGTGCTCCCCCAGCTGTGGCGGATCATCGCGCTGCTGTCGGTGCTGCGGTTCGTGTTCACCTTCACCAAGTTCGACGACATCTACCTGCTGACCGGCGGCGGCGCCGGCACCGAGGTGGTCAGCGTGCGGGTCTACAACTTCCTCACCGCGCGCGCCGACATCGGGGCCTCGGCGGCGCAGGCGATCGTGCTGGCGGTCGTCCTGGTCGTCTTCCTGGCCGTCTATCTCCGGTTCTTCGCGGGAGGCGAGCATGAGCAGGGGTGAGCGGCCCATGAGCCGCGACAGGTTCGAGCGCGGCCTGTTCCGGGTGCTCAGACCGGTGGTGATCGCGTTCCTCTTCGTGATCACCGCTTTCCCGTTCTTCTACATGGTGACGCTGTCCGTACGCGACATCCAGGAGCTCATCCTCGACCCCGGCTCACTGTGGCCGCGCGCCTTCACCCTGGACACCTACGCGGACGTGCTGACCCGGCAGGGTTTCCTGACGTTCCTCAGGAACAGCGCCATCGTGTCGGTCGCGTCGGTGGCGGTCACGCTGCTGATCTCGATCCCGGGCGCGTACGCGGTCGCCCGCCTGCGGTTCTTCGGCCGGCGACAGGTGCACTTCCTGTTCCTGGCCGTCTACCTGTTCCCGGCGATCGTGCTGGCCATCCCGCTGTTCGTGTTCTTCACGATGATCAGGCTGCGCGGCTCGCTCGCCGGTCTCGTGCTCGTTTACATCGCACAGACGGTGCCCGTCACGGTCTACATGCTGCGCAACTACTTCGAGACCGTGCCGCGCAGCGTCGAGGAGGCGGCCGCGATCGACGGGTGCACGACGCTGTCGACCATCTGGCGGGTGGTGCTGCCGCTGTCGAAGCCCGCGCTGATGGCGACCGGCCTCTACGCGTTCATGATCGCCTGGAACGAGTTCCTGTTCGCCCTGCTGTTCCTCGTCGACCGGCGGGAGAACTGGACGGTCTCCCTGGGCCTGTCGCAGCTCGCCGGGAGCATCGAGATCCCGACGACGGTCCTCATGGCGGGCTCGGTGGTGCTCACGCTGCCCATCGTGATCGTGTTCTTCGCCGGCGAACGGCTGCTGACCGAGGGCCTCACCGCGGGGGCGGAGAAGGGATAGCCGACCCGCTCATGCGAGTGCGCGGCGCAGCAGGGCGGGCGCCTCGACCAGGGAGGGGCCGTACCAGGTGAGCAGCCTGCCGCTGACCAGGGCGCAGGTCAGGCCGGGGAACGCCTCGGGGCCGTCGGCGGAGCTGAACGCGTACGGCTCGTCGGGCAGCACCACCACGTCGGGACGCCGCCCGTTCAGCTCGTCGAGCGGGACCTTCGGGTAGCGCTCAGGGTGGCCGGCGTACAGGTTGTCCACGCCGAGGTGGCGCAGCACGTCGCCGGTGAACGTGTCGCGGCCCACCACCATCCAGGGGCGGCGCCAGATCGGCACGACCGCCGTTCTCCTGGGCCCCGTGCACGGCTCGCGCCACGCCTCCCGCGCCATGTCCAGCCAGGCGGGCGGCTCGGTGCGGCACGCCTGCGTGAACATCCGCGCCAGCGAGTCGAACGCCTGCTCCAGCGTCAGGATGCGGGTGACCCACACCGCGAGCCCGGACGCGCGCAGGGCCTCGATGTCCTGCGGGCGGTTCTCCTCGAAGTTGGCCAGGACCACGTCGGGCCGCAGCCGCCGCACCGCGTCCAGGTCGGGGTTCTTCGTGCCGCGGACCCGCGCCACGTCGAGGCCGGCGGGGTGCGAGCACCAGTCGGTGGCGCCCACCAGCGCGTCGGGCAGGGTGGCCGCGACCGACTCGGTCAGCGACGGCACCAGCGACACGATCCGCCGGACGGTGCCGGGAACCCGTACGGACACTCCGGTGTCATCCACCCCACCAGCCTAGATCGCGAAGGACCGTCACCTGTCGGTACGACTGCGTACAATCCGGATGAAGATCGTTCGACATTGATCGGGGGATGCTTGAACCGGGAGCTCGGTTTCGATCCGAACACACCCAGCGTGGCCCGACTCTACGACTACTACCTCGGCGGCAAGGACCACTTCCCGGCCGACCGCGAGGCCGCCGAGGAGCTCCTGAAGGTCGCTCCCGAGCTCCGCGCCGCCGCGCGGGCCAACCGGTCGTTCCTCGGCCGGGCGGTGCGCCACCTCGCCCGGGCCGGCGTCCGGCAGTTCCTCGACATCGGCACCGGCCTGCCCACCCAGAGCAACGTGCACGAGGTGGCCGCGGAGGTGGCCCCCGGGTCGAGCGTCGTCTACGTCGACCGCGACCCCGTGGTGCTCGTGCACGCGAGGGCGCTGCTCGCGGGCCAGGACGGCACCACCGTGGTCGAGGGCGACCTGCGCAAGCCCGACGCCATCATCAACGACCCCGGCGTGCGGGCCGCGATCGACTTCAGCCGCCCGGTCGGGGTGCTGCTGGTCGCCATCATGCACTTCGTCACCGAGGCCGAGCGTCCCGACGAGATCGTCGCCGCCCTGCGCGAGGCCATGGCCCCCGGCAGCTACCTCGTCATGTCGCACGGCACCAGCGACGCGCGCGCCGCCGCCGTCGGCAAGGGCACCGAGGTCTACCGGAGCGCCAACTCCCCGCTGATCCTGCGCAGCCGTGACAGGATCAAGGAACTGTTCGAGGGGTTCGAGCTGGTCGATCCCGGCGTGGCGTGGCTGCCCGAGTGGCGTCCCGAGCAGACCGACACGATCGACTTCGTCGACGGCCCCGAGTCGTCGCTCATCCTGTGTGGCGTGGGGAGAAAGGTCTGACATATGCGCATCGGGCTGGCCGTTCCGCAGTACGGGGTCTTCGCCCAGTTGTCCAGCGTGCTCACGGTCGCGCGTGAGGCCGAGGCCATGGGCTTCGACAGCCTGTGGGCGGGCGACCGGCTGATGACCCCGCTGCGGCCGAAGGACCGCTACCCGGGCGGCGACGGCCGCGTCCCCGACGCGCACCGGGTGTTCCTCGACCCGTTCGCGGTCCTGTCGGTGGCCGCCTCGGCCACCTCCGCCGTACGCCTCGGCACGAGCGCGCTCAACGCCTGCTGGTACCCGCCGGTGGTGCTGGCCCGCTCGCTCACCACGATCGACCACCTGAGCGGCGGCCGCCTCGACGCGGGCTTCGGTCTCGGCTGGTCCTCCGACGAGTACGCCGCCGCCGGCGTGCCGTGGGAAGGCCGCGCCAAGCGTTACGAAGCCGTCCTCGACGCGCTGGAGGCCGTCTGGACGACCGACCCGGTGGCGTTCGAGCACGACCTGTGGACGATCGCGCCCAGCCACATCGAGCCCAAGCCGGCCCGCCGTCCGCCGATCCTGCTGGCCGGTTTCACCGAGGCGGCGCTGCGCCGCGTCGGCCGCCGCGCCGACGGCTGGCTCACGGCGTCGCTGCCGGTGCCGGTCCTCACCGCGATGTGGCGGACGGTGTGCCGGAGCGCCGAGGAGGCCGGCCGCGACCCCGGCGGGCTGCGCATGATCCTGCGCGCCAACCCGATCGTCACCGACGAGGGCACCCTGCCGCGCAGCGGCACGGTCGCCGAACTGTCGGCCTATCTCGCCACCGTGGCGGCGGCCGGGGTCGACGAGATCATCCTCGACCTCCAGCACACCGCCACGAGCGATCAGCACCTACTCGACCTGGCCGGCCGATTCAGAGATCACTTGAGCACGGCGAGCACGGCGTCGTAGTCGGGCTCCTGGCCGATCTCCGGCACCAGCTGCGCGTGCACCACCTTGTTGTCGCCGTCCAGCACGACCACGGCGCGTGCCGCGAGCCCCGCCATCGGGCTCGACTCGAGCGCGACGCCGTAGTCGTGCAGGAACTCGCGACCGCGCATGACCGACAGCGTGGTCACGTTGTCGAGCCCCTCGGCGCCGCAGAACCGCTTCTGCGCGAACGGCAGGTCGGCCGAGACGCAGAGCACGGCGACGTCGGGGTGCTCCGCGGCCACCTCGTTGAAGCGCCGCACCGACGCCGCGCAGGTGCCGGTGTCGAGGCTCGGGAAGATGTTGAGGACCTTGGTCTTCCCGGCGAAGTCGTCGAGCGTGCGGTCGGCCAGGTCGGCGCCCACCAGACGGAAGCCGGGCGCGGTGTCACCCGGCTGGGGGAAGGTGCCGGCCACGGTGACCGGGTTGCCCCTGAGAGTGACGTCGGTCATGAAACCTCCTGCGTGCGAGCTTCGATAGGAATGCGCCCCCGCGCGGAGATCTTATCCGGCTGTTGATCACCGGGACGGGTGGCCGTCCCGGTGATCCGCCGTGGCTAGACGTTGCGGCGGTACTGGCCCCCCGCCTCGAAGAGGGCGTCGGTGATCTGACCGAGCGAGCAGACCCTGGCCGCCTCCATCAGGACGTCGAACGCGTTGCCGTCCGACATCGCGACCTCGCGCAGGCGGGCCAGCTCGGCGGGCGCCTCGTCGCGGTGACGCTCGTGGAAGGCACGCAGGCGCTCCAGCTGCGAGCTCTTCTCCTCCTCGGTGCCCCGGGCCAGTTCGAGCTTGTGGGCGTCGGAGCTCTCGCCGTCGTCCGGGTTGCGGAACGTGTTCACGCCGATGATCGGCAGCGAGCCGTCGTGCTTGCGCATCTCGTACAGCATGGACTCGTCCTGGATCTTGCCGCGCTGGTAGCCGGTCTCCATCGCGCCGAGGACGCCGCCGCGATCCGACAGCCGCTCGAACTCGGTCAGCACCGCCTCCTCGACCAGGTCGGTCAGCTCGTCGATGACGAACGAGCCCTGCAGCGGGTTCTCGTTCCTGGCCAGGCCCCACTCGCGGTTGATGATGAGCTGGATCGCCATGGCCCGCCGCACCGAGTCGGCCGACGGCGTGGTGACGGCCTCGTCGTAGGCGTTGGTGTGCAGGCTGTTGCAGTTGTCGTAGATGGCGATCAGGGCCTGCAACGTGGTGCGGATGTCGTTGAAGTTCATCTCCTGGGCGTGCAGCGACCGGCCCGAGGTCTGGATGTGGTACTTGAGCTTCTGCGAGCGCTCGCCGGCGCCGTACCGTTCGCGCATGGCGACCGCCCAGATGCGGCGGGCCACCCGCCCGAGCACGCTGTACTCGGGGTCCATCCCGTTGGAGAAGAAGAACGACAGGTTCGGCGCGAAGTCGTCGATGCTCATGCCCCTGGCCAGGTACGCCTCCACGTACGTGAAGCCGTTGGCGAGGGTGAAGGCGAGCTGGCTGATCGGGTTGGCCCCGGCCTCGGCGATGTGGTAGCCGCTGATCGAGACCGAGTAGAAGTTGCGCACGCCGTTGCGGATGAACCACTCCTGGATGTCGGCCATCATCCGCAGCGAGAACTCGGTGGAGAAGATGCAGGTGTTCTGGCCCTGGTCCTCCTTGAGGATGTCGGCCTGCACCGTGCCGCGCACGGTGGCGAGCGTGCGGGCGCGCAGCTCGGTCGCCTCACGCTCGTCGGGCTCGCGGCCGTGCTCGGCACGGAAGCGGTCGAGGGCCTGGTCGATCGCGGTGTTGAGGTAGAAGGCGAGGATCGTCGGGGCCGGGCCGTTGATCGTCATCGAGACGGACGTGTTGGGCGCGGCCAGGTCGAACCCGCCGTAGAGCACCTTCATGTCGTCGAGCGTCGCGATCGACACCCCCGAGGTGCCCACCTTCCCGTAGATGTCGGGCCGCAGGTCGGGGTCGTGACCGTACAGGGTGACCGAGTCGAACGCGGTCGACAGCCGCGTCGCCGGCTGCCCCTCGGAGAGCAGCTTGAACCGCCGGTTGGTACGGAACGGGTCGCCCTCGCCGGCGAACATCCGGGTCGGGTCCTCGTCGTCGCGCTTGAACGGGAACACGCCCGCCGTGAACGGGAACATGCCCGGCAGGTTCTCGCTGCGCAGGAAGCGCAGCAGGTCGCCGTGGTCGCTGTAGCGGGGCAGAGCCACCCTCGGCACCCGGTTGCCCGACAGCGTCTCGCGCCACAGCGGGGTGCGCAGCTCGCGGTCGCGGATCTTCACGACCAGCTCGTCCGCGCCGTAACGTTCCTTGATCGCGGGCCAGCTGTCGAGCAGCGCCCGGCTCTCGTCGGTCAGCTCCCGCTCGGCTGCCTCGGTCAGTTCGGCCAGCTCGGCGGTCGGTCCCCCGTTCTCGCCCAGCAGCTCGCGCACGGCGGTGAGCTGCTGGCGGCGTCGGGCGATGTCGGCCTGCGCGAGCGTCTCGGCGTGGTACGCCCGCACGGTGTCGGCGATCTCGGCCAGGTAGCGCGTCCGCGACGGCGGCACCACGGCTTCCGCCACCTGGGAGATGCGCCCCTCCACCCGCGGCAGCAGCCCGGCTCCCGAGCCCACACCCAGCAGCGGCTTGAGGTGCTGGTAGAGGGCCGTGACCCCGGCGTCGTTGTAGCGGGCGGCGATGGTGCCGAAGACCGGCATGTCCTCGGGCCGCGCCCCGAACGCCTCGCGGTTGCGGACGAGCTGGCGGCGCACGTCGCGCAGGGCGTCCTCGGCGCCGCGGCGCTCGTACTTGTTGATCACCACGGCCTCGGCGAAGTCGAGCATGTCGATCTTCTCCAGCTGGGACGCGGCCCCGAACTCGGGCGTCATCACGTAGATCGGCACGTCCACGTGCGGCACGATCCCGGCGTCGCCCTGGCCGATGCCGGGCGTCTCCACGATCACCAGGTCGTGGCCGGCGGCCCGGCAGGCGGCGATCACGTCGTCGAGGCAGGCGGGCACCTCGCTGCTCGCGCCCCGGGTGGCGAGCGAGCGGAAGTACGTCTGCGGGCCCAGGCTGTTCATCCGGATGCGGTCGCCGAGCAGCGCGCCGCCGCCGCGCCTGCGCGTGGGGTCGACGGCGATGATCGCGATGCGCAGCTTGTCGTCGTTGTCGACGCGGAAGCGGCGGACGAGCTCGTCGGTGAGGGACGACTTGCCGGAGCCGCCGGTGCCGGTGATGCCGAGCACGGGGGCGACGCCGCCGTCGCGTTCCTTGCCCCCGGCCGCGCGCAGGCCCGCCAGCAGGTCGGCGGGGGCGCGGCCGGCCTCGACGAGCGTGATCGCGCGGGCCAGCGCCGCCTGGTCGCCGGAGACCACGGCCTCCACGGACGGCGGGTCGCCCAGCTCGACGTCGCACTCCTGGATCAGTTGGTTGATCATGCCGGGCAGGCCGTAGCGCTGGCCGTCCTCCGGAGAGAAGATCCGCGCGACGCCGCGCGAGTGCAGCAGCTCGATCTCCTCGGGGACGATCACTCCCCCGCCGCCGCCGTACACCCGGACGTGGCCGGCGCCGCGCTCGCGCAGCAGCTCGACCAGGTAGGAGAAGAACTCGACGTGGCCGCCCTGGTAGGAGCTGATCGCGACGCCCTGCGCGTCCTCCTGGATGGCGGCCGTGACGATCTCGTCCACGGAACGGTTGTGGCCCAGGTGGATGACCTCCGCCCCTTGGGCCTGCAGGATCCGCCGCATGATGTTGATCGCCGCGTCGTGCCCGTCGAACAGGGCCGCGGCGGTCACGAAACGTACGGGGTGTACCGGGACGTGCACGCCTGATCACTCCTTCGTGGAGGCTTCACTTCGAAGATACTAGGACGTCCTACTATTTCCCAAGCGGCCCGGGGTCGGCACGTCGAGGAGGTGACGGCGATGCGCGCGCTGACGTTCGTACCCCGCGAGAAGGGGTCGCTCGCGGTGGCGGACGTGCCCGACCCGGCGCCCTGCGGGAACGGCGAGGTCGACATGTGCCGCGAGGCGGACCGCGGCCGGCTGGAGCGGTGTGGGGGCGCGTGGCCTGCGCTCAGTCGCGGTCGTACGGGTGGCGCCGCGTCGGGCTCCGGCGCGGCGGCGCGCCGGCGGGGACGCGCTCCTTCTCGCGGGTCTCCAGGGGGTCGCGCGGTGGGGGGACCTTCGGATGGGCCTTCGAGGCGGATGGCGCGTTCCACGGCCACGTCCACGCCGGCCGGCGCAGACGGCGGTGGCCGCCGCGACGGCGGCCGGTGATCCGCAGCGAGAGCACGACGGTCACGAGGACCATGGCGGCCAGCAGCGCGGGCGGGGTGCCCAGCACGTCGAGCGGCGACGAGCGCGGGGCCTGCGCCGACGGCAGCGGCTCGAACGGCCGTTCCGTCGAGCTGATCTCGGCAGCACGGTCGGCGCGCTCCTTGACGATGCGCGGCACGCCGTAGCCGACGACCTTGTCCGTGTCCCTGGTCTTGCGTTTGAGCCAGACGCGGTCGACGTTCGCCTCGATCGTATGGATCTTGTCGCCCTCGACCCGCTCCACCACGCCCACGTGGTCGACGCCCTTGTAACTCGTGCCGCCGCGCCAGTCGAAGAAGACGAGGGCCCCTGGCTCGGGTGTCCGCGTCCAGGCGCCTTTTTCGATGAACCAGGCGGCGTGCGAGGGCGTCCAGGCGAACTCTCCGACATATTCGGAAACGTTCGCCTTATTGGCCGCCCAGGCGACGAACATGTCGCACCACGCCCCGGTGCGGAACTGCGGGTCGTCGACCCGATCCGCATACCACTGCCCGAACTTGGTTACCTGGCCGCTCTTCTCCTTGTAACCGAGTTCCTGCCGGACCGTCTTCAGCAGCTCGTCCGCGATCGGGTCCAGGACGACTCCTCCGGGAATGCCGACAAATCACGATGGACTGTAATGCGGCCATCGGCGATTCGCGGCGAATATTCCGGAAAATGTGGCGCCTGAGGTGCGTGTTAACCAGGAGATACGTCAGGCTCCCGCACCCACGCGATAGACGCTCACGTCGCCCGCGCCCGGCGCGACCACGTCGGCCACGATCACGGTCACGTTGTCGGGCGAGCCGCCCTCGTTGGCCAGGTCGATGAGCCGCTGCACGGCCGCGGCCGGCTCGGCCACCGTGGTCAGCACCTCGTGCAGGACCTCCGGTCCGAGCACGGCCGTGAGTCCGTCGGAGCACAGCAGGTAGCGGTCGTCCGGCTCGGCCTCGCGCAGCGCCATGTCGGGGTCGGCCCGGCCCTCGCTGCCCAGCACGCGCAGGACCATCGATCGCCGGGGGTGCACAGCGGCTTGATCCTCCGTTATCCGCCCTTCGTCCACCATCGACTGCACAAGTGTGTGATCCTTGGTCATCTGGTAAAGCGCACCATCACGAAGCAGATAGCCGCGGGAGTCACCCAGATGAGCAAGGGCGAACCGGTAGCCGTCCCACAGCATGGCGGTCACCGTGGTCCCCATCCCCCGGCGGGCGGGGTCGATCTCGGCCAGCTCGACCAGACGGCGCGCCGCCTCGTGCACGGCGCCCTCCAGCGCAGCCTCGAGGTCGCAGCCGGTCTCGGGAAGCGTGACGTCGACCTCGCGCATGACGGTGATCGCCGCCGAGCTCGCCAGCTCGCCGGCCGCGTGTCCACCCATGCCGTCGGCCACCACGAGCAACCGGGCACTCGCGTAACCGGAGTCTTCGTTCTGCTCCCTGCGGCGGCCCACGTCTGATCCGGCGGCATAGCGGATGTTGTGCTTCATGGCTAGCAGTAAATCATTGGTTGAAAGACTTCACAAGCAGATGCGCTGAAGACTCTTGTGAACTACTGTGAGCCTCATGAGCCACGACCCGACCGTCAACGCCGGGGACATCGCCCGGCTCGCCGGCGTCGGGCGGGCAGCGGTGAGCAACTGGCGCCGCCGCCACGACGACTTCCCCTCACCCATCGGAGGCACGGCGAACCAGCCGTTGTTCTCGCTCCGGCACGTCGAGTCCTGGCTGCGCCGCTACGGGAAGTCCTACCAGGTCTCCCTCGGAGATCGGGTGTGGCAACGCCTGAGAGCCGCCGGTGATTTGCGGCTCGGCGAGCTGGTGGCCCAGGCCGGCGCCCTGCTGAGCGGGGTCCCCCTCCACGGGGGCGACCCGCTCGACCCCGAACTCGCCCTGCTCGTACGGGAGCTCGGCGACGACCGCGGCCCGGCCGAGGCGTACGAGTTCCTCTGCGAGCGCTACCTCGAGGCCCACTCGCGCCGGCTCTCCGTCACCCGCGACGACGTCGCCGAGCTGATGGTCCGCCTGGTCGCCGCCGACGGCGCGACCCTCCTCGACCCCGCCTGCGGCGTGGGCACCCTGCTCCTCACCCGCACGCCGTCCTCCAAGGTTCCCGCCAGGGTGCTCGGGCAGGAGCTGAGCGAGACCTCGGCGGCCATCGCCGCCGCCCGGCTGCGGCTGCGCGGCGTCGACGCGACGGTCGTCCCCGGCGACTCCATGCGCCACGACCGCTTCCCCGGCACGCGCGCCGACGCGGTGGTGTGCGACCCACCGTTCAACGAGCGGGCCTGGGGCTACGAGGAGCTCACCGGCGACCCCCGCTGGGAGTACGGCCTGCCGCCGCGCGGCGAGTCCGAGCTGGCCTGGGTGCAGCACTGCCTCACCCACGTCCTGCCCGGCGGCCTCGTCGCCGTCCTCATGCCGCCGGCCGCCGCCAGCCGCCGGGCGGGCCGCCGCATCCGCGCCAACCTGCTGCGCGCGGGCGCGCTGCGGGCCGTCGTCGCGCTGCCCGGCTCCGACCTGTGGCTGCTGCGCCGCCCGGTCCCCGGCGAGCGGCCGCCGTCCGACGTGCTGATCCTCGACGCCACCGCCGACCTGTCGGCGGTCGAGCCCGCCTGGCGCGCGTACATCGAGGAGCGCTCGGAACAGACGGTGCGCATCATCGACCTGCTGGCCGACGAGGTCGACATGACCCCGGCCCGCCACCAGCGGCGCGAGGGCGTCGGCCGGGCGTTCGCCGAGGCGCGCGACCGTTTTCTCGCCGCCACCGCCGTGCCGCCCGATCTGAAGGTGCTGGAGCAGCCGCTCGACCAGCCCGCCACCACCCTCGGCGACCTGATCAAGGAGGGTCTCGTGACGACGTCGCAGGCCCCGCCCAAGATGGCCGCCGACGGGGGCGACGTCCCGGTGCTGACCTCCGACGACGTGCTCAGCGGCGGCGGACCGTCCGGGGCGACCACGAGGCAGCAGGGCCTCGTCGAGATCCGTCCGGGCGACGTGGTGACCTCCTACTCCGCCGTACGCGTGATGGCCCGCGGCGAGGCGGTGCTGGGGCCGCACCTGACGCTCTACCGCGTCGACGCCCGCCGCCTCGACCCCGACTTCCTGGCCGGGTTCCTGCGGGCCGCGGGCGGCCGCGCCACGACCGGGTCCAGCAGGTTCGACGTGCGCAGGACCCGCCTGCCGCGGCTGCCGCTGAAGGAGCAGAAGGCGTACGGCGCCGCCTTCCGGCAGCTCGCCGTCCTGGAGGACGCCATCCGCGAGACCTCGACCCTCGGACAGGAGCTGATCCGGCTGGGCCTCGACGGCCTCGCCGACGGCCACCTGCACCCGCAGCCCTGACGGTGTAGCTTTTGCCGAATGTAATGCTTTGCCGAGTGAAGCTGCGGGGAGGGTCGCATGGTCATCGGCGACCGCTATGAACTCGACGACCTCCCTCTCGGGCAGGGCGGCATGGGAGCCGTGTACGCCGGGCACGACCGGCACCTCGACCGCCGCGTGGCGGTGAAGCTGCTGCGCCTGCCGAGCGGCCCCGACCAGGAGCTGGAACGCAGGTTCCTGCGCGAGGCGCGCATCCTCGCCCGGCTGGAACACCCGGGCGCGCCCGTCCTGTACGACTTCGGCACCCACGAGCAGCGCCTCTACCAGGTGATGCAGTTCATCGAGGGCGTCACGGTGGCCGACGTCGTGCACGAGCACGGGCCGCTGCCGGTGTCGTGGGCGGCGGCGATCGCGGCCCAGGCGTGCGCCGTCCTGTCGGCCGCGCACGCCCTCGCGATCTGCCACCGCGACCTCAAACCGACGAACCTCATGCTCTGCCCCGACGGCAGCGTGAAGGTGCTCGACTTCGGCCTGGCGATGCTGCGCGAGTCGGACGCCACGACGTTCACCAGGATCGGGCAGATCATGGGCACTCCCGCGTACATGGCGCCCGAGCAGATCCAACACGGCGTCGCCGAGCCGCGCAGCGACCTGTACGCGCTCGGCTGCGTCCTGCACGAGATGCTGACCGGACGTCAGCTCTTCACCGGCCCCACCGACTACGTCGTCTTCGAGAAGCAGGTCAGGGAGCACCCGCCGCGCGTGCCGGGGCTGCCTGAGCCGCTCGCGGCGCTGCTCGCCCAGCTGCTGGAGAAGAAGCCGGACGACCGCCCGGCCGACGCGGGCGAGCTGTACGAACGGCTCGACCCGTTCGCGGTCGACCTGCCCATGCTGCCCGGCTTCCTCGCCACGGCCCCGAGCCCAGGACGCATGTACGCCCGCATGGTGGGCCGCGTCCTGAGCGAACGATGACCTCGCATCAGGCAGCCGTGTCGGCCGCCGTCGCCGTCGCCGAGTCCCACGGGATCCTCGTTCACGAGCCTGTCGTCCTGCACGACTCGTTCAGCCTCCGCATCCACCTGCGCCCCGCGCCCCTGGTGGCCCGCGTCCCCACCGTCACCGCGCTGGGCCGGCCGAGCCCCGGCGACGCGCTGGCCCGTGAGGCGGCCGTCGTGTCGTTCCTGCACGCGGCGGGAGCCCCTGTGGTGCCGCCGAGCGACCTGCTGCCCCCGGGACCTTACGTACAGGACGGCGTCGCGGTCTCCTTCTGGGCCCACGTCGAGCACGACCCCGACCACGTCATCACGCCCGACGCGGCCGGGCGGGCGCTGGCCGAGCTGCACGCCGTCCTGCGGGGCTTCCCCGGCGAGCTGCCGCGGCTCGGGCCGGTGCTGGAGGAGCCGGCGCGGCTGCTCGCGGCGCTGGCCGGGGTGTGCGAGCCGGATGTGCTCGGGCGGTTGCGGGACGCCCACGCCGAGCTGGCGGCTCGGCTGAGCGAGGTGGGCGAGGTGCAGGCCGTGCACGGCGACGCGCATCCCGGCAACCTGCTCGCCACCCCCGGCGGTCTGCTGTGGAACGACTTCGAGGAGACGACGGCGGGGCCCGTCGGGTGGGATCTGGTGTGTCTGCGCCGTACCACCCGACTGGACGGGCACGCGGCGTTGCGCGCCTACGGCGTCGATCCCGACGACCCCGCCCTGCGCGTGTACGGCGCGGCACGGGCGCTGCAGGGGACTCTGTGGGTGCTCGCCCGGGCGGCCCGGTCGCCGCAGCGGTGGGGGCCGTCGGCCCGCGCCGCCCTCGACTCCTGGCTGCGGGACCCGCAAGGCCGCTGAGCACTCAGGAGGGCGGCACCCGGAAGACGCGGAGCCCTCACCCGGTCGGCACCCGGAAGACGCGGAGCTGGAGGGCCAGGGTCGAGTAGTAGCCGACCAGGGTGGTGAGTTCGAACAGTTGCCGTTCGTCCAGTGAGGCGTATTCCGTGTCGTCCAGGTCGCCCTTGCGCACCAGGGCGCGGGTCACGGCGAGCACCGTGGCCTCGTCGTCCGGCAGGGTCAGCGGCTTTCCTTCACGCAGGGCGTGGAGCTGGTCGTCGGTGAAGCCAAGGGATCGGGCGATCGGCTCGTGGGCCGCCTGCTCGAATGCGCTGTCGTGGTGTCCGGCCACGACGAGGATCGCCAGCTCGCGCGCCCGGTCGCTCAGCGTCGACCGGTAGCGGACGGCCGCCCCCAGCTCCTGGAGCGCGCCGCCGACCGGCGGGCTGAGCAGCATCGCGTTGAACGGCCCGGTCAGCCCGCCGTCGGGGGCGAGCATGAAGCCGCCGCGCGGCCCCGAGGCGATCTCCTCGTAGAGCGCCCTCGCCTCGGGGCCGAGCTCGTGCGGAAGCATCCTGCGCAGCCGTGTCACAACGGGATCGTAACCGGGCCGCGCGCCCCTCCCGCTGGCGTCGTCAGGACGGCACCAGCCACGCCGTGGTGTCGGGCGGCAGGACGCCGTCGTCCAGGGGGCCGCTGGCCAGGAGCAGCCGGCCCGCGGGCAGCGGGACGGGGTCGGGGCCGAGGTTGGTGACGCAGGTCAGGCCGGAGTCGCGGGTGAAGGCCAGCACCCGGTCCTCGGCCGAGAGCCACGTCATGGTCCCGTCGCCGAGCAGTTCGGCGCGCAACCGCAACGCCGACCGGTAGAGGTTGAGCATCGAGCCCAGGTCCGTCCGCTGGGCCTCGGCTGTCAGCTTGTGCCAGCTGTCCGGCTGCGGCAGCCACGGCGTGCCCGTGCCGAACCCGAACGGCGGCTCCTCCCCCGACCACGGGAGCGGCACCCGGCAGCCGTCACGCCCCGGGTTCGTGCCGCCCGAGCGGGCGTACATCGGGTCCTGGCGCGCCTCGTCGGGCAGGTCCTCCACCTCGGGCAGACCCAGCTCCTCACCCTGGTAGACGTAGACCGAGCCGGGCAGGGCCATCGCGAGCAGCGCCGCGGCGCGGGCCCGCCGGTAGCCGAGTTCGAGGTCCGACGGGGCGCCGTGCAGGCGTCCGCCGTGCTCGAACGTGGTGTCGGCACGGCCGTACCGGGTGACCGGGCGGGTCACGTCGTGGTTGGACAGCACCCACGTCGGCGGCGCGCCGATCGGGGTGTGGGTCGTCAGGGTGAGGTCGATGACCCGGCGCAGCTCGTCCGGGTCCCACGGGCAGGACAGGAAGTCGAAGTTGAAGGCGGTGTGCAGCTCGTCGGGGCGCAGGTAGCGGGCGAACCGCTCCTGGTCGGGCAGCCAGACCTCCCCGATGAGCACGCGCCCGCCGTACTCGTCGGCGATCTCCCGCCAGCGGCGGTAGACGCCGTGCACCTCGTCGAGGTCCTCGTAGGCGGTGTCCGACTTGAACAGCAGCGCGGCCGAGTCGATGCGGAAGCCGTCCACGCCGCGCTCGAACCAGAAGCGCAGCACGTCCTCGAACTCCTGGTGGACCTCGGGGTTCGCCCAGTTGAAGTCGGGCTGCTCCGGGGCGAACAGGTGCAGGTACCACTGCCCGTCGGGCACCTGCGTCCAGGCCGGGCCGCCGAAGATCGACTGCCAGTCGTTGAGCGGCTCGTCGCTGAACCAGAAGCGGTCGCGGACGGACGGGTCGGCGAGCGCCTGCTTGAACCAGGCGCTCTCGGTGGAGCTGTGGTTGGGCACCACGTCGATGATGACCTTGATGCCGAGGTCGTGCGCCTCCTCGATGAACCGTTCGGCCTCGGTGAGCGTGCCGAAGTCGGGTTCGATGCCCCGGTAGTCGGCCACGTCGTAGCCGCCGTCGGCCATCGGCGACGGGTACCACGGGTTGAGCCAGAGAGCGTCGATCCCGAGATCCTTCAGGTACGGCAGACGGGAGCGCAGCCCGGCGAGGTCGCCGATGCCGTCGCCGTTCCCGTCCGCGAAACTCCGCAGGTAGACCTGGTAGATCGCGGCGCCCCGCCACCACGTTTGCGACATGCGCTATCCCTTGATGCTTCCGGCGGTAAGGCCCGCCATGATGTGCCGTTGGAAGATGAAGAAAACGATGATCATGGGGATGCTGGCGATGACCAGCCCGCCCATGACCTGGTTCTGGGTCACCGCTCCCGCCGTCTGCGACAGGCCCACGCTGATCGTCATCTTCTCGCTGTCGGTCATGACCAGCAGCGGCAGGACGAAGTCCTTGAACGCGGTGACGATGGTGAAGATGGAGACGACGCCGAGGATCGGCCGCGAGACCGGCAGCACGACCGACCAGAGGACCCGCAAGGGGCCCGCGCCGTCGATCTGCGCCGCCTCGATCAGCTCGCGCGGGATGGAGTCGAAGAACCGCTTGAGCAGGAAGATGTTGAAGCCGTTGGCCGCCGCGGGGAACCACAGGCCCCACGGGTTGTTGAGCAGCCCGAGGTCGACGATCGTGACGTACAGCGGAATGAGGATCACCATCGGCGGGACCATGAGCGTGGCCAGCATCGCGCCGAGGATGACGTTGCCGAACGCCGGCCGCAGCTTCGACAGCGCGTACGCCGCCGCGACGTCCACGCACATGCAGAACAGCCAGGCGCCGAGCGAGTAGTAGACGGTGTTGGCCAGCAGGGTGCCGATGTCGAACAGGTCCCATGCCTCGAAGAACGGGTCGAGCGTGGGCTGCGCCGGGACGAGCGTCGGCGGCATCTGCGCCACTTCTTCCGGCGTCTTCATGGCGCCGCTGACCATCCAGTACAGCGGGAACACGAAGGCCAGGCTGAACGTCACGATCACCGCGGCCAGCACGAGCCAGTAGATCCGCCGTCCCCACCTGCTGTTGAGCTGGTGGGGCGAGATGATGGTGCGGAACTGCACGTTCATGGGCCGGGGCGACCGCCGTCTGCGCCGCTGCCGGGCGGCGGGCGTCCGCGGCCCCCGCGTCGCCGGCCGGTCGGCGACCGCCGCCTCGCGTGAGGTCATGCCGCGTCCTCCCGGGTGGAACGGAGCTGGAAGGCGGCGAACACGAGCAGCACGAGCATGAGCATCATGCCGAGTGCTCCCGCCTGGCCGTAGTTCATCTGCGAGAAGGCGAACTGGTACATCAGGTACGCCACGGTGACGGTCGCGTTCTCCGGTCCGCCGCCGGTCAGCATGTACGGCTCGATGAACACCTGCATGGTCGCCACGATCTGCAGCATCAGCATGAGCAGCAGGATCAGCCGGGTCTGCGGGATCGTGACGTGCCGGATGCGCCGGAAGACGCCGGCCCCGTCGAGCTCGGCGGCCTCGTACAGCTCAGGCGGGATGTTCTGCAGCGCGGCCAGGTAGATGAGCGTCGCGCTGCCCATGTTCATCCAGGTCGCCACGAGGACCAGTGAGATAAGCGCGGTGGACGAGCTGTCCAGCCAGGCCAGCGGCGGGACGCCGAAGACGTCCAGGATCTGGTTGAACAGCCCGGGCCCCGGGTCGTAGAACCACCGGAACAGCAGCACGGCCACGATCGGCGGCAGCATGACCGGCAGGTAGACCACGAACCGCAGGTAGGCCCGGGCGTGGCGCAGCTCGTTCAGCACGAGCGCGACGACGAACGGCACGGCGTAACCGCAGAGCAGCGCGAGGAACGTGAACTCCACGGTGTTGAGCCAGGCCTCCCAGAAGGCCGGGTCCTGCACTGCTCCACGGAAGTTCGCCAGGCCCACCCACTCGGGCGAGTTGATCAGATCGGTCTTCTGGAAGCTCAGGATGAACTCCCTGACCATCGGATACCAGGCGAACACCGTGAAGCAGAACAGCGCCGCGCACAGGAAACCGTAGGCCGTCAGGTTGCGCCGCAAGACTCCCATCCAGCTCAGCCCTTGGCCGCCAGCAGATTGTTGACCTTGGTCTCGGCGTCGGCGAGCAGCTCGTCGATGTTGGCGTCCTTACGGCTCAGCACCGCCGACATCGGCACGTCGAGGACGGCGTAGATCTCCTGCGCGTGCGCAGGCTCGGCCTTCGGCGGGATCGTCGCCGCGGCGTCGACGTAGGTCTGGTAGTTCTCGACGGGCAGCGAGGCGTTCTTCACACGGTCGGCCTGGAGGGCCTGGCCGGTGGGCGAGTCGCCGAAGACGGCGTTGTCGGGGACGCCGACGGGGTTGCCGATGGCCTTGCCGCGGGCGAAGTCGAACCTGCCCTTGCCGACGGTGTTGAAGCGGAAGTCGACCCACTCGAGGCCCGCCTTGACCTCCTCGGGCGTCGCCTTCGGGTTGATCATGTAGGCTTCGCCGCCGCTCAGCGACGCCTTGGCCTCGGGGAAGCCGGTGATGCCGTAGTCGGAGACCTTGCCCTTGAACTTCGTGACGACGTCGGTGACCACGTCGGGGGCGCCGAGCATCATGCCGACCTTGCCGCCGCCCATCGCGACCATGAGCGACTCCCAGCCGATGAGCAGCTTGTTGCCCATGCTGTTGTCGACCCAGCGCATGTCGTGCAGCGTCTGCAGCACGGCCTTGCCCTCAGGGGAGTTGAAGGCCGCCTTGCTGTTGTCGGGGGTCAGGATGTCGCCGCCGCGGCCGTAGATGGCCTGGGTGAAGTGCCAGCCGCCGGTGTTGCCGCCGGAGTACTCGCCGTACCCGACGTAGCCGGGACCGAGGCCGGCGATCTTCTTGGCGGCGTCGCGCACCTCCGCCCACGTCTTGGGCGGGTTGTCCGGGTCGAGCCCGGCCTGGGTGAACAGGGCACGGTTGTAGACGAGGCCGACGCTGTAGAGGACGTTCGGCACGCCGTAGACCTTGCCGTCCTTGGTGACCAGTTCGCGCGCGTCGGTGCGCAGGTCGTTCCAGTTCTTGACGAGGCCGGTGTGCTGGGTGATGTCGAGCGCCTGGCCCTGGGAGATGACGTCGTTGTAGTTCGTCACGGGCACCACGAAGACGGTCTCCATCTGGCCGCCCGCCAGCTTGGGGCCGAACGTCTTGGGGTCGAAGCACGGCTGCTGGTCCGTGCTCTTGACCGTCACGCCGGGGTGTTCCTTCATGAACGTGGCCACGTCGTCGTCCCAGGCCTGCCGTTCCTTGGGCGCGGTCTTGGCCGGCTGACAGGCCACCGTGATGGTCACGGCCTGGGCACTGCCGCCGGCGGCCGGGGCGGCGGGCTCGCCCGATCCGCATGCCGTGGCCGCGAGTCCGAGCACGGTGACGAGCACGAGTCCAGTGGATCTCCGCATGGTCTGACCCTTCTGATGCGAGGTGCCCACACCATAGGATCGCCAACCAAAGTACGCAATATCACGACGATATATTGAAATCTAACGACTACATCACGAACGTACGCGTGCTGTGGAGGCCCTGACCACAAGTTCGGGCTCGAACAACAGCTCGTCGGCCGGCACGACCGCCTTGTCGATCTGCGCGACCAGGAGGTCGACCACGGCGCGGCCCATCGCGTCGATGGGCTGGCGGACGGTGGTGAGCGGCGGCTCGGTGCAGTTCATCAGCGCCGAGTCGTCGAAGCCGATGACCGAGACGTCGCCGGGCACCGACAGCCCGGCCCGTCGGGTGGCCCGAACGGTGCCGAGCGCGAGCAGGTCGCTGGCGCAGATCACGCCGGTGACCTCGCGCCTGACCAGCCGGGCCGCGGCGGCGTGCCCGCCCTCCAGGGAGAACATCGTGTGCTCGACCAGCTCCGGGTCGCCGCCTCCCGCCACGAACGTCTCCAGCTTGCGCCGGGACGGGATGTGGTCCTTCGGGCCGAGCACCATGCCGATGCGCTCGTGCCCGAGCGCCCGCAGGTGGGCGAGGGCCATCTCGGCCGCCACCGCGTCGTCGCACGACACCTGCGGGAAGTCGAGGTGCTCGACGGCCGCGTTGACCAGCACCGCAGGCAGTTTGCGCTCGTGCAGCAGGCGGTAGTGCCCGTGCGCGGCGTCGGCCTGGGCGTACAGGCCGCCGGCGAAGACGACGCCGCTGACCTGCTGCTGCAGGAGCAGGTCGACGTAGTCGGCCTCGGAGACGCCGCCGACCGTGCGCGTGCAGAGAACCGAGGTGAAGCCCTGCTGGGCCAGCGCGCCGCCGACCACCTCGGCGAAGGCGGGGAAGATCGGGTTCTGCAGCTCGGGCAGCACCAGCCCCACGAGCCGGGCGCGGTCGCCGCGCAGCTGGGTCGGGCGTTCGTAGCCGAGCACGTCGAGCGCCGTGAGCACGGCCTCCCTGGTCGCCTCAGAGACCCCGGGCTTGCCGTTGAGCACGCGGCTCACGGTCGCCTCGCTCACTCCGACCTTCCTGGCCACCTCTGCGAGTCGTCGCGTCATGCGCAAACTATACGGCCTGCGACGCAAGTTTTTGCACCCACTTACGTAGGTTTGCGTACCGGCAGATCGGGCGAGCCTGGTCATGTCCCTGCAAAGACGACTTTGACCGCGTTACCGCAGGTAGAGGCCATGATCCAAAAGTCGTCGCCACTTCTGCCCAACCTTTTCCCAACCGGTGCACTCCAACTAGTAAAAGACCCGGCCACCACGGCCGGTTGTCAAGCACTACGGGGAGAGGAATCAGCACCCTCATGAACAAGATCACCGTTGGCATCGTGTCGGCCGTCATGGGTGGGGCCATGCTCGTGTCCGGCGCGGGTGCGGCCTCGGCCACCACCAAGTACGACAGCAAGCTCGAGATCCGCGACATCAAGCCCAACCCGGTCGTCGTCGAG
The DNA here is from genome assembly GCF_900100395.1 of Nonomuraea maritima. Lineage (GTDB taxonomy): Bacteria > Actinomycetota > Actinomycetes > Streptosporangiales > Streptosporangiaceae > Nonomuraea > Nonomuraea maritima. The sequence goes on along the minus strand of NZ_FNFB01000005.1, from coordinate 149,546 downwards.
CGGGGCAAGGAGGCGCGGGCCTACTTCGACATCGGCGCCAGCCGCGACGTTTCCCGCGTCGAGCTGAGCGTGGAGCCCGCCGAGGCCAACTTCCGCACGCTGCGCACCAAGAAGGACGTCCGCGACCTCGAGGGCTGGCGCTTCTCCGTCAGCTTCAACGAGCACGACCCGGCCGGCAAGTGGAAGGCCACCGCCGTGGCCTACAACCGCTTCGGCAGGGTCGTCGCCAAGGACGACGCGTTCTTCTCCGTCCTCGTCAAGCGGAAGGCCGACACCCGCATCTCGCGCTTCAGCGCCAACCCGTCCGCGGTCCGTTCTGGCCGGTCGATCTACTTCACCGGCTACCTCCAGGCCGAGGGTCGCAGCTGGAGCGGCGTCCGCGGCGAGCGGGTCAGCGTCTACTACCGTCCCACCGGCTCCAGCTCCTGGAAGTGGGTGACCTCCGGCACCACCTCGTGGAACGGCAAGTTCAGCCTCAAGACGCGCGCCTGGAAGAGCGGCACGTTCCGCACCGTCTTCAGCGGTGACAGCCGTCTCGACTCCGCCACCAGCGGCACCGACTACGTGCGCGTCTACCGCTGATCCACCTCTCCATCCCTCCTCCGGAGGCCCGGCCCGTCCCGAGCGGCCGGGCCTCCGGCATTTCCCGTGAAAGTCGCGACGTGGCGGGTAGCGTCCGTCGTATGGCCGAGGACCTGCTGAAAGACCTCAACCCGTTCGACATCTTCGACGCCGAGGCGGCCCGGCTCGACCGGTTCTTCTCCGGGCTCGACGACGCCGGCTGGCCGCGGCCGTCCCGGTGCGCGGGCTGGTCGGTGCAGGACGTCCTCGCCCACCTCGCCGGCGAGGAGGAGTACAACCACGCCTGCCTCGACGGCGAGGTCGAGGAGCTCACGAGCCGGCTGACGGTCGAGGGCGTGAGCGGCTACAACGACTTCAACGAATGGTCCGTACGGCTGCGGCGCGAGCTGCCCGTCGAGAACGTGCTGGCCGAGTGGCGTACCAAGAACGGCGAGACCAGGCGGCGCATGCGGGCCCTCGGACGCGACGCCCTCATCGACACCATGGCCGGCCCGTACCCCGTGGGTTTGCAGACCTTCCACTACGACTCCGAGTACGCCACCCACGCCGACGACGTGGGCGCGCCCGTCTCCGACGAGGAGGCCGAAGGGCGGACGCTGTGGCGGGTGGCGGTGGGCCGGTTCGTACTGGACGAACAGGGCGCCGACGTCCAGGTGGAGCAGACGGCCGAGCAGATCTGGGTGTGCGCCGAGGGTGTGACGGCGACGCTGTCGTACCCGCAGTTCGTGAACGCCACGGTCGGCCGGTTGCCCGCGGGCGACGGAGCCGACCCGCGCATCGTCGCCGCGCTGCGATGCCTGGCCTGAAGGAGGCATGACCATGTGGCTGCGTAACCGTGAGGGGACCGAGCCGCTGACCGCCCGCAGCCCGTTGCGGGCACGGCGCGTGCTGTCGTGGATCGCGCTGGTGCTCGGCGTCGTGGCGACGGTGGTCTTCGCGCTGCTGGCCATGAACACCGGCTCGGAGGTCTGGCTGTGGGAGGTCGCGATCGCCGCCGCGGTGGCCGTGATCGCCGCCCTCGACCTGCTGGTGCTGCGGTCACGTGGTGATGACCGCGACCAGCAGCACCACCAGCACTAGGACACCCGCCAGCAGGATCACCCACATGTGGAGCAGGCCGCGCCCGCCGCGCGCGAGGCGACCCCGCCACCGCCCCGCCTTCGACGCGGTCTGTTCGATCTCCGCGAGGCGTCGGGCGAAGTCGGGGTCATCTCGCTCCATGGCTCGCTCGATCTCGGCGAGGATTCGGCGTTCCCTACCGGAGAGACCCATCGCACCACCACTGCTCTCACGCCGCTGTCCTGCCTCTACCCGCCAGTAGCGACCACATGCCCGCGCGGGGGACCCAGGCGCTGATCGGGGTGGAGGTGCTGGCCCGCGGACACGGCGAAGCCCCCGCCCGGGCCGGCGACGAGCTCCCATTGGAAGCACTGAAACCGGACGGACGGGGGCAAGTCAAGCTACTTGTTGTAACGCCGGCGGAAACGCTCGACGCGACCGGCGGTGTCGACGACGCGGCCGCGTCCCGTGTAGAAGGGGTGGCTGGCCGACGACACGTCGACGTCGACGACGGGGTACGTCTTGCCGTCCTCCCACTCCACCGTCTTGGTGCTGGTCAGGGTCGAGCGGGTGAGGAAGGCGGACCCGGCGCTGGGGTCACGGAAGACGACCGGCCGGTACGCGGGGTGCAGGTTCTTCTTCATGTCCCCCTCAACCGGGCGAGAACGGTTTTCATTCCTCAGTACGCGAGCCGGTGGAGTGCGGTGGCCAGGACCGTGGCGCCGCGGACGCAGTCCTCCGGCCGGGTGAACTCCTCCTTGCAGTGCGAGCGCCCCTCGACGCTGGGGACGAACAGCATCGCGGCCGGGACGTGCTCCCCCATGAGCTGGCTGTCGTGCCCCGCGCCGCTGGGCAGCCCCATGGACGTCGCCCCGCAGACGGCCGCGGCGTCCGCGAGCGCCTGCCGCAGCCACGGATCCATGCGGGTCGGCGTCTCGTCCTTGAGCCGTTCGAACGTGACCTCGACACCGCGGCGCGCGGCCACGGCGGCGGCGATCTCCCTGGCTTCTGTGGCGCGCTTGCGCAGGTCGGCGGGGTCGGTGTGGCGCAGGTCCATGGACAGGACGACCTCGCCGGGAACGATGCTCGGCCAGCCGGGGCGCACGTCCCAGCGGCCGAAGGTCACGCGACCCGCCCCGTCGGCCCCGGCGACGTGCCGGGTGATCTCTGCGGTGATCTCGGCCGCGGCCTGCACGGCGTCCAGCCGATCGTCCATCGGGGTGCCGCCCGCGTGGTCCTGGCGGCCGGTGACCACGACCTGCTCCCAGATCAGCCCGGTGATCACCTCGACGACGCCGACGTCCACGCCCGCGGACTCCAGCACCTTGCCCTGCTCGATGTGCAACTCGACGAACGCGGCGACGTCGTCCCTCTTCGCGGTGGCCACGGCCGCGGGGTCGAGGCCGACCGCGACCATCGCCTCGGCCATCGTCACCCCGTCGGCGTCCTTCAGCGTCCGCGGCTCCTCCTGGCCGACGAGGCCGAGCATGGCGCGCGAGCCGAAGAAGTTGGCCTGGAAGCGGCTGCTCTCCTCCTCGCACAGCGACACGACCTCCAGCGAGATCTGAGGGCGCTCGTCCCTCGCGGCCAGGGCCCTGAGCGCCGCCAGACCGGCCAGGACGCCGAGCGCGCCGTCGTACTTGCCGCCTTCGGGGACGGTGTCGATGTGGCTGCCGGTGAGGATCGTCCTGCTGTCGTCCGTGCCGGGCAGCCGGCCGAAGACGTTGCCGACGGCGTCGCGGCGCACCCGCAGCCCCGCCTCGCGCATCCACGTGGCGACGAGGTCCTGCGCCTCGGCCCAGGAGCTGTCGTACTGGAGCCGGGCCATGCCTCCGCCGGGCAGCTCGCCGAGTTCGCCGAGCCGCTCGACGTGGTGGGTCAGCAGTGCCGGGTCGATGTCGACGCGGATGTCATTCAAGGCGCTTCTCCCCTTTGCGATCAGCCGTCGGTCCCATCCTGCAGAACTCTGATCATCCGGGGAATGCCTCACCAGGAGCGGTTCGAGTAGCTGCTCCAGTCGAAGTGACCCTGACGGCCCTCACCGATGCGGAACTTGAAGCCGTCGAACCCGCCACGGGCGCTGTAGCTGAAGCGGTACTTCGCGTGCCCGCCCGTCACGAACCGGCGACCCTGGTGCCAGCCACGGTCGTCGTGGTAGACGAAGTCGACGTAGGTGTTCTCACGGTCGCGGTCACGGTCCCACACGTCCACGTCGAAGTAGTAACGACCGTTGGCGAAGTAGTAGTAGCCCTTGTAGTACGAGCGGTGGCCCCGGGACTCACCCCGGCTGTAGCCCGAGTAGCCGTCGAACCAGTGCTTCGTGAACGACGCCGTGCTGGTGCCGGCGGTGGCGGCCTGAGTGGTGGCGGCCTGAGTCGTGGCGGCCTGGGCGGGGGCGGCGGCGACACCGGCCATGACCGCACCGGCGAGGACGGTACCGGCGAGAACGTTGCGGAGCTTCATGATCTGTCCCTGAGTGTGAGGAGAGGGGTTCCGGGGGCGGTGATCGCTCCCGACGACCATCAACTTAGGGATCAGCAACCCGGCGTTCTGCGTACAAACGCACAGAGTGCACAACTGCACAGAGAGGCCCCGAGCACCGGTGCGAAGAGGGTCTCCGGCGTGAGTACGGTAGGGGCCATCGGCCGATTCGCGAGGCCTCGCAGGAGCGCGTCCGCCGTCGGCGGAACTGACGATCCGTCCATCCACGAACACGTAAGGTAGCCGCATGGATACCCCCTCCGACGTTCTGCACCGCGTGTTCGGCTACGACTCGTTCCGTGCGGGCCAACAGGAGATCATCGACCACGTCGTCGCCGGAGGCGACGCGCTCGTCCTGATGCCCACCGGCGGCGGCAAGTCGCTGTGCTACCAGATCCCCGCGCTGGTGCGCAGCGGCGTGGGCGTGGTGATCTCGCCGCTGATCGCGCTGATGCAGGACCAGGTCGACGCGTTGCGGGCGCTGGGCGTGCGGGCGGGGTTCCTCAACTCGACCCAGGGCTTCGACGAGCGGCAGCTCGTGGAGGCGGAGTTCCTCGCGGGCGAGCTCGACCTGCTCTACCTGGCGCCCGAGCGGCTGCGCGTCGACGCCACGCTGCGTCTGCTGGCCAAGGGTGACATCTCGCTGTTCGCCATCGACGAGGCGCACTGCGTGGCGCAGTGGGGTCACGACTTCCGTCCCGACTACCTCGAGCTGTCCCGGTTGCACGAGCTGTGGCCCGACGTGCCGCGCATCGCGCTCACCGCCACGGCCACCCCGGCCACCCACCGCGAGATCTCCTCCCGCCTCGGGCTCGACGCGGCCCGTCACTTCGTCGCCGGCTTCGACCGCCCCAACATCCACTACCGCATCACGTCCAAGAGCGAGCCGAAGCGCCAGCTCCTGCAGTTCCTGCGCGAGGAGCACCCCGACGACGCCGGCATCGTCTACTGCCTGTCGCGCTCGTCCGTCGAGAAGATCGCCGAGTTCCTCACCGACAACGGCATCGCGGCGGTGCCGTACCACGCGGGGCTCGACGCGGCCACCCGCGCCCTCCACCAGGCCCGGTTCCTGCGCGAGGACGGGCTCATCGTGGTGGCCACGATCGCGTTCGGCATGGGCATCGACAAGCCAGACGTCCGCTTCGTCGCCCACCTCGACCTGCCGAAATCGGTCGAGGGCTACTACCAGGAGACCGGCCGGGCCGGCCGCGACGGGCTGCCCGCCACCGCATGGATGGCCTACGGCCTGCAAGACGTCGTGCAGCATCGCCGCATGGCGCTGGAGGGCGACGAGGCCCACCGCCGGCGCCAGGTGCACCACCTCGACGCGATGCTGGCACTGTGCGAGACCGCGAGCTGCCGCCGGGTGATGCTGCTCGACTACTTCGGCCAGGAGGGCTCGCAGCCGTGCGGCAACTGCGACACCTGCCAGGCCCCGCCCGAGACGTGGGACGGTACGGTCGCCGCCCAGAAGGTGCTGTCCACCGTGTGGCGGCTGGCCAATGAGCGGCGGCAGAAGTTCGGGGTCGGCCAGGTGACCGACATCCTGCTCGGCAAGACGACCGCCAAGGTGCTGCAACACGGCCACGAGACGCTGAAGGTCTTCGGCGTCGGGACCGATCTGGGCAACGCCGAGTGGCACGGCGTGGTGCGGCAGCTGCTCGCGCAGGGGTTGCTCGCGGTCGAGTCCGACTACGGGGCCCTGGTCCTGACCGACGCCAGCTCGGCCGTGCTCAAGGGCGAACGAAAGGTCCTGCTGCGCCGCGACACCTTGCGCCCCGCGCGCGCGAAGACGTCCAGCTCCGCCAAGGCCGCCAAGACCGTGGCCGAGCTACCGGCCGAGCTCGCCCCCGTCTTCGAAGGCCTCCGTGCCTGGCGGGCCGCTGTCGCCAAGGAGCAGGGGGTGCCCGCGTACGTCATCTTCCACGACGCGACCCTCCGCGAGATCGCCACCCGCTCACCGTCGTCGTTGGCCGAGTTGAGCACGATCAACGGCGTCGGCGAAAACAAACTGGCCAAGTACGGCGAACAGGTCCTCGAAGCCCTCCAGGCCACCGCCTGACCTGCATGCTTGGCGCATCACCACCGCCTGACCAGCAAGCCCGCGCGTCAGAGGAACGCGAGGTGGGCGGTGGCGACGGCCGCACGAAGAACGGTCGTCGCCACCACGTCAGCGGGCCCGTAGCCGAGGTCCAGCCGGTCCGGCGGGGGCAGGGGCGAACCGGCTGCACCGCAGGCACCCGCACCGCCTGTTCACACGTCATGCCCACAGGCCCGTACGCGGTTCACTGGCAACCCACGCCCAGGGAGCGCCGTGGAGCATCGCCAGTTCGTCTTCTGTCCCCGATGGTACGACTTGTGACCGAGTGAAAAGCCCGGGAACCGACCGATCGCGGGCATGACGGCTGACGAACCGATGCCGAGAGGCGGGCGGCTGGATCGGAGGCAGGATGCTCGGCTGGGCGCGGGCCCCGTGGAAGGGAGTGCAGAACCGCTGTAGTCCTGGGAGTTCGCTGATCAGCTCGGATAACCCTTCGCCGGTAGGACCGACCGCTACCCAGGCTCACGCGGGTGAGCCGTACGGTCATCATCGGCGACATTCACGGTTGCTTCGACGTACTGCCCGAACTGCTCGAGAAGGTGGGCCTGCGCCCGGACGACCTGCTGGTGAGCGTCGGCGACCTGGTCGGCCGAGGTCCGGCGCCCGGCGAGGTGGTCACGTTCTTCCGTGAGCGTCCGAACGCGGTGGTGGTCATGGGCAGTCACGAGCGTGAACACGTGCGCGGGATCTTCTCGTACGCACAAGAGATCACGCGCTTGCGACTGGGCGAGAGCTACGCCGAGACAGTCGAGTGGATGCGGACGCTGCCGTACTACTTCGAGAACGAGCATGTCCGTGTCGTCCACGCCGCGATGGTGCGGTCGGCTGTTCGGGGCGTCCATGGGCGCTGACAGACTGGGACGGTGATTCCTCTGCCTATGCGGGAGGTCGCGCCAGGGGCGGTGCACCTGCCCGGCTGGCTGACGCTCGACGAGCAGCGGCGGCTCGTACGGGCGTGCCGCGCGTGGGCGACGGGGCCGGTGCCGATGCGGCACACCGTCCTGCCCCGAGGTGGGGTGATGTCGGTGCAGACCGTCTGCCTGGGCTGGCACTGGCAGCCGTACCGGTACACGCGCACCGCCGACGACGTGAACGGCCGCCCGGTGCCGCCGCTGCCCGAATGGCTCGCCGACCTGGGCCGCCGCGCGGTCGCCGAGGCCTACGGCGATCGCGCGGACGCGTACGAGCCCGATGCCGCGCTGATCAATTTCTACGACGACCGGGCCACGATGGGCCTGCACCAGGACAAGGACGAGCGGAGCGACGCCCCGGTGGTGTCGTTGAGCATCGGCGACGCCTGCCTGTTCCGGTTCGGCAACACCGAGACGCGCGGCAGACCGTACACCGATGTACGCCTGGAGTCGGGCGACGCGTTCGTGTTCGGCGGGCCGTCACGCTTCGCCTACCACGGCGTGCCGAAGGTCCACCCGGGCACCGGCGATCCCGCCACCGGGCTGACCTCCGGCCGCCTCAACATCACGCTGCGCGTCACCGGCCTGCGCTGACGCCACACGCCGCGTGTCCGGAGTGAGGCGGCGCATCGGACGAGCGACGCGCCAGGGCCTGTACGGAGTTGAGATCAGCGGGATTCGCCCGCGGTTCGGCCTCCGATCGTGGCAGGCCGGCGCCATGGCCGCGTGACGACCTCACCGATGGGAAACGGTCGCTGATCGAGGCCCGATCCCGGACCTGCGAAAGCAGTGCAACGCGGTGATGTGGCGGTTTCGTACCGGAGGGTGTAGCCGGGGTCCGTCGGTTTCGAGGTCGCCCGCACGGATTTTCACGCTCGGCTGCACTCCTGTCCGAGCGCGAGGGAGACGTACGCCGGGGAAGGCGCTATGTACCGTCGTTGCCGTCGCGCAGGGAATGGATCATGCTCCGCAGGATCCGGAACGCGTCCGACTGCTCGGTCTCGGTCATGCCGGCCAGCATTCTGACCTCGACGGACCGGACCGCTACGGTCGCCTTCTCAAGGCTCCGTCGGCCGCGAGGCGTGAGCCGCGTGGGAAGGACCTTCCCGACGGGTGCCTCCGCGGGCCTGGTCACGTAGCCGTCTCGTTCCAGGGCCTGGAGCAGCACGTTCATCGTCTGCCGGGTCACGAACGCGCCCCGCGCCAGCTCGGAGTTCGACAGGCCCGGTCGTTGAGCCAGCAGTTCGAGGCAGGAGTAGTGCGTCACGCTCATCCCCAGCGGCCGCAGCACCTCCTCCATCGCCGTACGGAGGGCGCTCGACGCTTCCTTCAGCAGGTAGCCCAGTGACGTCTCCAGGTCGACGCCGCCACCGTTTTGACTCATGTCAGCATTCTGACATAGATTCGCCTGTGTCAGAAAACTGACACGAAGAGAAGGAGCATCGTCATGCCCGCCACCGGACCCGACTTCATCTCGCTCCAAGTGAGCGACCTCGACGCTTCGCAGGCGTTCTACGAGCAGTACCTCGGCCTCGTCCGCGCGCAGACCGGACCTCCGCACGCCGTCGTCTTCGACACGAAGCCGATCACGTTCGCACTCCGCGACATCGTTCCCGGCACCGATCTCGCATCCGCTGCTCGGCCCGGCATCGGTACCGCGATCTGGCTCCACGCCACAGACGTCCAAGCCATTCACGATGCTCTGGTCGCCGACGGTCACACCATCGCCTCCGCACCGATCGACGGCCCCTTCGGCCGGACATTCACCTTCGCCGACCCCGACGGCTACCAGATCACTCTCCACGATCGCGCCTGACAGGCCGACCGCCACCGGACGATCATCGGCCCCCGGAGACCGGGGTCGCGCCCGAGGCTCGAGTGTTACAGGTAGTCACTTTTATGGCTCCACACTTGGGGCGACAGAATGTGAAGCGCTCCGGCGACGTGCTCGCCCACTTCGACCGGCCCGGCACCGGAGTTCGGATCTTCAGGCCGGTTGAAGACCGAGGATCCACAAGGTGACTCCTCCGCTCCCTGAAGAGAGCGGCTTCTCGCCCCGCTTGCGCGGGAGACGACGGCCAAGCCCTGACCGATGCCCGAAAGCACGAAAGCACGAAAGCACGAAAGCACGAAAGCAATCGTATCCGGAGGTGGCGACAATTTCCGAGGTTCTGTCACTGCACGCTCGGGCCTTGACGGCCCTCCCGCTCCCGATTCCCCCGTCGCCTCAAGGCGACGGTCCCCTCGGGAGGATCTGATGGAGGCCGGCCAGGTACCTTGTGGGCGTCTTGTCGAAGCGGAAGGCGGGCCCACGCCGCTCCTTCATCTGTTCGATGCAGCGTTCCGCCGTGTCCCGCTCCTTACAGAGATCGGGATCGTGACTGGCCGGGCGGCCACCATGGGAGCCGCGCTTCTCGCGGTGGGCCGCCTGGTCGGCCTTCTCCTGGATGACCGCCTTGATGCCGCATCGCCGCAGGTAGGCGCGATTGCCGCGAGAGCGGGTACACCTTGTCGGCGGCCACCGCGCCGCGGCGGGCGCGCGGGCGGCCGACAGGTGGAGTCCACGCTGACCAGGTCGAGGCCGACCTGCCCCGGACTGCCGACTCAGCGATCATCACCTGCTCGAAGACACCTGCCATGGCGCCGGCCTGCCACGATCGGAGGTGTATCCCTCTGATCTCGATCCCATACAGGCCCTAGGCGGGCGGCGCGTTGAATAGGCGGCGCTGGGCGGGCGGCGCTCCAGACGGGCGACGCGTTGGATGGACCGTGCTGGGCGGGCGGTGCGGTTCGTCTGGCACGGCCCCGTGATCGTGTACGGCGTTATAGCGGACGGACAGGTGCGACCGCCTTTCACCTGAGCCTGCAGCACCCCGAACCTCTTGCAGGCTTACAGTTCACCGTAATTCGCCATAACCTCGACAATTACGGAATGCTCCGTTTCGGCAGACATAACCTTCAACGCCTTCAGAACGTCCGGGTAGTGCACCAACTCTTCGGAGTCGAACGCTCTTACGGTCGCATAAGCATCCCATTTGGCTGATGTCATACCTACAAGGTCCGGATGCTTACCGAGGGACCGCCATCCACGTGCTTGGAGGAGGTCGACAGCTGTGTCGACCGCGTCCTCGACGCTGGAGCCGTCGACGTCGATGACGAACAGATTCGTCACCTCTATCGTGTCTTCGTGAATATGCAGGCTGGATTCCGCCTGCACAGAGCCGATGCCGCGGATCTCCTGAAGCGTGCCAGGCGGCACTTGGGAAACATCCGGTGCACATCCGACGATGAACGGCCCTAACCCGAAGATCGTGGCAGCCAGAACGACTGCCCGTCGCGACTTACGCATCCGCCTCCTCGAAATGCCGTGAAGACCCGCCGATAGGCGACACAGCACCTCGTCGGCCGAAGGTTCGTCCCGCTACAGGGCCGGCCTTCGGCCGTTGGGGGTTAGTGGGCTGGGGTGGTGTGGGTGAACTGGTCGTCGGTGAGGGTGTGGCGGAGGGTGCGCAGGACCTTGGCGGGGTCGTCGCCGGGGAACTCGACGTAGTGCGGCTTGCCGTCGCGGCCGAACGTGATCGCCGGGTCGCCGTCGAGCGTGCCGAGCAGGTCGGCCCCGGCCTCGAAGGCCGAGTCCGGCTCGAACCCGAGCCCGCGCGCGTAGTCGATCGACCCGAGCACCAGGTGCTGGACGAGCTCGAACGGCGCCTCCTGCCAACCCGGGTAGTCGCTGAAGAAGTACTCGCGGAACTCGCTCAGGAAGCGGTCGTCGATGACGTCGGGACCGATGGCGTTCTTCACGCCCATGCAGTAGACGTCGGCCAGGAAGCCGCCGACCCGCAGCCGGTCCCAGCTGTGCCGCCGGGCGACGAGCACGCTCACCATGCCGCCGGTGCCCGCGGCGGGTTCCTTGTCGACCCAGCCGCGCGCCTGGTCCACAAGGAGCCCCTCGCTCCAGCCGACGTTGATCCAGCAGCCGACCACCTCGGCCTCGCCCGTGCCGGCGGTCTCGGCCGCGATCTCGCGCACGAGGGGCGCGACGACCGACGGGGCGACCTTGAGGGCGCGGGCGATCTCCTTGGGCGATTTGCCCTGCAGGCGCAGCTCGCGCACCTGGTCCTTCAGTGTCATTGGGGCAGCCTAGCGGGGCCGCTACGTGAGCCGGCGCGCGAGCCAGGCCAGGGCGAGCGGGTAGCGGTACTCGATGCCGCCGTGACCTGCGTCGAACAGCTCGAAGAAGATCCGCTCCTCGGGTACGCCCGCCGCCAGGATCGCCTGGCGGAACGCGACGGCGCCGAGGTCGAGGAAGTACTCATCGCGGCTGCCGGCGTCCACCCAGATGGCGCGCATGGATCGGAGCGCCTCGGCGTACTGCGGCTGAGCGGCCATCGTGACGGGGTCGCGGTCGATCCATCGCCGCCACACCTCGGGCACGACCGCGCCCGTGTGGTCGAACGGCACGCGTACGGCCCCGTCGGGTTCGGCGGAGTAGGCGGCCGCGTACCCGTATGCCTCCAGGAGTTCGAGATCGCCCTGCTTCGTGCCGGCGACCCGGCCGCGGAAGTCGCGCAGGAAGGTCTCGTACGAGCCGTCGTACATGTCGCGCAGCCTGCGCGCCAGCGCGGGGAAGCCGGGGCGGTAGCTGACGTCGAACAGCGCGTCGCCGGCGTGCGTGGCCAGCGCGCCGAACACGTCGGGGGCGAGCATCGCGGTGACCATCGCGCCGTAGCCGCCGCTCGACTTGCCGGTGATCGCCCGGTGGTCGCGGTCGGGGATGGTCCGGTAGTGCTCGTCCACGTACGGCACGATCTCGTCGCGCAGGTACGTGTGGTACCGGCCGGTGCCAGGCGAGTCGAGGTACTGGCTGCCGCCGAGGGCGGTCCAGGCGTCCACGTACACGACGATGGCGGGCGGCGCGTCCCCGGCCGCGAACATCGCGTCGGCCAGCTCAGGGTACGGCTGGCGGAACGGCGTCCGGTTCATCCACATGGCGACGTGACCGGTGTAGCCGAGCAGCACGTACAGGGCGGGGTAGCGGCGGTCGGGCTCGGAGTCGTAGCCGGGCGGGACGTACACCATGAGCGGGCGCTCGTGCGGGTCGCCCAGCGGGTTGCCGCGCAGCACGGAGCTGTCGACGACGTGGTGGTCCAGTCGGCCGGCCAGTTCGGCGGACCAGGGCAGCATGTCTTCTCCTCGTGTGTCAGCCGACGGAGTCAGCCACGGTGTCGACGGCCGTCTGTCCGACGGACCGTCCTGAGACCAGGACGAGCCGCAGCTCGCGCAGGTCGGCCAGGCGTTCGAGCGGGTCGCCCGCGACCGCGATCAGGTCGGCCCGCTTGCCGGGGTCGAGGCTGCCGGTGACGTCGCCCACCCCGCAGGCCTCGGCGGCCCGTACGGTGGCCAGCTCGATGATCTCGGCATTGCGGTAACCGACGGTCGCGAAGGTCTCCAGCCCGCCGACGTACCCGTCGGTGCGGTTGGCGACGCCGCCGACCGCGAACCCGGCGTCGGTCCCCGCGACGAGCCGGACCCCGGCCTCGCGCATCGTGGCCACGCCGCTGAGCCAGGCGTCGAATATCTCGGCGCCGTGAACCGCGCGGATCCGCTCGACCGAGCCGTGCACGGTGGGGCAGACGTACGTGCCGCTCTCCGCGATCAAGCCGATGAGCTCGGGGTCGAAGCGGTGTCCGGACGGAGCGAGGAACGAGCAGTGCTCGATGGTGGTGACCCCGGCCTCGACGCAGCTGCGGATCGCGTCGTGCCCGTGGGCGTGCGCGGCGACGCCCTTGCCGCGCGTGGCGGCCTCCTCGACGACGACGCGGAGTTGCTCGGTGCCGTACTGGGAGATCCAGCTGGGCGGCGCGCCCGGCGTCATGAGGCCGCCGGAGGCCATCACCTTGAGGCAGTCGGCGCCCGCGCGGAGGTTCTCCCTGGCCACGCGGCGGATGGCGGCCTCGTCGTCGGCCTCGCCGCCCATGTACCAGCAGTGGCCGCCGGTGATCGTGATGGGCCGGGTGGCGGCCACGATGTGCGGGCCGACGGCTAAGCCCTCCTCGACGGCGTCGCGCAGCGCCACGTCGAGGAAGGAGCGGGAGCCGAGGTCGCGGGCGGTGGTGACGCCGGCGGAGACGAGCTTGCGGGCGTTCTCGGCCATGCGCAGCAGCAGGTGGTGGTCGCTCTCGGGGCCGCGCCCTGTGAGCGGGTCGACGCGCGCGTCGAACCCGAGGTGGACGTGGGCGTCGACGAGTCCTGGCAGCAGCGTGTGGCCGGGCAGGTCGAGGACGTCGCCGTCGGTGCCGGCGCTGCCGCGCGGGCCGACGGAGACGATCGTCGCCCCGTCGACGCGGACCTCCCCGTCGGTGATGACTTCTCCAGGACGTCCGGTGAGCACCTTGCCGGCGCGGATGATCCACATACGGTTCAGCGTGCCACGCGCCTTAAGGCGAGGAGAAGGGTCTCGTAAGCGGCGGCGGGCACGGTGGTGTCCTCAGCCGCCGCAGGAAGGACAACCACCATGATGACCGCCGAGTACGTGATCACCCGCCACTTCGCCGCTCCCCCGGAGGCGGTGTGGGCGTCCTGGACGGAGCCGGAGCGGTTCGCGCGCTGGTTCGGGCCCGCGTCGCTGGCCACGCCGGTGGGCCGGATCACCCTCGACACCCGGCCGGGCGGCGTCTGGCGCACCACGCTGGTGGGCGAGGAGGGGTTCGAAGTGACGCTGGACGGGACGTACCGGGTGGTGGAGGCGCCGTCACGGCTGGTGTTCACCACGGGCGACCCGGACGCGCCGGGCGACGGCCCGGCCTCCGTCGCGACCGTCGAGCTGACGGGCGCGGGCGGCGGCACCGCGATGCGTTTCCACCAGTACGGCGTCAACACCGACGACGAGCACGCCGCCCAGGCCAGGGCGGGCTGGCTGGAGTTCTTCGACCGCCTCGCCACCCAGTTCGACGCGTGACCGTCAGAGCAGCCGGTCGACGTCCTGCAGCTTGTACGCCGCCCCCTCCGCGTACGCGGCCTCGAACGCCGCGTCCCCCAGGGCGGCCCGCGCGCGGGACTCGGCACGTTCGATGTCGGCCAGCCCCGACACCCCGACGGGCGACCGGTGGTGTCTCCTGGCCGCGTCCGCCGCTCCGAGGAGCCTGGCCGTCTGCTCGGCCGACGGCGCGGCGGCCGCGGCGCCCTCGACGGCGGCCGCCGCGGTGCTGGGGTCGCCGATCCTGAGTGCGAGGGCCAGCGCCTCGACCTGCAGCGGCAGGGCGGCCTCGGCGTCGCCGCGCTGCTGCAGGAGGTGGCCGAGCTCGGTCAGGGTGTCGGGCAGGTGCAGTGGGAACGCCTCGTCGCGGCCGCGCGGCACCCCTTCGAGCAGCTGGTTCAGGTGCTGCTCGGCCAGGTCGAACCGGCCGGCCCGGCGCGCGGCGAAGGCGAGGCCCATCTGGGCCATGCTCGTGCCGCGGGCGTAGCCCTGCGCCACGGCGAGCTTCAGCGCGCGTTCGCAGATCTCGACGGCGGTGTCGTAGTCGCCCCTGCCGAGCGCGACCCAGCCGAGCCACGCGGTGTGCCCGGCGACCTCGGGCCACAGGCCGAGGTCCTCGGCCATGCGCAGCCCCTCGCCGAACAGCTTGGCGGCCTCGTCGGCGTCGTGTCGCATCTCGGCCAGTGAGGCCAGCCACTCGGTGGCCCGCAGCAGGCCCCAGCGGTCGCCCAGTTCGGTGAACAGGCGGGCGCTCTCACCGCCGATCCTTTCGAGCGCCTCGTGGTCGCGGCGGGTGAAGGCGTCCATGGCCTGCCGGGTGAGGGCGAGGGCGATCCCCCACGTGTCGCCGACCTCCTGGAAGGTGGCCATGGCGCGTTCGGTCAGCTCCTGGCCGGTGGGCATGTCGGCGACGTGCAGGCCGACGAACAGCTCGGCCCTGGCCCGCTCCCGAGGGTCGGCGACGGCCTCCAGCGCCGGGCGCCAGTCGGCCTGCTCGCCGGCCAGCAGCGCGAACGCGGCCCGCCAGGCGGCGGTGCGGGCGCGTACCCCCTCCGCCTCGGGCGTCGGCGGCACGGACAGGGCCGCGTCGATGGAGCGACGGGCCTCGGCCAGCCTGCCGCGCAGGAACCAGTACCACGTGAGCGCGTTCACCAGCCGCGCCGCCGCGGCGGCGTCGGCGCGGGCCACCGCCGTGTCGAGCGCCGTCCGCATGTTGGCGGCCTCGGCGTCCAGGCGCAGCAGCCATTCGCGCTGGTGGTGCGCGTACAGCTCGGGCTCTGCGCGTTCGGCCAGCCCGAGGTGGTGGCGCAGGTGGGCGAGGCGTACGCGGTCGAGTTCGCCGGCCTGCGCCGCCTTGGCCCTGCAGTACTCGGACACCGACTCCAGCAACCGGTACCGGACGCCGGTCGGGGCGTCGGCGACCACGACCAGCGACCTGTCCACCAGCCGGGCGAGCAGGTCGAGCACGTCGAAATCCGCGGCGTCCAGCGTGCAGACGGCCTCGGCCGTCTCCAGCGTGCAGCCGTCGGCGTGCACGGCGAGACGGCGCAGGACGGTCCGCTCGTCGTCGGTCAGCAGCTCCCAGCTCCAGTCGATCACCGCGGTGAGCGTCCGCTGCCTGGCCGGGGCTCCGCGCGTCCCTGAGGCGAGCAGCCGGAACCGGTCGTCCAGCCGGGCCACCACGCCGTGGACGCCGAGGGCGCGCACCCGGGTGGCGGCCAGCTCCAGCGCCAGCGGGATGCCGTCGAGCCGCCTGCACAGCTGCGCGACGGCCTGCGCGTTGGACGCGTCGAGCGCGAACCCGCGGGCGGAGGCCGCGGCCCTGACCACGAACAGCCGGACGGCGTCCGAGCGCGCCATGGAGGTGAGGTCGGCGCTGGAGGGCACGTCGAGCGGCGGCACGCTCCACAGCACCTCACCGGCGACGGCCAGCGGCTCGCGGCTGGTCGCCAGGATCCGCACGCCGGGGCACGCCGGCAGCAGCGTCGCGGCCAGCTCGGCCACCTGCTCGACGACGTGCTCGCAGTTGTCAAGGACGAGCAGCATCCGGCGGGAACGCAGCGCGGCGACCAGGCGGCCCTCCGGCGAGCCGTCGGAGGCGTCCTCCCTGATGTCGAGGGCGGCGACGACGCTCTCGGCCGGCGACCGTGACGTCTGGTCGAGGGCGACGAACCAGGCTCCGTCGGCGTACGAGTCGAGCAGCCGGCTCGCCACCTCCACGGCCAGCCGGGTCTTGCCGACCCCGCCGCTGCCGGTGAGCGTCACGAGCCGCTCGTCCTCGACCAGCCCGCACACCTCGGCGAGCGCCTCCTCCCGTCCGATGAGCCTGCTGACGGAGGCGGGCAGGTTGGTCACCGGACGTTCGGCGGGCACGCTCAGCGCCGGGTCCTGGCCGAGGATCGCCTGGTGCAGGGCGGCCAGCTCGGGCCCTGGGTCGAGGCCGAGCTCCTCGGCCAGCAGGTCGCGCAGCTCGGCGTAACCGGCCAGCGCCTCGCTCTGGCGTCCCGCGCGGTAGAGGGCGCGCATGTGGACGGCGCGCAGGCGTTCCCTGAGGGGGTGGCGGGCCACCAGATCGCCGAGCTCGCCGACGAGCAGCGCGTGCTCGCCGAGCTCGAGCCGCGCCTCCGCGTGCTGCTCCAGCGCCGACAGCCGCTGCTCGGAAAGGCGCACGACGGCCGACCTGGTGTACTCCTCGTCGGCGAAGTCGGCGTACGCGGGGCCGCGCCAGAGGGCGAGCGCGCTGCCCAGCAGGTCGGCGCGCGCCCTGGGGCTGGTCGCGGCCTCGGCCTTGGCGAGCAGGCCGGCGAAGCGGTCGGCGTCGAGCGCGCCGTCGTCGCAGCGCAGCAGGTAGCCGGGGGCGCGGGAGACGACGAGGTTCTTCGCGCCGGGCTCGGCGTCCTCCAACGCCTTGCGCAGCTGCGAGACGCGGACCTGCAGCGCGCTCGCCGGGCTCGCGGGCTGGTCGTCGCCCCACAGGTCGTCGACGAGCCGGTCGACGGACACCGGGTGACCCTCGTGGACGAGCAGGTCGGTGAGGAGCGCGCGGACCTTGAGTCCGGGGATCGTGACCGGCTCGCCCGCGTCGGTCCAGACGGCCAGGGGGCCGAGCACGCCAAAACGCATGGATGTCACCCTATGGGTGACTAGCCCGGCAGGGGCGGGGCTTTACGGGCGGAGCCCCGGTAGCTGTCGGCGTCGTAGCGGCGTTCGTTGTCGTCGAGCTTGGCGCGGGCCGCCTCGACGAGGTCGACGCCGAGGACGTCGGCGAGGCGGACGAGGTAGAGCGTCACGTCACCGAGCTCGGTGCGCATGCGGGCGAGCGCCTCGGGGCCGGGATCGGCGGACTCGTCGGCGGTCAGCCACTGGAACTCGGCCACCAGCTCACCGACCTCACCGGCGAGGGCCATCACGAGGTTCTTCGGCGTGTGGAACTGCTCCCACTCGCGGGCCCTCGCGAACTCGCGCAGCCGCCCGGCCAGCCCTTCCAACTCCGTCATCACCTCACAGGACCCTACCGGCCGGCTTGCACCTCCCGTGGCGGGAGGCCGTACGTTCTGGGGCATGCACGAAGACGGCGTCGAGCAGCGCTGGAGCATCGGAGAGGTGTCCCGCAGGACAGGGATCACCGTCAGGACGCTCTACCACTACGACGAGATCGGTCTCGTCCGCCCGCAGGAGCGGACCGCCTCAGGGCACCGCCGCTACACGGCGTCGGACGTGCGCCGGCTCTACCGCGTGCGGGCCCTGCGCAGGTTCGGCCTCTCGCTGGAGGAGATCGCGGCGGCGCTCGTGCGCTCGCCGGACGACCTGGCGCCGCTGCGCGACCTGTTCACCGCGCAACTCGCCGAGTTCGAGGTGTACGCCGCCCGCGCGGCCCGGTTGAGCGAGCAGCTCCGCGGCCTGATCCGGCAGCTCGACGCCGCCGTCATGCCGGACCCTGATCAGTTTCTGCAGACCTTGGAGATGATGTCCGTGTACGAGAACTACTTCAGCGAGGAGCAGCGCGAGCTGCTGGCCCGGCGCCAGGCCGAGGTGGGCGAGGAGGCGGTCACAGCCACCAAGACGGAGTGGCTGGAGCTGGTGCGCGCGTTCAAGCAGCACGTGGAGGACGGCACACCGGTAGACGACCCCCAGGTGCGGGAGCTCGCCGCCCGCTGGCAGGCGCTCACCGTCCCCTACGCCATCGACCCGCGCACCGACGAGCGGATCTCGGCGGCCACGGCGGCGCTGTGGCGCGACCACCAGGACGAGATCAGCACGAGGGTGAGCAGTCAGGTCGCCTGGCTGGCGCCCGGCGACCTGCCGAAGATCATGGAGTACGTCGAGCGCGCGCGGCAGGCCGGCTGAGCCGTCACGCGACAGGCGCCGTGCTCTCGCGGACGATGAGTTCGGTCGCCAGCTCGACGCGCTTGGTCTCGGGGTTCTCGCCCTGACTCATCGCCAGCACCGTACGGGTGGCCAGGGCCGCCATCTCCTGCAACGGCTGGCGCACGGTCGTCAGCGGCGGCCAGGCCGACGCGGCCAGCGGCAGGTCGTCGAAGCCCACCACGCTCAGGTCTTCCGGCACCCGAAGGCCGCGCTGGCGGGCGGCCTCGAACACGCCGAAGGCCATCAGATCGCTGCCCGCGAAGATGGCCGTGGGCGGCTCGGGCAGTGACAGCAGGGCGTGCCCGTGGTCGTGTCCGGAGTCGACGAGGAACGTTCCGCGCCTGATGAGCTCGGGCACCACCGGGACGCCGGCCGTCTCCAGGGCGGCGCGGTAGCCGTCGATGCGCGCCTGGCTGCAGAGCATGTCGGCGGGGCCGCTGATCGTGGCGATCCGCCGGTGGCCGAGCTCGAGCAGGTGGCGGGTGGCGGCGAGGCCGCCGTTCCAGTTGGTGGCGCCCACCGAGACCACGCCGGGCGCGGGCTCGCCTTCCGGGTCGACCACCGCGAACGGCAGCGAACGGGCGCTGAGCTGCGCCTGGATGCCCGCGGACAGCCGCGAGGCGACGATCACCACACCGTCGGTGCGCCGGGCCGCGAGGCGTTCGAGCCAGTCGCGGCCCGGTCCGGCGTGGGTGTGCAGGACCGAGACGACCACGCTGGCCCCGGCCTCGTGGGCGGCGCTCTCCGCCCCTCGGACGATCTCCATCGCCCACGGCGACTCGATCTCGGCGAAGACGAGGTCGACCAGCCCCGCCGGGGTGCCGTCGTGACTGATGCGCCGCTGGTAGCCGTGCTCCTGCAGGAGCCGTTCGACCCGATGGCGGGTCGCCGGCGCGACTTCCGGACGCCCGTTGATGACCTTCGAGACCGTGGGGATGGATACCCCGGCCTCTTCCGCGATCACGGCGATCGTGACGCGCCTCTTACCTGACACAACTTCGGAGTCTATCCGAAAGTTTCGGTTTGGGATCGCTCACGTGCGGGGTGTTGACGCCGTTAGGGGCCTTACTTACGATCCAGGCATTGAAATTATCGGGGGTATCACGAAAGTTTCGCCGACTGACGAAGGGACCCCGATGAAACGCAGTCTGGTGCTCCTCACAGCCGCTGTGCTCGTCGCCGGCTGTGGCGGGGCCGGTGGGAGCGCGGAGGCCCCGCAGGAAGGCGGCGGCTCCCCCGCCAAGGTAGAGATCGAGTGGTGGCATCTGTCGACCGCCGACCCGCTCAAGACGTTGTGGGCGCAGCGCGCCAAGGAGTTCGAGGCCAAGAACCCACATGTCACCATCAAGGCGACCGTCCTGGAGAACGACGCCTACAAGGCCAAGCTCACCACGGTCACGCAGTCGGGGCAGGCCCCCGACCTGTTCGCCACCTGGGGCGGCGGCGTGCTCCAGCAGCAGATCGACGCCGGTCTGGTCAAGGACATCACCGACGACGTCGCCGACGTCCTGCCCACGTTCACCCCTGCGGCGCTGAGCGCGTACCAGGTGGACGGCAGGACCTACGGGCTGCCGACGGACATCGGCGTGGTGGGTTTCTGGTACAACAAGAAACTTTTCGCCAAGGCGGGCATCACCGAGCCGCCCGCCACGTGGTCGGCCTTCCTGGAGACGGTCCAGAAGCTCAAGGCGGCCGGCGTCACCCCGATCGCGCTCGCCGGCAAGGAGAAGTGGCCCGGCCACTACTACTGGGCCTATCTCGCCATGCGCATCGGCGGCCTGGACGCGCTCAAGCAGGCCGCCACCGACCACGACTTCACCAAGCCCGACTTCGTGACCGCCGGGCAGCAGCTCAAGGCACTCGCCGACCTCCAGCCCTTCCAGCGCGGCTTCCTCGGCGCCGGTTACGGCACCGCCGACGGCCAGGCCGCCGTGATGGGCAACGGCGGGGCCGCCATGGAGCTGATGGGCCAGTGGGCGCCCGCCACCCAGGCGGACGCGGGCGAGGGGCTCGGCGAGGACCTCGGCTTCTTCCCGTTCCCCGCGGTCGAGGGCGGCAAGGGCTCCATCGGTGACGCGTTCGGCGGCGGCGGCGGGCTGGCCGTCGGCGCGGACGCCCCGCCGGAGGCCGTGGAGTTCGCCAAGTACATGACCGCGATGGAGAACCACACCAAGGCCGTCGAGGCCGGCGGCGTGCTGCCGGTGCTCAAGGGCGAGGAGGAGGCGGTCAAGGACCCGAACCTCAAGCAGGTCGCCACGATGCTGGCCGGGGCCACGGGCTACCAGCTCTACCTCGACCAGGCATACCCGCCCGCGGTGGGCCAGCAGGTCAACGACAGCGTGGCCGAGCTCATCGGCGGGACGAAGACCCCCGAGGAGATCGCCGAGGACATCACCGAGGTGGCCATGAGCGAAGGCTGACCCCGTCCCGAGGTCAGCCCACCCGCTTCGCCGCGGGCGGCGCCCCCACGCCCCTCCTCGTGGGGGCGCCGCCCGCGGCGAGGTCCCCCACGCTCAAGGAGACGGAATGACGACCCTCACGAGAGCGCCGGAGGCGGTCGCGTCACCGCCCCCCGCGCCCGACCCCCCGAGGCGGGGACGCTGGGTGACCATCGCCCTGTTCCTGCTGCCCGCCGTCGTGCTCTTCCTGCTGCTGGTCGTGACTCCCCTGCTGGTGGCCGCGTACTCCAGCCTGTTCAAGTGGAACGGCTTCGGCGGCCTGCCCACCGACTTCATCGGGCTCGACAACTTCACCCGCCTGTTCACCAGCGACATCTTCGCCGAGGACCTGTGGCACCTGCTGGTGCTGATCGCGCTGACGCTCCTCGTGCAGCTGCCGTTCGCGCTGGCCATCGCGATGCTGCTGAACCAGCGCATCCGCGGCCGGGCGGTCTACCGGCTGGTGTTCTTCGCGCCGTACGTGCTGTCCGAGGTGATCACGGGGGTGCTGTTCTCGCTCATCCTCAGTCCCGACGCGGGGATGGCGAACGAGCTGCTGTCGGTCTTCGGGTGGGAGTCGGAGTGGCTGGCCGACCCCGACACCGTGCTGCCGTCGCTGTTCCTGGTCATGACGTGGAAGTACTTCGGCTTCCACATGATGATCTATCTCGCCGGCCGGCAGAACATCCCGAACGAGCTCGTCGAGGCCGCCCAGATCGACGGGGCGACCGGCTGGAAGACGTTCCGGTACATCACGCTGCCGCTGCTCGGCCCGACGATCCGGATCAGCGTGTTCCTGTCGGTCATCTACTCCATCCAGCTGTTCGACCTGGTCTGGATCCTCACCGGCGGCGGCCCGTCGCACTCGTCGGAGACGCTGGCCGTCACCATGATGGAGTGGGGCTTCAAACGCACCCAGGTCGGTTACGCGAGCGCGATCAGCGTCGCGATGTTCGTCCTCAGCCTTGTCTTCGCCCTCGTCTACCAGCGTTACGTCATGCGCCGGGACCTGGAGGGCGCCACCACCTCGATGGGAGGCCGGCGTTGAGCATGAACACAAGGCGGCGCACGACCCTGCCGCTGCACGCGATCGCCGTCGTCGTGGGCGCGTTCATGATCGTCCCTGTGCTGTACGCGCTGCTCGGCGGCTTCAAGGACAACAGCGAGCTGTCCGGCAACCCGTTCGGGCTGCCGGAGACATGGGTGACGGCCAACTACACCGACGTGCTCGCCTCGGGGTCGTTCTGGGGGCAGCTGTGGAACAGCACGTTCATCGCCGTCGCCACGACCGTGCTGACCGTGGCCCTGTCGGCGCTCGCGGCGTTCGTCTTCGCCCGGTTCGCCTTCCGCGGCCGGGAGCTGTGGTTCACGCTGTTCACGGCGGGGCTGATGTTCCCGTTCGCGGTGGCCATCCTGCCGATCTTCGTGCTGCTGCGCACGCTCGGCCTGCTGGACAACCCGCTCGGCGTCATCCTCACGCAGGCCGCGTTCGGGCTGCCGCTGACGATCATCATCCTGCGCGGCTTCTTCCGCAGCATCCCCGGCGAGATCGAGGAGGCCGCCACCATCGACGGGTGCACGCCTTTCGGGTTCTTCTGGCGGATCCTGCTGCCGATGGCCCGGCCCGCCGTCGCCACCGTGTCGGTGCTCGCCGTCGTGGGGAGCTGGAACAACTTCATGCTGCCGCTCGTGGTGTTCAGCGAGGAGGCCAGCTGGACGCTGCCGCTCGGCATCCAGCAGTTCCAGGGCCAGTACGCCTCCGACACCGCCCGCATCCTGGCCTACCTCATCCTGGCCATGGTGCCCGCGCTCATCTTCTACGCCGTCGCAGAACGCCATCTTGTCGGCGGCCTGACCGCGGGCGCCACGAAGGGGTGATCAGCGGAGCCGTACGGGCAGCGCGTCGAGGCCGTTCATGAGCACCGAAGGGGTGCGGGTGAGGGAGCCGGCGGGAACGTCGAGCCGCAGGCCGGGGAAGCGGGCGAACAGCGCCTCGAGCGCGATCCGGCCCTCCAGCCGGGCGAGCGGGGCGCCCAGGCAGTAGTGCAGGCCGTGGCCGAAGGCGGTGTGCGTGACGTCGTCACGGGTGATGTCGAGCCGGTCGCCCTGCGGGAAGTCGCGGTTGGCGGCCAGCAGCGACACGACCACGCCCACCCCCTCGGGGATCGTCGTCCCGCCGACCTCGATCGGCTCCTTGGTCAGGTAGGTCAGCGTGTTCTGCAGCGGGCCGTCGTAGCGCAGCAGCTCCTCGATCGCGTTGTCGATCCGTTCCGGCTCGGCGCGCAGCAGGGCGAGCTGGTCGGGGTGGGTGAGCAGGGCGAGGATGCTGTTGGCGATCAGGTTGACGGTCGTCTCGTGGCCGGCGATCACGAGCAGGTACATCATCGACGTCAGCTCCTGCTCGCTCAGCCGCTCGTCGCCGTCGCGGGCGGCGATCAGGGCGGAGAGCAGGTCGTCCTGCGGGGTGGACCGCTTGGCCGCGATCAGCTCGCGGGTGAAGTCGAGGAACTCGAGGTTCGCCCGTTCGTACACCTCGAAGGGGGACATGCCCGGCGAGACGACCACCTGGGTCCAGGTGCGGAACGACTCGCGGTTGTCGTCGGGGATGCCGAGCAGGTCGCAGATGACGTCGATCGGCAGCGGGTACGCCAGCGCGGCCACCAGGTCGGCGTTCTCCTCGCCCTCGATCGCGTCGAGCAGCCTCGCGGTGGTCGCCTCGATGCGCGGCGCCAGCCGCTCGACCCGGCGCCGGGTGAACGCCCCGGTCACGAGCCGGCGCAGCCGCGTGTGGTCGGGCGGGTCGCTCAGGAGCATGTGCGAGTGGATGCCGCGGGCGACGTCCTCGGGCAGGTCATGGGCGTAAGGCCCCAGCCGCCATCCGCCCTTGACCAGGCGCGGGTCGGACAGCAGCTCCCTGGTCTCGGCGTGCCCGGTGACCATCCAGACCACGCGGCCCGTCGGGAGCGTCACCTGGTGCACGGGCCCTTCCGCGGCGAGCCTGGCGTAGACGGCGTGCCGCTCGCCCTCCCTGGTCGCGGTGAACGGGTTCGTGGCCAGTGACATCGTGAGGCTCCTGACATAGGTGTGACGGCTTCCGGCTCTTGACAGTGCCGCCGTAAGCCGGGTTCTGTCTGCGTACAAATACCGGGAAGCTACTGCAGCACGTACGGGCTCGTGCTCGTGAAACCGGCGCCGTTGGTGGCGGTGATCGCGGTCGGAGACCCCGTCGGCGGGTACGGCGCCCAGGCCGACTCCAGCCGTCCGGGCGCGTACCACTCCTGCGCCACCTCGGTCTGGCCGAAGCGCAGGGTGCCGCCCTTGAGGTTGTAGCCCTCGACCTGGACGCCCGCCCGCCCGTTCAGCTCCTTGGGGTGGGCGGAGACGACGATCGGCTGCTGCCACCCCTGCGCGATGACGTCGGCGAGGGACGGGCCACCGGGCCCGTCCTGGCAGGTGAAGAAGGGGTCCCACCCGTACGAGATGATCTTCGTGGAGTGCGGGGCGACGGCCATGACCTGCTGGTCGAGCCGGGCCTTCGTGGTGCGCCCGCGCAGCGGCAGCGGATCGACCCGCCCGCACTCGCCGGCCGCGGGGGTGGGCTCGAACCCCTCGATGTTCGCCCACAGCTCCACCCCGTCGGGCACCCGCCGCGCCGCCGCCACCATGAAGTCGCGGGTGGAGCCGTAGTAGCCCTGCTCGTTGGTCACCTGGCCGACGACCGGGACGAGGCGGGCCGCGACCGCGACCGCACCCTCGTGCTCGCCGTGCACCGGGACCTTGCCGGTGCCGCGACCGTCCTGAACGGCCACGGCCATGGGCAGGCCCGCCCGGGTGCCGGCGATGTCGGCGAGGCCCTCCTCCACCTGCTCCGGCGGGAACCCGCGCCCGCGCCGGCCGTCGATGTACGGGCTGACCACGATCTTCTTGCCGGGCAGCGCGGCGGCGACCACCTCGTGCTGGGCCGCGTACAGGGCGATGACGGGGTCGCGGTCGGACCGCGCCCGCATGGCCAGCTCGAACGACTGGTAGACCCCGCCGAACGCCGACCGCGCCGCGAACCGCTGCCGGTAGTCGGCGAGGACCCGCGCGGTGAAGGCGTTGAGCGCGTCGACGTGTCCGAGGTCGGGCTCCCACGGCTTGCCCACCCGCTGCGGCGCCGCCGGCAGCCCGGGGAAGACCGTCATGCCGTACGCGCTCGCCTCGGCCATGAGGACGCCGATCCCGTCGCCGTCGGTGGAGACGAGCACGAGGTCGTGCACGGGGTCGGCGCAGGACTCCGCCAGCGTCAGCCGGTAGAAGATCCGCTCGCCGCTCACCACCCGCCGGTCGATGCCGGGGCAGCGCAGCATGCCCTTCCCGAACTGCTCGCTGGTCACATACGTGTAGACGTGCCGGACCTGGATGCCCGGCACCTCCTGGCACGGCACCCCGTCGACGCGGCAGGCGGTGAAGCCGTCGGGGTCGGGCGAGGCGGAGAAGCGGGGGCCGAACGTGATCAGCGTGTCGCCGCCGGTGGCGTGGATCGCCTCGACCATGCGCCGCGTCACGCACCGGTCGGCGCGCGGGATCACCCAGTAGCCGGTGATCGCGTAGGGGGCGGTGACCCGCGTGTCGCGGGGCGGGCACCCGTCGCCCGGTCGCTCCGGTTCGCCGGGGACGACCATCGCGGCGGCCACCACCGCCACGACCGCCACCACGAAACCGACCGTCACGACCAGCCACAGGTTCCGGTGCACACACTCCCCTTCCACGCCACTTGACAGCCTACGCACCGAGACCCCGGTGTGAGCCGCCGGAAAGTGATCACGGAGAATGGCCGGCAGGAGGTGGAACACCGTGCATCTCGACCTCAGCGGAAAGACGGCGCTGGTCACCGGTTCGACCCAGGGGATCGGGGCGGCCATCGCCGCCGGCCTGGCTCGCGCGGGCGCCCGGGTCGGCGTCAACGGCCGTACGGAGTCCTCGGTGGCGGCGGCCGTCGAACGGCTCGCGAAGGAGGGCGACCTGGTGGCGGCGCCCGGCGACGTCTCCACGGACGAGGGCTGCGAGCAGGTGCTGCGGGTCCTTCCCGACGTCGACGTCCTCGTCAACAACCTGGGCATCTTCGGGTCCGCGCCGGCGCTGGAGATCCCCGACGACGAGTGGCGGCGCTACTTCGAGGTGAACGTCCTGTCGGCGGTGCGGCTGACCCGCGCGTACCTGCCCGCCATGATGGAACGCGGCTGGGGACGCATCCAGTACATCGCCAGCGACTCCGCCGTCGTCACGCCGTCCGAGATGATCCACTACGGCATGACGAAGACGGCGCTGCTCGCCGTCTCGCGGGGCTTCGCCAAGGAGGCGGCCGGCACCGGGGTGACCGTCAACTCGGTGATCGCCGGGCCCACCCACACGGGCGGTGTCGAGGACTTCGTCTACGAGCTGGTCGACAAGGACCTGCCGTGGGAGGAGGCGCAGCGGGCGTTCATGCGGCAGTACCGTCCGCAGTCGCTGTTGCAGCGCCTCATCGAGCCCGAGGAGATCGCCAACATGGTCGTCTACCTCAGCTCGCCGCTCGCCTCGGCGACGACCGGCGGCGCGCTGCGGGTCGACGGCGGCTACGTGGACGCGATCCTGCCATGACCGTCACCCGCTGAGCTGCTCGGCCAGCCAGTCGAAGGCGCGGTCCTGCCGCGGCACGTCGAAGCTGTGCGGCACGTCGGCGAAGACCGCCTCGTACGCCTCGGGCGCGTCACGGTAGCGGGCGCCGATCACGGCGTGGGCCCGGCGCATCCCCTCCACGGGGAACAGCTCGTCGCGCATGGCGTACTGCACCATGAGCGGCGCGGGGGCGCGCGCGGCCACCAGGTCGGGCCAGTCGCCCAGCCGCGGCAGGCCCGGCGGGTAGAACATCCAGGTGTGCCGGTGCACGTGCGTGCCGATCAGGTCGCGGTACGACGACATCATCGCGGCGACCACGACGGCGCGGATCTCCGGGTCGAACGCCCCGAGCAGGCCCGCCCGCAGCCCGCCGCCCGACAGGCCGGCGCACCCGACCGGCCCGACGTCCGGCCGCGAGCGCAGGTAGGCCGCCGCCGCCAGGTCCTCGCCGGCCGCCACGCCCGCGAACGACGTGCCGAGGGCCGCGCAGTGCTTGGCGACGACGTGCTCGTGATCGCGGGCCGCCAGGTCGTACCGGTCGGCCTCGCTCCCGGGGCCGCCGGGCACGTCGAGAGGGAAGCGACGGCTGCCCCAGGCGAGGACGTCGTGCGCGAGCACGGCGAAACCGCGCCGGGCCAGCGCCCCGGCGAAGGCGCGCCCGCCGTAGGCGGCTTCCCTGAGCCTGCGCACCTCGGGCGACGGCTCCTCGGGGCCGTCGGCGATCTTCTCCTTGCCCGCCCACTTCATGCCGGCGTGGCAGTGCAGGGCGACCACCCCGGGCAGCGGCCCTTCGGCGTCGCGGGGCCGCAGCAGGTACGCCCGCGTGCGCGGCCCGAAGCCGACCGTCCAGGACAGCTCCTCGCCGTGCAGGTCACCCGCCGTCCAGGTGCGCTCGACCCGTACGTCCTGGGCGGTCAGGTCGAGCACGCCCATCGCGGCGCGCGCCGCCGCGCGCAGCTCGGGCCCCGGCAGGGCGGGGTACGGCCCCAACTGCGCCTCGGTGACGCCGGCCAGTTCAGCGAACACGCGTGCCGTCGTCGGCCAGCAGGACTGGAGCGCCCGTACGGGCCGAGACGTTGGCCGCGTGCCCGGTCAGCACGCTGCGGATGCCGTCGCGATAGCCCGCCTGCCGGGCCAGCGGGTCGTCGCCAGGACCACGGAAGACGTCGTTCAGCAGCAGCCGGTCGCCGCCGCCGTGCCCGCCGGCCCCGGTCTCGATGGGCACCTCTTCCGGCGGGCTCCAGTGGCGGCGCAGCAGGAGCCGTTCCGAGGAGCCGGTCGCGTGCTCCTTCGCGGCGGCGCTGGGGTCGACGGCGGCGTGCGGCGGGGTCCACTCGCGCTCGACCACGTCGAGCTCCAGGCGTCCCTCCGTGCCGTTGAAGGCCACCCGGTAGCCCTCCCACGGCGCGTGCGCGTGCAGCGAGTACGTCATGACCGCCCGGTTGGCGTAGCGGACGAGCACCGACATGTTGTCGTCGATGGTGATGCCCTCGCCGAAGACGTCCTGGTCGCGGATGTAGCCGTCCTCGTGCTCGGCGTCGAGGTAGAGGCGCTTGAGCCGCTGGTCGGCGGAGATGTCGAGGATGAACGGGTCGGTGCCGAGGCCGGGCGCGCCCTGCCCGCGCGCGGGCCGCTCGCCGAGACCGCGCTTCCTGGCGTTCTGCGCGCCGTAGAAGCGCAGGCCCGTCTGGGCGAAGACCAGCTCGGGAGCGGAGCCCAGCCACCAGTTGACCAGGTCGAAGTGGTGGGTGGACTTGTGCACGAGCAGGCCGCCGGAGCTCGCGCGGTCGCGGTGCCAGCGGCGGAAGTAGTCGGCGCCGTGGATGGTGTCGAGCGTCCACTCGAAGTGCACGGACGTCACCTCGCCGATCGCCCCCTCCATCAGCAGGCGGCGGACCGCCGAGTTGCGGGGCGAGTAGCGGTAGTTGAAGGTGACGATCAGCTTGCCGGAGCTGCGCTCGGCCGCCGCGGCGATGGCCGCGCAGCCGTCGGCGTCGGTCGTGAGGGGCTTCTCCACGATGACGTCGCGCCCGGCGTCGAGCGCCGCGCACACGTAGCGCGCGTGCGCGGCGTCGACAGTGGTGACGATGACCGCGTCGGCGAGCTCGAGCACCTTGCCGAACTCATCGGGCGCGAAGCACGGCACCTCGTGCCCGATCCGCTCGGCGTAGTAGGCCATGCGGGTCCGGTTCGGGTCGCACAGGGCGACGATGGTGCCGGCGTCGCGCCACTCCCCGAGCAGCGCGTCGACGTACATCTGCGCGCGGTGCCCGAGCCCGACGAACGCGTACCTCACTGTTTCTCCTTCTGTCAGCCCGCGATGGCCGCGTTGGCCTCGGCGATGAACTTCTGCGCCGCGTCGGCCGGTTCCATGCGGCCGAACATGACCTCTTCGGAGTAGCGCGTCAGCATCTCCTCCATGGCGCTCGCACCCTTCGGCGGGGCCGCGGGCGGGTCCTTCAGCTCGCCCTTGGCCTCGTCGAGGAAGGCCAGCGTCTTCTGGTCGGCCTCCGGCAGCTTGTCGCGGACGGCGGCGAGCACCTTCGAGCTGGCCGGCAGGCCCCGGTCGCTCAGCACGATCGCGCCCGCCTCCGGGTCGTTGATCATGAAGTCGATGAACTTGGCGGCCTCGGCGGCGTGCTCGGTCTTGGAGGAGGCGCTGTAGAACATCGCCGGCTGCATGAACATGCCGCCGGTGGCGGCGCCCGCGAGCTTCGGCATCCGCAGCAGTTCGAGGTTCTGGCCGGAGGCCTTCACGACCGCGCCCAGCTGGTTGCTCCACCACATGCCCATCGCGCCGCTGTTGGTGCCGAGCAGCGACTGGTCGACACTGGTGGCGCCGATCTCGGAGCTCTTGGCCGCTTCGGGCGCGCCCTTGTCCTTGATCAGGTTCTGCATGATGCCCCACCACTCCGTGATGGTCTGGGGGGACACGCCCAGCTGGTTGCCCTGGTAGAACGGCTCGCCCTTCTGCGCGGCGAAGATCTCGAGGTAGGCCGGGTTCCAGCTGAGCTGTGTGCCGGTGACCTTGCCGCCGCTGCCGGACGTGACCCCGGCGGCCAGCTTGACGTAGTCGTCCCACGTCCACGAGGTGTCGTCGGGCAGCTTCTGGCCGCTGCTCTCCACCAGGGCGGGGTTGACGATCAGCGAGAAGGCGTTGACGCCGGTGGGGATGGCGTACTGCTTGCCGTCGATGGCGCCGGTGGCGAGCACCTTGGCGTCGACGTCGGCCGTGTTGACCTTGCTGGACAGGTCGGCCAGCGTGCCGCGGGTGGCGTACTCGCGAAGGGCGCGGATCTCGAGGGTGATGACGTCGGGGGCGTCACTGGCCGCGACCTTCGTGGACAGCGACTCGTAGTAGCTCGCGAAGTCGGAGAACTCGCCCTCGACGTCGATCGTCGGGTTCTTCTCCTCGAACTTCTTGATGGCCTCCTCGGTCATCTTCTGCCGTGCGTCGCTGCCCCAGTAGGAGAAACGCAGCACGACCTTGCCGTCGGCGCTCCCGCCGTCGCTTCCACTGCCGCAGGCCGCGGTGACCGCCAGCACAGCGGTGGCGAGTAAGGCCGCCGACCACTTCTTCTTGCCAGAGTTCACGGCTCTACCTCCTATAGGGGGTTTTCTGTCGGGGGGTGGAGGAACTACTTCAGACCCGTGGTGGCCACACCGCGGATCAGGTATTTCTGGCCGGCCAGGAAGAACCCGAAAATAGGGCCGAGTGCCACGATCGACATCGCGAACATGGGCCCCCAGGACGAGTCGCTGCTGGCATCCAAGAACGTGCGCAACGCTACAGGGACGGTGAAGTTGTCGGGGTTGTTGAGATAGAGGAGTTGACTGAGAAAGTCGTTCCACGTCCAGATGAAGGTGAAGATCGCGGTGGTGGCCAGCGCGGGCAGGCACAGCGGCATGACCACCC
The DNA here is from genome assembly GCF_900100395.1 of Nonomuraea maritima. Classification (GTDB taxonomy): domain Bacteria; phylum Actinomycetota; class Actinomycetes; order Streptosporangiales; family Streptosporangiaceae; genus Nonomuraea; species Nonomuraea maritima. The sequence goes on along the minus strand of NZ_FNFB01000005.1, from coordinate 119,074 downwards.
GCATGAAGATCCGCCAGTAGCCGGCCCCGTCGATCTCCGCGGCCTCGTCCAGCTCGCGCGGCAGCGTACGGATGAACTGCACCATGAGGAAGACGAAGAACGCGTCGGTGGCCAGCACCTTCGGCATGACGAGCGGCCAGATCGTGTTGATCAGGTCGAGCTTCGAGAACATGATGTACTGCGGCACGATCGTCACGTGGTACGGCAGCATGATCGTGCCGAGCATGACGGCGAACCACAGCTTTTTCAGCGGGAAGTTCAGCCGCGCGAAGGCGTAGGCCGCCAGCGAGCAGGCCACCAGGTTCGCCACCACCGACAGCACGGTGACGACCGCGGAGTTCCACAGGTAGTAGCTGAAGGGGTGCTTCAGCGCGTTCCAGCCCTCGGTGTAGTTCTCGAGCGTGAACTCGCTGGGCCACAGCCCCGGCTCGCGGAAGATGAGCTCCTCCGGCTTCAGCGAGCTGGAGATCATCCAGACCAGCGGATAGAGCATGACCAGGCCGAAGCCGATCAGCAGCGCGTGCTTTGCCAGGGGCCCGCCGCGGAACTGGCGGAACAGGACCGGGACCGGCCTACTTGGTGTCGCCATAGAAGACCCAATACTTGGAAGCGAGGAAGTTCACCCCGGTGAGCCCGGCGATGATCAGCAGCAGGACCCAGGCCATCGCTGCCGCGTAACCCATGTCGAAGCGCTTGAAGCCCTGTAGGTAGAGGTAGAGCGTGTAGAAGAGGGTGGAGTCGGCCGGGCCGCCCTGGCCGTTGCTGACGATGAACGCCTGCGTGAACGACTGGAACGACTTGATGAGCTCCAGCACCAGGTTGAAGAAGATGATCGGCGTCAGCAGGGGCAGCGTGATCGAGCGGAACTGCCGCAGCCATCCGGCGCCGTCCACCGAGGCGGCCTCGTAGTAGCTGCTGGGGATCTGCCGCAGGCCCGCGAGGAAGATGATCATAGGGGCGCCGAACGTCCACACGTGCAGGAGGATGAGCGTGCCGAGCGCGTAGTCGGGGTGGCCCACCCAGCCGGTGCCCTCGATGCCGAAGACCGCCAGCACCGCGTTGACCAGGCCGTCGGCGCCGAACACCTTGCGCCAGAGGATCGCGATCGCGACGCTGCCGCCCAGCAGGGAGGGCAGGTAGAAGATCGAGCGGTAGAACGACAGCCCGCGCAGCCCCCGGTCGAGCACCAGGGCCAGCAGGAGCGCGAAGGCGAGCTGCAGCGGCACGGAGACGACGACGTACACGGTCGTCACCTGCAGAGACTGCAGGAATCTCGTGTCCTGCGTGAACATCCGGACGTAGTTGTCCCAGCCGACCCATTTGGCCTCTTCGAGCAGGCTGTAGTCGGTGAACGACAGGTACAGCGAGGCGAGGATCGGACCGACCGTGATGACCAGCAGGCCGGCGAACCACGGCGCCAGGAAGAGATAGGCGGCCCTGGCCTCGCGGCGGGAACGCAGGGTGGCGCGATGGCCGCCGCGTGCGAGTGCGGTCACGGCTTCACCGCCACCGGATCAGCCACGGCATTCGTCATCACGGACCTTCCGCAGAAATCTGAATGGATAGCGCTTTCCTATAGCCGTGCGGAAAGTTACGTCAACCCTTTGCAGACGTTACATAGCCGTTACCGATATATCGATGCGGAGTTATCCCAGGTGACACGGGCGACCAGTCGAGAAGTCAGATGAATTACGTTTCGGTTTAGTACAACCGTTTGCAGAAGAGCGCTACCGTGGAGCCGCGGTGGAGTCACGGACGACCAGGCGGGTCTCCAGCGACGTGGTCGCGGTCACCTCCTGGATCAACAGGTCGACGGCCAGCCGCCCGGCCGCCGCCGTCGGCATGGCGACCGTGGTGAGCTTGGGCCGGTTGAGCCGCCCTGGAACGATATCGTCAAAACCGACCACGCTCATGTCCTCGGGAACGGTCAGCCCGAGCTCGGCGAGCCCCTCCACGAGCCCGATCGCCATGAGGTCGTTGTAGGCCAGCACCCCGGTCACGCCCGCGTCGCGCACGCCGCGCGCCGCGGCGAACCCGCCCCGCTCGGTGGGCGCGTTGGGGCCGACGACGACGAGCTCGACCCCCGGCACCTGCTCGGCCGCCGTACGGATCTCGGAGCTGGTCCACGAGCCCACCGGCCCCGACACCAGGCCCACCCGGGTGTGCCCGAGGCCCGCGAGGTGCTCGACCGCGAGTTTGGCGCCATGCCCGACGTCCATCAGCACCGTGGCCGCGCCGCGCAGGCGGCGGTTGATGACCACGAACGGCACCCGCTCGGCCAGCCGCTCCAGCGCCCTGTTGGACGAGCGCGGGCTGCACAGCACCACGCCGTCCACCTGCTTGGAGAACGCCTGCACGAGCTCCTCCTCGGCGGCCGGCTCCTCGTCGGTGTCGGCCACGAACAGGTGGTAGTCGCGCTGCCGGGCGGCCGCGTGGGCCGCCTTGATCAGCGGCGGGAAGAACGGGTTGGCGATGTCGGCCACGATGAGCCCCAGGTTGTGGGTGCGCCCGGTCGTGAGCGCCCTGGCCGCCCGGTTGGGCCGGTAGCCCAGCTCCTCGGCCACCGTCAGGACCCGGCTGCGCGTGACGGCGTTGACCATGTGAGGTGCGGAGAACGTCCGCGACACGGTGGACACATGCACGCCTGAGGCCCGGGCCACATCACGAATCGTCACTGTCACAGTCGCCCACCATAACGCAACCGATTGCAGCAACCCCGTGCCGGATGAAAGCGCTTACCCCGTACCCCACCCGGAAATGACCTGGTGAAGCGCCGGTAGGGAAATCACCCCTTGACGGCCCACCCTTCCTCACACAAAGGTTTGGTGCAACTGTTTGCAGTCCCGAAGGAGCCTCCCACGGTGAGCAGAGTCCTCGTCACCGGAAGCGCCGGACGTCTCGGCCGCAGCGTGGTCACCGCGCTGGCGGCGGCCGGGCACGAGGTCGTCGGCGTCGACCGCGCGCCCGGCACCCCACCCGAGGCGGCCGTCGCCTTCCCCGCCGACCTCACCGACACCGGTGAGGCGTTCGAGGTGATGGCGAGGTTCCGGCCCGAGTCCGTGATCCACCTCGCCGCCATCGCGACGCCGTTCAGCGCCCCCGAGTCGGTGATCTTCAAGGTCAACACGCAGCTCGCGTTCAACGTGTGCGAGGCGTCGGCGGCCATGGGGGTGGCGGGCGTCGTCATCGCCAGCAGCCCCACCGTCATCGGGTACGGCGCGCCAGGGGGCTGGGCGCCGTCGTACCTGCCGATCGACGAGGAGCACCCGGTCAAGCCGTGGAACGCCTACAACCTGTCGAAGGTCGTGGTCGAGCAGACCATGAAGGCGTTCGCCACCGCGTCCGGCACCCGCATGGCCGCGGTACGGCCGTGCTTCGTCATCCCGCCCGAGGAGTGGGCCGGAGCGCCCACGCAGTCGGGCCACACGGTACGCGAGCGGCTCGACCGGCCCGAGCTGGGCGGGGTGTCGCTGTTCAACTACATCGACGCCCGCGACGCCGCCGATCTGATCACCGTGCTCACCGAGGCGCTGCCTGAGCTGCCGACCGGCGAGGTGTTCTTCGCCGGCGCGGCCGACGCCCTGGCCAGGAAACCCCTGGCCGACCTGCTCCCCCAGGTCGTGCCCGGCACCGAGCCGTTCGCGGCCGGGCTCACCGGCACGCTCCCGGCCTTCTCGACCGTCAAGGCAGAGCGCCTGCTCGGCTGGCGACCCCGGCGCAGCTGGCGCTCCGAACTCAAGGAAAATGGCGATTGACCTCCTCCCCCTCGTGAACGAGAAGGATTCCCACGGTCGCCCGTGAGGTTTCCTGCTTCACTGCCGGTTGCCCGCCCGAGAGGATTCTCGTTGAGGTCTTACACCAGCTCCACAGGCGTTTCAGCTCTCCGCCGGCCCGGCGGCGAGGATCTTTGCGATCGTTCGTCCGGTGGCTTGGTTGTCGCCACCGTCGAACCGATTACCGAACCGTGCCGTGTCGCGCGGCGTTTTGACACCGGTTCGCCTGACGGCGAATCGGCTGCCCCTGTCCTGCTCCGCAGGGGTCCGATTCCTCCCCCGCCTGAAGGCGGGGGTCTCCTCGGAGGCATGTGATGAATCTCAGCGGTGTGCTGTTCTTCCCCGTGACGCCCTTCGACGCGGCGGGCGCGCCGGCCGACGACGTGCTCGCCGAGCACATCCGCACGGGCATGGAGCACGGCCCCGGCGGCGTGTTCGCGGCGTGCGGCACGGGCGAGTTCTCGGCGCTGTCGGAGGCGGAGCACGCGCGCGTCGTCCGGGTGGCCGCCGAAGCGGTGGGCGGCCGGGCGCCGCTGTTCGCGGGCGCGGGCGGTCCGCTCGGGGCCGCGCTGAACCAGGCGCGCGCCGCGCGCGAGGCCGGCGCCGACGGCCTGCTGCTGATGCCGCCGTACCTGGCGCAGGGACCGGGGCACGGGTTCGCGGCGTACGTACGCGCGGTGGCAGCCGAGCTTCCGGTGATCGTCTACCAGCGCGGCCCGGTGGCGCTCGAACCCGACGCCGTACTTGAGCTGGCCGCGACGCCGGGCGTGATCGGGCTCAAGGACGGCCTCGGCGACATCGACCGCATGCAGCGGACCGTGCTCGCGGTGCGCGAGCGCTTCCCCGACTTCCTGTTCTTCAACGGCCTGCCGACGGCCGAGCTGACCATGCCCGCCTACCGGGGCATCGGCGTGGAGTTGTACTCCAGCGCGGTGTTCGCTTTCGCGCCCGAGATCGCCCTCGCCTACCTGAACGGCGACGAACGGCTGCTGACCGAGTTCTACGCCCCGCTCGTCCGCCTGCGCGGCAAGGTGCCCGGCTACGCGGTCTCGCTGGTCAAGGCGGGCGTGCGGCTGCGCGGTCTCGACGTCGGCCCGGTGCGGCCGCCGCTGGTCGATCTCACCGACGAGCACCTGGCCGAGCTGGACTCGCTGATCAAGACAGGTCTGACGTCCGTATGAGAATCACCGATGTGCGCACCGAGCTGCGCACCGTCGCGCTGCCCCGCCCCTGGGGCGCGGACGTCCCCGCCAACCACGTCATCGTCACCCGGGTCACGCTCGACGACGGCCGTACCGGCGCCGGGTTCGCGTGGACGCCGCAGATCGGCGCGCACGCCGTCCGGGCGCTGCTCGACCACGACCTGCGCGCGGCGGCCGTCGGCATGCCCGCGCACCCCGAGGTGGTGTGGGACCTGCTCTGGCGGCACGTGCGCGAGGCGGGGCCCGGCGGCATCACGACGGTCGCGCTGGCCGGGATCGACCTCGCGCTGTGGGACCTGCGCTGCGGCGAGCAGGGCCTGGCCGACGTGCTCGGCCGGCGGCGCGAGGAGGCGCCCGTCTACGGCAGCGGCGTCAACCTGCACTACTCGCTGGACGAGCTGGTCGAGCAGGCCCGCCGCTGGGTGGCCGCGGGCCACCGCGGCGTCAAGATCAAGGTGGGCCGGCCCGACCTGGCGGAGGACGTCGAGCGCGTGGCGGCGGTCCGCGAGGTGATCGGCCCCGACCGGCTGCTGATGATCGACGCCAACCAGCGGTGGGACCTGCACAGGGCCAGGCTCGCGATCGGCCGGTTACGCGAGTTCGGCCTGCACTGGATCGAGGAGCCGCTGCCCGCCGACGACGTCGCCGCGCACGTGGAGCTGCGCCGCTCGATCGACGTCCCGGTCGCCGTCGGCGAGAACGTCTACACCGCGTACGGCTTCCGCGACCTGCTCGCGGCGGGCGCCTGCGACGTGGTGCAGCCGAACGTCGTACGGGTCGGCGGGATCACGCCGTTCCTGCGGATCGTCGAGCTGGCCAGGACGTACGACGTGCCGGTCTACCCCCACCTGCTGAGCGAGGTGTCCGGGCAGCTGGCGCTCGCCCTGCCGCTTCCTGCCATGGTCGAGGACGTGGAGGACGCGTCGTTCGCGCGGCTGGGGCTGCTGGCGGAGCCGTACCCGGTGGAGGTCTGCGGCGGCGCGCTGCGCGTGGGCGGGCACGCCGGGCTCGGGTTGAGGTGGACGTGATGGCGCCCGTGAAGGTCGTGCTGGCCGGGGCCCAGGGCCACGGGCAGCACCACCTGCGCAACCTGCGCAGGCTCACGCAGCAGGGCGTCGTCGAGCTGGCCGGGATCTGCGACCTGGTCCCGGTGGAGGTGGACTTCGCACACCCGAAGCAGTCCTCCGACCTGGCCGAGCTGGTCGCGACGACCGGCGCCGAGGCCACGATCATCTGCACGCCGATCCACACGCACGCCGACCTCGCGGTGGCCGCGCTGCGCGCCGGGTCGCACGTGCTGCTGGAGAAGCCGCCCGCGGCCACCCCCGAGGCGCACCGCCGGATCGCCGAGGCGGCGGCGGAGACCGGCCTGGCCTGCCAGGTCGGGTTCCAGTCGCTGGGCTCGGCCGCTGTCACCGCCCTGCGCGGCCTGATCGCCGACGGCACGCTCGGCCGCGTGCGCGGCATCGGCGGCGCGGGCGCGTGGATGCGGCCCTCGGCGTACTTCACCCGCTCGCCCTGGGCCGGACGGCGCAGGCTCGGCGGCATCGACGTCGTGGACGGCGCGCTGACCAACCCGTTCGCGCACGCCGTGGCGACCGCGCTGGCGCTGGTCGACAGCCCGATCGCGGACATCGAGACCGAGCTGTACCGGGCGTTTCCCATCGAGTCGGACGACACCTCCTGCGTACGGGTCCGGCTCGCCGACGGGCTCGTGATCACGGTCGCGGTGACGCTGTGCGCCAAGGAACGGCACGAGCCGTACGTGGTCGTGCACGGCGAGCAAGGCACGGCCACCCTCGTCTACACCGAGGACCGCCTCACCGTCGAGCTCGCGGACGGGACGCGCACCACGAGGGTGCACGAGCGCACCGACCTGCTGGAGAACCTGGTCGAGCACGTCAGCACGGGCGCGCCGCTGCTCGTCCCGCTGCCGGCCACGGAGGCGTTCACCCGGGTGCTTGACGCGGTGCGGCTCGCGCCCGAGCCGACCCCGATCCCCGAGCGCCACCAGGTCGTCGAACGCGACGCCGCGGGCGACGTGGTGAGCCGCCTGCTGCCCGGCGTGACCGAGCTGACCGACCGCAGCGCGCGGGAGCTCGCCCTCTACTCGGAACTCGGCGCGCCGTGGACGGAGGTGGAGCTGCTGGTGGCGGGCGAACCGGTGGCGGCGTACGAGACCCGGCCCGACCTGCCGGTCACGCACGCGCCGCGGCCGTACCTGCATCGGGTGCGCACGCTCGGCGGCGTGGAGGTCACCGAGGTCCGGCCGCCCGACCACGTGCACCACCTGGGCGTGGGCCTGGCGATCGCCGACCTCGGCGGCGTCAACTTCTGGGGCGGCCGCACGTACGTCGAGGGCCAGGGGCCGACGTGGCTGGACGACCACGGCAGGCAGCGGCACGCCGGCTTCTCCCGGCTGGCGGACGGCGGCTTCACCGAGCACCTGGAGTGGATCGGCCCCGGCGGCGAGGTTCCGGTCCGTGAGGAACGCACGGTCACGGCCCGGCCGATCGGCGGGGCGTGGGCGCTCGACTTCGCGTACACGCTCACGAACCTGACCGGCGCGCCGCTGACCGTGCGCAGCTCCGCCACCAAGGGACGGAAGGGCGCGGGTTACGGCGGCTTCTTCTGGCGCGGCCCCGGCACGTCCACCGCCCGCACCGCCCTGTCGCCCGAGGGGCCCGGCGGCGAGGAGGCCGTGCACGGCAGCCGCTCCCGGTGGGTGGCGATGTCCGGCACCACACCCGAGGGCCGCGACTGGACGCTCGTGTTCGCGCAGGCCGACGACGACCCCTGGTTCGTCCGGCTGTCGGAGTACCCCGGGGTCGGGCAGGCGCTCGCCTGGGACACCCCGCTGGTGGTGGCGGACACGCTGTCCAGGCGGGTGGTGACGGTCGTGGCCGACGGACGGCTGACCGAGGCGGAGGCCGCCGACCTGGTCGCCGGCCTCGACCTGTGACGTACGGGAGACGACCGCTGATCAGGGCCGCTGCCGGCGGACCTGGCCGCCGACGACGGTGGTCAGCACCTGGGTGCGGGCGATGGCGTCGACTTCCGCGGCGAAGGGGTCGGTGTCGACGGCCACGAGGTCGGCGAGCCGCCCCGGGGTGAGGACGCCCTTGCGGTGCTCCTCCCCCGCTGCGTACGCCGACCCGAGGGTGTGCGCGCGCAGCGCCTCGCCGACGCTTATCCGCTGCTCGGGCTGCCAGCCGCCGGACGGCGTGCCGTCGGTCCTGGTACGCGTCACGGCGGCGTGCAGCGCGACGAACGGGTTCGGGTGCTCGACCGGGGCGTCCGACCCGAAGGCCAGCGCGACGCCCTCGTCCAGCAGCGTCCGCCAGCCGTAGGAGACGTGGTCGTGCCCGGCGAGCAGGGCCGCGACGAGGTCGATGTCGCTGGTGCAGTGGACCGGCTGCATCGACGCGACGACGCCGAGCCGGGCCATCCTGGCGATGTCGGCGCGGCGTACGTGCTGGGCGTGCTCGATGCGGTGGCGCAGGCCCGGTGCGGGGCCGGCCTGCTCGTAGGCGTCGAGGACGAGCCGGTTGGCGCGGTCGCCGATGGCGTGCGTGGCGACCGCGATCCCGGCGGACGCGGCGGTGCGGATCAGCTTCACCAGGTCGTCGTACGGCGTGACGGCGATGCCGTGGTTGCCCTCGTCGCCGGCGAACCCGTCGATCATGTGGCAGGTGTGCGAGCCGAGCGCCCCGTCGCTGAACAGCTTGACCGGGCCGGTGCGCACCCAGTCGTCGCCGTCGCCGGTGCGGCGGCCCTCGGCGACGGCGGCCTCCAGGTGCTCGACCGGGATCGCCTTGAGCACCCGCAGCTTCAGGGCGCCGGCGTCGCGCAGCCGCAGGTAGGCGTCGCGGCAGTCCTCGCCGTCGATGTCGTGCAGGCTGGTCAGGCCGAGCGCGAGCAGGTCTTCCTGCGCGGCCAGCAACTGGTCGGCGAGGTCCTCCTCCGGCACGAGGTCGCGCAGCGGGTACGACGCCGCCTCGCGCAGGATGCCGGTCGGCTCGCCGTGCTCGTCCCTGACGATCTGGCCGCCGACCGGGTCGGGGGTGGTGCGGTCGATGCCGACCATGCGCAGGGCGAGCGAGTTGGCCCACACGGTGTGCCCGTCGATGCTCGGCAGCGCGGCGGGCCGGTCGGGGCAGACCGAGTCGAGCGCGTGCCGGTCGGGCTGCACCGGGCGTTCCCACGCGTTGCTGTTCCACCGGCCGCCGAGTACCCAGGCCCCCGGCCGCTGCCGGGCGGCATGCTCGGCGATCGCGGCCAGCGCCTCCTCCAGCGAGCGGGCGGTGCGCAGGTCGATCTGGCTGCGCTCGCGCGCGTAACTGGCAGTGTGGATGTGGGCGTCGTAGAGGCCGGGGATGACGGCGGCGCCGTCGAGGTCGACGAGTTCCGCGCCCGTGCCGACCGCGGCGCGGACCTCCGCCTCGGTGCCGGTGGCGACGATCACCTCGTCGTCGGCGGCCAGCGCCTGCACCTGGGGGCGGTGCGGATCGCCGGTGTGGATCGTGGCGTTCCTGAAGACGCGCATCGTCATGTCGGGGCTCTCCAACGTCCGGGATGCCCAACACTGTAGGGGTTCGGCGCCCTTGTCAGTGCGGGTCGCCCTCCTCGCTCCGCGTGCTGGTCGCGCGCAGCAGCCGGAGCGCGCCGCGCGAGAGGGCCACCAGGATGTCGGCGCACTCGTCGAGGTCGGGGTAGCGGCCCTCCACATGGCCGATCGCGAGCGCGTTCGTGGCGGCGTTGATGCCGTCGGCGATCATCTCCAGGCGGCGGCGGTCGCGCTCGTCGTCGGCGGTGTAGCCGAGGGCGGCCAGGTCGGCGGCGTGGTGCTCACGGTAGGCCGCCGCGCGCTCGGCCGCGAACTCCTGCAGCGAGGACGACGGGTCGTGCCGGGCGCGCAGCTGGATGCGCAGCAGCTCGGGGTGGCGGCAGATGGCCTCCAGCGGGATGCGGAACGTCTCGCGGTGCCGTTCGAGGTCGTCGGGGTGCTCGCGGGCCTGGCGGCGCGCCTCGCGCATCGCGGTGCGCAGCCGTGCGCCGCCCTCCTCTGCGAGCACCCGCAGGAGCTCCTGCCGGTCCTTGAAGTGCACGTAGAAGCTGGACTGCGCGATGCCGGCGGCCTTGGCCACCTTGACCGTCGTGAGGCCCGCCTCGCCCTCGGCGTCGAGGATCGCCAGTGCGGCGCGGATGAGCTTGCGTCTGGTCTGGCTCTTGGCCTCGCTCCTGGTGAGCGGTGTGCTGGTCACGGCAGTCCTCTCTATCGACCCCCGGATAACGATTGTCCCGCGGCACTTGTGCGCTTTTTCACCGATAGTACTATCGGTGAAATTGCTCTCGGGGGCTCTACCGGGAGGAGGCGTGGATGAGACGCTGGAAGACCGCGGCCGTGGTGATGCTCGCCGTGACCGTGATGACGGCGTGCAGCGGACAACGGCCGGTCGAGACCTCACAGGCAGAAGCGCCGCCGGCAGCGACGGGGCCGACCAGGGGCGGACGCCTGGTCTACGGCCTCAGTGCCGACGGCAACGGATTCAACCCGATCACCGACCAGTTCGCCGTACAGAGCTACAGCATGACCACCCCGATCATCGAACCGCTGGTGAGCGTGGACGCGAACGGCGACTGGCGACCGTACCTGGCCGAGTCGCTCACCCCGAACGACGCCTACGACGAGTGGGCGATCAAGGTGCGGCCGAACATCTCCTTCTCGGACGGCACTCCCCTGACCGGTGAGGTCGTCAAGGCCAACCTGGAGGCGCAGAAGGCGTCCCCGCTGACCGCCGCCGTGCTCGCGCCCGTGACCGCGGTCGAGCTCACCGATCCGATGACCGTGACGGTCAAGCTCCGCCAGCCGTGGGTGGCGTTCCCGTACCAGCTGTCCCTGCAGGTCGGCATGATCATCCCGCCGGCCTCGCTGGCGGACCTCAAGGAGGCCAGCCGGACGCCGGTGGGCACCGGGCCGTTCCTGTTCAAGGAGTACGTGCCGGACAACCGCATGGTCGTCACCCGTAACCCCAAGTACTGGCGGGAGGGGCTGCCGTACCTGGACGAGGTGGAGTTCCGGATCCTGCCCGACAGCCAGACCCGCGCGCAGACCCTGGAGGCCGGCGGGGTCGACGCCGTCGGCACCAACCGCGACGAGGACGTCGTCAAGTTCGGCGACATGAAGGACGCCTACACCGTGCACCGCGCGCAGGGCATGTCGGTGTCGGAGTACGTGTTCCTGCTCAACACCGCCGCCCCGCCGCTCGACGACGTCCGCGTCCGCCGGGCCCTCGCCCACGCGCTCGACCGCGACACCATCATCAAGACCCTGCGCGGCGGCCTCACAGAACCGGCCGACGGGCCATGGTCGAAGGACTCCAAGTGGTACGTCGACGGCGGCTACCCCGACTACGACCTGGCCAAGGCCACCGCTCTCGTCCAGGAGGTCGAGGCCGACAAGGGCCCGATCCGCTTCGAGGCGATCTCCACCACCGACCCCAACACCATGCAGCTCGTCGAGCTGTGCCAGGACATGTGGCGCAAGGCCGGCATCGACGTGACCATCAGGCAGGCCGACCAGGCCGACCTGATCAACCGGGCGCTCACCGGCGACTACGGCGCCACGGTCTGGACCGCGTTCTCCGCCGCCGACCCCGACGGCGAGTACAACGCCCTGCACCAGGCCTTCGCCCGGCCGATCGGCCAGATCTCACTCAACCCGACCAGGCTGAAGGACAAGCAGCTCAGCGACGCCCTCGACGCCGGCCGGGTCACCCCTGACGAGGCCGTGCGCAAGCAGGCGTACGCGACCGTGCAGCAGCGGCTGCGCGACCAGATGCCGATCCTGTTCATCGACCACCTGAACACCGGAGCGGTGATAGCGAAGACGAAGGTCCGCGGCATCGGGGAGCACACGCTGCCCGACGGCGAGAAGGGCAGGCCGCTGACCGGCGCGCCGATCCCGTACCACCCGTTCGCGCAGATCTGGGTCAGCGAGTGATCGTCCTGCACCGGCTGGTCCGGCTCGCGGTGGTGCTGCTCGTGGTGACCTTCCTGTCGTACGCCCTGCTCAACCTGCTGCCCGGCGACCCGGTCACGCAGATACTCGGCATGTCGGCGACGGAGGAGTCACGCGCGCAGCTCCGCCAGCAGCTCGGACTCGACCAGCCCCTCCTCGTGCGCTACCTCGACTGGCTCGGCGGGCTCGTGACCGGCGACTTCGGCGAGTCGTACATCACCCGGATGTCCGTCGGCGCCGAACTGGCCGAGCGCCTGCCGGTCACCCTGGAACTGCTGGTGGCCGCGGAGGTCGTCGCGCTCGGCCTCGCCGTCCCGCTGGGCATGGCCGCCGCCCGCCGCGCCGGGCAGCCGCTCGACCAGGCGCTCACCGCGCTCAGCTTCGCGCTGCTGTCGACCCCCGTGTTCGTCCTCGGCGTGCTGCTCATCCTGGTCTTCGCCGTCACCTGGCAGGTGCTGCCCGCGACCGGCTGGACCTCGCTCACCACCGACCTCGGCTGGAACCTCACCTCGGTCATCCTGCCGGCGGTCACCCTCGGCTGCGGCCAGCTCGCGGTGTACTCGCGGCTGCTGCGTACCGACCTGATCGCGACCCTCCAGGAGGACTACATCACGCTGGCCCGTGCCCGCGGCCTGTCGCCCCGCCGCATCCTGTGGCGGCACGCGCTGCGCCCGTCCGCGATCAGCCTCATCACCGCCATCGGCCTCAACCTGGGCGCGCTCATCGGCGGCACCGTGATCATCGAGACCCTGTTCGGCCTGCCCGGCATCGGGCGGCTCATCGTCGACTCCATCTTTTCCCGCGACTACCTGACGGTGCAGGGAGGCGTCGTGCTCATCTCGGTCGGCTACGTGGCGGTGAACTTCACGGTGGACCTCGTGTACGCCGCCGTCGACCCGAGGATCCGCCATGCGTAGGCGGCTCGGGATCGGCTTCTGGCTCGCCGTCGGCTGGATCGGGCTGGTGCTGTTCGCGGCCCTGCTGGCCGACGTGCTGCCGCTGGCCCGCTACGACGAGACGCTCGCCGGGCCGCCGCAGTCGGGCCCGAGCCTCGCGCACCCGCTCGGCACCGACGGCCTCGGCCGCGACGTGCTGAGCCGGATCGTGCACGGCGCCCGCGTCTCGCTCGGCGTCGGCGTCGGCGCCGTGCTGCTCGGCCTGCTCGTCGGCGCCCCGCTCGGCGTCCTCGCCGGCTACCGCCGCAAGACGGCCGACACGGTCATCATGGCCGTGAACGACGTGGCGCAGGCGTTCCCCGCGCTCGTGTTCGCCCTCGCCGTGGTGGCCTTCGCCGGGGCGAGCCTGCGCAACGTGCTCATCGTGCTGGGCGTGCTCGGGGTGCCGTCGTGGGTACGGCTCATCCGGGGCGCCACGCTGAGCTTCGCCGACCGGGAGTTCGTGCTGGCCGCCCGCGTGCTCGGCACCCGCGACCGGCGCATCCTGTGGCGCGAGATCGTGCCGAACGTGTCGGTGCCCGCGGCGTCGTACGCGTTCATCGGGATGGCCGTGGTCGTGGTCGCCGAGGGCAGCCTCGCGTTCCTCGGCCTGTCGGTGCAGGCGCCCACGCCCACCTGGGGCGGCCTGATCAACGAGGGCCGCACGCTCATGGAGACCGCGCCGCACGTCGTGCTGGCGCCCTCCTTCGTCATGTTCCTGACCGTGCTGTCGTTCAACCTGGTGGGCGACCGGCTGCGCTCGCTGTCCGACGTGCGCGAGAGCGGCCTTGAGCCGGTACGCCAGGTCGCACTCACGCCGCTGCCGGTGCCGGAGCACGAGGTCCGCGACACGCTGCTGCAGGCCGAACAGCTGCGCTGCCACTTCGTCACGCCGCGCGGCGTGGTCAAGGCCGTGGACGGGGTCTCCTTCACCCTCGAACGCGGCAGGACGCTGGCCGTCGTCGGCGAGTCGGGGTCGGGCAAGTCGATGCTGATCCGCTCGATCCTCGGCCTGCTGCCAGGAACGGCGGTGAGGGGCGGCAAGGTCTACCTGTCCGGCGACGACCTGACCGCGCGCACGCCCGCCGAGATGCGCTCGGTGCTCGGCCCCCGGCTCGGCACGGTGTTCCAGGACCCGATGACCGCGCTGAACCCGGTGCGCACCATCGGCACGCAGGTCACCGAGCCACTGCGGGTGCACCTCGGCATGGGCGGCAAGGAGGCCCGCGCCGAGGCGATCCGGCTGCTGGCCTCCGTCGGCATCCCCGATCCCGTCCGCGTGCTGGGACGCTACCCGCACCAGCTCTCGGGCGGCATGCGGCAGCGGGTGACGATCGCGATGGCCCTCTCGTGCGGTCCTGACGTGCTGTTCGCCGACGAGCCCACCACGGCGCTCGACGTCACCATCCAGGACCAGGTGCTGCGACTGCTGCACCAGCTGCGCGAGGAGCGCGACATGGCGGTGGTGCTGGTCAGCCACGACCTGTCCGTGGTGGCCCGCTGGGCGGACGAGGTCATCGTCATGTACGCGGGCAAGGTGGTCGAACGCGGGCCCGCGGCCGAGGTCTTCGCGCGGCCCCGGATGCCGTACACCGAGGCGCTGCTCCAGGCGGCTCCCCGGCTGACCGACCCGGTCCACCACCGGCTGCGGGAGATCCCCGGCCGGCCGCCGGACCTCGTCGACCTGCCTGCGGGGTGCGCGTTCCTGCCGCGGTGCCCGTACGCGCAAGAACGGTGCGGGCGTGAGGCGCCGCCGCTGGTCGCGAACGGCGGCCATCCGTACGCCTGCTGGTACCCGCGTTCATCTGACGGCACGGACAGGCTCGTGGAAGGGGTTGAGAGCGGTGGCAGGTAGCGGCAAGGCTCATCTCCGTCCTCGGGACGAGGTGCTGCTGCGGGTGGAGGACCTGGTCGTCGAGTTCCCTGCGGGTCGCGGCCGTACCGTGAGCGCGGTCGCCGGGGTGAGCTTCGACGTGGCGCGCGGCGAGACGCTCGGCATCGTCGGCGAGTCGGGCTGCGGCAAGTCGAGCGCGGCGCGGGCGCTCGTCCAGCTGCCGCGGCCCCGCTCCGGCTCGGTGCGGCTGGAGGACCAGGAGCTCACCACGCTGCGTGGGGAGGCGCTGCGCCGGACCCGCCGCCGGTTACAAATGATCTTCCAGGATCCGATCTCCTCGCTGAACCCGCGCCGCCGCGTCCGCGACATCGTCGGCGAGGGCCCCCGCGTGTGGAACCTGCCGGGCGACCGCGTGGACGAGGTCCTGGAGGCGGTCGGGCTCGACCCCGCGACCGCCGCGGTACGCCGGCCGCACGAGTTCTCCGGCGGTCAGTGCCAGCGCGTGTCGATCGCGCGGGCGCTGATCCTCGAACCGGAGGTGGTGATCTGCGACGAGCCGGTCTCGGCGCTGGACGTCTCGGTGCAGGCGCAGATCCTCGGCCTGCTGGAGGACCTCAAGGACCGCTACCGCCTGACGCTCGTCTTCATCGCCCACGACCTCGCCGTGGTGAAGAACGTCAGCGACCGCATCCTCGTGATGTACCTGGGGAAGGTCTGCGAGCTGGCGCCGAGCGCCGAGCTGATCGGGCGGCCGGCGCATCCGTACACGCGGGCCCTCATCGCCTCGATCCCGGACGGCGGGCTCGACCTGCCGCCCGCCGACACGCTGATCAGCGGCGAGCCGCCGTCGCCGGTCGAGCCGCCGTCGGGGTGCCGGTTCCGTACGCGCTGCCCCCGGGCACGGGAGCGGTGCGCCGCCGAGGAGCCCCAGATCCGGCGGGTCGGCCAGGACCACTGGCTGGCCTGCCACTTCCCCGACCTGACAACTACTGATTGATCCCTATATAGAGGAGTACCACCAGTATGGCCATCGACTTCACCCTCGCCCCCGAGCACGAGGAGATCCGCAGGCGGGTCCGCGCCTTCATCCAGGACACCGTCGTGCCCGCCATGGAGGAGGTGAAGGAGGGCGACCGGGACGAGTACCTCCGGACGATCTTCCATCTCCGCTCGCAGGCCAAGGCCGAGGGTCTGTGGCTGCCGCACATGCCGAAGGAATGGGGCGGCATGGGCCTCGGCCACGTCGAACTGGCCATGGTGCAGTCGGAGGCCGCCAAGACCAGGATCGGGCCGTGGGTGTTCAACTGCCAGGCGCCCGACGAGGGCAACATGCACACCCTCCTGCACTGGGCGACCGACGAACAGAAGGAGAAGTACCTGCGTCCCCTGCTGGAGGGGACCGTGATGTCGTGCTTCGCCATGACCGAGCCCGAGGTGGCGGGCTCGGACCCCACCCTCATCCGTACGCACGCGGTCCGCGACGGGGACGAGTGGGTCATCAACGGCCACAAGTGGTTCATCTCCAACGCGCGCCGGGCGAACTTCGCGATCCTCATCGCCCGGACCGAGCAGGACGTCCCCGAGGGTTCGCGCGGCGCCAACACCGCCTTCCTCGTCGACCTGCCCTCGGCGGGCTGGAACGACGTCCGTGAGGTCGAGACGATGCACGGCTCGACCGGGCACAGCGAGATCGTCATCGAGGACCTGCGCGTGCCGGACAGCCACGTGCTCGGCGGCCGGGGCAACGGCCACCGCCTCGGCCAGTACCGGCTCGGCCCGGCCCGGCTGGCCCACTGCATGCGGTGGATCTCGCAGGCCGAGACGGCCCTGGACATGATGGTCGACCGGGCGCTCAACCGCCACAGCCACGGCTCGCTGCTGGCCGAGAAGCAGGGCGTCCAGTGGCTGATCGCCGACTCGGCGATGGAGCTCTACCAGTGCAAGCTGATGGTGCTGCACGCCGCGTCCAAGATCGACAAGGGCGAGGACTTCCGTACGGAGGTCTCGATGGCCAAGCACTTCGTGGCCAACAGCCTCAACCGGATCGTCGACCGCGCGATCCAGGTGCACGGGGCGCTCGGCTACTCGACGGACACGCCGCTGGCCAACATGTTCCAGCACGCCCGCTGGGCTCGTTTCGCCGACGGCGCCGACGAGATCCACCAGATGCGCATCGCCGAGCGCACCATCGCCGCCTACCGCGCCACCGGCTCCACCAGCTCCGCCACCGGCGGCCTCCCCCTGTGAAGCCGCCCTTGGTGGCCCGCCCCTTGTGACACGCCTCTGGTGGCCCGCCCTTTGTGACGCCGAACGCCCCGCCACCAGTGACCCTTGCGAGGCCGAACGCTCCCCCGCCCCTAAGGGGGAGCGTTCGGCGCGGTCGCGACCGGTTCAGACTCCCGCGGTGGCCGGCGTCCAGAGGGCGTCGACCGCCTTCTCCGCCGCCGCGAGGCTCTCCTCCGCCATCGGGATCAGAGGGGCCATGGCCGGATTCACCTTGGCGAGCGTCAGCTCGGCCTCGATGTAGCGGGGCTCAAGCCCGGTGGCCGACAGCCCGTGCGGGAACCACGGCAGGGCGTGGTCCCACCCCTCGCGCGGCGCCCCAGGGCCGTAGCCGCCCCCACGGGTGGCGATCACGACGAAGTCGCGTCCGCCGAGCAGCCCCTTGTTCGTCTCCGGGTCGAAGGCCAGGCCGGGCGCGATGAGGTGGTCGACCCAGGACTTCACGCTGCTCGGCGCGCCGTAGTTGTACAGCGGGAGCCCCAGCAGCACGACGTCGGCCGCCTTGACCTCCGCGACGAGCATCTGCGTCAGCCTCCAGGATCCGGCCTGAGCCGGCGTGTGCTGCTCGGGTGGCAGCAGCCGGGCCAGACCGCCGTCCCCGTCGAGGTGCGGGAGCGGGTTGGCGCCGAGGTCGCGGTAGGTGACGCTGCCGCCGGGGTGCGCGGAGCGCCAGGCCGCCGCCGCGCGGGCCGTGAGCTTGCGGCTGACCGAGTTGCCGCCCTGGATGCTGGAGTCGATATGTAGCAGGTGAGGCATTGCCTACTGGCCTTTCATAAATCGTTTGTGTTTCGCCAATGATTAGCGACAAGCCGATTCAACGTCAAGTGGGCTAGGCTTGTTCCCATGGAGCTGCCCGTCGTCAACCAACCGGTGCACCGGTCGGGCGTCCTG
The DNA here is from genome assembly GCF_900100395.1 of Nonomuraea maritima. Classification (GTDB taxonomy): domain Bacteria; phylum Actinomycetota; class Actinomycetes; order Streptosporangiales; family Streptosporangiaceae; genus Nonomuraea; species Nonomuraea maritima. The sequence continues at coordinate 101,135 of NZ_FNFB01000005.1, read as the reverse complement.
CTCGACCACCTGTCGCGCCGCATCCGCACCCGGAGCGAGTCGGTGCTGGCGCCACTCGGTCTGCGCCCTCGCCACCTCGTCGCCCTGACCGTGCTGCGCGAGAGTGGTGGCACCACCCAGCAGGCGCTCAGCGCGACCCTCGAGATCGACGGCACCAACGTGGTCAGCCTGCTCAACGACCTCGAGAAGGACGGGCTGGTCGAACGGCGGCGGTCACCGGAAGACCGGCGCAGGCACATCGTCGAGCTCACCCAGGCGGGCGTGGAACGGCTGGCGAAGGCCGAGTTCGCGCTCGCCGCGGTCGAGGACGAAGTGCTGGGCAGCGTGCTCGACGAAGCCCAGCGCGAGCTGCTCTACTCGCTGCTCAAGCAGGCGACTGTCGGCCAGAAGGTCGTGTGCACCAACGACTAGGGGCGACCCGTCAGGCCGTCGTCCCTGGCGCGATCTCGCGTTCGTAGTAGTCGCGCAGGTCCTCGCCCAGCGCGAACAGCTTCTCCAGCTCGCCCCGGCACGCGTCGACCACGTCGAGCGCGTCGATCCGCCGCGCCCCGCTGTGCACACCCGCGGAGTCGTACGTCACCTCGTACATGACCGCCGTCCCCAGCACCACGAGCTCCGGCAGGCGGCGCCGTCCCTCCAGGTCGGACACCTCGGCGGCGTCCAGCACCCGCACCTGCTCGGCGGGCGGCGTCCGCAGCGCCAGCAGGTGCATCTCCCACCGCAGGTACGACGTGACCGGCCGCTCCACCACGCGGACGCGCCGACCGGGAAAGGGCCGGGCGGGACCCTCACCGACCAGCCCGAGCGAACGCCGCCAGTCGTCCTCCGACACCGGAGCGGCGGCCGGGAAGGCCTGGACGCGCTGAAGCTTCCACACCACGCCGTCGACCGTCCGGTACCGCGGCCAGAAGTCGTCGAGATACTCCTCCGCGTCCAGCAGGACGCCGGGAATCTCGTGAACGCGCTCAAGCATGTGGACGTCCCCCGTGGCCGCGGCCGGCTTCCCCTGTTCGCGCAGGTCAGACCGTACTCGCCATCTGCCTATCATCGCGCGACCGCCATTGTCGACCAGCGGGGACGTGCCGTCCCAGGTAGCGGTGGAGCACCGGCCGCCACCGGTTGGCCGGCAGGCCCCTGAGCGCGGCGACCGCGACGCAGTACTTGCTCACGCTGACCGGCCGCACCCCCAGCCCGCGCAGCACCCCGTCGATCGCGCCCCTGCCGTCGGCCGACTTCGACTCCAGCAGCACCAGGTCTCCCCTGGCGGGCCGGCTGCCGTGCGCGTCGCGGCACACCAGCCCGGTGTCACAGGTGACCCGCGCGCCGCCCTCCCGGTCGACGAGCGTGACCCGCCGGTAGTCGGTGGCCAGCACCGGCTCCAACGTCTCCGGCGCGATCAGGCGCAGCCGGCTCAGCAGGGTGTCGCGGACGAAGTCCATCGCCTGCGGGGTCAGCGTCCCGCTGGGCACGCCGTCGTACGGGATGCGCAGCTTGTCGGTGCCGCCCCGGGCGCCGCCTAGCTTGAGCTCCAGCCACTGCCCGCCGCCGTCCAGGTAGGTCCGGGTACGGAGCTTGAAGCGCCGCCGCCGGTCCTGCCGATGCTGGTGGAAGGTGAGCAGTTCGGGGGTGTCGAAGTAGGTGGAGGTGTAGCGGAACTGCCGCCGCCCGCCGATGCGCAGCACGTGGAACCGGTCGTCCAGTTCGGCCGCGAGCCTCGCCATGGTGGCCGTCGTCACGAGGTACTTGCGGTCGACCCGGCTCATCAGCTCCGGCACCTCGTCCAGCCCGAGACCCGGCATCGCGGCGGTAACGCCGGCGAGCAGCGCGTCCGCGTACGGCCCGGCGCTCATCGCGTGCCCACCCGCGCGTGCGGCACCACGTAGCGGACGTCCACCACCGTCACGTCACGCACGTAGTCGATCTGGGTGACGACGAGGTGCAGCACCTTCGCCCGCAGTCGGGCCTCCAGGTCCACCCGCAACAGGTCGGGGTCGGCGTGCACCACGTCGAGGGTGATGATCTGCTGCCGGGTGCGGCCGAGCAGCCTCCGGTGGTCGGCGACGTACATGACCGCCAGGAGGACGACGTCGAGCAGCAGCGCGGTCAGCGGCCACGTCGCGCCCGCGATCCCGTTGACCAGGCCGAGCGCGATGGCGACGAAGTAGTACGCGATCTCCTGCTGGGTGATCTCGTCCGACCGCAGCCGGATGATCGACAGGACGCCGAACAACCCGAAGCCGACCGCGATGTCCACCCGCTGCACCAGTAACAGCGACACCACCGCGAAGATCCCGACGTTGAGCGCGACGTACGCGAACAACAGATCCCGCCGGTGGTGACGCCGGTAGTAGAGCCCGTAGGCCAGCGTGACGATCGCCACGAGGTCCATCACCAGTCCGACTGCCATGACCGCTCCCTTCGAAAAATTGCCTATGAACAGCTTCGAGGGGTGCGGTGAAGCGCCGGTGAGCTGATGATTAGGCGACTCTCATGCGGTAGCCGGTGCCCCGGACGGTCTCGATCCGGTCGGCGCCGATCTTGCGCCGCAGGTAGCGGACGTAGACGTCGACCACGTTGGAACCCGGGTCGAAGTCGAACCCCCACACGTGGCTGAGCAGCTGCTCGCGGGTCAGCACCTGGTCGGGATGCCGGCAGAAGATCTCGGCCAGAGCGAACTCCCTGGTCGACAGGTCGACCGCGCGGTCGCCCACGTAGGCGCGTCTCGTCCGCAGATCCAGCGACAGGTCGGCGACGCGCAGCACGGTCACCTCGGGCGTGCGGTCGGCGCGCAGTCGCAACCGCACCCGGGCCAGCAGCTCCTCGAACGCGAACGGCTTGGCGATGTAGTCGTCGGCGCCGCCCTCCAGACCGGCCACCGTGTCGCTCACGCTGTCGCGCGCCGTCAGGATGATGACGGGGATGGTCACCATCGACCCGCGCAGCCGCCGCAGCACCGTGAACCCGTCGCTCAGCGGCAGCCCGATGTCGAGGATCAGCAGGTCGAAACCACCCGTGGCGGCCAGGTCGTAGGCCGCGACGCCGTCTCCGACCACGGCGGTCACGAAGCCGTTGGCCCGCAGCCCCTTCTCGACGAAGGACGCGATGCGGGCCTCGTCCTCCGCTATCAGAATCCGGTTCACCTGGGCCTCCACGACTCCCACAGCGGAAGGGACATGACGAAACAGGCCCCGCCACCGGAGCCGTCGATCACCTGCACGGTGCCGCCGTGGGCGTGGGCGATGGACTTGACGATGGCCAGCCCGAGACCGGCTCCCTCGTGCGAGCCGCTACGGCTCTCGCCGCGGACGAACCGCCCGAAGATGCGTTCACGCTCGGCGGGCGGCACGCCGGGGCCGCTGTCGCGCACCCAGAGATCGACGCGACCGTCCCGGACGGCGGAGCCGACGGCGATCAGGTCGTCGTCGCGGGTGTGGCGCACCGCGTTCGCGAGGAGTTGCATCATCGCCTGCGTGAGCCGCTGGCGGTCGGCCGGCAGGCGCGCCTCGGCCACCTCGTCCACGCGCCACTTGCGCTCGCCGAGGCCGCGGGCCTTGGCCACGACGCTGACCGTGAGGTCGGCCAGCTCGACGGTGTCGAGCGTCAGGAAGCCGGGCTGCTCCGCCTTGGCGAGGGTGAGCAGGTCGTCGACGATGCGGTTCATCCGGTCGAGCTCGTCGGTGACCAGGGCGAGGGTGTCGGCGCGGTCGTCCGGGTCGTCGCCCATCAGCTCCAGATGGCCGCGGATCACCGTGATGGGCGTGCGCAGCTCGTGACCGGCGTCGTCCATGAAGTGCCGCTGCACGACGAAGGCGTGTTCGAGCCGGTCGAGCATGTGGTTGAAGGTCGCCGCGAGCGCCGCCACGTCGTCGTCGCCAGGCACGTCCAGCCGGCGGGTCAGGTCGGCGGAGTCGCTGATCTGCTCGGCCGTCTGGCGTACCAGCCGGACCGGGGCCAGCACGCGGCCCGCCACGAACCACCCGGCCGCGCCCGCCAGCGCCATCGCCGCGCCCGCGGACAGGCCGAGCACCCGTACGGCGTCGACGATCTCGTCGCGGTGCAGGTCGTAGAAGACCGCCGCGACGAAGTGCCCGCTGCGGCGGTCACCGTCCACGGTGACGGGGATGACGACGTACTGGACGGCTCCGCGCGAGGTGTCGAGGTGTCTGCGGGTGACCCTGGTCGCCTTCGCCATGTCCGCGACCAGCGCCGGGTCGGTGTCGACGCGCACCGGCGGCGGCACGAAGGTGACCTTGTGCGCCTTGCCGTCGAGGATGCTGAAGAACGTCTCCCACCGGTCGGGCGTGTTGACCTCCAGGTAACCGATGAGCAGGTCCTGGACGTCGGTGACCGTGCGGCCGGTCTTCGGGTCGAGCGCGCTCTGGGCGTAGCGGCGGAACTTGTCGTACTCGTTCTCCAGCTCGCGGTGGATCCGGTCGTCGAGCCTGGTCAGCAGGATCGTCCAGGTGGCGAAGATGGCTACGGACAGGGCTAAACCGACGACCGCGAGCATCCAGCCCACGATGCGGGCGCGAGCACTCACCCTCGGGGGCCTTCCCGGTCAGTCGTCACTGTCGCCTCCGTCGTCATCGTCGTCGTCATCGTCGCCGCCGCCCGGCCGGGGCGACGGCGGGGCCACCGGCTCGGCCCGGTTCTCCCGCTGCGCGGTGCTCCCGGCCTGGGTCGGGGTGGGGGTGGGTCTGTCGGGAGTGGCGGTCGGCTCTCCGGCGCCGGGTACGGGTGTGGCGCCCGGCGTCCGGACACCCCTGCTCGCCGTATTCTGCGGGTTCGGCGTGGGCTCTGACGAGACCTTCGTACGGGGGGTGACCACCACGGGGCCGCCCAGGTCGGCTTCCCTCTCGGTGGCCTGCACCAGCAGGCCCGTCGCCATGATCGCCGCCACGGCCACGGCCACGACGAGGAGAATCACCATCGCGCGGTGTTTCATGGGGCCACCCTCCCGCCGTTCGAGGAGACCACGCTGAAACCCAGATGAGAAAGCTCTCATCTGGGACGCGCTGACAACGGCTGACCGGTGCCGCCCCCCGCCCCACGATGGAGGACGGCACCGGTTCCAACACCTTCCCCGCCAGGCCCTCGCGGCGGCGGGTGGCGATGCCACCGCGAGAGGCGCTCGGTGCGGGACCCCACGTCATGGCGCCCGGCCCGGCGGGAAGGCGCCGATCATGAGGGCAGCGGGCCACCGTTCTGGCCCGCCACCGGTGGCCAGGGCGTCACTTGACGTACAGGTTGCCGCCGAGGCGGCGGAACTCGGCCGCCTTCTCCGCGTACCCCTGCTCCCTGATGTCGTGGCTGATGCGCATGGAACAGAACTTCGGACCGCACATCGAGCAGAAGTGCGCCGTCTTGGCCGGCGCGGCCGGCAGCGTCTCGTCGTGGAAGGACCGGGCCGTGTCGGGGTCGAGCGCGAGGTCGAACTGGTCCTCCCAGCGGAACTCGAACCGCGCGTCCGACAGCGCGTCGTCCCACGCCTGGGCCTGCGGGTGCCCCTTGGCCAGGTCGGCGGCGTGCGCGGCGATCTTGTACGTGATGACGCCGGTCTTGACGTCGTCCTTGTTCGGCAGGCCGAGGTGCTCCTTGGGGGTGACGTAGCAGAGCATCGCGGTGCCGTACCAGCCGATCATGGCAGCCCCGATGCCGGAGGTGATGTGGTCGTAGCCAGGGGCGATGTCCGTCACGAGCGGCCCGAGTGTGTAGAACGGCGCGTCGTCGCAGAGCTCGCGCTGCAGGTCGACGTTCTCCTTGATCTTGTGCATGGGCACGTGCCCTGGGCCCTCGATCATGACCTGGACGTCATGCCGGCGCGCGATCGCGGTCAGCTCACCGAGCGTGCGCAGCTCGGCGAACTGCGCCTCGTCGTTCGCGTCCGCGATCGAACCCGGACGCAGCCCGTCGCCCAGCGAGAACGACACGTCGTAGCGGGCGAGGATCTCGCACATCTCCTCGAAGTTCTCGTACAGGAAGCTTTCGCGGTGGTGCGCGAGGCACCAGGCGGCCATGATCGAGCCCCCGCGCGAGACGATGCCGGTCTTGCGGCCGGCGGTGAGCGGCACGTACGACAGCAGCACGCCCGCGTGCACGGTCACGTAGTCGACGCCCTGCTCGCACTGCTCGATCAGCGTGTCGCGGAAGACCTCCCACGACAGCGCCTCCGGCCGTCCCTTGACCTTCTCCAGCGCCTGGTAGATCGGCACGGTGCCCACGGGCACCGGCGAGTTGCGCAGGATCCACTCCCGGGTCTCGTGGATGTCGTCGCCGGTGGACAGGTCCATGATCGTGTCGGCGCCCCACCGGGTCGCCCAGGTCATCTTCTCGACCTCCTCCTCGATGGAGGACGTCACCGCCGAGTTGCCGATGTTCGCGTTGATCTTGACGAGGAAGTTCCTCCCGATGATCATCGGTTCGGTCTCGGGGTGGTTGACGTTGGCGGGGATGATGGCCCGCCCGGCGGCCACTTCCTGCCGGACGAACTCGGCCGTCACCCCCTCGCGGACGGCCACGAACTCCATCTCCTCGGTCACCAGCCCGCGCCGGGCGCAGCCGTACTGGGTGACCGGCTCGCCCTTCTCGCGGCGCTCGCGCACCCACTGCTCGCGCCGGCGCGGCAGCCCGCGCCGCAGGTCAGGCTCGAAGGACGGGTCGGTGTACGGGCCCGAGGTGTCGTACAGCGTCACCGCCGACCCGTTGGAGAGGTTCACCTGACGCATGGGGACACGCAGGTCACCGGTGTAGATCTTGGAGAATCGAGGCGTGGGCGCGTCAGTCATCGCGCAAACTCCCTTCGCCGGCATTACCCGGAGCAGGTTCTGGCGGTCGGCGGCGCTCAGCCGTCCTCTCAGCCCGGTGTGCCGGGCTCCCGCGTTGGACGGCCAAGATCGTACCCACGACTGACATCTCGTGAAACATGCACTTTTGTGGGGCGGGAGGTTTGGCCGGTGCTCCCGGCGGTACGGACCCCTTCGGGGGGACTATGAAAATGATCGTGGCTGTTGCCGGGTTCGTGGCACTGGCCGCCGCCGGCGCCACCGCCGCGGGGGGCGGCGGCGGAGGAGAGCGGCGCGAGGTCAGCCAGGAGCAGTACGACATCCTGATCAACCAATGCCGATACGCCGGCATCGGACCTGCGAAGTGCCGCGCGGCCGTCAAGCAGCACTACCGCGTCGGCGCCATCGACAAGACGCTCGACTGCCGGGTGTACTCCGGTGTCGCCGTCTGCGGCAAACTCCGACTCAGCAAGGCCGAACGCCGCTGCGTCCGCGAATCCGTCGCCAAGGGCCTCTCCAGCCGCCGCGCCGAGGTGGAGTGCTACTCGGAGGTCTGACGTGATCATCGTGGGCGTCGACGGGTCCCGTACCGGCCTCGAGGCCACCGGATGGGCCGCCACCGAGGCGAAACTGCGCAGGGCGCCGCTCACCGTGGCGTACGCCGTACCGAAGTGGCTGTGCGAGAACGAGGCCGACCACTATCCCGAGATCTCGCGGTGGATGCGCGACTCCGCGCGCACCGTGCTCGCCACGGCCGAGGACCGCGCCCGCCGCGAATGGCCGCAGGTCGCCGTCGAGAGCGTGCTGCTGCCCGGCGACCCTCGTACCGCCCTGGTCGAGGCGTCGGAGCAGGCCGAACTCCTCGTCGTCGGCAACCGCGGCGTCGGCGGCGTGCGCGGCCTGCTCGTCGGCTCGGTCGCGCACGGCATCGCCACACACGCCCGTACGGACGTCGTCCTGGTCCACCACCGGCCGACCGCTCAGCACGGCGAGGTCGTGACCGGGACCGACGGTTCACCGCACGCCGAACGAGCCGTCGACTTCGCCTTCCGCGAGGCCGAGCTGCGAAGCGCGCGGCTGCGGGTCGTGTACGCCTTCGCCTGGCCCCGGTCGACCGGCTTCGAACCCGCCGACCGCGACAGCGAGCGGGAAGCTCTCGACATGCTGAACGAACGCCTGTCGGACCACCGCGAACGCCACCCCACCGTGGACGTGGTCACCGAGGTCGTGCACGGCCACCCCCTGGAGGTCCTCCGCGAGGCCGCCGCCGCGGCCGACCTCTTGGTGGTCGGCTCACGCGGCCACGGTCAGGTGGCAGGCATGCTCCTGGGCTCCATCAGCCAAGGCCTCCTCCACCACGCCCCCTGCCCCCTCGCCATAATGCGTGGCACCGACCATTCGCCGTAGGCCGCCCGACGCCGTCAGGACCGAGCTGTGGTCAGCCGCGGGGGGTCGCGGCCAGGTCGCGGACCACCTGGATCAGCTCGGCGGGGTCGAACGGCTTGGTGAGATAGGCGTCGACCCCGATCTCCCAGCCCCGCCTCTTGTCGTCGTCCTGCGCGCGGGCCGTGATGAGCACGACCTTGATGTGCCGGGTCGCCTCGCCCGTACGCAGCCGCTCCGCCGTCGTCCACCCGTCGAGGCACGGCATCATCACGTCGAGCGTGACGACGTCCGGCATGACGTCGAGTACGCGATCGAGGCAGTCCTGCCCGTCGGTCGCGGTGACGACCTCGAACCCCTCAAGGTTCAGGTTGACCGCGATGAGCTGCCGGATGACCTCGTCGTCGTCCACGACCAGTACTTTCCCAAGAACCTCGCCCACGCCCGCCAAGCTAACCCCCAACGCCCTGGCTACGTGCGGTTTCACACGAAGTGTTCGCCGACCTTTATCCGGTGCGGAGTGGTGCCGAAATACTGGTAGCCTTGGTCACGCATCGAGCCCCCTTAGCTCAGGGGATAGAGCACCGGCCTCCGGAGCCGGGTGCGTAGGTTCGAATCCTACAGGGGGCACTCGATCCCGATCAGCGGCTACGCCCGCTGACCAGGGCGAACATCGTACGAACGGGCGGGTCTCCAGTCTCACGGAGCCCCGCCCGTTCTCGTTGCAGCCGCACGTTGCGAGCCAGTTGTCGATCAAGCTTCCGTCCATGCCTCCTGCAACTCGACGGGGGCCATGTCACCCGTGCCCCACAGTGCGATGGATTGTCGGCACAGGCCAGATCCCGTATCGCCCAGGTACCGGCCGGGCCGATCTTCGACACCTTTCCCGCCCAGCCCTCGCAGGTCCCGAGCTTTGCCATGGCGATGTTGTCGCCATGGGACCGGGCCCGAACTCCCCGCGATCGGACTGATGATCCGACCTGCAGGCGGGGAGCGGCCGTGCCAGGGCTTGCGAGGGCGGGCGAGGCGGGGGGCGTACGGGACGGGAACCGACTTGCGTAATGGTCAAGAATCATTGACCATTGGGGGCCATGCCTGAAAGCGATCTTCCTGAGACGTTTCATGTCACTACTGAGGAGCAGCTGCGTGCTGTCTCCAACCTCACGCGGCACCGGATCATGGCCGTGCTGCGCTTCGAGCCCGCGACGATCACGCAGATCGCCGCGCGGGTGGGCCTCGCGAAGGGGAGTTCCAGCTATCACGTGCGGCTGCTCGAACGGGCCGGCCTCGTGAAGGTGGTGCGGACGCGGAAGGTGCGAGGGGTCACCGAGCGGTACTACGCGATGGCCGCGCGGTCGATCGAGCTGCCGGATCCGGGGCCGGGGCAGCCGGACGTGCTGATGCGGAATGCGGTGGCGGACCTGGAGGAGTCACCTGCCGACAGCGTGCGGCACGTGAAGATGGCGCATCTGCGGCTCACCGACGCGCAGTTCGCGGAGCTGGGAGCGCGGCTGAACGCGCTGGCGGATGAGTACCGGGCGCTGTCCGACCCGTCGCTGCCGGACGTGTCGCTGGTCTTCGCGCTGTTCCGGCCCGCTCAGCGCCGCCAGGAAGAGCAGGAAGAGGAGGGGGACGCCAAGTGACTTCCTCGAACACGCCGCCCTCGGCCTCGGGCACGACACCCTCGGACCCGAGCACACCTCACTCGGTCTCAAACACACCTCACTCGGAGTCGAGCACACCTCACTCGGTCTCAAGCACGACACCCTCGGACCCAAGCACGACGCCTCCGGTGAAGAAGCCGGTCCCTCGCGGCGGCGGGTTATCGGCAATGCGTGTGGCGAAGCTGCCGCCGGGGTTCGGGCGGTTGTGGACCGCTCAGACGGTGTCCTCGTTCGGTGACGGGGTGATGCATGCCGCGCTGCCGCTGCTGGCCTTGACCCTGACCCGGGATCCGATGGCGCTGGCCGTCGTCACGGCCGCCGGGACGCTGCCGTGGCTGCTGTTCGGGGTGCTCGGCGGTGCTCTGGTCGACCGCTGGGACCGTCGCCGCACGATGTGGATCACCGACGTGGCACGTGCGGTGCTGCTCACGGTCCTGGCCGCCGCGGCCTGGTTCGACGTGCTCGGCGTCCCCCTGCTGGCGGCCGTCGCCTTCCTGCTCTCCCTCGGCGGGCTGTTCTTCGACACGGCCGCCACGGCGTACCTGCCGGATCTGCTCGGCCGCGAACCCGCGCTTCTGCAGCGCGCGAACGCCCGGCTGCGCGGCGCGCAGACCGCCGCGTCCGGCTTCGCGGGGCCACCCGCGGGCAGCGCCCTGCTCGCGCTCGGGCGAGCGGTTCCGCTGCTCGCCGACGCGGTGTCGTTCGTGGTCTCCGCGTTCCTCGTACGGTCGCTGCCCGCCGGGCCGCAGCCTGTCGCGGACGCTCGCGAGTCCTTGCTCCGCCAGGCACGGGCCGGGGCCGCGTACGTCTTCCGTGATCGATTGCTGCTCGGCCTCGCGCTGCGGCCGGCGGTCGGGAACGTCGCCTTCCTCGCCGTGGAAACCGTCCTGGCTCTCTTCGCCCATGAACGTCTGGGCATCGGCACCTTCGGTTTCGGCCTGCTCCTCACCGCGGAGGCCGCCGGTGGCCTGGCCGGCGCGGGTGTCGCGTCCTTCCTCGGCCGACGGCTCGGCACAGGCACCGCGCTGACCTGCACGGCCACCGTGGAGGGCCTTGCCGTCCTGGGGCTCGCCACGGCTCCTGATCCGTACGTGGCTGGGCTCGCGCTCGCCGTCTGCGGAGCGGGGATGGGCGCCACGATGGTGCTCGGCCCCTCTCTCCGGCAGGCGATCGTCCCGGCGCACCTGATGGGCCGGGTCGCCTCCACGTCCCGCATGCTCGCCATGTGCGCCGCCCCGTTCGGCGCGTTCCTCGGCGGCTGGCTGGCCACCACCTCCGACATCCGCACCCCGATCTACGCCGCCGGTTGCCTCCTCCTGACCATGACCGCCGTCACGGCCACCATGACGACCAACCGCCGCGTCGAGGCGGCACTCGCCAAGGCCGCCACGACCAGCGAACCAGGCCGTCCTGAAGCCCAGGGAGGGGCACCCGACGTGCGGCGGCCCACCGAGGTCCCGGCGCGCTGACCTGCCCGCCGAAGCACGGCTGCGGTCGCCGACGCCGGCAACCGCGTGGTTGCCGCCCAAGCCCCTGCGCGGACGTGCGTGCAACACTCTTTTCGCCGATGAATACCCCTGGGCGCGCAAGAATTATTACGCCAGTAATCGCGAGTGGCTTATCGTCCGGACTGCTGATCGTTTCCACGTGGAGTCGCAGGTCAGGCCCAGATTCATGCCGGTGGATCAGATCACGTTTTCGCTACGAAGGCACCTGAGCGGATTGCAGGCTGCAAACTCTCCACATACCGTGCGTGCACGGTCATGATGATCGTTATCGGTGGTTGCGCCGGGTGCGTGGCCCAGGGATGGACGCCCTCTGATGGCGATCCCATGCGTACCGGCAAAAACGATCGTGGAGAGGCCACTCATGGACGATGACAGGAAGCGTGTCACAATCGGTCAATACGTCCTCCTGCTCGTGGTGGCGGCGCTGTTCTTCGGGCTGGCCACGGTGGGGGTCGAGGCGCTCGCACCCGTCGAGCTCCCGCCCTCCACCGCACTGGGGTGGCTCGGCACGATCATCGCTGTCGTGCTGGCCGCTTTCGCCTTCTCCCTGTCGGCTTTTCTCAACGCCTCTCCCGAGAAACTGTTCGAGCTGTTCCGCAGGTCCCGCGACGGGCTTTCCCAAAAGCCGTGACGAAAAGACATATGGTCTTATGCGAGATTCTGGGGCGCCTTTCTTCTCCTGACGACGGTCACCATGGGAGTGTTACTCGCCTATGAGCCGCCAAGGCCTGCGGCGCCGGTGGCCGTCGGTGGGCTGGATCTGGCGAAATACTGCTCCTCGTACGACTTCAACAGCAATGACGTCAAGTCCTGCTCCCGAGCGGTCGACCTCACAGAGGCGTGCAACTGGCAGAAACAAAGGGACGATCTGGAGGGCGTGTACAAGTCAGCGGACCTGCACAGCGGTATCTGCCTGGACCCGAAGGGGAAGGACGTCGGCGGGATCGACGACATGCTGGGCTTCTGTCGTCAGAAGTTCAAGAGGACGCTTGACGTCAGAGCCTCGGACGCGGACGGCAAGGACTGGCGATGTGTCATGGACATCGACAAGGACGTCGTCTGCATCTGGCAGTACAGCGACAAGAGTCTCACCGCCGTCCAGGAGAACGGCTTGTGGGTCTGCCGCCGCCCCGCTGACGCCGCATCCCCATAGACGACGGACCTGCTGCCGGCGTTCCCCGGTGGTTTCCTCGCGGCTCACCTATGCGGCGAGCCTCACGATGACGTTGCCGCGGTGTACGCCGGCGAGGAGCTCGTCCTGCGCGGTGATGACGCGCTGGAGGGTGCCTTCGAGCAGGGTGTGCGCGAACGTGATCCGGCCTTCGTCGTACCACTGGGCATAGTGGGTGTTCCATGCCTCGACCTGGTCGGGGGTGTGCCTGGTGGTGAAGGGGCGGATCTGCACCTCGTGGACCAGCGCGGTCATGATGTCGAGGCGGGGGTGCCCGCCGTCGCCGCCGTTGACCTGCCCGGCGAGGGTGCCGCACAGCGCGAAGCGGGCGCCGGACGCCGTGTGCCGGAGTGCTGCTTCGAACTGGGAGCCGCCGATGGTGTCGAAGAAGGCGGTGATCCCGTCGGGGGCGAGCTCGGTGAGCCGGTCGTCGAGGTCGTCGTTGCGATAGTCGATGGCGGCATCGAGGCCGAGCTCCTCGACGAGGTAGCGGGTCTTGTCAGGCCCGCCGGCAATGCCGATGACGTACGCGGCGCCACGTGCCTTGGCGATCTGCGCGGCCATCGACCCGACGCCGCCGGCGGCTCCACTGACCAGGACGACGTCACCGTCGCCGACGCCGGCGATGTCGACGATGCCGTGGTAGGCGGGCACGCCCTGGTTGAGCAGGTACTCGGGACCGGGGAAGACGCTGCCGGGCACGGGGTACGCCTCGCCCGGCCCCAGGATGCTCTCCTCGCGCCAGCCCGAGGTGTGCAGCACGACGGTTCCCACCGGCAGGCCGTCGGCGCGTGACTCGACGACCGTGCCGATCGCGGTGCCGTGCATCGGCTCGCCGACCCGGAAGACGGGCACCGGGATCTGCGTGGTCTCGAACATCAGGTCGCCGCTCGCCGCGATCACCTGTTGGTACAGGTTGCGCACCCTCACCTGGCCGGCGGCCGGCTCCTGCGGGGGAAGCGTGACCACCTCGAGCAGTGAGCTGGGCGGCTGAGCCAGATCCGTACGATGCTCGCGCAGGACGACGGCACGTGTTCCCTGGACGGTCATGATGAAGGCCTCTCGGTCGGTCATGGACGGGCCTGAGCCCATGGCAGAGCAGCATGGCGAGCTCAGAGCTGGGTTTCGCCGCCGTCCACGGCAAGCTCGACACCAGTGGTGTACGTGGCGTCGAAGGCGAGGAACGCGGCCGCCACGGCGAACTCCTCGACGGTGCCATAACGCCCCATGGGGTTGCTCGCGATCCGCTCCGCCCTGAACCGGTCGGCGGCCTCCACGGACATCATCGTTTCCAGGATCCCCGAGTCGATGGGACCCGGGCTGATCGCATTGACACGAATTCCTCGCGGAAGCAGTTCGGCGGAGAAGGTGCGGGCCATCGAGCGCAACGCCGCTTTGCCGGCCGCATAGACACTGGTGTCCACCATGCCGATGACGTTCGCGATCGAGGTGGTGAGGACGACGCCGGCGTTCGCGCTCAGCAGTGGGGCGAGCTTCTGCACAGTGAAGAAGGCGCCCTTGACGTTGATCGCGAACAGTTCGTCGTACACCTCCTCGGTCGTCGAATCGAGGGGCGTGAGGGGCGCGATGCCGGCGTTGACGAACAGAGCGTCGATCGAGCCGAGCTCGCTCTTCACATGGCCGACGAGCGTATCCAGGTCGGACAACGAGGCCACATCGCCCCGGACGGCCACGGCATTCTCACCGAGCCGCTTCCGCGCCGCGTCGAGCGTGGCTTGAGAACGGCCGGTGATCACCACGCGGGCTCCGCCTCGCACCAGCAGCTCCGCCACTGCGAGCCCCATGCCGCTGCTGCCACCCGTGATCACCGCATTCTTGTCGCTGTACTTACCCATGCCGAGGTTGCTCCGTCCCATCAGCAAACGTGGCGATATATCTGGTTTTTGCCGTCGTGACGTGCATCAGCGGCGATTTTCGATCTTCATGTGGCCTGTGGTGACCGTGCGGATGTGGTCACTGGCGAGCAGGCTGTGCGGAATGCCGGGGTCGATGGCGCTGACCTCGTCGAGGCGGGCCAGCTGGGAAGGAGTGAGGTCGACCTGCAGGGCGCCCAGGTTGTCCTCCAGCTGCGCGACAGTGCGGGCGCCGATGATGGGTGCCGTCACGCCCGGGGCCTTCATGGTCCAGGCCAGTGCGACCTGGGCGGGTGTGCGGCCCAGCTCCGAGGCCACCTCCTTCACCACGTCAGCGATGGCAAGGGTACGTTCGGTGACCATTCCGAGGGCGGCGTTGAGGCTCCTGCGGCTGCCGGCGGTCTCGCCGGCGACGGGGCCCGTCGGGTTCAGGTCCTCGCGACCGTACTTGCCGGTGAGCACTCCGCCGCCCAGCGGGGAGAAGGAGACCACGCCCAGTCCCATCTCGCGTGCCATGGGGATCAGGTCACGCTCCCCGGTACGCTCGATCAGGCTGTACTCGATCTCCAGTGCCACCAGCGGCGACCAGCCGCGCAGGTCGGCGATCGTCTGCATGCGCGACACCTGCCAGGCCGGGGCGCTGGAGATCGCCACGTACAGAACCTTGCCCTGCCTCACCAGGTCGTCCAGGCCGCGCAGGATCTCCTCCACCGGCGTCCTGAAGTCCCAGACGTTCAGATAGAGCAGATCGATGTAGTCCGTGCTCAGCTGCCGCAGACTGGCTTCCACCGACGCCAGCATGCTCTTGCGGTGCGTACCCCCGGAATTGGGGTCACCGGGCCGGCGCAGCGTCGAATACTTCGTCGCCAGCACGAGTCCGTCGCGGTCGGTGCGGGTGAACTCGCCCAGAAGCCGCTCGGAACTGCCGTTGGTGTAGGTGCTGGCGGTGTCGAAGAAGTTACCGCCGAGCTCGGTGTAACGGTCGAACAGCCTGCGCGCCTCCTCGCGCCCGGCGCCCCAGCCCCACTCGGTGCCGAAGGTCGCCGTGCCCAGCGCCAGCGGTGAGACCCGCAACCCGGAGCGGCCCAGCAGCCGGTAGGTGTCCAGGGTCAGCGACATCGTGTCCTCCTGTGCTCGTGATCCGACGTCGACCACCAGCCTGCGACCGCCGGCAGCAGGGCGTAAGGGAAGACACTTCCTGGGAACACCACTCCTACCCAGCGTGTTGGAAAGGCAATGACGACCGGCTTCGTGGACCCGGCCCATGAACTGGCTGCGTTCCTGCGCACCCGACGCGAGCGCCTCGACCCGCGTGACGTCGGGCTGCCCGTGCGCCGGCAGGCCCGGCGCACCCCTGGACTGCGCCGCGAAGAGGTCGCCGAACTGGCCGGGATCAGCATCGACTACCTTGTGCGGCTGGAACAGGCCCGCCCGCTGCGGCCCTCGGCCGACGTGGTCGAAGCGCTGGCCCGCGCCCTACGCCTGGCCCCCGACGAACGCACCTACCTCTACGACCTCACGCGGCAACGCCCCCGCACCACCGCCAAGCCCTCCACCACGGTGGCACCGCCGCTGGCCCGGCTGGTCACTGACCTGTCCCCGCTGCCGGCCATGGTGCTGAACCACCGCTACGACATCCTGGCCTGGAATCCCGAAATGGCGAGGCTGCTGATCGACTTCGACACCCTGCCGCCCCATCAGCGCAACTCGATGTGGCTGTGTCTGGTCCATCCGGAAACACGCGAGTACTACGTCGACCGCGAACGCGTCGTGCGGGAAGGAATCGCCTACCTTCGCGCCGCGTGGGCCGCGCATCCGAAGGACCCGGTGCTGAACGAACTCATCTCCCAGTGCATCACGCACAACGAGCAGTTCGCACGCTTGTGGGCCCGGCGCGACGTCAAGATCAACGGCCGCGGCCACAAGGTGCTACGGCATCCCGACGCCGGAGAAATCGCCGTGCACTTCGAAGTGCTCATGCCACTTCAAGACCCCGACCAGCGGCTGATGATCTGCCGCGCCGCGGACGACGACAGCCAGGCGGCAATGGACCGGCTGCGCACACGGTGATGATGCTGACCCGCCTCTCCTCACCGAACTATGCAAGGTGGGTGAGCCGGGCGGTCAGGAACTCCTCCCAGGTGTCGCTGCCGGTGGGCGTGGCTGCGGAGAGGTTGGCGCCTGAGCGGTAGGCCTTGCCGATCTTGCCGGGGACGTGGATGGGGAGGCGCATCCGGCGCTTGCCCACCGACGCCAGGTAGCTGCGCTGGAGTTCCTCCAACGTGTAGACGCGGGGGCCGGCCAGGTCGGGGACGCGGCCCGCGGGCGCGCCCAGGGTCAGTTCGGCCAGGCGGGCTGCCACCTCGCGCGTGGCGACCGGCTGCCAGCGAACCCCGCCAGGCGCCGGCAGGATCGGCGCCTTCGCCATGGCCCGTACCGTCCGCAGCGCGAACTCGTGGAACTGCGCGGCGCGCAGCACCGTGTACGGGATGCCCGAGCCGGCGATGATCCGCTCCGCCTCAGCCTTCCGGGCGAAGTAGCCGATCGGTACGGCGTCCGCCCCGATGACCGAGATGTACACCAGGTGTCGCACCGTGCCCGCCCGCTGGGCGGCCCGGACCAGGTTCCGGGTGCCGACGTCGTCGCCCTTGGGCCCTCCTGCGAGGTGGAGCACGGTCCGCACCCCGGTGAGCGCCTCGTCGAGGCCGTCCCCGGTCAGCAGGTCGACGGCCACGTGCTCGACACCGCCGCCCGCGTCCCTGGCGTGCCGGCTCAGCACCCGGACCCGATGCCCGGCCTGCCTGAGCAGCGGAACCACGTGCGAACCGAGCAGCCCGGTGCCGCCGGTGACCAGGATGGTGGAGGACATCTCGTGATCTCCCTCTTGTAGATTTGCGGATCGACGCGCCTACGACCCGTCCCGGCTCAGGAATGTGACATCGTGCTTCAGGATTCTTCGCCGCTCGACACGTTCGAGTCGGAGCGGCCGCGGCTGCGGGCGCTGGCCTACCGGATGCTCGGCTCCGGCGCCGAGGCGGACGACGCGGTCCAGGAGACGTGGTTGCGGTACGACCGGACGGACCTGTCAGAGGTGCAGAACCTGGCCGCCTGGCTCACGACGGTGGTCAGCCGCGTCTGCCTCAACCTCCTGCGGGCCCGGCAGGCCCGGCACGAGGAGTCGTTGGAGAGCTTCACCGCTGACTGGCTCGGCGCGGCCGACGACGACCGGATCCCGCAGGAGGAGGCCGAGCTGGCCGACTCTGTCGGGCTCGCGATGCTGGTCGTGCTCGACCGGCTGAGCCCGGCGGAGCGGATCGCGTTCGTCCTGCACGACATGTTCGACGTGGCCTTCGACGACATCGCGCACATGATGGAGCGCAGCCCCGCCGCCGTGCGGCAACTCGCGAGCCGGGCCCGCGCCAAGGTACGGGGCACCACGACGCGGCCCGCTGATGCGGCCCATCGGCGTCACGCGGTCGAGGCTTACCTGGCGGCGACGCGGACCGGCGACTTCGCGGCGCTGCTGACCCTGCTCGATCCCGAGATCGAACTGCGCGCCGACGCGTCGGTCACCGGTGCCGGCCGACCCCTCACCCTGCACGGCGCCCTGGCCGTCGCCAGAAGCGCCCTGTCGGCGGCTCCTCGCGCCAACTTCACCGTCCTGGCCCTGGTCGACGGGAGCCCGGCCCTGGTCATGGCGCCGCTCGGCAGGCTGTCGCTGGTCATCCGGTTCGTCTTCGACGGGACCGCCATCTCCTCGATCGACATCATCGCCGACCCGGAACGCCTCCACACCCTCGAGATCACCCTGGTCTGACGGCACCACTCCGCCTTTTTCGACTCGCCGCACTTCGGTGGGCGTAGGGAAGGGTGCCCGTACGGCGGTGGTATCTCGCCGTACTTCGGGAGCGTAAGGAAAGGGGTGCTCGCGGCCGGCCGGTCCTTCCGGCGGACGTCAGCGAGCGGATGACCGCCCCTCCCCCGTCGACGCGGCTAGGACGGGATGGTGTCCAGGTGGGTGCGCGCGATTTCCGCGAACCGTTGGAGTTCCTTCTCGGAGTGGGTGCCGGCGATCACGGTGAACCTGTTCTTCGACATCGCGGCCACCTCCACCTCGCCGTCGTGGCGCGCGACGTTCTTGGGCCCGACCGTCGAGGTGACGGTGCCGACCGCTCCGCATTCCGCGTAGAAGTACTTGAAGGCGTCCATGGCGTCCACGCCACTCACCACGATCTGCGTCATCGTGGTGCCGTCCGCCGCCGTGAAGGACCGCCACCAGGTGGGGCTCTCCGTCGGAGCGATCACCCGCTTCCCGCAGGGCACCAGGTTCGCGTCCAGATCCCCCCAGGTGCCGTACGAGGTGCCCGTGACCGTCCAGGTACGGCCGTCCGCCAGCTGGCTCGGCTTCAGCAGGAGCGGAGACTCGTCGGCCTTCACCTGGTCTGTTCCGCAGGCGACGCAGAACAGCGCGATGAGCGTCACGATCGTACGGTTCACGACTGATGATCCTCTCTCGGGCCTTCGTCCGTCACATGGATTACCGCCCGAGGGCCGAGAAGGTTCTGCGGACGTCGGCCATCTTGTCGGCGACGATCAGCAGGCCCGCCACGAAGGCGGCGAGACCGCAGGCGAGCAGCCGGGTGCCCGTCTCGGCCGGTACCGGCGGCCATCCCATGGCGAGCGGAGCCGTGGCCAGTGCCAGCAGCGCGGCCCGGCCGACCTTCGTGGGCGAGACCGGGCTGGTCTCGTCCAGACATCCGCAGGGCACCCTGCCCCTGCGCCGCAGCAGGACGGCCAGATAGACGGCCAGTGCCAGGTACCAGAGCGCCACGGCCGCGGCGGCGAACCGCAACAGCCGGGCCTCTCCGAGAAGCCAGCCGGCCAGTACGGCGGCGCCGGCCAGACCCTCGGCGGGCCCGGCCAGCGGCGCGAGCCGTAGCAGGAAACGGGGAAGCAGGTCGTGGTCCCTGATCATCTTGGTCAGGTCGCCGCGGCGCAGCGCTGCGATCACCAGCAGCACGGCGCCGGTCAGGGCGAAACAGGCAGGCAGAGTGTCGAAGACGGTCATCTATGTCCAGTGGAGTGCGAGAGCCAGCAGGAACCCGATGGCGCACAGCCGTCCCACCCAGGCCGTCGAGGCGAGCAGCCTCGTGTCCCACTGGCGCGGGTCGCCGCTGAGCGCGCGGGCGAGCGGCATGAGCGTCCTGCCCACGCCGAAGCCCAGCCCGGCCAGCAGGCCCGGTCCGAGCCCTCCGGCCAGCACGACGACCACGACGAGCAGCTGGGGCAGCGCGGTCGGGGTGAAGGTACGCACGCCCGTGCCCATCTCGAAGCCGAACTGCAGCGGCCCGGAGAAGTCAGCACGAGGGATGACGTCCTGGGGCACGAGTCTGCGGTTCTGCGGCAGCGACAGCGGCCGTCCGGCCAGCTCGAAGAGCATGATGACGGCGGTGATCGGGGCGAGTGCCCAGAGCCGCACCGCTTCCGGGATGATCGAGGCCAGCCCGCCGAGCGTCCCTGTGATGATGCCGGCCAGCAGCGCGCCGATCATGAGTCCGGCGGAGAAGACCGGTAACTTGCCTCGCCAGACCGACGAGGTCAGCAGATCCGCTGAGTTGAGGCTTCAAACGGAGCCGGACAGTGAGAACCCGGCCGTCACCCCCATCAGCGTCCAGGCGAGCAGGGCGAACGACGGGGTCCAGAACTGGTGGGCGGCCATCACCAGGGCCGCGCTCAACGTGACGCCGAGCGCGACCCGTACGGGGGCGAAGCTGTTGTTCATCAGGGGTTGGACCACGAGCAGATGTAGAAGGTCGTGCCACCGCAGACGGCGACGTACCCGTCGGCGCACCGGTAGGGGGTGCCACTGTGCGTCCAGCGCCAGGCGTTCCTGTTGGCCAGGCTGCCCGCTCCGCACATCTGAACGGCGTAGCTGTTCCAACAGGTGCCGGAGCCGCGCAGGAACCAGCCGTCGGCGCCGCAGTAGCTCCTGGAGTAGGGGGCGCCCACGCAGACCTTGGTGTTGTTGTCGTAACCGGCAGCGTTGTTGTAGCCGGCGCAGTTGGTGTACTCGGTGCCCACTGCCGCCTGGGCGGCGTTGTTCCTGCCCGGTAGGGCGGACAGCACGTTCAGGGCCAGGGCTCCGCCGAGCGCGCCCGCGGTCTTGAAGATGGTCCGGCGGGACGGCACCGACCACGTCAGGCTGCGGCGCCTGCCGTTGTCCGGTTCGTCCTCCACCGAGGGCACGTCGGCCCAGTATCGGTCGACATCGACTGTCATGCGCTCAACCTCTCTGCGGAGTCGACGGCGAGGAGGGCGTCGAGGTCGTCGTCGGAACCGACGACTCTGCGCCACTCCTCCCTGCCGTCGGCGGAGTACTTGACCAGCGTCGGGGTCGCGCCGACGGCGACCGTGCCGACGAGAGCGGCGTCGATGACGGGCAGCACCTGGCTGTCGGCCACCCACTCGGCGCAACGCTCGGCGGATGCCAGCAGCACGGCGTGCCAGGACAGGTCCGGTCCCGCCACGGCGGCAAGGCGGTGGGCTCGGTCACGGCAGTTGGGGCAGTGCTCCGACACGACCAGGACGAAGGTCGGCGCACCGTCGTCCGAGCCGAACCTGTCCACCGCCCTGACGGTCGGCGCCGCCGGCACGGCCGCCTGCGCTCGCAGCAGCTTGGCCTGCAACTCGCGGACCATGTTCAGCATCGCGGCGAAGGCGAAGAGCAACAGCACCGTGCCCAGGAAGGACAGCACCGCCAGCGAGTCGAGGAAGGCTCTCATCGCGTCAGCCCAGCCTGCACGAGATGGACTCGACGACGTTGATGAAACGCGTGTCGTCCGGGCGGGCGGCGACCACGGTCGTCGCGGTGCTGTCATTGACCATGAAGACCGAGCGGGTCTGCACGGCGCCGGCCGAGTCGCGCTCGTCGACGCGCCACATCGAGCCGCCCCGCACGCGCCTGCCCGCGGAGCGCGGGATCGTCTCCGAGGCTTCCTCGACCGGCTTGACCTGGACGCTGCAGACCTGGTCGATGGTGTTGACCGCCAGCAGGTTGCCGAGCGTCATGCCCGATCCCGCCCGGGGCAACATGGTGAGCCCCTCAGGTTTGTCCTGGATGTCGAACAGAGCCAGGATGTCCATGAAGGCTTCGAACGGGACGCCCGTGCCGGCGAAGAAGGTGGAGACCTCGTTGTGTGGTCCGACCCACACCATGTTGGTGCCGCTCTGCGGATCTTCGAGTGACAGCAGCCGGCCACCGTTCCACTGAGCTTCACGGACGGTGTACTTGGACCACTCGCCCATCTGCTTGGAGACGACCTCGGCGGCCCCCGCCGGTGTGACCTGGAACCTGGTACCGCCCTTGGGGCCGTGCGCCCACAAGAGGTAGGCCCAGCCGCCGATGAAGGGCTGGGGATTTCCGTCGACCGTGAGACTTCGACCGTTGGGTGCACGCACTTGCATCGGGTGGCCTTTCGCGCGGTGGGGGAGGGCGCGCCGAATAGGTCTGATGGCGCGTTGAACTGGCAGAAAGGTGTGAGTGCCCGGCGCCGATACCGAAAATCATGAAGATCGAACGGAATATCTCACGCTGCTGACAAGCGGTCAAGATCTGATCGGCGAACCGGAAAGCGGCAGTACCTGGGCTCCCAATGATGCGGCAGTATGACTGCATGAATCACGAAAGACTTCGCGAATCCATCAGTGACTCCTGGACGAAGGACGTGCTCCCCAGCCTTTCCGGCTTGGTCGAGATTCCCGCCGTGTCGCCGGCCTACGACGCGCAGTGGGAGGAGCACGGGCACCTGCGGGCGGCCGTCGAGCACGTGCGGGCCTGGGTGACGGCGCGGGACCTCCCCGGGGCGCGGTGCGAAGTGGTGCAGCTCGACGGCCGCGCCCCGCTCCTCTTGGTGGACGTGCCCGCGACCTCGGGCGCGGCGTCGGACGGCACCGTCCTGCTCTATGGGCACCTGGACAAGCAGCCCCCGCTCGGCGACTGGTCGGAGGGCCTCGGCCCGTGGCAGCCGGTGATCCGGGACGGCCGGCTGTACGGCCGCGGCTCGGCCGATGACGGGTATTCCGGTTACGCCGCCCTCACCGCGCTGGAAGCCGTACGCGCGTCCGGCGGCGAGCACGCGCGGGCGGTGATCCTGCTGGAGACGGGCGAGGAGTCGGGCAGCCCCGACCTGCCCGCGTACCTCGACCACCTGGGCGACCGGCTCGGCGAGGTGGCGCTGGTGGTCTGCCTGGACGGAGGCGGCGGCGACTACGAGCGTCTGTGGCTGACCTCCAGCCTGCGCGGCGGGGTGCAGGCGACCGTCACGGTCCGCGTCCTCGAACACGGCGTGCACTCCGGGCTCGGCAGTGGCATCGTGCCGAGCTCGTTCCGGATCATGCGTCAGCTGCTCGACCGCGTCGAGGACCCGGAGACCGGCGAGGTGAAGGTGCCCGAGATGGTGGTGCCGATCCCCGAGGAGCGGCGCGCGGAGGCCGCGGAACTCGCCGCGCGGCACCCCGGCGTCGCCGTGCCGCCGCTCCCGCTGGCGCCGGGCATGCGGCGGGTGGTGGACGACGAGGCCGAGCTCATCCTCAACAACACCTGGCGGCCGACTCTGTCGATCACCGGCGCCGCCGGACTCCCCGACCCCGCGGTGGCGGGCGCGGTGCTGCGCGCCTCGACCTCGCTGCGGCTGAGCTTCCGCCTCCCCCCGACCGTCGACGCCGAGGTGGCGCGGGCCGCGCTGGAGAAGATCCTCACGTCGGACGTGCCGTACGGGGCGCAGGTCGAGGTCACTGACTTCATGGCCCTGAACGGCTTCTACGCGCCGGCGCCGTCGCCCTGGCTGGCCTCGGCCCTGGAGCAGATCGGTGACCGGGTGTTCGGCAAGCCGTGCCAGAGCATGGGTATCGGTGGCGGCATCCCGTTCATGGAGCTGCTCGGCAGGCGCTACCCGGACGCGCAGTTCGTCGTCACCGGGGCGCTCGGGAGCGACTCGAACGCGCACGTGCCGGACGAGTGGCTGAACATCCCCTTCGCCGTCCAGGTCACGGAGGCGGTCGCCCACCTGCTCGACGCGCACGCGCGGTCCGCGTCCCACGGATGACGCGCGTCAGCCGCGCAGGATGATCTTCATGAGCGGTTCCTGGGCGCGCAGCGGCAGGTAGTGGTCAGCCGCGGCCACGATCTCCAGGCGCGCACCGGGAACCACCTCGGCGAGCCGGCGGGCGATCGCCCCGCGGGCCGTCGCCGGGGACGGGGACGTACTCGATCGTCATGTGACCGATTCGGTCACAGGAGGGCCGCTGCCGCCGCGGTGAGGGTGGTGTGGGCGTCGGGGACGGGGTCGCCGTGACCGACGCAGGCCAGGGACGCGTCGATGGCCGCCAGTCTGCGGAAGGAGCGCAGCGTCTCCGCCCGGTCGACGTTGAAGACGCCGGGCATGACCTGCCCCGCGGCGTGCGCGACGGTGTCTCCGGTGAAGAGCACGCCGGCATGGGGCAGGTGGAGGGCGATGCTGCCGTCGGTGTGGCCGGGGGTGTGGATCACCCGTGCGCCGCCGCCGAGGTCGATGACGTCGCCGTCCTCCAGTTCGCGGTCGACGCGGCAGGGAGGTGCCGGTGGGAGCAGGTGGGCGCCGAGCGCGTGGTGCAGGGCGCGCTCCTCGTCCGTGAGGAGCGGCGGAGGAGCTGACCGTTCACCACGGATCACCGGTGCATCCAACCGGTGGGCCATCACGGTGACGTCCCCCCATCCGCTGACCTCGGCCGCCCCGCCACAGTGATCCTCATGAAAATGGGTGAGCACCACGCGTTCGACGTCACTTCGGCGAAAGCCCAGAACCCCGACGGCGGCCGCGATTTCACCGCCGGACGTGGCGATGCCACTGTCGATGAGGGTGAGCGCGCCCGCGTCGTTCCACAGGTACGCCTGGCCGAATTCGAGCAGGAGCACATGTAGCTCTGGACGTATTTCTACTGTTTGCATGGAAACTCCTCTCCGCGGGAGTCAGTCAACACGCGGCAGAAGAACGACGTCCAACAACTGTTCGCCTTGGATTGACAACCAGCGGTTTTCAATCCACGCTCGCGGCGTGGAGGCCACCATCGAGGGCATGCGCGCGTTCGTCGTCACCGCCGAGGAGTTGCACTTCGGGCGGGCCGCCGAGCGGCTGTTCGTCAGCCAGCAGGCGCTGTCGAAGCGGATCCGCCGGCTGGAGCAGACGTTGGCCGCACCACTGTTCGAACGGACCACTCGTACCGTGGAGTTGACGGATGCGGGGCGGCGGTTGCTGCCTCACGCCGTCGAGGCGGTGTCCGCGTTCGACCGGGCGGTGCGGTCGGGCCGGGCAGTGGATGAACCCCTACGGGTGGACGTGTACGACGAGCGCCGTCTGGCACCCGCGCAACCAGCGCCCCCGGCTCCGCACGCTGTTGCAACGGCTGCCGACGCCCACGCTCCCTTCGCCGTCCGACCCGCGGGTGTGGATCCCGGAAACCGATCAGCGATCCTTGCTGCGCTGAACAGCGGGTACGCGGACCGGTAGCGGAGTATCCAGTCCTGTTCCGGCACCGAGTGACGGCGAGAGCCGCGGGCGACCGGAGCCGCCGCTCGGCGTCCGTTCCATCGTTACAATATCCACGTAACGTGGATAGCATAGCTTCGTAAGGTCGGGTCGATCTTGGGAAGTGCGGGCGATGGACACTCGGGAACGGATGCTGCGTGCGGCGGCGGCCATGCTCGCCGTCGGCGGCCGGGACGCCGTCTCGACGCGTGCGGTCAGCGCGGCCGCGGGTGTCACCGCACCGACCCTGTACCGCCTGTTCGGCGACAAGGAGGGCCTGCTCGACGCCGTCGCCGCCCACGGCTTCCGGCGGTACCTCGCCGACAAACAGACGGTGACGACCGACGATCCCGTCACCGACCTGCGCGGCACCTGGCATCTGCACGTGAACTTCGGCCTGTCGAACCCGGCCGTCTACACGTTGATGTTCGGCGGCACGCCCTCCCCGGAAGGCGGCCGCGCGGGCCGGGAGGCGCTCGGCCTGCTGCGGCGGATCGTCTCCCGCGTCGCGGCGTCCGGACGGCTGCGCGTCAGCGTGGACCAGGCGACGCAGCTCTTCTACGCGACGGGCGTGGGCGTCACGCTGACGCTGATCGCGACCCCGCCCGCCGAGCGCGACCCGCAGCTCGCCACGACCGCGCTCGACCACCTGGTGCGCGCGGCCACGACCGACGCCGAACCCGCCGCACGAATCCCCGAGGTCGCCCTCAGGGCGGCCGCCTTACGCGAGGCCCTCCGCCAGGACGGCGCGATCGGGGACGTGCTGACCAGCGCGGAGCACGCCCTGCTCGGCGACTGGCTCGACCGGCTGCAGCCCGCCGAGTGACACGCACGGATCTCGCGGCAAGAGCGAAGTCCGGCCCCTTCGAACCCGGGTTGGTGACCCCTGTCTGGAGCCGCTCCGCGGGTTGACCGAATATCGGGCTCAGCGCATTCTTTTTCTTGTTCCAGGATTGGCTCGAGTACGGTTCTCGCCTTTTCGTCGTGTGCGTGCGGCACGCTCGCGAATTGTTCAGGCGGATCGGCGAGTCCTACGGAGGCCCGGGGGCGGGCCATTCACATACAGGGGGATATTCATGACACATCTGCTGCATTCCCAGGAATCGGTGGAGCAGTTGGCCGTGGCGTGGCGGGCCATGGTGCGCGACCGGAACCCAGAGGCCGACGTACGCGACCTTCCGGGCATCGCCGTCCGCTGGGCCGACAGCCGCTCGCGTTCTGGAACGCCGTCACCCTGACGGACGTCCACCCGGATGCCGAACTGCTCGCGCAGCGCCTCGCCCAGGCGGCCGACATCATGCGCTCCAAGGAGCGGCCCGGTTTCCTGTGGCTCTTCGAGGGCCTGCTCGACGGCGAGTCGCGCGAGACCCTCGCGACGGCGGCCGAGAAGGCCGGGCTCGCGTACGCCTTCCCTGGCACCGGCATGGCCGGTGACCTGCTGCCCATCCCCGAGCCGGCGCACCCCGAGCTGACGTTCGTGCGGGTCTCCACCGACGAGCACCTGCGCGCGTACGCCGACCTCAACTCGCGCGCGTACGGGTTCCCCCTGGAGGAGGGCCGTGACGGGCTCGTCGGCTCCACGCTGTGGAAGCAGCAGGTGCACGCCTACCTGGGCCTGCGGGACGGCGTCCCGGTGACGTGCGCCGGGGCCGTCGAGGCGGACGGCCGCCTGTTCGTCGCGCTCGTCGCCACCGACCCCGAGTGGCAGCGCAGGGGGTACGGCGAGGCGGTCACGCGCAAGGCACTGTACGAGGGCGCCCGCGCCACCGGCCTCACCCGTGCCACCCTGCACGCCACCGTCGACGGCGCCAGGGTGTACCCGCGCATCGGCTTCCGACCGAACTCACCGATCGGCTTCTACAGCCTGGCCTCATGACCCACCGCCGAGCCACCCCTCCCGCCCTGTCCTGAGACCGCCACTCCCGGCCCGATCCGGACCGGGGCGGTGGGGTGCCGGTGAGGTCACCTCGGTCTGGACTGGCGTTGGGCGACGAGGGCGAAGACGCGCTTGAACTCCGCGTACGCCTCCTCCCCTACCGCCTTCGCGTGCTCCGCCTCCATCTCTGCCAGGACGGCGTCCGACTTCTCCATGTGGTCGCGGCCCAGTTCGGTGGGCACGATGAGCTTGGCCCTGCGGTCGGCCGGGTCGGGACGGCGTTCCACGTATCCGAGCGCCACCAGCTCGTCCACCAAGGTGCCGATCACCTGCTTGTGCTGGCCCGACTGCGCGGCGAGGTCGGAGGCCCGGCTGCCCTCCACGTCGAGGTACGCCAGTACGGCCCCGTGCCGCGGCCTCACCCGCGGGTGCCCCATCTCCGACAGCCGGGAGAACAGCTCCTTCTGCAGGCCGAACAGCGTCTGCCCGGACAGGATCCCCAGGTCGGGCGCCTCACGCTTGCGCTCGCTCCTCCGCATCACGCACACTCTCCCAATTAGTCACTAATCTTGACTGTCACTATCTCTTACTATATCGTCGCGGCATGACCACGACAGTAGAACTCACCAGGTTCCGCGTATCTCCTCAGAACACCACAAACCTCCTGGCCGCCCGCCAGGAGATGCTCGCGGACTTCGAGGCCGACCGGCACGGCTTCCTGGGCGCGAAGCTGGTCCAGCTGTCCGACACCGAATGGCTGGACATCGTGGAGTGGGCCGGCCCGGCCGACTTCGCGGCCTCCCGCGCCAAGGGCGGCAACCTGCCCGGCATCCAGGCGTTCTTCGACCTGATCGCCGAGGTCGTCTCCGTGGAGGAGGGGACCGTCCGATGACCATCCTCGTCACCGGCGCCAACGGCACGGTCTCCCGAGAGGTGCTGCGCTCCCTGCGAGGAACGGCCGACCTGCGCGTACTGGTCCGCGACAGAAGCAGAGCCCCGTCAGGCGTGGAGGTCGCGGTCGGCGACCTCCACCACCCCGAGACGCTGGAGCGGGCCTTCGCGGGCGTCGACACGGTGTGGCTGCTGCTCGCCATGGGTCCCGACTCCACGCACGCCAGCAGCAACGCGGTCTGGGCGGCCAGGAAGGCGGGCGTACGGCACATCGTCCGCATGTCGGCCATCGGCGCCGGCCACGACGCGCCCACCCGCAACGGCAGGCTGCACGCCCTGTCGGACGTCGAGCTCGCGGCCTCCGGACTCGGCTGGACCGTCGTCCGCCCTGCGTACTTCATGCAGAACCTGCTCGGCTCCGTCGACGGCGGCACCTTCCGCGGCGCTCCGGGAGAGGGCCGGATCGGCCTGATCGACGTACGGGACATCGGCCACTTCGCCGCCACCGTGCTGCGGGATCCCGAGCGGCACCATCGTGCGATCTACACCCTGACGGGCCCGGAGAGCATCAGGCTGCGCGACACCACCGGCCTGCTGTCGGAGGTGTACGGCAGACCGATCGCCTACCAGCCGGTCAGCCCCGACGAAGCCTGCTCCGCGATGATGGCCGCCGGGGCGAAGGAGTGGGACGCGAGGGTCACCGCGGAGTACCTGACGGCGTACGACGCGGGCTGGGGCGACTACACGACGTCCACGTACGCCGCCGTGACGGGCCGTCCAGGCAGGACGTTCGCCGAGTTCGCCCGCGACCACGCCGACCGGCTCGCAGCATGAGGTGGACAGCCGCCTTCCGTACCGGGGTGATCAGCCCGTACGGGCGGATCCAGTTCGGCAGGCCGCGCGGCTTCGCCGACCAGACGGTGCATCAGGTGCTGCACATGGCCGGCGGCGGCGAACGCGTCCGGGTACGCCTGACGAACCGGCACGGCCGCGGCCCCCTGGTGCTCGGCGCCGCGCGGGCCGCCACCGAGCACGGGCAGGCCGGTCTGACCTTCGGCGGCTCGGGGACGGTCACCGTCCCGCCGGGCGCGGAGATCGTCAGCGATCCGGCCGACCTTCCCGTCGCCGCCGGCGCCGACCTGCACCTCGGCCTCTACTTCCCCGAGGAGACGGGGCCGGCCACCTACTCGCACATGCCCGCGCAGACCGCCCGCGTGGTCCGCGGCAGGTCGCCCGTCCACCCCGGGGCCGAGCAGGTCCAAGGCAGGTTCTACGTCGCGGGGGTGGACGTGCTCGCCCCCGACGACACCGCGGTCGCCGTCGCGTTCGGCGACTCCTGGTTCGAAGGGGTCGGCACCACGAGCGGCGCGAACAACCGCTCCGTCGACTTCCTCAACCGGCGTCTGCCGCGGGGATGGGTCGTCAACCAGGGCATCGCGGGAAACCGCCTGCTGACCGACGAGGTCGGCGAGCACGGGCTGGCGCGTTTCGACAGCGACGTCCTGGCGATCCCCGGGCTGACCCATGTCCTGGTGCACTTCGGCATCAACGATCTCGTCCTTCCCGCCATGACCGGCGAGCCTCGGGTCACCTCCGACGTCCTCGTCGAGGGCTTCGAGGCGCTGGCCGGCCGCGCGCACCAGGCCGGCCTGAAGATCCTCGCCGCCACCATCGGTCCCTTCGGGGGCGCCGCCGGCGGGTTGAGCACGCCCGCGGGCCTCGCCGCGCGACGCGAGGTGAACGACTGGATCCGTACGACGGGGACGTTCGACGCGGTCTTCGACGTGGCCCGAGCCGTCGAGGACCCCGACGCTCCCGACCGCATCCACCCCGCTCTGGACAGCGGCGACGGCATGCACCTCAACGACGCGGGCGCCCGGGCCATGGCCCGCACCGTGGACCTGAAGAGCCTCGTTCTCCAGCGGTCGTCCCAGGAAATCGTGATCTCCCGGCCACTGTGAACGGCTCAGGCAGTGGGTTTACTGTCTTCAGCATGAAACCTGCGGATATCGCCCATTTGCCGGCTCTCGGTGCTCCGACGATCTCGCCCAACGGTAAGCATGCGGTCGTCGCCGTGACCCGGCCGGACCTCGAAGCCGACGAGTATCGCGGGGGCCTCTGGCTCGTCCCGACGGACGGCTCCGCCGAGCCTCGCCCGCTGACGAGGGGTCCGCGCGACGCCGAGCCCACCTACTCCCCCGACGGCGCGTGGCTGGCCTTCGTCCGCGGCGGCGACGGCGCCAAGCCGCAGCTCTACGTGATGCCCACCGACGGCGGCGAGCCGCGCAAGGTGACCGACCAGCCGCTCGGCATCAGCGCTCCCGTGTGGAGCCCCGACTCGCGGCGGTTGGCGTTCGTCGCGCGCGTCCCCGAGGAGGGCCGGTACGGCGAGGCCAAGCCCGAGCAGGAGCGGCCGCGCCGCATCACCGGCCTGAAGTACCGGTGGGACAACCTGGGCTTCTCCCTCGACCGGCGCACGCACGTCTTCGTCGTCGACCCGTTCGCCGACGAGCCGGCCGCGTCCCAGGTCACCGAGGGCGACTTCGACCACGGCGGGGTCACCTGGAGCCCGGACGGCGCGCTGCTCGCGTTCACCGCCGCCCGGCACGACAAGCGCGACAGCACGCTCACCGACGACGTGTGGGTGTGCGCCCCCGACGGGTCCGGCCTGCGCCGCGTGACCGCTACCGACCTGTCGGTGGCCCTGCCGTGCTTCACCCCTGACGGCGAGTCGCTGTGCTTCCTCGGCGCCCACGCCGGCCCTGAGGGCCGCCACCTGGTCGCCAGGAACCTCGGCCTCTGGCTCGTGCCCGTCTCCGGCGGCGAGGCCCGCCGCCTCACCGACGAGGAGCGCTTCCACCTCTCCGGGTCGCCACAGGTGCCGGCCGCCGACGGCGTGCTCGTCACCGCCGAGAACCGGGGCGCCGTCGACCTGCTGCTGGTGCCGTACGCGGGCGGCGAGCCGACCGTGCTGGTGAACGGCTCGCGCGAGGTCAACGCCTTCGCCCACGCCGCGGACGTCACCGTCGCGGCCGTCTCCGACCCCCGCAGCACGGGCGAGCTGATCGCGCTGCGCGACGGCAAGGAGATCACCCTGACCTCCTTCGGCCCCGGCATCGACGTGCTGCCGATCGAGGAGATCACCGGTACGGCTCCGGACGGCTACCCCGTGCACGGCTGGATCGTCCGCCCGGCCGGCGAGGGCCCGCACCCCGTGCTTCTCATGATCCACGGCGGTCCTTTCGCGCAGTACGGCTGGCACGTCTTCGACGAGGCCCAGGTGTACGCCTCGGCCGGGTACGCGGTCGTCATGGGCAACCCGCGCGGCTCGTCCGGCTACGGCCAGGCGCACGGCCGGCACATCATGGGCGACGTGGGCCGCCTGTCGGCGATCGACCTGGTGGCGCTGTTCGACGCCGCCCTGGCCACCGGCGGCCTGGACGCCTCCCGCGCCGGTGTGCTCGGCGGCTCGCACGGCGGATTCATGACGACGTGGATGGCCGCCCACCACGGCGACCGGTTCAAGGCGGCGATCAGCGAGCGCGCCGTCAACGCGATCGACAGCTTCCACGGCAGCAGCGACATCGGCTGGTCGTTCGCGCGTGACCTGTACGGCGATGACCCGGCGCGCTGGGTGGAGCAGAGCCCGCTCACGCACACCGACAAGATCGACATCCCGTTCCTGATCATCCACTCGGAGCACGACTGGCGGTGCCCGGTGGAGCAGGCACAGCGGCTGTTCGTCAAGTTGCAGCTGCGGGGGGTGGAGTCGGAGTTCCTGCTGTTCCCTGGCGAGGGGCACGAGCTGTCGCGCTCCGGCCTGCCCAGCCACCGGGTGGCCCGGTTCGAGGCCGTCCTCGAGTGGTGGGGGCGCCACCTGTAGTCGGTGTCACGCCGCGGCCCCGTACCCCGTGCTGAGGGGTGCGGGGCCGCGCGCGTTCAGGCCAGGGAGAGGTGGGACGGCGGCGGGTACGGGAGTTCGCGGCCCGTCGAGGCGGTGATGCCGTCGAAGACCAGGTCGAGGTAGCGCCGCCACGCCTGCGGCTCTGCGGCGAGCAGCGGGGCCGCGGTCTGCTGGACGCCGGCCATGAGCAGGGCGACGTCGGTGCCGGTGATGCCGGGACGGACGAGCCCCCGGTCGCGGGCGCGGGCGGTGAGCTGCTCCGCGACGTCGCACAGGCGGTCGATCGCGGCGCGCACTTCCGCGTGCTGCAGCGACGGGCGTCCGATGACCTCGCAGAACGCGCGGTCGCGGACGAAGATCTGCACGCCGGCGGTGAGGAAGCCCTTCAGCGCCGCACCCGGGTCGTCGGCGGTGGTCAGCCCGGAGGCGGTGTCGATGAGCTCGTCGAGCATGCCGAGCATGATCGCGGCGAGCAGTTCGTCCTTGGAGACGAAGTGCCGGAAGACCGTGCCCTTCCCCACGCCGGCGCGTTGCGCGATCTCACCGATGGACACCTCGACCCCGCCTTCGGCGAACGCCTCGGCGGCGGCGTCGAGGAGCAGCCGGCGGTTGCGCACGGCGTCGCTGCGCGCCGAGCCGGCGGGCGTCTTTCCAGCCATGGGCCTCCTTCCGTCCGTCAGTCTACCCAACCTGACCGGCCGGTCCGCTTTGCTGCTAGCATCAAACCTGACCAAGCGGTCCGTTTATCGGGGAAGGAAGAACATGAACACCACGCTGCAGGGAAAGGTCGTCCTCGTCACCGGGGCGTCGTCGGGCATCGGCGAGGCCACCGCGCTGGCCCTCTCGGCGGAGGGAGCCCGGGTCGCGGTGGGCGCCCGGCGCGCCGACCGGCTGGAGTCGCTGGCGAGGAAGGCGCCGGGCGAGGTGCTGACCCTCGACCTCGACGTCACCGACCAGGAGTCGGTACGGGCGGCGGTCGCGAGCACCGTCGAGCGGTTCGGCGCCCTCGACGTCCTGGTCAACAACGCCGGGCTCATGCTCTCCGGCCCGATCGCGGACGCGGACACCACGGAGTGGACCCGCATGGTGGAGACCAACCTGCTCGGGTCGATGTACACCGTCCACGCGGCTCTGCCGCACCTGCTGGAGGGCAGGGGCACGGTGGTGCAGATCTCCTCGACCTCGGGCCGGATCGTGCATGCCGGCGGCGGCGTCTACGCCGCGACGAAGTTCGGGATCACCGCGTTCTCCGAGGCGCTGCGGCAGGAGGTCACGACACAGGGGGTGCGGGTCGTGATCGTCGAGCCCGGCTTCGTCGCCACCGAGTTGGTCAGCCACATCACGGACCCGGACCGGCGCGAGATGGCCCGGCGGCTGGGCGCCTCCATGCGCACGCTGCAGCCGGAGGACATCGCGAACGCCGTCGTGTACGCGATCGGCCAGCCGGAGCACGTCGCGGTCAACGAGATCCTCGTCCGCCCGACCGACCAGACCATGTGAACGGGGAGCGGCCCGCGACCCATCGCCGGCCGCTCCCGACGCTCACCTGAGCGAGCCGGCGGCGAGACCGAAGCGTCAGCAACGACCCCGCCGCCCACCCTTCCCGACAAACAGTTACTTGAGCGAGCCGGCAGCCAAACCGGTGCGCCAGTAGCGCTGCAGCAGGATGAAGACGATGATCAACGGCACGATCGAGACGAGCGAGCCCGTGATCACCGACTGCTGCAGGAGCGAGATGCGGGCCGTCTGCCCGTTCCACTGGTAGAGGCCCAGCGTGATGGGGAAGAGCGACTCGTTCTGCAGCATGACCATCGGCAGGAAGAAGTTGTTCCAGATGCTGACGAACTGGAACAGGAAGATGGTCACCAGCGACGGCGTCAGCAGCTTGAACGCCACCGAGAAGAACGTGCGGAACTCACCGGCGCCGTCCAGCCGCGCCGACTCCAGCAGCTCGTCCGGCACGGCGGCGTTGGTGAAGACGCGCGCGAGGTAGACGCCGAACGGGCTGACGATGCTCGGCAGGAACACCGCGAGATAGGTGTTGACCAGCCCGGTCGCCGAGAACAGCAGGAACAGCGGCAACGCGAGCGCGGTGCTCGGGACGAGGATGCCGCCGAGGATGACGGAGAACAGGAACTCCCGGCCCCGGAACCTGAACTTCGCGAGCGCGTAGCCGCACACCGCGCAGATCAGGGTTCCGACGGCCGCGCCGAGCACCGAGTAGATCACGCTGTTCAGCGCCCACTGCGCGAAGATCCCGTCGCTGCGTCCGAACAGCGTGTCCAGGTTCTCGAACAGGTTGAAGTTCGCGAACGCCAGCCCGAACGTCGAGGCGAGGTCGCCCTGCGCCTTCGTGGCCGCGACGATCAGGAAGTAGATCGGCAGCAGGAAGTAGATCGCCAGGACGAACATCAGGCCCATGGCGGCCGTGCGGCTGACCAGGCTCTCGCGGATCGCGCTCTGCTTGTTCACAGTCCGGCCCTCTTCGAGGTCAGTCGCATGAACCCGAAGCTCAACACGAAGGTGATGACGGCGATGACCACGGAGATCGCCGCTGCCTGCTGGTAGTTGTTCCCGGAGGCCACCGCGTAGGCGAGCATGTTGGGCGTGTACGTGCTCGAGATGTTCGAGGAGATCTGGCGCAGCACGGCCGGCTCACCGTAGAGCTGCAGCGTGCCGATGATCGAGAACACCGTGGTGAGGATGACCGACGGGGCGATGATCGGCACCTTGATCCGCCACGCGATCGCCCAGTTGCTCGCGCCGTCGATCCTGGCGGCCTCGTACAGCTCCTGCGGGATCGCCTGGAGCGACGAGAACATGATCAGCATGTTGTAGCCGGTCCAGAGCCAGGTGGAGACGTTCGCCGCCGACCACAGCACGGCGTTCGGCCCGAGGAAGTCGGCCTCCACGCCGATGCCGTTCAGCAGGTCGACCACCGGGCTGAGCTGCGGCGAGTAGAGGAACGACCACATGATCGCGGCGATGACGCCCGGCACCGCGTACGGCATGAACGCCGTGATGCGGAAGAACGACTTCAGCTTCAGCAGCGGGCTGTCGAGCAGCAGGGCCATGATCAGCGCGACGAACAGCATGACGGGCACCTGTACGACGCCGAACAGTCCGATGCGCCCGATGCTCCCCCAGAACTCCGTGTTCTGCACCACCAGCAGGTACTGCTCGAAACCCCCGAAGGTGGTGTACGAGGTGCCGTACTGCCCGCCTTCGCGCCGTACGACGAGGAGGCTCTGCCAGAACGCGTACGCGACCGGCACCAGGTGGAACAGGAAGAACGGGAGGAAGAACGGGGTCAGGAACGCCGCGATGGTGCCGGCCCTGGGGCCGCCGCCGTTCAGTCGACGACGACGGCCTCCGGGCACTGCGGCCACGCGGGTCGCGGAGGTTGCGATGTCGGTCATGCCGGCGTCAGTTGCCCGCCGCTGCCGGGATCGCCTGCTCCTGCATCGACTTCAGCGCCATCTCCTGGGCGGCCGCGAGCGCGTCGGTGAGCTTGCCTTCACCGCCCACCGCCTTGGCCAGCGCGTCCTGGAGCGCCAGGTTCGTCGTCTTCTGCGTGGGGCCCCACGACCAGGTCCTGTCGATGTTCTTGGACGACTCCGCGAACACGTCGAAGATCTTCTGGTCGTCGTAGTACGGGACGCCCTTCTTGAGCGCGGGCAGCGCCAGGCCGTCGAGAGAGGCCGGGTAGAGGCCGCCCAGCTCGTTCTCCATCGCGAGGGCCTCCGGGTCGGTGTTCAGCCAGGTGTTGAACTTGACCGACTCGTACAGGTGGGTGTTGCCCTTCATGAACGCGACCGTCGAGCCGCCCCAGTTGCCGGACGCGGTGCTGGTGCCCCAGGTCGGCAGCGGGACGATCGTCCACTTGCCCTT
Organism: Nonomuraea maritima; assembly: GCF_900100395.1. Lineage (GTDB taxonomy): Bacteria > Actinomycetota > Actinomycetes > Streptosporangiales > Streptosporangiaceae > Nonomuraea > Nonomuraea maritima. The sequence goes on along the minus strand of NZ_FNFB01000005.1, from coordinate 65,629 downwards.
CTGGTCGGGCAGGTTGTCACGCAGCATGCTGTAGCCCCAGGCGGCGCCGATGTAGGTGGCGATCTGGTTCTTCTGGTACGCGGCGTACATCGGGGTCGTGGCGTGCGCGAGGTCGGTGCGGACCAGCTTGGCGTCGATCAGCTTCTGCCAGAAGTCGGCGACCTGGCGGCTCTTGTCGTTGTCGACGGTGACCTGCCACTTGTCGCCGGAGTAGTCGTACATCTTGGCGCTGTTCTGCCAGAGCAGGCCGTTGAAGAACTCGGCGTTGTTCGGGTCGAAGAACGTCATGCTGAGGTCGGAGTCGGCGTCGTGCAGCTTCTGCGCGTCGGCCGCGTACTCGTCCCAGGTCTTGGGGATCTCGAGGCCGTGCTTCTCGAAGAGGTCCTTGCGGACGTAGAGGGCCATCGGGCCGGTGTCCTGCGGGAACGCGAACACGCCTGTGTCGCCGAAGCTGGTCTGCGACCAGGCCCACGGCACGAACTTCGACTTGACGGCGAGGGCGTCCGGGCAGACCGAGGCGTCGGCGAAGGCGCTCTGGAGACGCAGGCTGGGCAGCTGGTCGTAACCGATCTGCGACAGCTCCGGCGCGTTGCCCGCCTTCAGGGCGTTGCCGATGGTGCCGTACATGTCGTTCGAGATGTTCTTGATCTCGACCTGGATGTTCGGGTTCTTGCTGTTCCACAGGTCGACGACCTTGTCCATGCCCGGAACGGTGTTCCAGTACTGGAGGGTGACCTTGCCCTTCGCGGGCTCGCAGGCGGCCGCGGCGGCGGAGGTGTCGCCCGACGGAGCGGGCGACGAGCACGCGGCCAGTACGGAGATACCGACTGCCGTGGCGACGACGGCGCCCGCGAGACGAATGCTCGTGACTCTGTTGCTCATGTCTTCCTTCTGACTGGCGACGGCGCTGGACGAGCCGACGATCACGCCTCAGTCGAGGGGTCGGGGGAGTGCCCATGAAGGCAGGGGTAGACGCGACGGTGTCGATTCAAGCGCCGGGCGCCCTGGCGGGTTAGCAAACCATGTTTTCAAATTGCCCGCAAGACTTTGTGAGGACAAAGTCGGGGGCGCTCACTCCGCAGCCAGCAACAACGCGGACGGCCGGGGCGAGAAGGTGTTGTCGAGCACGAGCGTCGCCGCGCCGACGGCGGCCACGTCGACCGGGATCGCCGACTGGCTGAACCGGATCGGGTGCGGCCTCACCAGAGCCGGGTCTTCGCGTACCGCCTCCGGCAGGGCGTCGAGGATCACGGGCGAGACGCGCGCCCAGAACGGGCCGCCGAAGACGACCTCGTCGATGTCGAGCAGGTTCACCAGCAGCACGATCGCGCGCGCCAGCGAGCGGGCGGCGGTGGTCAGGATCGCCCGCGCGCCGGCGTCACCGGTCGCGGCGAGCGCCGCCAGCCTGGTGAACGCCGCGTCCACGGCGACCATGTCGTCGAGGTCGCCTGCCTCGTCCGCTAAGAGCACGCCGTCGAGCACCGCGCGCTCCACGAGCGCGCGCGGGACGGTGACGTAGCCGACGCACCCGCGCCGCCCGCAGTGGCACACCGGCCCGGCGGGGTCGACCGTGATGTGGCCCGCGTCGCCCGCGTTGGAGCTGATGCCGCGCACGACCTCGCCCGACACGGAAAGGCCGGTGCCGAGCCCCGTGCCGTAGTACATGAACGCGAAGTCGCGGCTGCTGCCGGGCGCCGCGAACCACAGCTCGGCGACGACCGCGGCCGTCGTGTCCTTCTCCAGCAGCACGGGCAGGCCGGTCGCCTCGGCGAGCGCGCGGCGCAGGGGCACCTGACGCCAGTTCGGCATCATCGGCGGGTTCAGCAGCACACCGTCGCCGACGTCCACCGGGCCGGGCGAGGCGATGCCGATGCCGATGATGCGGGACCTGTCGACGGCCGAGCCCGCGATGAGCGCCTCGATCGCGTTCGCCATCTCCTCGATGACCGCGCTCGGGTCGCCCGTGACGGGCGTGCCGGTGCGCGAGTGGTCGCGGACCGTTCCCGACAGGTCGACCAGCACGTACGTCACCGCCGCCGGGTCGATGTGCACGCCGACGGCGAAGCCGCCGCTCGGGTTGAGCTTGATGACCGCCGCGGGCTTGCCGGGACCGCTCGTCCGCGTGCCGTGCTCGTCGACGAGGCCAGCGGCGAGCAGGCGCCGGCAGACCTTCGTCACCGTCATGCCGCTCAGCGCGGTCAGGGCGGCGAGCTCGGACCGCGTGATGCCTTCTGGACGCCGGCGGATGGCATCGAGGACGACCGTCTGGTTGTACTCGCCGACGGCGGGAAGGTTGGTTCCGGTGCGGTGCAAGGCTGACCTCCCGCTGCTGAACCGGACGGCTGCGGACGCCCCGTCTGCCGTCGCCGGTAGGAAAGGTCCGAGGGCCGCGGGGCCGGCTCGGCCGTTCATCGCGCGTTCGCCGAGCCTACAAGCTATCCGGCCTCAGCCGTCACCCTGTTCGCATCGCGCGGGCTGCAGGCATCGCCAGGCGTGGAGCTTGTCGGGGTTCAGGATCATCCACAGGTCGCAGACGCGGCCGTCCCGCACATCGGTGGCCACGACCGCGACCACCTCGCCGTCGACGTACGCCGCCAGCCCGGGGTGCCCGCTGACGGTCTCCTCGGCGAGGCGCTGGCCGTGCTGCGGCCGGAGCAGGCCGAGGAGGAAGCGCGCCGCCTTCTCCTGGCCGTGGACGGGACGAAGGGCCGCCCGTACCTTCCCCCCGCCGTCGGAACGGACGCTGACCTCGGGGTCCAGCAGACCGGCCAGGGCGTCGTGGTCGTCGTCCGCGCAGGCCTGCCTGAGGGCGGCGACGACGTCGCGATGCTGCTCGGGAGCGACCGGGCGGTGCCGGCGCTCCTGGATGTGCCGCCGGGCCGAGGCCGCGAGCTGGCAGCAGGCGGGCGGGACACGCCCGATGACGCAGGCGATCTCGGTGTGCGGCAGGTCGTAGACGTCGTGCAGGATGAACGCGATCCGCTCGGCCGGGGTGACCGATTCGAGCACCACCATCACGCCCATGCTGACCGATTCGTCGAAGGTCACGTGCTCGGCGGGGTCGCAGATCCATTCGGTGCGTGCGCTGCTGTTCCAGCGGGTGTCGCCGGGCAGCGGCTCCGGGAGCCACTCCCCCACGTACTGCTCGCGGCGCGTCCGCGCCGCGGCGAGATGGTCGAGGCAGGTGCGGCCGGCCGTCCTCATGAGCCAGGTGGCGGGCGACCTGACGGCGCGGCGCTCCTCGTCCGACAGGGCGAACCAGCGCGCGTACGTGTCCTGGACGACCTCGTCGGCGTCCGGGGTCGAGCCGAGCATCCTGAAGGCGATGTTCAGCAGCTTGCCGCGCTCGCCGAAGACAGCGTGCGGGGAGTGTCCGGTTGCTCTGCGGTCATCCAGCACGATGGCTCTCCTGCGTGGTGCACGTTCACGCCCGGGCGGCGCGCCCCCAAAAGGGAGGTTATGCTCCGTTTTAGTCCCACAAATACGATTTATCCCCCATATTCCAGCAAACGAATTTTGACCCACCCCGGCCGCGTGGAGGGAACAGGCACGGAGCCGGCCGGCTGCCAGGGGTGCTCCACCACAAACCTTCGTCCGCCTCCGGCAAAGGCCGCAGGCCCGCGCGGCAGGCCGGCGGACGCAGCCACGCGCCCCACACACCTCCGCGACCAGGAACGCTCATGCACAAAGCGCCTCACCCACGAGGCGAGAAGCGTGCGGCCGGGCTGGGCGATGCAGGGGTCAGTGGTCGGAGATGCGGTGGGCGGTCAGCGTGGAGGCGGGGATGCGGTGGCCGTCGGCTGTGACGAAGGCGAGGTCGGCGGTTCTGGCGTCGTCCGTGACGAAGCGGGGTGAGGTGCCGTCGGGGCGGGGGCGGTGCTCGCGGCCCCACTCGGCCAGGGCCGCGATGACGACGGCCAGGCTGCGACCGGCCTCCGTCAGGACGTACTCGTCGCGCGGCCGCGTCCCCGGCTCCTGGTAGGCGCGGCGCAGCATCAGCCCCTCGTCCACCAGGGCGGCCAGCCGCTTGGACAGGATGTTCGGCGCCGTCCCCAGCGCTTCCTGGAACTCCTGGAAGCGGGTCGAGCCCGCCACGAGCGCCTCCCGGACGATGAGCAGCGTCCAGGCGTCGCCGAGGATCTCGAGGCTGCGCGCGATGGAGCACGTGGAGTCACGTCCGAGCGTCTTGGGCATGTGCAAAGGATAAACCCCTGGCTTGCACCAGGCTATCCAGGCAGTGCTAGCTTTCTTTGAGCAAGTCAGCCAGTCCGGCGTTCACCCTTCTCGCCTGGAGTTCCCGTGCCCCACCTCGGTGCGCGCGGCGGTTTCTGGACCGCCGGCGCCGTAGTCGCGCTCGCCCTGTGGACCAGCGCCTGCCCCACCATGACGTACCCGCTCTACCAGTCCGGCTGGCACATCTCGACGACCACGGTGACCTGGATCTTCGCCGCCTACCCGATCGCCCTCATCCCGGTCCTGGTGATCTTCGGCGACCTGTCCGACCACATCGGCCGCCGCGCCGCCATGCTGCTCGGCCTCGGCGCCGAACTCGTCGGCGTGCTCCTGTTCGCGGTGGCCACGGACGTCGGATGGCTGCTGGCCGGACGCGCCTTCATGGGCCTCGGCGTCGGCCTGTCACTGGGCGCCGCGAACGTCGCCATGGTGGAGTTCAGCGGCCCCGGCCAGGAGAAGCGCGCGGGCGCGATCGGCACCGCGGTCTCCGCGCTGGGGATCGCCCTCGCGATGCTGGTCGGCGGCGCCCTGACCGAGTACGCCCCGTACCCGCTGCGGCTCAACTTCGTCGTCCTCGCGGCGATCATCGCCGTGGTCGGCCTCCTGGTGCTGTGCATGCCGCGCCACACGCGCGACGAGACCGACGAGCCCTGGCGGGTGCGCGCCATCGTGATCCCACGCGGCAACCGCGGCATCTTCACCGCCGGGTCGATCGCGATGGCCTCGTCGTTCCTGCTCGGCTCGATCGTCCTGCCGCTGGGCGCGAAGATCGCCCAGCAGCTGGCCGGCTCGACCAACGCCCTGGTCACGGGCCTGCTGCTGTCGGTGTTCGCCGGCTGCATCACGCTGAACGCGCTCGTCGCCAGGAAGCTCGACGTGTGGGTGCTGGTCATCGTGGGCGCCGCCGGGTCGGTCGCGGCGGTGTGGCTGTTCGTGCTCACCGGCGCCACGCACTCGCTGACGGTCTTCTTCCTCGCCTCGGCCTGCGCCGGAGCGGCGTACGCGTTCGACTTCGCGGGCGGCCTGACCGTCCTGAACAGGTACGCCGCGCCGCACCACCGCGCGAGCATGGTCTCCGGCGGCTACCTCGTCGGCTACCTGTGCCAGGGCATCGGGGCCCCGGCGCTCGGCGTGATCGTCACCGGGCACGGGCTGACGGCCGGGCTGCTGGCCGGGGCCACCGCGTTCAGCGTCTTCTTCTGCGCGGTCCTCCTCAGCGCCTTCGGCACGGTCGCCGCCCTGCGCCGCGCCGCGAGCACCACGCCCTGAGCGGGTAGTGCGCCGGGCGCGCGGACCGTAATGTACGGTTCGTACCGCGCAGGCGTCGAGGCGGTGGAAGCCCTGGCACACGCCGCCCGACTGATTCGGGGAGACCCGCCTTGTACCTCATGCGCATCGGCGCGCCCGGCGCCGAGAAGCCGGTCGTCCGCGTCGACGACACCCACTACATCGACGTCTCCGACGTCACCCCCGACTTCGACGAGCGCTTCTTCGGCTCGGGCGGGGTCGCCCTGCTCGCCGACCGGATCCGCCAAGGCGACGTACGGGAGTTCGGCGACGAACGGATCGGCGCGCCCATCGCCCGGCCGCACCAGATCCTGTGCATCGGGCTCAACTACAGCGACCACGCCGCCGAGACCGGCCAGGCGGTGCCGGACGAGCCGATCCTGTTCACCAAGTCGCCCAACACCCTCGTCGGACCGAACGACGACGTGCGCATCCCGCGCGGCGCCACGAAGACCGACTGGGAGGTGGAGCTCGGCATCGTGATCGGCCGGCGCACCGCGTACCTGGACTCGGTGGACGAGGCCCGCGCCGCCATCGCCGGGTACCTGGTGGTCAACGACGTCAGCGAGCGCGCCTTCCAGATGGAGCGCGGCGGCCAGTGGAGCAAGGGCAAGTCGGCCGAGACGTTCAACCCGGCCGGGCCGTGGCTGGTCACGCCCGACGAGATCGCCGACGTCAACGACCTCGACATGTGGCTGGACGTGAACGGCGTGCGCCGCCAGACCGGCAACACCAAGACGATGATCTTCGATCCGTACGTCATCGTGCACCACCTGAGCCAGTTCATGGTGCTGGAGCCGGGCGACCTCATCAACACCGGCACCCCGCCCGGCGTCGGCATGGGGCTCAGGCCGCAGGTGTGGCTGCAGCCCGGCGACGTCATGGAGCTCGGCATCGACGGGCTGGGCACGCAACGCCAGCGGGTCGTCGGACCCCGGTAGTGCGCGCGCTGGTCCTGACCGGCCCTGGACTGGCCGAGGTCCAGGAGGTCGCGCCGCCGGTCGCCGCGCCCGGCGAGGTCGTGGTGGACGTGGAACGGGTCGGCGTCTGCGGCACGGACGTCGAGCTGTTCACCGGCGAGATGAGCTACCTGCGCACCGGTCGGGCCCGCTACCCGTTACGGCCGGGCCACGAATGGTGCGGGCGGGTCGCGGCGACGGGCGACGGCGTCGATCCGTCCTGGCTGGGCCGGCGGGTCACCGGCGACACGATGCTCGGCTGCGGTCGCTGCGGCCGTTGCCTGACCGGCCGCCACCACGTGTGCGCGGACCTGGCGGAGATCGGCATCAGCCGGGGCCGGGCCGGCGCGCTGGCCGAACAGCTGGCCGTCCCCTTCGCGGCGCTGCACGCGCTGCCGGACGCGGTCGATCCGGCACTCGGCGCGCTGGCCGAGCCGGGCGGCAACGCCCTGCGCGCCGTGCACGCGGCGGGCCTGGAGCCGGGTGAGCGGCTGCTGGTCCTCGGGACCGGCACGATCGGCCTGCTCACGGCCCTGTTCGCACGCGCGGCCGGTGCCGAGGTGCACCTGATGGCGCGTGACGAGGCGGCCCTGCGGGTGGCGCGCGAGCTCGGCTTCGATCAGGTCTGGACGCGGGCGGCCCTGCCGCCGGTGCCGTGGCACGCCGTCGTGGACGCCTCGAACGCGGCCGGACTGCCCGGGCTCGCGCTGGAGCTCGTGGAACCCGCCCGGCGGGTCGTCTGCATCGGCCTGGCCGGCGTCCCGTCCACGGTCGACACCCGCGACATGGTGCTCAAGGACGTCACCGCCGTCGGCATCCTGGGCGGTTCGGCCGGCCTGCCGGGCGCCATCGCCGCCTACGCCGACGGCTCGGTGGACGCCCGCCCGCTCGTCGCGGCCACGGTCGGCCTGTCCGGCACCGTCGACGCCCTGGCCGGTAGGCGCCCGCGGGGCGCCGGGCCCGGCCCGAAGATCCACATCGACCCGCGCCGCTAGGCAGGCCGGTGGTCGAAGCAGAACGACGCCATGACGAGCTCCTCGTCGCCGTCGTGCGGCGGCCGGTGGTGCGGGACGACCGAGCCGGTCATGAGCAGCGGGCCCTCCTGCAGCAGGTGTCGCGCGCCGTTCGCCGGATGGCCGCCCGCCTCGCGCGACACCCGCGACAGCTGGTCAGGGTCGAGGTGGCTCAGGTCGGGGTGGACGTGCAGCGGCCCGCCCGGCCCCGCCAGCCACACCAGCAGGACGGTCTTGCAGATCTCCTGGTCGCGGTGCAGCGCGATGAAGTCGCCCTTGCGGTAGTAGATGTAGGTCGCCACGCTGGGCTCCACCACGACGCCGGCGGCGCGGCTCACCGCCGCGATCATCGAGTCGCTCCGGTGCAGCTGTCCGAGCACCTCCCCCGTCGCGTACATGGCGCGGTACCGGGTGTCGGACGGGCCGGCCTCCTCGGAGGACTTGTCCACCTCGGCGGCCCCGCCGCGGCACCTGTGCGCCTCGACGGTCAGGCACCGCGCCGACGACGTGTCGAGGACGTCCGTCATCCTGGTCAGCATGGCGTGCTCCCCTCCGTCACGGGAGGTCGTGCCTCTTCCTGTCGTACGGGGGCCAGGCCGGTGTGCGTCCCGGCGAAGGCGAGGAGGTCGGCGGCCAGGGCGCGCTCCTTGCTCGCGCACGACCCCGCGTGGGCGCCGTCGGGCTCGCGGCGCATGAGGACGGGCCGGTCGCTGCTGGTGGCGTGCTGGAGGGCCGCGCACATCTTGGCCACGTGGGCCTCGCCGGTCAGCAGGTCGGTGACCGCGCCCGCGAGCAGGAAGGCGGGATAGGCCGTGCCCGGGGTGACCCGGTGGTACGGGCTGTAGTCGAGCAGCCACCGCAACTGTTCTGGGTCGGCGGCGGTGCCGAACTCCTCGGTCCAGGTGCCGCCGAGGCCGAACCGTTCGTAGCGGACCATGTCGCAGAGCGGGCCGTCGGCGATGACGGCGGCGTACAGGTCAGGGCGCTGCATGGCGGCGGAGGTCACCAGCAGCCCGCCGCCCGACATGCCGTAGCTCGCGAGCTGCCCTGGCGTGGTGAGCCCGGTACGGACGAGCCAGTCGGCGGCGTCGTTGAAGTCGCTGATCGCCCGGTGCTTGTTCGGCCCGCGACCGGCGTCGTGCCAGTGCTGGCCCTCCTCGCCGCCGCCGCGTACGCAGGCGACCGCGTGGATGCCGCCGGCGTGCACCCATGCGGCGGCCATCGGCGAGAACAGCGGGCGCATCGTCAGCCCGAAACTGCCGTAGCCGTACAGCAGGGTGGGGCGGGGGCCGTCGCGGTCGTCCGACGGCATGAAGAGGAACATGGTGATCTCGGTGCCGTCGGCCGCCGGGTAACGGACGGTACGGCTGCGGATCGCCGGCGCCGGACGGCTCGCGGCGCAGCGGGCCTCGGCGACGGTCTCGCCCGTGGCGGGGTCGTACCGGTGGACGGTCGAGGGGGTGGCGGCGTCGCAGTAGCCGAACCACAGGTGGCGTCCGTACGGGAACCCCGTCTGCAGGGACGTGGCCACGCCGGCGCCGGGCAGCGGCACCGTGGTGAGCGGCAGGCCGCTGTCGAGGTCGTGCACCGTCAGCGTCGAGACGCCGTGGCGGGCGCGGGCCACCACCAGGACGGGGCTCGGCAGCGCCGGGTCGTCGAGGACGACGCACTCGTCGAGGGGCGCATCGGTGTCCTCCGGCACGAGCGTCCGCCACTGGGACGGGTCGGCGTCGAACGCGGGCGTCGTACAGATCCTCCCGCACGGAGCCTCGTGGTCGGTGACCAGCAGCAGGCCGCCGTCCGGCAGGAAGCGCGGCAGGACGCGGGCGCGCGTGGCGAGCCCGTCGACGGTCCGTACGAGGCGGGGGTTCGCCGGCTCGGCCGGGTCGGCGATCCACACGTCGTTGTACGGGACGGGGCCGTCGGCGACCGTGATCGCGACGTGGCGCCCGTCCGGGCTCGCGGCGAGCCCGTAGTAGCAGTCGGGGGCGTCGGGCCCGCCGAACACGACGGGGTCGGCCTCGGGCGGCGTCCCGATCCGGTGCAGGCGGACGCGCCGGTGCAGCCGCTGGTCGCCCGGGGCGAGCTCGTCGTCGGGCACCCGGCTGACGTAGTAGAACGCGTCCTCGCCGGGGAGCCAGGCGAGCGAGGTGTTGCGCGCGCGGCGCAGCGGGCCGTCCACCGTCTCGCCGGTGCGGACGTCCAGCACCACGATCTCGTCGGCGGGCCGTTCCGCGACCTCCAGCTGGACCGCCACCCGCCGGCCCTCCCGCGACGGCCACCACGCGTGCAGCCGCGTGCGGCCCGACGGGTCGATCGCCACGGGGTCGACCAGCACGCGCCGGTCCGTGCCGTCGGCGGCGACCACGACGAGCCGGCGTTGCTCGTCGTCACGCAGCTGCTCGTTGACGAACATCAGCGATCCCCGCACCAGCGGCGGGTCCGACACGCCGAACGCCGACAGCTCCTCGATCATCGACCTCCAGCCCTCGGCCTCGGGCCATACGCCGCGATGCGCCGCGAACAGGGCGTCCTGCTGGGCCGCCCAGACCCGTACGCGCGGGTCGTCGGAGGCCTCCAGCCAGCGGTAGGGGTCAGGAACCGAGAAACCGCACAGAATGTCGACCGTGCCATTGCGCCAGGCCTGTGGATAACGGGGTCGCACCATGGAGAAAGGCCTTTCCGACGGTTCCATGGATGTGCTGCGGCCGAAAGTCCCGGCCGCAGCAATCCCTTTTCTCAGCCCCGCTCACCGAGCAGGATCGCCTCGTACCAGCGACGTACGCCCGTGCGTGGGGCCGGCCGGTAAGCCTCGACTGGCAGGTATCCGTACATGACTTCCTCCTGGATGCGATCCGGGAATTGCCGTGCACGTGGCCCTATGCCCTGGAGCCGGACCGCTCACCTTTTCCGGCGCCAAATTCCTCGCCCTTGAATTTCTTCTGACCGGTCGCTGGGCCGCCGCGTTCCCGGTGTTCACGCGTGGTTTTCCGCCGCCTTCGTGTGGCTGCTGTGACGGGGGCGAGCGCCAGGGGCGGCTCCTGCCTCGCCTGTTCCTGCTGCAGGACGCACATCAGGCCACCGCCGCCGCGCGGCTGGACATCGTGCCCGCGGGGTCGACGACGATGCCGGTGACGCCCAGCTCGGCGAGCATGTCGCGCAGCGCGGGAGCGGTGAGCAGCACCCATCTCTGGTCCGTTCCCAGCACCTTGGCCAGCTTGAGCGGCGAGCTGAACGCGACCGCCGTCCGCCTGCCCGCGGGCGTGCGGAACAGCCGAAGGCTCAGGACGCGACCGCTCGACTTGACCGGCACGCACCAACGGGGCTCTGACATCTTTTCCTCCTGGGGAAGAGCAGTACAGGCCGACGCTAAAGCCGGGAAACCGGGAATTCCTCGATCGCTACGCGTTCCGGACGCGTGGCCCCGGAATACTGACGGGACATTGACGCCGGACGATTTCCCGCGAAACTCCTGCTCTTTCGAGCCCGGCTACGGGGACCCGTCGAGGTCGCGCCATTCCCGGTCGAGCCGCCGGCAGGCTCGGCGGGCGCCCCACCACGGCAGCACGACCCGCACGACCAGCCAGCCGGCCGCCCCCGCGGCGACGGCGGCGAGCAGGGCGCCGAGGACGATCCCCGCCGCGCCGGGCGGCGGCGGCGCGGGACGGTTCCTGCTGTCGAGCCAGATCACCGCGGTCGAGCCGGAGACCCGCTCCGGCGGCTCCCGGGTCCAGGCGCCGGAGCGCCCGTCGTCCCAGGTGAGGTGGTACGTGCCGGCGCGCTCCCCGGCGAGGTGCGCGGCGACCTGCCGGTGGCCGGCCCGGTAGGCGTCCGCGTCCCGCATCAGCGAGCCGGCGGTCAGCAGCCCGGCGACGGCGGCGGCGACGAGCGCCACGAGGACCGCGAGTCCGGGCGGCCGGTGCCCGCGCGCCGCCCAGAACCACTCGCCCGCGGCCCTCATGAGACGCGCGACCCGCCGTCGCGGGCCACTCGCGGCGAGGTGCCGGGCATCCGGTCACCGATATCAGAAGTGGGCGTACTCCCAAGGGACATGAAAAAGCTCCTGATTGATTGCTTCGTCCCTATCGTCCACCCAATCCAGGCCATGACCCGTCCGGCTTCCCGCGAGGAACGTCCCACCCCGTAGGGAGCCCGTCAAGAAAAACGGAATCGCCGTAGGAATGCCGTCAAAAAAGCTAAATACCCACCAAAGTCGCGGTTTGCTGGCCGTTGAGAGGCCGCCCGATCCGGTGCGGCCCACCATCGTGCTGCAAAGGAGTGGGGATGGCCGACGTCGTCTTCGTCGCCCTGACGATCGCGATCTTCGTGGTCTTCGGGCTGGTGGTGAAGGCGGTGGAACGACTGTGAACGCGGTCAATGCCACCGGCCTCGTGGTCATCGTCGCTCTCGTGATCTTCACGGTCGTGGCCCTGCTGTTCCCGGAGCGGTTCTGATGAGCACGACCGCCGCAGGGATGATCTTCATCGTCTCCCTCGTCCTCGCGCTCGCCCTGGTCCACAAACCGCTGGGCGACTACATGCACCGCGTCTACACGACGCCCAGGCACACCGCCGTCGAGCGGTGGATCTACCGGCTGCTCGGCATCCGCCCCGACACCGAGCAGAGCTGGGGCGTCTACGCCCGCGGCCTGCTGGCGTTCTCGCTGGTCTCGGTCCTAGCCGTGTACGGCATCCAGCGACTGCAGGACAAGCTGCCGCTGTCGGTGGGGATGGCCCCGGTGACCGACCACATCGCGTGGAACACCGCGATCAGCTTCGTCACCAACACCAACTGGCAGTCCTACTCCGGCGAGTCCACCATGGGCCACCTGACCCAGATGGGCGCGCTGGCGGTGCAGAACTTCGTGTCGGCCGCGGTCGGCATGGCGGTCGCGGTCGCGCTGGTGCGCGGCTTCGCCCGCAGCCGCACCGAACACCTGGGCAACTTCTGGGTGGACCTCGTACGCGGCTGCGTACGCATCCTGCTGCCGATCGCCTTCGTCGGAGCGGTGGTGCTGGTGGCCGCCGGAGTGATCCAGAACTTCGCCGCGCCGCACGACATCGCCACGCTCGCCGGCGGCCACCAGGCGATCACCGGCGGCCCGGTCGCCTCGCAGGAGGCGATCAAGGAGCTCGGCACCAACGGCGGCGGCTTCTACAACGCCAACTCCGCCCACCCGTTCGAGAACGCCACGAGCTGGACCAACTGGGTGGAGCTGTTCCTCATCCTGCTGATCCCGTTCGCGCTGCCGCGCACGTTCGGCCGGATGGTCGGTCAGGTCCGCCAGGGCTACGCGATCCTCGCGGTGATGGGCGTGCTGGCGCTGGCCGGTGTGCTGCTGACCAACGCGTTCGAGCTGTCGGCCCACGCGACCGTCCCGCAGGCGGTGGGGGCGGCGATGGAGGGCAAGGAGGTCCGCTTCGGGGTCTCGAACTCGGCCACGTTCGGCGCGGTCACCACGCTGACCTCGACCGGCGCGGTCAACTCCTTCCACGACTCCTACACGCCGTTCGGCGGCATGATGACGATGGTCGACATGATGCTCGGCGAGGTCGCGCCGGGCGGCGTGGGCGCGGGCCTGTACGGCATGCTCGTCCTGGCCGTCATCACGGTGTTCGTCGCGGGCCTCATGGTCGGCCGCACGCCCGAGTACCTCGGCAAGAAGATCGGCGCGCGGGAGATCAAGCTCGCCTCGATGTACTTCCTCGTCACACCGGCGCTGGTGCTGATCGGCACCGCCGCGGCGATGGCCTCGTCCGTGCAGCGCGCGAGCATGCTCAACAGCGGCCCGCACGGGCTGTCCGAGGTGCTGTACGCGTTCACGAGCGCCTCCAACAACAACGGATCGGCGTTCGCCGGGCTCACGGTGAACACCCCGTGGTGGGACGTGGCCCTCGGGCTCTGCATGGCGTTCGGCCGGTTCCTGCCGATCATCCTCGTGCTGGCGCTGGCCGGTTCCCTGGCCCGCCAGTCCCCGGTGCCCGCGTCGGCGGGCACGCTGCCCACGCACCGGCCGCAGTTCGTCGGCATGGTCGTCGGCGTGACGATCGTCCTGGTCGCGCTCACCTACCTGCCGGCGCTCGCGCTCGGCCCCATCGCAGAAGGGCTGTCCTGATGTCGACACAAGTGCTCGAGACGCCGAGCCAGGTGCCGGCACCGAAGAAGAACGGCCGGGTGGGCGGCGGCCTGCTGGATCCCCGGCAGCTCATCAGGTCGCTGCCCGACGCGCTCAGAAAGCTCAACCCGGTCACGCTGTGGCGTAACCCGGTGATGTTCGTCGTCGAGGTCGGCGCGGTGTTCACCACCGTGCTGGCGGTCGCCGACCCGTCGTTCTTCGCGTGGGCGATCGTGGTGTGGCTGTGGCTGACCGTGATCTTCGCGAACCTGGCCGAGGCGGTGGCCGAGGGCCGCGGCAAGGCGCAGGCGGCCACGCTGCGCGCGGCCAAGCGCGACACCACGGCCCGCCGGCTCAGGAGCAGCGACGCGGTCGATGGGGACGTCGTGGGCGCGGCCGAGCTGCGGCCGGGCGACTTCGTGGTCGTCGAGGCCGGCGAGGTCGTCCCCGGTGACGGCGACGTGGTCGAGGGCATCGCCTCGGTGGACGAGTCGGCCATCACCGGCGAGTCCGCACCGGTGATCCGCGAGTCCGGCGGCGACCGCTCGGCGGTGACGGGTGGCACGAAGGTGTTGTCCGACAAGATCATCGTACGGATCACGCAGAAGCCGGGCGAGAGCTTCATCGACCGGATGATCGCCCTCGTGGAGGGCGCCGACCGGCAGCGGACCCCGAACGAGATCGCGCTGAACATCCTGCTCGCCGCGCTGACCATCGTCTTCCTCGTGGCCACCGCGACGATGCAGCCGCTGGCGATCTACTCCAAGCTGGTCAACCCGGGCGTCCCCGACTCCGTCGCGCTGACCTCCGACGGCGTCACCGGCATCGTGCTCGTGTCGCTCATCGTGTGCCTGATCCCGACGACGATCGGCGCGCTGCTGTCCGCCATCGGCATCGCCGGGATGGACCGGCTGGTGCAGCGCAACGTCCTCGCGATGTCCGGCCGCGCGGTCGAGGCCGCCGGGGACGTGTCCACGCTGCTGCTGGACAAGACCGGCACGATCACCCTCGGCAACCGGCAGGCGGGCGAGTTCGTCCCGGTGGCCGGGGTGAGCGAGGCCGAGCTGGCCGAGGCCGCGCAGCTGTCGAGCCTGGCCGACGAGACGCCCGAGGGCCGCTCGATCGTGGTGTTCGCCAAGGAGCGCCACGGCCTGCGCGAGCGCGAGCTCCACGGCGCCGAGTGGGTGCACTTCACCGCCCAGACCCGCATGTCCGGCGTGAACCTGGGAGAACGCCAGATCCGCAAGGGCGCCGCGTCCGCCGTCCTGCGGTGGGTCCGCGACCAGGGCGGCCACCCCACCGACGAGGTCGGCCGGATCGTGGACGGCATCTCCGCCTCCGGCGGCACCCCGCTCGTCGTCGCCGAACGCGGCCGCGTCCTCGGCGTCATCCACCTCAAGGACGTCGTCAAGCAGGGCCTTCGCGAACGGTTCGACGAGATGCGCCGCATGGGCATCCGCACCGTCATGATCACCGGGGACAATCCGCTGACCGCCCGCGCCATCGCCGAGGAGGCAGGGGTCGACGACTTCCTGGCCGAGGCCACCCCCGAGGACAAGCTCGCGCTCATCAAGCAGGAGCAGGAAGGCGGCCGCCTGGTCGCGATGACGGGCGACGGCACCAACGACGCCCCCGCCCTGGCCCAGGCGGACGTCGGCGTGGCCATGAACACGGGCACGTCGGCCGCCAAGGAGGCCGGCAACATGGTCGACCTCGACTCCAACCCGACGAAGCTCATCGAGATCGTGGAGATCGGCAAGCAGTTGCTGATCACGCGCGGCGCGCTGACGACGTTCTCCATCGCCAACGACGTCGCCAAGTACTTCGCGATCATCCCGGCCATGTTCGCCGCCGTCTACCCCGGCCTGGACGCACTCAACGTCATGCGGTTGTCCAGCCCGCAGTCGGCGGTCATGTCCGCGGTCATCTTCAACGCGATCGTCATCGTCGTGCTGATCCCTCTGGCTTTGCGCGGCGTCCGCTACCGCCCGTCCAGCGCCTCCAAGCTGCTGTCACGCAACCTGTACGTCTACGGGCTGGGCGGCATCATCGCGCCGTTCGTCGGCATCAAGCTCATCGACCTGCTCATCCACCTCCTTCCTGGGATGTCCTGATGAAACGTCTGCCGAGCCTGCTCCGCAGGCACCTGGCCGCGCTGCGAGCCGTGGCCGTCCTCACCGTGCTGCTGGGCCTGGTCTACCCGGTGGTCACCACCGGCGTGGCCCAGGCGCTGTTCAACGGCCACGCCAACGGCTCGATCGTCGACCGGGACGACAGGCCGGTGGGCAGCGCGCTCATCGGCCAGTCGTTCACCGACGCCGACGGCAACCCGATCAGGAAGTATTTCCAGTCCCGCCCGTCCGCCGCCGGCGACGGCTACGACCCGACGTCGACGGGCGCGAGCAACCTCGGCCCCGACGACGTCGTGGACACCCTGCCCGCGCACGGTGAGGAGGGCCGGCAGTCGCTGCTCACCCGGGTGTGCGCCAGGTCGAAGGCGATCGGCGAGCTGGAGGGCGTCAGCGGCGCCCGTCCGTACTGCACTCCGGACGGGGTCGGCGCGGTGCTGAAGGTCTTCCCCGGCCACGCGGTCAGCGTCAACCAGGCGTGTCCCGCCAAGCCGTTCGTCACCGCGTACAAAGGGCTGGAGGTGGAGTGCGCCGTGCCCGGCGAGGACTACGCGGCCGGGCGCACCGTCCCGATCCGGGGCGACGCGGGACCGCCCCAGGTGCCCGCGGACGCCGTCACGGCGAGTGGGTCGGGCCTCGACCCGGACATCTCCGTCGCCTACGCCGACCTCCAGGCGCCGCGCGTCGCCCGCGAGCGCGGCATGCCGCTCGACCAGGTGCGCGACCTCATCCGGTCGCACACCACGGGCCGGGCGCTCGGCTTCATGGGCGAGCCGGCGGTGAACGTCCTGGAACTCAACCTGGCGCTCGACGGGAAGTGACCGGCCCGCGCCTGCCTGAGCAGGCGCGCGGCCGGACCGGCGGGTCAGCCGCCGCCGTACGGGACGGTGATGATCTCCAGGTTGTGGCCGTTCGGATCGGACCAGTAGAGGCCACGGCCGCCGTCGTTGGTGTTGATCTGATTAGGACGCTGGTGGTGCGGATCGGCCCAGTACGTCAGGCCGCGTTCCTTGATCCGGCCCCAGATCTGGTCGAACTCCTCGTCGCCGACCAGGAAGGCGTAGTGCTGCGGCGGCACCGCGTCGCCCGCCTGGACGACGTCCAGCGAGACGCCGTTGGAGAGGGTGACGACCCGGAAGGGTCCGTAGACCGGGGCGGGTTCCAGCCCCAGCACGTCGACCAGGAACGCGGCGGTCTCGTCTCTGTCTCCGGCATGCACGATGGTGTGGTTCAGCTGGACAGACATACCTCCAGCCTATGCCCGCCCCTCGCACGCCGCCGGGCGTGCGGGGGACGGCGTGCGGGGAGCGCGCGAGGACCCCGGCGCGGGCGGTCAGGCGTAGGCCGGCCTTGTGCGGGTCAGGTGCGCGGGTCTCCCGGCGTGGCGCGACGGACGGTGGTGCGCCCACGTACGGTGGCACCTCGTGGGACGGTCCGGGGCGGTACGCTGCGACGAGGCGATCTTGGAGGATGCCGGTGAGAAGGCTGCTCGCGCGGCTCTGGCGCGGGCTCCGCGGGCCCGTGCAGTGGCGGCTGCTCTACCTGTCGCAGGCCAAGTTCGTGGTCGGGGTGACGGGAGTCGTCCGCGACCGCGACGGCAACGTCCTGCTGTTGCGGCACCGCTTCTGGCCCGAGCACCGGCAGTGGGGCCTGCCGACGGGCGGCGCGAAGCGCGGCGAGACGTTCGAGCAGACGGTCGTCCGCGAGGTACGGGAGGAGACCGGGCTCGAGGTGAGCGTGGGCGAGCTGGTGCACCTCAGGAGCGGGTTCCGGCTGCGCGTCGAGGTCGCGTACGCCGCCCGGTACGCAGGCGACGGCACGCTGCGGCTCGACCCGACGGAGATCCTGGACGCGCGCTGGTGCTCCCCGGACGACCTGCCGGAGGGCCTGCTCGAGCCGCACCGCCGGCTGATCGAGCAGTCACGTGGGCAGGGCGGCCCCGGTGGAGAAGGACCCGTCGAGGTGCGCGGTGTCGTTGAAGCGGCGCAGGATCCACCTGGCCTCGGTCACCACCAGGTGTGACACCGACGCGTTGTCGGCGCCGAGGAACGCGAACGGCCGTGAGCCCGTGGCCGCCGCCAGCGCCTCGGCGATGAAGCCGCCGTGGGTGACCACGACGATCCGCTGGTCGGGGTGGGCGGCAGTGAGCTTGCCCAGCACCGCGCGGACGCGGCCGGAGAACGCTTCTGCGGGCTCCGCGCCGGGGATCACGTCCCAGCGTTCCTCGTCCGTCATGCGCTTCGTGATCGGGTGGCCCTCGGCGACCATGCGCCGGAACAGTCCGCCCTCCCACTCCCCGAGGTGCACCTCGCGCAGGTCGGGCTCGACCGCGGGGGTCAGCCCGAGCCGGGCGGCGAGCGGCGCGGCGGTATCGTGCGTACGGCGCAAAGAGCTCACGTAGATCGCGTCGACCCGCTCGGCGGCGAACCGCAGGGCCACCCGCTCGGCCTGCTCGCGGCCCTCCGGCGCCAGCTCAGGATCGCCCTGGCCGTCCACCAGGGGGAACGGGCGGTCGGGGCGCGCGGGCTGCGACTCGCCGTGCCGGACCAGCATGATCTCGGTGGCCCCTGGTGGCGTGCGGAACCGGCCCTGCCGGTACTCGACCGGTTTTTCTCTCTCAGATCCCACAATTCCAGAACATTACTCCACTTTTTGCAGAGCGCCGGGCGCTTCCCGGGGGGTGGGGTGCCCTCCTGAGCGCCGAGTGGGTGCTCTCGGCGGTTGCTGCGGGGGATCTACCGCAGCGTCAACGAGCGGGTGGGGCCGCTACCCAACCGGGACCCGCAGCTGAAGGGATCCGTTGCCGGGTGGTGCGTTCACGAGGGGCTGCCGGGCAGGTGGGCGGCGAGGGCGAGGTGGAGCGTCATCTCGTCGCGGCAGCGCACCCGTAAGGACGAACCCATGGACAAGGTCGCGGTCATCACCGGAGCGTCGCAGGGCATCGGGGCGGCGCTCGTGGAGGCGTACCGCAAGCTCGGCTACGCCGTCGTCGCGACGGCGCGCGGCATCACGCGGCACCAGCTTTCCGAGGTGCTCACCGTGCCGGGCGACCTCGCCGACCCCGCCACCGCCGAACGGGTCGTGGACACCGCGATGGAGGCGTACGGACGGATCGACACCGTGGTCAACAACGCGGGGATCTTCATCAGCAAGCCGTTCACCGACTACACCGACGAGGACCTCGACACGTACCTGGGCGTGAACGTCAGGGGGTTCTTCCACGTCACCCGCCGGGCGGTCCCGCACCTGCTGGCCCACGGGGACGGCCACATCGTGACCATCACCACGAGCCTCGTCGACCACCCGCTCTCCCGCGTGCCCTCGGTGCTCGCCTCGCTCACCAAGGGCGGCCTGCAGGCGGCCACCAGGTCCCTCGCCATCGAGTACGCCGGTCGCGGGCTCCGCGTCAACGCCGTCTCCCCTGGCATCGTGAAGACCCCGATGAACCCGCCGGAGACGTACGAGTTCGCGGCGTCCCTGCACCCCGTCGGCCGCATGGGGGAGATCTCCGACGTCGTGCAGGCGGTCGTCTACCTGGAGAGGGCGCCGTTCGTGACGGGCGAGATCCTCCATGTGGACGGCGGGCAGAGCGTGGGCCACTGAGCAGGAATGTCGGAGCCGCGTCGTACGCTCTGACCTCGAAGGAGGTGAGCGGGTGACGTTGGAGATCGAGAGCCGGGCGTCCGACTCGCCGTACGTCGAGCGGGTGTGGCGCAGCCGCAGTCAGGGTGTCGACCGGATGACCGCGGTCGCGGCGGCCACGTGGGACCTCGTGTTCTGGGGGCGGGCCGGCGAGGTGAGCGTGACCGTGCAGGGGCCTGAGTCGAGGGCGGCCACGGCGCCCGTGCCCGACGAGACGACGTTCTTCGGCATCACGTTCGCGCTCGGCACGTCGATGCCGCACCTGCCGATCCGGGTCGACGCCGCCACCGAGCTGCCGGGGGCGACGCGCAGGTCGTTCCGGCTCAAGGGGTCGAGCTGGCGCCTGCCCGACTACGACAACGCCGAGCAGTTCGTGCGGCGGCTCGTCCACGAAGACGTCCTGGAGCGTGACCCGGTGGTGGCGGCGGCGCTCGCGGGCGAGCCGGTCGGCGTGTCAGAGCGCACCCTGCAGCGGCGTTTCGCCGCGGTGACGGGCCTCACGCGAAGCGCCGTCCGGCAGATCGGCCGCGCCAGGCGGGCCGCGGTCCTGATCCGCGGCGGGGCGCCGGTCCACGACGTGATCCACGAGCTCGGCTACTTCGACCAGCCCCACCTGGCCCGCTCACTGTCCCGCTACATAGGCCGCACCGCCACCCGGCTGGCCCACCCCGACCCGCCCCAGCCGCTGTCGCTGCTCTACACGAGCTGACGCCGGGCGGGCATGGTACCGGCCCGCTCCGGGCGTCTGGGCGATCGGAACGGGCCGGAAATCGTGAGGGTCGCGATCAGAACGCGAGCTCCACGCGGTACTCCCGCAGCCATTCGTCCAGCTGCAGCAGCCGTTCCAGCGCCGCCCTGTTGAGCGAGGGTCCGGCGACGGGCCGCCCCACCATCGCGCGGGCCTTGTCCCAGTCGAGCACCTGGGCGGCGGGCGCGTTCGGGTCACGGAGCAGGTGCTCGACCCGCTGACGCAGCACCTCGTCGTACGTGGGGTCCTGCGTGGCCGGATACGGGCTCTTGACGCGCTGCAGGACGGAATCCGGCAGCAGGTCGGTGGCGGCCCCGCGCAGCAGGCTCTTCTCCCGCCCGTCGTAGGTCTTGAACGCCCACGGCGCGTTGAAGACGTACTCCACCAGGCGGTGGTCGCAGAACGGCACCCGGACCTCGAGGCCGACGCGCATGCTCATGCGGTCCTTGCGGTCGAGCAGGACCTGCACGAACCGGGTGAGGTGCAGGTAGCTGATCTCCCGCATGCGCCGCTCCAGCCCGGTCTCCCCCGCCAGCCTCGGCACCTCCTCGATCGCCTCGCGGTAGCGCCGGTCGCGGTAGCCGGCGAAGCCGATCCGCTCGGCGACGTCGTCCCTGAGCAGCAGGTCCGCGCCCAGGTGTTCGTTGCCCATCGCGGCGGGGCCGATCCACGGGAAGGCGTCGGCCGCGACCACCTCGGGGTCGTGGAACCACCGGTAGCCGCCGAACACCTCGTCGGCCGACTCGCCCGACAGTGCTACCGTCGAGTGCCGGCGGATCGCCTTGAACAGCAGGTAGAGCGAGGAGTCCATGTCGCCGATGCCGATCGGCACGTCACGCGCGCGCAGCACCTCGGAGCGCACGGCGGGGTCCATCATGTCGCCCGAGTTCAGCACGATGTCGGTGTGGTCGGAGGCGACGTGCTCGGCGAGCGCGTGGACGTACGGCGTGTCGGGCGTCGAGCGCAGCTGGTCGGGGTGGAAGTTCTCGGCGTACCCGACGAAGTCGACGGCGAAGGAGCGCACGGTGCCGAGGTGCTGCTGGCGCAGGTCCTTGGCGGCGAGCGCGGTGACCACACTGGAGTCGAGCCCGCCCGACAGCAGGGTGCACAGGGGCACGTCGCTGATGAGCTGGCGGGAGACGATGTCCTCCAGCAGGCCGCGGACGTTCTTGACGGTCGAGTCGACGTCGTCCGGGTGCTCGTACGACTCCAGCTTCCAGTAGCGGCGCTTGCGCAGCCCGTCCCGGTCGACCTGGACGATCTGGCCGGGCCGCACCTCGTACATGCCCTCGAAGATGCCGTGCTCGGGCGTCTTGACGAACGCGAGCAGCTCGCACAGCCCGTCGCCGTCGATCGCCCGCCGGGCGAGCGGGTTGGCGAGGATGGCCTTCGGCTCCGAGCCGAACAGCACGCCGTGCGGCGTCGGGTAGTAGTACAGCGGCTTGATGCCCATGCGGTCGCGGACCAGGAGCAGCTCCTCGGTCCTTTCGTCCCAGATGGCGAAGGCGAACATGCCGTTCAGGTGCTCGGCGAGGTCGGCTCCCCATTCGAGGTAGGCGTGCACCACGACCTCGGTGTCGCTCTCGGTGCGGAAGCGGTGGCCCCTGGCCGTGAGCTCGGAGCGGAGCTCGCGGTAGTTGTAGACCTCGCCGCTGTAGGTGAGTACGGCCGGCTTCTGGGTCTCGTCGCGGGAGGCGATCATGGGCTGCCGCCCGCCGGAGAGGTCGATGATGGCGAGTCTGCGGTGTCCTATCGCGGCGTGGGCGCCGGTCCAGAGCCCTTGGTCGTCGGGCCCGCGGCAGGCCATCGTGTCGGTCATCGCCTGAGCTGCGTCACGGGCGCCTCGCAGGTCCTGCTGGAAGTCGATCCACCCTGCTATGCCACACATGTTCTGAGTCCCCCTCAGTTCCGGACTCTTCTAGCCTTGCCCGTTTTCGACCGATTTGTCCCGAAATGTAGCGAAACTGTGATGCATATCGCGTTCAGGGGGGTTTACAGGTGAGCGTTCCGCACTCCCACACGCGGGTCACGACTCCGTGTCAGGCAAGCGGTCACGGGGAACGAGAATGGCCATGGCGCCCCTCGAACCCGAAGCCGGCAACGTTTCGCTCAAGCGGGCGATCGGCCCCAAGCTCCTCATCCTTTTCATCGTCGGCGACATTCTGGGCACGGGCGTCTACGCCCTCACCGGCTCCGTGGCGGGCGAGATCGGCGGCGCTCTGTGGGTGCCGTTCCTGTTCGCCTTCGTCATCGCGGTGCTGACAGCGATGTCGTACGTCGAACTCGTCACGAAGTACCCAAAAGCCGCTGGAGCCGCCCTCTACACACAGCGCGCATTCGGTAAACCTTTTTTCACCTTCATGGTGGCGTTCACGGTGATGTGCTCAGGGCTCACCTCGGCCAGCGCCGCGGCCCGCGCCATCGGCGGCGACTACCTGCGGGAGTTCGTCACGACGCCCGGCCTGCTGGTCAGCATCCTGTTCATCCTCGCGGTCGCGGCGCTGAACTACCGGGGCGTCTCCGAGTCGGTCAAGACCAACATCGTGTTCACCCTGATCGAGCTCTCCGGCCTGCTGTTGATCGTCGCGATCGGCGTGTACGCGGTCCTCACGGGCGGCGGCGAGCCGTCCCGGCTGACCGAGATCCACGCCGAGGAGGCGGGCGGGCTGATGTACGCCCTGCTCGGCAGCACGGCGCTGGCCTTCTTCGCGTTCGTCGGGTTCGAGGACTCCGTGAACATGGCCGAGGAGACGCAGGACCCCTCGCGCAACTTCCCCCGGGCGATCTTCCTCGGCGTGGCGATCACCAGCACCGTCTACATCCTCGTGGCGATCACCTCCTCGCTCCTCGTGCCGACCGCCGTGCTGAAGGAGTCGTCCGGGCCGCTGCTGGAGGTGGTGAAGGCGGGCGGCATCACCTTCCCGCCGCAGCTCTTCGCCGCGATCGCCGTCGTCGCCGTGGCCAACTCGGCGCTGATCAACATGATGATGGCGTCCCGGCTCGTGTACGGCCTGGCCAACGAACGGGTCGTGCCGAGCGGGCTCGGCTGGGTCGACCCCCGCCGCCGTACGCCGGTGATCGGCATCCTGTTCACCACGGCCCTCGCGATCGCGCTGATCTCCACCGGCGAGATCCGGGGGCTCGGCGACACCACGGCGTTCCTGTTGCTGTGCGTCTTCACGGTGGTCAACGTGGCGGTGCTCGTGCTGCGCAAGGACCGCGTCGGGCACCAGCACTTCCGGGTGCCCACGGCGGTGCCGGTGGCCGGCGCGGTGCTGGCGCTCGTGCTGGCCAGCCCGCTGACCGGCCGTCCCGTCGAGGTGTACGTCAGGGCGGGCGTGCTGCTGCTCGTCGGGCTGGCGCTGTGGGCCGCCAACTGGGCGGTGCTGCGCCTCCAGGCCGGAGCGTCCGCCCCGTGACGGGCGCCGGTCAGCCGGGCTCACCGGTCAGCCGGCCGCCCGCCCGAGGAGCTCGTCGATCTGCCGGAGCTGAGCCTGGTCGAGCGGGCCGTGCTGGAGCGCGCCGGCGTTCTGCTCGGCCTGCTCGACCGTCCTGATGCCGGGGATCGGCACCGTACGCCCGCTGCGGGCGAGCAGCCAGGCCAGGGCGCCCTGGGCGGGGGTGCGCCCGCCTGAGGTCAGGATGTCGCGGATCGCGTCCATCGCGGCGAGGAACTCGGGCGCGGGCCGGCCGTCCTTGAAGTAGGTCATCCAGGCCGGGGAGTCACCGCGTACGTCGTCCATCGGCAGCCGCGAGGCGGAGCCGTACTTGCCGGACAGCAGCCCCATCGCGAGCGGCCCGCGGTTGACCGAGGCGAGGTCGTGGGTGTCGCACGCGGCCAGCATCGCCGGGGTGTCGTTCAGGACGTTGAGCTGGTGCTGCACGGCGGCGCAGTGCGGCCCCTTGGCGAACGCGGCGGCCCGCGCCGGGTCGTCGGTGCTCCAGCCGTACGAGCGGATCAGGCCCTCGTCGACGAGCTCCTCCAGCGTGGCGATCAGGTCGTCGACCTGCTCCAGCGGCGCGTCGCCGAGGTGCAGCTGGTAGAGGTCGATGCGGTCGGTGCCGAGCCGGTCGAGCGACGCCCGGCACGCCTGCCGGACGTAGGCCGCCGAGAAGTCGCGGTCGGTGACGGTGCGGGTGGCCGGGTCGAAGACGTTGCCGAACTTGGTGGCGATGACCACCTCGTCGCGGCGCCCCGCGAGCGCGCGGGCGAGCACCCGCTCGCTGTGGCCGGCGCCGTACACGTCGGCGGTGTCGAAGAACGTGACGCCGAGGTCGAGCGCCCGGTGCACGGCCGCCACCGACACGTCGTCGTCCACCTCGCCCCAGCCCGCCGGCTTGCCTCCGGAGACGAACGGGCCGCCGATCGCCCACGCCCCGAAACCGATCGCGCTCACGCTGATCCCGCTCCGGCCCAGAGTCCGAACGCTCATCACACATCTCCTCCGCAGGTAGTGACGGGCCCAACCCTGCCACCTGGAGCGGACTCCAGGTCAAGAACCGAGGCCGAGGAGGCGGACGGCGTTGTCCTTGAGGATCCTGGGACGGACCTCGGGCTTGATGTCGAGCCGGTCGAAGTCGGCGAGCCAGCGGTCCGGGGAGATCACCGGGTAGTCGGAGCCGAAGAGGACCTTGTCCTTGAGCAGGGTGTTGGCGTACCGGACGAGCTGCGGCGGGAAGTACTTCGGCGACCAGCCCGACAGGTCGATGTACACGGTCGGCTTGTGGACGGCGACCGCGAGGGCCTCGTCCTGCCACGGGAACGACGGGTGCGCCAGGATGATCTTCAGGTTCGGGAAGTCGGCGGCGACGTCGTCCACCAGCATCGGGTTGCCGTACTTCAGCCGGATGCCGGCCCCGCCTGGCACGCCCGCGCCGATGCCGGTCTGGCCGGTGTGGAACAGCGCGATCGCGCCCAGCTCCTCGATGGCCTCGTACAGCGGGTAGGCCATCCGGTCGTCGGGCGAGAAGCCCTGGATGGCGGGGTGGAACTTGAAGCCCCGCACGCCGTGCTCGGTCACCAGCCGGACGGCCTCGCGGACGCCCGCCCGCCCCTTCCACGGGTCGACGCTCGCGAACGGGATCAGCACGTCGGCGTGCTCCGCGCAGCTCTCGGCGATCTCCTGGTTGGAGATGCGCGGGTGACCGGTGGCGTGCTCGGCGTCCACGGTGAACACCACCGCGGCCATCCTGCGGGCCCGGTAGTAGGCCGCCATCTCGGCGATGGTGGGTCGCTCGTGCGAGCCGAAGTACTGCTCGGACGCGCCGAACAGGTGCGGGCTGAGGGACCCGTGCCCGTCCTTGGAGACCTCTACATGAGTGTGGACGTCGACGGCCATCAGCTCGTCGACGTTGATGCCGGGCCCGCCAGGTTCACGCACGGGCACAGTGTCACCCAGCGGCGCGCCCGCGTCCAGAGGTGATCACGACGCGCACAGCTCGGCGAACCGCCGCACGTCGATGTTGCCGCCGGAGATGATCAGGCCGATCCGGCGCGGGACGTCCGGCAGCCGCCCGGCCAGCAGCGCGGCCAGCGGGACGGCGCCGCTCGGCTCCATGACGACCTTCATGCGTTCGAACGCCCACCGCATGGCCGCGACGATGTCGGCGTCGCTCACCACCACGACGTCGTCCACCAGCCGCCTGTTGACGGAGAACGTCAGCTCGCCCGGGATCTCCGCCGCCAGCCCGTCGGCGATCGTCCGCGACACCGGGACGGACACCCGCTCCCCCGCCGCCAGCGACCGCTTGGTGTCGTCACCGCCCTCCGGCTCGACGCCCACCACGGTGACGCCCGGCAGCAGCCCCTTCGCCGCGGTGGCGCTGCCCGCGATCAGCCCGCCACCGCCGACCGGCACCACCAGCATGTCGAGCTCGCCGACCTCCTCGATCAGCTCCAGCGCGGCGGTGCCCTGCCCGGCGATCACGTGGGGGTGGTCGTACGGGGGGATCAGCGTGAGCCCGCGCTCGGCGGCCAGCGCCTCGCCGATGGCCACGCGGTCGCCGGTGTAGCGGTCGTAGGTGACGATCTCGGCGCCGTACCCGGCGGTGGCCTCCCGCTTGATACGGGGGGTGTCCTCGGGCATGACGATCACGGCGCTGCTGCCGAGCTCGCGCGCGGCCAGGGCGACGGCCTGGGCGTGGTTGCCCGACGAGTACGCCGCGATGCCCCTGGCCAGCTGCGCGGGCGACAGCCGCGAGATGGCGTTGTACGCGCCACGGAACTTGAACGCGCCGATGCGCTGGAAGTTCTCGCACTTGACGAGGACCTCGGCGCCCACCAGGGCGTCCAGGGTGCGCGAGCGCAGGACGGGCGTGCGGTGGGCGACGCCCTTGAGCCGGGCCGCGGCGTCGTGGACGTCGTCCAGGGTCACCGGCAGTGCGTTCGTCATGCTTGCTGCTCCTTCGCGCGGGTCAGGGTCGGTCGAGGAAGTCGGCGAGGGCGGCCGTCCAGCGGGCGGGCTGGTCGACGTGGGCCATGTGTCCCGCCTCGTCGAGCACGACGGCCCGCGCCGACGGGATCAGCTTCGCGGCCTGTTCGGCGAGCTCGGCGGGGAAGGTCATGTCCTGCCGGCCGTGCAGCAACAGGATAGGCAGGCCGAGCGCGGCGAGCCGCTCGGGTGCGCGGTCGACCCGGGCGGTCGGCAGGGTGCCCGCCAGATAGGGACGCGCCCACTCGGCCGAGAAACGGACGCGGGAGACGCGCTCGCGGGAGGCGTCGAGGACCTCGGGACGCCAGACGTTCGCCTCGGCCCCGGCGAGCGCGGCCGCGCGGGTGAGGTCTGGCCCGGAGAGCGACGGGTCGGCCCAGACCTCGGCCTCGGCGGCGCGCCGCCGGTCGCGCTCCGCCCAGCCGTCGAACGCGTCAGGGGGTACGGGGAGCACGGCGCTGGAGGCGACCACGAGCCGCCGCACCCGTTCAGGGGCGGCGAGGGTGAGGCGTTGCGCGAAGTAGCCGCCGTAGGAGAAGCCGAGCACGTCGGCCTGCCGGACGCCGAGCGCGTCGAGCAGCGCGACGAGGTCGGCCGTCGCCGCGTCGGGGGTGTAGTGGTCGTCGGGCAAGCCGCGGGTGGATCGCCCACAACCCCGCAGGTCAGGAAATATCAGGTCGTGGCGGCTGGCGCGTTCGACGATGGGCTCGCGCAGGTAGGAGTGGTCCCAGTCCGGCCCGCCGTGGATCACCAGCAAAGGGCACGATCCGGGCGCTTCCGTGGTCCGCGCGACGAACAGTTCCACCGCCGGGCCGACGCGTACGAGCTGCTCCGAAACCGTCACCTGTCTCCTCTCGGGTGGGCCGCGTGCCGCCCGGGGATCATACGCCGCCGCCCGGACATCCCATCGTCCGAAGCGACCCCGGATCTGGTTTGACATGAGGGACCATGGTTAGGCTAGCCTCACCTAACTAGATCGCGACGACCCCGCCGTGCCCTTGTGACTGGAAGGACCCCCTCGCCACATGAAGCCCTCCTGGAAGGACGCCCGGCTCGCCGCGTTGAACGCTCTGGCGGTGTTCCTGGTCGCCACCGTGGCCGCCTGCGGCGCCGCGCCGGCCACCACGACGGCGCCCCAGCCCGAACCGTCCACCGCCACGGCCGCCGGCGGCCCGTACCCGGTGAGCATCGAGCACAAGTACGGCAGCACCACCATCCCCGCCAAGCCACAGCGCATCGTCACGGTCGGCCTGACCGACCAGGACGCCGTGCTCGCCCTCGGCGAGGTCCCGGTCGGCACGACGGAGTGGTTCGGCGGCTTCAAGGGCGCCATCGGCCCGTGGGCGGAGGACGAGCTGGCCGGGCGCCCGGTGCCCACGGTGCTCACCGACACCGGCAGCGGCCCGCAGGTGGAGAAGATCGCCGCGCTCAGACCCGACCTGATCCTCGCCCTGTACTCCGGCCTGTCCAAGGAGCAGTACGAGACGCTGTCGAAGTTCGCCCCCGTCGTCGCGCCCCCGGCGCGGTACAAGGACTACGGCATCCCGTGGCAGGTGCTCACCGAGACCGTCGGCCGCGCGCTCGGCAGGGCGGACGAGGCCAGGAGTCTCGTGGCCGGGGTCGAGGCCAGGTTCGCCGACGAACGCGCCGAGCACCCCGAGTTCGCCGATGCGACGGGCCTGGTGCTCACCCTGTACGAGGGATTCTTCGTGTACGGCAGCGAGGACCTGCGCACGCGCACCCTCACCTCGCTCGGCTTCAAGCTGCCCGCCGACCTCGACAAGGCGCTCGGCGACCAGTTCGGCGCGAGCGTCAGCAAGGAGCGCACCGACCTGCTCGACCAGGACGTGGCCGTCTGGACGGTGCCCGACGTCGACAAGGACAGCGCGACGCTGCACAAGGACCCTGTCTACGGTGACCTGCCCGTGGTGAAGGAGGGCCGGGAGGTCTTCGTCGGCGAGGGCAGCGCCTACGGCTCGGCGTTCTCGTTCGTCAGCGTGCTGAGCCTGCCGTACGTGCTGGACCGGCTGGTGCCGCAGCTCGCCGCGGCCGTGGACGGCGATCCCGCGACCAAGGTCGCGCCCCCGGCCTCCTGACCGGCATCCGCGTAGGAGAGTTCCGGTGACCTCACGCGTCGGCGTCCGTCCCGTCCTGCTGGTCGTGGGCGTCTGCGCCCTGCTCGCGCTGCTCTGCCTGGCCTCGCTCGCCTTCGGCGCCTCCGGGCTCTCCTTCGGCCAGGCGATGGGCGGGCTGCTCGGCAGCCCGCAGAGCCGTCAGGTGGAGAACGTCGTGTGGTCGGTGCGCGTGCCCCGTACCGCGATCGGCCTGATCGCCGGGGCCGCGCTCGGCCTGTCGGGGAACCTCATGCAGGCGCTGACCCGCAACCCGCTAGCCGACCCTGGACTGCTCGGCGTGAGCTCCGGCGCGTCGTTCGCGATCGTGCTGTCGATCGCGGTGCTGGGCCTGCGCACGCTGTACGGCTACATCTGGTTCGCCTTCGCCGGTGCGCTGGTCGCGAGCGTGCTCGTCTACCTGCTCGGCCGGCTGGGCCGCGCCGGGCTCACGCCGGTCAAGCTGGCGCTAGCGGGCGTCGCCGTCACCTCGCTGCTGTCGTCGATCACGAGCGCGTTCGTCCTGACCGACCCGGACGCGCTGGACCGGTTCCGGTTCTGGTCGGCCGGGTCGCTCGCCTCGGCCGACGGCGACCTGGCGGCGCGGATCCTGCCGTTCGTCGCCGCCGGGGCCGTCCTCGCGATGGCCGCCGCGCCCGCGCTGAACAGCCTCGCGCTGGGCGAGGACGTCGCCGCGTCGCTGGGCCGCCGGCTCGGCCTGGTGCGGTTACAGAGCGTCGTCGCCGTCATGCTGCTGACCGGCGGCGCGGTCGCGGTCATCGGCCCGGTGGTGTTCGTCGGGCTGGTGGTGCCGCACCTGGCCAGGATCCTCACCCAGAGCGCCGGGATCGGCCCCGACCACCGCTGGCTCATGCCGCTGTCGGCGGCGCTGGCGCCCTGCCTGCTGCTCGCCGCCGACATCGTGGGACGCCTCGTCGCCGAGCCGCTGGAGATCCAGGCCGGGGTGCTGGTCGCGTTCGTCGGCGGCCCGGTCTTCCTCGCGCTGGTCCGGCGGCGCCGACTCGCGGAGCTGTGAGCATGTCCCTGCACACCGAACCCAGGATCCCCCACTTCCGGCTCGCGGTCCCGCCCGTCTCCGGCGTCCTGCGGCCCAGGACCGTCGCGGTGTCGGCGGTGCTCGCCGTCCTCGCCTTCCTGGTGCTCAGCTGGGACGTGACCGTCGGCGACTACCCGATCGGGCTGACCGACGTGATGCGCGCGCTGGCCGGCGCGGGCGACCCCGGCACGCTCGTGGTCGTGCGTGAGCTGCGGCTGCCGAGAGCCGTGGTCGCCCTGCTGGTGGGCGTCGCGTTCGGCGTCTCCGGCGCGCTGCTGCAGACGATGACGAGGAACCCGCTGGCGAGCCCCGACATGATCGGGCTGACCCAGGGCGCGGGCACCGCCGTGACCGCCTCGATCGTGCTCGGCTGGGGCGGCGGGCCGCTCGGCATCCAGGGCGTCGGCCTGGCAGGCGCCGCGCTGACCGCGCTGGTCGTGTACGTGCTGGCGTGGCGCCGGGGCACGACCGGCTACCGCATCATCCTCGTCGGCATCGGGGTGTCGTGGATCTGCACCAGCGCCACCGACTACCTCGTCGCCAGGGGCGGCCGCTTCCAGGCCCAGGAAGCCCTCGGCTGGCTGGTCGGCGACCTGAACGGCCGCGACTGGTCGGCGGCGGTGCCGCTGGCCGCCGCCATGACCGTGCTGCTCCCGGTCGCGCTGCTGCTCGGCCGGCTGATGCGCACCCTCCAGCTCGGCGACGAGGTCGCCACCGGCGTCGGCACCCGCGTCCAGTCGGTCCGGCTCGCGCTGCTCGCCGCCGCGGTCGGGCTGGTCGCGTTCGGCACGGCCGCGGCCGGTCCGATCGCCTTCGTGGCGCTCGCCGCGCCGCAGATCGCCCAGCGGCTGGCCGGCGCGGCCTGGCCGCCGCTGGTCGCCTCGGGCCTGACCGGCGCCGTGGTCGTGCTCTTCGCCGACGTCGTGGCCCGGACCCTGATCGCCGGCGTCGAGCTGCCGGTCGGCGTGGTCACCGGGGTCCTCGGCGCGCCCGTCCTCATCTGGCTGCTCGCCCGCGCCTACCGCGCCGACTCGGAAGGCTGACCATGACGACCACCGACCCCGACCTGCGGGCCGACGGCCTGCGCCTGGCGTACGACGACCGGGTGGTCGTCGACGGGCTCGACCTGGCCATCCCGCGCGGCCGGATCACCGTCATCGTCGGCGCCAACGCGTGCGGCAAGTCCACGCTGCTGCGGGCCATGGCGCGGCTGCTCGCCCCCCGCGAGGGCGCCGTGCGGCTGGACGGCCGGGCCCTGCAGTCCATCCCGACCCGGGAGCTGGCCCGGCGGCTCGGCATCCTGCCCCAGTCGCCGCCCGCGCCGGAGGGCATCACCGTGCTGGATCTCGTCGGCCGGGGCCGGGCGCCGCACCAGACCTGGTGGCGTCAGTGGTCGGCGTCCGACGAGCAGGCGGTACGCGACGCGCTGGCCGCCACCGGGATGACCGAGCTGGCCGGACGGGCGGTCGACGAGCTGTCGGGCGGGCAGCGGCAGCGCGCCTGGATCGCCATGGCGGTCGCCCAGGGCACTCCCCTGTTGCTGCTGGACGAGCCCACGACGTACCTGGATCTGGCCCACCAGATGGACGTCCTCGACCTGATCACCGACCTCAACCGCAACGAGGGCCGGACGATCGTGATGGTGCTGCACGACCTCAACCAGGCGTGCCGCTACGCCGACCACGTGATCGCCATGAAGGCGGGCCGGATCGCGGCGCAGGGGGCGCCCGCCGACGTCATCACCGCCGAGACGGTCGAGGACGTGTTCGGCCTGCGCTGCCGGGTGACCGCCGACCCGGTCAGCGGCGCCCCGCTCATCATCCCGATCGGCCGGCACCACACCGCCGGTTCGGAGCTCGGGTCCGTACGCTGAGGAGCACAAACGCAACCAATGGGGTGGTTGGGGCAGAAGAGAATGCACCAGAATGGGGTTATGGCACACCCTCCGCAGCCCCCACAGCCCTACCCTCACCCCCAACAGCCGGGTGATTCAGGTGGCCAGGGGGCGGCACCCGGGTACGGCCCGCCCCAGCCCGGCCCCGAGGGCCCCGCCTACGGCCCGCCACCCGGCGCACCGTACGGACCGGGCCCGTACCAGCAGGCCCAGTACGGACCGGGACCCCAGCAACAGGGCCCCTACGGCCGGCCGGACGGCCAGGACGCGTACCAGCAGCCAGGCGCGCACCAACAGCCCGGCCCGTACCAGCCGGGCCCGCACCAGCAACCCGGCCCTTACCAGCCTGGCCCCTACCAGCAGCCGGGCCCGGGGCCGCACCCGCAGGCGGGCGGACCCCACGGCGGGTTCCAGCCTCCCGGCGGGCCGCCGTACGGGGGCCCGCCCGGCGGGTATCCCGGCCCGCCGCCCAAGAACAACAACGGCCTGGTCCTCGGCCTGGTGATCGCGGGGGTCGCGGTACTGCTGCTCGCGGGCGTCGGCGTCGGTGCGTACACCTATCTCCGCAACAAGCCCGACGTCGTGCCCACGATCGCCCTGCCGACCGTCACCACCCTGCCGGACACCGACCCACCGACCCCGCCACCGACGTCCGAGCCGCCGGAGCCGTCCCCCACGCCCTCCGAGTCGGCCACCGACGACCGGCCCGAGCCGGGATCGCCGATCAACGACGACGAGTTCGACGACTGGAACTTCCGGCTGGACTCGACCAAATACAACGCCAAGAAGGTGGGCGGCTGGACGTACGACTCGTGCGATCCGATCGACCCCACGGGCCTCCTCGACTGCGACCGGTCCACCGAGATCGCCTACACCGCGTACAGCGGGCACCTGAAGGCGATCCTCATCACCGCGTCCTTCCCGAACGAGCGGTCGGCGCAGGCGGCGGCCAAGCGGCTGGACAAGGCCAAGGGGCAGGGCATCAAGTGGCGCGAGGACAAGACGCTCACGAATCCCGTCTACGCCAAGATGCTGTCGGGGCCGACGGGGAAGTACGTCGTCATCACGATCGTCACCGCCGACTCCTCTGCCCGCGCGTCGGCCCAGGGGTTCCACAGGATGCTGCAGTCCGACCACGCCGCCTACTACGTCTTCCGGGACATGTGACCGGCCGCGCCCTCACCCGAGCGTGAAGTCGCCCTGGAACGGAGCGCTGTGGACGGGGCCGAAGAGCGCGCCCGACTCGCACCGTCCGGGCGCGCCGAGCAGGTTCGTGTCGAACTCGCCGGTGAACTGCCGTCCCGGGAACGCGCCGTCGCGGACCACGCCCGACAGGGTGACCCGGTTGAGTACGGCCTGCCCCATCGTGACCTCCGCCGTGCTCGTCGGCTTGGCCCGGCCCAGCCGCCACTGGAGGGTCACGGTGCCGGTGCCGGCGCCGGGGAAGTCACGGTCGGCGCAGCCGAGGCGCAGGTCGGTGAAGACGGCGCTGAAGCGGACCCCGGTGATGCCGAGCGCGCTGTGGTCGACGCACTCCTGCAGGACGCCGGTGTAGGTGACGTGCTGGGCCTGCGGCGCCGACTGCACCCCCGGCAGGAAGTGCGCGTTCCCCGACGCGCGGCAGGAGACCTCCGTGTCGGCCCGCGCGGGAGACGGCGCGGCGAGCAGCGGCAGGGCGAGGAAGGCGGGCAGCGCCCGGGCGAGAGCGGACAACGAGACGCTCCTTTCGCGACACGAGGAAACCTCGTCGGACGCTACGAGCCGGGCCGCAAAGACCCTCCCAAGCGTCGCCCCGTGGCACCCCACGCTTCCCGGAGGTCACGTGCGGGGCGGCCGCCGCCGCCTGCACAGGCTTCCCGGAGGTCAGCCCAGCAGGCCGTGCCGGCGGGCGGTCGCCGCCGCCTGCGTACGGGTGGAGACCCGCAGCTTGCCCAGGATGTTGGAGACGTGCACGCTCACCGTCTTCTGCGCGATGAACAGCCGTTCGGCGATCTCCCGGTTGGTCAGCCCCTCGGCGACCAGCTTCAGCACCTCGTTCTCCCTGGCGGTCAGCCCGCTCGGGAGAGCACCGTCGTCCGTGGGGACGCCGAAGCGGGCCCGCCGCCCGAACTGCAGCAGCGCCTTCTCCAGCGGGGCGGCCCGCAGCCGGGCCGCCGCCTCGCGGGCGAGTTCCCACTCGGCGAGAGCCGCCGCCCGGTCACCGGCGGCGAACAGCGCCTCGGCCAGCCGCCACCGGGCCCTCGCGGTCTCGTAGACGAATCCGAAGTCGAACGCCTCGACCACCCGCCGCCACAGCTCCACGTCGAGCCGTCCGTGCACGCGGTGCCACTCGGCCTCCGCCCGCAGCGCCCAGGCCCTCCCTTCAGGGCCGACGTGTCCCCCGTCGCCGGTGGGGCCCACGGTGACGGCGAAGCGGGCGTGCTGCAGCAGTTCGTCGGCGCCCTCTGTGGTGCCCAGCTCCGCCAGCGCCCACAGCGCGACGGCGGCCAGCCGGACCAGGACGGCCTCGCCCTCGGCCGGCCGGGCCATGGCCGCGCGCACGTGCTCGAGCGCCGTGGCCGGGTCGC
This sequence comes from Nonomuraea maritima, assembly GCF_900100395.1. Classification (GTDB taxonomy): domain Bacteria; phylum Actinomycetota; class Actinomycetes; order Streptosporangiales; family Streptosporangiaceae; genus Nonomuraea; species Nonomuraea maritima. The sequence goes on along the minus strand of NZ_FNFB01000005.1, from coordinate 31,443 downwards.
CGTGCCACAGCGCGTGCTCCGCGGCCATGCCCCGCGACATGTACTCCGTCAGTTCGTCGTCCCAGAAGGGCCGCAACAGGTCGAGCCGGTTCCCGACGGCGGGCAGGTCGCGCCCCACCTCGACGAACAGCGCGACCGACGAAAGCAGCGCCTCGTGCGGCGTGCCCACCCGCGCGCCGAAGCCGGCCGCCACGGTCTCGGCCTGGTCCCACTCGCCGGCCGCGTAGTGGATGAGGAAGCGAAGGAAGCGCAGGTCGGTGCCGTACGTGCTCCATTTGAGCCCGTTCCCGGCGGCCAGCTTGATGCCGTCGTCGGCCGTCTCGGCGGCCGCGGACAGATAGCCCTGCTCGTAGTGGATGCGGGCGTGCTGGTAGCGCGCCCGCAGATCGATGGCGAGGTCGCCGCTGCTCTCCTCGGCGGCGGCGTGGACCAGCTCGTGGGCCCTGGCCATGTCGCCGCGCACCTCAAGGAAGATGGCGAGCGTGAGCATGGCGCTGGCCTCGGCGTCGCGCGCCCCGGCCGCGCGGGCGGTCTCCAGCGCCCGCGTGCAGTACGCCTCGACCTCGTGGTGCCGGGAGCTCCACAGCAGGCAGCGGGCGTAGGTCGCGAGGGCGCGGGCCAGCTCGCACGTGGTGGTCGCGCTGTCGACGGCGCGCTCGGCCGCGGCCAGCTCCTCGGCCGAGTCGTCCACCTCGGCGAGGTAGTACGCGAGCCGCTCGCTCACCTCGGACGTCTGGGGCAGTGCGCGCAGCTGGGCGACGGCGCGGTGGTTGTCGCCGCTGTCGGCGGCCATGACGGCGCTGCGGAAGGCCAGCTTCTCGTAGCTCTCGCCGGTCAGGCTCCCGGGGTCGGCCACCCGCTCCCACAGGCCGAGCGCCCGGTCGTAGTGGCGGTGGGCCTCGGCGGGCGCGCCGATGCGCTCGGCGGCGCGCCCCGCCTCGACCGAGGCGGCCAGCGCCCCGGCCAGGTCGTGGCCGGCGAGATGGTGGTGGGCCAGCTCGGCCGGCGAGGTGAGCAGGCGGGCGAAAGCCGCGTGCAGGCGGGTGCGCTCGCCGGGCAGCAGATCGGTGTAGACGGCCTCCTGCAGGAGGGCGTGACGGAAGGCGTAGCCGCGGCCGTCGACCCGCAGCAGCCCGCGCGAGAGGATCTCCCTGACCGCCTCCTCGAACTCGGCGAGCGGCAGCCCCGACACCTCGCGCAGCAGCTCGTCCTCGACCCGGCGGCCGGCCACGGCGGCGGCCCGCAGCACCGCCTGCCCGGCCTCCGACAGCACCTCCACCCGCGACATCAGCAGGCTGGCCAGGCCGTCAGGCAGGATCTCGCCCTCGGCCACGGCCGCGAACAGCTCTTCGGCGTAGAACGGGTTGCCCTCGGCCCGCGACACGATGAGGCCGAGGCTCTGCGGGTCGACGTCGCCGAGGGTGACGACGTAGTCGGCCAGCGCCTCGGGGGCGAGCGGGCCCAGCTCGACGCTCATCACGGCGGGCAGCCGCTTCAGCTCGGCCAGCACGGGTCGCAGGGGGTGGCGGCGGTGCAGGTCGTCGGTGCGGTAGGTGCCGACGACGCAGACCCGCTCGCTCTGCACCATGCGGCTGAGGAAGACCAGCAGGTCACGGGTGGAGCGGTCGGCCCAGTGCAGGTCCTCGATCACGAACAGCACGGGCTGCACGTCGGCGAGCAACCCGAGCAGCGAGCCGAACAGCCGCTGCTGGGTGAGCCCGGCGGCGGGCGCGGACTCCGACCCCGGCAGGAGCTGGCCCAGCATGGGGTGGGCGGCGGCGGCGTCCCGCACGGCCTGCTCGGCGCTGCGCAGCGCATCGGCCAGCGGCAGGTACGGCAGCGCGTCGCCGAGTTCGGCGCACTGGCCGACCAGTACGTTGAAGCCGCGTTCGCGGGCCTCGGCGACGAGTTCGGCGGCCAGCCGCGACTTGCCGATGCCCGCGTCGCCGCCCACGAGCGCCACCCCGGCGACGCCGCCGGCCGCGGACTGGAGCACGCGCGAAAGCCCGGCCAGCTCGACCGAGCGACCGACAAGGAGACCGTTCACGCCATGAACTATGCCATGCCATACCGACAACCGATTGGTCCATAATTTGGGGGACATATTGGCCTTATTCGCGGGACCAAAAACGCCATACGCTGCTCTTCCGTGATTCCTCTGACGACTTTCGCCCTCTTCGCGACCGCCACGCTCGCGCTGGTGCTCATCCCGGGCCCGAACCACCTCTACATCGCGGCCCGCGGGATCGCCCAGGGGCGGGCCGCCGGACTGGCGAGCGCGCTCGGCGTGGAGACCGGCACGCTCGTGCACGTCGCGGCGGCCGCCGCCGGGCTGTCGTACGTGCTCGCGCGGTCGGCGACGCTGTTCTCGGTCATCAAGTGGGCGGGCGCCGCGTACCTGATCTATCTGGGCGTGCGGGCGCTCACCGGCAAGCAGGACGGCACCGCCGCGCCCGCGCCGCAGTCGCTGCGCGCGGTGTTCCTCGAAGGCGTGCTGGTCAACCTGCTCAACCCCAAGACGGTCCTGCTCTTCCTGGCGTTCCTGCCGCAGTTCGTGGACGCCCGCGCGGGCTCCCCCGCGCTGCAGGTGCTGCTGCTCGGCCTCACGGTGCTGCTCGTCGGCCTGGTCTGCGACATCGCGTACGCGCTCACCGCCGGCACCCTCGGCCACCGCCTCGCCCGCGCCGCCACGACCCTGCGGTACGTGAGCGGTCTGGTCTATCTCGGGCTCGGCGTGGCCACCCTGGTCACGGCGTCTCCGACAGCGCCGCGGTGATCCGGTCGAGCACCGGGTACGGCACCAGCCCGTAGGCGTAGAAGTCGAGGGCCGCCGCCCCCGCGGCCCTGGCTCCCCTGGCCTTGGCCACGAGCCGGTCGGTCGAGTCGCTGTCGGGGTGTCCGGGCCGCAGCACGGCCCTGACCTCGCGGTCCTGGCCCACCGAGCGCAGGTAGGCGCCCACGTCGTCGGCCACGCGCGCCGCGTCCCGCGCGTACGCGAGCACCCCGAACGCGGGCACCAGGTCGCCGAGCGCCACCAGGTCGACGCCGAGCTGCCAGGCGTCGTACGCGGCCAGGCCCGGCGTGGGCAGCCCGTCCGCGTACCCCTTGACCGCGCCGGTCGCGTCGAGGAACACCAGCTTCGAGCCCTCCCCGGCGACCGCCGCGGACACCTCGGACACCAGCGTGGTGACCGTCTCTGAGCGGGCCCGCGCGTAGGCGACGAGGTCGGGCCCGGCGTAGGCGGTCAGCGCCGCCCTGGTCACCTCGCCCTGCGCGGGCGGGTCGCCGCCGAACACCCCGCCGAGGATCCGCGCGCACTCCTCGCGCGCCACCTGGGCCTTGACGCCGAGGTCGGTCGCCCGGCGCATGCAGTGGTCGCAGAAGCAGAGGCCGAACAGGTAGGCGTCCATCGGGCCGAGCGGCACGAAGGAGCGCTCCGCGCGCAGCGGGCGGAAGTGCAGCGCCTCGGCGACCACGCTGTCGACCCCGAGCCGCGCCACCGCCCGCGCGAGCGCGACGGCGTAGTCGCGCACGTCGGGGTGGGCGGGGCACAGGGCGGCGGGCGAGCCGCGGTCGCCGAAGCAGTCGTGCACGGTCACGTCGGGGTGCGCGGCGCCGAGCGTCGCGTTGCGCAGGAAGACCGTCCAGCCGTGCAGCTTGAGCGAGCGTTCCGCGCACGCCTCGCGCAGGCCGTCGAAGACCTTCGCGTCTCCGGGGACGGGAGCCAGCCGCAGCCCCTCGAACAGGTCGGGCGGCGGGGTGAAGTGGGCGCCGTCGCGGCGCAGGGTCAGCCGGGACAGCCCGTGCGGGGTGACGTCATGGGTGGCGTGGTGGACGGCGCCGACGGTGACGCCGGCCACGCCGTAGCCGCTGATCCTGTCGAGCACCCGCTCGACGCCCTCACCGAGCAGGTCCTCGGCGAAGACGTACACCGAACTGTCCACACTGGCCACGAGCGAACCCTACGCGCTCTTGTACGCGACGAAGTCGATCTCCACGAGGATGTTCATGAGCTCCGACCCGACGGTGGTGCGGACGGGGTAGGGCGGGTTGAAGTACGACTTGTAGACCTCGTTGTAGGCGGCGAAGTCCTCCTTGACGTGCTGGAGGTGGACGGTCGCCTTGATCACGTCGTCGAAGCCCAGGCCGTGGGCGGCGAGGATCGCGCCGAGGTTGCGCATGACCTGGTGGGTCTGGGTGGCGACGTCGTCGCCGACGATCTCGCCGGTGTGCGGGTCGAGGGGGCCCATGCCCGAGGTGTAGACGAAGTCGCCCACCACGAGACCCTGGGAGTAGGCGCCGATGGGGGCGGCGCCTTCCGTCGTCCTGAGCTCCTTTTTCACGAAATCTCCCTAGAAGTAGGTGTGTATCGTGCCAACGACACGGTAGTCCTGGTCCACCAGCGGGAGCACGCGCCACTTGTCGAACGCCGTGCACGGGTGGGAGATCCCGAACGCCAGCAGGTCGCCCGGCCTGAGGCCCTCGGCCCGGACGACGGTGTGCTGGTCCTGCATCTTCAGCACGGTCACGCCGTCGCGGCGCGGGATCGGCAGCCCCTCGTCGTACGGGGCGTCGCGCTTGCCCATGCCGACGATCGCGAGGCCCGGCTCCGGCGTGGACAGCACGTGCGCCCACACCTCCAGCGCCGGGCGCAGCTCGCCGTCGATCCGGTTGAACGGCGTGCGCTCGCGGTAGAAGCCGTCGTCGTGGCTGACGTACGCGCCGCTGCGCAGCAGGACCCTGGCGCGGCTGCCGGCCAGCTCGCGCCCGATCACGTCGAACCACTGGCTGCCGCCCACCGACAGGACGGGCGTGCGGACGCGGACGTGCTCGACGGCGTCCTGCAGCGCGAACAGGTACGTGCGGACCTGCGCGGCGTCCTTCAGCCCGCCCTCGTACCCGGCGACCCCGGCCAGTTCGACGCCCGGCGTCGCCTGCGCGTGCGCGACGACCTCGAGCAGCTCCTCCAGCGTCCGGCAGCCGGCCCTGCCGCCCGCGTGGCCCAGCTCGGCGAGCACCCGGAACGGGCGCGCGCCCGCGTGGCGGGCGAGGATGTCGAGGCCGGCCACCGAGTCGGCGAAGCACAGGAACTCGAAGTCGGGGTCGCGCTCCAGCTCGGCGGCGGCCCAGGCGAGCCCCGCAGGATCGACGACCTGGTTGGCCACCAGGACGCGGCGGGCGCCGAACCCCCTGACCGTCTCGGCCTGGCGGAGCGTCGCCACCGTCAGGCCCCAGGCGCCGGCGGCCAGCTGCATGGCGGCGATCTCGGGCGACAGGTGGGTCTTGGCGTGGGGGGCGAACTCCAGACCGTGGTCACGGGCGAAGGCCGCCATCGTCGCCACATTGTGCTCCAGGGCGTCCCGGTGGGCCACCATCACGGGAAACGCGATGCCGCCATCGAAGATCGACTGACCGAGGATCGCCGGCACAGAACCCCCCTTTGTTCGCGTCAGACCCTATCCCAGGCGCGTGTCACGGGCGGAGCGCGCGACCGGGCGTCGCCCCGGTGAGCTCGCCCCCGGCCAGCACCGGCACGCCGGAGACGAGCACGTCGCCGACTCCCTCGGCGGGCTCGCGCGGGGCCTCGTACGTCGCCCGGTCGGTGACCGCGGCCGGGTCGAACACCACCACGTCGGCCGCGAACCCGCGCCGCAGCAACCCTCGGTCGGCCAGCCCGAAGCGGCGCGCGGGGTGGGCGGCAAGATGCACGGCCGCCTGCTCCCACGTCCAGTCGCCCAGCTCCCTGACGTGCCGGCCGAGGAAGCGGGCGAACGCCCCGAACCCGCGCGGGTGGGGGTGGCCGCCCACGTAGATGCCGTCGGAGCCGCCGGTCTGCGAGGGGTGGCGCAGCATGCGCCGTACGGACTCCTCGCCCTGCGGACCCTCGTCGGGACGCGCGGAGACGACGCCCGCCTCCAGCCGCGTCTCCGTCAGCAGGCGGCGGCAGAAGTCGGCGGGCCGCATCCCGGCGCGCTCGGCCGCCGCCACCATGGTCATGCCCTCGGCCCATTCCAGGCCGGGCGCGTGCGAGACGGTCAGCCGGGGCCAGACCGCGTCGAGCGTCGGCCAGTGGTCGTCCAGCACGGACGAGGCGATCATCTCCAGGGCCCGGTCGGGCTCGGCGCCGGGCACCTCGGACGGCAGCACCACCATCGCGAGGATCGTGTTGCCGCGCAGGTAGGGATAGGTGTCGAAGGTGAGGTCCACGCCTCGTGCGAGCGCCTCCTCGACCAGCGGCAGCAGCACGTCGGCCGGGCCGTGCAGGTGCGAGACGTGCACGGCGGCGCCCGACCGGCGGGCGATGTCCATGACCTCGGCCATCCCCACCCCGGCCCGATCGCCGTAGGCCCGCATGTGGGTGACGTACGGCAGCCCGCCCAGCGGCGCGCACAGGGCGGCCAGCTCGTCGGCGCCGGCGTGGCGTCCTGGCAGGTATTCGAGCCCGCTCGACAGTCCGACGGCGCCCTCCGACAGCCCGCGCTCCACGTGGCGCAGCATCGCCGCGAGGTCGTCGGGCCCGGCCGGTGCGGGCGAGGCGCCCATGACGTCGTAGCGGATCGTGCCGTGGGGCAGCAGGTAGGCGGTGTTGAGCGCGACGGCCCTGTCGTAGCCGCCGAGCAGCTCGCCCACGGTGAGCGGACCCTCGTCCCGCTTGAGTGAGCCGTTGACGGCGGCGAAGTAGCGCGAGGCGTACGCCACCGTCTCGGCCGAGCCCGGCGCGAACGACAGCCCGTCCTGGCCGAGCACGAACGTGGTCACCCCCTGCCGCAGCGCCGCCCGCTGCACGGCCGGGTCGAAGACGGCCGCGTCGCCGTGCGCGTGGCAGTCGACGAAGCCGGGCGCGACCAGCCGCCCGGTCGCGTCGATCACCGTACGGGCCGCGGCGCCGTCCAGCCTGCCGACCGCTTCGACGCGGTCACCCGCGATGCCCACGTCCGCCCGGTACGGCGGGGCGCCCGTTCCGTCGAGCACCCGGCCGCCGCTGATCACTACGTCGAAGCTCACCCGATTGATTCAATCAGAGCCGGCCGGAGGGCAGCGTCCGGCTTTGTCGACGGGCCGTTCCGCCGGCAGCGCCGTGGCCTGCGCGCGGGCGAGGTTCCAGCCGTTCCACGGGTCCGTCTCCAGCAGGTGGTTCACCTGGAGCAGGCGGGAGAGCACGCAGCTGCGCCGCGGCTCGGGCAGCCGGTCGAGCGCCGGCACCGCGTCGGCGCTGAGGGAGCTGAGGTAGACGGCGTCCATCCTGGCGACGCCGCGCGTCTCGATCTGCGACCGCGCGACCCGCAGGTCGGGGTTGGCGACGGCGAACGCGACCAGGCCGAGGCCGGTGACCAGCACGGCCGTACGGGGCAGCCACCCGGACCCGCGGCCCGCCAGCCGTGCCGCGCCCGCCACCAGGACCAGCACGAACAGCGCGCCCAGCCACCACACCGCCGCCTCCACCGACAGGCGCAGCCGCGACAGGCCGTAGGCGTCGGTGTAGAGGTGCAGCCGGTGCAGGGCCGAGACCAGCACCACCATGGTCAGCCCGCACAGCACGCCGAGCAGCACGTAGAGCACCCGGCGCTCGCGCCGCTCCACCCTGAGCAGCCCGGCGGCGACCGCCACGACGCCCAGCACGAACACGCTGACCACCACGAGCTGGAAGAAGCCCTGCCTGGCGTACTCGGCGTAGGTCAGGCCCGCCGTGCGCAGCACCAGCGCGTCGCCGCCGAACAGCGCCGTGATCTGCACCGCCACGAACGCGGCGAACAGCAGGTTCACCGCCGTGAGCGGCACCAGCCAGACGCCGCGCGCCACGACGAGCTTCGTCACCTGCCCCACGGGTTCGGCCACGGGACGGAGCCCCACGAGGACGACCGTGGCCGGCAACACCGCGAACACCCCGAACAGGATGAAGCGCCCCGGCAGCGACTCGGCCCACTCGGGCGTGGTGGTGAGCCACGTCACGTACGAGGCGAACACCGCGTCCGCCGAGGCGAACAGCAGCCCGAACACCGCCAGCAGCACCCCCGTGAGGCCCAGCGTGGCCACGACCGCCCACACGCGCCGCCGGCTCGTGAGCCGCTTCAGCGGCCCGGCGAGGAACCACGGCACGGGGCCGAGCGCGAGCGCGACGGACGCGACGCCCTTGAGCACGCCCAGCCAGCCCGCCCCCGCGCCCGACACGGCCAGCGCGCCCAGCGCGGCCCCCGCGAGGAGCAGGATCGCGACCAGCCAGTCGGCGTCCCGCACCGCCGCCATGGAGATCATGACGTACGCGATCAGCGCGAAGGCGGCCGTCCACGGCGTCATCCGCCACCGCACCGCGAACAGCGCGGCCGCGGCGATCGCCGTCACGACCAGCACGAACCCGAGCCCGATCTCCGCGTCCGGCAGCACGAGCGCCGCGAACACCCCGACCGCTGCCGCCACGGGCAGCACCCATCCCGGCGTCGCAGGCACCACCGGCCGCGGGAACAACGGCGGCGGCACGTACTCGGACGTCTCCCCTCGTCCGGCCGCCTTCGAGCCCTGCGAGGCGCCTCCCCCGCCGATCGCGGGGTCCACGCCGTGCGCCGCGGCTCTCGACGGCGGCGCGGCGGCGCTCGTTCTGGCGGGCCCCCCCGCGGCGGGCTTCTCGCCCACCGCGCTCCCGGCCGTGGTCGTCAGGACGGCCACGGCGGCCGGGGTCGTGCCCGCGCCGGACGGTCCGGGCGACGAGGTCTCGGCGGCGGCCGGGCCCGCGTCGGCGGGCAGCTCCGTCCTGCCCGGGAGGGTGACGACCATGCGGCAGCCCGTGCCGTCGTCGATGTGGACCGTTCCGCCGTGCAGCTCGACGATCTCCTTGACGATGGCGAGTCCGAGCCCGGCGCCGCCGCTGTCCGCGGCGCGCCCGGCGTCCAGGCGGGAGAAGCGTTCGAACACCCGGGCCCGCGCCGCGGCCGGGATGCCGGGGCCCTGGTCGGCCACGACGATCCGGACCCCGTCCCGCTCGGGCTCGCCGCTCACGGTGACCACCCCGCCGGACGGGCTGTGCCGTACGGCGTTGTCGAGGAGGTTCGCGAGGACCTGCGCCAGCAGGTCGGGGTCGGCGCGCACCACGAGGTCGCCCGGCACCGAGGCCCTGATGACGACGTCGTCGCGCGCCAGCGACGCCTCCAGCACCGCCTGCTCGACCAGCCGGGCCGGCTCGACGGCCTCGGCCTCGATGAGCCGCACCCCCGAGTCGAGCCGCGACAGGTCGAGGAGCTGGGCGACGAGCCGGCCGAGGCGCTCGGTCTGGGCGAGCGCGGTCCGCATGGTGACGGGGTCGGGCGCGGAGACGCCGTCCACCACGTTCTCCAGGACGGCCCGCAACCCCGTGATCGGCGTGCGCAGCTCGTGGCTGACGTTGGCGATCAGCTCGCGCCGCTGCCGGTCCACCTCCCCGAGGTCGGCCGCCATCGCGTTGAACGCCCTGGCGAGCTCCCCTACCTCGTCCCTGGAGGTGGCGCGGACGCGCAGCGAGTAGCGGCCCTTGGCGATGGTCTGGGCGGCGCGCGCCAGCTCGCGCAGCGGCTTGGTCATGCCCCTGGCCAGCACCTGCACCATGATCAACGCCAGGACGACGGCGACCGCGATGCGCAGCTCGCGGGAGAGCCCCGAGCTGAGGCCGAGCTCGTTCACCGCGAACGCGGTCGCGACGGCGAGCACGATGACGATGCCGAGCTTGACCTTGATCCGCCCGAGGAAGTCGAGGGGTCTCATGGACGTACCAGGGCGTAGCCGACGCCGTGGACGGTCCGTACCACGTCGGAGCCGAGCTTGCGGCGCAGCGCGCGGACGTGGCTGTCGACGGTCCTGGTCGCCGCCGCCTCCGAGAAGCCCCAGACGTCCGACAGCAGCCGTCCCCGCTCGAAGACCTGTCCAGGGCGCTCGGCCAGCCGCCGCAGCAGGTCGAACTCGGTACGGGTGAGCTGCGCCTCGACGCCCCGCACGAACACCCGCCTGGCCGCGGTGTCGATCTCGACCTCGCCGACCCTGATCACGGTGTCCTCGGCGGCGAGCTGGGCCGCCCGCTCGACCCGGCGCAGCAGCGCGTGGATCCTGGCCACGAGCTCGCGCATGCTGAACGGCTTGGCCAGGTAGTCGTCGGCCCCGACGCCGAGGCCCACGAGCACGTCGGTCTCGTCGCCGAGCGCGGTCAGCATGAGCACGGGCACCGGCCTCGCGGCCTGCATCCGGCGGCACACCTCCAGGCCGTCGAGCCCGGGCAGCAGGCGGTCGAGGATCACCAGGTCGGGTTCCGCCCTGGCGTACTGGACGAGGGCGTCCTGCCCGTCGCCGGCCACCCTGACGTTGAAACCCTCGGCGGCCAGCCGGTTCCGTACCGCGGACGCGATCGTCTCGTCGTCCTCGACCACGAGGACGCGTCGTTGCTCTGCCACGGACGAAAGCCTAGAAGGGCTCTGTGCACTCCACACTCCACTGTTCGTGCACAAACGGTGCAGACTGTGATGGTGAACACAGCCGCGTACCTTGCCCGGCTCGGCCTGCCCGAGTCGCCGCAAGCCCCCCCGAGCGCTGAGTCCCTCCGAGCCCTGCACACCGCCCATGTCGAGAACGTCGCGTACGAGGTGCTGGAGATCTGGCTGGGCAGGACGACGACGGTCGATCCTGTCGAGTCGGCCGCGCGCGTCTGCCTGGGGCGCGGCGGCTACTGCTACCACCTCAACGGCGCCTTCTCGCAGTTGCTCACCGCCCTCGGCTACGACGTGACCCGGCACGTGTCGGGCGTCCAGCCGCACGGCGGCGAGCCCGGGATCACCGGCAACCACCTGGCGCTCACCGTGCGCGGGCTGCCGTCCGCCGACAACCCCGGCGGCGCGTGGCTGGTGGACGTCGGGCTCGGCGACGCGCTGCACGAGCCGCTGCCCCTGGTGGCGGGCACGTACCGGCAGGGCCCCTTCACGTACGCGCTGCGGCCGTCGGAGATCGTGCCGGGCGGCTGGCGTTTCGACCACGACTCGCGCGGCTCGTTCGCCGGGATGGACTTCGGGACCGAACCGGCGGAGATGACGGCCTTCGACGGCATGCACGAGCACCTGAGCACGTCGCCGACGTCGGGGTTCGTCCGGGTGGCGACGGTGCAGCGGCGCGACGCGTACGGGGTGGACATCCTGCGCGGGCTGCTGCTGACGCGCCTCGGCGCCGAGCGGCGGTACGTCACGCTGACGTCGGCCCTCGACTACTACGCGGCCCTGGCGGACATCTTCCGGCTGCCCCTGGACGACCTCTCCGCCGACGAGAAGGAGCAGCTCTGGCTCAAGGTGAGCGCGGCCCACGAGGGCTGGCTGGCGGCGGGCTCGCCCTGATGGACACGCATGGCTGAGACCAGGAAACTGAACGGCCGCTACCGGCTGCTGAACTCCTTGGGCACGTCCGTGCGCCTGGCCTTCGACGAGGCCGAGCACCGCGACGTGGCGGTCAGGGAGGTGTGGGTGCTGCCCGAGCTGCGCGACGCGGCGGTGAGCGAGGCGCGCCGCGCCATGGCGCTGCGGCACCCGCTCGCCGTGCCGGTCCTCGACGTGCTGGTCGACGGGGGCAGGCCGTGGCTGGTCATGGAGTTCGTCGCGGGCGTGTCACTGGAGCAGACCGTACGCGGGGCAGGCCCGCTGCCCACCGCGCAGGCCGCCAGGATGGGCGTGTGCGTGCTGTCGGCGCTGACCGCCGCACACGAGGCGGGCATCGTGCACGGGCGGGTCGATCCGGGCAAGGTGCTGCTCACGACGACCGGGCGGGCGCTGCTGACCGGGTACGGCGCACCGAGCCTCAGCGTGCTGCCGTCCGCCGATCTGTGGTCGCTGGCCGCGACGCTGCACTTCGCGGTCGAGGGACGCCCGCCCGGCCAGGTGGCGCCCGCGGGGCCAGGCCCGCTCAAGTCGCTGATCAGGGCGATGCTGCACCCGTCGGGGACACCGCCGCTGAACGTGGTGCGCGAGACGCTGCACCGGCTGGCCGTGGACCGGCCGCTCGACGCGCTTCTCGCGGCCTCAGGACCGCTGCCGCCCGCCCGGGTGGCCGCGATCGGGCTCGGGGTGCTCGACGGGCTCGCGCCGGGCTGGTTCCACGGCGGGGTGCAGCCGGGCAACGTCGTCGTCGACGCGGACGGCCGGGCCCGGCTGCTGCCGCTGGCGCGCATGGGAACGCTGCTCGCGTACACGGCTCCCGAGGCCGCGCCGACGCACGCCGCCGACCTGTGGTCGCTGGGCGCGACGCTGTTCACCGCCGTGCAGGGCCGTCCACCTGCGCCGGGCACGCCGCTCGGCGGCGCGGGCCCGCTCGGGCCCGTCCTGCTCAGGCTGCTGTCGCGTGACCCGTCGCAGCGTCCGGTGATCGACGACCTGCGGCGCGAGCTGCTCGCCGTCGCCGGCCGCCCGGTCTAACATTTGCGATACATCGCGTCCAGGAACCTCAGGCATGGGTCCACACGTTGGACCGGCGACGCAGAATGTGTGAGAGGCGGGGCGAGCGCTCCGCGTTCGGAGGAAGCCAGGATGTCGCCAATTCAGAAGTACGCCATCGGCGCGGGCGCCGCGGTGCTGCTCTCCCTGATCATTTTCGGCACCGGATTCATCACCCTGCTGGTCGTGCTGGGCGTGGTCGCGGCCCCGGTGGTCGGCTACCTGATGCTCGACCCGTCGCAGCGCGAGCGGCTCAAGAGGGCCCGCCGGCGCGGCCTCGGCCGCTGACCCCGCGGCGGCGGGGGCCGGTCAGGCTCCCGCCGCGGCCTGCGCCGCCGTCTGCACGCGCCGGGTCACGCGCCGCTCGATGTAGAACGACAGGAACGGCACCGTGCCCCCGAGCATGACACCCAGCATGTACGGCCACGCCCAGCGCGACTTCATGCCGAGGTTCATGACCGCGACGAGGTAGAGCATGTAGAGGCCGCCGTGGATGGGGGCGATCACCTTCGACAGCGACGCCTGGTCGAAGCCGTAGCGCAGCACCATGCCCACGCAGAGCACGAGCAGCATGCAACCGACCACGTAGGCGAGCACCCGGAAGGGCTTGAGAGCCGATTCCACCGTTTCAACCTTCCAGAACCATCTCGGGGGTGGACTCGCCGCGCTCGCGGTCTGTTCGCACGGCGTCGCGCACGAAGTGGAACCACATGAAGACGGCGAATCCCGCGAAAATCCACCAGTTGGCGGCGTATGCCAGATTACGCCAGGTCAGCGCGCCTCCGACCACTGGCGCGGTGACCTTCACCTGCGTGAGCGTGCCCGAGGGCGGCGCCGCGACGACGTACCCCGTGCGCACCCGCTGCCCGGCCCACAGGTTGACCAGCTCGCCCGTCGACACCGTCTGCACCTGGCCCGCGGGCAGGCCCTCCGCGCGCCGCTGCACGCTGTCGGTGCCCTCCTGCGGCCGCAGCCGGCCCGCCACCGTGACCTTGCCCTGCGGCACGTCGGCCACGGCGGAGTCGTCGGCCCTGGCCGTCCAGCCGCGCACGACCGGCATGACCGTGCCGTCGTCGAGCCGGATCGGCGTGAGCACCCAGTAGCCGTGGTCGCGCGAGACGTTGCCGCCGGGAGCGGCGACGTCGGGCTGCCGGTCGGCGACCAGGAGCTGGCGGTCGGCCTCGTAGACGCCTTCGACGGTGACCCTGCGGCCCGCGACCGTGCCGTCCATCTGGGCGCCCACCGGGGCCAGCCCGGCGACCGGTACGGGTGCGGGGTCGGTGGCGGCGTGCGGCTTGCCGGAATCCTGGAAGACGCCGAGCTGCCAGCGTCCGAGGAGGATGAAGGCGATGAGAACCCCGATCGTCAGCACGTGCAGCCCCACGACGCGGGGTGACAGCAGGGTCCTCAGCATGCGTCAAAGCTATCCGCCGAGGGGCGTGCCCCTGTAATCAACCCACGCCGTAGGTTCTTCCGGGCCGAGGAAAGCATGTCGATCTGGTAAATGCGTCCTTTTACGAATACCGCCATATGGTGCAAACCGCGCAGGCGATCCGCGCTAGGCTGCTGGCCATGGCTGACCAGCACATCGACCCGGCGGGCAACACCCAGGCTTTCCGCGCGTTCGCGCAGGCGCGCGAAGAGGAAGCCGCCGAGGCGAAGCCCAAGAAGTCGCCCGTTCTGCCCATCATCGCGGTCGTCCTCGCGATCCTGATCGTCGGCGTCGCCGCCTTCCTCCTGCTCCGGTAAGCCTCCTGGCAGAGCCACCCGCCGCGGTAGCCGTGGCGGGTTTTCGCCGTTTCCTGCGGTCCCTGCGGCTCGGTGGGCAGGGCGCCCGCACATCGTCGCCGGGCCGGCGGCGGGTCTCTACGATGGCCGGATGCTCTCAGCCCCTCCCGGCACGGCCGAGGCCGCTCCCCCGCGCGTCCGGCGTTCGGCCTGGCTGGACGCGCTGCGCGGGACGGCGGCGACCGTCGTGGTCTTCGAGCACGCGCTCGTACCGCTGTGGCCGGAGGCCCGGCCGTACGTCAAGGGCGTCTTCGACCCCGGCTGGTACGGCGTGCTGGTCTTCTTCCTGGTCAGCGGTTACATCGTGCCCGCGTCCCTGGAGCGCGGGGCCGGCCTGCGGGCCTTCTGGGTCTCGCGGCTCTTCCGGCTGTGGCCGCTGTTCGCGGTGTGCGCGGCCGGCATGGCCCTGCTGTCGGCAGCCGGGTGGGACGAACCACACGTCTGGTGGCAGACCCGGCCGACGGCGCTGGTCCTGGCGCACGTCACCATGCTGCAGAACCTGCTCGACGTGCCCAACCTGGTCAACGTGCTGTGGACCCTGTCGTACGAGATGGCCTTCTACCTGCTGCTGACGGCCATGTTCGCGCTCGGGGCGCAGCGGCGGAGCACTCCCGCCGCGCTCACGTTCGCGGCGGGAGCGGTGCTGGGCGCGGGGCTGCTGCCGACGGCGCTGCTGTCGTTCGGGACGGCGGGCCGCATGCTCACGGTCGTGGTCGCGGTGACCGCCGTCCTCGCGGCCGGGCTCGCCGCGGTGCTGTACGGACACGGGCGGCTGCGCCAGGCGGGCGCGGTGGCCGTCGCGGGCACCATCGTGCTGCTGCTGGCGGTCAACCAGCGCTATCCCGGCCCGTGGCAGGGGCTGCTCATCCTGGCCACCATGTTCGCCGGCAGCACCCTGTACCGGGCCGGCACAGGCCAGCTCACCCACCGGCACGCCACCTGGGTGGCGCTGGTGCCGCTGGCAGGGTTGTGGCTGGGGCGCGGCGACCTCGGGACGGAGACGGCGACCGCGGCGGCGTGGCTGACGTTCGCGGCCGGGCTGGCGCTGCGCCACCGCGTCTGGCCGTCGTGGGCGGCCTGGCTGGGGCTGGTGTCGTACTCGATCTACCTGCTGCACCCGCTGCTGATGGAGAGCGTCGAGCACTTTCTGAGCGACCCGGCCTCCGTGCCGGTGGCGGCGCGCATGGCGCTGACGGCGGGCGTGTACGCGGTGCTGCTCGGTCTGTGCGCGCTGACCTGGCGGTGGGTGGAGGCGCCGGCGCAGCGGCTCGGCCGGCGCCTCGTCGACAGGACGGCCTCTCGCCGGGCCGAGGCCGGCCCGGCGAAGGGCTGACCTCACTTCCTGGGGCGGACCACCAGCGCACTGCCGCCGCCGCGACGGACGGGCTCGGCGACGGCCTGCACACGGTCGCGGCCGAGGAACTCCAGCGCCGTCGCCGCGCCGATCTCCGGCGTCGACGTGAACGCGTGCCCCCTGGCCTCCAGCTCGGCCTGGTACTTCGCCAGGAACTCCGGCTCCGCCTGCGTCTGCGGGGTGTTGCGCTGGGTGGCGCGCGGCGCGGCCAGCGCTTCCGGCAGGTCCATGCCCCATTCGTACCGGTTGAGCAGGATCTGCAGGACGGTCGTGATGATGGTGGAACCGCCGGGCGAGCCGACCGCGAGCACGGGCCGGTCGTTCTTCAGCACCAGCGTCGGCGCCATCGACGAGCGCGGGCGCTTGCCGGGGCCGGGCAGGTTCGGGTCGCCGGGCGCGGGCCCGAACGTGAAGTCGGTCAGCTCGTTGTTGAGCAGCACGCCGCGACCGGGCACCACGATGCCGTTGCCGCCGGTCGACTCGATCGTCAGGTTGTAGGCGACCACGTTGCCCCAGCGGTCGGCGACCACCAGGTGCGTCGTCTCGGGGCCCTCCTTCGCGACCGGCGTGGACTCGCCCGTGGGCTGCTCGCACGGCCCGTACGAGCCGTCGGGGTCACCGGGAGCGGCCGGGCTCGGCATGGCCCGCTCGCCGATCAGGCAGGCCCGCTCCTTGGCGAACCCGTCGGACAGCAGCTGCTCCAGCGGCACGCCGGGGACGTCGGCGACATACCGGCCCCGGTCGGCGTAGGCCAGCCGGGACGCCTCCAGGTACTCGTGCAGGCCCGCCTCGGGAAGCGCCTCGATGATGTTGAGCGCCTCGCCGACGGTCGAACCTCCGGACGACGGCGGCGCCATGCCGTACACGTCGAGCGTCTTGTACGACACCTTCGTGGGCCGGCGCAGCAGCGCGCGGTAGTCGCGCAGGTCGGACAGCTCCATCAGGCCGGGCCGCACGTTGCGCGTGCTGCCGCGGGTGACCGGCGGGCGCTTGACGGTGGCCACGATCTCCTTGCCGAGCCGGCCGCCGTACAGCCACCCTGGCCCGCGCCTGCCCAGCTCCCGGTACGTGGCCGCGAGCTCGGGGTTCCTGAACACCGAGCCGACGGGCGGCGGGGCGCCCTTCGGCAGGTAGAGCTTGGCCGTGGAGGTGAAGTCCTTGAAGCGGTCGGCGTTCTGGGCCGTCTGGTCGTAGAAGGTCTGGTCGACGACGAAGCCCCGGGAGGCCACCTCGATCGCCGGTTGGAGCGCCTGTCCGAGCGAGAGCGTGCCGAACTCACGCAGGGCGACGTCCCAGGTGGCGGCCGTGCCTGGCACGCCCGCCGACAGGCCGCTGGTGACGCCCTCATCGAACGGGATGCCTTCGAAGGAGGTCGGCCCCATCGCCTTCGGGGCGGTCTCGCGCCCGTCGATGGTGAAGACTTTACGTTTGCGGGCGTCGTAGTAGACCATGAAGCCGCCGCCGGTCAGGCCCGCGGAGTACGGCTCGGTGACCCCGAGCACCGCCCCCGCGGCGACCGCCGCGTCCACGGCGTTGCCGCCCTTCTTCAGCACGGCGATGGCCGCCTTGCTGGCGTCCAGATCGACGGTGGCGACGGCGCCGCCGGACCCTTCGGCGACCGGCGTCTTGCCGGACGGATGGGCCGCCGCGGGCGGCGCGTGCAGGAGGGAAATGGTGAGGACTGCTGCTGTGGGAATGATCGCACGGCGCATCTGTCCACAATGACTCACATACGTCCATCGCGGTAGTGGCCCGTCACACGCCGGGACGACGCGCCCCTTCCGCCGCTGGCCTAACGTGAAGGTCGTGCGCAGGACGTTCGACCCGTATCTCGCCCTCGTCGTGGCGGCGGTCACGATGGTGATCGCCGAGGGCGCCGCGTGGGGCCAGCAGGACACCAGGGAACCGCTCGACGCGTACGCCTACGCGCTGTTGTGGGCAGGGCCGGTCGCGGTGCTGCTCAGCAAGCGCTTCCCGCTGCTCACCACGGCCGCCGCGCTGGGCGCCTGCGACCTGTACCTGATCGGCGGGTACCCCTACGGCCCGTGCTTCGTCAGCCCGGCCGTGCTGCTGTTCCTGCTGGTCACCCGGGGACGCCGGCTGATGGCGTGGACCATGGCGGGGATGACGTTGCTGTCGTTCCTGAGCTACGCCTGGCTGGTCGGCAACCGCGACTGGTTCCACAACGTGTGGATCCTCACGTTCGTCATGCTGCTGATGGTCGTGGCGGAGCTGGTCAGGATCGTCAGGGAGCGCCGGGCCGAGCGGGAGCGCACCGCCGAGGAGGAGGCCAGGCGGCAGGCCAGCGAGGAGCGCCTGACCATGGCGCAGGAGCTGCACGACGTGCTGGCGCACAACATCTCGCTCATCCACGTGCAGGCCAGCACCGCGCTGCACCTCATGGACGCCAACCCCGAGCAGGCGAGAACGGCGCTCGCCACGATCAAGACGGCCTCCAAGGAGGTGCTCGGCGAGATGCGCTCGGTGCTGAACGTGCTGCGCGAGGGCGCGCCCCGCTCCCCCACCGCCGGGCTCGACCGGCTCGACGAGCTGATCGAGCGCTCCGGGCTCACGGTGACGCTCGCGCGGACCGGCTCGCGCGCGCTGCCGCCACAAGTGGAACGGGCGGCGTACCGGATCGTGCAGGAATCGTTCACCAACGCGGCCCGGCACGCGCCGGGCGCCGAGGTCGGCGTGCGCCTGGAGTACGGCGGGAAGGAGCTCGTCATCCAGGTGACCGACAGCGGCGCCACCACGCCCGCCGTGCTGTCCGGGTCGGGCAGCGGCAACGGCATCCCGGGCATGCGCGAACGGGCCTCCGCGCTCGGCGGTACGCTGCACGCCGGCCCGTCCGGCCCCGGCTTCCAGGTGGAGGCGCGGCTCCCCCTACCCGAGGAAGACTGATGATCAAGGTGCTGCTGGCCGACGACCAGGCGCTCGTACGGGCGGGCTTCAAGGCGCTGCTCGACGCCCAGCCCGACATGACCGTGGTCGCCGAGGCGTCCGACGGCGCGCAGGCGGTGCGGCTGGCCGCCGAGCACGGGCCGGACGTCGTGCTGATGGACATCCGCATGCCGGGCACCGACGGCCTGACCGCCACCCGGCAGATGCCGCCGGGGCCGCACACCATCATCCTGACGACGTTCGAGCTCGACGAGTACGTCTTCGAGGCGCTGCGCGGCGGCGCCAGCGGCTTCCTGGTCAAGGACACCGAACCGGCCGAGCTGATCCAGGCGGTGCGGGTGGTGGCCGCCGGCGAGGCGCTGCTGTCGCCGAGCGTCACCCGCCGTCTCATCGCCGAGTACGCCTCCCACTCCAAGGAGCCTGTCGCCACCGACGGCCTCGACCAGCTCACCGAGCGCGAACGCGAGGTGCTCGCCCTGGTCGGCACCGGCATGACCAACGACGAGATCGCGGCCAAGCTGTTCGTGTCGCCCGCCACCGCCAAGACCCACGTGAGCCGGACGATGACGAAGCTGCACGCCCGCGACCGCGCCCAGCTCGTCGTCATCGCCTACGAGTCGGGCCTGGTCAAGCCCGGCTGGATCTGAGGGAAATCCGGTTGCTGGGCAAGCTCCCCCGCTGGCAGGGTCGGAGCATGGGACGCTCGTACGACGATCTGGTCCGTGAGGCCGACGCGGTTTCCGTGGCGGGCTGGGACTTCTCCTGGCTCGACGGCCGCGCCACCGAGGAACGTCCCTCGTGGGGCTACTCCAGGCTGCTGGCCGAGCGGATGGCGGAGGCGCAGGCCGCCCTCGACCTGCAGACCGGCGGCGGTGAGATCCTCGCCGGCCTGCCCGCGCTGGCCCCGGTCACCGTGGCCACCGAGTCGTGGCCGCCCAACCTGCCGCTGGCGGCGGACCGCCTGCGCCCGCGTGGCGCGTGGCTGGTGGCCGACGACGACGAGCCCCGGCTGCCGTTCCGTGACGCGTCCTTCGACCTGGTGACCAGCCGCCATCCGGTCTCGACGTGGTGGGCGGAGATCGCGCGCGTGCTGCGGCCCGGCGGCACGTACTTCTCGCAGCAGGTCGGGCCGTACAGCGTGGCCGAGCTGAGCGAGTTCTTCATCGGCCCGTTCGACGGCTCCTCCCGCGATCCCGCCAGGGCCGTGAAGGCCGCAGAGCAGGCCGGGCTGCAGGTCGTCGACCTGCGCTCGGAGCGGCTGCGCATGGAGTTCCACGACGTCGGCGCGGTGATCTACTTCCTGCGCAAGGTGATCTGGACCGTGCCCGACTTCTCCGTCGAGCGCTACGGCGACCGGCTGCGCGAGCTGCACGACCTCATCGAGGCGAAGGGCCCGTTCGTCGCCCACTCCTCCCGTTTCCTGATCGAGGCGAGGAGGTCCGGTGGCACGGCTGCATGACGTGGTGGTCGACTGCCGGCATCCGGCCTCGCTGGCCAGGTTCTGGGCGCAGGCACTCGACGGCTACGCCGTGGCGCCGTACGACGAGGAGGAGCTCGCGCGGCTGCGCGCGCAGGGCGTCCTCGACCCGGAGGACGACCCGACCGTGCTGGTCGACGGCGGTCCGCCGCGGCTGTGGTTCCAGCGGGTGCCCGAACCCAGGACGGTCAAGAACCGGCTCCACCTCGACCTGCGCGCCGACGACCGCGACGCCGAGATCGACCGGCTGCTCGGCCTCGGCGCCCGGCTGATCGCGACGTACGACGACTGGGTGACGCTGACCGACCCAGAGGGCAACGAGTTCTGCCTGGCGTAGTCACTGTTCACGTCCATGCGGTCGCGTTACGTTACGTGCACGACTTCATGGAGAGTGGGGACGACGATGAGGTTCTTCCGCGCATCCCGCCGCCGGCACTCCCTCCAGCCCCTCGTCCGGCCCTGAGCGCGCAGGCCGCCGCCCTGTTCGCCGGCGGCGTCGCGGCCGGGCTCGTGGCCGGCGCCGCCACCTGCACGGCGACCCAGGGTGGGCTGCTCATCGGGCTCGTCGACGGCCGCCGCGGACGCGACCGCGCGGCGGTGGGCTGGTTCCTCGCCGGGCGGCTCGCCTCCCACACCACGGCCGGGGCGCTGCTCGGCCTGCTCGGCTCGGCCGTCAGCCTGCCCCCGCAGGCCCGCGCGGCGCTGCTCGTCGCCGCCGGGCTCATGATCGTCGTCTTCGCCGTACGGCTCATGCGACGCGAACCGGCCTGCGCGCCCGTGCCACCCCGCGCCTACCGGGCTCCGCTGCTGGGCGCGGCCACGATCCTGGTGCCGTGCGGGGTGACGCTCGGCGTCGAGCTGCTCGCCGTCTCCAGCGGTTCGCCCCTCGCGGGCGCGGCGGCGATGGCGGGGTTCGTGCTCGGTACGGCGCCCGCGTTCGCGCTGCTCGGCTACGTGCTGCGGCGCGTCTCGCGCACCCGGCTGGCCCGGCTGGCCGGGGTCGTGGCGGTCGCCGCCGGGCTGTGGACCGCCGGAACGGGCCTCAGCCTCGGCGGCTGGCTCGCGACCCCCGCGCCCGCCGCCGCCGGCACCCCGCAACAGAAGGTCACCGTCTGGGCGACGCGCGACGGGTACCGCCCGGGCATGGTGAGCGCGCCCGCGGGCGTGCCCGTCGAGGTGGTGTTCAAGGTCGCCGACCCCGGGTGCACCGGCACGGTGACGATCGCGGGGCGCGATGTTGCCCTGCCGGCGACCGTCCGGCTGCCGCCGCAGCCGCCCGGCACGCTGCGCTACGTCTGCGGCATGGGCATGTACGCGGGCTTCATCACCTTCTCCTGAGTCATTTGTCGTCGATTACGGTGGGCAACCGGGCCGTCACGTGCCACTCTGTCGCCATGGCCTGGCAAGGACAGTCGCCGGCGCCCTCCGTACCGGCGCCGCGCGTGGGAGACGAACCCGAGTTGCTGGCCGCCGCGCGTGCGGGCGACGCCCAGGCGGCGCATCGGCTGGGCAGGCTCTACGCCCAGCACGGCGACCGCGCCGCCGCCAGGTTCTGGTGGGAGCGGGCAGCGCGCCTCGGCAGCGTCGACAGCGCCTTCAACCTGGGCATCTGGCACGAGAAGCACGGCACCCTGGAGGAGGCCGTCACCTGGTACGAGGCCGCCGCCAGCAGCGGCGACGCCGAGGCGGCGACCAACCTCGCCACGCTCCTGCTGGAGCAGCGCGGCGACAGCGCGGCGGCCCGGGTGTGGTTCGAGAGCGCGGCGATGGCCGGGTCGAGGACGGCCGCCCGCCGGCTGGCGCTGCTGTGCGAGGAGGCGGGCGAGCTGGCCGCGGCGCGCGAGTGGCACCGCCAGGCGGCCGCCGACGGCGACGTGGCCTCGGCCCACGACCTCGGGTTCCTCGCGTACGCGGTGGGCGACGACGAGGAGACCGTGCGCTGGTGGGAGTGCGGGGCCCGGGGCGGCAACGCCGACTCCGCGTACTGCATGGGTCTTTACCTGCACGCCAGCCGCGACCCCGAGGGCGCCGAGGCCTACTACCGGCTGGCCGCCAAGAACGAGCACCCAGGAGCCGCCTCCCGGCTCGGCGGGGTGGCGCTGTCGCGGGGCGACCTGCGTACGGCACGCGCCTGGTACGAGCAGGCCGCAGGAGCGGGCCGCGTCGACGACCAGCGGATGGCCGGGTTCGTCTGCGTCGAGCTGGGCGACACCGCGGCGGCCAGCCACTGGTTCGGGCGCGCCGCCGCGGGCGGTGACGCCGAATCGGCGTTCAACTACGGCCTGCTGCTCATCGCCGAGCACAGCGACCTCGCGGGTGGCCAGCACTGGTTCCGGCAGGCGGCGCGCGCCGGGCACCACGCGGCGGCCGTCGAGCTGAGCGGGCTGCTGTCGGCGACGGGCCGCCAGGCGGAGGCCGAGGCCGAGGAGTGGCTGTCCGATCCGCCGCCGCCTGCCTGGGGGCGTCCTGCGGAGCCGGAGCTGACCGCGCGGGCCGAACTGGCCGCCGCCGCCACCGGTCGCGCCGGCGGCGTCGCGCTGGACGTGGCCGACCTCACCGAGGTGCTCGGCACCTGGGACGTGGTGACCCGTCCGCTGCACGACCACTCCGACGTCGTCGGCTGGCTGACGCGGCGCAGCGGGGTGCACAAGAGCGCCGTCGAGCATCTCGCATCCGTACGCGGCACGTTGCTGCGGCCGGGCAGCGCGCCCTGGCCCAGCCCCGGCGAGCTGCAGTACGTGCTCACCACCGCCCGCGACCTGCGCCGCCGCCTCGGCATCCGGTAGCACCGTCACAGGTCGGGCACCCGGTGGGCCACGACGCGCCCGTCGCGGTGGGCGGCGATCAGCAGGTGGGGGGCGGCCCAGGCCAGCGCGGCCACGGCGGCCGCGCCGGCGAAAGTGCGGGCGGGACGCAGCCGGGCCTGGGGCCGGCCGGACGTGGCGCGCCACAGGGCGACGGTGCCGTCGTCACCGCCGCTGGCCAGGTGCCCGGCCGGGCCGGGCCGCCAGGCCAGCGCGGTGACGGTCTCGTGGGCGGTCAGCGTACGAGGCGCGGTGCCGGCCGGGCCCTTGCCGGAGAAGTCCCACACGGTCACGTCGGGCGCCCCGTCGGCGGCGAGCCAGGTGCCGGTGTCGTCGAAGGCGAGCCGGGACACCTTCTCCGGATAACCGGACATCGTCAGCTCCGACCCGTCGCGGGTGCGCCAGATGTGGATGGAGGCGTCCTGGTTGCCGCTGCAGATCCACCGTCCGGTGGCGGGGACGGCCAGCGCCAGGTGCGAGCCGACGTAGCGGTAGGTCGCCACCGGCGCAGGGGTGTGGCGTTCGTGGCAGCGCACCGCGCCGTAGGCCGCCACGGCCAGGCGGCGGCCGGCGCGCATCCAGGCCACGTCCGTGACGGTGCTGGCGGCGGGTTCGGGAGCCCACAGCTCCCGTCCCTCGGCGTCGAGGACGAGAGCGCGCCGACCGGAGACGACCGCGACCCGCTCCATGTTGGCCCAGGCCGCCTTGGACGACCAGCTGCCGGTCTCGAAGACGCTCGCACGGCCGCCGTCGCGCGCCCACAAAGCGTGGCCGAGCGGGCCGGCGGCCGCCAGGTGCCGCGCGTCGGGGGCCAGGGCCACGTCAAGCAGCCCGCCCGGCAGCGTCAGCGCCTCGGTCACGGCGCCGGAGGCGACGTCCAGCAGCCAGACCGTGCCCTCGGCGCCGGCGACGGCGACGAGGTCGCGTCGGACGTGGATCGCGACGGGGGCGTCGTCGACGGCGGCCTCCCAGGCGGGGGCCGCAGAGGGAGTCGTGACGCTCATGCGGCCACCCCGGCGTCGGCCAGGCAGCCGGTGAAGCCGCGTTCCAGGGCGTCGCGGTCGAGGCCGCGGCCGATGAACACCAGCCGGTTGCGGCGCGCCTCGCCCTCCTGCCAGACCCTGCCGAAGTCGCCGTCGAGCAGCATGTGCACGCCCTGGAAGACGTACTGGCGGGGCTCGCCCGCGAGGGCGAGGATGCCCTTGGAGCGGAAGATGTCGGCGCCCCTGGTGCGCAGCAGGTCGCCCAGCCAGCGGTTGAGTCGGTCCTCGTCCAGCTCGCCAGGCAGGTCGATGCCGACCGAGGTGACGGTGGTGTCGTGCTGGTGCTCGGTGTCGGTGAGGAAGGCCGGGTCGTCGCGGAGCACCCGGTCGAGGTCGAACGCGCCGACGTCCATGATCCGGGCGAGGTCGACCTCGGCGTGCCGGGTGGGGATGATCTCGACCGAGGCGTTGACCGCCCGGATGCGGGAGATCACTTCGTCGACGGTGGCCTGGTCGGCCAGATCGGTCTTGTTGAGCACCACGCGGTCGGCGAAGGCGATCTGCTCGACAGCCTCGTTCTCCACGTGCTCGGGCTTCTCCTCGTCCAGATGGCGCAGGACGTGGGCGGCGTCGACCACGGTGACGATGGCGTCCAGACGCAGCTGGGCGGCGATCTCGTCGTCCATGAAGAAGGTCTGGGCGACGGGCGCCGGGTCGGCCAGACCGGTGGTCTCGATGAGGATGTGGTCGAATTTCTCCCGTCTGCGCATGAGCGCGCCCAGGATGCGGATGAGGTCGCCGCGCACGGTGCAGCAGATGCAGCCGTTGTTCATCTCGAAAATCTCTTCCTCGGCGTCGACCACGAGGGCGTCGTCGATGCCGATCTCGCCGAACTCGTTCTCGATGACGGCGATCCGCATCCCGTGCCGCTCGGTGAGGATGCGGTTGAGCAGCGTCGTCTTGCCCGAGCCGAGAAAGCCGGTCAGGACGGTGACGGGAACACGTTGGCTGGTGCTCATCAGGTGGGACTCCTTGGGTGTGGGGGTTGTGTTCAGGAGGTGGGGCGGCAGGTCGCGCAGATGCCGGTGAGCTCGACGGTGTGCTCGACGGCGGCGTAGCCGGTGGTCTCGCCGACCCGGTCGACCCACGCCTCCACCACCTCCGCGTCCACCGGCCGGCTCCGGCCGCAGGACCGGCAGACGAGGTAGTGGCGGTGCCCGCCGAACGGGCGCAGACGGTAGAGCCGCTCTCCGGCCTCATCGCGTACGACGTCGACCCGGTCGTAGACCTCCAGCTCGCGCAGCATGCGGTAGACGGTGGTCAATCCCACCGCGATCCCGTCGGCGGTGATCAGGGCGTGCAGTTGCTGCGCGGAGACGAATTCCGTGCAGTCCACCAGCACGTGCAGGACCGCTCCCCGCTGCCGCGTCCGGCGCGCCGCCGGCAGGCAGCGCGCCAGTTGTTCGGCGTTCTGGCAGCTCACAGCGCCCTCACTCCGGCTCGCCGCCGACGCGGTCGTCGGACCGCGGCACGATCGTGGACCTCGGCGCCAGGTGCCACCGTTCGAGCGCCTTGCGGATCTGCTCGGCGGCGTCGATGTTCAGCGGGCTGCTGGTCCACAGGGCGTAGGGCAGGTTGAGGAAGCGCCTGGCGGTCACCGCGGGCAGGTCCTTGATGCCCGCCCGTGACTCCAGCAGATCGACCTTCTGCTCGAAGGTCTGCGGCGGGTAGTCGACGAAGACGAACGCGTCAGGCCGCGCCGCGGCGACGCGTTCCCAGGACACCGCGGTCCAGCTGTCGTCGACGTCCTCGATCGCGTTGCGGCCGCCCGCGCTGTCGATGATCGCCTGGGGAGCGCCGAACCGACCGCTGGAGAACACCGTGTCGCTCGCGCTGTCGAACAGGAAGACCGTGGGCGGCTTCTCGGGGCGTGGTGCGTTCCGCAGCGCGGTCAGCCGCCTGTTGACGTCGTCGACGACCTGGCGCGCCTGCCGGGTCCGCCCGGTGATCGCCCCGAGGTTGGACAGGTCGTCGCGCAGGGCCTGCCAGGGTTCGGCGATCCCCCTGCGCTGCTCGCCGCGCTGCCGGCAGCTCTCGGTGAGCACGTACGGCGCGATTCCGCGGGCGCGCAGGGAGTCGGGGGTGAGGTGGGTCTCCTCGCTGTAGCCGTAGTTCCAGCCGGCGACCATGACGTCGGGCCGCTGCGCGAGCACGGTCTCGCGGGAAGGGTACTGCGGCGCGACGACGTTCAGCCGGTCGACGGCGTCGCCGTAGTGGCGGCGCAGGGTGACGGCGTCGCGCTGGAGGCTGGAGACGGCGGCGACCTCGTCGGCGGCCCCGACGGCCAGCACCATGGCGATCATGTTGCCGTCGTTGACGAACAGCCTTCTGGCGGGCGAGGGGAACCGCGCGGGCGCACCGCAGTTGGTGATCGTGATCTCCGCGCGGGTGGCCCGCGCGGGCGCGGAGGTGCCACAGGCGGTGAGGGAGACGGCCGCCGCGAGAGCGACGGGGAGGACGGTTCGGTTCATGGTGTGTGCTCCGGTGTGAGCGGGGCGATCAGCAGGTGCGTGTCACCGGTGACGGGATGGCGGATCGGGGTGGCGTCCACGCCGAACACGGCGCCGACGACGCCGGGCCTCAGCGCCTCACAGGGCGGTGCGAGCGGCAGGCCGCGGCCCTCGTGCAGGACGAGGACGCGATCGCAGGTCGTGGCCGCCAGCGTGAGGTCGTGCAGCGCCAGCACCACGGTGCGGTCGAGTCTGCGGACGAGGCGCATCAGGTGCAGCTGATGCCGCACGTCGAGGTGGTTGGTCGGTTCGTCGAGCAGGAGGAGCGGGGTCTGCTGGGCCAGCCCGCGGGCCAGGAGCACCCTGCGGCGTTCGCCGCCGGACAGCTGGTCGACGGGCCGGTCCGCCAGGTCGGCGAGTTCGACCGCAGCGAGCGCGGCCGCGACGGCGGCCCGTTCGCGGGGGCCGGTCCCGTTCCAGGGTGCGCGGTAGGGGGTCAGGCCCAGTTCGACGACCTCGCGGGCGAGCAGGTCGGAGGGGAGGTCCTGTTCCTGGCCGACCAGGGCGACCTCGCGCGCCCGCCGCCGGGCGCCGAGGCGGTGCAGCCGTACGCCGCCGACGAGCACGTGGCCGGCCGAGGGGGCGCGGAGCCCGGCGAGGACGCGCAGCAGCGTGGACTTGCCGCAGCCGTTCGGCCCGACGATCCCGATCGTCTCGCCCGGGCGGATGTCGAGGTCGACGTCCCGTACGACGGTGCGCTGCCCCACCGAGCAGGCGAGCCCCTCGGCACGCAGGTGCGCGGTCATCCGTCAGCCCCGAAGCGGTAGCGACGGCGCCCCAGCAGGACGAGGAAGGCAGGCGCGCCGATCAGCCCGGACACCACGCTGAGCGGGATCTCGGTGGGCCGCACGAGGATGCGGGTGACCACGTCGACCCACAGCAGGAACAGGGCGCCGCACATCGCCGAGGCCGGCAGCAGGACCCGGTGCCGGGCTCCGACCAGCAGCCGTGCCGCGTGCGGCACGACCAGCCCGACGAAGCCGATGCCGCCGGAGACCGCGACGAGCACGCCGACCAGAATCGCGAGCAGGACGAACAGGCCGGCGCGCACCGCCCGGACCGGAACGCCGAGCGACGCCGCGGTGTCGGAACCTGTCGCCAGCGCGTCGAGCCAGCCGCTGCCGGCCAGCAGCGCCGCGGCGACGACCCCCACGGTGATCGCCGGTATGGCCAGGCGGTACCACTCCGCGCCCGCCAGGCTGCCGAGCAACCAGAAGAGCACGGACTGCGCCGCGGCCGGATCGGGGCTACGGAACACCAGGTAGCTCGCGATCGCCGAGAAAGCCGAGCCGAGGACCGTACCGGTGAGGACCAGCCGCAACGGCGTCAGTCCCCCTTGGGCGGTGGCGACCGCGAACACCAGCGCCGCGGCGCCGAGCGCGCCGGCCAGCGCGCCCCCGGACAGCGTCAACGCCCCTGCCCCGGCGAACAGGCCCGAGGTGATCACCGCGGTGGCGCCGACGCTCGCCCCTGAAGAGACCCCAAGCAGGTACGGGTCGGCCAGCGGGTTGCGCACGAGCGTCTGCATGGCGGCCCCGGCCAGCGCGAGGCCGGCGCCGACGACAGCCGCCAGCAGCGCGCGGGGCACCCGCAGCTGCCACACGATCGTGTCGTGGGCGAGGTCCGCGACGGGCCTGTCGGTCATCCGCCTGACGAGCACGTCGAGCACGGTGGCCGGTGACAGGGCCTCGGCGCCGAACGCGGTCGACAGCACCAGGCTGGCGAGCAGGGCCAGCGTGACGAGGAAGAACGCGAGGGGGGTGCGCAGCCGCCGCGCGCTCCACGGGGCTCCCGCCACCGTGTGGGCGGGGCTGGATCGGGCCGGTGCGAGCTGCACTGATGACACAACACTCTCCTCAGGCGTACGTGACCGCCGGGAGCACGAGAAGCCCGGCCCCTGACGGACAGCGTCACCCTATTAGAGAATGATTTTCATTTTCAACTCGGATCAGCGCCCGGTGGAGCACAAACGAGAAACGGAGGGCACGGCGGCGCCGTACCCTCCGTTCAGCGGTGTGCTCAGACGACCTCGGAGACCGGCGTGTACGCCAGGCCGAGTCCCTCGGCGACCGGCTGGTTGGTGAGCAGGCCGGCGTGCGTGTTGAGCCCGCCCGCGAGGCCCGCGTCGGCCTTCACCGCGTCGCGCCAGCCGAGGTTGGCCAGCTTGAGCGCGTACGGCAGGGTCGCGTTCGTCAGCGCGTACGTCGAGGTGTTGGCCACCGAGCCCGGCATGTTCGCCACGCAGTAGAAGACCGACTCGTGCACCTTGTACGTCGGCTCGGCGTGCGTGGTCGGACGCGAGTCCTCGAAGCAGCCGCCCTGGTCGATGGCGATGTCCACGAGCACGGAGCCCGGCTTCATGCGCGAGACGAGGTCGTTGGAGACCAGGGTGGGGGCCTTCGCACCGGGGATGAGCACCGCGCCGATGACGAGGTCGGCCTGGAGGACCTCCTGCTCGATCGCGTACCGGGTGGAGACCAGCGTCTTCAGGCGGCCCTGGTAGATCGCGTCGATGTGGCGCAGCCGGTCGATGTTGGTGTCGAGCACGGTGACGTCGGCGCCCATGCCGACGGCGATCTGCGCGGCGTTCAGGCCCGAGACGCCGCCGCCGATCACGACGACCTTGGCGGGGGCGACGCCGGGCACGCCGCCAGGCAGCACACCCCGTCCGCCGTTGAAGCGCATCAGGTTGTAGGCGCCGACCTGCGGCGCGAGCCGGCCCGCGACCTCCGACATGGGGGCGAGCAGCGGCAGCCCGCCGTTCACCTGGACGGTCTCGTACGCGATGGCCGTGGTCTTGGCCTGCAGCAGCGCGTCGGTGCAGGGACGCGAGGCGGCGAGGTGGAGGTAGGTGAAGAGCACCAGGCCCTCACGCAGCCGGTGGTACTCCTCCGCGATCGGCTCCTTGACCTTGAGCACCATCTCGGCGCCACCCCACACGTCGTCGGCACTGTCGACGATCTTGGCGCCGGCGGAGAGGTACTCCTCGTCCGTGATGTGTGAGCCGAGGCCGGCACCACGCTGCACGGCCACCTCGTGCCCGGCGCGCACGAGCTCGTGCACACCCGCCGGGGTCGCGGCGACGCGATATTCGTGGTTCTTGACCTCGGCGGGGACGCCGATCTTCATGAGGGTGAATCCTTTCGGGAACCGGCGCCCAGTGCGCCGGAGTGGTTCAGAGGCGTTTCCACGCCTCGGTCAGCACACCGCGAAGGATCGACGCGATCTCGTCGAACTCCTTCTGGCCGGCGATCAGAGGAGGGGAGAACTGGATGACCGGGTCGCCCCGGTCGTCGGCGCGGCAGTAGAGGCCGGCGTCGAACAGCGCCTTCGACAGGAACCCGCGCAGCAGCCGCTCGGACTCGTCGGCGGTGAAGGTCTCCTTGGTGGCCTTGTCCTTGACCAGCTCGATGCCCCAGAAGTAGCCGGAGCCGCGCACGTCGCCGACGATGGGCAGGTCGTGCAGGCCCTCCAGGGCCTCGCGGAAGCGCGGCTCGTTCGCCGTCACGTGGGCGAGCAGGTCTTCGCGCTCGAAGATGTCGAGGTTGGCGAGGGCCACGGCGGCGGAGACCGGGTGGCCGCCGAACGTGTAGCCGTGGGCGAACATCGCATCGCCGCTCTTGAACGGCTCGAACAGCCGCTCGTGCGCGATCATGGCGCCGATCGGCGAGTAGCCGCTGGTCATGCCCTTGGCGCAGGTGATGATGTCGGGCACGAAGTCGAACTTCTGGCTGCCGAACATGGTGCCGAGGCGGCCGAAGGCGCAGATGACCTCGTCGGAGACGAGCAGCACGTCGTACTCGTCGCAGATCTCGCGCAGGCGCTGGAAGTAGCCGGGGGGCGGCGGGAAGCAGCCGCCCGCGTTCTGCACGGGCTCGGCGAAGACGGCGGCGACCGTGTCGGGGCCCTCCATCTCGATGGCGCGGGCCACCCGGTCGGCGGCCCAGCGGCCGTACTCCTCGGGCGTCATGCCTGGGACACCGGTGATCTCGTCGGCGCGGTAGTGGTTGGTGTTCGGCACGCGGATCGAGCCGGGCACGAGCGGCTCGAACATCTGCTTGAACGCGGGGATGCCGGTGAGCGACAGTGCTCCCTGCGGGGTGCCGTGGTAGGCGATCTGGCGGCTGACGACCTTGTGCTTGAGCGGCTTGCCGACGAGCTTGTAGTACTGCTTGGCGAGCTTCCAGGCGGTTTCGACCGCCTCGCCGCCGCCGGTGGTGAAGAAGACACGGTTGAGTTCGCGAGGAGCGTACGAGGTCAGTCGCTCGGCCAGTTCCGCCGCCTTGGGGTGGGCATACGACCAGAGCGGGAAGAAGGCCAGCTCCTGCGCCTGCTTGGCGGCGGCCTCGGCGAGTTCCTGCCGTCCGTGGCCGACCTGGACCGTGAAAAGCCCGGCCAAACCGTCGAGGTAACGCTTGCCATGGATGTCGTAGACGTACGAGCCCTCACCGCGGACGATGGTCGGGATCTCGTTCTGCTGATAGGCGCTGTGCCTCGTGAAGTGCAACCACAGGTGGTCCTGAGCGGCCTTCAGGACGTCGTTTTCCGGCTGCGTCATGAATATCTTCCCTCGTGTCTGAACTCATCACAGTCTGCATCGTGACTTCCCGTTTGCCAAGTGAATCGGTCGTGACACTCTGCAAGAAAACCGAGATCCGCAAAAGCGCTTTGTAACGGCAACGAAATCCGCACGCTAGATTTGTCGCGCAGGCCAGGCCCAGCCCGGTTTCCCCAGCGTGCCGCCGCCTGTGGTCCAATGTGAGCAAACTGCGGAGACCTGGTGAGCACGGCCACGACTGACAGTGATGATGTAGATGAGCGTCTCCCGCCAGGGTCTGACCCAGCGACTGACTGACCTTGGGTCCTCAACGGGATCTGTCGGCCCTGGCCGGGAGGCGCTCATCTGCACTCACCGGACGTGGCGCCCGTGACTTCATAGGAGCCTGGCCAGAGGCCCCATCACTGTCTTGTCCGCGTTGCCCGGCTGGTGCGTGCCGCCCTGCCCCCGGTCAAGACGACAGGACGACGATGACTTCCATTACACCCGAAAACCCGCCGATGCCAGAAGTCGCCGGCGGCGTGGACACTCACCAGGACACCCACACCGCAGCGATGATCGACTCGGTCGGCCGGGTCCT